>NZ_FXWT01000002.1:0-1341483 GCF_900184195.1 Stenotrophomonas sp. yr243
GGGTCCGGTTGCGGGGGTGTCCGCGGCATGGATGCCGCGGCCAAGCCCCCATGGATGGGTTTACGGCGTCCCCCGCAACCGGACCCACCCCGCCATCCCACGGATAGCCCGCTGTTGCTTTGGCCGTTGCCGTTGCCGTTGCCGTTGCCCTGGCGTCGGCAGGTGCAGGGCGTAGCCCTGCCGGCTCACCCACCCACCCTATACTTGCCGCCGTGACCGCCTTCCCGACCCTCATTCCGCTGGATGCACCCCTGCTGGTCGGCTACAGCGGCGGCCTGGATTCGACCGTGCTGCTGCACTGGCTGTGGCGATCGGCGCAGGCCGCCGGCACGCCCTTGCGCGCCATCCATGTACACCACGGCCTGCAACCCGCTGCCGATGACTGGGTGCGCCACTGCCAGCAGCAATGTGCTGCGCTGGGCATCGAGCTGGCCGTGCACCACGTGCAGGTCACGCGTGAGGGCGGGCATGGCATCGAAGGTGCCGCCCGGCTGGCACGCCGTGCGGCATTCACCGCCGAGTTGCAGGTTGCGGAAACCCTGGTGCTGGCCCAGCACCAGGACGACCAGGCCGAGACCTTCCTGCTGCGCGCGCTGCGCGGCTCGGGCATCGATGGGTTGGCGGCGATGACCGCTGACAGCCAGCTCGACGGACAGCGACTGTGGCGGCCGTTGCTCGCTGTGCCTCGCAGCGGGCTGCAGGCCTACGCCACCGCACACGGCCTGCAGTGGATCGAAGACCCCAGCAACGGCGACGACCACGCCGACCGCAATTTCCTGCGTCTGCGGGTGCTGCCACTGCTGCGCCAGCGCTGGCCACACGCCGCTGCCGCATTGGCGGGCAGCGCCGCGCATAGCGCGCAGACCCGCGCGCTGCTCGACGAAGAAGATGCCGAGCTGCTCGCTCACCTGGAAGTGGCACCACGGGTACTGTCGCTGGAGCTGCTGCGCCAGGTTGCCCCGGAACGTGCTGCGCGCGTGCTGCGTGCGTGGGTACGCCAGCACAACGCAGCGCCGCTGCCGGCGCACGTACTGCGGCAGGCACAGAACGAATTGATGGTTGCCGGCGCCGATCGGCAATCGCAGGTGCGTTGGCAACAGCACGCCATCCGCCAGTGGCGCCAGCACGCCTACCTGCTGCCGGCAGAGCTGCCTTCTCTGCCGAAGGACTGGCAGGCGGCGTGGGACGGCCGCGCGCCGCTGCAGCTGCCCGACGGCGGCCAGCTGCGCCTGCTCGGCGCGGACGGCTTCGAACACCCGCTGCAACTGCGCGCCCGCCAAGGGGGCGAACGCATCGTGCTGCCCGGCCGCACGCATTCATCCGCGCTGAAGGACTGCCTGCAGCGCGAACATTTGGCGCCCTGGCGACGCGCGCAGCTGCCCCTGCTGTTCGACCGAGAGCAGCTGCTGGCGGCCGCCGACGTGGTTGTTTCCGCACCGCTGCAGGCCTGGCTGCAGGCACACAATGCACAGTTGCAGTGGCATCCGGGCGGCTGGTGAATTGACCCTCGCGCGCGCGCCGTCCACACTTGTCGCATGGCCAAGAAGTCCCCCGAAAACGCCTCCCCGGTCGCCCAGTTCGAGCAGTCGCTCGAATCGCTGGAACAACTGGTGGAGCAGATGGAAACCGGCGAGCTGAGCCTGGAAGCGTCGCTCAGTGCTTATGAACGTGGTGTCGGTCTGTACCGCCAGTGCCAGCAGGCGCTGGAGCAGGCCGAACTGCGCGTGCGCCTGCTCAGCGATCCGGCCCAGCCCGAAACCGCCGAACCCTTCGATCCGCCCAGCCATGACGGCTGAGGCGTTGTTCGCGCGCTGGCGCGACCGTATCGAAAGCCAGCTCGACGCCGCCCTGCCCTCACCCGCCGATGCGCCGCAACGGCTGCACCAGGCGATGCGCTATTCCGTACTTGGTGGCGGCAAGCGCATGCGCCCCTTGCTGGTCTATGCCGCCGGCCAGGTGTTCGGCGCCCCGCTGGACAAGCTTGATGCCGCAGCGATGGCGGTGGAGCTGATCCACGCCTACTCGCTGGTGCACGACGACCTGCCGGCCATGGACGACGACGCCCTGCGCCGTGGCAAGCCCACCACCCACATTGCCTTCGACGAAGCCACCGCGATCCTCGCCGGTGACGCACTGCAGACCCGTGCGTTCGGTCTGCTGGCCGATGCGCCGCTGCCGGCGGCATTGCGCGTGGCGTGCCTGCAGACCCTGGCTCATGCCTCCGGCGCGGCCGGCATGTGCGGTGGCCAGGCGCTGGACATCGATGCCACCGGCCAGCAGCAGTCGCTGGCAGCCCTCACCCGCATGCATGCGCTGAAGACCGGTGCGCTGATCCGCGCTGCCGTGCGCATGGGCGCGCTGTGCGGTGAAGCGCCCGAACCCGTGCTGGCCCAGCTCGACGGTTTCGCCGATGCGCTCGGCCTGGCCTTCCAGGTCCGCGATGACATCCTCGATGTCGAAGCCAATTCCGAGCAGCTGGGCAAGACCGCCGGCAAGGACCAGGCCCAGGACAAGAGCACCTTCCCTGCCCTGCTCGGCATGGACGGGGCCAAGGCGCAGCTGCGCGAACTGTCCGCGCACATGCAGCAGGCGCTGGCGGGCTATCACGAAGAAGCCGATGCGCTGCGCGCGCTGGCCACGCTGGCGGTGGAACGCGACCACTGAGGCAGCGTGCCGCCACCAACAAAAAACGCCCGGCAGTGCCGGGCGTTTTCGTATCCGCTTACAGCCTGTCTTACTTGATCAGGCGCAGTGCGAACGGGTAACGGTAGGCTTCGCCGTTGTTCGCCTTCACCGCAGCGATGATGCTGAAGACCAGGCTGAGCAGGCCGACGATCGGCGCCAGGAACGCGCCGATGACCACGAAGGTCAGGATGATGCAGGCGAACATCGCGATGGCGACGGTGATCTGGAAGTTCAGCGCCTCCTTCGACTGGTCGGTGACGAAGGCCTTGCTGGCGTCATCCTTGTTGATCAGCCAGATGACCAGTGCGCCGATGAAACCGGTGAAGATGCCCAGCAGATGCGCCGCCAGGGCCATGGTGCGCTGGTCGGCCGGTACGCTGGTCGCCGCCGGGACGTTCTCGAATTCGCTCACGACAAAACTCCTTTTTATTGGGTGGTCTTGACCGACCGGCGGCAAGCCGGTCGCGTCAGGCGGGCCTAGCTTACGCCATCAATGGCATCAATCATTGCCGGCGATCGTCATCCGTCCCACCAGGATCGAGCCGGTGCGGATATGCGAGCGCGGATCGACGTCGCTGCCAACCGCCTCAATGGCCATGAACATGTCGCGCAGGTTGCCGGCGATGGTGATGCCGTCCACCGGATACTGGATCTGGCCGTTCTCCACGCGGAAGCCGCCGGCGCCGCGCGAGTAGTCGCCGGTCACCCCGTTCACCCCCTGCCCCATCAGCTCGGTCACCAGCAGGCCGTTGCCCATCTGCGCGGCGATCTCCTGCAGCGAACCGGCATTGGCCGCCAGCTGCAGGTTGTGCACGCCGCCGGCATTGGCGGTGGTCTGCAGGCCCAGCTTGCGTGCCGAATAGCTGCCCAGCACGTAACGCTGCAGCACGCCGTCGCGGACCAGGGCCGACGCGCGCGTGGCCACACCGTCACCGTCGAAGGCGGCCGAGCGCAGGCCGCGGCGCAGGTGCGGCAGCTCCTCGATCTGCATCCAGTCGGGGAACAGCTGCTGGTCGACACTGTTCAGCAGGAAGCTGGCCTGGCGGTACAGTGCGCCGCCGGACACCGCCGACAGCAGATGGCCCACCAGGCTGCGCGCCACTTCCGGCGCGTACAGCACCGGCATGCTGCCGGTCGGCAGCGAACGTGGCTGCAGGCGGGCAACCGTGCGCTCGGCGGCGCGGCGACCGACGCTGGCTGGATCTTCCAGGTCCTCGCGGGCCAGTGCGCCGGTGTACCAGCCGTCGCGCTGCATGCCGTCGCCGGTGCCGGCGATCAGCGCACAGCCGATCGAGTGGTGGGTACCACGCTCGCGGCCGATGAACCCGTGCGAATTGGCGTAAACCGACACGCTCTGCATGCTCGACACCGAGGCGCCATCGGAATTGCGGATCTGCGCATCGGCTTCGCGGCCCGCTGCCTCGCAGGCCAGTGCCAGGTCCACCGCCTCGTCGGCCTGCAGCTCCCAGGGGTGCCAGCCGTCCAGTTCGGGGAAGTCGCGGGCCATCAACCCGGCCTCGGCCAGGCCGGCGGCCGGGTCGTCCTCGGTATGGCGGGCGATCGCGCAGGCCTGCCCGACAGTGGCCAGCAGGCTGGCCTCATGCAGGTCGGCGGTGCTGGCACTGCCCTTGCGCTGGCCGAAGTAGACGGTCACGGCAATGCCGCGGTCACGGGTGGACTGCACGGTCTCGACCTCGCCGAGACGGACATTGACCTCCAGCCCGCGGTCTTCGCTGCAGCTGACCTCGGCCTGGCTGGCGCCCAGCGCGCGGGCACGCTGCAGCAGCTGCTGGGAGATGTCGGCCAGCCGTTCCAGCCGGGCCGGGCTGTCGTCGCCGACGGCAACTTCAGGGGCGATCACGTTCAATGCTTTATCCTGTGCGGGTTGGGCCCGGCATCACGCCGGGCGACTTTTTTTGAAATCAGGTATGGACGATGCGCGGACGCGACGAAGAAACCGGTGAATTCCACGACAAGAGCCGCAGCCAGAACCGGCGCGATGCGCTCGACGTCCTGGCCCTGGGCGAGAAGCTGGTGTCGCTGACCCCGGCCCAGCTGGCGCGCCTGCCGATCCCGGAGGACCTGCTGCCGCACATCGCCGAGTGCAAGCGGATCACCGCCCATATCGCGCACAAGCGGCAGCTGGCGTTCCTGGCCAAGCACATGCGCCGCGAGGACGATGCCGCGCTGGACGCGATCCGCGATGCGCTGGACGCCAACAGCGACACCGGTCGCCGCGAAGTGGCGATGATGCACCGTGCCGAAGACTGGCGCGAACGCCTGATGAACGAGGGTGACACCGCGCTGGCCGCACTGCTCAACGATTACCCGCAGGCCGACCGCCAGCAGCTGCGCACGCTGGTGCGCAACGCCCAGGCCGAAAAGGCCAAGAACAAGCCGCCGCGCGCCTACCGCGAAATCTTCCAGGTGCTGCGCGCGCTGATGCTGCCGGCCGCGCTGGGCCTGAAGGCATCCGGTGAGGATGTCGAGGCGGACGCGCCGGTCGACGACGCCGACGAGGACTGAGTCCTCCTCGGGCATGGCGGTGGCTGTGGCCATCGCCGTGCTCAGGCCTGGGTACCGCCGACGGTGATGCCCTCGATCAGCAGCGAAGGCTGGCCGACACCGACCGGCACGCTCTGCCCGTCCTTGCCGCAGATGCCCACGCCCTCGTCCAGGGCCAGGTCGTTGCCGACCATGCGCACCTTCTGCATGGTTTCCGGTCCGTTGCCGATCAGGGTCGCGCCCTTCACCGGAGCGGTGATCCGGCCATCCTCGATCAGGTAGGCCTCGGTGGCCGAGAACACGTACTTGCCGCTGGTGATGTCGACCTGGCCGCCACCGAAATTGACCGCGTACAGGCCCTTCTTCACCGAACGGATCATTTCCTGCGGATCGTGCTGGCCGGCGCGCATGTAGGTGTTGGTCATGCGCGGCATGGTCATGTGCGCGAACGATTCGCGACGGCCGTTGCCGGTCGGCGCCACGCCCATCAGCCGCGCGTTGAGGCTGTCCTGCATGTAGCCGACCAGGATGCCGTCCTCGATCAGCGTGGTGCACTGGGTCGGATGGCCTTCGTCATCGATGTTGAGTGAACCACGCCGCCCATCCAGGGTGCCGTCGTCGACGATGGTCACGCCCGGGGCGGCCACGCGCTCGCCGATCCTGCCGGCGTAGACACTGGTGCCCTTGCGGTTGAAGTCACCTTCCAGGCCATGGCCGACCGCCTCGTGCAGCAGCACGCCCGGCCAGCCCGGCCCCAGCACCACCGGCATCACCCCGGCCGGTGCCGGCACCGCCTCCAGGTTCACCAATGCCTGTCGCAGCGCTTCGCGGGCGAAGGCTTCCGGGCGGCCATCGGCAAACAGCACTTCATAGCCGTAGCGACCACCGCCGCCGGAGTAACCCGACTCGCGGCGGCCGTTCTGTTCAACGATCACCTGTACGTTCAACCGCACCAGCGGGCGCACGTCGGCGCCCAGCACACCATCGGTGCGGGCAACCAGCACGGTATCGACGCCACCGGACAGGCTGACCATCACCTGCTTCACGCGCGGGTCGGCCGCGCGCAGGTAACCGTCCAGGCGCTTGAGCACCTCGACCTTGGCTTCGTTGCCGATGCCGTCGATCGGGTCCAGCGCCGGATACAGCACGCGCGCATCGCCGCGCAGCAGCGAGCGTCCGGTCTGTGCGCCACCTTCGCGCGAGATCGCGCGTGCCGACTGCGCCGCCGCCAGCAGTGCACCGGCGTGGATGTCGTCGGAATAGGCAAAGCCGGTCTTCTCGCCCGCAATCGCGCGCACGCCCACGCCCTGCTCGATGGAATGGGCGCCGTCCTTGACGATGCCGTCTTCCACGCTCCAGCTTTCGCGCCGGGCGTGCTGGAAGTACAGGTCGCCGAAGTCCACACCGGGGCCGAGCAGTTGGCCGAAGGTGCGCTCCAGGCCGGCGGTATCCAGGCCACCGGGGCGCAACAGGCGATCTTGGGCAAGCGTCAGGGCGTTGTCAGTCATGGTCTCGATCTGGGGGTGTGAAGGCGGCCAGGCAAGTCCGCCGGGGGAAACGGGGACGCCGGGCTCAGCGCGGCGGCGGTTCGGTGACGGTCGGCGGTACGGCCGGCAATGGTTGTATGCGCGACGGCGGTGCCGGCGCTGGCGCGCGTTCGCGGCTGCGCTCGATCACTTCCACCTTGGGCTCCTTCCACGGGCCGGTCACCTTGTAGGTGCGGGCGCCGATCTCGCCCAGTGGCTTGGACAATACCGCATTGGTGGCGGCGCCCAGCGCCGCGCCTACCGGGCCGCCGGCCACCGCGCCGACCACGGTCAGCAGGTTGCCCGCGCGCGGGTTGACGTCGATGGTCTGGTCGAACTGCTGTTTTCGCAGATCGGCCTCGCCACGGATGGTGATGTTCGCTGCCGGCCCTTCGATCAGCACCTTGTCGGTACGCGCCACGCCGTCGCCGAACTGCACGCTGCCCTCGACCTGGTTGAACGCGAAGCCCTTGGAGAAGAAATCGCGGAAGTCGAACATCAGCCGCCGCGGCAGCTGGGCGACGCTGAGCAGGCCCAGCACGCGGCCGGCACCCGGTTCCAGCTCCAGCAGCTGGCCATTGCGGGCATTCACATCAAGCTGGCCCTGCAGGTTGCCCAGCTGGAAGTCCGACGGACCACCGGGCCACGACGCCTGCAGCTGGGCATGGCCGGAGCCGCCGCGCAGCTGGCCGCCGTAATCGAGGTTCTGCAGCAAGCCGCCGAGGTCTTCACTGCGCACCTGCGCATCAAGCGCGGTGCGCGAGCCGCCGCCCTTGCCGAGCCAACGACCACGGATGTCGATCTCCTGGCTGGGGGCACGGAAGCGCAGTTCTTCCACGCTCAGGCCATTGGCGATCGGCCGCGTGCGCAGCACTGCCTGGCCCAGCACGACCTTGCCGAACTTCAGATCGGCGATGTCCAGCGCGAACGGCGGCAGTTTGGCCGGGTCCATGTCGTCGGCACCGGCCTGCACCCGCGCCGGTGCCGCGGTGGCTCCGGCAAGGGTCGGCAATGATTGCCAATACACGCGATCGAGCTGGCCGCTGATGGTGCCGCCATCGGCGTTGGGTACGTTCAACCTGCCGGCCAGCGAGGGGCCATCCAGGCGCACGTCCAGCGCCTGCGGGCCGGGGTGCAGCTGCAGGCGGGTCTGCTCGAACACGCCGCCGATCAGCATCAGCTGGCCGACCTGCACGTCCACTGCGCGCAGCGGCATCGGATCGCCATCGCCACCGGCGCCACGGGCCAGGCCGATCCATTCCAGCGCATCCAGCGTCGGGCTGCGGCCATTGATGGTCAGCCCGCTGGGCGGCGGTTCGCGGTCAACACGGTCGCTGCCCAGGGTGACCTGCACGCCGGTCTGGTTGTTGTGGCTGCGCGCGGCCAGCGCCAGACGCTGGCCGAATGCCACGTCGATGCGGCCAGCGCCCATCGGCAACTGCGCGGCCACGGTGGTCGGCAGCGGCTCGCTGGCCGGCTTCTGCAGCGGTGCCGGCAGGTCCAGGCGGGTGCCCACCAGGTCCGAGCGCAGGCGCAGCTCACTTGGTGGCGCAGGCGCACCCGGCGCGACCTTCGGCAGGTTCACCGCGATGGTCCACGGCGAGGTGCCATTGATGTAGGGCTTCAGCCAGGCCATTTCCGGTGCGCGGTCGATCAGCACGCCCGCGTCGAGCGTGGCGGCCAGTTCCGATTCGAAGGCCAGCTTGGGGTCACGCACGAAGCCACCGGCGCGCAGGCTCAGTCGGCCGTCCTGGCCAAGGTGGCGCACCGCCAGTTCCTCGGCGGCGAAGCCGGCGTTGCTGTAGCGGGCCTGCCCGCGCATGTTGTCGAACTCCAGCTGGAAGCGCTTGTCGACCAGCTTCAGCCCCGCCAGGTCCACCGTGCCCTGCAGGTGACCGCCGCCCTGGTCATGGTGCAGCGGCTGCAGCAGGTCGAAATGCACATTGGCCGGGCCACTTGCCGCGAGGTTGTCCAGGGTGTCGCCGTATTCCTTGTGCAGCGGGCTCTGCCGCAGCATTGCCAGCAGCTTGCCGGCATCGCCCTGACTGTCGGCGCGCACATACAGCGGCTGCTGGCCGAAGTCCTGGATGCCGGCTTCGAACTTCTGTACCGCTACGCCGGCCAGATCGCCGCGGCCCTGCATGTGGAAGCCGGGGCCGATGAAGGCGACATCGGCATCCACCTGGCCCATCAACGGCCAATCGTGCTGGAAGCGGATGTCACCGTTGGTGATGTGGCCGGTGGCCTCGAAGCGGCCATCGTTGTTGTCGAACGGCCAGTCGTCCAGGTCACCACTGACCAGGCCGATGCCGTTGCGCACCTGGCCACCGGCCAAGGCCATGTCCAGCCAGTCGGTGGCGCCCTTGCTCATTTTGGAATGGATCCAGAAACGCTTGGCGGCGGTCATCGGCACGTCGTCCAGCTTGGCCGCCAGCTGCATCCACGGCCGGGTGCCATCGCCCTGGAACCAGAGCCCACCGCGCACGTCGGCGGCGTAGTCGGTGCCTTCCACGCGCATCGCCGGGGTGCCGATGCGCCAGCCACCGCCCTCGTCGCGCCAACCGACGATCTGCCCGGCCAGGTGCAGGTCATGGCGCACGCCGAAACCGGTCGGCCAATCGAACTGCAGCTGGCGTTGTGGCTGCAGCTGCAGGCTGAAGCCGTCGGCATCACCCTCGAAGCGGCCGCCCAGGCCACGCAGGCCCGGCGAGTTGCCCACGCTGGCGAAGCCCAGCGACTGCAGTTCGCCCTGTACCCACAACGGGCCATCCTGCTGACCGCGCACCTGCAGCTGCGCCACGTCCAGCTGCGGCTTGGCCAGGTACAGCCAATGGCGCAGGCCCGCATCCAGCCGGTCGCTGAGGGCCAGCGCGCGCAGCGCGGTACCCGCCTGCGTCGCCCCGGCCTGCACCTGCATCTGCTTGCCCATCCGCACGTGCAGGCCGTCCAGCTGCTGCTGGTTGCCATCGGCCTGCAGGCGCAGGCGCGGCACCTGCAGCGCCCAACCGTCTGCCGTCCGCTGCCAGCGCAGGCGCGCCTGCAATCGTTGCAGCTGCATCTGCGGACGCGCGATGCCGGGCATCGGCGCGCCTTCGATACGCAGATCGCGCAGGTCCGAATCGGTGGTCAGCGCCACCGGCGCGAAATCTCGCAGGGTCAGCCACAGGTTGAGCTCGCCCTTGCCCTCGCGCAGGCGCATGCCACCGGCAGCCAGCAACGGCGACCAGGCGCGGAAATCAACCGGATCGGCACCCAGCCAGGCCTGGCCGTTGCCGCGCTGGCGATCCAGGTCCAGCACCGCGGTCAGCGGCAAGGCGTCGGTCTGTGCCCAGGCACGCACGCCCACCCGCAGGCGGTCGCCATCCACGCGCAGGCGCAGATCGATGCGTGGCAGGTTGGCGTCGACGCCCAGCGCAGGTGCATGCACGCCCAGGCGGCCGCCTATCACCTGCAGTTCGCCCAGCCGGCGCAACGCATCCAGTGGATCGCCGCCTGCACTGGATTGCGGCAGGCCACGCACCGACCAGCGGCCATCGGCAGCCTGCTGCAGATCCAGCGCCAGGCCGCGCAGGCGCAGTTCGGTCAGCGAGCGGCCCGGCAACAGGCCGCTGTACATCGACACCAGCACTTCGGCTTCGCCGATGGCCAGGCCCTGGCCCGCGCCGATGCGCAGGCCCTTCAACTGCAACAGTGGACCGCGTCGGGTCCAGGTGGTATCCAGGCGCTCGAAGCGCACCGGTTGCCCGGCGCGCGCGCTCAGCCAGGCCGCGATCCTGTCCGGATGGCGCTCAGCCAGCGGCAGCAGCTGGCTGAGGGTGCCGACCAGCAGAGCAAGCCCGACCAGGCCGACCGCGCATGCGGCGATGAAATGACGGCGGATCCTTCGCAGTCGCAGGCGCGGCGGCGCGCTCATCGGCCACCGAAGGGAAACAGTCGGCCTGGATCAGAGCAGAACAACATCGAACTGCTCCTGCAGGTACTGCTCATCCGCCTGGAAGCGGATGCTCTTGCCGAGGAACTCCTCCAGCTCGGCCACGGCCGTGGATTCCTCATCGGTGATCCGCGCCACCACCTTGCTGGAGGCGATCACCAGCAGGCGCGCGGCATCGAACTGGCGCACCGCACGGGTGATCTCGCGGAAGATTTCATAGGTCACCGTTTCGGTGGTCTTGATGGTGCCGCGGCCACTGCACTGCGGGCAGGTCTCCGACAGCTGGCGCTCCAGGCTTTCCACCGTGCGCTTGCGGGTCATCTCCACAAGACCCAGCGGCGAGAAGTCGTACACCGTGGTCTTGGCGTGGTCGCGGGCCAGCGCCTTCTCCAGGGTACGCAGCACCTGGCGGCGATGCTCGGCGTCATCCATGTCGATGAAGTCGATGATGATGATGCCGCCCAGGTTGCGCAGGCGCAGCTGCCTGGCCACCGCCTGCGCGGCCTCCAGGTTGGTGCGGAACACCGTCTCTTCCAGGTTGCGCTGGCCCAGGAACGAGCCGGTGTTGACGTCGATGGTGGTCATCGCCTCGGTCTGGTCGATCACCAGGTAGCCACCGGACTTCAGCGGCACCTGCTTGTCCAGCGCACGGCCGATCTCGTCCTCGACCCCGAACATGTCGAAGATCGGGCGATCGCCGCTGTACAGCTCGATCTTCTCTGCCAGCACCGGCATGTACTTGGCCACGAAGGCCTGCAGCTGGGCGAAGGTCTCCTTCGAGTCCACTTTCACCTTGTCCACGTCCTTGCGGATCAGGTCGCGCACCGAGCGCAGCGGCAGGCTCAGGTCTTCGTAGATGTTGCTGCACGACGCCGCCTCGCGGCCGCGGCGTTCGACCACGTTCCACACCCGAGACAGGTAGGCGATGTCTTCGGCGATGGCCTCGGCCGGCTGGCCCTCGGCATTGGTGCGCACGATATAGCCGTAGCCGCCGTGCTGGGCCGACAGCTCGGTCACCAGCGCCTTCAGCCGTGCGCGCTCGCCTTCGTCCTCGATGCGCGCCGACACTCCCACCACCTTGGACTGCGGCAGCAGCACCATGTAGCGCGAGGGAATGCTGATCTGGGTGGTCAGGCGTGCGCCCTTGGTCCCGATCGGATCCTTCACCACCTGCACCACGATGTCCTGGCCGTCGCGCAGCAGCTCCACGATCGGCACGCTGGACGGCGGCGGCAGGGTCGTGTTCTCGGTGTCGGCACTGGCCACCGGCGCCGGCCGCACCACGTCGTTGGCGTGCAGGAACGCAGCGCGCTCCAGCCCCACTTCGACGAATGCCGCCTGCATGCCCGGCATGACCCGTTGCACCTTGCCCTTGTAGATGTTGCCGACCACACCCCGGCGCCAACCGCGCTCGATGTGCAGTTCCTGCAGCATGCCGTTCTCGATCACCGCGACCCGGGTTTCGCGCGGGGTCACATTGACCAGGATTTCCTCAGACATCGGCAGCCTCCCTGGCGGCATCAGCAGTTGGGGCCAGCACGCCGCAGCGGGCCAGCAGACGATCGGTATGCAGCAACGGCAGCCCCATGACACCGGAGTAGCTGCCGGAAAGATGTTCGATCCAGCGCTCGGCGCCGCCCTGGATGGCATAGGCGCCCGCTTTGTCCAGCGGCTCGCCGGTGGCGACGTAGGCGGCGATGTCGGCCGCATCGATCGCGGCGAAGGTAACCTCGGAAACGACAAGTTCGCTGTCCAGCCCCTGCGCGTCCACCACCACCACGGCGGTCATCACCTGATGGGTGCGCCCGGCCAGCCGCGCCAGCATCGCCCGCGCGTCGGCGGCGTCGGCCGGCTTGCCGAATACGTCGCCATCGAGCACCACTTCGGTATCCGAGCCCAGCACCCGCGCCTGCGGGTCATCGGCCAGCACCCGCGCCAGGCCAGCGCGCGCCTTGTCGGCGGCGACCCGGCAGACATAGTCCTGGGCACTTTCAGAGGCCGCGCGCTGCTCGACGACCTCCAGGTCCAAGGCCTGGAAAGGGCGTCCGAGTCGGGCCAGCAGCTGGTTGCGTCGGGGGGAGCGGGAAGCAAGATAGAGCATCGACACAGCATAACCTGACGCCGGTACCTGAATCGTCGGACAATCCTTCCCCGGCGCCTGCAACCCCGAACGGACTCACAGCGCGTTCATCGCTACGACACCACCCTCACCGCCACAACAAGGAGATCCCATGCGCCGCACCGCCACCCCGCTGCTGCTTGCCCTGTCCCTCGCTCTTGGAGCTTCGATGACCGCCCATGCCGACCCGTCGTCGCCGTCGATCGCCGCAGCGGCCGAAGGCACGCTGCTGAACATCTCGGCCAACGCCGAAGCCACCCGCGTGCCGGACGTCGCCACCCTGTCGGCCGGCGTGGTCACCCAGGCCGCCGACGGCAACAGCGCCATGCGCCAGAACGCCCAGCAGATGGACAAGGTACTGGCCGCGATCAAGGCCGCCGGCATCGCCGAGCGCGACGTGCAGACCAGCGGCGTCAGCCTCAACCCGCAGTACCGCTATGCCGACAACGAAGCACCGAAGATCACCGGCTACCAGGCCAGCAACACCGTCAGCCTGAAGGTCCGCGACATCGCCAAGCTCGGCAAGGTGCTGGACGCGCTGGCCGCGCAGGGCGCCAACCAGATCAACGGCCCGCAGTTCGAGATCGACCAGCCCGAACCGGTCTATGACGAAGCCCGCCTGGCGGCACTGAAGAAGGCCCAGGCCCGCGCCCAGACCTATGCGAAGTCGCTTGGCCTGCAGGTGCGCCGCATTGTCAGCATCTCCGAGAACGCCGGTGGCGGTTTCCGCCCGATGCCGATGATGCGTGCGCAGGCCGCCGGCATGGCCATGGACAAGGCCACTCCGGTCGCCCCGGGTGAGTCGACCGTCTCGGTGAACCTGGACGTGGTGTTCGAACTGGGCCGCTGAGGCCCCTGCCCGCTTCCTGCTACGGCGCCCTGCGGGGCGCCGTTTTCGTTTCCGCCGCCGCCGTGCGCGCCTGCCTAGATGAAGGCCAGCTCAACGCTGCCGCCCCTGCCTCTAGGCAGTGGTGGAGGCGGCGCGCTAATGATTGACTGCCAGCCGCGTGCGGCAACCCCGATGGCGGCCCTGGTGCGTTGAGGACTTCAACACTGGCATGGAGGTGGACCATGGTTCGTACGTATCCCGTAGTACCCCTGCACTTCGATCCCGCCCGCGTTGCCGCCTGGAGTGCGGCCATCGCCCTGCATCTGCTTGCGTTCCTGATGTTGCTGATTCCGGCGACCTACCAGGCCGTCACCGCACTTCCCCGCGACCAGACCACGATCCGGTTCATCCCTAAGGAAGAACCCAAGCCGCCGGTACCGCTGCCGACCGAACCCGAAAAGGTGGAGGTGGTGCACAAGCGGCAGGCCACGCCGGTGCCCGCACCGCTGCCGACGCCTACCGCCACCGTCGAGGAGGCCCAGGGCATCATCCTGCCGGCCGCCGAGCCGACGGCGGTGCAGACGGCGCCGACGATCGCCCCGTCCACGCCGTTGGCCGGTGCCCAGCTGCAGTACCGCAGCAACCCGCCGCCCAGCTACCCGATCCAGGCGCTGCGCAACCACGAGCAGGGCACGGTGCTGCTGCGGGTGGAAGTGGACCCCAGTGGCCAGCCGGTGAATGTCAGCATCGAACGCAGCAGCGGCTCGCGCAGCCTGGACCAGGCCGCGCGCCAGCAGGTGCTGCGCCACTGGCGTTTCGTGCCGGCCGAGCGTGATGGCATGGCCGTTCCGGCCATCGGCATGGTGCCGGTGCAGTTCTCCCTGCCCCACTGAGTCAGAGGCCGGCCCGGCAGCGCGCCGGGCCGGCCACAACGGTGAATGGGCCGGAACAGGGCCAATCTGCCCGGTTATTTGAACTTCGTTGGAAAACCGTTACGAATTTAGTAAAACTTCACACCTCCGTCACCTGCCGGAAACCTAGATTGACGCGTCCCGGGACACACCGGAGACAGCCCTCAATGCTCGAGTTTTCCAGTCAGGAGAGAAGCTGTGAAACACCCGATCCAACGGCCCGCCAGCCGCCGCCGCAACCACCTGGCAACGTCCATTACCCATATCCTCACCGGTGGCGCCCTGCTGCTCGCCGGCGCCGTGGCCTCCTCCTCTGCATTCGCACAGGAACAGGCCACCAACCTTGACCGGATCACGGTCACCGGTTCGAACATCCCGCGCACCAACACCGAGACACCGTCGCCGGTGCAGGTGGTGACCCGCCAGGAAATCGATCGCACCGGCAAGACCACGGTGGCCGAATACCTGCAGACCCTGACCGCTGACGGCTCAGGTTCGATCCCCAAGACCTTCGGCAACGGCTTCGCCGGTGGCGGCGCCGGCATTTCGCTGCGCGGCCTCGGTGCCGGCTCGACGCTGGTGCTGTTGAACGGCCGCCGCATGGCCACCTACGGCCTGGCCGATGACGGCCAGAAGGTGTTCACCGACCTCAGCACCATTCCCCTCGACGCCGTCGAGCGCGTGGAAGTGCTGAAGGACGGCGCCTCGGCGATCTATGGTTCCGATGCCATCGCCGGCGTGGTCAACATCATCCTGCGCAGCGACTTCCAGGGCGCGATCCTGCGTGCCTCCTACGGCACCTCCGGTGATGGCGACGGCAATGCCAAGAAGGCCACCCTGACCGCCGGTACCGGCGATCTGGCCACCGACGGCTGGAATGCGTTCTTCAGCCTGGATGTCGCCAAGACCGACGCCATCAAGATCAGTGACCGCAAGAACCGCAAGTGGATCGGCACCGGCGATATCCGTCCGTGGGGCTACGGCAACAATGCCCAGTTCCTGGGCGGCGCCTTCCTGTCCGGGCGCACCCGCGGCGGCGTGGGCCCCACCGGCGCGGTGTATGACGACCGCAATGTAGATGAAGACAATCCCGCCTTCCTGGTCGCGCTGCCGGGCTGCGCCGGCCTGACCACGATCCCCGGCCAGACCGAGGCCACCGCACAGGCCCAAGGGTGCCTGTGGGATCCGAACCAGCTGTATCGTGACCTCACTCCGGAAGAGAAGTACGTCAACGTGTTCGGCCGTGCAAGCTTCGCTTTTGGCGAGGGCGGTGAGGTCTACACCGAAATCGGCTACTCGAAGAAGGAAACGACCTTCAGCAACACGCCGTCGGGTGTCTCCGGCGGCTGGGGCTATCCCGGCGGCCCGGTCAACGCGAACAGCGGCGACGGGGCAACGGTGCTTGGCCCGAACCATCCGGACAATCCGATCCCGGGCCAGGCCTCGCGCCTGCGCTATTCGGCGTGGGATGTCGGTCCGCGCGTGACCAACAACACCAACGAGTTCAACCGGTTCCTGGTCGGCATCAAGGGCAACTGGGGCGACTGGAGCTACGACACCGCCTACCTGCACTCCGGCACCGATCTGGTCAACAAGCGCACCGGCTTCCTGCGTTACAGTGCCGTGCAGTGCGCACTGGGCAATCCGAACTGTGCCGGCGGTGTGTGGCGCATCGGCGACAATGCCAACCTCAATTCGCAGGCACTGTACGACTACATCTCGCCGCAGATCAGTGCACGCGCCAAGTCCAGCCTGGACATGTTCGACTTCACCGTGTCGCGCAGCCTGATGGATCTGAAGGGTGGCCCGCTGGGCCTGGCGATGGGCACCGAGTGGCGCAAGACCAGCAACAGCCTGACCCCGCAGACCTACACCGACCAGGGTGACATCATCGGCCTGGGCTACTCGGCCTACGACGGCACCCAGAACGTGTATGCCGGCTATGTCGAACTGTCGGCGCCGGTGCTGGAGCAGCTGGAACTGTCGGCCGCCATGCGCTACGACAAGTACGAAAGCGGCGAAGGCAAGGCCACGCCCAAGGTCGGTATCAAGTGGACCCCGGCCGACTGGATCGCGCTCCGTGGCAGCTATGCAGAAGGCTTCCGTGCCCCCAATCCGGCTGAAAACGGCGATGGCGGCCTGGCAGCGTTCTCCAATGCCGCCGACCCTGTGCGCTGCCCGGGCGGCAATCCGGCCCCCGGTGCAACGGACGACGATTGCGGCGCCCTGCCGGTCGCCATCATCACCCGCCCGAACAAGGACCTGAAGCCGGAGGAGTCCAAGAGCTATTCGGTGGGCATCGTGCTGCAGCCGACCTCCTCCACCTCGCTGACCGTCGACGCCTGGCAGATCAAACGCACCAATGAAATCGCCCAGGGCGACACGGGTGCTGCAATCGCGGCAGGCAACGTGCTGCGCGACAACAACCTGCTCAACGGCGTTGCCGGCACCGGCAGCATCCTGGCGGTGAACACGCAGTACATCAACGCTGCATCGACCCGCGTGCGCGGCATCGATACCGATATCCGCCAGACCTTTGACATTGGCCCGGGTCAGCTGGAAATGGACCTGCAGTGGAGCCACGTGCTGAAGTTCGAGCGCACCGATGCCGATGTCACGAGGGATTACGCCGGCACTCATGGCAACTGCGATGTGACCAACTGCATCGGCACGCCGAAGGACCGCATCAACTTCGGCACCACCTGGAAGCAGGGCAGCTGGAGCGTCAGCGGCGTTGCCAACTACATCTCGAAGATGGAAAACAAGGACTTCCGTGGTCCGGAGGGCTCTTACCAGTTCGCCTACGCCGACGGTACCGACGTCACCAAGATCTCTTCGTTCACCACCTTCGACCTGTCCGGCCGCTGGAACATCACCGAAGCCTTCGAGCTGAACGCTTCGGTGCAGAACGTGTTCGACCGCATCGCCCCGCTGGATCCGACCACCTACGGTGGCGTGAACTACAACCCGCTGCACTTCAGCGGTGCGATTGGCCGTTACTTCACCGTTGGTGCCAAGTACACCTTCAACTGATCCTGGAAGTCGCTTCAACGCAAAGGCCCGGGCTCACGCCCGGGCCTTTGCTTTTTTCCGCACGCGACAGCGTCCATCATGGTCACCCCGAAAGCTGCGACGCGGGTGATGCCCTCTTCCAACCAACGCCTTGGCCTGGCCGCACTGACCGCACTGGTGGTCGGCTCGATGGTCGGTGCCGGCATCTTCTCGCTGCCGCAGAACGTGGCGCGCAGCGCCGGCCCGGCCGCCGCGCTGATCGGCTGGGCAGTGAGCGGCGCCGGCATGCTGATGCTCGCCTTCGTGTTCCAGGCCCTGGCCAATCGTCGCCCCGACCTGGACACCGGCATCTATGCGTATGCGCGCGCAGGCTTCGGCAACTACATCGGATTCTCTGCGGCCTGGGGCTACTGGGTCGCTTCGGTGCTCGGCAACGCCAGCTTCTTCGTACTGATCTTCAGCGGCCTCGGCCACTTCGCGCCGGTGTTCGGCGAAGGCAATACTCCCGCCGCGATCGCCGCATCGTCCGTGTTGCTGTGGACCGTGCACCTGCTGGTGCTGCGCGGCCTGCGTACCGCCGCGATCATCAATGGCCTGGTCACCGTGGCCAAGCTGGTGCCGATCGCGCTGTTCCTGGTTCTGGCTGCCGGTGCATTCCGCATGGACGTGTTCCGCGCCGACTTCTTCGGCGCTCCCGCGCTGGGGGACATGGGTCAACAGCTGCGCGGAATGATGCTGGTCACCGTGTGGGTGTTCATCGGCATCGAAGGCGCCAGCATCTACTCGCGCCGGGCCACACGACGCGCCGATGTCGGCCGCGCCACCGTGATCGGTTTCATCGGCGTGTGGCTGCTGCTGGTGCTGGTCAGCCTGCTGTCGATGGGCGTGCTGTCGCAGGCCGAGCTGGCGGGCCTGCCCAATCCCTCGATGGCCTATGTGCTGCGTGCGATCGTTGGCGAATGGGGCGCAACGGTGATCATCATCGGCTCGATCGTCTCGGTACTGGGTGCACTGCTGGCGTGGGTGCTGCTGTGCGCCGAAGTGCTGTTTGCCGCCGCTGGGGATGGCACGATGCCGGCGTTTCTCGGCCGCGAGAACGCGCGCGGCGTACCTGCCAATGCGCTGTGGCTGAGCAACGGACTGATCCAGCTGTTCCTGCTGCTGGTGCTGTTCAATTCGGGCAGCTACACCAGTCTGGTGCTGCTGGCGGCGTCGATGAGCCTGGTGCCGTACTTCCTGTCCAGCGCGTTCGGCGTGAAGCTGGCCTGGCAGGGTGAGGCGTACGCCAGCGCGGCCGGCGCCCGCTGGCGCGACTTCATCGTCGCACTGCTGGCCAGCGTCTATGCGCTATGGCTGGTGTATGCCGGTGGCCTGGACAACCTGCTGCTGTCGGTGCTGCTGTATGTGCCGGGCGTGGTGCTGTACGCGTTGACCCGGCAACAGCGCGGCGAGCGGATTTTCACGCGCTGGGAGTGGGTATTGTTCAGCGCGATCCTGGTGGTGGCGATCACAACGCTGGTGGCATTCTGGAAAGGCCAGCTGACGCTGTAGAGCCGAGCCCGCGCTCGGCTTCGCGCAGGCAGCCGAGCATGGCTCGGCTCTACAACGCGCGTTTCGGCAGCATGCCGATGTCGTGCATCCAGCGTTCGGCCAGGCTGGGCCATGCCGACACCGGCGCATCTTTCAGGCGCAGGCCGAACGCGTGGCCGCCGCGCGCGAACAGATGCATTTCAACCGGCACGCCGGCGTCGATCAGTGCGCGCTGATAGGTCAATGCGTGACGGACATCGTCCGTCGGATCATCGGCGGCCTGCACGATGAATGTCGGCGGCACCTTGGCATCGACCACGATGTCTTTTTCCAGCGAGTCATCCTTGCGTACCCAGAGATGCCCCGGATACAGCAGCATCGCGAAATCCGGCCGGCTGGACTGCGCATCCGCCGCATCCAGCGGTACATAGCTGCGCTGCGCATGCGTGCTCAACCCGGCCACCACATGGCCGCCGGCCGAGAAGCCGATCACGCCCAACCGTTGCGGATCGATGTTCCAGTGCGCGGCCTGCGCACGCAGCAGGCCCATTGCCCGTTGCGCATCCTGCAATGCCATCGGCACGGCCGGAATGTCGCGGCAGTTGCATTCGCGATTCCAGTTTGGTCCCGAGGCCGGTACGCGATACTTCAGCAGCGCGCAGGTGATGCCTTGTGCGGTCAGCCAATCGCAGATCTCGCTGCCTTCCAGGTCCATCGCCAGCACGTTGTAGCCACCGCCCGGTATCACCATCACTGCGGTGCCGTTCGGGGTGCCTTTCGCCGGGAACACGGTGAGCGTGGGAACGGCTACGTTCTGCAGCATCCTCCAGTGCTCGCCGCTGGCCTTGGAGACGGTTTCGCTGACCTGCTCGGGGCCTTTCAGCTTCGGCGGCGCCATCACCTGGCCATCGGGCCAGAGAGGAAATTCAGTGGTACCGGCCGACGGTTGCCAAGTGGTTGGCGCGTCGGCAGATGCGGTAAATGGCAGCAGGACCATCAGCAGGAGAAATGCAAAGCGAAACGCGCGCATCGTCAACATCCACGTGATGGAGCTGCAGTGTAGAGTCGAGTCCGCTCGAAAAATCGCGCGCAATGCATCCACGCATGACGTGGATCTACCGCCGCACGCGACTGCACGGCACGACGCAACAAAAAAGGCCTGCATCTTGCGATGCAGGCCTCTTGAAAGTGGCGCCCGAAGTTGGACTCGAACCAACGACCCCCTGATTAACAGTCAAGTGCTCTAACCGGCTGAGCTATTCGGGCAGACCGCCAGTATAACGACTCTTCACGCGCGATGGTAGGGGTGATTGGCCAACATCGCAGCGGCGCGATACAACTGCTCGGCCACCACCAGCCGCACCAGCATGTGCGGCAGCGTCAGCGGGCCGATCGACCACTTTTCATCGGCCAATGCAGACACTTCCGGCGAATGGCCTTCCGGCCCGCCGATCAGGAACGCCAGGTCCCTGCCCTGTCCGCGCCAGTGCTCCAGGCGCTGCGCCAGTTGTTCGGAACTGAGCTGGCGGCCCGGCACGTCAAGTGCAACGACATAGGCATTCTTCGGCAACGCAGCGATCACCCGCTTGCCTTCGTCTTCGGTGGCGCGGCGTGCGTCCCGCCCTTTGCCGCGCAGGCCGGGCTCGATCTCGACCAGCTCAAAGGGCAACCAGTGCGAGAGCCGCTTCTGGTACTCGGCAAACCCCTGCGCCACCCAACTGGGCGCGCGTTCGCCGGTGGCGATCAGGCGGGCTTTCATCAGCATTCCTCCAAAACGTCGACGGCGCCATCGGCGCCGTCGAAAACCGCATCAACGAATGGCTCAGGCCACTTCGTCGTCGTCGTAGGACGGCGGCTGGTCGCCAACGGTCCACAGGCGCTCAAGCGCATAGAACTCGCGCACGCGCGGCAGCATCACGTGCACGATGACGTCGCCCAGGTCGACCAGCACCCATTCGGCTTCACGCTCGCCTTCGACACCCAGCGGCATGACGTCGATCTTCTTGGCGAAGCGTACGACCTCGTCGGCGATGGACTTCACATGGCGGGTCGAAGTACCCGACACGACCACCATGTAGTCGGCGACGCTGGACTTGCCGCGTACGTCGATCTCGACCGGGTCCTTGGCCTTCAGGTCTTCGGTGGCTTGACGGACGCTGGCCAGCAGTTCCGGCACGGAGGGCGCGGGGCTGGGCAGATCGACCTTGATGGTCTGGGGCTGGGTCTGGTTGCTCAAAGCGGGTCGACTCGATAAACGTGGGGGCGATTATACGGCCACATCGCGGCAACGGTATTCACGAGGTGGCGGAGCGGTACAGGCCGTGGCCAGAAACATAGTCGGCCACCGCCGGTGCCAGCATGGCCCGCCAGGGGCCGCCCGCGGCGATCTGGGCGCGCACGGCACTGGCCGATTCCTCGCGCAGCGGGTGGTGCAGGCGCAGGATGCGGCCGGCCGGGCTGGCAAACAGGGCCTGCTCGTTGTCGGCCCAGCGCCCCTCGGTGGCCAGACCCAGCGCGCCGTCGACGCTGGCCCGCAGCGGACTGCCCGGACGCTCGGCGACGATGAAATGGGCCAGCCCGAACAGCGACTGCCACTCATGCCAGCTGGGCAGGCCCAGCAGGCTGTCGGCCCCCACCAGCCACGCCAGCGGGCGGCTGGGGCCAAGTTCGGCCCGCAGTTCGCGCAGGGTATCGACGGTATAGGACGGCCTGCCGGGAAAGCGCGCCGCCCGATCCAGCTCACGGCGATCCAGCAGCAGGCCCGGTTCATCGCCGATGGCCAGGCCGAGCATGGTGCAGCGTTGTTCGGCGGTCGCGCCCGGCACCGCGCGGTGCGGCGGGTCGGCAGCAGGCAGCATCCGCACCGCCACCTGCAGTTCATCGCGCGCAGCGCGCGCGATCGCCAGATGGCCCAGATGCACCGGGTCGAAGGTGCCCCCGTAATAGATCCGCAGGCTCATGGATCAGGCCCGGGCGAGCAGCCGCACCGCGCGTGCCTCGGCCACCGCCACCAGCAGGCGCTCAAGCGCGAGCCAGGCGTCGCCGTCGGCGCGCCCCTTGGCGATGCGGTCAACCAGCCCTGCTTCGGCCACGAAACGCTCCCAGCGCTTGCCTTCCGGATGCCGCTGCAGCGCACGCTTGTAGGGTGCCTGCCGCGATTCCCAGATACCGCGGAATTTCATCTCCGCAGCCAGATTGCCGCCACGTGCCTGTACCCGCGCCAGGCCGGCACCGGCCAGCAGTTCGCGGATCACGATCGGCATCAGCGCGGCCACGGCCTCGCCTTCGCCGCGCAGACCGGCCAGCATCCTCAGCACGGCCTGTGGCTGGCCGGAGAACGTCGCCTCCACCAGCCGGAACACGTCGTAGCGGGCGGCATCAGCCACCAGCGATTCCATCCGTTCCACGTCCAGGGTCTGGCCATCGGCCAGCAGTGCGAGCTTGTCGATCTCCTGCGCTGCGGCCAGCAGATTGCCTTCCACGCGCTCGGCCAAGCGCTGCACGGCGGCAGGCTCGGCGCGCAGGCTTCTGCTGCGCAGGCGCCGTTCGATCCAGTCCGGCAGCTCATGTGGCTTGATCGCCCAGGCCACCGACAACACGCCGACACGGTTCACCGCCTCGGCCCATTTGCCCTGGTGGGCCTTGCTCCATTCATTGGTGGTGATCATCAGGATCACGTCCGGCGCCGGATTGGCGCAGAACTGGCTGATCACCTCGCCACCTTCCTTGCCCGGCTTGCCACTGGGCAGGCGCACTTCCACCAGGCGGCGGGCGCTGAACAGGCTGGGGGCGTGGAAACTCGCGTCGAGCTGGTTCCAGTCGAAATCGCGGCCATCGGCATCGAACACTTCGCGCTCGTCGATGCCGGCCGCGCGTGCACGGGCCCGCACGGCGTCGGCTGCCTCCAGCACTCTCAGTGTTTCCGGACCGGCGATCAGATAGACCGGCGCCAGCGCCGTGTCAGCGCCCTGCCCGGCCAGCTGTTCCGGTCGCAGTTCCATCAGGCGCCCGGCTCAGTGCTTGACGGCGGGTGCGGGCTCGACCGGATCGTGCTCGACCGGCTTCGGCGCCGACAGGCTGCCGCCCTTTTCCAGCTCGGCGCGGACCACGCTGTCGATGCGACGGATGATCGAGGCCGACATTTCCCGGCGCAGTTCATCGGCCAGGATCTCGCGTTCGGTGGTGGTACCGGTGGCGTCGGTCGGTGGCGACACGTAGTCGCGCGACAGTTCGATCACCTGCTGCGGCACCAGCTCGCTGCCGTCTTCGCGGCGGAAGATGAAGATCACCGCATAGCGCAGGCTGTATTCCTGTGCGCGGCCCTGCGAGTCGATCGCGATGGGCAGGTCGCCCCAGCGTTCGGACAGGACCTGCAGCTGGGCATTGGGGCCCTTGCTGTCCTCATCGGCCAAGCGCGCACCGGAGGCCAGCAGGCTGCGGTTCAACAGCTTGACCAGCTCGCTGTAGGGCGCGGTGGATACCACCTTCACCGGCGCCGTATCGGTCGGCAGCATCAGCTTGTTGCGCAGGTGGAAACCACAGCCGGCGAGGCCGAGGACGAGAACGAGGGCAAGCAGGATTCGGGTCATGGAGACAGTCTGGCGGAGCCGGGCGATCACGGCAACAGACAGGGTGCCCGAGGCCGCGTGAATGCAGGGCCATCGGCCGGGCACGCCCGGCGTGGCGACAACGCACCGGCCACCAGGATGGCGGCCGGTGCCGGGTACATCAGGCAGCGACGATGTTCACGATCTTGCCGGGGACGATGATGATCTTGCGCACCGCCAGGCCTTCCAGGAACTTGGCCGCGTTCGGCTCGGCCAGGGCCAGCGCTTCAACCTGCTCACGCGCGGCGTCGGCGGCGACCTCAATGGTGCCACGCAGCTTGCCGTTGACCTGTACCGCCAGGGTCAGCGCATCGCGTACCAGCGCGCTGCTGTCGGCCTGCGGGAACGGCTGGTCTTCCAGCAGCGTTTCGCCATGGCCCAGCACCTGCCACAGGGCGTGGCTGGCATGCGGGGTGATCGGGTTGAGCAGCAGCACGATGGCCTGCAGCGCTTCCTGGCGCACGGCGCGCCCCTGTTCACTGCCGTCCTCAAACTTGGCCAGTGCGTTCATCAGCTCCATCACCGCGGCAATGGCGGTGTTGAAGCTGTGACGACGGCCGTAGTCGTCACCGACCTTGCCGATGGTCTCGTGGGTCTTGCGGCGCAGGGCCTTCTGGCTGGCATCCAGCGCGGCCGCGTCGAGCACCGGTGCGGCACCGTCGGCAGCGTGCTTCTGCACCTGTGCCCACAGACGGCGCAGGAAGCGGGCCATGCCGTCCACGCCGGCTTCGTTCCATTCCAGCGACTGTTCCGGCGGTGCAGCGAACATCGAGAACAGGCGCACGGTGTCGGCGCCGTACTTGCCGACCATCGCCTGCGGGTCCACGCCGTTGTTCTTCGACTTGGACATCTTCTCGGTACCACCGACCACCACAGGCTGGCCGTCGGCGATCAGGGTGGCGCCGGTGATGCGGCCGCGCTCGTCGCGCTGCACGTCCACATCGGCCGGATTGATCCAGTCCTTCGAGCCGTCCGGGTTCGGGCGGTAGTAGGTCTCGGCGATCACCATGCCCTGGCACAGCAGGTTGCGCGCAGGCTCGTTGCTGTCCACCATCCGCGCGTCGCGCAGCAGCTTGTGGTAGAAGCGGAAATACATCAGGTGCAGGATCGCGTGCTCGATGCCACCGATGTACTGGTCGACCGGCAGCCAGTAGTTGCCGCGCTTGTCGACCGCATCGCGGGCACCCGGCGAGGTGTAGCGGGCGTAGTACCAGCTCGACTCCATGAAGGTATCGAAGGTGTCGGTCTCACGCTCGGCCGCGCCGCCGCATTCCGGGCAGGTGGTCTTGCGCCATTCCGGATCGGTCTTGATCGGCGAACCGGTACCGGCGAACGCCACGTCTTCAGGCAGCACCACCGGCAGCTGGTCTTCCGGCACCGGCACCGCGCCACACTTGTCGCAGTAGATCACCGGAATCGGGCAACCCCAGTAGCGCTGGCGACTCACGCCCCAGTCGCGCAGACGGTAGTTGACCCGGCGCTGGCCCTGGGCCTTGCGCTCGAACCGTTCGGCCAGCGCCTCGAAGGCGCCCTGGAAGTCGAGGCCGTCGAACTCTTCGGAGTTGACCAGTTCGGTCTCGCGGGTCTTGTCGCCGTACCAGTCCTGCCAGCGCGTCGCGTCGTAGGCGCCTTCGTCCTTGCGCAGCGACTTCAGCGCGATGACCTGGCGGATCGGCAGGTTGTACTTGTTGGCGAATTCATTGTCGCGCTGGTCGTGACCCGGTACGGCCATCACCGCGCCGGTGCCGTAGCCCATCAGCACGAAGTTGGCGACCCACACCGGCACCTGGGCACCGGTAACCGGATGCACGGCGCGCAGGCCGGTATCCATGCCGCGCTTTTCCTGGGTCTCCAGCTCGGCCTCGGACACGCCGCCCTGCTTCATTTCCGACAGCAGCGCAGCCAGTTCCGGGTTGTTCTTCGCGGCATGCAGCGCCAGCGGATGTTCGCCGGCGATCGACACGAAG
This sequence comes from Stenotrophomonas sp. yr243, assembly GCF_900184195.1. NCBI lineage: Bacteria > Pseudomonadati > Pseudomonadota > Gammaproteobacteria > Lysobacterales > Lysobacteraceae > Stenotrophomonas > Stenotrophomonas sp. yr243. The sequence continues at coordinate 25,623 of NZ_FXWT01000002.1, forward strand.
GTCACGCCCATCACGGTATCCGGGCGGGTGGTGAACACGCGCAGCGGATCCAGTGCGGCGCCATCGACGTCACGCACGTCGAACTGGATTTCCAGGCCTTCGGAGCGACCGATCCAGTTGCGCTGCATGGTCTTGACCGAGTCCGGCCAGCCGTCCAGCTCATCCAGGCCGTCCAGCAGTTCCTGGGCGTAGTCGGTGATGCGCAGGAACCACTGCGGGATCTCGCGCTTTTCCACCAGCGCGCCAGAGCGCCAGCCACGGCCATCGATGACCTGCTCGTTGGCCAGCACGGTCTGGTCGACCGGGTCCCAGTTCACCACCGCGTTGCGGCGGTAAGCCAGGCCCTTGCGCATCAGGCGGGTGAACATGCGCTGCTCGTGGACGTAATAGTCCGGGCGGCAGGTGGCGAACTCGCGCGACCAGTCGATGGCATAGCCCAGCGACTGCAGCTGGCTGCGCATGTGGTCGATGTTCTTGTAGGTCCAGGCCGCCGGCGCGGTCTTGTTCTTGATCGCGGCGTTTTCCGCCGGCAGGCCGAACGCGTCCCAGCCCATCGGCTGCAGCACGTTGTGGCCGGTCATGCGCTTGTAGCGGCTGATCACGTCGCCGATCGTGTAATTGCGCACGTGGCCCATGTGCAGCGCACCGGACGGATACGGAAGCATCGACAGGCAGTAGTACTTCGGCTTGTCCGAGGCTTCATCGACCTCGAAGGCACGGGTAGCATCCCAGTACTGCTGGGCGGCGGATTCAACCTGCTGCGGATCGTAAACGTTGGGTTCGACGCTGGTCATGTAACACGCGGTTGCGGCGGCAAAGCGGTACAGCGTACCGCAGTGCGGCAAATGGCTCCAATCCTGCCTGCCGGGCCGGTGCGCGGCGAGGCAGCAGAAACCGTCTCAGCGCCTGCGCGACAGGGGCAGGGCCAGGGCCAGCCACACCGCCCAGCAGGCAAAGGCCAGCCGCTGCGCCAGCGCCGCCGGCAGTACACCCGGCAGGCCGAACGCCAGCAGGCCGGCGCCGATCCCGCAGGCCAGCGCCAGCAGGCCCAGCCTGCGCCCGCCGGAATGCCGCAGTCGTGCCGCCCCCAGCATCACGCTGCCGGCGACAAAGGCCAGCGCCCAGACCATCCACACGCTGGCGTGCAGCTTGCTGGCCGGGCCCTGCATGTCCATCTGGTCCTCGAAATCCAGCGGCAGCAGGCCCATCGCGATGAAGGCAAGCGCAGCCAGCAGCAGCATCTGGCTGCCCACGCGTGCCGTCCAGGCGGCGTCCACCGGCAGTTGCCGGCGCAGGCGCTCGGCCACGACCACCGCCAGCGCACCCGGCAGCACCAGGCCCAGCAGGTTGAAACCCAGCGCATGGGGAATGCCGTGCGCGCCCAGCCAGGTCACCGGATGCAGTGCCTGCGAATAGTCCGGCAGCGCCGCACCGAAGCCGGCCACCGACAGCACGAACAGGGCTGCGGCGAGCACGCCCACCCAACGATCCAGCCGAACCACGGACATCGCAGCCACTCTTCAGAAGAACATCAGGACATTGTCGCGGCAGGCGGCACCTGCGCCAAGCTGTCCGGGATTTCACGATGGGTATGACCGCAGGGTTGAGACCGACATGGTTCGTCACCATAGAATCGGTCTCCAGATGCCGAACGATGCCCCATGACCGAGACGACCTACGTATTCGACGCCACCACCGCTACCTTCGAGGCGGAAGTGCTGCAGAAGTCGCTGCAGACGCCGGTCCTGGTGGACTTCTGGGCGACCTGGTGCGAACCGTGCAAGACCCTCGGCCCGATGCTGGAGAAGCTGGCCGGCGAATACAACGGCGCCTTCGAGCTGGCCAAGGTCGATGTTGACAAGGAACAGCAGATCGCTGCGGCCTTCCAGATCCGTTCGGTGCCCACCGTGTTCCTGGTCAAGGGTGGGCAGCTGGTGGACGGCTTTCCCGGCGCCCTGCCGGAAGGCCAGCTGCGTGAATTCCTGGCCCAGCACGGCGTCGTGCCAGCCGATATCGGCGACACCATTGCCGAGGACGAGGCCCCGCTGGACCCACAGGCACAGGTGGACGTACTGCGCGCGCAGATCGCCGCCGAGCCGGACAAGGATGAGCTGAAGCTCGACCTGGCCCTCGCGCTGCTGCAGGTCGGCGGCGTGGACGAAGCCGGCACCCTGATCGATGCCCTGCCCGCCAACCTGGCCACCGACGACCGCGCCGTGCGTGGCCGCGCCCGGCTCTCCTTCGCCGCCGCGCTGAAGGACGCCCCGCCCGCCGAGGTGCTGGAGGCGCGCATCGCCGCCGACGGCAAGGATCTGCAGGCGCGTCACCTGCGCGGCGTACAGCTGCTGCTGGCCGGCGAGGATGAAGCTGCATTGGAACAGTTCCTGGAGATGCTGCGGATCGACCGCGGCTTCCAGGAAGGACTGCCGCGCAAGGCGCTGATCGATGCCTTCAACGTCATCGCCGACGAAGACCTGGTAGGCCGCTCGCGGCGCCGGATGGCCTCCCTGCTGTTCTGAACGGCAACGGCACCGTTCAGAATCCCTGCACTGAACGCGGGCAATAATGCCCGCGATGGTGGCCTCCAGGGCCGCCACGATCCGTTCGGGGGGATGAGGTCGGGGCCATGGGGTCTTGCAGCTGCGCCCCCGCTTTGCCGGGACTGCATTCCGTGACCGTTGGCCGCTCGTCGTCTTTCATCATCCTTTTCCTGCGCGCACTGTTGTGTGCCCTCTGCCTGTTGCCGGCGCTCGCCGGCGCGCAGGACTGGAACTACCGGGTCCGCCCCGGCGATACCCTGTGGGACCTGGGCGCTGCCTACCTCAAGCCGAGCGTGGGCTGGCAGCAGCTGCAGCAGCACAACCGCATCGATAATCCGTACCGGCTGTCGCCGGGTGAGCTGCTGCGCTTCCCGATCGGCTGGCTGCGCGTTGAACCCGCCCCGGCGCGGGTACTCGCCGTGCGTGGCCAGGTTGAACTGAGCGCGGCCGATGGCAGCAGCAGCCGCGCCGTGCGCGCCGGCGAGCAGCTGCACATCGGCGATGCGATCCAGACCAAGGCCGACTCCAGCATCACCCTTGAATTTGCCGACGCCTCGCGGTTGCAGCTGCGCGAGTACTCACGCCTGCGCCTGGACCAGCTCAGCCGCTATGGCCGCACCGGCATGGTCGATACCCGCCTGCGCCTGCAGCAGGGGCGCGCCAGCAACCGGGTCACCCCTGCGCGCGGGCCAGCCTCTCGCTACATCATCGATGCACCGACGGCCACCAGCAGCGTGCGCGGCACCGTGTTCCGGGTCAGTGCCGGCGATGACGCCCAGGCCGGCGCCACCGAAGTACTGGAAGGCAAGGTGCAGGTCGGCAACCCGCATGGCCAGCGCCTGGTACAGCCCGGCCAGGCCAGCCGCAGCGCGAGCAGCGGAACGGCACCCGAAGCGGTTTCCGGTCTACTGCCGGCACCGCACCTGCGTGCCGATTCGACCCGCCTGGGCGCCTTGCCGGCCCAACTCGCCTGGGAGCCGGTGACGGGTGCCGATCACTACCGGGTAGAAGTCGTGCAGGCCGCCACCCCGGAAATCCTGTTGTTTGCGGCCACCACCACCGACACCGGACTGGTGATCGGCGAGCTGCCGCCGGGAGCGCTGCGCCTGCTGCTGCGTGCAGTGGATGCGCAGGGAGTGGAAGGTCTCGATGCCAGCGAGGATTTCCTCCTCGGCGACCAGCCGCCACCGCCGCTGACCCTTTCCCCGGTGCAGGGGCAGACGGTCAACAGCGACCGGCCGCGCTTCCACTGGAGCCAGGCGCCCGGTGCCAGCAGCAGTGTGCTGCAGGTGGCCGACGAACCGCAGTTCCTGCAGCCGCTGCGCGAGCAGAGCACCGATGGCACCGACCTGCGCTTGGGCGAGCCGCTGCCTCCCGGCCAGTACTACTGGCGGATCGCTTCGCGTGATGGCCAGGGCCATCAGGGTCGCTATGGCCAGGCACTGACACTGCAACTGAGCAATGAACCGGTGGATCCGGCGCTACAGCCGCCCGAAGCCACCAATGGCGAGCTGACTCTGCGCTGGCAAGCGGGAAGCGATGGGCAGCGGTACCGGGTGCAGGTCGATCGTCGCGGTGATTTCAGCGCGCCGCTGATCGATAGCACCGTTGACGAACCGCAGGTCAGCCTCAAGCGCCCGTGGCGCGGCACGCTGCACATCCGTGTGCAGTACATCGACGACGACGGCCACGCCGGCCCGTTCTCGCCTGCCCAACAGGTCAAGCTGCCATGCCGCCTGTGCTACGGCGCGGGCGGCGGTGTCCTGCTGCTGTGGCTGTTGCTGTGAGGCGCTCGCCGCTGCCGTGGTCGCGACGCATCCTGCTGGCCCTGCTGGCGGGTGCCGCGACTACGGTGGTCAGCCACGGCCAGTGGCTGTGGCGGCAGGATGAAACGGCGTACGACCTGATGGTCGGCAGCTGGGATTACCGCCCCGACCCCAGCGTGCTGATCGTCGCCATCGACGAGGGCAGCCTGCAGCGGCTGGGTCAGTGGCCGTGGCCGCGCTCGGTGCATGCCCGCCTGCTGGACCGCCTGACCGACGCTGGTGCCGAGCGCGTCGCGCTGGACCTCATGCTGTCCGAGCCCGACCGCCGCGATGCACGCCAGGACGCCGAGCTGGCCGCGGCGATCCGTCGCAACGGCCGCGTGGTGCTACCGGTGCTGGCCGCGCCGGCGGCCGGCGACCGCATGGCCGAGGAGATGCTGCCGATCCCGCTGATTGCTGCCAGCGCTGCCGCCATGGGCCATAGCGATGTTGAAGTCGACGGCGATGGTGTCGCCCGAGGGGTTTACCTGCATGCCGGCATCGGCCAGGCGCACTGGCCGGCGCTGGGCCTGGCGTTGACCGATCTGCCGCCGCAACGCGCACACGGCCTGCCCGACCCCGACCCGGCGCTGGACTCGCCCTATCAATGGCGCCGCAATGATTACGTGCGCGTACGTTATGCCGGGCCACCGGAACGCTTGCCACAGGTGTCCTACGCCGATGTGCTGGAAGGGCGCGTGGATGCCTCGATGCTGCGTGGCAGGCGCATCGTGGTGGGCATGACGGCCAGTGGCATCGCCCTCCGCCTGTTGACACCCACCACCCGCGAATACTGGATGAGCGCTAGCGAGTACCAGGCCAACATCGCCTCGATGCTGTTGCAGGACAAGCAGATAGACGTGTTACCCCGCGCCTGGCAGGACACCCTGGCCGGCATGCTGGTGGCAATGTGCGTGCTGCTGCTCGGGCTGCGCCTGCCCTGGGTGGTTGCCCTGTGCTCGCTGCCCGCCGCGCCGCTGCTGAGCTGGCTGCTGCTGCGCACTGGCAGCCTCTGGTGGGCGCCGGCCAGCGCCCTGCTCGGCATCGTGCTGGTGCTGACGGCGTGGGCGACCTGGCGGATCGCCTCCTGGCACCGCCAGGCCAACCGTGATGCGCTGACCGGGCTGGGCAACCGCCTGCGCTTCGAACAATCGCTGCAACAGGAATGTGATGCGGCGCGCCGCAGTGGCAAGCCACTGACCCTGGCCCTGATCGATGTCGACCACTTCAAGCACCACAACGATCGTCATGGGCATCAGGTCGGCGATCGCGTGTTGTGCGAAGTGGCCCGCCTGATCCAGGCGCATGCCCGGCGCCCCCGTGACATGGCCGCCCGCTACGGCGGCGACGAGTTCGCACTGGTGCTGCCCGACACCCCGGTTGAAGGCGCACGGCAGGTAATCGAAGACCTGATCTCCTGCATACGCGCCCTGCCGCCGCCCGGCGATGGCAGCGACACGGGTGTCACCCTGACCATCGGCGTCTACACCCGTGTGCCGGACAGCGACCTGCAACCGCATCATTTCGTCGAAGGCGCCGACAACGCGCTTTACCGGGCCAAGGACAATGGCCGCGACGGCTATGTGATCGACGGCGGCACGCCCGGGCCATAGCGGCCGGCAGGCCTGATGTGGATGCCACGGGCTACAACATACGCATGCGAATGGTTAGACTGGGGCCCCGCCCCCTGCCCGGTTCCCGCATGAAAGCCAGCACGTTCCGCTTCGGCATCAATCTGTGGCCACCGTTCCTGTTCACCGGCATCCATGTCACCCGGATCACCCCCGACTACCGGCAGATCGACGTGGAACTGCGCCTGCGTCCCTGGAACCGCAACTACGTCGGCACCCACTTCGGCGGCAGCCTGTTCGCGATGACCGATCCGTTCTGGATGCTGGGTCTGATGCACACCCTGGGCCGTGACTATTACGTCTGGGATCGCGCAGGTGCGATCGATTTCCTCAAGCCCGGCCGCGGCACAGTACGCACGTCCTTCCGCATCGACGACGCCCTGTTGGATGAACTGCGTACGGCGGCGGCCGGTGGCGAAAAAGTGCTGCGCTGGTTCAGCAACGACGTGGTCGACGAAGCCGGCGAGGTCGTCGCGCAGGTACGCAAGCAGGTCTATGTGCGCTTGAAGCCACACGCACGGTAAAGCGGGCCGGCTGGCGCCCCGCTATCCTCTGCAGCCCTGCCATGGAGGCTGCAATGCGCCTTTTCGTCCTTGCTGCGGCGCTGACCGCCCTCCCCTTCGCAGCCAGCGCACTGGACGTGCCGCCGGTGCGCTATCCCTCCCTGCCGGCGCACGCCGCTACGGCCGAGGGGTTCGTACCTGCCGGCTGGGCGCTGGAATACAGGATCGAAGGCGACCTCGACCAGGATGGGCGCGCCGACCTTGCGCTGGTGCTGCGCCAGCAGGATCCGCGCAACATCATCGAGCACGATGGGTTCGGGCCGTCGCCGTATGACAGCAACCCGCGCATCCTCGCCGTCGCCTTTGAGCGACCGTCCGGTTATGTGCTGGCCGCGCAGAACCAAACGCTCATTCCACGGCCGGACTCGCCCGTGCTCAGCGATGCGCTGGCCGAAGGCACCGGCGTGTCGATCCAGCGCGGCGCACTGCGGGTGGGGCTGTACTCGTTCTCCAGCGCGGGCAGCTGGTCAACGAGCACCACCACGTTCACGTTCCGCTGGCAGGAAGGCGACTTCGCGCTGATCGGCTACGACCGCGACTCGATGATGCGCAATTCCGGACAGACCGAGGGCCTCAGCGTGAACTTCTCCACCGGCAAGGTGAAGCTGACCGAAGGCAGCATGCAGGACGACAAGGAACAGGTGCGCTGGCAGACCCTGGGTGACCGCAGGCGCTGGACGCTGGACAGCGTTGGCGATGGCTGGGCGTTCAATCCACTCGGCGACGGCGGCTGAGCCCGGGTCAGCCCTCCCGCAACGGCATCGACAGATACGGGCCCTCTCCTTCGCGCGCCGGTCCACGCCGCAATACCTGCAGGTGGCGACCGTCGGCAGACAGTTGTGGCGCGCGGGTGTCCGAACGCCATTGTGCGGGCAACCGCACCAGTGCCTCTGCGGGCGCTTCGGGCTGTTGCCGCAGCCAGCGCTGCGCGCCAAGCAGGCGGATCATCGCCGCTGCGTCCTGGCTGCGCGCCGCGTACTGTGCGTAGGACGGCCCGGCGATGGCGCTCAATGTGCATCCCAGCGGATTGGCCACGCAGCCCACGTCCCATCGGGGCGATGGCGGGACAAGGAGCGGGACATCGGCTGCCAGCGCCTTTGCTGCAGCGGGGCGGCACGCCCAGCCGAAATTGCCGGCAATGCGGGCCAGGGTGTGGTCGCGATCCAGCAGCAGACGGCTACCTGCTGTCTGCGTGGACGCCTCGATGGCGGCCTTGTTCATCGCAAATTCGCCCTGCATCGCTTGGCACAGGCTCTGCTCGTCGGCGTCCAGCGGCTGCAGCGCCGCCTCGCAGGAGGCGGGCAGCACGTAATCGGGCGATTGCTCGACCAGCATGTCGCCCAGCAATGCAGCATGGGACCTCACCACGGCGGCACCCATCATGCTGTCCACCAGCGTGCTGCCGGTGCGCATCATCCGCCGCCCGAACCGAACCGATCTGCAGCCTGCCTCGACGGCACCGGCAACATCGCCCTGCAGATAGGCCAGTGCCTGCGCACTGGTGCCATCCAACAGCGGCGTGTACGCCGGTAGTGGCAGGAGTTCGCTTTCGAAGGGCTGGAACGGGGAATCGAAACGATCGTAGTCCACCATCCGCGCCAGTCGCTGGTGCAGGCCGGCATGCTCGGCGTGGGCGTCAGCGAAGCGCTGCGGATCAGCGCGCACCTGTGCCAGGCAGCCGACGGGCCCGACGGCACAACGACCTGCCCCATCCAGAGTCAACGGTGCGTGCCCGGCCGCCAGCAACGAGGCGTGCGACGCCTGCGATGGCGAGGCCTTCCAGCGCTGCAGATCGTCGGCCAACGCAGCCTCACGCTGGGCCTGGTCCAGCCCATCGAAGGGCAGCGTCCACAGCAGGGCGAAGCCGTTGCGACCTTCGTTGGGTTGCACGGCCTCAAGCAGACGCCTGTCTTCCCGCTGGGCGGCCGACAACGGCCAGAACCTCGACAGCAGCCATGCCGCGACGGCCATCACCACCAGGGCCAGCATTGCCCAGCCAAACCACCGCAGCATCTTCAACACAGCATCCTTTCCCTGCATGGCCAGCACTGCCAACGGACAGCGTAAACGAGCGGCCGCGACCGCTACAATGCGCGCATGTCGCTCGAAGCCCCCGCCCTGGTTCCTCGCCCCTCCCTGCAGCGCCTGTTCCTGACCGGCCTGCTGACCCTGTTGCCGATCTGGCTGACCTGGGTGGTGGTCAAATTCGTGTTCGTGCTGCTGTCGGGCATTTCCAGCCCACTGGTGGTGCCGCTGTCCGAACAGATCGCGACCAACTTCCCGCATTACCTCGGCTGGGTCCGCGCCGAATGGATCCAGAACACCATCGCCCTGCTGGCCACCCTGCTGGTGATCCTGGCGGTGGGCGTGGCCAGCCGACGCGTGGTCGGCCAGCGCCTGCTGCGCTGGGTCGGTGCGATCATCAAGCGCATTCCGCTGGCCAGCATCATCTATGACAGCGCCAAGAAGCTGCTGGACATGCTGCAGACCGAGCCGGGCAGCACCCAGCGCGTGGTGCTGATCGACTTCCCGCATCGCGACATGAAATCGGTCGGCCTGGTCACCCGGGTCATCAAGGAACAGGGCACCGACCGCGAACTGGCCGCCGTCTACGTGCCCACCACGCCGAACCCGACCTCGGGCTATCTGGAGATCGTGCCCGTCGAGCTGCTCACCCCGACCGACTGGACGGTGGACCAGGCGATGAGCTTCATCATTTCCGGCGGTGCAGTCGCGCCCTCCAGCGTTCCGTTCACCCGCGCTGGCGATCGTTCCGAATGAGCGAGGCGTCGCACGCGCGCCCGCTGCAGGACCGCGCGGTTCTGCTGTTCATCGTGCTGGCCGCGTTCTTCTGTGGCAACGCGGTACTGGCCGAACTGATCGGGGTGAAGATCTTCGCCCTGGAAGACACCCTCGGCATCGATCCGCTGAACTGGAACCTGTTCGGCCAGACCGGCTCGTTGAGTTTCACCGCCGGCACGCTGCTGTGGCCGGTGGTGTTCATCATGACCGACACCATCAACGAATTCTTCGGCAAGCGCGGGGTGCGTTTCATCTCGTGGCTGGCGGTGGTGCTGATCGCCTACGGTTTCCTGTTCGCCTTCGCTGCGATCTCGCTGGCACCGGCCAGCTGGTGGGTGACCTCGATGGATGCCCACGGCGTGCCCGATTACCAGGCCGCGTTCGCGGCGGTGTTCGGACAGGGCATGTGGACCATCGCGGGATCGCTGGTGGCGTTCCTGTTCGGCCAGCTGATCGACGTGGCGGTGTTCCATCGCATCCGCCAGGCCACCGGCGAGCGCCATGTATGGCTGCGTGCAACGGGCTCCACCGCAGTCTCGCAGCTGGTGGACAGCTTCGTGGTGATCTGGATCGCCTTCGTGCTCGGCCCGCAGCACTGGCCGACATCGCTGTTCCTGGCGGTCAGCAGTGTCAACTATGTCTACAAGATGGGCTTTGCGATCGCCCTGATTCCGTTGCTGTACCTGATGCGGCGTGCAATCACCCGCTATCTGGGCGAGCAGCGCGCCGCCGACCTGCGCGCCGCAGCCGCGGCTGACTGAAGCCCCAGCGGCGCGCTACCTGACTGCGCCCTCACGCTGGCCGTACGCGCGCGGATCGTGCAAGCTCCACGGTCTGTGTTCCACGGAAGCTTCTTGATGCCGTATTCCCCCCGCGTCCTGGCCGCCGCCATCGCCGCGTTGTTCCTGTTCAGCGCCGTACCGCCGGCCGAAGCAGCGAAGAAGAAGGGCAGCCGCCCCGCCGCCGCGCAGACCCGCCAGGCGGCCAAACCGAAGGCCCGCGCCGGCACACGTGCCACCCCGCCGGCCCGCGGCAGTTCGGCGCGCCGCGCCGCGCCGCGTCCGGTCGCCCCGGCCCGCGCAGTGCCCAAGCAGGTGCAGCTGGAGCGCTTGTACGACGAATACTGGGATGCCTCCATGCGGTTGAACCCGCTGCAGGCCACCTTCCAGGGCGAGCCGCGCTACAACGACCAATTGCCCAACATCCTGTCCGCCGCCTGGCGCCAGCAATCGCACGACTTCACCACCGAATGGCTGGGCAAGGTCGAGAAAATCGGCAGCGACGGCCTGCAGGGGCAGGACCTGCTCAGCTACGAGATCTTCGTGCGTGACGCCCGCGCCTCGCTGGCCGCCGAGCGTTATCCAAGCTGGATGATGCCGATCAGCCAGTACTACAACGTCGGCAGCATCATGGCCATCCTCGGCGCCGGTGCTGGCGCGCAGCCGTTCAACACGGCCAAGGACTACGACACCTGGTCGCGCCGCTCGCTGGGCATTCCCGATCTGTTCGACCAGGCCATCGCCAACATGCGCCAGGGCATGAAGGCCGGCGTGGTGCAGCCGCGCGACCTGATGGAAAAGGTCCTGCCGCAGCTGGACGCGGTGATCAAGCCGACCGCCGAAGAGAGCATCTTCTGGTCGCCGATCCGGACCATGCCGGAGTCCATCTCCGCCGAAGACAAGGCGCGTATCAGCGCCGAGTACAAGCGCATGATCGAACTGCGCATCATGCCGGCCTACCGCGCCCTGCGTGGCTTCATCGCCACCGAATACCTGCCCGCCACGCGCAGCAGCAGCGGCTTGGGCGCTCTTCCCGATGGCCAGGCCTGGTACGCCAACCTGATCGTGCAGACCACCGCCAGCCAGCAGACCGCCGCGCAGCTGCACGCGCTGGGCGAACAGCGTGTGCAGGAGCTGCAGGCGCAGATCACCACGGTGATGCGCGATGGCAAGCTGCGCAGTTCGCAGGCCAAGCTGCTGCGCAGCATGCGCAACGACCGCCAGTTCCAGTACAGCGACGCCAACGCGTTGCTCAACCGCTACCGGCAGGTGCAGCAGCAGGTCGATGCACGCCTGCCGCTGGTGCTGGACACCCTGCCGAAGGCGCCGCTGCAGATCCATGCAGTGGAGCCGGAGCGCGCCATGACCGCCGCAGCAGCCTCCTATCAGCCGTCGCCCCCGGGACAACCCGGCGTGCTGTTCGTCAACACCCGCGACCTGCCCAGCCGCAAGCGCTGGAACGTGCCGGTGCAGTACCTGCATGAAGCCATTCCCGGCCACCACGTGCAGCTGGGCCTGCAGCAGGAACTGACCAAGCTGCCGCGCTTCCGCCGCCTCGGCGGTGACCTCGCCTTCGTCGAAGGCTGGGGCCTGTATGCAGAGACCCTGGGCGAAGAGCTCGGCGCGTACACCGATCCGTACGACCGCATCGGCTATCTGTATTCGCGCCTGCTGCGCGCCGCGCGCGTGGTCGCCGACACCGGCGTGCATGCGCAGGGCTGGAGCAAGCAGCAGGCCGTGACCTATCTGCAGAAGACCGTGGACATGAGCAGCGACGACGCCAACGCCGAGGTCGAACGGATCATGGCCCAGCCTGGCCAGGCGCTGTCCAACGTGGCGGGCCTGACCACGATCATCGCCCTGCGCGACAAGGCCAAGGCACGCCAGGGTGCAGCGTTCGACCTGCGCCGCTTCCATGCCGAAGTGCTGAAGGACGGTTCGATGCCACTGGATGTGCTGGACCACAAGATCGAACGCTGGCTGGCCCAGCCGGCCGCGGCAACGCCAGCACCCGCACCCTGACCGTCACGGAGCTGCCATGCGCGCTGCCGCCCTGCTGTGTATCGCCGCCCTCGCTGTGCTGCCGTCGATCACCCTGGCGGCGGCACCGCTGGCGCCGCCGGATGCAGGCATCGATGGCCTGATGCAGGCCTACGACGGCCAGGTGCCGGGCGCGGCCGTGCTGGTACTGCACGACGGGCAACCGGTATTCCGCCGCGGCTACGGCTTGGCCGTGGTCGAAGATGGCAGCGCCGTGACGCCGGCCAGCAACTTCCGCCTGGCTTCGGTCAGCAAGCAGTTCACCGCTGCGGCGGCGCTGTTGCTGGTCGAGGACGGTCGCCTCGCGCTGGACCAGCCGGCGCGGCGCTGGCTGCCGGAACTTCCGCCCGCCGCTGCCGCCATCACCCTGCGGCAGTTGCTGTCGCACACCAGCGGCCTGCTGGACTACGAAGACCTGATGGACCCTGCCGACACCCGGCAGGTACACGACGCCGATGTGCTGGCGCTGCTCGCCCGCGAAGATCGGCTCGCCTTCGCACCCGGTACGCAGTACCGCTACAGCAACAGCGGTTACGCATTGCTGGCGCTGATCGTCGCTCGTGCCGCCGGCACCGACTTCGCCAGCTTCCTGCAGCAGCGCATCTTCCGGCCACTGGGCATGGCGCATACCGTCGCCCACCAGGACGGTGTCGATGTGGTGGCGCAGCGTGCCTATGGCTACAGCGAAGTCAGCGGCCACTGGCAACGCACCGACCAGAGCACGACCAGCGCCGTACTCGGCGACGGCGGCATCTACGCCTCGCTGGACGACCTCGCCCGCTGGGACGCGGCCCTGTACGACGACCGCCTGCTGTCAGCCGCATCACGCAAGGCGATGTTCAGCCCAGCGACCGCCACCACTGAAGCGGACGTGCCGCATTACGGTTTCGGCTGGCGCTTGAACGGCCGCATGCAGTGGCACAGCGGCGAAAGCATCGGCTTCCGCAACGTGATCCTGCGCTACCCGGACAAACACCTGACCGTGATCGTGCTGAGCAACCGCAACGCCCCCGAACCCTATCCACTGGCGCTGAAGATCGCCCAGCGCTGGCTGGACACCCTGCAATGACCCCCGATACCACCGGCCTGCTGGGCATCCACCATGCCGCACTGATCTGCAGCGACTACGCGCGCTCGAAAGACTTCTACGTGCGCGTGCTGGGCCTGCGCATACTGGCCGAGAACCACCGCCCCGCACGCGACTCATGGAAGCTGGACCTCGCCCTGCCCGATGGCGGCCAACTTGAGCTGTTCTCCTTCCCCTCGCCGCCCGCACGGCCCAGCCGCCCCGAAGCCCAGGGTCTGCGCCACCTCGCGTTCCGCGTAGCCGCGCTGGAACCGTTCATCGAACGCCTGGCCAGCCACGGCGTAGCCTGCGAACCGATCCGCGTGGACGAATACACCGGCCGCCGCTTCACCTTCTTCGCCGACCCCGACGACCTGCCGCTGGAGCTGTACGAGATCGGTTGAGCGATCCTCAATCGCGAAGTTCATCCACGCATGGCATGGATCTAAGTGTCGACCAAGGTCGACACCTACCAAGAGCAGGCCGTGCCATTCCGACAGGTGTTCATCCACGCATGGCGTGGATCCAAGTGTCGACCAAGGTCGACACCTACCAACAGCAGGCCATGCCATTCCGACAGATTGCGGGAGCCTGTCGAAGGCGGGGTGGGTCCGGTTGCGGGGGCGTGAGCCGCATGGATGCGGCGACCGAGCTTACATGGACGTACTTGCAGCGTCCCCCGCAACCGGACCCACCCCGCCATCCCACAGAACAGCTGCTTTTGCCGTTGCTCCGGCCGTTGCCTCTGCGGGTGCCGGGCGCAGCCCGGCCAAGCCCCCCCCCTTCCCCATACCCCGCCGAATGGGTATACAGTCGACCCGTACCGGCATCGTGCCGGAATGAACCCTGGGAGGGGACCATGCGCAAGACCTTCAAGACCCTGCTGCTGGCGCTGCCGCTGTGCCTGGCCGCGCTCTCCGCGCAGGCCGCCGACAGTGCCGCCGGCCGCTGGAAAACCATCGACGACAAGACCGGCAAGGTGAAGTCGATCGTCGAGATCAGCCAGACCGCCAACGGCACGCTGACGGGCCGTGTGGTCGAGATCCTGCATTCGGACAAGGGCCCGAACCCGGTCTGCGATGGTTGTGAAGGCGCCAACAAGAACAAGCCGGTAAAGGGCATGACCATCCTCTGGAACCTGAAGGCCGACGGCGCCAACAAGTGGTCCGGTGGCACCATCCTCGATCCGGCCAACGGCAAGACCTACAGGTCGAAGATGGAACTGCAGCCCGGCGGCACCAAGCTGGACGTGTCCGGCTGCATCGCCTTCATCTGCCGCGCGCAGACCTGGCAGCGCGAATAAGCGCCCCGGCCCCCGCCTTGTTCCCGTGACCCGGCCCAGGCCGGGTCACCTCGTTGCGGGCATGCGATAATCCCCGGTTCCCCCTGGCTGCACCCCGTGACCATGACCCGTACCGCGCTCGTCACCACCGCCCTGCCCTACGCCAACGGCCCGCTGCACCTGGGCCACCTGGTCGGCTACATCCAGGCTGACATCTGGGTGCGTGCGCGTCGAATGAGTGGCGGCAAGGCCTGGTTCGTCTGCGCCGACGACACCCATGGCACGCCGATCATGCTGGCCGCGGAAAAGGCCGGGGTCACCCCGGAAGCCTTCATCGCCAACATCCAGGCCAGTCACGAACGCGATTTCGCCGCCTTTGGCGTCGCCTTCGACCATTACGACTCGACCAATTCGGCGGCCAACAAGGCGCTGACCGAGGCGTTCTACCTGAAGCTGGAAGCCGCTGGCCACATCAGCCGCCGTTCGGTGGCGCAGTTCTATGACCCGGCCAAGGGCATGTTCCTGCCCGACCGCTACGTCAAGGGCATCTGCCCCAACTGCGGCAGCGCCGACCAGTACGGCGACAACTGCGAAGTCTGCGGCGCCACCTATGCGCCGACCGACCTGAAGGAACCGCGCTCGGTGATTTCCGGGGCCACCCCGGAAATGCGCGATTCCGAGCACTTCTTCTTCGAGGTCGGCCACTTCGACGGCTTCCTGCGCGACTGGCTGGCCGGCGATGTCGCCCTGCCCGGCGTGAAGGCCAAGCTCGGTGAATGGCTCAATGCCGAAGGTGGCCTGCGTGCGTGGGACATCTCGCGCGATGCGCCGTACTTCGGTTTCGAGATTCCCGGCCAGCCGGGCAAGTACTTCTACGTCTGGCTGGACGCGCCGATCGGCTACCTGTCCAGCTTCCAGACCTTGTGCGGCAAGATCGGCGAGGATTTCGAAGCGCACCTGCGCGCCGGCACCAGCACCGAACTGCATCATTTCCTCGGCAAGGACATCGTCAATTTCCACGGCCTGTTCTGGCCGGCGGTGCTGCACGGCACCGGCCACCGCGCGCCGACCCGCCTGCACGTCAACGGCTACCTGACCGTCGATGGCGCGAAGATGAGCAAGTCGCGCGGCACCTTCGTGATGGCGCGTACGTTCCTGGATGCCGGCCTGGAGCCGGAGGCGCTGCGTTACTACTTCGCCGCCAAGTCCGGTGGCGGCGTCGACGACCTCGACCTGAACCTGGGCGACTTCATCGCCCGCGTCAACGCCGATCTGGTCGGCAAGTTCGTCAACCTCGCCAGCCGCTGCGCCGGTTTCATCAGCAAGCGCTTCGATGGCCAGTTGGCCGCGCAGCTGCCCGACGCGGCGCAGTACCAGCGCTTCGTCGATGGCCTGGCGCCGATCCGTGAAGCCTACGAGCGCAACGACCCGGCAGCAGCGATCCGCCTGACCATGACCCTGGCCGATGAAGCCAACCGCTACATCGATGACGTCAAGCCGTGGGTGATCGCCAAGCAGGAAGGCGCCGACGCGCAGCTGCAGGCGGTGTGCAGCCAGGGCCTGAACCTGTTCCGCGTGCTGGTCACCGCCTTGAAGCCAGTGCTGCCGGCCACCGCCGCGCAGGCCGAGGCCTTCCTGGCTGCACCGGTGAATGACTGGACCGAGTTGGCGCAGCCGCTGTTCGGCCACCGCATCACCGAGTACACCCCGCTGTTCACCCGTATCGACCCGAAGAAGATTGACGCCATGATCGACGCCTCCAAGGACACCCTGACCGCTGCCGCTGCAGCCCCCGCAGCGAAGGTGGAAGCCGCCAAGCCTGCCGCACCGGTGGTGGCCAAGGACGAAGCAAACAGCGCTGACGCGCCGGCCTACATCGGCATCGACGACTTCGCCAAGCTCGACCTGCGCATCGGCAAGGTACTGGTGTGCGAGTTCGTGGAAGGCTCGGACAAGCTGCTGCGTTTCGAACTGGACGCCGGCGAGCTCGGCAAGCGCCAGATCTTCTCCGGCATCCGCGCCAGCTACGGCGAGCCGGAAGCGCTGGTCGGCCGCAGCGTGGTGTTCATCGCCAACCTGGCCCCGCGCAAGATGCGCTTCGGCCTGAGCGAAGGCATGATCCTGTCGGCCGGTTTCGATGGCGGCGCGCTGGCGCTGCTGGACGCCGACAGCAGCGCGCAGCCGGGCATGCCGGTGCGTTGATGCAACACGGGCGCGGCTCCGGCCGCGCCCGGTCATGAGCACCGCGAAGGGAGGTACCGTGATGGGAGATGCTGCGTTGGAACTGGCGCTGTTCGACTTCGACCACACCGTCACCACCTGCGACACCTACGGCCGCTTCCTGCGCCGGGTTGCCACCGCTGAACAGCTGGCACAGGCCTGGTGGAAAGTCGGCCCCTGGCTGCTGGCCTACAAGCTGAAGCTGATCTCCGCCGAGCGCATCCGCGCACGGGTGACCCGGTTGACCTTCAGCGAGCGCCACGCCGATGACATCGAGACGCTGGCGGCTGGCTTTTCCCGCGAGTTCCTGCCCGATGTCGTGCGTCCGGAAATGCTGGAGCAGATCCGTTGGCACAAGGAGCAGCAGCACACCGTGGTGGTGGTATCCGGTTCACTCGACCTGTACCTGCGGCCGTGGTGCGAACAACTGGGCCTGCAGTTGATCTGCAATCGGCTCGAAAGCGAAAGCGGACGCTTGACTGGCCGCTACGCCGGTGGCGATTGTGGTCCGCGCAAGGTCGAGCACATCCGTCGCCAGTTCGATCTGTCACGCTACACACGCATCCATGCCTACGGTGACAGCGCCGAAGATCGGCCGATGCTGGCCCTGGCGCACGAGCGCTGGTACCGCGGCAAACCCCTGAAGTAACCACACGCGCAGCCTTCGCCACGCATGAGCCTGATTCCACCCCTGACCGAACGCCTGGACCGCTTGCTGCCGCAGACCCAATGCGGGCAATGCGGCTACGACGGCTGTCGCCCGTATGCGCAGGCGATGGCCCGTGGAGAGGTGGGCGTGGATCGTTGTCCGCCGGGCGGCGATGCCGGGGCGCGGGCGTTGGCGCAGGTGCTGGGTGTGCCGGCGCTGCCGTTTGATCGCAATCGTGGCGAGCACAAAGCGCCGCAGGTGGCATTGATCGTGGAGGCTGACTGCATCGGTTGCACGAAGTGCATACAGGCGTGTCCGGTGGATGCGATTGTCGGTGGGGCGAAGTACATGCATACGGTGATTGCGGATCTGTGCACGGGGTGCGAGTTGTGTATTCCGCCGTGTCCGGTGGATTGCATCGAGCTGGTGTTGGTGTAGGTTTTTTGCGACGCGGCGGCGTCGCGTTGCGCTTTTTTCAAGCAACAGCAACAGCTGGGAGCGTCGGCTGTCTGGGTTTCATGGCCTGGGCTGGTGGGCGGGGGCAAGCGGGACACGCCGTGAACCCATCCATGGGGGCTCGATGGCGCCATCCATGGCGCCAACGGTCCCGCTTGCCCCCGCCCACCAGCCCCCGACAGATATCCGTGGCGGACGGTCGAGCAGTGCGACTGCAACGTCAATTGCAGAAGCAGGAGCGTGGATTCGATATTTGAATGACAGAACTGGGATGTTGGCGGGTGTGGCCCGGCTTTTGGTGGGTGCGGACCTTGGTCCGCACAATCTTTCCGACGCCATGAACCCTCGTCGCAATCGACCCCGCCTGTGCACGCTGGCAACTGCCGAATCACGATGCATGTCGCAGATTGCTCGATCATTCGCGACCCTTGCGCCACCTGCACTTTTGGCTGTTAAACAGCATGCAAAAATGCTGAAAGCGTCTTGATGATGCGGGCAATGCAACTCATCTGATTGGCATTGCGCAGCAGCAGGTTTACAGATGGTGAGCCACCGGAAAAGGGTGGCCGGGCTTCGAAAACCCGTTTTGTCGAACGTTGTTTACGCTTGCCAGCCGGCGTCACCTTGCGTGGCGCCGGCTGGCAATCCGTCTGCCGGCTATGGCGGGCGGGGCGTGGGGGCCTTCGGGCCAGCCGGATCGTTCGACACCGGTTTTCGAGCCACGTCTCCGTCCGCCACCTTTGAGTGGCGGCTACCGTCTGTCCTGCACGGAGCCTTGCCATGAACGCATCGGATTTCCCCCATCTGCACGCTTACCTCGGCCCGGCAGACGCCGACGAGGACACGCAACAGGCACCAGCCTGTGATCCCACCACACTGGTTGCGACCTTGCGGCGTATCGGTACTGGCGCGGCGGCCGACGGCCAACCGTGGCCGGAACGGCATCAACTTCCCAGCCGGTGCATGGCCTTGGCCGATGCCGACTGCGCGCTGGCCGGGCTGCGGGTGGTGCAGGAGGTCATGCTGGCCGCCGAACGCGCCCGGCAGAACGGTGCGCCGGAGGAATACGTCGGCGACCGGGTCATGGAAGGGTTGATGCTGGCCTGCCTGGCCTTGTGCGCGCAGGCAAGCTCACGACTGCAGCCGCCGCTGTAACGGATGTTGCAACGTCAGCCCCCGGCAAACGGGGTCAGATCCCTTTTCCGGAGGAAAAGGGATCTGACCCCTGTCCGGTAATTACGGCACGGCCGCCGTCACGATGATCTCGACCTTCCATTCGGCGTGCGCAAGCTTGGCTTCGACGGTCGCGCGGGCCGGGGTCGCGCCCTCCACCACCCACTCGTCCCACGCCTTGTTCATACCTTCGAAGTCAGCCATGTCGGCCAGGAAGATCTCCGCACGCAGCACGTGCTGGCGGTCACTGGCCACCAGCGCCAGCAACTTGTCGATCTCGGCCAGTACCTGCCGGGTCTGCCCGGTGATGTCCTGGCTGGTGTCTTCCGGAATCTGGCCGGAAAGGTAGGCGACCTTGTTGTACACGGTCATCTCGGACATGCGCGGTCCGACGTCGTAACGCTCCATCATGGGCGTGGCTCCTGCGGGTGGTCTGAACTGCATTCTCACCCAGCCGGCGTTGGAAGTGTGTGCGCGGTGCGGCCACTGAATACCGCCACCGGCGGCACAGCCGCACCGCTGGTCAAACCGCGCTGGCAGGCGCACGATGCGCGACGCCCTGCGTTGACACCGCCCTCGCCCTTACTGCCGCACCCTTGCGCCGATGACCGCCCCTACCGATTCCGTCCCTGCCGCCGCTGCCCCGACCTGGAAGCGGGTCGTCACCATCGTCGTTCCGTTGTTGATCCTGGCGCTGGCCCTGCACGGGCTGGCCGGTGAATTCGATGAGCACGGCTATCGCGCGATCCGCCAGGCCTTCCGCCAGCTCAGCGGTGCCCAGATCGCGCTGACCGTGCTGCTCGGCCTAGCCAGCTACGCGTGCCTGATCGGCTTCGATGCAATCGGCCTGCGCCGCAGCGGCATCCGCGTGCACCCGGCACGGATCGGCATCACCGCGTTCCTGGCCCACACCCTGGGCCAGACCGTGGGCTTTGCCGCACTCACCGGTGGTGCGGTGCGCCTGCGCGGCTACCGCAGTGCCGGACTGGACCTGGCGCAGATCGGCCAGGTAGTGCTGATGAGCACGCTGGGCTTCATCTTCGGCGCGTGGCTGCTGATCGGCGTGGCGCTGTGCATGGAGCCGGCCGCTGCCGCGCTTGCGCTGCCGCTGGACCCTTCGGCGGTACGCGTGGTCGGCATCGTCGCGCTGATCGCCTTTGCCGCCACCGTCATCCTGGTCGGCCGCGACGGTCGCCAGTTCCGCATCTTCGGCCATGGCCTGTGGTTGCCGGACCGACGCACCATGTTGGGCGTCACCGTGCTCAGCGTGGTCGAGCTGGTGCTGGCCAGTGCCGCGTTCTACGTGCTGCTGCCGGATTCCACGCCGACCGGCCTGCCCGGTTTCGTCGGCCTGTACCTGGTGGCCGTACTGGCCGGCCTGGTCTCCACCGTGCCGGCCGGTCTGGGTGTGTTCGAGTGGAGCCTGCTGAAGCTGCTGCCGCAGGTGGCGCCCGCTGCGGTGCTGGCGGCGGCATTGATCTACCGCGTCAGCTACTACGTGCTGCCGCTGCTGCTGGCCACCGTGCTGGCACTGGCGCCCGCGCTGCGGCAACCGCTGCAGGCCAGCGCAGGTGCAACCCGCGCCGGCTGGTACGCGCTGCGTCCGTGGTTGCCGCAGATCATCGCGCTGGCCGCCTTCAGCGTCGGCGCCGCGCTGGTCATCGACGGCACCCTGCCCACACCGCGGCGGCACCTGATCAATGCCTCACTGCCGATCCTGGAAACCTCGCACCTGATCGGCAGCCTGGGCGGCGTCGCCCTGCTGCTGATCGGCCAGGGCCTGGCCCGCCGCAGCCATGCGGCCTGGATGTTGGCGATGGCGATCTGCGTGATCGCGCCGCTGCCGATCTGGCTGCGCGGTGGCCAACCGCTGATCGCCTTGTCGGCGTTGCTGGTGGCGATGGCGCTGTGGGCGGCGCGGCGCGAGTTCTATCGTCAGGGCGCGCTGCTGGACGAAGCCTGGTCGTGGCCATGGCTGCGCAACCTCGGCCTGGTGCTGGTGGCAGTGACCTGGCTGCTGTTCTTCACCTACAGCCATGTCGAATACCAGAACGAGCTGTGGTGGCAGTTCGCAGTGTCCGGCAATGCGCCGCGCGCGCTGCGTGCGCTGCTGCTGGTGGCGATGGCACTGGTGATGTTCGGGCTGGCGCGGTTGCTGCACAGCACGCGCAGCCCGCTGCCGCCTGCCGACGATGCAACCCTGCAGGCGCTGGCACCGGTGCTGGCAGATGCTACCGATACCCAGGCCTGCCTGGTGCTGACCGCCGACAAAGCAGTGCTGCGCGATGCGGAACACAAGGGCTTTGTGATGATGCAGCGCTACGGCGGCTCGCTGATCGCGATGGGCGATCCGGTCGGGCCGCCCGAGGTGGCGCGTGCATTGATCTGGCGCTTCCGCGAGGAAGCCGACCGGCTCGGCCTGCGCCCGGTGTTCTACCAGGTGGGTGAAGCGTATTGGCAGACCTATCTCGATCTCGGGCTGGGCCTGGTCAAGCTGGGTGAAGAGGCCATGGTGCCGCTGCACGACTTCGGCCTGGAAGGCCGCGAGCGTGCCGACCTGCGGCAAGCCTGGAACCGCGGCAAGCGCGGCGGGCTGTCCTTCCGCGTTGCACCCGCGGAAGAAATCCCTGCCCTGCTGCCACGCCTGCATGCCATTTCCAACGCGTGGCTGGACGACAAGTCCGGCGACGAGAAGGGCTTCTCGCTGGGCAGCTACGACCCGGATTATCTGGTGCGTTTCCCGATCGCCCTGGTCGAAGCCGAAGGCCGGATCGTGGCCTTTGCCAACCTGTGGCAGGCACCAGCTGGCGCTGAGTTGTCAGTGGATCTGATGCGCCACGTCAGCGACGCACCGAAGGGCACGATGGATTTCCTGTTCATCGAGCTGTTCCTGTGGGGCCGCGCACAGGGGTATGCGCGATTCTCGCTGGGCATGGCGCCGCTGTCCGGCCTGGCCCAGCACCGCCTGGCCGGTCGCTGGAACCGCCTGGCCGGCCTGCTCGCGCGGCATGGCGAGCGCTTCTATGGCTTCAGCGGCCTGCGCCGGTTCAAGTCGAAGTTCGATCCGCAGTGGCGACCGCGCTACCTGGCCGCGCCCGGCGGCATGCACCTGCCGGCCGCGCTGCTGGATGCCACGCGCCTGATCTCGCTGGACCCGCGGCGGAATTGAGGTCACGATCCGCCGGGCATGGCCCGGCGCTACCTGCCGCCCGGTAGGTGTCGACCTTGGTCGACACGCTCCCTTCCGTGATGGTCCAAGCCGCAGCGCCGACGAAGGTCGGCGTCTACCAGGGACCTACGCGCCGCCCTTGAGGATCACCTCGGCCAAGCGATCGTAGTCACCGCCGAAGTGATGGTCGCCCGGCAGCTTGACCTTGTGCACGCCGTCGTTGCCCGGCAGATCGGGGCACAGCGCGTCCTCGTCCTTGTCGCCGTATACGCACAGAGTTCTGTCCGCCGGCAGCTTGGCCACTTCCGGCGCGATCGGCAAACCGTCGCCGCCACCGCCCAGCCAGTTGCTGACATGGAATTCAAAGTCGGCGTTCTTGCCCACCGACAGCAGCACGATGCGCTCGAGACCGGCGCGGGTGCCCGCATCCAGCTGGTTGATGGTGGCCGGCAGCACATCGGCGCCCTGCGAGAAACCGATCAACATCACCTTGTCGCGCTGCCATTGCTGGCGGTAGTGGCCGATGATCTTCTGCAGATCGACAGCGAATCCCTGCGGCGTGCGTTCGCTCCAGAAGTAACGCAGCGAATCGAGGCCAACCACCGCCACGCCATGTTCGGCCAGGGCACCCGCTACATCCTTGTCCAGGCCGGCCCAGCCGCCATCGCCGGAAACGAACACCGCCAGTGTGTCACCGCTGCCCTGCGCCGGCACTTCCACTACCGGCAGGCCCTTCAGGGCATCCGGCGGCGGCGCCAGCGCGACCCCGGCCTGCGCGCCGATCACCCGGGCGGCTGCCACCAGCCCCGGTGTCGCATCGCCGGCAACGGTGCGCTTGAATTCACGGGCCATCGCAACCTGCTGCACAAACGGGCCTGCACTGTTGGTTGAACACCCCGGCGCACCGGCCGCGTTCAACCACGGGAAATTCAGTTCACTGGGCTGCAGGCGGTCGTGCTTCACGCCATCGCCGCAGACCATGCGCTCGTGCGTGTGGGCCGGGCAGAAACCCGAGGTCAACAGGCCGGCAAAGACCTGGGTGTCGGCCTGTGCTGCCAGCGCATAGGCCAGCTCGGCGCCTTCGCCGCTGCCGCCAACCAACGGCAGGTGATACCCCGGCAGATGCAGGAATGCCTGCACCCAACGCGAGAAATTCTCGACATCGCCCGCCCCGAACGCGCAACTGCTGTTGCCTTCGCGCTTGAGCACGCCGCGCAGGTGGGCCACATCCACCGATGCGACCAGCGCACCATCGGCACGCAGCGCTTCGATCGGGCTGCGGCCGGCATCAGCACCATCATGGAACCAGATCACCACCCGTTGTGGTGCCCCGGCCGGTACATGCACCGGTACCTGATCGAAGCGTCCGTGGCTGACCTGCTGCACTGCCGCCACCGCTGGCAACGCCGCCAGCGCCAACACCAGCCCCATCGCCCTGCCCAGCCCTGCACGCATCGTTTCGCATCCCGTTGGAATGCGCACACGATACGCCGCCGCTGCGTGCACGGCACGTACCGGTAGAGGCGTCCTGCAACACAGCAGGTGGTCGATTCAGCGGGTGCCGGTGGTACGCCCGCGGCGATACAGCGCCAGCGCCAGCCACAGCAGCCAGCCGACGATCACCGCGATCACCAGTTTCTGCCCCAGCCCGCGCGGTGGGCCACCACGCCAGAGCACGTGCATCCACAGCAGCACGAAGGCCAGCCATGCCCAGCCCCACAGCAGTGCCGCACTGCCTCGCCAGCCCGGCTCGCGGCGCAGGTACCAGGCCTGCAGCAGCATGCCCACGCTGGCGCACAGGAAGGCGGTATTGGCGGCCAGCCCGTGGATCAGCGGTGCCAGCAACGGTGTTGCCTCGGGCAGCCAGCTGTCACCAATGGCAACGGTGGCGAGGCCGCCGGCAGCCACGCAGAACAGCAACGGTGCCGCTGCGCTGCGCCGTGGCCCCACGCTGTACCGGTACAACGCAATACCGAGCACGGCGATGGCCAGTGCCAGCAGGCAATAGGCCGTGCGTAGCGCCACGCCCCACGGCCCATGCAGGTACAGGCTCAGGGTAGCCTTCACCCAATCCAGATCCGCACGCGCGAACTGCGTCCACAACGCGGTCGCCACGAACAACAGCAGTGCCACCAGCGCCAGCATCGCGGCTGGACGGGCACGACTCATGGGTCGGCGTCCGGATGCCGTGCCTTCCACTCAGCCAGCACCTTGCGGTAGCGCTGCAGCTCCTCGGTGTACAGGTCGAGCACGCACAGCGGGCAGCCACTGCCGCAGCATTCGTTGGGGCCGGGTTCTTCCGGCGGCAGCGGACGGGGATCGGCAGGGGTATCGGAGACGGTCACGGCTGGAAACAACACCACGCGGTTGCAGGTGGATAGTGTAGCGGCGCGCTCAAGCGCCCAGTTGACGGCGCAGGTTGGCCCGCGCGGCAGCATCAAGCCGCTGGTCGAAAAAGTCACTGAGGAAGATCCGCGGTGCGCGCAGCAGGCCCTGCAGGAAGCGGCGGCGCCCGGCGCGGTACAGGAAGCCCGGCACCACGCCCTTGTACTCTTCGGCTACGCCACGGTCGTAGGCGGAGAACACCGCTTCCGGCGCCGCCAGGATCGCCATGTCGCAATCCAGGAACAACGCGGCTTCGGCATCGACATCGGCCGGGCCCAGCGCGCCATGGCGGGCGGTAAGCAGGATCAACTGCTCGACCCGGCCGGCGTCCACCGATGCCAGCTCCGGTGAGTCCGCGATGGCCTGCAGGGCCAGCGCGGCCGACTTTGCCTCGTTGTCCTTGCGGCCGGCCTGGTAGACCGCATCGTGGTACAGCGCTGCCAGATAGACCTCGGCCGGCTGCTGCCAGCCCGGCCCCTCGGCCACCGCCTGGCAATGCTGCAGGACCGCGCGCACATGACCGAAGTGGTGGTAGGCGCGTGGCGGCGTCGCATAGGCATCCTGCAGTGCCTGCCAATGCGCGGGAGCGAGGGTCAGCGGGGCGAAGTCCATGCGTGGATGATCCCGCCCTTGGCGACGCCGGGCAAGCTGGCTGTTTTTTCACCAGCAGTTCACGCGCCGCGCCAGGCAAGGCCCCGCAGCAGTTGTCCACAGGTTTGGCGCGCGCTGGTCCACACCGGCTGTGGATGATCGACGCGCTGATCGCCAGTGGATGCGGACCGCCACATGCAGGTCTACACTGGCCGCAGGCGGGAGCGCCCGCCGCCGCCGGAAACCGTCATGCGCCGTCTTGCCGCTCGATGCTTTCTCCTGTCGCTGGCTGCGCTCGGCGCGCCAGCCCTGTCCGCCCAGGATGCGCCGGCTCCTGCGCCCGCCATCCCGACCATCTCCACCGTAAAGGTCACCGCCGCCAGTGTGCCGACGCCCGAACAGGTGCTCGCGATCCCGCCGGCGATGCGCGAGATGCTGCAGAAGCAGGTGATCAGCCGCAGCTACTCGCGTGACCAACGCCTGCAGGCGCTGGTGGAAATGATCTTCAGCCAGCCCGGCCTGGACCTGCAGTACGACGCCGATGCGACCTACACCGTCAGCGAGATCTGGCAGCACCAGCGCGCCAACTGCCTCGCCTTCACCCTGCTGTTCGTCACCCTCGCCCGCGAGGCCGGCATCCAGGCGCGGGTGCAGGAAGTCGGCCAGGTGGTGTCGTGGTACCAGGACCAGGACCAGGGCGTGGTCTACAACGTCGGGCACGTCAACGCCGGCGTGGATGTCGGCGGCCGCTACGGCACCGTCGACCTGGACCGCAACGTGCTGTACGACCGCCATGGGCCGCAGCCGATCGGCCGTGAGCGGGCGTTGGCCCACTACTACAACAACCGGGGCGCGGAGCATCTCGCCGATGGCGACCTGAGCGGCGCGCGTGCCTTTTTCGATGCCGCACTGGCGCAGGACCCAAGCTTCGCCTCGACGTGGAACAACATCGGCGTGCTCGACAACCGCCTGGGCGATGACCAAGGGGCCCGCACCGCGCTGGACACCGCCCTGCGCCTGGACGGACGCCAGAGCGCAGCACTGAACAACGCCAGTGCGCTCTATCGCAAGCTCGGCATGATGGCGCAGGCGCAGTCGATGCAGAAGAAACTGCAGTCGGTGCAGCGCGAGGATCCGTTCGCGCAGTACATGCAGGGTGCCCAGGCCGAACGCGCTGGCGACTTGGACAAGGCGATCACGTACTACCGGCGGGCGGTGCGTCTGTACGACACCGCGCACCAGTTCCACTTCGGCCTGGCACGGGTGTATTTCCTGACGGGCCGGCTGCAGCGTGCAGACCGCGAGCTGCAGCGGGCACAGGAACTGGGCGGTTCAACGCTGCAGGCCCGCTACCAGGCCAAGCTGGACAGCCTGGCCCGCTGGCGGGCGCAGCAGGCCAAGCGCTGAGGCGCGATCAGGCCTTCTTGAGGAAGCAGGTCTTCAGCACCAGCCCCTTGATCTTGTCCGAGTTGCCTTCGATGTGTTCGGCATCGCCTTCGACCAGGCGGATGTTGCGGATGACGGTGCCCTGCTTGAGCGGGATCGAAGAACCCTTGACCTTCAGGTCCTTGATCACGGTGACGGTGTCGCCGGTCTGCAGGGTATTGCCGTTGCTGTCACGCACGACCAGGGTCGAGCCGGCACCTTCCTCGGCCGTCCACTCGAAGCCGCAGTCTGCGCAGATCCACAGCGCGCCATCGGCGTAGGTGTTTTCCAGGGTGCACTGCGGGCAGGCGGGAACAGAAGACATCGCAAGTACCTCAAAATGAATCAACAGCCGCCATTGTAACCGCCCGGCCTTTTCGTTCATTTTCCGGTGGCGGTCCGGTTGCGGCCTCGCCCCGCCCCGCACAAGGGAGGCACCGGAACTTGCAGCGCGCGGCAAACTCCAGCAGAGTGCGCGGCCCCTGATCGTCCCCGGACCTCCCCCATGCGCCTCGGCATCGACTTCGGTACCAGCAACTCCGCCGCCGCCATCGTGCGTGATGGGAAGCTGCTGCCGATCCGCTTCGGCGAGGCCGAACAGTTCCGTACCAGCGTGTACTTCCCCGGCGTGGTACCCGACCCGGACGATTTCCAGCTCGACGCCGGGCAGGAACACGAACTGCAGCAGCTGATCGACAGCGCCGCCCGTGCAGCCCGCGCCGCTGGCCAGGAACGCACGCCACAGGCCTTGCGCCGCGAGGCATTGCGCGCCCTGCGCCGGGAGTGGATGGAGGCTCGCGCTGGAAAGGAACGCAGCGCCAGCGACCTGCTGCAGAACGCGGTCTATGGCGACGACGCGCTGGAAGCGTATTTCGAGGAGCACGAAGGCAACCTCGTGCAGAGCCCGAAGTCCATGCTCGGCTACAACCTGCACCCGCGCGCGCGGCAGACCATCACCGGCATCGCCGCGCACATCCTCGAACACATCCGCTTGACCGCCAGCGCCCAGCTCGGCCAGCCGCTGCGCAGCGCCCTGCTCGGCCGCCCGGTGCAGTTCCGCAGTTCGATCGGTGAGGCCGGCAACGACCAGGCCCTGGACATCCTGCGCGAAGCGGCCAGCCAGGCCGGCTTCGACCAGATCGACTTCCTTGAAGAGCCCGCCGCCGCAGCCATGCATTACCACGCTGAAAGCAGCGATCGCCATCAGGCGGTGATCGTCGATATCGGCGGCGGCACCACCGATATCGCGCACGCCGAAGTGGGCGGCAGCGAAGCGCCACGCATCCACCGCGCCTGGGGTATCGCCCGCGGCGGTACCGATATCGACCTGGCCCTGAGCCTGTCCGGTTACATGCCGCTGTTCGGCCGTGGCATCACCCGCGTGCCCACCCACCACTACGTGGAAGCGGCCACGGTGCAGGACATGACCCGCCAGCGCGAGTTCCGCCAGCACAGCTACGACAACGTCGACGCTCCGTGGGGCGCGCGCCTGCAGGCACTGCAGGACACCGGCAACACCGCCCGCCTGTACCGCGATGTCGAGCGCGCCAAGATCGCCCTCAGCGGCGCCAGCGAGCATCGCAGCACGCTGGACTACATCGCGCGCGACCTGCACGTGGACAACAGCGCCGACGGTCTGGCCGCCGCCGCACATGGCTACCTGAGCCAGATCCGCGAACTGCTCGCCCAGGTCCGCAATGACATCGGCGGCGACCCGGACGCGGTGTTCCTGACCGGCGGCATGTCCCGCGCCGGCTACCTGCGGCAGGCCGCGGCCGAGGCGTTCCCGGGCGCCCGGATGGTCCACGGCGAGCCCTCGCTGGGAGTCGTCCAGGGCCTTGCGCTGGCGGCAGCCAGCCGGGATTAACAAAACGTTACGCGGTCTGAGCTACCCTTGGCCGGCTAGAAAACCCCTGCACCTTCCGCTGGCCTCGCCGGTGTGTGTACCCATGGTGCAGCCTGACCCGCCCAGCGGGTCTGGCGACCATGCCCTCTGGCTCGATCATGGTCCGCGTACTACCCGAGCCGCCATCGAGACCCGCTTTGGGCACCCGCCAGGCCCCTGTGGCCGTACAACCTGACGCTGAACCAGCACCCATCGACTGCCGCCGTTGTGACGCGGTCTGTTGCCGGTTGCCGGTCCTGCTGCAGCCCGGCGACCACGTGCCCGGCCAGTTCCTGTCGCGCGACGCCCACGGCCGTGCCGTGATGGCGCGCAACGAGGAAGGCTGGTGCGCGGCGATCGATCCGTATCACCTGCGCTGCACGATCTATTCGCAGCGCCCGGCGATCTGCCGCCAGTTCTCGATGGGCGGCGACGACTGCCGCCGCGAGCGGCAGGACTACCTGCGCCAGGCTGAATCCTGCGCGCTTTCCTCCCCTTCCACCTGACAGGAGCAACCATGCCCCGCAAGGCAAAGACCCCCGCGAAGGCCAGCAACAGCATCCGCAGCGAACGCAAGGGCGCATCCGCCAGCACCGTGGTCAACAGCGACTCGATCGCCTCCGACCTGGCCGCGTTCCGCAAGAGCGGTGGCAAGATTGAAGTTCTCGGTACCACCTGGGCGCTGAAGAAAGCCAGCTGACCCACCCCCGACCGCGGCGGCGCTGCCGCCGCGGCCTGCCGGACCGCGCTCAGCGGTCCAGGCGTACCTGCACGCTGCCCGAGTGCGACTGCACGCGGATATCGCCGTCGCCGCTGCCCAAACGGGCATCCAGGCTGCTGCCCGGCCCATAACGCGGCCGCTCGACCTTGCCGGCGTCACTGTTGATCGACCCGCTGAAGCTGTTCACCGACAGCTGCGCCGACACCGTGCGCGGCAGGCGCAGGCTGACCGATGCACTGACCGACTCCACGTTGATGCGTCCGCCCGGCGCCAGCCCGGCCGCCGACAGGTCGATGCTGCCCGACACGGTTTCCACCGCAAGCCGCTGCACGCGACCGGCGTCGACGCCGACCCGGCCAGACACTGTCTGCGCCCCTATCTCACCGGAAACACCGCCACCGGCCTCGATCCGGCCGCTGACCGTGTTCACGTCCAGCTTCGGCGTCTGCAGTCGCGCATTGACATTGCCGCTGACCGTGTTGAGCTTGCTGTCGCCACTGCGACCGGACGCACTCAGGCTGCCGCTGACCGTATCGGCCTGCAGGCGTCGCACATCAACGCCACTGATGTCCTGGTCGGCGCTGACCGTGCTCAGCAACAGCTCCACCGAGCGCGGCACGTTGAGGGTCAGGGTGGCGCCACCACTGTTGCCACGTCGCGGATACTCGATTTCCCAGCGCACCCGGTTGGCACTCTTTTCCTGGCGCAGCTGCAGGCCGTCGCTGAGCGTGCCGGTGAGCTGCACGTCATTGCGGTCCCAGCCGCGCACGGTCACCTTGCCGGCAATGTTGCTCAGTTCGATGCGGCCGCCCGCAGCAACATTGTGGCGTTCATCGACGCGCGTATCGGCCAGCGCCATCGCGGGCACCAGCAGCAGGGCCGCGCAGAAAGGGAAAAAGGTTCGCATCGGGGGGTCTCCTCAGGTTGTCAGACCGGTGGCGGCCTGGGCCGCCTGCCGGGTCAGTTCGAGCCGCAGCGCGTAGGTCCGCTTCAGCTGTCCAAGCAGGTGCGGCGCACGCGGGTCCTGCGCCATCGCGGCGCGGATCTGTTCCACGCTGCGATCCAGTTCATGCAGCGCGGGCTGCCACTCCGGCGCAGTGCCATCGGGCAGTGACGCCACTGCCTGCCGGTACTGTTCGGTCATTGCATCGGCCTGCAGCTGCAGGCCGCTGGGTGGTGCGGGCAGCGTATCGGCTGCATGCCGCCACGGCGCCACCGCGTAGAGCCCGAGACTGGCCGCCAGCGCCGCGCCAACCGGCAACCACCAGCGTCGACGGCTGCGCAGTGGCAAGGCCACCACGTTGTCCTTCGGCACCTGCGCGGCAACCGGTTCGCGGGGCGGCAACCGCGCCGACAGGCGTTCCCAGCCATCAGCCGGTGCGCTGCGTTCCGCGGGAAGGGCGCGCAGGCGCGCCAGCAGGTCGTGATCGGGGTCGTGCGTACTCATGTCATGTCTCCCAGGCGCGCGCGCAGCAGGCCACGCGCGCGATGCAGCTGTGCTTTGGAACTACCGACCGCCATCTGCAGCTGGCCGGCGATTTCATGGTGTTTCCAGCCTTCGATATCGTGCAGCACCAGTACCGCACGTGCGCGCGGCGGCAGGGTCGCCAACGCGCGTTCCAGATCGCGTTCGGTGCCGGCGCAGCCGTCATGCACCGCCATCTCTGGTATCCCACCGTCAACGTCGTCCAGGCTGTCGTGGTCATGCCCGGCGGCGCGGCCGCGCAGTTCCATCAACGCGGCGTTGACCCCCAATCGATGCAGCCAGGTGGACAGGCTGCTCTCGAAACGGAAGCCGGGCAGTGCCTTCCATGCCTGCAGGAACGTCTCCTGCAGTGCATCCTCGGCGCGTGCCTGCTGGCCGCCACACAGCCGCCACAACGAGGCAAACACGCGCGGCGAATGCCGCCGATACAGCAGTTCATAGGCAGCGGTATCGCCGGCCGCCGCCGCACGCACCAAGGCGGTTTCGTCGACGGCGTCGGTGGCGGCAGGCGGCGCGGGCATGGTGGTGTCGAGCATATCCGTTGGATGCGGCCAGCCGGAAAAAGGTTTAGATCTGCCGACGCGCTTTCCGCTTGCAACCTTTTCGCGGCTGGCTGCATCCATCACAGGTCCCCCGCAGGCCTTCCCGGCCAGGAGCCACCCATGTCCAGTCCTTCCTGCGCCGCCCTGCTGGCGATCGTGGCCTGCATGCTGCTGCAGGCGTTCGGCGTTTCCCTGCACTGGCGTGCCGAGAGCGGTCGCGCCTGCCTGCAGCAGCACAAACAGGACCTCGTCTGCCTTGCCTGGACACAGACGGTCGAAACGTCGACACGCGCCGGGTAACATCAAGCCCCGTTTCCGTCACACGTTGTCGCCCCATGATGTTGTCGCTGAAGGACCACCTGCCCGCCTGGACCCACCCCTGGCTGCATGACATCGGGATCGCCCTGCAGATCCTGATCACCCTGCTGGCCGCCTGGCTGCTGCGGGTCCTGGCCCGGCGCCTGATCCGCCGCTTCGCCGACCACTACACGCTGCCACCGGAAATGGTGATGGGCGCGCGCCGGATCACCAGTTTCGTGGTCTATTTCAGCGCGGTGCTGTACATCCTCAGCCTGCTCGGCGCCTCGCCCTCGGTACTGTGGACGGCCTTCACCGGCTTCGCAGCGGTGGGTGCGGTGGCGTTCTTCGCGGCCTGGAGCGTGCTGTCCAACATCTTCTGCACGCTGCTGATCTTCACCACGCGACCGTTCCGCCTGCATGACTACATCGAAGTGCTGGAGAACGGCGAAAAGCCCGGGCTGAAGGGCCGGGTGATCGACGTCAACCTGATCTACACCACGCTGCAGGAAACCGGTGACGGCCACGAGGGCACGGTGCTGCAGCTGCCGAACAACCTGTTCTTCCAGCGTACGGTGCGCCGCTGGCGCGACCCGACACAGGCGCCCGGCGGCATCCAGGGCGACGGCTGAGGTCGGGTTGGTCGGCAGGGCTGCGCCCTGCACCCGCCGAAGCGGTAGTGCCGGCCGCTGGCCGGCAACCTCAACAGCAAAAGCTGGGTTCCTGTGGGTTGGCGGGATGGGTCCGGTGGCAGGGGCCGCTGCAAGTACGTCCATGTAAGCTCGGTCGCCGCATCCATGCGGCTCACGCCCCTGCCACCGGCCCCACCCCGCCTTCGACAGTTTTCCGCGAGCTGTCGGAACGGCATGACCTGCCCTTGGTGGGTGTCGACCTTGGTCGACACGTAGATCCACGCCATGCGTGGATGTTTTTCGATCAATTGTCGAAATATTCGATTTCGATGGAGATTCATCCACGCATGGCGTGGATCTACCAGACATCGGGAAACTGTCGAAGGTGGGGCGGTGTCGGATTGCGGGGTGTCAGCCGCATGGATGCGGCTGCCAAGCCCCCAGGGATGGGTTTACGGCGTCCCCGCAATCCGACACCGCCCCGCCACCCCACGGAATGCCAGCTTTTGCTGTTGCTTTTGCTGTTGCCTTTGCCTTGGTTTGAAGGCCTCGGCGGGTGCAGGGCGCAGCCCTGCCGAACCCCCCTTACCGCAACTGGCTGTCCTTGCTACCGCGCCGGTTGTAGCCACTCTGCGCCTGTTCCTCTTCGTCGTGCGCCTGCTGGCAGTTCACGCACAGCCGAACCCCAGGCACCGCCTGACGACGCGCCAACGGAATCGGCGCGTCGCACTCCTCACAGTGTTCCAGACCCGGGCCCTGGCGCAGCTGGCGCCGCGCGCGGGCAATCGCATCGTCGACGGTGGCGTCGATCTGGTCCTGGACCGCGCCATCTCCGGCCCAACCGGTAGCCATGGCCATCCTCCGCAGGGGTGTCGCCTGATATGGGGACAATACACCCCGCCGCAATCGGTAGCGCCGGGCCATGCCCGGCGGACGCTGCGGCCGGTTCAGCGCCGCCTTACCAGACCAGGTCGTCGGGAACCTGGAACTGCGCGTAGTAGGCGTCGTCCTCGGCGTTGCCGGTGGAGATCTCGGCGCTGGAGCCGGGCGTGCCATGGTCGACGATGATGGCTTCCGGGGCGCGTTCACGCACTTTTTCAGCCGCCGCGCGTGGCAGCACCGCGTAGCTGTCGCCATGGGCCACGATGACCAGCACGCCCACCGACAACGCCTTGCGCAGTTTGGTATCGATCAACAGGGTACGGATCACCGCGCCATCGCTGAATCGGTACTCGTCCTCGCCTTTGTGCGGCACGGCGTGGGCCGCGATGATCTGTTTCGCCTGCGCCTTCTGTTCAGCCAGCTTGGCCTGCGCGTTGCGTTCGGCGGCCAGCGCGCGGTCGCGCTCGACCTTCTCGGCGCGAGCGCGTTCAGCTTCACGCTGGACTTCCGCCGACGTCGACTCGGCCTTGCCCTGGCGGGCCTTGGCCTGTTCACGCGCGGCGGCGCTGGCCTGCGACTTCTTGGCCAGGCCGGCCTTGAGCAATTGTTCCTGCAGCGCGTTGGGCTTTGCCATGGTCGATACGTACCGCGTGTAATCTGGATGCCCCATTCTACCGACGCGCCGACGCCCCTGCATGGCTGTCCTGAAGTACCTCACCGGCTACCCCGAACCCCTGGTCGCCCAGGTCAGCGACCTGCTGGCACAGGGCAAGCTCGGCCCCTGGCTGCAGCAGCGCTACCCGGACCCGCATGAGGTGCGCAGCGACCGCCAGCTGTACGACTACACCCAGGACATGAAGGACCGCTACCTGCGCAAGTCGGTGCCGCTCAACAAGGTCTGCTACGACAACACGCTGGAAGTCATCAAGCATGCCCTGGGCACCCACACCGCCATTTCCCGGGTACACGGTGGCCGGCTCAAGGCCAGCCGCGAGATCCGCATCGCTACCGTGTTCCGGCAGGCGCCAGCCGCCTTCCTGCGCATGATCGTGGTGCACGAACTGGCGCATCTGAAGGAGGCCGACCACAACAAGGCCTTCTACCAGCTGTGCCAGCACATGGAGCCCGATTACCTGCAGCTGGAGTTCGATACCCGGCTGTACCTGACCGAGCTGGCCAACCGTGGCCAGCGCTGAAACGGCGTAGCGGCTACACTGCGCGCCCCCTGCCCGACCTTTCGCCATGGAACCGACCCGACTCGACAAACGCCTGTCCGCCCTGCTCGGCATCCCGCGTGGTGAAGCGCGGCGCTATATCGAGGGCGGCTGGGTCAGCGTCGACGGCGAGGTGGTGGAACAACCGCAGCGCCCGGTGGACGAGAGCGCCAGCATCGTGGTGGCCGAGCAGGCCAGCGACAGCAAGGCCGAGCGCGCCAGCATGCTGCTGCACAAGCCGGCCGGCGTGCCGGCCGATGCCCTTTGCGCGCTGATCCGCACCGAGACCCGCAGCGAGCTGGATGCCAGTGACATCCGTCCGCTGCAGCGGCACTTCCACGGCCTGCAGCTGGCCTCCTCGCTGCCGGCCGACGACAACGGGCTGGTGGTGGTCAGCCAGGATCCGGCCGTGCTCGCGCACCTGCAGCGGAACCTGGGCCGCACCGAACAGGAGTATCTGGTGGAAGTGGCCGAAGGCGGCCCGGAACGTGGCCCGTGGCTGATGGCCCGGCTGCAGCATGAAGCCGGTGGCCCCAAGGTCAGCTGGCAGAGCGAGCAGCGCCTGCGCTTTGCAGGCAAGGGGCTGACCGCGAGAGGACTGAGGACTGCGGTGACGGCTGCCGGCCTGCAGGTTGTGGCGGTGCGCCGCCTGCGCATCGGCCGGGTCGCGCTGGGCCCGCTGGCCGTGGGCGAGTGGCGCTATCTGGGCAGCGACGAGCGGTTCTGAGTCACGCGCTTCATCCACGCGTGGCGTGGATCTACTGATGGTGCTTCATCCACGCATGGCGTGGATCTACTGATGGCGATTCATCCACGCATGGCGTGGATCTACTTCCAGGCGTTGCGTGGATCTACGCGCGGCGTGGAACTACCATCGGCGTCATGAGTCTGCGCAAACCCCTATGGCGGCGTCTGCTGCGCGTCGCCGCGATCATCATCGCTGCCCTGCTTCTGCTGGTCCTGTCCGGCCTGCTGCTGGCCGACCACCTGGCCCCGCAGGCGCGCGGCGAGGCCTCGCAGGTGCTGCCACTGCAGCCTGCGCAGACGCCCATCGATCGACAGATCATGCCCCTGCAGGCTGCCCATCCGGGGCAATCCGGCGTGGCCTTCCTCAGCGATGGCATGGATGCGTTCGCCGCCCGCGCGATGATCACCGAACATGCCGGCCGCAGCCTGGACCTGCAGTACTACATCTGGCACGACGACCTGATCGGCCACCTGATGGCCAAGGCGCTGTACGACGCTGCCGAACGTGGCGTGCGCGTGCGCATCCTGCTCGATGACATGAACGCCAAGGACAAGGATGCGCTGATGATGGCGCTCGATGCGCATCCCAACATCGAGCTTCGCCTGTACAACCCGTTCCGCAACCGCAGCGGCATCGCCCGCACGCTGGAGCTGGTGCAACGCGCCTTCAGCGTGAACCACCGCATGCACAACAAGAGCTGGATCGCCGATGGGCGCATCGCCATCGTCGGCGGCCGCAACATCGGTGAAGAATATTTCAGCGCGCGCAGCGATGTGAACTTCCAGGACCTGGACCTGGTGGTGGCCGGCCCGGCCGTGCAGCAGGCCAACCAGATCTTCGACGACTACTGGAACAGCGACGCGGCGATTCCGATCTCGGCGCTGGCGACCTACACCGATGCGCAGCTGCGCCAGCTGGTACGCCAGTCCGATCTGGACGCGCTGCATGCGCAGGCGCAACCGTACCTGCAGCGCGTGGCCGAGTCGCGCCAGCGCCAGCGCGCCAGCCCCGAGCCGCTGCACTGGAGCACGCAGGTACGGGTCCTCTCCGATCCACCGATGAAGCACCACGGCGATGCGCATGACGACTGGCTGGTCACCGCGCTGGTCCGGCAGCTGCAGTCGACGCGCTACAAGGCACTGTTGATCTCGCCGTACTTCGTGCCCGGCAGCGAAGGGCTGGACGGCCTCTCGGCAATGGCTAGGCGGGGCGCCCAGGTCGGCGTGGTGACCAACTCACTGGCGGCCAACGATGTGGCTGCCGTGCACGGTGGTTACATGGGCTACCGGGTGCCGCTGCTGAAGGCCGGCGTGCAGCTGTACGAACTGAAGGCGAGCGGCCAGACCGGTGACAGCAGCCTGTTCGGCAGCAGTGGCGCCAGCCTGCACACCAAGGCATTGCTGGTCGACGACCAACGCGGGTTCGTCGGATCGTTCAACCTCGATCCGCGTTCGGCCTATCTCAACACCGAGATGGGCGTGCTGTTCGACGACCCGGTGCTGGGCGCGCAGCTGCGTGCGGAATACCTGCGCCTGGCCAGCCCGGAACACAGCTGGTGGCTGGCACTGGGCACTGATGACGAACTGCGCTGGCTGCAGCGCGAGCCGCCACCGCATTGGGTCGAAGCCGAGCCCGGCAGCAGCCTCGGCAAGCGCTGGACGGCGCGGGTGATCAGTTGGTTGCCGCTGGAATCGCAGCTGTAACGATCAGCGGGCGGGCCCTTCGCCATCGCCGTGCAGGCTCTCGTCCAGGGTCTCCACATTGCGCCCGTGCAGGCGCCGCCAGATCCAGCGCAGCGCGTGCGGCGGCGCTGCCGGCAACTGCTCCAGCAAGGCCAGCATGCGGCCTTGGCTGGCATGCCCGTGCCGACACAGCAGGCTGGCCGCCGCAGCGGCGCTGGCCAGTCGCAGGCTGTCGGCCAGCGGACCGTCAGCGTCAGGCGCCAGGGCCTGATGCACCGGTTCGGGCAGTTCCCAGGCGGCAGCCACCCGCTGTGCCAGCGGTAGTGACCACTGCTGCAGCAACTGCAGGGCCAGCGCGGGCTCCACCTCTTCGCCGCGCGCCTGCGCTTCCTGCAGCAGTTGGCGCATGACCAGCGCCGCGCCCAGGCCCTGCACCAGGCCCAGCCATTGCGCAGCGAAGGCATCGCCGAAGGTGACCGTGCGTGCGTGGTCGGCGGCCGCGCGTGAAGCCAGCAGCGCGTGCTCCCAGATGATCGAACTGAACTGCGGGAACACCTCGCACTGCACCTGCATCACCGGCTGCACCAGCACGGCACTGATGATCTGCCGAACCCCTTCGGTGCCGACCAGGGTCACCGCCCGCTGCAGGCTTTCCACAGGCCGCTCGTGCACCTTGTAGGCCGGGCTGTTGGCGATCCGCAGCAGGTTGCCGGTCAGCACCGGATCCTGGCCGATGATCGCGGCCATCACCCGCGCCGATGCAACGTCGTCATTGACCGTCTGGATCAGCTGCGGCAGCAGTTGCGGACGCCGCGGCAGCTGCCGGGTAGCCCAGTCACGGTCCTGCAGCGCGCGGTCCACCGCCTCGGCCAGACCCGACGCGCTGACCGCGGTCGGTTCGCCGGCCAAGCGCGGATACAGGGCCAGTGCATGCAGCCCGCGCTGCAGGTGAGCGGCGACCTCGGCCGCCGGCAAGGCGTCACCCTGCAGGCTGGCCGCCGCCGCGGCCACGGCCTGGCGGGGGGCTGCGGCCAGACGTGCCGGGGCCTGCCCGGTCAGCTGCGACAGCCAACGCAGCACAGATCGCCACCACGCTGCGGTCATCGCCGCCCATCCTGTCGTTTTCCTGCTGCTGCCACTGCCTGCGCCTTCATCACATCCGGCCACCTGCCGTCGTCGCAGCATCGGCCGCACTTTCATCTTCTTTAACCCGGGCGCTTCCTGCGTCGACGGCATATCCCGGGCGAATGGACTAGAATGGCGCCGCGCGACCCGTCCCCCTGTACCGACGACGTCGCTTTTTTTGTTTTCGGACCCTACCGTTCATTGGCAGTTCGCCGCAGTTCACCGCAGATCGCGCCATCGGAGACCCCATGCTATTCGAAACCCTCGCAACCACCGGCCACGAACAGGTGGTGTTCTGCCACAACCAGGATGCCGGCCTGTGGGCGATCATCGCCATCCACAACACCACCCTGGGCCCCGCCCTGGGCGGGGTGCGCATGCGCCCCTACGCCAGCACCGACGATGCGCTGGCCGATGTGCTGCGGCTGAGCCGCACGATGACCTACAAGAATGCGCTGGCCGGTCTCAATGTCGGTGGCGGCAAGGCGGTGATCATCGGCGACCCCAAGGTCGACAAGACCGAAGTGCTGTTCCGCGCCTTCGGCCGCTACGTCGATTCGCTGGGCGGTCGCTACATCACCGCCGAGGATGTCGGTACCGACGTCAACGACATGGAGAACATCTACCTGGAGAGCCAGTTCGTCACCGGCGTGCACCAGGTCCATGGCGGCTCGGGTGATCCCGCTCCGTTCACCGCCTATGGCGCGCTGCAGGCGCTGATGGCCTCGATGCGCTTCAAGTTCGGCCATGAGGAAGTGGGCAAGACCAGCATCGCGGTGCAGGGCCTGGGCCATATCGGCATGGAACTGGTGAAGCTGCTGCGCGACCGTGGCGCCAAGCTGTATGTCACCGATCTGGACAGCGCGCTGGTGGATCGTGCGGTCAACGATTTCGGCGCCGAGGCCGTCAAGCCGGACGAGATCCACGAGGTGAATGCTGATGTGTTCGCGCCGTGTGCGCTGGAAGGCGCGATCAACGCCGACACCCTGCCGCGGATCAAGGCGAAGATCATCTGCGGCACCGCCAACAACCAGCTGTCCAGCCTGGAGATCGGCGACGAGCTGCATGCGCGCGGCATCCTGTATGCGCCTGACTACGCGGTCAACGCCGGTGGCGTGATGAACGTGTCGCTGGAAATCGACGGTTACAACCGCGAGCGCGCGATGCGGCTGATCCGCAGCATCTACCACAACCTGACGCGCATCTTCGAACTGTCGCAGCGCGAGAACATCGCCCCGCAGCGCGCGGCTGACCGGATCGCCGAAGCGCGCATCCTGTCGATCGGCAAGCTGAAGATGCCGCTGGGCCGCAGCACGCCGCGCCTGGGCAACCTGCGCGGCGGCTGATCGCCGCCCTCGCGAACCGTGCGCGTGCCGACCGTGGGTCGGCAGCGCCGGATGAACGCGCCGGGCAGCAGGCCCGGCGCTACGATCAGAAGCCCGTGCTGTAGCGCAGCGCCGCCTGCCGTGCATCATTGCCACCCACGCGCTGGTCGATACCCAGGCTCAGGCGGCCATTGCGGCCCCACCACGATTCCAGCGCCAGGCCGAACAAGGCACTGCCACGCGGTGCGTCGACACCGGCCAACGGCGCCCAGGCATCAACGCCAACGAAACTTGCCTGCCAGGCCTGCTCACTGCCATCCAGCCGTTGTTGCCATTCGGCATGGCCACGCAGGGTCCAACGACCCCACTGCCGCTCGCCGCGCAGGCCCGCCAGCATCTGGCTGCGCTGTGCACGTGACGCCTCCCCGCGCAGGCCGAAGCCGAAGCCGCCCTGCTCGTTGAAGCCATCGGTATCCAGGCGCGTGCTGCTGGCCCCCAGGTACGGGGTCAACGACGCACCGATGCGGCCGAAACGATAGCCGCCTTCGACACTGGCACTGCTGAAACGCCCGCCGTAGCGCGCGGACACACCGTAGGCACCGGCGCCCAGCAGCAACTGGCGGTCCAGCTCACGGGTGAACTGGCCGGTACCGAACTGGGCCAGCGCGTAGCCACGCCCCAGGTTCCAGCCGGCATACAACTGCGCCTGCGCCTGGCGGTCGCGACCACGATCGCCACTGAAGTTGCTGCCGCCGTTGCTGCGGGTTTCGCCGAAGGCCATGCCCAGCAGACCATTGCTGCCCAGTGCCACGTCCTGGCCTGCCATCCAGCCCTGGCTGTCGGCGCCGTTGCCGGCAAAGCTGCCCTGCCCTGCTTCGCCCAGCGCGCTCTGCCAGGCGCCACGCAGCTTCGGCGCTGCCTGCACGCGGTCGAAGCGCTCGGCAACCGCGCGGCGCGACATGTCCACACTGTCGAAGGTCGACGCTTCAGCACGCGCATGCGCCTGTCCGGACAGACTCTCCAGGCTCGCCGACAGGCCATCGGTCCCGCCCGCCGTACGCTGCAGCGCGCCGGCGGCCGCACCGAATGCCGAACCCTGCAGGTTCGCGTTGCGGTCCAGCGCGGTGAATGCCGACGCCACCCGCAGTGCCGATGCCTGTGCATTGGCGCCCAGGCCGGACGCAGCGGCGGAAACGTTGACCTGGGTCAGGTCCATCCACGCGTCGTTGCTGCCATAGCCGTACTGTGCCTGCAGCAGGGTCAGGCCGTTGGCGCCGGTGTTGGCCACCGGTGTGGTGAACGTACCGTTGATACCGCCGTTGGCATGGATCAGGCCCTGGCGGCTGCCGACCTGCGGCACATAGCCGGAAACGATGCCATCGACCACCACGCCACCGGCCAGGCGTGCGGTGCCGGTCACCTGCAGCGGGTTCACGCCCAGCGCGACGATCAGCTGCGCATCCGGTCGCTGGCTGTAATTGCCTTCGATGGTCGCGGTGGTGTTGGCATTGACCAGCACCACGCTGGCGCCGTTGTCGACGTTGCCGATCACCCGCGGCGTGCCCGGCATGAACTGCAGGCCGGCCATCGAGGCACCGCCGGCACCGGAGATGCTGACGTTGGAACGGATCACAGCGCCGCCCCGCAGGGCCAGGCTGCCGCGCTCGATGCGGGTGGCACCGCTGTAGCTGTTGTTGCCGCTCAGTTCCAGCCGGCCATCGCCGCGCTTGACCAGGCCGCCAGTGCCGGCGATGTCGTTGCTCCAGATCGAGCCTGAGGAAGGCGCATCGACATTGACCGTGACATCGCCCCAGTCGAAGCGGCCGGGACCGTTCACCGCCTTGCCGATGTTGAGCATGCCGTAGCCGTAGATCGGATCGACGCCCGGCGCGCCGATGTCGGTGGCGGTGCCGAGCAGGGTCTGCCGCACCAGGTCGTTGTCGAAGTACGGGTAGCGCTGCCAGACCAGCGCCGCGGCACCGGAGATCAGCGGCGCGGCGAAGGACGTGCCGTAGTTCCACAGGTATTTGCCGGTACCCGGCTCCGGGAACACCGCGCTGCCGGGAGCGGTCAGGCAGTAGCGTGCGGCGTCGCCACAGGCATTGGCCCACGGTGCACGCTCACCGGGCTTGTTCGGATCGATCGCGGTGGCCACCAGCCAGCCTTTTTCCAGATCGGCTGCCGGCAGCGATCCGCCGACGCCACGCTGGCTGGGCAGCGCGGCCACGCTGCTGGGCTGGTCGCGCCCCTCGTTGCCTGCGGCGAACACCACCAGGCCACCGTGATTGATGATGAAGGGGCGGTATT
Source organism: Stenotrophomonas sp. yr243 (assembly GCF_900184195.1). Lineage (NCBI taxonomy): Bacteria > Pseudomonadati > Pseudomonadota > Gammaproteobacteria > Lysobacterales > Lysobacteraceae > Stenotrophomonas > Stenotrophomonas sp. yr243. The sequence continues at coordinate 67,045 of NZ_FXWT01000002.1, forward strand.
CGGCCGCGACCTGCGCGGTGGTGCCGAGGTCGGTCCAGTACAGGCCACCCCAGGAATTGTTCATCACCTTCACGCCGTAGTTGATCAGGTCCTGGTGGACCCCGGCCACGCCCAGCGTGCCGCTGAAGGAATTGCCCTTGCCGCTGCCGTCATCCTTGGGCGTGGTGTCGGAAATGATCCGTGCCGAGACGATCTCCGCACCCGGTGCGATGCCGCCGGGCCAGACGCCCACCGATGCACCGGCGGCCAGGCTGGCGACGGCCGTGCCATGACCAAGCACGTCATCGACGTTGAGATTGTTGCGGCTCGGGTCGATGTAGTTGAGGTTGGCCACTACCCGTCCGTTCAGCGCTTCAGCGTTGCGCAGCACGCCCGAATCGACGATGCCGATGCGCACGCCGCGGCCGGTCGCTCCAGTGACCTGTGCGGCACGCGCGTTGGTCTGTGCCAGATGCGCATCCACAGCCGGTTCCAGCGGCTTGGACGCGGGAGGTGGGGTGACCGGGGGCGTGACCGGCGGCGTGGTTGGTGGCGGGTCGATGCGCACGTTGCTGCCGCCCCCTCCACCGCCACACGCCGACAGCGCCACCGCCAGCGCCGATGCCAGGACCGACCTTCCCATCGTCTTACGTTCCATCGTTTCCTTCCCATGAACGTTGGCCTGCCGCCATCCGGGCAGGCATCCAGTACTGCCCAGCGGCAGTCTTCGCCGACCCTCTATACTGAGCCGACCCCCACGCAGTCTGCCGGGAAACGGCGCCGCTTCCAACGCCCGTCGTCTCCTTTCCGAATATTGCTCACGCATCAACGAGATTGCCATGTCCAACATCGTCATCGCCGCCGCCAAGCGCACCGCCATCGGCTCCTTCCTCGGCCAGTTCAACGGCGTTCCGACCCCGACCCTCGGCGCGGCCGCCATCGCCGCCGCGCTGGAACAGTCGGGCGTTCCTGCCAGCGACGTCTCCGAAGTCCTGATGGGCTGCGTGCTGCCGGCCAATCTCGGCCAGGCGCCTGCCCGCCAGGCAGCGATCACCGCCGGCATCCCGCTGTCGGTCGGCGCGACCACCCTCAACAAGGTCTGCGGTTCGGGCATGAAGGCCATCATGCTCGGTCATGACCTGATCAAGGCCGGCTCGGCCAAGGTCGTGGTCGCCGGTGGAATGGAATCGATGTCCAACGCCCCGCACCTGCTGCCCAACTCGCGCACCGGCAACCGTTTCGGCAACTTCCAGGCGGTGGACCACATGGCCCACGACGGCCTGGTCAATGCCTATGACGGCAAGGCCATGGGCGAATTCGCCGAATGCGCCGTGGACAAGTACCAGTTCACCCGCGAAGAGCAGGACGCTTACTCCATCGAATCGGTCAAGCGCGCACAGGCAGCCCAGGCCAACGGCGCGTTCGCCGACGAAATCGTTGCGGTGAAGGTCGCCACCCGCAAGGGTGAAGTCGAGGTCGCCAGCGACGAACAGCCCGGCCGTTCGGACATCGCCAAGATCCCGACCCTGCGCCCGGCCTTCAAGAAGGACGGCAGCGTGACCGCCGCCAGTTCCTCCAGCATTTCCGATGGCGCCGCCGCCGTGGTCCTGCTGACCGAAGAAGATGCTGCCGCGCGCGGCCTGCAGCCGCTGGCGCGCATCGTCGGCCATGCCACCCATTCGCAGGAACCGGAGTGGTTCACCACCGCCCCGATCGGCGCCATCCACACCCTGCTGGAGAAGACCGGCTGGTCGCTGGACCAGATCGATCTGTTCGAAATCAACGAGGCGTTTGCCGTGGTGGCGATGGCACCGATGCGCGAACTGGGCATCCCGCACGACAAGCTCAACGTGAATGGCGGTGCCTGCGCGCTGGGCCATCCCATCGGTGCCTCCGGCGCACGCCTGGTGGTCACCCTGGTCAACGCATTGCGCACGCGCGGCGGCAAGCGCGGCATTGCCACCCTGTGCATCGGCGGCGGCGAAGCGACGGCTATCGCCATCGAGTTGATCTGAAAGGGTTTAACGTCTATTTCGCAAAAATGAATGCGGGATCGCTTGACACCCAATCTTGGCTTGTCATCATGTTGTCGGCGCGCAGCATGCGCGTTGCCTAATTCTAACGACGAGGATTTACACAATGAGCATCAACAAGCTGCTGGTCGCGATGTCCCTGGCTCTGGCCCTGGCCGCCTGCTCGAAGCAGGAAGCTGCCCAGGACGCCGCTGCTTCGGCCAACCAGGCCGCCACCGAAGCCCAGGCTGCTGCCGACCAGGCCGCCGCTGCTGGCGCCCAGACCGCCGACGCTGCCCAGCAGGCCGCTGACACCGCCGCCACCGCTGCTGACGCTTCGGTTGACGCCGCTGCCCAGGCTGCTGGCGCTGCCACCGACGCTGCTGCCGGCGCTGCTGCCGACGCTGCCAAGGCTGCTGAAGGCACCGCCGAGAAGGCCAAGGACGCTGCTGAAGAAGCCAAGAAGTAATAACTTCTTTCTTCAAGCTGTTCTGAAGAAGCCGCTGGTTCGCCAGCGGCTTTTTCTTTGCGCGCAGTTCCGTGTGCAGGTCACCACCACGTCTTCACAACGGTATGAATAGGCTGGCGTCCCCATCCATTGCAGTACCGGAGACCGCCATGAAGATTCGCCCGCTGACCACCACCCTGCTGGCCGCCTCCCTGCTGCTTGCACTGGCTGCCTGCAAGGGCCCGGAAGCCGAACAGGCCAAGCAGGATGCCGCGCAGGCCGCCGACAGCGCCGGTGCCGCCGCACGCGATGCCGTCGACAAGGCCGCCGCAGCCACCCGTGACGCCGCCGACAAGACCGCCGCCGCCTCCGAGCAGGCTGCCGCCGACACCCAGCAGGCGCTGGACAGCGCCGCCGCCGCCACCGCCAACGCGGCCGACAAGGCCAAGGTCGCAGCGACCGATGCCGCCGCGCACGCCAGCGACGCCACTGCCGATGCCGCGCAGAAGGTTGCCGACAAGGCTCGCGACGTGGCCGACGACGCCAAGGCCACCGCCGCCAAGGAAGAAGCCAAGCACTAAGGCCTTCGCGTTCGCCGGGCACGGCCCGGCGCTACCGGAAAAGCCGAGCACGGGCTCAGCTCTACAGGAAAAGCCGCGGCATCGCCGCGGCTTTTCTGCTTTTCGCTTCTTCTGTTGATTCCGTGCTGGGCGCGCACGGAAACCGTCCAAGGCCGCGCGGGTGGGCTGCGCAGGGGCGTAAGCGCCATGGATGGCGCGCCCGAGCCTACAGGGACGTATTCACGGCGCCCCCTGCGCAGCCCACCCGCGCGGCCCTGCCCATGCTCCTGCAGCGCCCACCACGAGGGGCTTCGCCGTTGGCCACCACTACGGCAACGCGCGCGCCAGCATCCCCGCCACATCCACCCCGGCCGGCAGCGTGCCGAATGCCAACCCATGTTCGCCCTGCAGCCGGCTGCGGATGAATGCTTCTGCCATAGGACTGCGTGCACGCAGCAACAACGCCGCCTGCAGCAGCAAGGCCGTGCGTTCGCAGAACACCCGCGCCTGTGCCTCCTCCGGTGCCGCCGCATCGCGCCACTGCTGCAGCGCCGCCGCATAGCGCGCATCACGGTCGGATACCGCCTCCAGTTCACCGCGCAGTGCCGCCAGCACCTCCGGTTCGCGCGCCAGCGCGCGCAGCACATCCAGGCACTGGATGTTGCCGCTGCCCTCCCAGATCGAATTCAACGGCGCCTGCCGGTACAGCCGCGGCAACATCGATTCCTCCACGTAGCCGGCACCGCCCAGGCACTCCTGTGCTTCGTTGACGAACGCAGGCGCACGCTTGCATATCCAGTACTTGCCCAATGCCGTACCCAGCCGCGCAAGTGCGGCCTCGGCCGGATCGCTACCGGCGTGATCGACCGCGCGCGCGATACGCATCGCCAGCACCGTGGCGGCTTCCGACTCCAGCGCCAGATCGGCCAGCACGTTGGCCATCAGCGGATGGTCCATCAGCGGCTTTCCAAAGGTGCGTCGATGCCGTGCGTGGTGCAGCGCCTGTGCCAGCGCCATGCGCATTTCCGCCGCAGCGCCCAGCATGCAGTCCAGCCGGGTCATCATCACCATGCCGATGATGGTGGCCACGCCACGCCCTTCCTCGCCCACCCGCCAGGCCTGTGCACCGCAGAACTCCACTTCACTGGAGGCGTTGGCCCAGTCGCCCAGCTTGTCCTTCAAGCGCATCAGGCGGAACGCATTGCGATCGCCGTCGGCCAGCCGCCGCGGCATCAACAGGCAGGTCAATCCGGCCGGCGCCTGCGCCAGTACCAGGAAGCCATCGCACATCGGTGCGGAAAAGAACCACTTGTGCCCGACCAGTCGATAGCGCTCGCCATCGATGGGTTCGGCGCGGGTGGTGTTGGCGCGCACGTCCGAGCCGCCCTGCTTCTCGGTCATGCCCATGCCCAGGGTGATGCCGGCCTTGTCGGCCACCGGCACATCACGCGGGTCGTATACCGGTGCGGCGGCCTTGCGCGACCACTCGGCCAGATGCGGCTGCCCGCGCAGCACGGCTACCGCTGCATGAGTCATGGTCAACGGGCAGCTGGTGCCTGCCTCGGCCTGGTGGTGCAGGTAGCTCAGTGCAGCGCGCGCGACATGGGCGCCGGGCTGCGGCTCATGCCAGGACAACCCGGCAACGCCGTGCTCCTTCGCCGTCTGCATCAGCTGGTGGTACGCCGGATGGAATTCCACGGTATCGATGCGATGGCCCTGCGCATCGTGCGTGCGAAGGCGTGGGCGGTCGCGGTTGGCGTCGAAGCCGATGCGGTACAGCTCGTCCCCGGCCAGCCCTCCATACACCGCCAGGCGTGGCGCGAACGCTGCTGCACCCTCGCGCTGTACGGCCTCCATCAGTGCGATGTCGTCGGTCCACAACTGGCGACCGGCGAACGGTGGCGGCTGGTTGAGCACCACGTGGGTTTCGTAGGGAGCGCTGCTGTTGAAGCTCGGTCCACTCATCGGTTCCTTCCCCGCCGGCAAGAGGTGTGCGGCCCGATTGTGCCGTATCGTCCGGCAACCCCGCGTTCAGGCCGATTCTCGCGGTGTGCACGACCACCACGCCACAGTGATGGCATGGCAGGCAATGACGATCTGGTGGTACTGCGGCCGGAAGGGCTGTACTGCGCGGCAGGCGATTTCCATATCGATCCCTGGCGGCCGGTACCGCGCGCGGTCATCACCCATGGTCATGGCGACCATGCGCGGCCCGGCATGGGCGAATACCACTGCAGCACCGGCAGCGTGCCGATCCTGCGCTGGCGCCTGGGCGATGTGCCGCTGCACGCGCATGCCGAGGGCGTGCCGTTCGCGCTGGGCCGGGTGCAGGTGTCGCTGCATCCGGCCGGCCACGTGCTCGGATCGTCGCAGGTGCGCATCGACGACGGTGAGCAGGTCTGGGTGGCGTCGGGCGACTACAAGCGCCAGCCCGATCCCACCTGCACACCGTTCGAAGTGGTGCCCTGCGATACCTTCATCACCGAGGCGACGTTTGCGCTGCCGATCTATCGCTGGCCCGATACCCGCGCCGTGGCGGCCGAGATCGCCGCATGGCGTCGCGAGTGTGCGCAGCGTGGGGAGGCGGCCGTACTGCTCTGCTACGCGCTGGGCAAGGCGCAACGTGTGCTTGCCGAGCTGCGCGCGGTGGATGACCAGCCTGCGTGGTTGCATGGCGCCATCGCCAACGGCGTCGCCGTCTATCGCCAGGCCGGCGTACCGATGCTCGACACACTCACCGTTGCCGAACAGGGACGTCAACCCGATGCCGCAGGCCAGCTGATCCTGGCGCCGCCCTCGGCCGCCGGCACCCCCTGGCTGCGCCGGTTCGGCCGCCACCAGCTCGGCTTCGCCTCGGGCTGGATGCAGTTGCGCGGCAATCGTCGCCGCCGCAACGTCGACCGCGGCTTCGTGATCTCCGACCATGCCGATTGGCCAGCACTGCTGCAGACGATCACGCAGACCGGCGCGCAGAGGATCATCGCCACCCACGGCAACACCGATGCGCTGATTCCGTACCTGCGCGAGCGCGGCATTTCCGCCGAAGCCTTCCGCACCGATTTCGGAGGCGAGGAATGAAGGCCTTCGCCGCGCTGTACCAGCGACTGGATCGCAGCACCGCGACGTTGGACAAGCGCGCGGCGCTGATCGACTACTTCCAGCACGCACGACCGCACGACGCGGCGTGGGCGCTGTACCTGCTCAGCGGTGGCAAGGTGGGCGGCGCGCGCCGCAAGATCGCGGGCAGCGGCGAACTGCGGGCGTGGATCGCCGAAGAATCCGGCCTGCCGCCATGGTTGGTCGAGGACAGCTACGCGCAGGTCGGCGACCTTGCGGAGACGCTCACGCTGCTGCTGGATGATGCTGCCAGCGAAGGCGAGGATCGCCCCCTGGCCGACTGGATCGAACAGCACCTGCTTGCCGTCGCCAACCAGCCAGAGCCCGTGCGTCGTGCCGCTGTAGTCGAGGGCTGGCGACAGCTTGCATCGGCCGAACGCTTGGTCTTCAACAAGCTGCTGACCGGCGCACTGCGCGTTGGTGTATCGCAGCGCGTGGTGCAGCAGGCATTGGCCGAATGGTCCGGGCTGGACATCGCCCGCATCGCCCAGCGCATGCTCGGCGACTGGGTGCCCTCTCCCGGCCTGCTGACCACCTTGCTGTCTGCCGAAGAACTGCCGACCGATCGCCAGCAGCCCTATCCGTTCTTTCTGGCCTCGCCACTGGAAGGTGAGCCCACCGAGCGGTTGGGCGTTATCAGCAACTGGCTGCTGGAATGGAAGTGGGATGGCATCCGCCTGCAGCTGCTGCGGCGCCAGAGTGAGGTGGCGTTATGGTCGCGCGGCGAAGAACGGCTGGACGGTCGCTTTCCGGAGATCGAACAGGCCGCCGCATCGCTGCCCGATGGCTGCGTGCTGGATGGAGAGCTGCTGGCATGGGACGACGCTGACAATCTTCCGCGTGCATTCACCGCGCTGCAGACCCGCATCCAGCGCCGCAAACCCGGCGCCGCCACCCTGCGCAACACGCCGGTGCGCGTGCTCGCCTACGACCTGCTTGAACGCGACGGCGAAGACCTGCGTGCGCTGCCACTGCAGCAACGTCGCGCGCAGTTGGCCGAGGTGGTCGGCGCGCTCGACGATCCGCGCATCCAGCTGTCGCCCGAGGTGACCGCCGACGATTGGCAGCATGCCGCGCAGCTGCGCGAAGCATCGCGCGAGCGCGGCGTGGAAGGGCTGATGCTGAAGCGCCGCGATTCGATCTACCAATCCGGGCGTCGCCGCGGCGACTGGTGGAAGTGGAAGGTCGAGCCGCTCACCATCGATGCCGTACTGCTGTATGCACAGGCGGGTCATGGCCGGCGCAGCACGCTCTACACCGACTACACCTTCGGGGTCTGGGACGGCGACACGCTGGTTCCGGTGGCCAAGGCCTATTCCGGGCTGGACGACAAGGAAATTCTGGCCCTCGATCGCTGGATCCGCGCGCATACCCGCGAGCGCTTCGGCCCGGTACGCAGCGTCAGTGCCGAGCAGGTGTTCGAACTCGGCTTCGAAGCGGTCAACCGCAGCGCGCGCCACAAGTCCGGCATTGCCGTGCGCTTTCCACGCATCCTGCGCTGGCGCCACGACAAGCCGGCTGCCGAAGCCGACCACCTGGCCCAGTTGCAGGCGCTGGCGCGATGAAGCGCAGCGATGCGCTGCAGCGCCTGAACGACTGGTTCGGCAACCGCGGCTGGCGCCCCCTGCCCTTCCAGCGCGCGATGTGGCGCCACTACCTGGCCGGAGAATCCGGCCTGCTGCACACCCCCACCGGCAGCGGCAAAACCCTGGCCATGTTCGGCGGCCCCTTGCTGCAGGCGATGCTCGACCCGCCCCCCACACCGCGTCGTGCCAGCGCGGTACGCCCGCTGCAGGTGCTGTGGGTGACACCGCTGCGTGCGCTGGCCAGCGATACCGCACGCGCGCTGCAGGCACCGATCGACGCCCTTGGCCTGGGCTGGCGCGTGGGGCTGCGCAGCGGCGATGCCAGCAACCGCGACAGGCGCCTGGCCCGCGAAGGTCGCATCGACGTACTGGTGACCACACCGGAGTCGCTGGCGCTGTTGCTCAGCTATCCCGACACCCTTGAGCGCATGCGCCAGCTGCGCTGCGTGGTGGTGGACGAATGGCACGAACTGCTGGGCAACAAGCGCGGCGTGCTGCTGCAGTTGAACCTGGCGCTGTTGCGTGAGGCAGCACCCACGATGCAGCTGTGGGGGCTGTCGGCAACATTGGGCAACCTGCCGCAGGCACGCGACGTACTGCTGCCACACCGGCCCCAGGCACCGATCGTGGAGGGCGCACGGCAGCGGCCGGTGACGATACGCAGCCTGCTGCCCGAACCCGGCGAACGCTTTCCGTGGGCCGGGCATCTAGGCCTTTCCCAGCTTCCGCGCGTGCTCGATGCAGTGTTCCGCGCGCGCAGCAGCCTGCTCTTCACCAACACACGTGCGCAGGCGGAACTGTGGCACCAGGCCCTCGCGGCGGTGTGGCCGGAAGATGCCGGTACGCTCGCCCTGCACCACGGCTCATTGGATCCCACGCTGCGTCAGCAGGTGGAAGACGGACTGCGTGCCGGCACGCTGCGGTGCGTGGTGGCCACGTCCAGCCTGGATCTGGGCGTGGACTTTCCGGAAGTCGACCAGGTGCTGCAGCTGGGCAGTCCGAAGGGCGTGGCCCGCCTGCGCCAGCGGGCCGGGCGTGCACGCCATCGGCCCGGTGCAAGCGGCGAGATACTGTGCATTCCCAGCCACGCGCTGGAACTGGCCGAGTACGCGGCGGCCCGACGCGCGTTGCATGACGGGGTGATCGAAGCACGCCGTCCTCCCACCTTGTCGCTGGATGTATTGGCCCAGCACGCGGTCAGCCGCGCGCTGGCTGGCGGCTTCGACGCCGATGCACTGCTGCAACAGGTTCGTGGCACGCATGCCTTCGCCGCGCTGGAAGACGCGCAATGGAATGCCGTGCTCGATTTCATCGTGCAGGGCGGACGTGCGCTGTCCCGGTATCCGGAGTTCCACAAGGTGGTACGCGATGCCGATGGCATCTACCGCATGCCCGATCGCCGCCAGGCGCTGCGCCATCGGCTGTCGATCGGCACCATCAGCAGCGACGGCAGCGTGCGCGTGCAGTTCCTGCGTGGCGGCAGCCTGGGCGCGGTGGAAGAGCAGTTCGCCAGCCGCCTGCGCCGGGGCGACCGCTTCCAGTTTGCAGGACGCCTGCTGGAGCTGGTGCAGCTGCGCGACATGACCGCGTTCGTGCGTGTGGCACGTGGCGGTGGTGATGGCGTGGTGCCGCGCTGGCAGGGCGGGCAGTTGCCGTTGTCGATGCCACTGGGGCGCGAACTGGAGATGGTGCTGTCAGGCGCCGACCAGAGCGTGGAGTCGCGCTGGCTTGCGCCGCTGCTGGCGTTGCAGTCGCAGCTGTCTGCGCCGCCATCGCCCGGCCACCTGCTGGTGGAAGACGTGCGCCGACGCGAGGGCCAGTTCCTGTTCGTCTATCCCTTTGCGGGCCGCCATGTGCACGAAGCGTTGGCCGCGCTGCTGGCGCTGCGCTGCACCCGACGGCAGCGCAACAGCATCGGCTATGCGGTGAACGACCATGGCCTGGTGCTCGCGCCGGCAACGCCGGTGGAACTGCAGGAGCAGGACTGGCGGGCGATGTTGGACGCTGCAGGTCTGCTGCCGGACCTGCGCGAAGCGGTGAACCTGGGCGAGCTGGCGCGCCGTCAGTTCCGCGGCATCGCACGCGTGTCGGGCCTGCTGGTGCCCAGCCTTCCTGGTGGCATGCCACGCTCGCTGCGCCAGTTGCAGGCCTCCGCCGGACTGCTGCATGACGTACTGCGCGAGCACGACCCCGAGCATCTGCTGTTGGCACTGGCCGAGCATGAAGTGCTGCACGACAGCCTGGATCTGCCCGGACTGCAGCAGGTGCTGGCCGGCATCGCCACACGTTCGTTGTCGCTGCAGCAGCCATCTTCACTGACCCCACTGGCATTTCCGCTGTGGGCCGAGCGCCTGCGAGGGCAGTTCAGCAATGAAGACTGGCGCACGCGCGTGCAGCGTGCCGCGCAGCAGCTGGAGCGCCGTCATGGCCGCTGATCTGCCGCTGCAGCTGGGCGGTGAGTCGATGCTGCTGCTGGGCGGTCGGGCGCTGCTGTGGCCGGCGCGTCGCACGTTGTTGATCGCCGACCTGCACCTGGGCAAGGCGGACGTATTCCGGCGTGCGGGAATCGCCTTGCCGGCCGGCGGTACCGGCAATGACCTGCAGCGCCTGCAGGACATGGTGACCCTGCACCAGTGCCAGCACCTATGGATCCTCGGCGACGTCCTGCATGGCCCGGCGCATCGCGCGGCCTGGTACCAGCAATGGCTCGGTTGGCGCGAGCAGCACGCTGCGCTGGACATCCATGTGGTGCGCGGCAATCACGACCGTGATCTGCCGAAGGCGGCGCTGCAGGTGCAGATGCATGACGACGCGCGCTTGGGACCGTTCCTGCTGCGGCACGAGCCGCTGGCTGATGCCTCCGCGCACGTGCTGGCGGGCCATGTGCATCCGCAGGTTGCGTTGCCGGCACTGCGTCGACGCTTCCCCGCGTTCTGGCTGCGCCAGGGCATCACCATACTGCCGGCGTTCTCGGCATTCACCGCCGGTGTCGTGCCTGTGCTGGCACCGGGCGAACAGCTGCTCGCCTGTGTGGAAGACAGCGTGGTGCCGCTGCCGGTTCGCTGATTCGTCGAGGCCTACGTCGAGGCCTGCCCTGCATTACGACGGGCGGGCGACAATCCCGGGCATCAGACTGAAATCCGGCGCTTCCTCGTCAGCGTGGCGCGGCAGTGCCTGTATCGCCACCAGCATCTCGTGGGCGCAGGCGCGGATATGGTCGTGGCTTTCCGGTGATGCGTGGCTGATCAAACTGCCGACATGGAACTCGAACACATCTTCCAGTACGTCGGGCTGGTCCTCGTGCAGCATCCGCAGCAGACCGCGCAGCTTGCAGATTTCCGATTCCAGCTTCTCGACCGCGAACAACATGGCGTCCTCCTCGTACATCGTGCGGCACATCCGGGCCGCAGCAGGCAGCGACGGCGATGCCACCCGGGCCACGCGATGATCGATCACGAAAAGGAAAACGGGCGACGCGGCTGCCGCGTGCTCATCTCTTGTCGCATATACGGGGTGAGGTAATCGTTAATCGACGTGACGGAAGTTTCACGCGGTGGCCGGAATTGCCACGCTCTGTGCGGCCGAGGGCGAGGCGGCTAGCGCTTCAATGAATGCCGGATCGAGCGGCAACGCGCCCAGCCACCCGTGCTGGGTACCGCTGAGCACGCGCAGCATGTGACCGCGCCCGCCAGGCAATCGTCCCATCGGTCCCAGCAGCACATCGCGCGCCTTCGCCCACGCATCGCGATCGGACTGGAACAGCGGCGTCAGCCAGCGGCTCCAGCGCTGATACACCGCCACGTGCGCACGCCGTTGCGCCTGATAGGCCTGCAATGCCGGTTCACCGCCACCATGGGTGCGCAACGCATCGCGCAGTGCCAGCGCATCCAGCAGCGCCATGTTCACGCCCTGCCCCAGCTGCGGGCTCATCGCATGTGCTGCATCACCGACCAGTACCAGCCGGCCCTGATGCCAACGCTTCATCACGGCATCGCGGTACACCGCGCGCGCCAGTTGCCCAGCGTCCTGCAGATGGGCGAAACGCGCGCCCGCCTGTGGCCACAGCGTATGCAGTTCTTCCAGCCAGGGTGCCATGCCATCGCCCTGCCAGCGCTCGAAATCCGCGCGCGGCAGGCTCCAGAAGAAGCTCAGGCGAGGCGTATGGTCACCCGGACGGGTGCCGACCGGCAGCAGGCCGATCATCTTGCGCGCGGCGACGTAGCGCTGCCGCAGCTGCTGCATGTGCGGCCAGTCTTCGGCCGGCAACAGGCACCACAGCGCGCCCCACGGGTACACCCGGTCCAGCGCCGCGCCGCCTTCGATGCCGTTGCGCAGCGTGGACGCAGCGCCGTCGGCGACAACCACCAGATCGAACGGTCCGTGCGTGCGGCCGTCGCTGTCGCGCAGTCGACCCTGCTGGTGGTCGACGTCGACGATGGTCGTGCCCACGTGCAGCTCGCCGGCGCCTTCGCGCGCTTGGTCCAGCACCGAGAACAGAGCGCCCCGCTGCATGCCCAGGCCATGCAGGCGCGCATCCAGGCCGTCATAGCCCATGTCCATCACCGCGCGCTCGCACGGCGTATCGCCATACAGCCGGCGCACCGGCATGGCGTAGCCACGCACGGCATCGAGCAGGCCCATCTGCCACAGCACCTGCAGTCCGCTGGGCTGCAGCAGGAAACCCGCGCCCACCGGCCCTGGCGTCGGCACGCGTTCGAAGATCTCCACCTCGTGGCCATCACGGGTGAGCAGGATGGCCAATGCCTGGCCAGCGGTGCCGTATCCAATTACGGCGATGCGCAGTCGTTCCGTCATGCCCGCATTGTGCCATCGGCGCAGGGGCGGTACATCAGCTGGCTTCCCAGCAGAAGCTGTGCATCGGGCTCCGCCACCACTGCCGGCTCTCCTGCGAATGTCCCCCGGCAGCCTCTGCGCGGCTGCCTCCTCCTCTACTTCGCAGGAGAGCCGGCAGTGGTGGCGGCGCTCAGCTTTCATGGCCCCTGTTGGCGCGCGCGCGATTCCGCAACGGGAGCGCCTGTCATTGCGTGCGAAGTAAAGGAGGAGGCGATGGCCGCAGGCCGGCGCCGGGGGACATTCGCACGCAAGGACAGGCGCTCCCGCCGCAAAAGCATCTTCACGTTCACGGCCCGCAAAAAAAAACCCCGCCGAAGCGGGGTTTTCAACGCACTATCGAGTGGATCACTCGGCCGGAACGATGTTCGAGGCCTGGGCGCCCTTCGGGCCCTGGGTCACGTCGTAGGTGACCTTCTGGCCTTCCTGCAGACTGCGGAAGCCCTTGGAGTTGATCGCGGAGAAGTGCGCGAAGACGTCGGCGCTGCCGTCCTCCGGCGAGATGAAGCCAAATCCCTTGGCGTCGTTGAACCACTTGACGGTACCGTTCGGCATGGTGATGCGTGACCTTATGCAATGAATGGGTGGTGTACGCTGAACCCGCGCACAAGCTGAGTATGCAAAGCTTGTTACGCGAAGACAATCACCCCCGCGCCAATTCGCCGACCAGTTCCGGAAGTCCGTTGCTGGCGGCCTGCACATTGGCCAGTACTTCGGCCATGGTGATTTCCTCGCCGTCACCGCACCCGGCGGCCCAGTTGGCAACGATCGCCAGGCAGGCGTAATCCAGCCCCAGCTCGCGTGCCAGCGCCGCTTCGGGCATGCCGGTCATGCCTACCAGGTCGCAACCATCGCGGCGCATGCGCGCGATTTCAGCGATGGTTTCCAGTCGCGGGCCCTGCGTTGCGCCGTAGCAACCGCCATCGTGGACCTTCACACCGGTCACCTTCGCCGCCGCCAGGATCTTGCTGCGCAGCATCGGCGTGTACGGATGGCCGAAGTCGACGTGCACCACGTCGGTGCCTTCTTCTTCGCAGATCGTGCTGATCCGGCCCCAGGTGTAATCGATTACCTGATCCGGACAGGCCAGCACGCGCGGACCGAAATCGTCACCGATGCCGCCCACGGTATTCAGTGCCAACACCCGTTGCGCACCGATCTGCTGCAGCGCGGCCAGGTTGGCGCGGTAGTTGATCTTGTGCGGCGGCAGCGAATGACCTTCACCGTGGCGCGCCAGGAAAGCCACGCGATGACCGAGCAATGTCCCGATCCGCACCGGGCCGGACGGCTGTCCGAAACGGGTCGAGACTTCGTGGGTCTGCACGTCGTCAAGCTTGGCCAGGTTGTAGACACCGGTGCCGCCAATCACGGCCAGGGCGATCTGTTGCATGAAAAGCACTCCAGAGAAAAAAGAACGCCGGCACCCGAGGATGCCGGCGGCAGGAAACGCAGGCCGCAGGCGGCCGCGTTGTTATTCCTTCATCGCGTAGATGGCCGGCACGCAGCGCAGGGTTTCGTTGACGTCCATGCCGAAACCGAACACGTAGCGATCCGGCAGTTCGATACCGGCGTAGTCGGCGGTGACGTCCGGCAGTGCGCGATCGTGCTTCTTCACGGTCATCGCGGCAATGCGCACGTCGGTCGCGCCCTGCTCCAGGCACCAGGTGCGCACGCCCTGCAGGGTGTAACCCTCGTCGAGGATGTCATCGACCAGCAGCACGCGGCGGCCGAACAGCGCGGTAGCCGGCTTGTGCTTCCACACCAGGTCGCCGCCAGTGGTCTCGCCGCGGTAACGGGTGGCGTGCAGGTAATCGAACTGCACGTCCTGGCCACGCGCGCCCAGCTCCAGTGCCAGCTGGCCTGCGAACGGCAGCGCACCGTGCATGATCGACAGGAACAGCGGCACCTCGCCCTGGTAATCGCGCGCGATGGCGTCAGCGATGCCGGCAATGGCCTTGTCGATGGTGGGACGGTCGACCAGCAGATCAGCTTGGGCCAGGGCCTGGGAAATGGTGAGGTTCGGCATCAGACGGTTCTTCCAAGGGTTTGAAGCAGACGGGATTGGGTGTCGCCATGGCGGGCATCGGCCAGCAGGCCATCCCAGCCAAGCGCGCCGCGGCCGAGCAGGCCCAGCAGCGCAGCGGTATTGAGGGAGCGTCCCTGCACCGCGTGCAGGGCTTCATCGACCAGTTCCGGGTGGCAGACCAGCACTACATCGCAGCCGGCATCCAGGTGCGCGTGCACGCGCGCCGGCACGCCACCGGCGCTGTGCGAGGCGGCCATGCCGATGTCGTCGGAGAACACCACTCCGCGGAAGCCGAGTTCGCCACGCAGGATCTGCTGGATCCAGCGCGGCGAGTAGCCAGCGGGTTCCGGCGCGACCTGCGGGTAGACCACGTGCGCCATCATCACCGCATCGGCGCCGGCAGCGATACCGGCCGCGAACGGGATCAGATCCTGTGCACGCAGTTCATCCAGCGCGCGCGGATCGATCGCGGTGTCCACATGGGTGTCTTCCAGCACGGTGCCATGGCCGGGGAAATGCTTGAGGGTGGCGGCCATACCGACCGCGTGCATGCCACGCACGTAGGCGGCGGTGAACGCGGCCACGACCTGCGGGTCTTCACTGAAGGCGCGGTTGCCGATGGCGCGATTGCCACGGCCAAGGTCGACCACCGGCGCGAAGCTCAGGTCCACACCGCTGGCGCGCACTTCGCTGGCCATCAGCCAGGCATGCTGCTCGGCAAGTGCGAGTGCAGCGTCGGGGTCCTTGGCGTACTGGACACCAATGTCCTGCAGCGGCGGCAGCTCGCTGAAGCCCTCACGGAAGCGCTGCACGCGCCCCCCTTCCTGGTCCACGCAGATCAACTGCGGGCGCGGTGCGGCAGCGCGGATTGCCGCCGACAGTTCGGTCACCTGCTGCCGCGAAGCGAAGTTGCGCTTGAACAGCACCACCCCGGCCACAGCATCGTGCTGCAGCCAGTCGCGTTCCTGGGTGGTCAGTTCAGTACCGGCAACGCCGATCAGCAGCATGGTCGATCTCCACAACGGGCGCCCGCATGGCGCAGTGCCGCATTGTCGCAGAACCGGCCAACAGGCGCAGTGGTCAAAAAAGGGGACGGAGGGGATTAACGCGCAATCGACCCACTGGTGCCGAATACGACTTAATCCCCTCCGTCCCCTTTTGCGGTCCGGTCAGACCTTGCAGCCGTCCGCGCCGCAGGCGTCGCCGCTGTCATCCGGGGCACCCTGCGCGCCCTGCCCCGCCGCCTGCTCGGCGGCAATCTGGCGCAGCGCGTTGGCGAAGGCTTCCGGGGGCTGGGCTCCGGATACGGCCCAGCGGCCGTCGATGACGAAGGTGGGCACCGAGGAGATACCCAGGGCATGGGCCTGCGCCAGGCCCGCTTCCACTTCGGCCAGGCCACGATCGCCGGCCAGCATCTGCTGGATCTCGTCTGCAGCCAGACCGCCAGCAGCGCCGGCCTCGACCAGCACCGCCGGGTCGGCCAGATTCCGTCCATGCTCGAAGTGGGCACGGAACAGCGCCTCGCCGACCGCCTCCTGCACGCCGTGCTGGCCAGCCAGCCACAACAGGCGATGCGCCGGCAGCGTGGTTACCCGCACCTGGCCCTGGCCAAAGTCCATCGGCAGGCCCTCGGCCCGCGCAGTGGTCTGGGTCTGGCCAAGAATCTGCTCGGTGCGCTCGGCACCGCCGAACTTGCGCTCATAGGCCTCGCGCAGCGGAACCGGGGTGGCGTCCGCATCCGGATCGAGCTGGAACGGCTGCCAGTGGATCTCAAGTTCGGGCGCGTCGGCGCCCAGCAACTGCACACCCTGCTGGAAGCGATGCTTGCCGATCCAGCACCAGGGGCAGACCACGTCGGAGTAGATGTCGATTCTCATCCCTGCGACATGTGGCCTGCTCGCCCCGAAAAAAGGGCACGGAGGCAATTAAGTCGCATTCTGCACAGCTGGGATCAAGACGCCCCTCTACTTCACCACTGTGAATAGGGAATATTGGCCAACGCCACGTTGTAGTAGCGCGCGTCGTCGGTCACCTCAGCGCCGATCCAGTCCGGCAGGTCGATCGCCTGATCAGCGCTGTCGAGCTCGACTTCGGCAACTACCAGGCCGGCGTTGTCGCCAAGGAACTCATCCACTTCCCAGGTCAGGCCGGCGTACTCGACCAGATGCCGGCGCTTGTCGATCAGGCCGCCGACGCACAACGCTAGCAGATCGCGCGCATCCTGCACCGGGATCGGGTAGTCGAACTCCTGCCGGGTATGGCCCAGCGTTCGCGACTTCAGGTTCAGCGCGGCCTTCTCGCCTTCGATGCGGACCCGCACCGAGGCGTTCTGGGTGCCGCGGTCGAGCGCGCCCAGATCGTTGATATAGCCCTGTGCCATCGGAACGACCCGGTGCGCGGCGGTGCGCCACCCATCATGGGTGACGAGGAATTTGCGTTCGATTTCAATGCCCATGGGCACAGTATGCGGCTCACGCCAGACGCTGCCTATCGGCACGCCGGCAGGCACGACTACACTGCACGGCCCCCAACCAAGGAATGGTCGCTCATGACGCTTTCCCGTCGTCTTCGTCGTTGTCTTGCCCTGTCGGCACTGCTGCCGTGTGTGGCCGCCAATGCCGCATCAACGGCGATGCCATCGCTGCAGCAGGCACAGGCCGCGATGGACCGGATGTTCGATCAGGCCATTGCCGATCGCCCCGCCAGCGACAGCAGCCGCCTGGTCGCCGAGACCTTCCGGCCGCGCCTGCAGGCGCTGGACAGCTGCGCAGCAGCCGAGGCCGGCGACGCCGTCGATTGCATCGCCACCGCCAGCGCAGGCATCAATTCGCGACCGCAGCTGCTGCGGCTGGCACTGGTGGGCGGCGTGTGGACCCTGCCTGACCAGCGCGATGTCCCGGTTCCGGCGCCGCCGAAGGATCGGGTGCAGGCCCTGCTGCGGGAACGGATCGCCGCACAGGCGCAGCAGCAGGCCGACCCCGCCCTGCGCGCACGCTACGAGCAGGCGGCCGGCGCCCTGCAGGTGCAGGACGTGAGGAACTGCGACGTTGCCAGCGACAGGGCCGTCATCGAATGCACGGTGCGCGCCGGCGACGGCAACGAGCACGGCGAGCAGTCGATGGCCTTCGTGCGCGTGGACGGCCAGTGGCAGAACGCCCCGGCCGACTGACCGCGTTGCCTCCGCGCACGCGGCAGGGCAGGCGCCGGGTAGACCCCGGCGCTGCATCCATCAACGCTTTTCGAACACCGCGATGCTTTCCACGTGCGCGGTATGCGGGAACATGTCCATCGCACCGGCGCTGACCAGGGTGAAGCCCTGTTCGTTGACCAGGTAACCGGCATCGCGGGCCAGCGAGCCCGGATGGCAGCTGACATAGACGATGCGCTTGAACTGCTTCAACGGCAGCTGCTGCAGCACTTCGATGGCGCCCGAACGCGGCGGATCCAGCAGCAGCTTGTCGAAGCCCTGGCGCATCCACGGCGTGCTGCGCTGGTCCTGGGTCAGGTCGGCGCTGTAGAACTGCGCGTTGGCCAGTCCGTTGCGCTCGGCGTTCTCGCGCGCACGCGCCACCAGCCCGGCATCACCTTCCACGCCCACCACTTCGCGCACCTTGCGTGCCAGCGGCAGGGTGAAGTTGCCAAGGCCACAGAACAGGTCCAGCACACGCTCGTCGGCACCCGGTTCAAGCAGGCCCAGCGCGTGGGCGATCATCTTCTCGTTGAGCTTGGCATTGACCTGGATGAAATCCAGCGGACGGAACGCCAGTTCGACATCCCACGGCGCCAGCCGGAACGACAGTGCCACGCCCAGCCCGTCCAGCGGCTGCACGGTATCCACGCCGCCCGACTGCAGGTAGATGACAAAGCCCTGCTGCTGGCCAAAGGCGGCCCAGGCCGCGCGATCGGCGTCACTCAGCGGCTGCATGTGGCGCACAGTCAGCACCACAGCCTGGTCACCGGCGATGAACTCGATCTGCGGGATGTCGCGTTTGCCGTCCAGCGATTCGATGAAGGTCGACAGAACCTCCACCTTGGTGCCGATTTCCGGGATCACGGTCAGGCACTGCTGCAGGTCCGCGACGAAACGCGGATCCTGTTCGCGGAAGCCGACCAGGGTCTTGTCCTTCTTCTCGACCCGGCGCACCGAGAACCGGCCCTTGCGGCGGTAGCCCCAGCTGTCGCCGACCAGCGGCGGCAACACGGTGCCCGGCTTCACATGGCCGATGCGCTCCAGGTTGTCCATCAGCACGCGCTGCTTGGCGACGATCTGCTGGTCTTCATCCAGGTGCTGCAGCACACAGCCGGCACAGGTGCCGAAATGCGGGCACTTGGGGGTGACCCGCTGCGTCGAGGCCTGCAGCACCTGCACCGTGCGCGCCTCATCGAAGTGGCGGCTGCGGGCGGTCTGTTCGGCCATCACCACTTCGCCCGGCAGGGCGCCGCTGATGAAGGTGACCTTGCCGCCCTCGCCTTCACGGCGGGCAACACCGCGACCATCATGGCTGAGGTCGAGGATCTCGGTCTGGAAGGGAGTACGGTCGATACGGGAGCGGGATCGGGCCACGTGGCAACAGGCTGCGGGCAAAAGTGGGGCCGTATTGTCGCAGATCCTGACCGGCGGGGCCGCTGGCCGCTTGCGCCCGCCGCCGCCGTGCTTGATGATTGACCCCAGCTGACATGGAGGCAGCCCTGATGCAGATGACCCCGCGGGCCAGTCGACCCCGCTTCCTGCTTGTCGAGGACGACATCATCAGCCGTGGTTTTTTCAAAGCGGCGTTGGAAACGTTACCAGCGGATGTGGACACCGCCGACTCACTGGCCAGCGCCCTGGCGCGCGCCGAGCCCGGTGCCCACGACCTGTGGCTGATCGACGTCAACCTGCCGGACGGCAATGGTGCCCAGCTGTTGCACCAGCTGCGGCGCTCGCACCCGGACACCCCGGCGCTGGCGCATACCGCCGACGGCGATGCTGCCATTCACGCACGCCTGCGCGAGGCCGGTTTCAGCGACACCCTGGTCAAGCCGCTGGGTCGCGACCAACTGCTCAAGGCGGTCCGTCGTGCGCTGGTCAACAGCCCCGCCGGCTCCACGGTGCCGCCAGCGGCGGTCGAGCTGGCGCTGGAGGACTGGGATGAAACCGCCGCCCTGGCGGCGCTCAATGGCCAGCGCAACCACCTGATCGCCCTGCGCGAACTGTTCCTGGCCGAACTGCCGGGCGTGCGCGACGCGGTCGAACAGGCCGTGGACCAGCACGACGAGCGCCAGCTGCGCAGCCAGTTGCACCGGTTGCAGGCCAGCTGCGGGTTCGTGGGTGCAGCGCGACTGGCACGCGCGGTGCGGCAGCTGCACCACACGCCCGAATCGGGGCAGGCACAGGCGGTGTTCCGCGCCGCCGTAGCTGCTCTGCTGCACTGAGGGGTTCGGCCGGGCTGCGCCCGGCACCTGCAGATGCAACAGCCGGAGCAACGGCAACAGCCAAAGCGGCTTCCTGCGGGATGGCGGGGCGGCATGGGTTGGCAGGACACGCCGTAAACCCATCCATGGCGGCTCGATGGCGCCATCCATGGCGCCAACGGTCCTGCCACCCCATGCCGCCCCACCCCTGACAGTTTCCCGGTGGCTGGTAGATCCACGCCATGCGTGGATGAATCTCCATCGAAATCGAATATTTCGAGAATTGAACGAAGAGCATCCACGCATGGCGTGGATCTACGTGTCGACCAAGGTCGACACCTACCAACTGCAGTAGAAAACTGTCGACGCCGTGACCCCATCCATGCGGGCTTAGTCGCCGCATCGACAGTTTCCCGGTGGCCAGTAGATCCACGCCATGCGTGGATGAATCTCCATCGAAATCGAATATTTCGAGAATTGAACGAAGAGCATCCACGCATGGCGTGGATCTACGTGTCGACCAAGGTCGACACCCACCAAGAACAGGCCATGCCATTCCGACAGATCGCGGAGATCTGTCGAAGGCGGGGTGGGTCCGGTTGCGGGGGCGTGAGCCGCATGGATGCGGCGACCGAGCTTACAGGGACGTACTTGCAGCGTCCCCCGCAACCGGACCCACCCTGCCATCCCACGGAATGCCGGCTTTTGCCGTTGCTGTTGCCGTTGCTCCGGCCTCTGCAGGTGCAGGGCGCAGCCCTGCCGGGCACACCACCCTCACCGCCTGGGCGCGAGCTGCTCCAGCATCTCCCACGATTTCAGGCCGCGTGCGCCAAGGTGATGAGCCAGCACCCCCCGCATCGGCAGGCGCAGG
This sequence comes from Stenotrophomonas sp. yr243, assembly GCF_900184195.1. Classification (NCBI taxonomy): domain Bacteria; kingdom Pseudomonadati; phylum Pseudomonadota; class Gammaproteobacteria; order Lysobacterales; family Lysobacteraceae; genus Stenotrophomonas; species Stenotrophomonas sp. yr243. The sequence goes on from NZ_FXWT01000002.1 coordinate 87,889, forward strand.
CTGGCCAGATCGGCGGCGTCCGGCTCGTCGTCAGCTGCCAGGGCCAACAGTGCTGAACCTGTAGCCGCCGCGCGACGCTCGCCGCCACGCTCACTGAGCAGGCGCTGCGGTCCTTCCTGCGGGTCCAGCTCATAGCGCGCCGCCGGGTCGATCGGCTGGCCATCGCTGGCGGTCTCCAGATCGAAGCCCACACCCAGCGCCGCCAGCAGCTCGCGTTCGAAACGACGCAGGGTCCAGGCCAGGCCGGCACCCACGGCCAGGCGCGCACGCGCTTCGCCGTAGGCCAGGTACAACTCCGGCAGCGGATCCTGGCGCGGCGACAGGCGCAGGGTCAGTTCACTCAAATAGAACCCGGCCAGCATGGCCTGGCCGAGCAGGCGCGGCGCCACATCCAACGCTTCAGCACCGCGCAGCTGGGCCAGTTCGCCACGCTGCAGCGCGCTGAAGCGGATCCACTGCAGGGGCTGCAGGGCCGCTCGCAGCACCTGGCCCTTGGCCGTGGAAACGCCGCGCGCGAGCAGGCCGATCCGGCCGTGCTCGGCGCTCAATACCTCGACCAGCAGGCTGGTCTCGCGATAGGCCCGCGCATGCAGCACGAAGCCGGTGTCGTCCTCGATCAGCATCGAAGCGACCGTCGCGGCTTATTCGTAGCCGAAGGCCTTCAGCGCGGCCTCGTCATCGGACCAGCCCTCACGCACGCGCACCCAGGTTTCCAGGAACACCTTGGCCCCGAACAGACGCTCCATCTGCAGGCGGGACTTGGCCCCGATCTCCTTCAGGCGGGTGCCGCCCTTGCCGATCACGATCGCCTTCTGGCCTTCGCGCTCGACCCAGATCACCGCACCGATGCGCAGCAGGTTGCCGTCCTCGGTGAAGCGCTCGATCTCCACCGTGGTGGCGTACGGCAGCTCTTCGCCCAACTGGCGCATCAGCTGTTCACGCACCAGTTCGCCAGCCAGGAAGCGCTGGCTGCGGTCGGTGATTTCGTCTTCGCCGAACATCGGCGGGGCTTCCGGCAACAGCGCCAGCACATCACGGACCAGGGCTTCCAGGCCGTTGCGCTTCTGCGCCGAAATCGGATGCACCGACGAGAAGTCACGGCCGGCGGTCACTTCCTGCAGGAACGGCAGCAGCGCGCCCTTGTCCTTCATGCGGTCGATCTTGTTGACCACCAGCACCACCGGGATACCGGCGTCGCGCAGCACGTTGAAGGCCAGGCTGTCCTCTTCGTCCCAGCGTCCGGCTTCGATCACCAGCAGGCCGGCGTCAACGCCTTCCAGCGAGCCGCGGGCGGCGCGGTTCATGACCCGGTTCATCGCCCGCTTCTGCACCTTGTGCAGACCGGGCGTATCGACCAGCACCAGCTGCCCTTCCGGGTAGGTGGCGATGCCCAGCAGGCGGTGACGGGTGGTCTGCGGCCGGTTGGACACGATGCTGACCTTGGCCCCGACCAACGCATTGGTCAGGGTCGATTTGCCCACGTTCGGGCGGCCGATGACGGCCACGCTGCCGCAATGATGGGGAGTTTGTTCGCTCACTTGGAATCCAGTTGTTCAAGGACGGCCGCAGCCGCTTGTTGTTCGGCGATCCGCCGCGAGGAGCCTTCGCCCTCGGTGCTGGCGGCGGGGTCGGCTACGTTGCAGCGTACCCGGAAGTGTTTGGCGTGGTCGTCACCGGATTCTGACACCAGTTCGTACTGTGGCAACGCCTTCTGTCGGCCCTGCAGCCATTCCTGCAGGCGGGTCTTGGGATCCTTCTCCGGTCGCCCGGTGGCCGGCAGCGCCTCCATCGAGGCGGCAAACCAGGGCAGGACCATCGCCCGGCAGGCTTCAAAGCCCACGTCCAGGTAGATCGCCGCGACCACGGCCTCGAATGCATCGGCCAGGGTCGAGTCGCGGCGATGGCCGCCCGACTTCATTTCGCCGGGCCCCATGGTCAGCCGGTCACCCAGCTGCAGGGTCCGCGCGATCACCGCCAGCGCGCCTTCGCGCACCAGCTCGGCGCGGGCGCGGGTCATCGCGCCTTCGTCTGCCTTGGGCCAGCGCAGGTACAACGCCTCGGCGACCATCATGTTGACGATGCTGTCGCCAAGGAACTCCAGCCGCTCGTTATGCGGCGCGCCGGCACTGCGATGGGTCAGCGCCTGCTTGAGCAGGTCTGGATCGCGGAAGGCATGACCGATCAGGTCTTCACGTTGGAAAGATTTATTCGGCACCGCTACGGGTCAGGTCCTGGGAAGAATCGAATTTGCCAACCACATCCAGGTTGCCGACCAGTTGGCGGCGCACTTCGTAGTTGACCTTGAGGGTCCAGCCATTGTCGCGACGGTCGAACTTGACGTTGGCCGGCTTCACGTTGTCCGAGTAGTTGATGTACAGCCGCTTGAAGAACAGGTCCTGGATGTTGGCCGGCGCCATGCTGCCGATGCCGGGTTCCTTGGCCAGGCTCTTCATCGCCGAGCGCACCGCGTAATACTCCTGGTACATCGGGAACAGCTTCATGCCGATGTAGAGGAAGAAGCCAACCACGATCAGGACCGTCAGGAACGAGGTCAGGGTCATGCCGCGCTGCGTGTTCATCGTCTTCATTGCGTTCTCCCCAGATACGCGAGTGGATGTGAAGTCAGTTGATGCTCGAGCCGATCCGCGACGGTTCGAAGCCGTCCTTGCAGAACCAGCCCTGGCAGTTCAGCCAGATCAGGAACGCCTTGCCGCGCAGGTTCTCTTCCGGCAGCAGGCCCCAGAACCGACCGTCGTCGCTGTTGTCGCGATTGTCGCCCATCACCAGGTACTTGCCGGCCGGCACGGTCCACTGGCCCTGGCCACGCGGATAGTCGGTCTCCAGCACGGTGTGGGTACGGCCCGGCAGGTGCTCGACCAACAGGTTGGCGCCCTCGCCCTGGCCCTTGTGGCCGGCGTAGATGCCCTTGTTGTCGTACTTCAGCGGTTCGCCGTTGAGGATCACGCCGTCGCCTTCGAACACGATGGTATCGCCCGGCACGCCGATCACGCGCTTGATGAAGTTCTCGCCCTTGGCCGGGTCGTTGTCACCATGGCCGGGGAAATGGAACACCACCACGTCGCCGCGGGCCGGATCACCGACCGGCACAAAGCGGGTATTGGTGATCGGCAGGCGCAGGCCATAGGAGAACTTGTTGACCAGGATGAAATCGCCGATCAGCAGGTTCGGCATCATCGAGCTGGACGGGATCTTGTACGGCTCGGCGATGAAGCTGCGCACGATCAGCACGATCGCCAGCACCGGGAAGAACGCACGCGAGTAGTCCACCAGCACCGGCTCGGTGTCGAGCAGGCCGGCGCGCTGGGCGCGACGCTTGGCCAGGTACAGCTTGTCGGCCAGCAGGATCAGGCCGGAGGCCAGGGTCAGCACGACCAGGAGGATCTCAAACAGTTTCATTCAGGGTCCTTTGCAACGTCACCGGACGATCGGCCCGAAGGCCGGTTTCGGGGCTTATTTGTTGTCCATCTGCAGCACGGCCAGGAAGGCTTCCTGCGGAATTTCCACGCGGCCGACCTGCTTCATGCGCTTCTTGCCTTCCTTCTGCTTTTCCAGAAGCTTCTTCTTGCGCGAAACGTCGCCACCATAGCACTTGGCCAGAACGTTCTTGCGCATGGCCTTGACCGTGGTGCGCGAGATGATCTGCGAGCCGACGGCGGCCTGGATGGCCACGTCGAACTGCTGGCGCGGGATCAGGTCCTTCATCTTCTCGCACAGCTCGCGACCACGACGATCGGCATGGCTGCGGTGCACGATCAGCGACAGCGCATCGACCTTGTCGCCATTGATCAGCACGTCCACGCGCACGAACGGACCGGCATCGAAGCGCACGAAGTGATAGTCCAGCGAGGCATAGCCACGGCTGACCGACTTCAGCTTGTCGAAGAAGTCCAGCACCACTTCGGCCATCGGCAGCTCGTAGCTGATCTGCACCTGGCTGCCCAGGTAGTTGATGCCGAGCTGGCTGCCACGCTTTTCTTCGCACAGCTTGATGATGTTGCCGATGTACTCCTCGGGGGTGAGCACGTTGGCGCGGATGATCGGCTCGCGGATCTCCTGCACATGGTTCAACGGCGGCAGCTTGGCCGGGTTGTCCATGTTGATGATCGTGCCATCGGTCTTCAGGACTTCATACACCACCGTCGGCGCGGTGCTGATCAGGTCCAGGTTGTATTCGCGTTCCAGGCGCTCCTGCACGATTTCCATGTGCAGCATGCCGAGGAAGCCGCAGCGGAAACCAAAGCCCATCGCTTCGGAACTTTCCGGCTCGAAGCGCAGCGCGGCATCGTTCAGGCGCAGCTTGTCCAGCGCTTCGCGCAGGTCCGGGTAATCCTCGGCATCGACCGGGAACAGGCCGGCGAACACGCGCGGCTGCATTTCCTGGAAGCCCGGCAGCGGCTTCGCCGCGGGATCGGCAGCGAGGGTGAGGGTGTCACCGACGGGCGCGCCATGCACGTCCTTGATGCTGGCAGTGACCCAGCCCACTTCGCCCGCACGCAGTGCCGGCAGCACCTTGCGCTTCGGTGTGAACACACCGACGTTGTCGACCTGGTGGTTGCGGCCGGTGGACATCACCTGCAGCTTGTCGCCGGCCTTGATCTCGCCCTGCATCACGCGCACCAGCGAGACCACGCCCAGGTAGTTGTCGAACCACGAGTCGATGATCAGCGCCTGCAGCTTGTCGGTATCACGCGGCACCGGCGCCGGAATGCGATGCACGATCGCTTCCAGCACGTCGACCACGTTCAGTCCGGTCTTGGCACTGACCGGGACTGCGTCGCTGGCATCGATGCCGATCACGGCCTCGATCTCGGCCTTGGCACGCTCGATATCGGCGGTGGGCAGGTCGATCTTGTTGATCACCGGCACCACTTCCAGCCCCTGCTCCACGGCGGTGTAGCAGTTGGCCACCGACTGCGCTTCCACACCCTGGGCTGCATCGACCACCAGCAGCGCGCCCTCGCAGGCGGCCAGCGAGCGGCTGACTTCATAGGAGAAGTCGACGTGGCCGGGGGTGTCGATGAAGTTCAGATGGTAGGTCTGGCCGTCCTTCGCCACGTACGGCAGCGACACCGACTGCGCCTTGATGGTGATGCCACGCTCACGCTCGATCGGATTGGAGTCGAGCACCTGCGCTTCCATCTCGCGTGCCTGGAGGCCGCCACAGAGCTGGATGATGCGGTCGGCCAGCGTGGACTTGCCGTGGTCGACGTGGGCGATGATGGAGAAGTTGCGGATGTTCCGCATCGAATCAGAGGACATAGAGAGGTGGCGGCGGCGCGCGGCGTCGTCAGGGTAACGGTCGATTATCGCACGCCCGGAGGGTGGCCGCGTGGTTGGCCTGTCCGGGCAAGCCCCGGAATGGCCGAAGCCCCGCCAGGGCGGGGCTTCGGGGATACCACATGGGCCGCCGTGAAGGCGGCCATCCGTTGTTACGGGCCGGCCTTGACCGCCACAAAGGCGCTGTTGCCGCTGCCGGTACGGACCAGCAGCATGACCACGTCGCCCTTCTTGTACCCGGACAGTGCACGGTTCAGGCTTTCCACGCTGCCGACCGGATTGCTGGCCACCTGCAGGATCACCATGCCGCCGGACAGGCCGGCATCACGTGCGCCTTCGCCCTTCACTGCGGTGATGCGGACACCTTCGCCCGCCTCCAGGCCCAGCTGCTTGCGCTGCGGCGCGGTCAGGTCGGCAACCTCCAGCCCCAACAGGGCATTGGCGCCGGTCTGCGGAGCGGCCATGTCATTGCCTGCGGACGGGCTGCGGGCATTGCCCTGCGCATCCTCGGCCAAGGCAGTCAGGGTCGCGCTCAGGTCACGCGGCTTGCCGTCGCGGATCACGCCCAGAGTGACCCGACTGCCCGGCGCCATCGCACCGATCAGCGGCGGCAGGTCGGACCAGCTGTTGACCTGCGCACCGTTAACCGTGCGGATCACGTCACCGATCTTGACCCCGGCCTTGGCCGCGGCACTGTTCGGCACGATCTGGTTGACCAGCGCGCCGCGGCTGTCGGGCAGGCCCAGGCCTTGCGCCTTCAATGAATCAATCGGCTCGACCACCGCACCCAGCTGGCCACGGGTGACCTTGCCGCTCTTTTTGATCTGCTCGACCGCGTTCATCGCCAGGTCGATCGGGATCGCGAAGCTGATGCCCATGTAGCCGCCGGAGGCCGAGAAGATCTGCGAATTGATGCCGACCACTTCACCGCGGGTGTTCAGCAGCGGACCGCCGGAATTGCCCTGGTTGATCGCCACGTCGGTCTGGATGAACGGCACATAGCGCTGGTCCGGCCCCCCGGTGTTGCGGCCGAGGGCACTGACCACGCCAGCGGTGACCGAATGATCAAGGCCAAACGGCGAGCCGATTGCGACAACCCACTGACCGGGCTTGAGGGTATTGGAATCACCCACGCGCACGGTCGGCAGGTTCTTGCCGTCGATCTTGAGCAGGGCCACGTCGTACTGCTGGTCGCTGCCCACCACCTTGGCGGTGAATTCGCGGCTGTCGCCGAGCTTGACCTTCACTTCACTGGCGTCGGCGACCACGTGGTAGTTGGTCAGCACGTAGCCGTCAGGCGAAATGATGAAGCCCGAACCCATGCCCCGGCCCTTGATGCTGGGTCCACCGTCCTGGCCACCGGAGCCCTGCCCCGGCATCGGGAAATCCGGGCCGAAGAAGCGGCGGAAGAACTCGGGCATCTCGTCATCACCCGGGCCCATGCCGCCGCGTGCCTGACGGTTGCTGCGGACAATGGTGGTGTCGACGTTGACCACGCCGGGGCCAACCTGTTCCACCAGATTGGTGAAGTCAGGCAGACCGCTGACCAGCGGTTGCGCCGGTGCGCGCGGCGCCGCAGCAGCGGCGGCGGCCTGCGGCGGGGCGGTCGTCGGCGCCGCCGGTTGGGCGCAGGCCACCAGCGGCAGGGTCAGGGCGAACAGGCCAATGGCCTGTGTGCGCAGTCGGGGAGTCATCGGACGGCAACCTCCGGGTCGGATGGAAAGGGAAAGAAGCGCCCCGCTGGCGGCGGGGCGTGTGACGTTACCCGGCTCAGTCGCGCGGGCGCTGCGGCGCCGGCAGATCATCCTGCAGGCGCGGCTCGAACGGATAGAACGCGGCGCCACCGGCATGCGCCGGGAAGCTGGCATTGAGGGCGCCACCGGCGGCGGGCGCCAGGCTGGAGCGCGGCCACGGCCGCGCCTGCAGGCTGCCGACCTCGCCAAATGGCAGGTTGCGCGCGCTGCCGGCCGGCACGGTCGGGGTCAGCGGCGCTTGGCTGGCGACCGCGCGCAACGGGGTGTCATCGCGCTGGGCCACGCGTGCGGCCTGCTGGCTGCGGGTGGCGCTGGCGCGGCGCGCGTCCTGGCGACGGCTGGCCGCGGCCATGGCCACCGCCGGCACGCTGGCCACGGCCATCGTGGCGGTGTCCACCGATGCCTCGGTGACAGCCTCGGGCTGCCCGGATGCCGGCGGCAACTGCGCCTGGCTGGCGATCACCTGCGGTGCGGAGACATCGACGGGCGGCGCCTCCTGCAGTTTTTCGCGGCCTACGAACAGCGCTACGGCGGCAACCGAAGCGGCCAGGGCTCCGCCGCCCCAGGCACGCCAGCCACTACGACGGGCCTGTCGCTTCGGCTCGGCCAGCGGCGCAGGCTCGGCGGCGATGGCGGCAGCCACGGCGGCGCTGAAACCGGCCGGTGCCAGCAGTGACGCCTGGCCACGCATGACGTCACCCAGCAGCTGCCAACGTTCCTGGCAGCCGGCCAGTTCCGGATCGTGTTCCATGCGGCGCACCAGGAAGCGCGCCTCGTCTGCCCCCAGCTCGCCGTCGACCAGCGCCGACAACTGCTGGCGATGGCGTTCGTCCAGGCGTTGCCCGGCGGGAGACTGGTGGTTGTGCGATTCGTTGTTCGGAATGCGGGTCATATACGGCTCTTCTCGCGGGTGGCGCTGCCGATGTCCAACAGCGGCCGGAGTTCGGTGTCGATCGCCTCGCGCGCCCGGAAGATCCGGGAACGCACGGTGCCGATCGGGCACCCCATCTTCTGCGCGATTTCCTCGTAGCTCAGGCCTTCCACCTCGCGCAGGGTGATCGCTGACCGGAGTTCTTCCGGCAGCGCGTTGACGGCCTTCATCACCGTCTGTTCCAGCTCCTGGCGCATCAACTCGCGCTCCGGCGTGTCGGTGTCGCGCAGGCGTGTGCCGCTGTCGAACTGCTCGGCGTCACCGATGTCGATGTCATCGGTCGGCGGGCGGCGATTGTGCGAAGCCAGATGATTTTTGGCGGTATTCACGGCGATCCGATGCAACCAGGTTGAGAACTGGGCGTCGCCACGGAAGCTTCCAATCGCACGGTAGGCACGGATGAAAGTGTCCTGGGCCACGTCCTGACATTCACTCCAGTCGGCGATGTAGCGACCGACCAGGGCCACGACCCGATGCTGGTACTTGCGCACCAGGACATCGAAGGCGGCACTCTCGCCGTGCTGCACGCGCCGGACCAGTTCCAGATCCAGCTCCTGTGGTGTATCAACATCGGCCATGAGGGGCCGCACTCCTGTCAGCCCAACCGACGTCGGGCAATGAGACTGCCAATCCCGGGAAAAGTTCAGTCGCCGATCACCTGGCGCCGCACCAGCTTTTAACCACCGTTCCGTTAACGTTCCGGTCCAAGGCCTGCGATCCGGGGCGCCACACCCCTGCTATTGGGATTTGACGCGGGGGAAACAACCTCTGGATCATAGCCCCCTTCTCCATACACAACCGGATGGAACGTCCATGCTCTCAAGCTTCGATGGTCTCCGCTTCAGCCACTGGCACCCCGAGATCCGCGACGATGGCGTGGTGGTCCTCTCCCTTGATCGTCAGGACAGCAGTGTCAACGCAATGTCGCAGGATGTCCTGCTGGAGCTGGGCGATCTGCTTGAGCGCATCGCCATGGACCCGCCCAAGGGCGTGGTGATCCAGTCGATCAAGAAGGCAGGCTTCATCGCCGGTGCCGACCTGAAGGAATTCCAGGAATTCGATCGCCGCGGCACCGTCAACGATGCCATCCGCCGTGGCCAGTCGACCTACCAGAAGCTGGCCGAACTGCCCTGCCCGACCGTGGCCGCCATCCATGGCCATTGCCTGGGCGGCGGCACCGAGCTGGCCCTGGCCTGTCGCTACCGCGTCGCGTCCAATGACAGTTCCACCCGCATCGGACTGCCGGAAACCCAGCTGGGCATCTTCCCGGGCTGGGGTGGCAGCGCGCGCCTGCCGCAGCTGGTCGGCGCGCCCGCTGCGATGGACATGATGCTGACCGGACGCACGCTGTCGGCCTCGGCCGCACGCGGCATCGGCCTGGTCGACAAGGTGGTGGCACCGGCCGTAGTACTCGACACCGCCGTGGCGCTGACCTTGTCCGGCACCACCCGCCCGTTCAAGCAGCGCGCGACGGCGTGGGCGACCAATACCTGGCTTGCACGCCAGCTGCTGGCACCGCAGATGGTCAAGCAGGTTGCGCGCAAGGCGAAGAAGGACCAGTACCCGGCGCCGTATGCGTTGATCAGCACCTGGCAGCGCAGCGGCGGCAAGCCGGTGCAGGCACGCCTGGACGCCGAACGACGCGCGGTGGTGAAGCTGGCCAGCACACCGACCGCACGCAACCTGATCCGCATCTTCTTCCTCACCGAACGCCTGAAGGGCCTCGGTGGTGGTGATTCCGGCATCCGCCACGTGCACGTGATCGGTGCCGGCGTGATGGGCGGTGACATCGCCGCGTGGGCGGCCTACAAGGGCTTCGACGTGACCCTGCAGGACCGCGAGCAGCGCTTCATCGACCCGGCCATGGAACGCGCGCAGGCGCTGTTTGCCAAGAAGGTGCGCGACGAGAGCAAGCGCCCGGCCGTAGCCGCGCGCCTGCGTGCCGATCTGGAAGGCAACGGCGTGGCGCAGGCCGATCTGGTCATCGAAGCGATCATCGAGAACCCGGAAGCCAAGCGTGCGCTGTACCAGACGCTGGAGCCGAAGATGAAGCTCGACGCGTTGCTGACCACCAACACCTCGTCGATTCCGCTGGTGGAACTGCGCGATCACATCCAGCGTCCGGCGCAGTTCGCCGGCCTGCATTACTTCAATCCCGTGGCACAGATGCCGCTGGTGGAGATCATTCATCACGATGGTATGGCGACTGAAACCGAGCGTCGCCTGGCCGCCTTCTGCAAGGCGCTGGGCAAGTTCCCGGTGCCGGTGGCCGGCACCCCCGGCTTCCTGGTCAACCGCGTGCTGTTCCCGTACATGCTGGAAGCGGCCACCGCGTATGCCGAAGGCATTCCGGGGCCGGTGATCGACAAGGCGGCCGTGAAGTTCGGCATGCCGATGGGCCCGATCGAATTGATCGACACCGTGGGCCTGGACGTGGCCGCTGGCGTGAGCAAGGAACTGGCACCGTTCCTGGGCCTGCAGATTCCGGCGGCGCTGCAGGCGGTGGAACCGGACAAGCGCGGCAAGAAGGATGGCCAGGGCATCTACACGTGGGAAAACGGCCGGGCCAAGAAGCCGGACGTGGCGCGCGACTATCAGGCGCCTGCCGATCTGGAAGATCGCCTGATCCTGCCGCTGTTGAACGAGGCAGTCGCGTGCCTGCACGAAGGCGTGGTGGCCGACGCGGACCTGCTGGATGCGGGCGTGATCTTCGGTACCGGTTTCGCACCGTTCCGCGGCGGTCCGATCCAGCACATCCGTGCGGTCGGTGCCGATGCCATCGTGGAGCGACTGAAGGCGCTGCAGCAGCGTCACGGTGACCGCTTCGCCCCGCGCCCGGGCTGGGACAACCCGGTCCTGCGCGAACCGGTGGTTTGATCGGCCGGGCCTGCGGCCCGGCACCCGCAGAGGCAACAACAACAGCTACAGCAAAAGCCAGAGCCAAAGCGGCTCTGGCTTTTCTGTTTGTTGGGCGGGGCGGTGTCGGGTTGCGGGGACGCCGTAAACCCATCCTTGGGGGCTTGGCCGCGGCATCCATGCCGCGGACACCCCGCAACCCGACACCGCCCCACCCCTGACAGGTTCACGCGGCTGTTGGTAGGTGTCGACCTTGGTCGACACGCTTGATCCACGCCATGCGTGGATGCGAGCGAAGCGACCAGCGTTTGATTTTGATTTTGATTTTCTTTTTTCTTCTCCGTGGCTGGACGGCACACGGAAAGTGTCAGAGGCCGGGCGAGTGGGTTGCGCAGGACCGTTGGCGCCATGGATGGCGCCATCGAGCCCCCATGGATGGGTTTACGGCGTGTCCTGCGCAACCCACCCGCCCGGCCAAGCGCGGCCTTTGATTTTGCTTCTGCCTTACGCGACCAACCAACCAACAGCCACGAGGGGCTGCGCCGTTGGCTGGAACAACCTGTTACCCGAACGGGGAATGTCACCGTCACGACAGCATGCGATGCTGACCGCCTTGATCCCTGCCAGCGAGAACGCCCGCATGACCACCATCATCGCCCCGCGCGTACACGACATCGGCGGCCTGGAAGTGCGCCGTGCAGTGCCCACCCTGCAGGCCCGCAGCATCGGTTCGTTCGTGTTCGTCGACCAGATGGGCCCGGCACTCATGCACCCCGGTACGGCCATCGACGTGCGCCCGCATCCGCATATCGGCCTGGCCACCGTCACCTATCTGTGGTCGGGCGCCATCGGCCACCGCGACACGCTGGGTTCGGACCAGGTGATCCGCCCGGGCGACGTCAACTGGATGACCGCCGGCCGCGGCATCGCCCACTCCGAGCGCACGCCGCAACCGGACCGCGACCATGACAACCCGATCCACGGCATGCAGACCTGGGTAGCGTTGCCGAAGTCGCATGAGGAAATCGAACCGGCGTTCTACCACCATGCGGCTGCCACCCTGCCCGAGCAGCGTCGCAACGGCGCCTGGTTGCGGGTGATCGCCGGACGCGCCTATGGCGAGGAATCGCCGGTGCAGGTGTTCGCCGATACGCTCAACGTAGCGATCGATCTCGACCCGGATGCAGAGATCGACATCGATGATGGTCACCGCGAGCGCGCGCTGTACATCCTCGAGGGCGAAGCGCAACTGGATGGCGTGGACATTCCGGCCCAGCACCTGGTGATTCCCGAAGCCGGTGCGCGCGGGCGTCTGCGCGCGAAGACGCCGGTGAAGGCGATGCTGTTCGGCGGCGAGCCGCTGGATGGCCCGCGCCATCTGTGGTGGAACTTCGTTTCCAGTTCGAAGGAACGTATCGAGCAGGCCAAGCACGATTGGGAAGCCGGGCGTTTCGGCACCATTCCCGGTGACGACAAGGAATTCATTCCCCTGCCCGAGCATTGAGCATCGCGTGTTGCACACATCCGAGGGTGTATCCCTGCACCCGGCGTTGACGCTACAGTCACCCGCTGATCACTGAAATGTGACATAAATCACACTTTCGACCGTCAAAGGAGTGCAACACATGAGCATGGGTAAACGCTTGTCCGCCGAGTTCCTCGGCACGTTCTGGCTGGTTCTGGGTGGCTGTGGCAGTGCGGTGCTGGCCGCCAAGTTCGGTGGCGACGGCAATCCGCTGGGTATCGGTTTCCTCGGCGTGGCGCTGGCCTTCGGCCTGACCGTGGTGACCGGCGCCTACGCGTTCGGCCATATCTCCGGTGCGCACTTCAATCCGGCAGTCAGCGTAGGCCTGTGGGCCGGCGGCCGCTTCCCGACCAAGGATCTGCTGCCCTACATCATCGCCCAGGTGGCCGGCGGCCTGCTGGCCGGCTTCATCCTGCTGCAGATCGCCTCCGGTGCCAGCGGCTTCGCCATTGATGGCAGCCAGGCCGGTGCGTTCGCCAGCAACGGCTATGGTGCGCTGTCGCCCGGTGGCTACAGCGTGGCGGCCGCGTTCCTGTGCGAAGTGGTGCTCACGGCAGTGTTCCTGATCGTGATCATGGGCGCGACCCATGGCAAGGCGCCGGCAGGTTTCGCGCCGCTGGCCATCGGCCTGGCCCTGACCCTGATCCACCTGATCAGCATTCCGGTCACCAATACGTCGGTGAACCCGGCCCGCTCCACCGCGGTGGCCTTCTTCGCCGGCAGCGGCGCAACCGGCCAGCTGTGGCTGTTCTGGGTCGCCCCGCTGTTGGGCGGTGCGATCGGCGGCATCATCTACAAGTGGATCGGCAACGACCGCTGAGCCGTGACCGTGCCATTGCGGCCGACCCTCGGCCGCAATGGTTACGGATGTAACCGCGATTTGTGCGATCGCTCACGTTCCGTTAAGGTCTGGCCATCTGCTCGTGCTTGTGCCGGGCAGGACGGCATCCGGGGATGGGATGCCTCGGCCGCCGGTGACACCGGCGGTGCCAACGACACGCCACCTTGGGGGATGCATGAAGTTCGCGCCTGTTGTTTTGTCGAGCCTGCTGTTCGTTGCGGCGTCTGCCTGTGCGCAGGCCCCGGTCGAATGTCCATCGTTGCCCGCCAGCAGCGGCCTGCAATGGCAGCAGCAGGCACAGTCCGGCTTCCTGGTCTGCCGTGCGGCCACCGGCGACGGTCGCGAAGTGTTGAGCCTGATGCTCAGCCAGCGCGATCCGGGCATTCCGCTGACCCGCTCGCTGCGCCAGGAAAAGGGCAGCTTTGCCGGTGAATCGATGTATTGGTACCAGCCGGATCTGGGTGGCCAGCAGCCGCCCGGCTATGCCGAGCGCCGCATCAGCGTGGTCAAGCTGGACAAGGGCCGCTACGCGCAGATCGCGCTGTATCCCGACAGTTCCCAGGAACTGGGCACACTGCAGCAGCTTGCGCAGGGCATGAACCTGACGCCCTCTGCCGTGGCCGACGGCCGCTGAGAGGCTGCGGGGATGACTGCATTGCAGCGTCCCCGCAGGATCCGGCACGCCGGGCAACTGCCGGGCATGGCCCGGCGCTACCCCTCAGAACCTGCCTTCCTGGAAATCGACGAAGGCCTGCATCAGTTCTTCGCGGGTGTTCATCACGAACGGGCCGTGGCGCATCACCGGCTCGCGCAGCGGACGACCCGCCACCAGGATCAACCGCGCACCGTCGCTACCTGCCGAAAGATGCAGCTGCTCGCCGCCGCCCAGCACCGCCAGCTCCTGCCGTGCCACGTCGCGCGCAGCATCCTGCTCGCCCACCGTCAGCCCGCCTTCGAACACATAGACGAACGCGTTGTGGCCTTCCGGCAGCGCATAGGTCCAGGCACGGTCGGCAGCCAGTTCGATATCCAGGTACAGCGGATCGGTGGCTGGCTGCGCGATCGGGCCCGCCGTGCCATCGACCGTACCGGCGATCACCTTGACCTGCACGCCTTCGGCCGGTCGCACCACCGGGATCTTTTCGGGAGCGAATTCCTGGTACTTCGGCGCGGACATCTTGTCGCGCGCCGGCAGGTTCACCCACAACTGGAAGCCGCGCATCTGCCCGCTTTCCTGTTCGGGCATCTCCGAATGCACCAGGCCACGGCCGGCGGTCATCCACTGCACGCTGCCCGGGGTCAGCAGGCCTTCGTTGCCGTGATTGTCGCGATGCCGCATGCGGCCATCGAGCATGTAGGTGACGGTCTCGAAACCGCGATGCGGATGCTCGGGGAAACCGGCGATGTAGTCCTCGGCGCGATCGGTGCCGAATTCATCGAGCAGCAGGAACGGATCGAGGTCGGGCAGCGACGGACCGCCGATGACCCGGGTCAGGCGAACACCGGCACCGTCGGAGGTGGGCATGCCACGGATGGTGCGCAGGACGCGGACCGGCTCGGGAAGGCTCATGGTGACTCCTGTTGGATGGATGCCAGTAAAAATGGACGCTGCGGCGCGCAACGCCAATGGATGCCGTCGCAACCGATTGTTCCATCCCTGGTGTTCGCCGCATGTCATGTCCGCACGCCGGCACCGCCTGCGTTGTGGGCAGCGAGGGAACATCGCCCCCTGCCACCCCCATGTACGACCAAAGTACTACCGCTGAATGGTCCCGTGCACATTGACCCTGCCAAGGGCACGCGGGACTCTTTGCCTGTCTTTCCGGGAGAGAGCACCTCATGAAAGGTTTTTCCAAAATAGGCTGGGCGGCCCTCGCCCTGCTCGGCGCGTTCTGCCTGGGTACGGTGGCGCTTCGACGCGGTGAGCACATCAATGCGTTGTGGATCGTGGTGGCGGCGGTATCGCTGTACCTGGTCGCCTACCGCTTCTACAGCCTGTTCATCGCCGACAAGGTGATGCAGATCGATCCGACCCGGGCCACGCCGGCGGTGATCAACAACGATGGCCTGGACTACGTACCGACCAACAAGCACGTACTGTTCGGCCACCACTTCGCCGCCATTGCCGGTGCCGGTCCGCTGGTCGGCCCGGTGCTGGCCGCGCAGATGGGCTACCTGCCCGGCCTGCTGTGGCTGGTGGTCGGCGTGGTGCTGGCCGGCGCGGTGCAGGACTTCATGGTCCTGTTCCTGTCCAGCCGCCGCAACGGCCGCTCACTGGGTGACCTGGTGCGCGAGGAGATGGGCCAGGTGCCCGGCACCATCGCGTTGTTCGGTGCTTTCCTGATCATGATCATCATCCTGGCCGTGCTGGCGATGGTGGTGGTCAAGGCGCTGGCGGAAAGCCCGTGGGGCATGTTCACGGTGATCGCCACGATGCCCATCGCGATCCTGATGGGCGTCTACATGCGCTACATCCGGCCAGGCAAGATCGGTGAGATCTCGGTGGTGGGCCTGGTGCTGCTGCTGGCCGCAATCTGGTTCGGCGGCAAGGTGGCGGCAGACCCGACCTGGGGCCCGGCCTTCACCTTCACCGGCACCCAGATCACCTGGATGCTGATCGGCTACGGTTTCGTCGCCTCGGTGCTGCCGGTGTGGCTGCTGCTGGCACCCCGCGATTACCTGTCGACCTTCCTGAAGATCGGCACGATCATCGCGCTGGCCATCGGCATCCTGGTGGTAATGCCGGAACTGAAGATGCCGGCGTTGACCCAGTTCGCTGCCAGCGGCGACGGCCCGGTGTGGAAGGGCGGCATGTTCCCGTTCCTGTTCATCACCATCGCCTGCGGCGCGGTGTCGGGCTTCCATGCACTGATTTCTTCGGGTACCACACCGAAGCTGTTGGCCAATGAAGCGCACATGCGCTACATCGGCTACGGCGGCATGTTGATGGAATCGTTCGTGGCCGTGATGGCACTGGTGGCCGCTTCGATCATCGATCCGGGCATCTACTTCGCGATGAACAGCCCGGCTGCGGTGATCGGTGCCGATGCAGCGTCGGCCGCGCACTACATCACCAATACCTGGGGCTTCACCATCACCCCCGAACAGCTGACGGCCACGGCCGCAGCCATCGGTGAACCGACCATCCTGCACCGTGCCGGTGGTGCGCCCACCCTGGCGGTGGGCATCGCGCAGATCCTGCATGAGGCGATCCCCAGCAGCAGCGACGCGATGATGGCGTTCTGGTACCACTTCGCCATTCTGTTCGAAGCACTGTTCATCCTCACCGCTGTGGATGCGGGCACCCGTGCCGGTCGCTTCATGCTGCAGGACCTGCTCGGCAACTTCATTCCTGCACTGAAGAAGACCGAGTCGTGGACCGCCAACATCATCGGTACGGCCGGCTGCGTGGCGCTGTGGGGCTACCTGCTGTACACCGGCGTGGTCGATCCGTTCGGCGGCATCCAGACGTTGTGGCCGCTGTTCGGCATCTCCAACCAGATGCTGGCGGGCATCGCGTTGATGCTGGGTACGGTGGTGCTGTTCAAGATGAAGCGTGACCGCTACGCGTGGGTCACTGCGGTGCCTGCGGTGTGGCTGCTGATCTGCACCACCTACGCCGGCTTCATCAAGATCTTCGACAGCAATCCGGCGCAGGGCTTCCTGGCTCAGGCACACAAGTTCCAGGACGCGTTGGCCAGCGGCACCATCACCGCACCGGCGAAGTCGGTCGCACAGATGCAGCAGATCGTGGTCAATGCCTACGTAAACACCGGCTTGACCGCGCTGTTCCTGCTGGTGGTGGCATCGGTGCTGGTGTATTCGATCAAGACGATCGTGGCGGCGCGCCGCAATCCGCAGCGCAGCGACCGCGAGACCCCGTACGTGGCCCTCAAGCCGCATGAAATGGTGGACCTGTAATGAGTACGCAACTGGTTCCGGTAGGGCAGTACCAGGCGCATCGCCGCCTATGGCGACGTCTGGTGCAGACGGCACGGCTGTGCTGCGGCATTCCCGACTACGACAACTATGTGCGGCATGTGCGGGAGAAGCATCCGGACCGCGAGCCGATGGACTACAAGACGTTCTTCCGCGAGCGGCAGGAAGCGCGGTATGGCGGGCGCAACGGCGGTCGCTGCTGTTGAAATTCGAGGTGGGTGCCGGGCTTGTAGCCCGGCGCCCGCAGAAGCGACGGCAACCACAACTGCAACTGCAACGGCCGAAGCGTCGGCTCTGGGTTTCTGTTTGGTTGGCGGGGCGGTGTCGGATTGCGGGACGCCGCAAGTACGTCCCTGTAGGCTTGGCAGCCGCATCCATGCGGCTGACACCCCGCAATCCGACACCGCCCCACCTTCGACAGATTTCCGGTGGCCAGTAGATCCACGCCATGCGTGGATGAATGTCCATCGAAATCGAATATTTCGATAATTGATCGAATGATCGAAGAGCATCCACGCACGGCGTGGATCTACCGTGTCGACCAAGGTCGACACCCACCAAGAGCAGGCCATCCCATTCCGGCAGATTGCGGAGATCTGTCGGAGGCGGGGTGGGTCCGGTTGCGGGGGTGTCCGCGGCATGGATGCCGCGGCCAAGCCCTCAGGGATGGGTTTACGGCGTCCCCCGCAATCGAACCCACCTCGCCATCCCACGGATAGCCCGCTGTTGCTGTTGCTTCGGCTGTTGCCGTTGAGGTTGCCGGCCAGCGGCCGGCACTACCGCGGGTGCCGGGCGCCGCCCGGCTGGACTACTCAGCCGTTGGCCATCCACTTCAGGATCAGCCCGGTCACGTATGCCAGTCCGGTACCGGTGGCATAACCGACCGTGCCGAGCAGCACGCCTACCGGCGCCAGCGTCGGATGGAACGCCGCCGCCACCACCGGTGCCGACGCTGCCGCACCGATGTTGCCCTGCGAACCAATCGCGAAGAAGAACATTGGCGCGCGCACCAGCTTGGCGACGATCCACAGCACCAGCACGTGGGTGGCCATCCAGATCGCACCGAGCAGGAACAACCACGGACGATCCAGCAGCGAGAGCAGGTTCATCTGCATGCCGATGCAGGCGATCAGGAAGTACAGGAACACGGTACCCAGGCGCGAAGCACCGGCCGCTTCCAGCCGTCGTGCACGGGTGAAACTGAGGGTCAGGCCCATCGCGGTGGACAGCAGGATCACCCAGACGAACTGGCTGTCGAGGCTGAACTGGCTGGCCCAGCTGACATTGGCCTTGAACCAGCCGGACAACGGTGCGGCGATGGCATGGGCCAGGCCGACGCCGCCCAGTGCCACACCGACGATCACCATCAGGTCGGTCATGCTGGGGATGCGTGCGTTCTGCGCATCGTAGGCGCTGATGCGCGCCTTCATCTCATCGATGGCGCGGGTGTCGGCACCGTTGCGGGCATCGATCTGCTGCGCGCGGTTGGCCATGAACAGCAGGATCGCCATCCACAGGCTGGCGCAGGCCACGTCGACCACGGCGAACTGGCCGAAGGTGGTGGCATCGGTGCCGAACACTTCGCGCATGGCGACCATGTTGGCGCCACCGCCGATCCAGCTGCCGGCCAATGCGGCCATCCCGGCCCAGGTGTCACCGGCGACGGTTTCCGGGTGGATCAGCTTCATCACCTGGAAGGAGACGATGGCGCCGAGCATGATGCCGGCGGTGCCGGCGCAGAACACCAGCAGCAGCTTCGGGCCGAGCTTGGCGATGCCTTTCAGGTCGATCGACAGGGTCAGCAGGACCAGTGCCGCCGGCAGCAGCACGTCACGTGCGACCGGGTTGTACAGCGAGGTGTTGTGGCCATCGATGACACCGGCGGTGTTGTAGATGGCGGGGATGAAATAGCACAGCAGCAGTGCGGGTACCCAGGCGAAGATCTTCTTCAGCAAGGGCGTTGGGCCACTGGCAGCCCAGAAAATCAGGGCGAGAGTAGCGGCGATCAGGCCAAGGCCAACGATGTCGTTGCTGATCAGGGCAGTAGCAGTAGCGGGTTCGGTCGGCATGGGATCCTCTGTCGATCGAAAGAGCGGAAAAGAAAAGCGCCGCATAAGCGGCGCGGGTCGAAATTAACATAGTCTTCACGCAGGGTCATGCTGCGCTGCTTGCGGCAGCGCGCAGGCCTGTCGAGAATCGCAGCCTTCCCTTCTGGAGCCTGCCCCATGCAACTCGGCGCTTTTTCAATCAGCCTAGCGGTGAAGGACCTGGCCACCTCGCGTGCGTTCTATGAGGCGCTCGGGTTCTCGGTAACCGGTGGTGATGCGGCGCAGAACTGGCTGGTACTGCGCAACAACGGCATCGTGGTCGGCCTGTTCCAGGGCATGTTCGAGGGCAACCTGCTGACCTTCAATCCCGGCTGGGACCAGCACAAGCAGGAACTGTCATCCTTCCAGGACGTCCGCGAGATACAGGCCGAACTGGATGCCAAGGGCATTGAACTGGCGCTCCGCACCGATCCTGATGGCCAGGGTACGGGCTACCTGCAGCTGGCTGATCCCGACGGCAACGTGATCCTGATCGACCAGCATGTGGCGCGGCCGACGGCGCGGTGACGCGGTCAGCGTGCCAACCAAGGTTGGCACCTACCAGAACGCACGCGGCCATTGCCTGGTAGGCGCCGACCTCGGTCGACGGACAGGTCAGCCTGGCCGCGATGTACCAAAGTCGAGCGAGGCCAGGGTGCCGCGCGGCTCACAGGGCTGCAGCTGCAGGGTCCAGCCCAGGTGTTCGCACAGCCGCGCGATCAGCTCCAGGCCGATGCCGCCGCGGTCGCCCCGCTCACCGCGTGCCATCCGCGCATGGATCGCAGCGATCTCTTCCGGACTCATGCCATGGCCGGGGTCCTGCAGGGTCAACACCGCTGCCGAGGTCAGGCGCAGCTCGATATGGCCGCGCCCGCTGTTCTCGATGGCATTGCGCAGCAGGTTGCCGATCGCTGCCTGCACCACGGCCAGTGGTGCGACGATGTCCACCGGCGCAGCCTGGATGCCGATGCTCAGGTCCTTGTCGCCCAGCAGATGGCGATGGTCGTCGACGATCTCCGGCAGCAGCTGGTCCAGGGCGATGCGCTCGGCACGGGTGGCCAGGCGTGCGGGATCACGCGCCAACACCAGCAACAACTCGATCAGCTGTTCGACACCCTGCGCCGTCCGCAGCACACGCTGCATCTGCTGGCGTGCGCGCTCAGGCAGGCCCGGCTGCTCCAGGGCCAGCTCGGCGGCACCGGTCATCACCGCGATCGGCGTGCGCAGTTCATGGCTCGTGGTGCTGATGAACACCCGCTCACGCTCGACGAACTGCTCGTTGCGATCAAGGTAATCGTTCAGCGCATCGGCAATGGTATGCAGCTCGGAACTACCGCGCGGATCGACGTGGATGCGCTGGCCCTGCACGCCAGGCCGCAGTGCACCGATGTGCTGGGCCAGCAGGCTCAGCGGGCGCACCATGCGCTCCATGCCGAACGAGGCCATCAACACGGTGACGAAGATCATGATGATGCCGGCGAGCATCACCCAGCGTGTTGCGAACTGTTCCAGGTCATGGAAATCGGAGATGTCCAGGGCCAGCGCAACCCGTCCCATCGAACCAGTATCGCGCACCATCACCGCCGTCTCGCGCTCGCCGATCATCACCCCGTCATGCAACCCCGGATGCAGGGTGCGCAGGCTGGCGGGCATGTTGGCTTCGTTGAAGCGGAACAGGCTGAGCGTGTCCGAGTCCTGCCAGCGATAGTGCGGCTCGTGCTCGGTGTGATCGACAATGCTGTCCAGTTCGGAATTGAGCAGCGCGCGCCATGCGGCATGCTCGGCGTGTTCGTGCACGTAGTTGCCCACGCTGAACACCGCCAGCGAGATCAGCGCCAGGTAGCCCAGCAGCCACCACACCACCCGCCGGTACAGCGGCCCGGGTTTACGCGCCATCGTCATCGTTCCGTGCGTCGGCGCCTGCAGTAGACGCCAGCCGGTAACCGACCCGAGGCAGGGTGTGGATCAACTTGTCGGCAAACGGACCGTCCACGCTGCGGCGCAGCTCGTACACATGCGAGCGCAGCAGGTCGCCATCCGGCGGCTCATCACCCCACAGGGCGAATTCCAGCTGCTGCCGGGTCACCGCACCCGGGCTGGCCCGCATCAGCACTTCCAGCAGCTTGCGGCAGGCCGGGTACAGGTGCAGCACCTGGCCGGCACGCTGCGCCTCCAGGGTCGCCAGGTCCAGCACCAGGTCGCCCACCTGCAGGCGCTTGCGCGGATTGCGGCCCTGCGCGCGCAGCAGCAGCGCCTCCAGGCGCACTTCCAGTTCCGGCAAGGCGAATGGCTTGGTCAGGTAGTCATCCGCGCCGGCACGGAAGCCCGCGATCTTGTCCGGCAGTTCGTCGCGCGCGGTCAGCATGATCACCGGCACTTCCGAGACGTGCTCGGAGCGCAGCCGGCGCAGCACCTCCGGGCCCTCCATGCGCGGCAGCATCCAGTCCAGGATCACCGCGTCGTACGGGTGGCTGCCGGCCAGGTGCAGGCCGGTGATGCCATCCGGGGCAACGTCCAGCACATGCCCGCGCGACTCGAAGTAGTCGAACAGGTTGGCCACCAGCTGGCGGTTGTCCTCGATCACCAACAGGCGCATGCACGAAACATCCACGGGAAGT
Source organism: Stenotrophomonas sp. yr243 (assembly GCF_900184195.1). Taxonomy (NCBI): domain Bacteria; kingdom Pseudomonadati; phylum Pseudomonadota; class Gammaproteobacteria; order Lysobacterales; family Lysobacteraceae; genus Stenotrophomonas; species Stenotrophomonas sp. yr243. The sequence goes on from NZ_FXWT01000002.1 coordinate 109,738, forward strand.
GCCACCATGGTAGCGCCGCGGATGTCGGAATGCGGTCGCCATGGCGGCGGCTCCGACGGCTTTCCCACGTGCCCCTCATCAGAATGGCCGTTTTGCTGCCGGAGCCCCCCGTGCCCGTTGCCCTGCCCCGCCGCTGGCACCTTCCCCTGCTGTGGCTGCTGATCGTGATGGCGCTGGCTGCCGGTCTTGGCATGCGCCAGCCGCAGCCACCGGACGAGCCACGGTTCGTACTGGCCGCGCGGGCCATGGTGGAGAGCGGCGAGTGGCTGCTGCCGCACCGGGGCAGTGAGCTGTACGCCGAAAAGCCGCCGGTGTTCATGTGGCTGCAGGCCGCTGCCCACCAGGTGGTCGGCAGCTGGCAGTGGTCGTTCCTGCTGCCGTCGCTGCTGGCCGCGCTGCTCAGCCTGTGGCTGGTTTCGGACCTGGCGCGCCGGCTGTGGTCGCCACGCCATTCGCTGTATGCACTTGGTGCACTGTTCTGCACCCTGCAGTTCGGCCTGATGGCCAAGCGCGCGCAGATCGACATGGTGCTGGTGGGCATGACCACGCTGGCCCTGTGGGGCCTGCTGCGCCACCTCTGCGAGCGCCGCAACCTGCCGGCGCTGTGGCTGGCCGGCTTCGCCGCTGGCGTGGGCACGGTGACCAAGGGTGTGGGTTTCCTGCCGCTGCTGATGGTGCTGCCCTGGTTCGGCTGGTGGCTGTACCAACGCCGTCGCGGCCAGGTGGTGGACGGCCCCCACCCCGCCAGCCTGCTGTGGCTGGTTCCGGCGTTCCTGCTGGGCACGGCGGTATGGCTGGCGCCGCTGGGCTGGGCGCTGCTGCATGAACCCAGTGCATCGCTGCAATCGTACGCACACGAACTACTGTTCAAGCAGACTGGCACCCGCTATGCCAACGCCTGGCATCATCGCCAGCCGGTCTGGTATTACCTGCAGGTGATCGCCACCCTGTGGCTGCCCGGCGCCCTGCTGCTGCCGCTGATGATCAAGCCGTGGTGGCGTCGCCTGCGTCGCGGTGACCAGCGCCAGTGGCTGCTGCTAGGCTGGGCCGCGCTGGTCCTGCTGTTCTTCACTGCCAGCCCCGGCAAGCGTGAGGTGTATGTGCTGCCGATGTTGCCGGCGATGGCACTTGCAGTTGCACCGTTGCTGCCCGGCCTGCTGCGTCGCCTGTGCGTGCGCCGCTACCTGTTCGGCTACAGCCTGCTGCTGATGCTGGTCACCGGCGTCCTAGGCGTGATGATGCTGACCGACAGCCCCTGGGCACAGGCGCAGTTGGCACGGCGGGCGATGCCCGACACGTTGCTGCCCGTATTCGGCGATGGCCTGCTGACCTTCGCCATCGCCGTGGCGACGCTGGCGGTGTGGCTGCGGGTTCGGCGCGCGGCCATGCTCGTACTGCTCACCCACGGCCTGCTGTGGATGCTGTACGGACTGGTGCTGATACCGGCGCTGGACCCCTACGCCTCGGCCTCGGCGGTGATGCGCCGGGTAGGCACGCGGATCGGCCCCGATGCGGAACTTGCGCTGGTGGCCTGGCGCGAACAGAACCTGCTGCAGGCCGACCGGCCGGTGCGCGAGTTCGGCTTCAAGCGACCGTGGGCGGAGCAGTGGCACGACGCTGGCCCATGGTTGGCCGAGGCCCCGGACAAGCGCTGGTTGCTGGTGCTGGACAAGGCGATGAGTCCCTGTGTCGATCCGGCCCAGGTCATCGAGATCGGTGTTGCAAACCGCAATCGTTGGCAGTTGCTTCCGGGTACTGCGTGGGACCCGGCGTGCCACGCCGAACGCGCCGGCGCCAACGACGATGAAGACTGAACGACGATTCGCGCCGGGTGCGTATTAACCCGGCGCAAACGCATGTACGACCCTTCTCCGACATGCCAGTGACGAGCATGGCCGCGGATTCCCGTAACGGCCCCTTCCCTGCATGCCCGCTCGTCCTCTTGCCCCGGCAGTCTCCTTCGCGCCATCGCTGTTGGCGTCGCGTTTTGCCGTTACCCATCTTTGGCTGCCCTCAGTAATCGGCATTGCGGTGTTCACCCTGCTGATGGGCTTCGGTGGCGACCAGTGGCTGGCCGACCATCTGTTCCGCCTGGAGGGCGGTCAATGGGCACTGCAGAACAGCTGGCTGACCCGCTCGGTTGTGCACAAGGGCGGCAAATGGTTGAGCACCGCTGCGGCCTTGGTGGTGATGCTGCTGTGCTTCCACCACTGGCGTCGTGGTCGTGATCGCACGCTGCGCTGGGCGCTGCTGTATGTCGTGATTGCCATGGCTCTGGGTACCGGGGTGATTTCCCTGCTGAAGTCGCTGGTGCCGATGGACTGCCCGTGGGATCTGCTGCGCTATGGCGGACACGAACCGTTCGTCGGCCTTTTCAGCAACCGCCCGACCGGCATGGCCGCCCGCGCCTGTTTCCCCGCCGGCCACGCAAGCGCGGGATACGCGTGGCTGTGTCTGTATTTTTTCGCTCTGCTGTGGCGACCGTCGTGGCGCCGGGCCGGGCTGTGGATCGGCCTCGGCAGTGGCCTGGTGTTCGGCATCGGCCAGCAGCTTCGTGGCGCCCATTTCCTTTCGCATGACGTTGCTACCGCGTTGATATGTTGGCTGCTGTCGCTGGGCCTGTACCTGATGGTCCGCCGCCAGTTGGACCGCTCGACCCGCCAGGAGGCAATTGCATGAACGCATCGGTCCAACGTTCCTTCCGGTTGCCGACACTGGCCAGCATCCGCGCATGGCGGCCACAGCTGTCCACCGAAGCGCTGATCATTCTCACCAGCCTGTTCTTCGCTGTGGCCGGCAATGGCCTGTTCTGGCACAGCGCCATGGCCAGCCATCCGGGCAGCCTGCGCTATGCGCTTTCGCTGCTGTTGCTGCTGCTGGGTGCACACGGCGTGCTGCTGGGCATCCTGGTGTGGCGCTGGAATGCCAAGGTGGTGATCAGCGTACTGCTGCTGGTCACCGCGTTCGCCGCGCACTACATGAGCCGTTACCACATCTATCTGGATGCGGACATGCTGCGCAACGTACTGGCCACCGACCCGAAGGAAAGCCGCGAACTGATGACGGTATCGCTGCTGTGGCCGGTACTGCTGCTGGCCGCGCTGCCGATGGTGGTGCTGTGGCGCGTTGAACTGCGCCGCCGCAGTTGGGGCCGCAGCCTGCTGTGGCGCATCGGCTTCCTGCTTGTGGCTGCGGCCACTGCGCTCGGTGGCGCGCTGGTGTCCTTCCAGGATGTGTCGGCCCTGATGCGCAACCAGCGCGAAGTGCGCTACCTGGCAACGCCCGCCAATGTGCTGCTGGGGCTGCCGCGTGCGCTGCGCGGCGACAACCCGGTACAACGCGCGCCGAAGCTGCCGATCGGCACCGATGCCAAGGCGACCCCGCGCGCACCGACCAGCAAGCCACGCCTGCTGGTGATCGTGATGGGCGAAACGGTGCGCGCGCAGAACTGGGGCTTGAATGGCGGCCGCAACACCACGCCGGAGCTGGCCCAGGCGGCGGTGGTCAATTTCCCGGACATGCACTCCTGCGGCACCAGCACCGAGGTGTCGCTGCCGTGCCTGTTCTCGCCATGGGGGCGCCACGAGTACGACGAAAAGAAGATCCGCGCGCACCAATCGCTGCTGCATGTACTGAACCGCGCGGGCATCGCACCGCTGTGGCGCGACAACCAGTCCGGCTGCAAGGGCGTATGCGAGGGCCTGGACTTCCAGTCGCTGTCGGATGCAACCACGCCGGGGCTGTGTGCCGATGGCCGTTGCATGGACGAGATCCTGCTGCAGGACCTGGCCACCCAGGTGCGTGCGCGCCCGGGTGACCGGGTGGTGGTGATGCACCAGCTGGGCAACCATGGCCCGGCCTATTTCGAACGCTACCCGCCTGCCTTCCGCCGCTTCACCCCGACCTGCGATACCCGCGACATCGGCCGCTGCACGCGCGAAGAGATCACCAACAGCTACGACAACGCCGTGCTGTACACCGACCACTTCCTGAGCAAGACCATCGGCACGCTGCAGGGCCTGCAGGACTACGACACGGCGATGATCTACCTGTCCGACCACGGTGAGTCGCTGGGCGAAAAGGGCCTGTACCTGCACGGCGTGCCGTACGCGATCGCACCGGCCGAGCAGACCCGGGTGCCGATGACGATGTGGTTCTCACCGGGCTTTGCCAGCAGCCGTGGGCTGGATCTGCAGTGCGTGCGCAAGCGCTCGGCCAGCTACACCGACCACGACAACCTGTTCCCGTCGGTGCTGGGGCTGATGCAGGTGAAGACCGCTCTGTACGAGCGTGATCGCGACCTGTTCGCCGGCTGCGAGAGTTAGGGTTTATCGGCAGGGCTTGCAGCCCTGCACCTGCTGCAAGCAACAGCAACAGCAACGGCCGAAGCAACAGCAGAAGCTGGTTTCCTGAGGGTAGGCGGGGTGGGTCCGGTGGCGGGAGACGCCGTAAACCCGTCCATGGGGGCTTGGCCGCGGCATCCATGCCGCGGACACTCCCGCCACCGGACCCATCCCGCCTTCGACAGATTTCCGCGATCTGTCAGGCCATCTCTCGGGGTCGGATCCGTTTTCCTCCGGAAAACGGATCCGACCCCATTTTAATTTTCGATATCTGACAGATGTGTCGACCAAGGTCGACACCCACCAACAGCCGCGGAGATCTGTCAGAGGTGGGGCGGTGTCGGAGTGCGGGGTGTCAGCCGCATGGATGCGGCTGCCAAGCCCCCATGGATGGGTTTACGGCGTCCCCGCAGTCCGACACCGCCCCGCCATCCCACGGAATGCGGCTTTGGCTTTGGCTTTTGATCTGGCCTCTGCGGGTGCAGGGCGCAGCCCTGCCGACCTTTGCCACTTGCGGTGGCAAGCCCTGCCCACTAGCCTTCGGCGGTCGTTCACCACCCAAGGATCGCCCGTGAAACACCGTCATCTCCTGCTGGCCTCGGCAATCGCCGCCGCTACGCTGGCCCTGGCCGCCTGCAAGAAGGAAGCTGCCCCAGGCACCGATACCGCCAGCAGCAGCGCGCCGGCCGGCGAAACCGCTGACCAGTTCGTGGCCCGCATCAATGCCGAATTCAAGGCGGCCTACCCGGAGATGACCTCGGCCCAGTGGCTGTCCTCCACCTACATCAACGGTGATTCAGAGCGCATCGCGGCCAAGGCCAACGAGCGTTCGCTGACCCAGCTCAACAGCTGGATCGAGCAGGCCGGCAAGTTCGACGGCAAGCCGATGAGTGAGGACAGCAAGCGCGCGATCCACCTGCTGAAGCTGATGTCGTCGATGCCGGCACCGCGCGACCCGGCCAAGCTGGCCGAACTGACCCAGATCGCCACCCGCATGGAAGGCAGCTACGGCGCAGGCAAGTACTGCACCGACGCCAACGATCCGAACTCGTGCCGCCAGCTGGGCGAGCTGGAACAGGTGCTGGCGCGCAGCCGCGATTACGACCAGCAGCTCGATGCCTGGCAGGGCTGGCACAGCACCACCAAGAGCATGCGCGGTGATTACCAGAAGTTCGTCGGCCTGGTGAACGAAGGTGCCAAGGGCATGGGCTTCACCGATGCCGGGCAGATGTGGCGCAGTGGCTATGACATGCCGCCGGAGCAGATCGGCCCGGAAACCGATCGCCTGTGGGAACAGGTCAAGCCGATGTACGAGCAGCTGCACTGCTATGCGCGCGGCAAGCTGGACAAGACCTATGGCAAGGACAAGGCCGAGGTGGGCAACGGCCTGATCGCCGCGCACCTGATGGGCAACATGTGGCAGCAGGACTGGTCCAACCTGTGGGACCAGCTGGAACCGTACCCGGGCGCCGGCAGCCTGGACATCACCGCGGCGCTGGAAAAGCAGTACCAGACCAACCTGAGCGCGGCGCTGGCCAAGGCCGGCAAGGATGCGAACGTGGCCGCGCAGTACAAGGCGCAGCGCGAAGCCGAACTGCGCACCGCCAAGCAGATGACCGAGCGTGCGCAGGACTTTTACGTGTCGCTGGGCATGCCGTCGCTGCCGCAGTCGTACTGGGACAAGACTCAGTTCATCAAGCCCGATGACCGCGACGTGGTCTGCCACGCCAGTGCCTGGGACATGAACATGGAAGGCGACGTGCGCACCAAGATGTGCATCAAGCCCAACGAAGAGAACTTCACCACCATCTACCACGAGCTGGGCCACATCTATTACGACCTGGCCTACAACCCGCTGCCGCCGCTGTTCCAGGGCGGTGCCAACGATGGCTTCCATGAAGCGATCGGCGACACCATCGTGCTGGCGATGACGCCGAAGTACCTCAGTTCGATCGGGCTGGTCGACGCGCCGACCGAGAGCCGCGAAGCGGTCATCAACAACCAGATGCGCATGGCACTGTCGGGCGTGTCGTTCCTGCCGTTCGGGCTGATGATCGACCGCTGGCGCTGGGGCGTGTTCGATGGTTCGATCACCGCGGACAACTACAACAAGGCCTGGTGGGACCTGAAAGCCAAGTACCAGGGCGTGGCACCGGCCAGCACCCGTGGCGAGGAATTCTTCGACCCGGGTGCCAAGTACCACGTGCCGGGCAACACCCCGTACACCCGCTACTTCCTGGCGCGCATCCTGCAGTTCCAGTTCTACAAGGGCCTGTGCGATGCCTCCGGCTTCAAGGGCCCGCTGCACGAGTGCACCTTCTACGGCAACAAGGAAGCCGGCCAGAAGTACTGGGCGATGCTGAGCAAGGGCGCCAGCCAGCCGTGGCAGGCCACGCTGAAGGAGCTGACCGGCTCGGACAAGCTCGATGCCGGCCCGATGATCGAGTACTTCAGCCCGGTCAACGCCTGGTTGAAGCAGCAGAACGAAGGCCAGATGTGCGGTTGGCAGGCCAACGCGGCACCGGCAGCGGCGGCGAAATGAAAGAAGGGGCGGGTCCGCGAGGATCCGCCCCTTTCCTGGTGTTGTAGAGCCGAGCCATGCTCGGCTGCTTTTCCACCGTGCTGCGCACGGTAAGCCGAGCATGGCTCGGCTCTACAGATTCGGCGCGATCAGTTGCTCTTCTTCGCCGCCAGCTGTGCGGCCAGGGCGGCCTTGAATTCCTCGAAGGTCTGACCCTTCTCGTTGGCTTCGGCCTGCGCCGCATCGCGCAGCGCATCCGAATAGATCAAGCGCACCGGCGTGCCCTGTCGTTCGTGCAGTTCACCGGCCTGCATGATCAGCGCCAGCACCTGCGCCGCACTTTCGCTCTGGCCGGCAATGCGGCCATCCATGCCCAGCACCCATTCGCCATCGCGACGGACGACGCCGGCCAGCAGCGTGCGCTGCGTGTCGCGCAGTTCGGCGTGCGGCTCGACGGGCGAGGCGGTGGCGGCGGCCTTGTTGGCAGCCTGCTGTTCCTGGCGACGGCGCTGGTCGCGGCGGGATTTGGAAGAGGTCGACATCGGTGGGGCTTGCATTGCGGGGGCGCAAGGATAACCCACGCCCCCTGCATGCTGGTTCACACCGGTACGGCGTCGGCTCAGTCCAGCACCCGCCCCTGCCGCCAGTAGCCCATGAAGGTGATCGCGCGGCGATCCAGGCCGCAGTCCTTCACCAGATACCGGCGGATCGCCATCACCGCGCCGGCCTCGCCCGCCACCCAGGCATACATCGCGCCGTCTGCGCTGGCATCAGCCTGCTCCCACAGGATCTGCGCGTCGACGTCGATGTCGTCCAGTTCGGCGCCCTCGGCCACGGCCGGGGCTGCCGCCAGCCGCGCCTGCACGGCCTGCAGCAACCGCTGCCCATGGGCCTGTTGCCCGCGTGGCAACCACACCAGTTCGGCCGTGGCCGGTGCCTTCAATGGCACCGCATCCCCCGCCTGGGCGATCTCCAGCAGGGCCAGCGTGCGCGGCGGATCGGCCAGCCCGGCCAGTTCCTCGAGGATGCCGGCCACCGCCGGCAATGCGGTCTCATCGGCCACCAGCAACACCTGGCCGACCCCGGCTGGCGGCTTCCATTCCCAGCCTTCGCTGCTGTCCGCGCAGTCAGCGTCGGGGGCCAGCAGCACCACGCGGTCGCCCGGCCGTGCGTGCGTGGCCCAGCGCGAGGCCGGTCCGGTCTCGCCATGCAGCACGAAGTCGACGTCGACCTCGCAGTCGCCGGCGCGCAGTTGGCGGACGGTAAAGGTGCGCATCGGCGGCCGCGCGTCATCGGGCAGTGCGCGGTAACGGGCGTACCAGTCTTCGCCGCTGGGCACGTCCGGCGCGTCCTGGCCGGGCAAGGGGAAGAACACCTTGATGCGTTGGTCCGGGCCTTCGGTCTTCATGCGCGCCACGTCGGCGCCGGTGAACACCATGCGGTCCAGGGAAGGAGAAAGAACGCGGCGCTCCTTCAGCGCCACCTCGAACAGGCGGTAGGTCTGCTGCGCAGCCATGCGGGTACCTCATACGACGACATCGGAATGGCTGGCTGTCGTGCATCCACGAACCGGCTCGCTGGAAACCCCAGCCTAATCCCTGCTCCCGGCACCGCAACGGGCCCGCGCGTGATGGCGCACCCTACCCCTGCGCGACGCTCAAAGCGCCGTGCCGGCTGCCTCTGCTGCGCGCTCGCGCTGGTGCTCCCAGTACCAGAACACGAAGCCGGCCGCGAAGAAGGCCGCCTGCCCCAGTGCCAGATGCAGCGGGCTGTCGTGCAGCAGTGGCGATACCACGCCGGCCACCACGGTGCTGATCATCAACTGCACGAAAGCCTGCAGCGATGAGGCCAGGCCGCGCTGCTGCGGATACATGTCCAGCACCGCCAGCGCCAGGATCGGGAAGATCAGCGCCATGCCCATGCCGCCGAGGAAGATCGGCATCACCGCCCACGGCAGCGCGAACTGCGGCGCCAGGCTGACATAGCCGATGTTCAACACGGCAGAGACCGCACACAAGGTAAAGCCGAGGGCAACCTGCCGCGTCGGTGTGCTGTGCCCGGCCATGCGCCCGGACAGGAACGAACCGGTGGTCATGCCGCCGATGGTGGGAATGAACAGCCAGGCAAAGCCGCCTTCACCCAGATGCAGGTGCTGCATCACGATGGCCGGTGCCGAGGAGATGTACAGGAAGATACCGCCGAAGCCGATGCTGCCGGCAAGCGCCAGGCGCAGGAAACGCGGGTTGAAGCCGATGCGCACGTAGTCGCGCATCAACGTGCGTGGCGACAGTGCGACCCGTGCCTCCGCCGGATGGGTTTCCGGCAGGAAGCGCGCGGTGGCCGCCAGCAGCACCAGCGCGAATACCACCAGGAACCAGAAGATCAGCGGCCAGCCGGCACCACTGAGCAGGATCCAGCCGCCGATGATCGGCGCGATGGCAGGAGCGATGCCGAACAGCATCGACACCTGGCTCATCAGCCGTTGCGCGTCGTGGCCGTGGTACAGGTCGCGGATCACCGCGCGGCCGACGATCATGCCGACACCGGCAGACAGGCCCTGCAGCGCGCGGAACGCCAGCAGCGTGGTCAGGTCGGTGGACAACGCGCAGCCCACCGAGGCGCCGACGAAGATCAACAGGCCGCCGAGGATCACCCGCTTGCGCCCCCACGCATCGGACAGCGGGCCGTGGGCCAGGCTCATCAGGCCGTAGAACAGCAGGTAGACGCTGATGGTCTGCTGCACGGCCACCTCGTCCACCGCCAGGCGCTGGGCCAGCTGCGGAAACGCAGGAAAGATGGTGTCGATCGAGAACGGACCGAACATGGCCAGGCCAGCGAGCAACAGGGCCATGCGGCGGGTGGAAGGAGCAACAGCGGCGGTCATCGGGCAAGCGTCCGGCAGGGCCATGCGTGACACGCACGGCGGGCGCCGATCCCCTGCAGCAGGGACGGCGCCAGATGAATACGAGAATCCGACCATCATAGGTGGGGAATGCGTGCGACGCCATGCACGGGTGCACAGAACGCACGCCCGGGCCATCGGCCATTCAGGCCTGTGAGGCCGCTCCGGGCCACCGTCGGACGCCGGCAAGAGGCTATAATCGGCGGGCAACACGGTGGGAGAAGCAGTTCACCGCTGCCGAAGGCGCAACGCCCGTAATCGCTCAGGCCCGATACCACCCGTAACAGAACTCTGGAGAGACCGGTTCGATCCGGCGCCGAAGGGGCACGAAGCTGCGGTTTTCCGCGCTTTTAAACTCTCAGGCAAAAGGACAGAGGGGCGCCCGCAGACCGCCGACCGGCGGCTTGTGCCCGTGCGTGTGCCCTTTCCTGACGGATCCTTCGCCATGTCCCAGAACACCCCTTCCCTGCGTGAGCTCGAGCACCATTCGGCGTTCGTCGAGCGCCACATCGGCCCCAACGATGCCGAGATCGCGCAGATGCTCGGCGTCATCGGCCACGCATCGCTGGATGCGATGACCGATGCCATCGTCCCGGCCAAGATCAAGTCGCCGGCACCGCTGGCGCTGCCGGAGTCGATCACCGAAGTGCAGGCGCTGGCGAAGATCCGCGCGATCGCCGACAAGAACACCGTGCTGCGCAGCTTCATCGGCCAGGGCTATTACGGTACCCACACGCCGAACGTGATCCTGCGCAACATCCTGGAAAACCCGGCCTGGTACACCGCCTACACCCCGTACCAGGCGGAAATCTCGCAGGGCCGCATGGAAGCGCTGATCAACTTCCAGACCCTGTGCGCCGACCTGACCGGCATGGAAATCGCCAACGCCTCGCTGCTGGACGAAGCCACTGCCGCCGCTGAAGCGATGACCCTGGCCAAGCGCTCGGCCAAGTCGAAGTCGGACACCTTCTTCGTGCACGATGCCGTGCACCCGCAGACGTTGGAACTGCTGCGTACCCGCGCCGAGCCCATGGGCATCGTGCTGCGCGTGGGCACCCCGGCCGAAGCGCTGGAAGCGGAAGTCTTCGGCCTGCTGCTGCAGTACCCGGACACCTTCGGCCAGGTCGGCGACTACAAGGCGCTGGTCGATGCCGTGCACGCGCGCGGCGGCCTGGTGGCCGTGGCCACCGACCTGCTGGCACTGACCCTGCTGGCCGCCCCGGGCGAATGGGGTGCGGACATCGTGGTCGGCAACAGCCAGCGTTTCGGCGTGCCGTTCGGCTTCGGTGGCCCGCATGCGGCATTCATGGCCTGCCGTGACGCGTACAAGCGTTCGATGCCGGGCCGCCTGATCGGTGTCTCGATCGACGCACAGGGCAACCCGGCCTACCGCCTGACCCTGCAGACCCGCGAGCAGCACATCCGCCGCGAGAAGGCCACCTCCAACATCTGTACTGCACAGGTGCTGCTGGCGGTGATGGCCTCGATGTACGCCGTCTACCACGGTCCGGAAGGCCTGACCCGCATCGCCCGCCGCACCCATCGCCTGGCCGCTATCCTGGCCAGCGCGCTGCGTACCGCCGGTGTACAGGTCGGTGCCGACTTCTTCGACACCCTGCACGTCACCGGTATCGATGCCGACGCGATCCATGCCAAGGCCCGTGCTGCCGGCTACAACCTGCGTGCGATCGACAGCAGCTCGGTGGGCATCAGCCTTGACGAGACCACCACCCGCGCCGACATCGTCGCCGTGGGCGCGCTGTTCGGTGCCAACGTTGATGTGGACGCGCTGGATGCCAGCACCGCCGACGCGCTGCCGGCCGGCCTGCTGCGCCAGTCCGCGTTCCTGACTCACCCGGTGTTCAATACCCACCACAGCGAGCACGAACTGCTGCGCTACCTGCGTTCGCTGGCCGACAAGGACCTGGCGATGGACCGCACGATGATCCCGCTGGGCTCGTGCACCATGAAGCTCAACGCCACCGCCGAAATGATCCCGGTGACCTGGCCGGAGTTCTCGCAGATCCACCCGCTGGTGCCCGCCGAGCAGGCGCTGGGCTACAAGGAACTGATCGATTCGCTGGAAGCGATGCTGGTCGAGTGCACCGGCTACGACGCGGTCAGCCTGCAGCCGAACTCCGGTGCGCAGGGCGAGTACGCCGGCCTGCTGGCGATCCGTGCCTACCACCGCTCGCGCGGCGAAGATCACCGTGACATCTGCCTGATCCCGGATTCGGCGCACGGCACCAACCCGGCTTCGGCACAGATGTGCGGCATGAAGGTCGTGGTCACCAAGACCGATGCCAACGGCAACGTCGATGTCGAGGACATCCGCCTCAACGCCGAGAAGTACAGCGACCGCCTGGCCGCGATCATGATGACCTACCCGTCCACGCACGGCGTGTTCGAGGAAGAGGTGGTGGAGATCTGCGAGATCATCCACAAGCACGGCGGCCAGGTGTACACCGACGGTGCCAACATGAACGCCCTGGTCGGCGTGGCCAAGCCGGGCAAGTGGGGTTCGGACGTTTCGCACCTGAACCTGCACAAGACCTTCTGCATCCCGCACGGCGGCGGCGGCCCGGGCGTTGGCCCGTGTGCGGTCAAGTCGCACCTTGCCCCGTTCCTGCCGGGCAAGCTGGGTGACAACGGTCCGGTCGGCATGGTCAGCGCCGCCAGTTTCGGCAGCGCCTCGATCCTGCCGATCAGCTGGATGTACATCGCGATGATGGGCACCGAGGGCCTGCGAAAGGCCACCCAGGTCGCCCAGCTCAACGCCAACTACATCGCCAAGCGCCTGGCCCCGCACTTCAAGACCCTGTACACCGGCCGCAACGGCCTGGTCGCGCACGAGTGCATCCTGGACGTGCGCCCGCTGGAGAAGACCAGCGGCATCGGCGCCGAGGACGTGGCCAAGCGCCTGATCGACTTCGGCTTCCACGCCCCGACCCTGAGCTTCCCGGTGGCCGGCACGCTGATGGTCGAGCCGACCGAAAGCGAATCGCTGCACGAGCTGGACCGCTTCATCGACGCGATGATCCAGATCCGCGAGGAGATCACCGCGATCGAAGACGGACGCCTGGACCGCGAAGACAACCCGCTGAAGAACGCGCCGCACACCGCCACCGCGGTGACCGCCAGCGAATGGACCCACGCCTACCCGCGTGAACTGGCTGCGTTCCCGCTGCCGAGCCTGAAGCTGCAGAAGTACTGGCCGCCGGTGGCGCGCGTGGACAACGTGTACGGCGACAAGAACGTGATGTGTGCCTGCATCCCGGTCGATGCCTACAAGGACGATGAAGTCGAGGCGTAAGCCTTCGCGATATCGGTAAAAGAACGGCCCGCGCATGCGGGCCGTTTTCGTTTCCATCCACGCATGGCGTGGATCTACTACCTGCCATGGCGCACTCTTCAGTAGATCCACGCCATGCGTGGATGCTTTGCCATCATGGGTCGGGCACCTGCCCCAGGCTCAACTGCCACGACACGCCGAAGCGGTCCTGCACCCAGCCATAGCGGCTGCTGAACTCGTAGTCGCCCACGGGCATCAGCCAATGCCCGCCATCGCCCAGCACGCGAGCGGCACGCTCGAACGATTCGGCACCCGCACATTCCACGAACAGCGACATCGAGGGCGTGAACGTGAAGTCGTGCACATCCAGGCTGTCGAAGCACAGGTAGTGGGTGCCGCCGAGCAGGAAAATGGCCTGGCGGACCTGCCCGGGCACGCCCGCGCCCGCGCCGTCCGCATGGCGTTGCAGGGCCAGCAGGCGGAATTCGGCGAAGGCTTCGGCGTACAGGGCCAGCGCGGCTTCGGCCTGGCCGGTGAACATCAGGAAGGGACGGCTGCGCAGCATGCGGTGCTCCCGTTCGTCGGGCCGGTGTGGCCCACGCGATCAGGATGGCACGGCCGATGTATGCCTGCTGTAGAGCCGAGCCCATGCTCGGCTGGCGGCCGCGCAAACAGCAGCCGACCATAGGGTCGGCTCTACAGGATCAGGCCTCGCGCATGCGCCGGGCAATGGCGCTGCTGGCCGCGATGGTCGCCGTCAGCGCCACCATCGACAGGAACTGCAGGCGCGTATGCGCCTCACTCAGCAGCAGGCCGAAGATCAACGCCAGGATGCCCAGCGCGCACACGGTCAGCCACGGGAAGCCGGCCATGCGGAATGGCAGGCGCGTGCCCAGGCGGTCGGCGCGACGTCGCAGCACCAGCTGCGAAACCAGCGACAACGTCCAAACCAGCAGGCAGGTGGAACCGACGATGTTCAGCAGCACCGGCAACACCTTGTCCGGGAACAGCAGTTCCATGATGGTGGCAGCAAAGCCGAACAGGACGCTGGCCAGCACCGCGATCACCGGCACCTGGCGCGGGTCGGTCCAGCCCAGCACGGCCGGTGCTTCGCGGCGTTGCGCCAGCGAATACATCATGCGCGAGGCGCCGTAGAGATTGGCATTGAGCGCCGACAGCAGGGCGATCACTGCGATCAGGGTGATGGCCGTGGCCGCACCCGGAATATTGGCGACATCGAGAACTGCGGCGAACGGCGATTTCAGCGCTTCGCTGGTCCACGGCACCACGGCGATGATCACGCTCAGCGAACCGATGTAGAACACCAGGATGCGCCAGGCCACGGTGCGGATGGCACGGGCGATGCTGCGCTCGGGGTCCTCGGTTTCCGCCGCCGCGACGGCCACGATCTCGGTGCCGCCGAAGGCGAACACCACCACCAGCAGCGCAGCGCCGATACCGGCCAGACCCTTCGGTGCGAATCCACCGTGCTCGGTGAAGTTGCTCAGGCCCGGCGAGGCCACCTGCGGCAACCAGCCCATCAGCAGTGCCACGCCAACGGCGATGAAGGCCAGGATCGCCGCCACCTTGAGGATGGCGAACCAGAATTCGAACTCACCGAAGTTCTTCACCCCGAGCAGGTTGATCGCGGTGAAGAACAGCATGAATGCCAGTGCTGCCATCGGTACCGGCACCACTGGCCAGACCGTGGCCAGCAACCCGGCCGCGCCCACCGCCTCGGCGGCGATGACGATGACCAGCTGCACCCACCACAGCCAGCCCACGGTGGCGCCCGCGGTGGCGCCCATGGCATCGCCCGCATACACCGAGAACGCACCGCTGGTCGGCTTGGCGGCGGCCATTTCGCCCAGCGCGTTCATCACGATGATCACCAGCGCACCGGCCACAAGATAGGACACCAGCACCGCCGGGCCCGCCGCCTGCACGCCCACGCCGGAGCCGAGGAACAGGCCGGCGCCGATGGCGCTGCCCAGCCCCATCATGATCAGCTGGCGTGGCTTGAGCGAATGGCCGAGGCGGGAGGGCGAAGCGGTCTGATCGGGAGTGGCGGGCATCGGCAGGGCTGGCGGCGGCGACAAGGGCGACACCTTACCGTGTCCAGCCGCCGCGGGGATAGGCACAGCGCAGCAGGGAACTCAGGCCGGTACCGGCTCGCCGACACTGCCGCCGACATTCCCACCAATACGGGCGCGGTAGGCGCGCGGCGAGAAACCGGTTTCAGCCTTGAACTTGCGGGTGAACGCGCTCTGGTCGCTGAAACCGCAGGCCTGGCCGATGCAGGCGATGCTCTCGTTGCCATGCAGCAGGTGCATGGCCATCTGGATCCGCAGCCGGGTCAGCACCTGCTGCGGGGTCATCTGGAACACCTTGCGGAAGCTGCGTTCCAGCTTGGACAACGAGAATCCGGTGATGTCCAGCAGGGTCTGCATGCGCACGTTCTCGGCGTAGTGCGTATTGAGATGGGCCAGGGCCAGCCGTAGCTGCTCGTACTGGGTGCCCAGGCTGTCCTTCTGGCCGAGGTCGCGGGAGATGCCGATCAGCCCTTCGACCTGGCCGTCGACCACCAGCGGGCGCTTGCAGGTCAGGCACCAGCCCGGTTCGCGGTTGGCGAACAGGTGCAGTTCCATCAGGTTCTCGATCACCTCGCCGGACAGCACGCGTGCGTCCTGGTCGACATAGTCCGCACTCAGGCCGGTGGGGTAGATCTCGGCCGCGGTGCGCCCGATCACGTCCTTGCGCGCACGCAGGCCCAGCCGTCGCAGCATGGTCTGGTTGACGTAGGTGTAGCGGCCCTGGCGGTCCTTCATGAAGAACAGCACGTCCGGAATGGCGTCGAACAGGGCTTCGATGTCGGCGGGTTCGACTCGCATGCGGCAAGCATACCCGAGCCGCCGATTTGTCTGCGCGTTCACTCCCACGGGACCGTGCATTAACACCGACGGCGCCAGTGTCTGGGGTCTGCCCCTACCCGCTCCAGGAGATCCTCCATGGCCGCCAGCAAGCCGACCGGCAAGCGCGCTCCCGCCACTCCCTCCGCCGACCGTGACAGCCGCGGCCAGGGCGATGAACTGCATCAGCTCGCAGGAGGCGCCCATCCGGTACTGACCAGCAACCAGGGCATCCCGGTCGCCGACAACCAGAATTCCCTGCGCCAGGGGCCGCGTGGCCCGGCCCTGCTGGAAGACTTCCTGCTGCGCGAGAAGATCACCCACTTCGACCACGAGCGCATTCCCGAGCGCATCGTCCACGCGCGCGGCTCGGCCGCCCATGGCTTCTTCGAACTGACCAAGTCGCTGGGCAAAGTGACGCGGGCGAAGATCCTCACCGAGGTCGGGGTGAAGACGCCGGTGTTCACCCGTTTCTCCACCGTCGCCGGCGGCGCCGGCTCGGTCGACACCCCGCGCGACGTGCGCGGCTTCGCGGTGAAGTTCTACACGAAGGAAGGCAACTGGGACCTGGTCGGCAACAACATCCCGGTGTTCTTCATCCAGGACGCGATCAAGTTCCCCGACCTGATCCATGCGGTGAAGATGGAACCGGACCGCGCGTTCCCGCAGGCCGCCAGCGCGCACGACACGTTCTGGGATTTCGTCTCGCTGATGCCCGAGTCGATGCACATGATCATGTGGGCGATGAGCGACCGCACGATCCCACGCTCGCTGCGCACCATCGAAGGTTTCGGCATCCACAGCTTCCGCCTGCTGGATGACGAAGGGAACTCCACTTTCGTCAAGTTCCACTGGCGCCCGAAGCTGGGTCTGCAGTCCACGATCTGGGACGAGGCGCTGAAACTGCAGGCCGCCGACAACGATTTCCACAGACGCGACCTGTTCGAGGCGATCCAGCGCGGCGACTTCCCCGAGTGGGAGCTGGCGGTGCAGTTGTTCAGCGAGGAACAGGCCGACGGCTTCCCGTTCGACCACCTGGACCCGACCAAGATCATCCCCGAGTCGCTGGTGCCGCTGCAGGTGATCGGACGCATGGTGCTGGACCGCTGGCCGGACAACTTCTTCGCCGAGACCGAGCAGGTTGCGTTCTGCCCGGCCAACGTGCCGCCCGGCATCGACTTCAGCAACGATCCGCTGCTGCAGGGGCGTCTGTTCTCCTATCTGGATACCCAGCTGATCCGCCTCGGCGGGCCGAACTTCAACCAGATCCCGATCAACGCACCGAAGTGCCCGTTCGCCAACCACCAGCGCGATGGCCACATGCAGATGCAGGTGCCGAAGGGACGCGTAGCCTACGATCCCAGTTCGCTGCAGGAGGACAGCCCGCGCGAAACGCCCGCCGGATTCCGCAGCCACGCCAGCGCCGATGACGGGCGCAAGGGCCGCACCCGTGCGGAGAGCTTTGCCGACCACTACAGCCAGGCACGGATGTTCTTCCGCAGCCTGGAGAAACCGGAGCAGGCGCACCTGGCCTCCGCGCTGGTGTTCGAGCTGTCGAAGGTGGAAACCGAGAAGGTGCGCGTGCGCACCGTCAGCCATCTGCGCAATATCGACGAGGGGCTGGCCAAGCGCGTGGCCGACGGACTGGCCCTGCGTACCCTGCCCGACCCGGCACCGACGGCAACCCCCGCGCAGGATCTGCCCGCCGCACCCGAAGTACGCGTGATCGGCCGCAACAAGCCAGTGCTGCAGGGGCGTTGCGTCGGCATCCTGTTCGATGAAGGTTCCGATGCACGAGTGATCGCCAACCTGCGCAAAGCCGCTGAAAAGGCCGGCGCCAGCGTCAAGCTGGTCGCACCGAAAGTCGGCGGCGCCACGCTCAGCGACGGCAAGCTGCAGGCCGCCGATGGACAGCTGGCCGGTACCCCGTCGGTGGTGTTCGATGCGGTGGCCGTGGTGCTGAGTGCCGATGCTGGCAAGGCGTTGGCCAAGGAAGCGGCGGCCGTAGGCTTCGTCAGCGACGCCTGGGCGCATCTCAAAGCGATCGCCAGTGACGAAGGTGCACAGGCCCTGCTGAAGGCAGCGCGTGTCGGCAACGATGCCGGCACCGTCGAGGCCGAAGACAGCAAAGCCTTCCTCACCGCTGCCGCCACCCGCCAGTGGGCGCGCGAGCCGAAGCTGCGCCTGCTGGCCTGATCATCCAACAGGAGAACTCCCATGCCCCGTGGTGACAAATCCGCCTATACCGACAAGCAGAAACGCCAGGCCGAGCATATCGAAGAGAGTGAGCGCGAACGCGGTGCCAGTGAAGGCACCGCCGAGCGCATCGCCTGGGCCACCGTGAACAAGCAGGATGGTGGCGGCAAGCGCGGCGGCAGCGCGCGCAGGAGCACGAAGAAGGCAGCGCCTGCTCGCGCCCGCAGTTAGTCAGCAGCCGGCAACACCCTCACCCAACCGGCCACCACGGCGGCGGCCGGTTCGGCACAAGCCTGCAGCAGCAGATGCGGCCCTTCCAGTGCAACGTGCCGCGCATCCGGCAACAGGGCCTGTAACTCGGCCACGCTCGGCGGCCACAGCAACCGGTCCTGACGCGCCTGCAGGCACAGCGTCGGCACCGCGATCCGCGGCAGCAGTGCGCGTACGTCCACCCGCAGGGTTGCTGCGGCGCGCTGCCGCAGCGTGGCGGCCGGGATCTGCGCCAACGCATCGCGCAGCATCGACAGGTGCTCGCGGGTGCACCATTGCCCCAGCAGCAGGCGTGCCAGCAACGCTACGGGAGGCATCGGCCAGGCCGGCGACAGCAGTGCCGCGCCGGCTGCCGGTAATGGCACGGGCCGACGTGCGAAGGTCGCGGCCAGCACCACCCCGCGTAGCCCGGGCGGATGCCGCGTGGCGAGTTCAACCGCCAACGGGCCCGAGAAGGACTCGGCAAGCAATACGAATGGTCCGTGTGGCAACCGTGGCCACAGCCCCTCGGCAAGCGTGGCGTAATCCTGGGCTCCCTGCGTAGGCAGTGCGATGGCCTGCGTTGTCAGCCCATGAGCCTGCAGGGCGGACAGGAACGAGGTCGACATCCTGCCGGTGCCATCCAGGCCTGGCAGCATCAGTACGTGCAGCGGCGCAGCCGACGCATCGCCGCACTCCTTCTCCTCGTTTCCGGTTTCCATGGCCCCTCCTTTGCTGGCAAGCATCGCCCGGATCGGCAGGCCGCGGAAGCTCCTGCTCTGCTCTTGTTCCGCTGCGTCGGTCAAGGTTGCGCGATACTGCCGGCTCCGCCGCAGGATGCGGCTACCAAGGAGAGTCGTTGATGCGATGGACCTACGCACTGGCCATGATGGCCCTGATGCTGCCACTCACCACCTTTGCCAGCGATGGCTGGATAAATGGCGACGGCAAGGCGGTTCCGCAGACCGATGCCATGAAGTCCAGGGATGGATTTGCGGCATCGCTGCTGGTCACCTCCGACGCCGATTGGCGGGCCAAGTGGGAAACCCCAGCCGACACCACGCCGAACTTCACCGAGGCCAGCGACGTGCGGCTGGGCGGAGAGCTGTTCGTGCTGACGTTCCTGTCCAACCCGCAACTGGACGAGGATGGCGCCGCCAAGGTCCACTGCGACGTGCGCATGCTGCGCCCGGACGGCAGCACCAGCGCGGATGAGCGCGATGTTCCCTGCTTCACCGCTCGTCTGCCGGGTCCACCCACCCTGTTGTACATGACCAACGTGCAGCTGAAATTCGTCGCCGAGCCCGGCGATCCGAAAGGTACGTGGACTGCGCAGGTGGTGGTCAAGGATCTGCTGCGGGGTGTGAACCTGCCACTGCAGGCGCGCTTCGACGTCCGTTGAAGCATGGCCAACAGATGAAGACGCGACGGGTGATGAGCTGGACTGGTCGACCGCGTATGCGGTGCTGGTGCCGCCAACGCTGCTGTTGCTGTACGCGGCCGGTTGGTTGATCGAACGTGCCGCGCGTGGGCGCTAGCTGTGCCCATCCGTTGGACACATCGACGCCCTGCATGCGGCCATCGCATGCAGGGCGCCATCCAACTTCCAGCTACGGACTGCTTAAGCCGCGCGCGCAGCCACGGCAGGCCTGCGCACACCCTGTTCCAGCTGGAACACCGACACCGACGTGGTCAGTGCATGCGCCTGCTCTTCCAGCGCGCGGCTGGCAGCGGTGGCTTCTTCCACCAGGGCCGCGTTCTGCTGGGTCACCTGGTCCATCTGCACCACCACCTGGTTGACCTGCTCGATACCGGCGGCCTGTTCCTTGCTGGCGGCGGCGATGTCGCTCATCAGCAGGGTGGTACGCGAACTGGCCTGCGCCACGCGCGCAATGGCGGCTTCCGACTGCACGGTCACCGCCAGGCCGCTCTGCACCTTGGCGGCGGCGTCCTCGATCAATTCCTTGATCTCCTTGGCAGCGACGCCGGCACGCTGTGCCAACGTACGCACTTCGCTGGCGACCACCGCGAAGCCGCGACCCTGTTCACCGGCGCGCGCCGCTTCCACCGCGGCATTCAACGCCAGGATGTTGGTCTGGAAAGCAATGCCATCGATCACCGTGGAGATTTCCGAGATGCGCGCGGAAGACTGATCGATCTCGCCCATCACCGTGGCCATCTGCGCCATGGCCTGCTCGGTCTCGCGCACGGCAACGCCGGCCGCATGCGCTTCGCTGTCGGCTTGGCGCGCCAGCTCAGCGTTCTGGCGCACGGTCGAGGTCAGTTCTTCCATCGAGGCGGCAGCTTCTTCCAGATTCGCAGCCTGTTGTTCAGTACGGCGCGACAGATCATTGTTGCCGGCCGCCAGTTCCTGCGCTGCGTTGTTGATGCTGTCGGCGGCCACCTGGATGCCACGCACGATACCGGTCAGCTGTGCGGTGGTGGTGTTGGCATCGTCGCGCATGCGCGCGAAAACACCTTCGTACTCACCTTCCATGCGCGCAGTGAGGTTGCCATGCGAGATCGCGCGCAGCACGTCGGAGACATCGGCGATGCTGGCCTGCGAACTGGCCATCATGCCGTTGAGGTGGTTCACCATCGCCTGGAACTGGTACTGGAACGCCGCAGCGTCGCCACGCATGCTGAAATCGCCGGCGCGCGCGGCACGGGCCAGTTCATCGATCTGCGCGTTGATCGCCATCAGGCTCTGCTTCACCGCCGCCAGGGTGCGGGTCAGCGTGCCCTTCTCGCCCGGATACTCGGGCAGATCGCGGCTGAGATCACCGATGGCATAGCGCTGCATCACCTCGGCCATCAGCAGCTGCACCTGCACGTGCGATTCGACCAGATGGTTGGTGGCCTGCACCATGCGGCCGAAGTCGCCGGGGAACGCACTGGCATCCATCCGGTAACGGATCGCACCGGCTTCATGCTGTTCGGCCATCTGCAGCTGCGCGCCGATCGCCGCCTGCACACTCTGGCGCACGCTGGCCATGGCCTCGCCAAGCTGGGTCAGCTCGTCACGCCCGCCAAGACGGAATTCCTGGTCCAGTTCGCCCTTGGACAGGCGCTCGGCCAACTGCACCGCACGCGCCAGCGGGCCGGTCATGCTGCGGCCGATCAACACCGACGCGGCGATGCCGACCAGCAGGGCCACGCCGCCCAGCACAAGCAGCTGCAGCAGACTGCGCTCGCCCAGGCGGATCGCCTCGGCAGCCGCCTCGCGGCTTTCCTTTTCCTCATAGGCCACGCCATCGGCCAGGGCCTTGTTCCAGCCATTGGCCGCTTCCTGCACCGGGCCCAGGGTCAGCGCCACGGCAGCGGGGAAATCGCCCTGCTCCATCAGCTCGCTGGTCTGCTTGTTGAGCGGACGGGCGAGCGCACGCTTGGCGGCGATGGTCTCGCCGATCACCTTGCCCTCGGCATCGCCGGGCAGGGCCTGGTAGGCAGTCCAGCTGGCCTCGTAGCGCTTGACCAGATCGGCAATGCGCTGCTCGTCGTTGGCGCGCTCTTCGCCCTGGCGGATCAGCATCTCGCGGCGCACGACCATCATCTGGTTGTTGGCATCGAGCATCTCCGACAGCAGCCGTACCTTGGCTACGCCAACCTCGACCACCTGCTCCATCGCGCGCTTCTGCACGGTGGTGGCGGTAGCGCCGGTGGCCACCACGGCGGCAACCAGCAGCAACAACAGGCCAAAGCCAAGCCCAAGACGCCAGGCAACCCTGACGTTCCTCAAGTAGTTCATGGGGTGAATCCAAAACGGGGGGATGTGGCGTTATCGGCAGCTGCGTGATGTGGCTTGATGGCAGCCGCAGCATCCGTCCGGGTACGGTTCAGAGAGTTGATGGCGGCTATTCCCGGCGTAACTCACCCTAAAGTTATCCACCCTGCTGCCAAGGGTGCCCTCACACACCGGGCGCCCTTAGAATCGAATCCATCCTTGGAGATGAATGGATACGTCTGATGAACCAGGACTTTCCCCACCAGCTGATCATTTTCGGTCCACCGGGAACCAGCAAGAGTTACAAGGCCCGATACGAGAAGACTCCGATACTCGGCATCGACGCCGAGGAGGTCATCCCCGTGACCTTCCACGCCGAGTTCGGCTACGGAGATTTTGTTTCCCGGCTGTTGCCATTGTCCGAGGGCAACAAGGTCAACTACGAGGTGCATGCCGGCCCCTTCATCCGCGCATTGGCACTTGCCTGCCACCGTTCCGAGCATAGCCCGGCGGATTCGCCCCCTCGCAACGTTGTCCTGCTCATCGACGAGATCAACCGTGGCAACTGTGCGGAGATATTCGGCGACATTTTCCAGCTGCTGGACCGTGACGACAACGGACAATCCAGCTATTCCGTCTGCGCCTCGAAACTGACGGTGCAGGCGCTGACCGATGAAATAGGCAAGCTTGCAGATCGTGATGGCAAAGACTCCAGCGAGCTGATCGAACGCATCACCGAAGCGCGCATGCTGAGGCTTCCTGCCAATCTCTACCTGATCGGAACCATGAACACCGGCGACGAGTCGATCTTCTTCATGGACTCGGCATTCAAGCGCCGCTGGAACTTCGAGTTCAGTCCAGCCGAGTTCAGCGCGGTACCTGCCGTGCAGGCCAATGCAACGATCGAAGGCCACCCGTCGGTAACCTGGCAGAAGCTGATCGATGCGCTCAATGCGATGATCATCGAGAAATGCGCCTCGCCGAATCTCGACGACAAAATGATCGGCCCCTGGTTCATCAAAGCGCGTGTGGTCGGTGCAACGACACCGCCTGCGACTCTGGAGCAGAGTCATGCGGCATCGATTGCCGTACTGCGCAGGCTTGCCCCAGGAGTCGCAGAGCTCATGCAGGGCGCTGACAACAGTGACACATTCGATCGGGAATTCTGCAAACTCCGCGACGCATGCAACGACGAAACCCGCAAGGCCCTGGACACGCTTTCGGGCTTTGACGATTCCGCCAAACGCAAGCTGACGACCATTGGTTTCAACGGCACGTCCCTGTACTACAAATCGAAGAAAAAGTTCACGCAGGGAAAAGGCGAAATGCTCATCGAGGATTTTGTCGAGAAGCTTGCCAAGCTGGAAGAAGCCCATCCCATCGTCCACCACATTGCCGCCAGCGACATCGAAGGAAAACTGTTTCTCTACCTGTGGGACAACGTTTTCGAAAGGGACAAGTCTCCGCTCGCCGACTGGCTGGGAGTTCCGGCGCACTCGCTGAGGACCTTCGGACAGTTTGCAGCGTGTCGCGAGGCGTTCATCCGCGGCCTTTCCGGTCCGGCAGAGCTTCATGCAGCTGCATGACGTCAGCGTCGTAGCGGCCCAATCCGAAGCTGTGGGCCTCTTCGTGGAAAATGGCCGGACCGAACTTCGGGTACCGCATGGCGTGGCGACCGATACCGCGCCCCGCGACGCATTCCGCCTGCTCTACCTGGCGTTTTCGGCCTTCAAGAACGTTCAATCAAGCCCAAGGAGTGCGCATCAGCAGGATGGCGTTGAAGCGGACACTCTCGGACGAGGGCTTGCATCGGGCCCCGCCTCGTTCGTCGACGCATACAGTATCGACTCGCTGTTCAACCGTTCAAATCCATTGAGGCTGCTGTCGCTGCGGCCACAGATGGCGCAGCGGCAGGATGGCAACCTGCAGCATGCAGACCGCCATCTTCACCATGCGTTGTTCAACGACGACGACGCTCCCTTTTTCCCGAAGCTTCCTACTCGGCGTAGCGTATGCGAACGCGGGACTGCCGACATCGTCGGCCTGTACTTCTTCCTGGCTGAAGACTTCTACCGCAATCTGCTGCAGATCGATCCCGGCATCATGTGGGGACGCTTCGCCACAGATGGCGTGCAGCGTGCGACGGACTTCCGCCATCGTCATCTGCGCCAAGGCGACTCGTTGTATGAAGGTGATGCACTGGCGCAGGAGCTGCTGCAGAGGCGACTCCAGCAGCTGCTGAGAACATGCTACCGGCAAGCAACGCTGCGCAGCTCGGAGTTCCTTGCCCTGTACACGGCGCTGGAGCGCTACCTTCACCCCGCGCTCGCAGGTATCGTGCAGCAGGGTCAGATCTGGGGCATACGGGATTTCTGGCCTGTCTGGGAATCCATGTGCCTGCATGAGGCCCTGCAACAGGCCAGCGAAACACACGGCACTTCAATCGTCACCTGTGACAGTGCTCACCTGCCCCCCCATCCCATGACCATCGAGCACCGGGAGACATGGGATCAGCAACAACAATCAATGTTCGCCCACAATGGAATCTGCCGCCGGCCCGACCTGCTGCTGCAGCGCGGCTCCGAGATCGCCGTGGTCGATTTCAAGTACTACCCCAGCGCTCCCGCCTGGCACCAGCGAAGCGCCCGGGGGGAGGACGAGAAGGCGAAGCAGCTGAAAGAGAAGGAGCGGAAGGATCTGGACAACATCGAGTTGTATGGACTGCTTTTGCACCGTCACCTCGCTGCAACGGAGCCGGTATTGCCATCGATCACGCTGGAGTTCTGGCTCCCTGGAGGCGAAGCGGAGCGGATCGACATCCGCAGCTCACCGGCCTGGAATCCGCCGCTGGCCGTGATGACACTCCCCTCGCTGGACGTGATCAGGCGCTATGGTGAGGGCTATGCGTTGGCTATGCGAACCGGCAGCATGCGCAGAGCTGCGAAGGCTGCGTAAAGACGCATGGCTCAGGTGCGGGTCAGCCTTTTCACGCGGGCTGCTCGTGCGAGACTGGCATGGTGGAAGGGCATTCCTCTGGAGTCATCCATGCTTTCAGCCCGAGCCACCGTGCTGTCCCTCTCCCTGCTGTCGTCCCTTGCCTTTGCACAGGTTGCACCAGCTGGCCTCCCGGCCCCGATTGCTGAAAAGGCCGGGCCCGATGTGGCATCACGCTCCGCCCTGCACGCCCAGGTACTGCTGGACCGCGCGAATTTCTCGCCCGGTCAGATCGATGGTGAAGTGGGCAGCAACCAGCGGCGTGCGGTGTCCGGCTTCCAGGAGGCCCGCGGGCTGACGGTCAGCGGTGAACTGGACGACGCCACCTGGAAAGCCCTGCAGGCCGAGTCGGTTGGTCCGCTCGCCAGCTATACGCTGACCGCCGAAGACGTGGCCGGCCCCTTTGTCGCCATCCCCAAGAAGCCGGCCGAACAGGCAAAACTGAAATCCCTGGGCTTCAGCAGTGTCGAAGAATCGCTGGGCGAGCGTTTCCATGCCGCCCCGGAGCTGCTGAAGGCACTCAATCCCGGCGTGGATCTGAGCAAGGCCGGCAATCGCATCCAGGTGCCCAACATTGCGCCTGCCGCTTTGCCCAAGGCCGTCAAGCTGGTGGTCGACAAATCCGACTCCACCCTGCAGCTGCTGGACGCACAGGGCAAGGTGATCGCTCAGGTGCCGGTGTCGTCGGGCAGCGAGCATGACCCGCTGCCGATCGGTGAGTGGAAGATCCTCGGCGTGTACCCGGATCCGCCATTCCACTACAACCCGAAGCTGTTCTGGGACGCGAAGAAGGGCGATCGCAAAGCCACGATTCCGCCCGGCCCGAACAACCCCGTCGGCCGGGTCTGGATCGACCTGTCCAAGCCGCACTACGGCCTGCACGGCACACCGGTGCCCGGCCACGTCGGCAAGACCGAGTCGCACGGTTGCGTGCGCATGACCAACTGGGATGCGCTGCGCGTGGCCGCGGCAGTGGATACCTCAGTGCCGATCATCATGCAGGAGTGAGCTGATGCGACTTGCGCAACTGATCGTGCTGGGGCTGGTGATGGGCGTGGCCGCCGGGTGGTGGCTGCAGCGCGATGGCGAGCCGTCCGATGGTACGGCTGCCCACCCTCCTGCAGTGGTTGCAGTGGACCACGCACCTGCCCTGCCCGCAGAGCAGGCAGCGACGGCAATCGCTGCGCCCGCCCCTACAGCGACGAGCGACACACCCTCCGGTCTGCTGCTGCCCGTACAGGGCATTGCGTCGTCGCAACTGCAGGACACCTTCACCGATGCACGCAGCGAAGGCCGTGTGCACGATGCCATCGACATCATGGCCGCTGCCGGCACGCCGGTGCTGGCCGTGGCCGATGGCCATGTCGAGAAACTGTTCGACAGCAAACGCGGCGGCCTGACCCTCTACCAGTTCGAACCCAGCGGCCGCTGGTGCTACTACTACGCACACCTGCAGCGCTACGCCGACGGCCTGGCCGAGAAGCAGACCATCAAGCGCGGCGATGTGATCGGCTACGTCGGCAGCACCGGCAACGCCAACCCCGAGGCCCCACACCTGCATTTCGAAGTGCACGCGCTGGGGCCGGAAAAACAGTGGTGGAAGGGCAAGTCACTCAATCCCTATCCGCTGCTGAACAAAGCGGACGGAGGGAATTAAGTCGCAACCCGCACGGTTGTTTCTGGGCGCCTAGGCAGCGCGTGGACGCTGCCTGCGCAGCGCGATGGTGAAGATCACCAGTGCGATGCCTGGAATCAGGAGCAACAGCGCCACCAGTTTCCAGAAGAAGAATGGCCACAGCCAGATGTAATCCAGGTCGGTCAGCTTCAGGAGATCCAGCGGCGGTTGCAGCTCGACCGTTGCCGGCCTGCCGACCAGCGCCGGCTCCACTTCCAGCACGGTTACCCGCAGCCAGGATCGGCCACGGGGCAATGCGTCACCGCGGCCGTAGCCGAAGTATGGGGCGGTGAAAACAGCCGTTTCAACGGTTTCCACCCTACGCACGACATCCGTCGCGGGCGGACCTGATCGCACGCTCGCGCGGAAGTCCGCGCGCTCGTTGGGCGTTTCGATGCGCATCAGCACGTCGGGATCGAGGGCCGGGTCGGCAGCGTTGGGCGGGTAGCGCAGCCGCATCCGCAGGCGATCATCAATGAAGCGGTAGACCGCGATCTCCGCGCTCGCACCGGGGCTCAGCACCAGCGGCAGGGTCTGCGTGCGTGACGCCAGGTGGTTGGCCACAGCGCCCACCGCCAACACCACACAGGCGGCGGCCCACAGGCCCCAGAACACCCACAGGGTGATCCGCAGCACCCTGGTCCCTTTCACGCTGACATCGCCGGTCATCGGTCCGCTTCCCTGCTGGCACTGCGTACACACTAACGAAAAAGCCCCGCTTTCGCGGGGCCTTTCCTTCACGTCAGCGGGCGGTCGCTCAGGCGAACGGATCCTGCAGGACCATGGTGTGGTCGCGGTCCGGGCCGGTGGAGACGATGCTGATCGGGCAGCCGGCCAGCTCTTCCAACGAGCGCAGGTAGGCACGTGCGGCCGGCGGCAGGTCTTCCCAGTTGGTGATGCCGTGGGTGTTCTCGGTCCAGCCCGGGAACTCCAGGTACACCGGGGTGCACTCTTCCCAGCCCTGCGCGTCCAGCGGCGCGTACTCGGTACGCTTGCCGTTGTATTCGTAGGCGATGCAGACCTTCAGCTTTTCCATGCCGTCCAGCACGTCCAGCTTGGTGATGCACAGGCCGCTGATGCCGTTGATGGCCACGGCGCGCTTGAGGGCGACGATGTCCATCCAGCCGCAACGACGCGGGCGGCCGGTCGAGGCACCGTACTCGGCACCGCGGTCGCGGATGCCCTGGCCGATTTCATCGTCCAGCTCGGTCGGGAACGGGCCACCGCCAACGCGGGTCGCGTAGGCCTTGGCGATGCCCAGCACGTAGTCGATCGCGTCAGCGCCGACGCCGGCACCGGCCAGCGCACCGCCGACGGTGGTGTTGGAGCTGGTGACGTACGGGTAGGTACCGTGGTCGATGTCCAGCAGCGCGCCCTGCGCACCTTCGAACAGCACGCGCTTACCCTGCTTGCGCAGGTCATGCAGGATGCCGGCAACGTCCGACTTCATCGGCTGCACGTATTCGCCGAAGGCCAGCGCCTCGTCGAAAGTCTTCTGGAAATCGACCGCGTCGGTCTTCAGGTAGTTGGTCAGCACGAAGTTGTGATAATCCAGCGCGGTGCGCAGGAGTTCTTCCAGCTGCTTGGGGTAATGCAGGTCGGCGATGCGGATGCCGCGACGCGCCACCTTGTCTTCATAGGCCGGGCCGATGCCACGGCCGGTGGTGCCGATCGCCTTGCCGCCGGCCGCGCGTTCGCGCGCCTGGTCCAGGGCGATGTGGTACGGCATGATCAGCGGCGCGGCCGGGGAGATCTTCAGGCGCGAACGCACTTCCACGCCGGAGGTTTCCAGCTCGGCGATTTCCTTCTGCAGCGCAGCCGGCGAAATCACCACGCCGTTGCCGATCAGGCACAGCGCATCGTCACGCAGGATGCCCGACGGGATCAGGTGCAGGACGGTCTTCTTGCCGTTGATGACCAGGGTGTGGCCGGCATTGTGGCCGCCCTGGAAGCGCACGACCGCGCCGATTTCCTCAGTGAGCAGATCGACGATCTTGCCCTTGCCTTCATCGCCCCACTGGGCACCAAGCACTACGACAGACTGACCCATGACGGGTTCCTCTATTTGTTGCGGCCATCGGGGCCGCGGACGGGTAAACCGCAGCGGGGCTGGCCAGCGCTTGGGTGGCGGCTCCAAACGGGGAGCGGCCGGCGATGGAAGGCCCAGACACGGAAAAAGCCGAACGGGGAGGCCCGTCCGGCTTTTGTGCATTATCCGGGTTTCCGGGGTCTGGTGCCACCTTTCCGACGGACGGCTTCACCGACCGGTCAGCCGCCCTGCCCCGGTCGTGCCGGCCGCTGGCCGGCAATGCCAACCAAGGTTGGCATCTACCAGAGCCGGGCCACGTATGTGAACGCAGGCGGCCGTGCCGGGCCCTCAGTGCCGCACCCACCACAGCAGGCTCAACCCGGCCAGCAGGACCAGGCCACCGAAGCTGCGCAGGGCCGGGCTGGGCAGGTCCAGCAGGCGTTCGGCCATGCGCTTCCAGGCCACGGGGGCCGCGAACAGCAACAGGCCTTCCAGCACCGCGACCAGGCAGACGGCGGCGAACAGATCTTTCATGGGGGAACTCCGGAAAAGCACGGGGCCCGGCGTATGGCCGGGCCCCGTGAGGTACTGCCGTGCGGTCTCAGCGATCGTTCTTGAGGTACTGCAGGAACGGGTCGTTCTTGTCCAGCACGATCACGCCATTGCCGTCGGTCATCGAGCCGCGGTAGGCCTCGAGGCTGCGGTAGAACGCGTAGAACGACGGGTCGGCCGAACCGGCCTTGCCATAGATGCGCGCGGCCTCGGCGTCGCCTTCACCACGCAGGCGCTGGGCATCGCGTTCGGCTTCTGCGATCAGCACGGTGCTGTCACGGTCGGCCTGGGCGCGGATGGTCAGCGACTGCTCTTCGCCTTCGGCGCGCAGCTTGGCGGCTTCCTGCTTGCGCTGGGCGCGCATGCGCTCGTACACGTCATTGATCACCTGGCTGTCGGTCGGCAGATCCACCTGCTTGATGCGCAGGTCGATCATCTGCATGCCCAGGCCGGCAACGGCTTCGTTGATCCCCTTCAGCTGCTCGGCGATCAGCTCGCTGCGGTCGCCGGAGACCAGCTGCTGCAGGGTGCGCGAGTTGATCTGGTTGCGCAGCGAGTCGGTGATGATCGGTGCCAGGCGGGCGTTGGCGATACGCGGATCGCCACCGGTGGCACGGAAGTAATCACCCACGTTGGAGATGTAACCGATGGCGAAGAAGTCGACGCTGACGTCCTTCTGCTCGGCGGTGAAGTAGCGTGCCGGCGCGGTGTCCAGCACCTGGAAGCGGCGGTCGAACACCCGCACCGTTTCCACCACGGGCAGCTTGAAGTGCAGGCCCGGCTTGATATCCGAACGCACCACCTTGCCCAGGTTCAGGACCATGGCGGTCTGGTCCTCGCGGACCACGTACACCGAACCCAGCAGGCCCAGCAGCACCGCTACGACAACGGCGATCCACATTGAATTTCTCATCGGCTGCCCTCCTCACGGCCGCTCGAACGCCCGGTCGGGCGGCCCACCGGCCGGCCCGGATCACGGGAAGCTTCCACTGCCGTGGTACCCGGCAGCGACGGCATCACCACGTCCGGGTTCGGTACCGGCGCCTGTGCCGAGGTGCTGGCACGGGTATCGCCGGTCATCGGCACGTAGATCAGCTGACGGCCATCGCCGCCAATGACCTTGCGGTTCTCGCTCAACACCTGCTGCACCGTTTCCAGCCACAGGCGCTTGCGGGTGACTTCCGGTGCGTCCTTGTACTGAGCCTGCAGCAGGCTGAAGCGCTGGCCATCACCCTCGGCCTTGGACACCACGGCCTGCTTGTAGCCTTCGGCGGTGGTACGGGCACGCGAGGACTGGCCACGCGCTTCAGGCACGACCTTGGCCGCATAGGCCTGGGCTTCGTTGATCAGGCGCTCCTTGACCTGCTGGGCACCGTTGACCTCGTCGAAGGCCGGCTTGACCTCCTCCGGCGGACGGGCGTCCTGCAGGGTCAGGCCGGTCACGGTCAGACCGGTCTTGAAGGCAGTCAGCAATGTCTGCAGGCGTTCTTCAGCGGCCACGGCCAGCGGGCCACGGTTGTTCAGCACGGCGTTGAGGTCGGCGCGTCCGACTTCCTCGCGCACCGCGCTCTGCGCCGACTGTTCCAGCACCTGGTTGGCATCGACGGTGCCGAACAGATACTGCTGCGGGTCATCGATGCGGTACTGGACGTTCAACGAGACGTTGACGATGTTCTCGTCGCGGGTCAGCACCGGCACCTGGATCGAGAAGGTCTTGATCTCGGTGGCGTTGACCTTGGTGACCGATTCGATCGGCCAGGGCAACTTGAAGTTCGGGCCTGGGGTCAGGATGCGCGAGAACTGGCCGAAGCGCAGCACGACGCCACGCTGCTGTTCGCCGATCAGCTGGAAGCTGGAGAACAGCACCAGCAGTACCACTGCTGCCGCCACCCAACGCAGGATGCCGCCGTCGAACAGATCCTTCAGCGGTCCGGGCAATCCGCCCCAGCCGCCACCATTGCCACCGCCGCGCGACCCGAACGGCCCGCGTCGATTGTCCTCGGGGCCTTGTCCGCCCTTGTTGCCGCCGGGTGTATTCCAGGCCATGCACGCTCCATCAAGATGTGGGCTGCGACGCGGGCCCTTCCCGCAACGCCAGCCATGAACCACTACCGATCATACAAGATGGGGCTGGCCGGCAGGATTGAAAGGCCCCCGAACGGGTAAGGTGGCGTTTTCCTCGAAGTCAGGCAACGCCGATGGCCCCCACCGCCCCGTTCACCGCCTTCCGCATCGAAAAAGACGACGCCGGCTACCGTAGCGGCCTGGTCCCGCTGAGCCTGGACGACCTCAACCCCGGCCAGGTGCTGATCCGCGCGCACTGGTCCTCGGTCAACTACAAGGATGCCCTGGCCGGCACCGGCAAGGGCCGGATCCTGCGGCGCTTCCCGCTGGTCGGCGGTATCGACGTGGCCGGCACGGTGGTCGCCTCCACCGATCCGGCCTGGCGCGAGGGCGATGCGGTCCTGGCCACCGGCTGTGGCCTCAGCGAAACCCGCGATGGCGGCTACAGCCAGTACGTGCGACTGGAATCGAGCGCGGTCATCGCCCAACCGGCAGGCCTGAGCCCACGCGAGGCAATGGTGCTGGGCACCGCCGGCTTCACCGCCGCGCTGGCCCTGCTGCGCCTGCAGGACAACCGGCAGACGCCCGAGTTGGGGCCACTGGCGGTCACCGGCGCCAGCGGTGGGGTCGGTGCCCTGGCCGTGGACATCTTCAGCCGCGCCGGCTATGCCGTGCACGCGATCAGCGGCAAACCGGAGCAGACCGACTTCCTTCGCGGCATCGGTGCTGCCGAGGTGCTGCCACGTGATGCCCTTGCCGACACCGGGCCGCTGCAATCGGCACGCTTCGGCGGTGGCCTGGACAACGCCGGCGGGCCGATGCTGGCCAGTCTGCTGGCACAGACCGTGCCCTATGGCAGCGTGGTCAGTGCAGGCCTGGCCGCCAGCCCGACGCTGGACATGACCGTGATGCCCTTCATCCTGCGCGGTGTATCGCTGCTTGGTGTGTCGTCGGCCAATGCCCCGCGCGCGCTGCGCGAAGAAGTGTGGGCACGCCTGGGCGACGCGTGGAAACCGCAGCACCTGGACCGCATCTGCACCGCCGAAGTCGGCCTGGACGGCCTGCCTGCGGTGTTCGATCGCATGCTGGCGGGCGGCTCGCTTGGCCGCACGGTGGTGCGGATCGACTGAACGTCGCAGGCAGGCGACGGACGGCAGCTGTCGCCCTCCCGCCAACGGGATGCCGGCACTACACTTCCGGCATCACATGGGGAACAACATGGCACGCATTCTGATCGTCGACGACTCACCGTCGCAGCTGTTGGGGATACAGCGCATCGTCGAGAAGCTCGGGCACCAGATCCTGACCGCCACCGATGGCGCGGCCGGGGTGGAGACCGCCAAGGCCGAGCTGCCCGACCTGGTGCTGATGGACGTGGTGATGCCCAACCTCAATGGCTTCCAGGCCACCCGCACCCTCGCCCGCGATGAAGCGACCCGGCACATTCCGGTGATCCTGGTGACCACCAAGGACCAGGACACCGACCGCATGTGGGGCATGCGCCAGGGTGCCAAGGCCTACATCACCAAACCGTTCTCGGAAGACGAACTGTCCGAAGTGCTGGAGCGGGTGTTCGCCGGCCAGGGCTGACCCACCGCTCTGGTAGGTGCCAACCTTGGTTGGCACGCCTTTGCCGGCCAGCGGCCTGCACTACCCTCGGACCGATTTGCCGCCGCGATTCGTGCGGACCAAGGTCCGCACCCACCGAAGCAGATCTCAGATCGTTTCGCCAAACGCCTTGGCCAGATTCCGATAGGCCTTCTTCTGCGCCTCGTCGGTCGCCGCCGGGGCGACAATCTCCAGCTCGACGATCTGATCGCCGTCCGGGCTGCCCGGCAGGCCACGCCCACGCAGGCGCAGCTTGCGACCGGCATCGGAGTCGGCCGGAATCTTCAGTTCCACCGCTCCGCCCAGGGTCGGCACGCTGATGCTGGTGCCCAGCGCCGCCTGCCACGGGGTGACCGGCAGCGTGTACAGGATGTTGCGGCCGTCGACCTCGAACTGCGGATGCGCGGCGTACTCCACTTCCAGCAGCAGGTTGCCGCCGTGGTTGCCCTGCCCGGCCAGGCGGATCACCTGCCCGGGACGGATGCCCTTGGGCACGCGCACGTCCAGCTGCTTGCCGTTGACGGTGATGCGCAGGCTATCGCCGTTGTAGGCCGCCTCCAGCGGTACCGACAGCTTGGCCCGGGTATCACGGTTGGGTGCATGGCCGTGGCTGCTGAAGCCCGGACCGGGGCCCGCGCCCTGGCTGCCGCGCTGGCGCGCGAACAGGCTCTCGAAGAAGTCGCTGAAGCCACCGTTGGGGCCACCGCCACCACCACCGAACACTTCCTCGAAATTGAAACCGCCGCCGCCGTAGTTCGGCGGAACGTTGAATTCCTCGCCCGGGCGATAGCCCTGCGCGCGCAGCTGGTCATAGGCCGCGCGCTTCTCGGGATCGCGCAGCGCCTCGTAGGCCTCGTTGATGGCCTTGAACTTGTCTTCGGCCCCGGCCTCCTTGCTGACGTCCGGGTGGTACTTGCGTGCCAGCCGGCGATAAGCGGTCTTGATTTCCGCTTCGCCCGCGCTCGGTTCCACCCCCAGGGTGGCGTAATAATCCTTGAATTCCATCCAGCTACCTCGATTCGCTTCGGCGGCGCCGGTGGCGCCGCCCCGGGTTCATTCTACGCGCCGGCGATGCTACGCCGCCGGTCGTGCGGCAATGGTGAGGCCGACTGATCCAGCGCAATGCGCCTGCCATCGTTTCGTCCCACGCTGTGGCTGACCGCCCGCCGCGGACGACGGAGATGGGGTGTATACATGGGTTTTCCAATGTCTTGACGCGTCCGTCCCCTCCTGGCCCCTACCCTCACCCAGCAAGGAGTTCACATGACCATCCATGTCGGCGACCGCATTCCGGAAGTCACCCTCAAGCGCATCCGCGAAGGCATCGAGACCCTCGATACCCACGCCCTGTTCGACGGGCGCAAGGTGGTGCTGTTCGCCGTGCCCGGCGCATTCACCCCCACCTGCTCGGCCCGTCACCTGCCGGGTTACGTGGAAACGTTCGATGCCTTCCGCAAGCGCGGCATCGACGTGTACTGCATGGCGGTCAACGATCCGTTCGTGATGAAGGCCTGGGCCACCGACCAGCACGTGCCCGACGGTCTGCTGATGTTGTCCGACGGCAACGCCGAACTGACCCGCGCACTTGGCCTGGAGCTCGATGCCAGTGCCTCGGGCATGGGCATCCGTTCGCGCCGCTTTGCCCTGTACGTGGTGGACGGCACGGTACGCGCAGCCTGGGTCGAGGAACCCGGACAGTTCGAGGTGTCTTCGGCCGAGCATGTGCTGGAGCACCTTCCTACCTGAAACCCTGACTGCAAAGGAAAACGGCGAGCCATGTCCAACAAGCCAGCCAAAGCCAGCAAGACCGCTCCGTCCGCCAGGATCGATGGCATCAGCGATCGCCAGACCCTGCGCGAGCGGGCGCGGAAGAACATCAAGGATGGTGCGATCACCGACAGCTACAGCGCCGACCGCAAGGTGGTGATCAAACTGCTGAACGACGCGCTGGCCACCGAGTATGTGTGCGTGCTGCGCTACTACCGGCACTATTTCATGGCCAAGGGCATGCTGGCCGATGCGGTGAAGGCCGAGTTCCTGGAACACGCGCAGCAGGAGCAGGCACATGCCGGGAAGTTGGCTGAGCGCATCGTCCAGCTCGGCGGCGAGCCGGACCTCAATCCGGACACGCTGACCGCACGCTCGCACGCCGAATACAAGGAAGGCAGCGACCTGCGCGACATGGTCCGCGAGAACCTGGTGGCCGAGCGCATCGCCATCGACAGCTACCGCGAGATGATCAACTTCATCGGCGACAGTGATACCACCACCAAGCGCATCCTGGAGGAGATCCTGGCGCAGGAGGAAGAGCACGCCGACGAGTTCGCCGACCTGCTGGAGGGGTGGATCGGGGAATAGCAGCGCTGGGCCATAGCCGGCGAATACCCCGGCAGTTGCCCACCTTGGTGGGCAATGGCCTGCACGTGCCAACCAAGGTTGGCAGCTACCGGGTCATGGTGCATCAGGGGTGCCGGGCCATGCCCGGCGAACGCCCTGGTAGTCGCCCACCTTGGTGGGCAGCTTCTGCGCGTGCCAACCAAGGTTGGCACCTACCGGGTCATGGTGCATCGGTAGCGCCGGCTCCCGGCCAAGGTCGGCACCTACCTGAGGACGTTGAACCGTACCTGCGTCCAGGCCCCGTCTGCGGCCAGCGCGGTCAACGTATGTGCGCCCGGATCGGCGAACTCGCGCTGCATCAGCTGTGCACCGCGCGTCTGCGCGATCCAGCGGCCATCCAGCAGCCAATCCACGGCCTGCTCGCTGCCCAATGCGCGCAGCTGCAGGCGTACACCATGCTCGGCATTCGGCGCACGCGCCAGCGTCGCGCCCTCGTTGAGGCCATCGATATGCAGGGCCACGCTGGCCTCGCGACCATCGTCGCGGCAGTCCGGCGACAACGCAGGAAGCTGTGAGGCATCGCGCGTGGCCTTGGGCAGCCAGGGTGACAGCAACGCCGGCCACCGCGCGATCTCGCGCGCGACTTCTTCATGCGGTGCGCTGCAGTCAGCCGATACCCGCAGGCCGGTGCGCGCGTCGGCCAGATAACGCTGCCGACCGGGCTGCCAACGCCGCGCGTCGCGCTCCGGGAACGTGGGCGGCGCCGCACCGTCCAGCAGGTAGGCCGACAGGCGTCGCTGGCAGAGCTCGGTGGGCAACGCCTCGGCCAGTTCACCGGTCGGCCAGCAGATGTCCGCCTCGGTCACGCTGGCTGGCATCGGCGCGGCCGCCGCATCGCCGCGCTGGCGCGGCAGGCTGTCGACCACTTCGAACATCAGCGGCAACGCGGTGACCGCACCGTACTGACCCGGTAGCGGCGTGCCATCGGGCCGCCCCACCCACACACCCACGGTGTAGTGGCGGGTACTGCCGATCGCCCACGCATCGCGGTAGCCGTAGCTGGTGCCGGTCTTCCAGGCCACGCGCGGCCTCCCGCCAACATCGAACGTACCAACGCCATAGCCCGGGCGCGGGTTCGATTCCAGCATCTCGCGCACGATCCAGCTGGCACCGGGCGACGCCAGCCGCCGTTCGATCATCGGTTCGTCATCGGTGTAGCGCACGCGGCCGGCAATGCCGTTGCGATTGAGTGCGGCAAACGCACCGACCAGGTCTTCCAGGCGCGCGCCGGTGCCGCCAAGAATCAGCGACAGATTCGGCGAACTGCCCGGCGGGAAACGCAGCTGGATACCGGCGTGCGACAGGCGCGCGGCAAAGCGTGCAGCACCCACCCGCTGCAGCAGGTCCACCGACGGCACGTTCAACGACAGACGCAAGGCACTGGCGGCACTGATCGGTCCGTTGAAGGCCATGTCGAAGTTGCCTGGCCGGTAATTGCCGAAACTCTGCGGTGCATCCACCAGCAGGCTCTCGGAATGGATCAGGCCATCATCGAGTGCCATCGCGTACAGGAACGGCTTCAGCGTGGAGCCCGGAGAGCGCCAGGCCTGCACCATGTCCACGTGGCCCAGCCGTTGCCGATCACCGAAAGACAGCGTGCCGACGTAGGCACGCGCCTGCAGGGTCTGGTTGTCGACCACCAGCAGCGCCGCCGAGGTGCGCTCGGGCAGCGTGGAGAAATAGCTGGCCACGCGCTCTTCCAGGGTGCGCTGCAGGCCGATGTCGATGCTGCTCTGGATCCGCGCCTGCCCGGGATGCGCGGAGTGCAGGCGCTGCGCCAGCAGTGCGGCATGCAGCGGCGGACGCAGCGAGCGTGCAACCACGTTCTCGATGCGCGCATCTTCCACTTCGTCCGGCGTCCACGCACCGAGCTCGGCCATGCGCGCCAGCACCTTGTCGCGTGCCTTCTGCGCGGCTTCGGGATGACGGTCCGGGCGCAAGCGACTGGGCGCCTGTGGCAGCACCGCCAGCAGCGCGGCCTCGGCATGCGAGAGTTGCGCGGCCGGTTTGCCCAGATAGGCCCAGCTGGCCGCTTCCACGCCCTCGATAGTGCCACCGTAGGGCGCGCGCTCCAGATACAACGCGAGGATCTCGCGCTTGGACAGGTGCACTTCCAGCTGCACCGCACGCAGCATCTGCTTCAGCTTGCCCCAGGGGGTGCGTGTATGCGGATCCAGAATGCGCGCGACCTGCATGGTCAGGGTCGAGCCACCGGAGACGATGCGGCCACCGCGCAGCAACTGACCGCTGGCACGCAGGATCGCCAGCGGATTGATGCCCGGGTGCTGCCAGAACCAGCGATCCTCGTAGGTCAGCAGCGCCTGCAGGTACAGCGGCGAGACGCTGTCGACCGACGCCGGATAGCGCCACACGCCCTCGGCGTCGGCGAACGCACGCAACGGGCTGCCGTCAGCGGCAACCACCAGCGTGCTGGTATCGCGCTGCTTCGGCAACGGTGGCGGAAAGACGACATCCAGCACCAGCAACAGCGCCAGCAATGCCGCGGTGCCCCAGCGCAGCCACGGCCATAGCGGTTGCAGCCGCTGCCGCAGGCGCGGCAGCCGCGTTTTCAGAGATCCCACCTTCATCCACGGCATCCTGTGGGACGGGCCGCGCCGTCGCGGCCCGTCCGCACGATCACGGCTGTACCACCGTCAACGTGGTCGGGTTGCTGCGGCCGACGCCACGCAGCTGCGGCCGGTACATGTCCTCCACCAGCGACGGCGGCACCGTGTAGGTACCCGGAGTGACCGCACGCACCAGATAGAACACATTGGCCTTGCTGCCGCGCGAGAGCTTCAGCGCCGCCACGTAGCGGTCATCGCGGAACTCTTCGTGCTTGGTATCGGCCGCTTCGCTGCGGTCGCTGATGGTGATGCCATCCACCACCACGTCGGCCCACTGCTTGGCATCGCCCAGGTTGAGGTTCTCGATCTCCAGGCCTGCCGGCAGCAGGTCGGTCAGCAGCGCATCGGGCATCTCGCTGTCGGCGGTGATGGTGACGCGCACGATCAGCGCTTCACCCTCCTTCAGCGGACGCGGCGACCACGGCTTGCCATCGGTGCCGAAGTAACTGCGCTCGACGCCGATCACGCTGTTGTCCGGTGCCGGTGCGCTGCGCGGGATGCCGGCCACGTCGATGCTGGCGAACATCGGCGGCTGCCCCTGCGGCGTGAAGCGCACGCCCGCGGCCAGCTGCCCTGCGTCGAAGTTGCGGCCAAACAGCTTGCGCTCGCCGATGGCCTCGGTGCTGCCACCGATCACCAGCTCACCGGCCACCAGTGCCTTCTGGTTGGCAGCCAACGCCTTGCCGAGGCGGGCGATGGCCACCTGTTCCTGCGTGCTCAGCCACATCCAGCCACTGTTGCGGCGCGCATCCAGGCCGCGGCCAAGATCGACCGCGCGTGCATCCCATGCCGGCTTGGCCAGCTTGTTTTCGTGGGTCAGCGCGATCATCAGCGCGTCGTCGCGTACGGCACTGCCGTAGTCACCGAAGTACGACGGACGTTCGCTGCTGGACTTGGCGAAGCCGGCCGCAAGAGCGGCCTGGCCACGCTTGGCATCGCCCTGCAGCGACAGCGCCACGCCCAGGTGCACCAGCGACAGGCCACCCACGGCCTTGCTGCGTTCGTTGTCGTACAGCGTGCGCAGAGTACCCAGCGGTGCGCGGTTGACGCGGGCCAGCACGTAACCCGAGTACGCCTGGTTGGCGAACTTCAGGCTTTCGCGCTTTTCCTGGCCGTAGAACTGGTTGCCCCCGGACAGCAGGTCTTCGCTCAGGCGGTTCAGCGCCTTCTGCAGCACGTTGTCCGGCACCGCAAAACCACCGTCCTTGGCATCGAGCAGGAACTCGGCGATATACGGCGTCAGCCACGGGTTCACGTAGCCGTCGTCACCCCACATCGAGAAGTTGCCATTGGCCACCTGCATCGATGCCAGGCGACCGAACGCACCTTCCATGCGCTCGCGACGGGTCTTCGCGTCAAGCCCATCAGCGCCCAACATGGACGACGTGGCCTGGTCCAGGATCAGCGCGGCGTAGCCCTTGCTGGTGGTCTGTTCGGCGCAGCCGTACGGGTAGTTCAGCGCGCCCTGCAGCGCGCTGGCGAACGGGATCGGCGGCAGCGGGCTGACCAGCAGGCGGGCATTGACCGATTCGGACATCAGCCCGTCCATCAGGCTGCCATCCAGGCTTACCGCCGCCAGCGGATCGAGCGTACGCACCTGCGAGCGCAGCACCTGCGGCCACGCCGCGCGTACCGGAAGATCGTAGCGGCGGTCGGCCTTGAAGCCGTTGCCATCCACACGCACGCGCACCTTGGCCACGCTGTGGCCCTCGCGCGCCGACAACGGGAAGCTCAACGTGGTCTTGGCATCGGCATTGAGCTGCACGCTGCGCGTGCCCTCGCTCAGGCTCAGCGGGCCTTCGCTGTCCACGCGCACGTTGAACTGACCGGGCTTGCCGGTGAAGTTCTGCACGTCCAGGGTCACCGTACTGCGGTCACCCGGGGCGAGCACGCGCGGCATGCTGGCCTCGGCCAGGATCGGCGCGCGCACGATGGTTTCCACATCGCGCTTGCCGTACTGGTCATCGCTGTAGACCAGCGCTGACACGCGCAGGGTGCCATTGAAATCCGGCACCTTCAGGCGGATGCGGGCAATGCCCTTGGCATCGAGCTGCACCGGGCCGGAGAACAGGTCCACGGTCTGCACGCGCGCGGTCGGCCGCTTGGCCTGCGGCAACGCCTGCAGCGCCATGTCGCCACCGAACTTCAACTTGCCACTGCTGCCGTCGAAGCTCTCGATCACCCGGCTGTAGATGTCATAGGCATCGATGCCGAGGCGACGCTGGGCAAAGAAGTGTGCTCCGGCATCGGGCACCGGGAAGCGGGTGATGTTGAGAATGCCCACATCCACCGCCGAAACAGTGACGTGCGCGGTCTTGCCGGCCAGCTGCGGTGCGCTGACCGTCACCGGCAGGTCCTGCTCCGGTCGCATCTGCTTGGGTGCGGCCAGGCCGACGGCCACGGTGCGGCCCTTGCGGTCCATCGGCACGTGCACCACGCCCACCGCGCGGGCCGGGGTGATCTTGCTCGGCGCACTGCCACCGCGGAACACCAGCGCGGTGATGTACACGTCGTGGCGCTCCCAATCGGCAGTGACCGGGATCTTGTAGGTGGCACCGGGCTTGGCGTCGATGTCCTGCACGTACAGCATGCGGTCGGTCTCGACCATCAACACGCCCTTGCCGGCGTGCGGCGGGGTCACCGTCACTTCCAGGGTATCGCCAGCCTTGTAGCCGGTCTTGTCCAGGCCAAGCTTGACCTTGTCCGGGCGGGCATCGAGGCCACGGTTGTCATCGCCCCAGCTCCAGCCGGCGCGGAACGGATAGCGGCTGGTCAGGCCGGTGGACGGATCGAACACGTCCACCCGGTACTCACCCCACTCCACCGGGAAGTCGAAGGCGACCGCGCTGCCGCCCGCATCGACGGTACGGGTTTCCTTGTTCTCGAAACGGCGGGTGAAATCGTAGTCCCAGCGGTTGTCGTTGAAGGTCCAGTGGTAGTCGCGCAGCTCGCGCACCAGGGTGATCTTCAGGCCCTTGGCCGGCTGCGGCTTACCGTCCGCATCCACGCGCATCAGTTCAAAGCGCGCGTTGCCGTTGGAATCAGCGCCATCGTCCGGATTGAACAGCGGGCGCACGCCGACCAGTGCCGCGGCCGGCCACACCACCCGCTTCAGGGTGCGGGTGACCGTGCGGCCACCGGTTTCATACAGGCTGCCGGACAGCACCACCGCGATCGGCGCCTTCGCTTTGACCGCTTCTTCCGGCAACGACACGTCTTCGCGCAGCTGGCCATTGGCCGGCAGCGTGGTGTCGATCACATCCTTGGCTTCGCGCGGCAGCTGCAGGGTCGGGTCGCCGAAGAAGTAACCCGGCAGCCCCTCCACCGGCTTCTGCTCGGCGGCCACCGCCATGCGCGCGGTGAAGCGGTTGCCATCGGCCGGGGCACCATACAGATAGGCACCGTTGGCCTGCAGACGCAGGTCTTCGCCCGGCTTCAGCGTCTTCTGGGCGCTGTCCAGGTCCAGCTTCATGCGCTCGGGCAGGAACTCCTCGATGCGCAGGGTCATGCCCTGGATCGCTTCCTTGCTGGCCGGGTCGGTGCGGAACTCGACCTGCCAGCGCCCGGTCGGCGCCTCGGCGGGGATGGTCTGCTCGAAGTTGATGTAGCCCTGTTCGCCCGGTTGCACGCGGGTTTCGCGGAAGGTCTTGCCGTCGGGCTGCTTCAGGCGCAGGAACACCGGCTGGCTCTTCACCGGCTTGCCGTCGTTGTCACGCAGCAACGCCGACAGGCGCACCGTCTCACCCGGGCGGTACAGGTCGCGGCCCGACCAGGCGTAGACATCGAACCAGGCGTTGTCACGGCCGGCCACGGCGAACTCGCTCAGGTCCAGCGCGGGCTGGTTGAAGGGCAGGAAGCTGGTGTCCTTGCCGCTGCTGGCCACCAGCACGTGGGTGGCATCCAGGGTGTAGTTCAGCAGCGCATTGCCGTTGCTGTCGGTGCTGCCCTTCAGCACCACCTCGCCCTTGGCATCGAGCACGCGCAGGTCGATACCCTTCAGCGATGCACCGTCCTTGAGCGCGGCGGTGTGTACGAACAGCTTGTCCTTGTAGGCACGGGTGTGCAGGCCGATGTCGCTGACCGAGAAGAACGCGGTATCGAACTCACCCTCGTAGTCTCCGGTGCGCTTGAGCAGAGCGAAATACAGGCCCGGCTCCTGCAGTTCCTTGATGTCCTGGGTCGGCAGGTAGGTCAGCACCCGCTCGTTCTGCTTGCCACCCAGAATGAAACGGTTGACGTAGACCGGCTCGGCCAGCTTGTTGATCGGGCTGCGCTCGTAGTCGCTGCTCAGTTCCCAGCTGCCACGGCGACCGCCGCGCTGGTACTGGCTGAAGAA
Source organism: Stenotrophomonas sp. yr243 (assembly GCF_900184195.1). NCBI lineage: Bacteria > Pseudomonadati > Pseudomonadota > Gammaproteobacteria > Lysobacterales > Lysobacteraceae > Stenotrophomonas > Stenotrophomonas sp. yr243. Next base: position 152,156 of record NZ_FXWT01000002.1, read on the forward strand.
GGTCGGCAGGTCCTTTTCGCGCACGCGCAGGAACTCGACATCGACTTCCGGCACGTTCACCGACACCACCGGCAGGCCACGGCTGTCCTTGGCCGGCAGCACGCTGCCCTGCGAGGCAAAACCGGCCACCGGCTTCAGCTCGCCGCTGAACACCTTCTGCTTCAGTTCCTTGCCCAGGCGGCTGCCATCGGCGGCCAGCAGGTCCGGGGAGACCACCAAGCTGAATTCCTTGCCGGCTTCGACGAAGGGGTAGCGCAGGGTCAGACCGTCATCGGACAGGGTCCAGCTGCTGTCATCGTTGCCGACCTTCTCTTCAAAGCGCACCAGCTTGTCGAAGTCCTGGGTGCCGACCAGCGGGCGCGAGAACTCCAGCGCCAGCGACAGGCCTTCACTTTTCTGGTCCGGATAGGCACGCAGCAGGGTGAACTCCTTCACCTGCTCGGCCTTGGTGGCGATGGCCTCGCCGCTGGCCTTGGGCAGCTGCCCGCTGTCGTTGCGGCAACCGGCCAGGCCCAGCAACAGGCCTCCTGCCAGCAAAGCTGCCGTCCATCCCCACCGCATCCGCCGTGCCGGACCGCTCATGTCGTCACTCCTTGATCGAGGCGCCCATTATAGGGCCGCCGCGTCAAGGCGTTGACGCCGGGCAACCGGTACCGGAAACCAGGTAGACGCCAACCTTGGTTGGCGCCGGACCTCGACCGGGCGATGCCGAGGCCGTGCCAACCAAGGTTGGCACCTACCAAAGCAGGGCCGGAAACCCGGTAGTCGCCAACCTTGGTTGGCGCCGGACCTCGACCGGGCGATGCCGAGGCCGTGCCAACCAAGGTTGGCACCCACCAAAGTGCGCCCTACCCCGGCAGGTACAGGTCCACGTAGTCGGTCACCGGCATCGCCGCCAGCGCGACCGGGTCCAGCGAGGCGGCCAGGATCCGTTGCTGCTGGGCAGTCGGGAAGCGATGCGCCAGATGCCGGCGGAACTTGTCCATCAGCAGCGGAATACCCTCTGCGCGCCGGCGCGCGTGGCCCAGCGGGTACTCCACCAGCACCTCCGGCAGCGCGCTGCCATCACTGAAGCGCACGCTCAAGCCATTGGCAATGCTGCGCTTGTCCGGATCCAGGTAGTCGGTGCTGAGCTGCGGGTCTTCATGGCAGGCCATCTTCGCCCGCAGCGCATCGATGCGCGGATCGGCCGCCATGTCGTCCTCGTAGTCCTCGGCCACCAGCCGTCCATGCAGCAACGCGATGGCCACCATGTACTGCACGCAGTGGTCGCGGTCGGCGGGATTATGCAATGGGCCCTGCTTGTCGATGATGCGGATGCAGGCTTGCTGGGTACGGATCGCGATGTGCTCGATGTCCTCGACCTTCCGCCCCAACGCGCGCAGCTGGTGGTGCAGCAGGACCGCCGCCTCCACCGCCGTCTGCCCGTGGAACTCGGCCGGGAAGCTGATCTTGAACAGCACGTTTTCCATCACGTAGCTGCCGAAGGCGCGGCCGAGGGTCAGCGCCTGGCCATGCATCGATACCGCCTCGAAGCCCCAGGTCGGTGCACTGAGCACGCTGGGGTAGCCCATCTCGCCGGTGGCGGCCATCAGCGCCAGGCGCACGCCACGGCTGGTCGCATCACCGGCTGCCCAGCTCTTGCGCGAGCCGGTGTTGGGCGCATGCCGGTAGGTGCGCAGCGCCTGCCCATCCACCCAGGCCAGCGACACCGCATTGAGCATGCGCTCGCGGTCCAACCCGAGCATCTGCGCGACGACGGCGGTGGTGGCCACCTTGACCAGCAGCACGTGGTCCAGGCCGACCCGGTTGAAGGAGTTCTCCAGCGCCAGCACGCCCTGGATCTCGTGCGCCTTGATCATCGCCAGCAGCACGTCGTGCACGGTCGGCGGTGGACGTCGCAACGCGGCCGCATTGCGGCCGAGCCAGTCGGCTACGGCAAGGATGCCACCCAGGTTGTCCGAGGGGTGGCCCCATTCGGCGGCCAGCCAGGTGTCGTTGAAATCCAGCCAGCGCACCATCGCGCCGATGTTGAAGGCCGCCTGCACCGGATCGAGTACGAAGTTGGTGCCGGGGACACGCGCGCCATTGGCCACGCTGATGCCCGGCACCAGCGGCCCCAGCAGCTTGCTGCAGGCGGGGAAGGACAGCGCCTCCAGCCCGCAGCCAAGCGTGTCGAGCAGGCAGTGATGCGCGGTCTGGAACGCCAGCGGCGAATCGATGCGGGTGTCACGCACGTAGTCGACGATATCCACCAGCAGCGCATCCCAGGCTGCACGCGTGTTGGATGGGGTCTGATTCTCGGACATCGTCGATCTCCTCGTAGGTTTGCCAGGCCACGCCAGACCCGGTAGTCGCCAACCTTGGTTGGCGCGGACGTTCACCCGGCGCTGCCTTCTTCATGCCAACCAAGGTTGGCATCTACCGAAGCATGTGATGCCACCGCCGACCAGCCCATCACTCGGCGGGCACCCGCACCTTGCCTTCCATCAGCACGCGGGCACTGCGGCTCATGATGGCCTTGGACACTGTCCACTGGCCGTCAACGAGCGCCGCCTGCGCACCCACACGCAACGTGCCGGAGGGATGACCGAAGGTCACCGCTTCACGTTCACCGCCACCGGCCGCACGATTGACCAGCGTGCCGGGGATTGCCGCGGCGGTACCGATCGCCACTGCAGCGGTGCCCATCATCGCGTGGTGCAGCTTGCCCATCGACAGCGCGCGTGCATGCAGATCGATGTCCGCAGACGAAATCGCCTTGCCGCTGGACGACACGTAGTCCTGTGCCGGAGCGACGAAAGCCACCTTCGGCGTGTGCTGGCGGGTGGCCGCGTCTTCCAGCGTCTGGATCAGGCCCATGCGCAATGCACCATAGGCTCGGATCTTCTCGAAGCGCTCCAGCGCCGCCTTGTCTTCATTGATCGCCGGCTGCAGTTCGGTGCCGGTGTAACCGAGGTCGGCAGCGTTGAGGAAGATGGTCGGGATGCCGGCAGTGATCATCGTCACCTCGAAGCTGCCCACGCCCGGCACGTCCAGGGTGTCCACCAGGTTGCCGGTGGGGAACATCGCGCCAGCATCGCCATCGTCGGACGGATCAATGAATTCCAGCTGGATCTCGGCCGCCGGGAAGGTCACGCCATCCAGCTCGAAATCGCCAATCTCCTGCACTTGCCCATCGCGCATCGGCACGTGGGCGATGATCGTCTTGCCGATGTTGGCCTGCCAGATGCGCACGGTGCACAGGCCATCGCGCGGCACCCGGGCCGGATCGATCAGGCCATTGGCGATGGCGAACGGGCCGACGGCGGTGCTGAGATTGCCGCAGTTGCCGCTCCAGTCCACGAATGCCGTGTCGATCGACACCTGGCCATACAGGTAATCCACATCGTGGTCGGGCACCGAAGCGGTGGAAATGATCACACACTTGCTGGTGCTGGACGTCGCGCCGCCCATGCCGTCGGTCTGCTTGCCATACGGGTCGGGCGAACCGATCACGCGCATCAGCAGCGCATCGCGCGCGGCGCCCGGCGTCTGCGCGGCTTCGGGCAGGTCCTGCAGGCGGAAGAACACGCCCTTGCTGGTGCCGCCACGCATGTAGGTGGCGGGAATTCGAAGTTGCGGGAGGAAGGTCATGAATAAAATTTCCTGTGTGCGTTGAAAGAATACTTGGAGAGCCGTAAGCCAACCCTGGGGGAGGTAGGCTCTACAGACTTCATTTTCGATTCGATGCACGCTCAAGCAGTTTCTGAAAGTGCCCCGGAGGCAGAGGAGCCGGAGGCCCCGAAGCCAAGCCTTCCGCGATCAACTGGCGGAGCAGATTCTCAGCCTTGCTCCGCCGACGCTGGCGGATAAGGTCGCGAACGTATTCAGAAGCGCTGGCATAACCCTCTTCACGAATTTCCTCGTCTACGAATCGTTTGAGCTCATCAGTCAGCACCACGCTGATAGTGACCATACGGACCTCCGCTGCAGAACTGTCACGTGACAGTCTGCGAGGGCCTCGGGGCAACGACAAGGGCGGAAAACGCCAGCCTTTGCATACAGAGGACATCGCCATCAGGCAGCCGCCTCAGCATGATTTCGCCGCGACCGCGCACCGGCCCCCTGCTGCCATCGAAAGAGATACAGGATGACAAGTTTGGTGCAGCCACTCACCACCGCCAGCAGCAGCAAAGGCCACCCCATCCGCAGGCCCATGGCGAAGGCAAATACTATTGTGGACAGGTCCATCAGCAGGATCAGCTGACTCATCCGCAGCGACACCGCACCGGTGTGGCCATTGCGCAGGATCAGGAGGATCTGATGCGCGTAACCCTGCGCCAACAAGGCGGTGATGACCACGATCATCGCACTGGCCACCACCCTGCCCTCATCCACATGACGACCACCCCAAGCCAGACCGGCCATCGCGCAAAGCAAGAGCAACGCGGTTGCCATCAAGCTCGTCGTGGCGGAGCGATTTCGGCGGTCGCGCCATATCTCCACCAGGATGGCCATCACCAGCACCGACGCGAGCAACCGCGGCCAGACGATGAAGTGATTGAACGGTGTGACGCTGTAGCCGTAGACGAAGAAAGAAAGGTAAGCCAGAAAGCTGACAGTGAACTGATTCAGCGATAGAACCGCAGTGGCGCTGTCAGTCGCGCCCGTGCGTCCGCGGCGGCGGCGCACCAGCCGCCATTGCGCGCCCACACCCAACAAGCTCAGCAGAATGAAGGCGGTGTTGACTGTGCCGGCGATGTTGTAGAACACAGAACCCATGCAGATGGGGCAATACCCCTCTCCTCCATGACCACCACCATGCGGGCCGAAGCCAGCATGGCGGCAACTCGACACAAGGCGGCTACCAGCCGCCTCACGCCACCTTGGCGCCTTCCAGGAAGTCCTGGGCGAAGCGCTGCAACACACCACCTGCCTCGTAGATCGCCACTTCCTCGTCGCTGTCCAGGCGGCAGGTCACCGGCACGATCACGTCCTGTCCATCACGACGATGGATCACCACGTTCAGCTCCGCGCGGGGCGTACGCTCACCAATCACATCGAAGGTCTCGGTGCCGTCGATGCCCAGGGTCAGGCGGGTGGTGCCCGGCTTGAACTCCAGCGGCAGCACGCCCATGCCGATCAGGTTGGTACGGTGGATGCGTTCGAAGCCTTCGGCAACGATCGCCTCTACGCCAGCCAGACGCACGCCCTTGGCGGCCCAGTCACGCGAACTGCCCTGGCCGTAATCGGCACCGGCGATGATGATCAGCGGCTGCTTGCGCTCCATGTAGGTCTCGATCGCTTCCCACATGCGCATGACCTTGCCTTCCGGCTCCACGCGCGCCAGCGAGCCCTGCTTCACGCTGCCGTCGTCGTTGCGCACCATCTCGTTGAACAGCTTCGGGTTGGCGAAGGTGGCACGCTGCGCGGTCAGGTGGTCGCCGCGGTGGGTGGCGTAGGAATTGAAGTCCTCTTCCGGCAGGCCCATCTTCGCCAGGTATTCACCCGCAGCGCTCGAGGCCAGGATCGCGTTGGACGGCGACAGGTGGTCGGTGGTGATGTTGTCCGGCAGCACCGCCAGCGCACGCATGCCAGCCAGCGTGCGCTCACCGGCCAGTGCGCCCTCCCAGTACGGCGGACGGCGGATGTAGGTGCTCTGCGCGCGCCAGTCATACAGCGGGCTGACCTTTGCAGCCTGCTCCACGCGCACGTTGAACATCGGGTTGTAGACGCTGCGGAACTGCTCCGGCTTCACCGCAGCCTTCACCACCGCATCGATTTCCGCGTCGCTCGGCCAGATGTCCTTCAGGCGCACCTCGTTGCCGTCGGTGTCCACGCCCAGCACATCCTTTTCGATATCGAAACGGATGGTGCCGGCGATGGCGTAGGCGATCACCAGCGGCGGCGAGGCGAGGAAGGCCTGCTTCGCGTACGGATGGATGCGGCCATCAAAGTTGCGGTTGCCCGACAGCACCGCGGTGGCGTACAGGTCGCGATCGATGATTTCCTGCTGGATCTTCGGGTCAAGTGCGCCGCTCATGCCATTGCAGGTGGTGCAGGCGAAGGCGACGATGCCGAAGCCCAGCTTCTCCAGGTCCGGCAGCAGGCCGGCTTCTTCCAGGTACAGCTGCACCGCCTTCGAGCCCGGTGCCAGCGACGACTTCACCCACGGCTTGCGCAGCAGGCCACGCTCGTTGGCCCTGCGTGCCAGCAGCGCCGCAGCGATCACGTTGCGCGGGTTGGAGGTATTGGTGCAGCTGGTGATGGCGGCGATGATCACCGCTCCGTCGGGCATCAGGCCCTGTGCCTGTTCGGCCTTGCCGGCTTCCAGCTTGGCGGCATCGGCGATGCCGCGCTCGACCAGTTCCGATACCGGCAGGCGGCGATGCGGATTGCTCGGGCCGGCCATGTTGCGCACCACCGTCGACAGATCGAAGCGCAGCACGCGCTCGTACTGTGCGGTGGCCAGGTCATCTGCCCACAGGCCGGTGCTGCGCGCGTAGTTTTCGACCAGTGCGACCTGCTTTTCCTCGCGACCGGTCAGGCGCAGGTAATCAAGCGTCTGCCCGTCGATGTAGAACATCGCGGCGGTGGCGCCGTACTCGGGGCACATGTTGGAGATGGTGGCGCGATCACCGATGGTCAGTGCGGCGGCCCCCTCACCGAAGAATTCAAGCCAGGCGCCGACCACGCGTTCCTTGCGCAGGAACTCGGTCAGGGCCAGCACCACGTCGGTGGCGGTGATGTCCGGCTGCGGCTTGCCGGTCAGCTCGACACCGATGATGTCCGGCAGGCGCATCCACGACGCGCGACCCAGCATCACGTTCTCCGCTTCCAGGCCGCCCACGCCGATGGCGATCACGCCCAGCGCGTCCACATGCGGGGTATGGCTGTCGGTGCCCACGCAGGTATCGGGGAAGGCCACGCCGTCCTGCACGTAGATCACCGGCGACATCTTCTCCAGGTTGATCTGGTGCATGATGCCGTTGCCCGGCGGAATCACGTCCACGTTCTCGAAGGCCAGCTTGGTCCAGTCGATGAAGTGGAAGCGGTCTTCATTGCGGCGATCCTCGATGGCGCGGTTCTTCTCGAACGCCTGCGGATCGAAACCACCACACTCCACCGCCAGCGAGTGATCGACGATCAGCTGCACCGGCACCACCGGATTGACCTTGGCCGGGTCACCACCCTTGTCGGCGATCGCATCACGCAGGCCAGCGAGGTCGACCAGCGCGGTCTGGCCGAGGATGTCATGGCACACCACGCGCGCCGGGAACCACGGGAAGTCCAGGTCGCGACGGCGCTCGATCAACTGCTTCAGCGAGTCGGTCAACGTGGCCGGGTCGCAGCGACGCACCAGGTTTTCGGCCAGCACGCGCGAGGTATACGGCAGCGTGGCATAGGCACCGGGCTGGATGGCATCGACCGCGGCACGCGCGTCGAAGTAGTCCAGCGAGGCGCCGGGGAGGTTCTTGCGATAGTCGATATTCATGGGCTGGCGGAATACTTGAGGCGGGCCGGGTGCCGGCGATGCGGCGGCGAAAACATCCGGCCGGCACGGGGCCGGCCGGATGCATGCAGCAGTGGAACAGTGGCGATGATCAGGAACGCTTGTCGATGGCCACGAACTCGCGATCTTCCGGGCCGATGTAGTTGGCGCTCGGGCGGATGATCTTGCCGTCGATGCGCTGCTCGACGATGTGCGCGCTCCAGCCGGCGGTGCGGGCGATCACGAACAACGGGGTGAACATCGCGGTCGGCACGCCCATCATGTGGTAGCTGACAGCGCTGAACCAGTCGAGATTCGGGAACATCTTCTTGATGTCCCACATCACCGTTTCCAGGCGCTCGGCGATGTCGTACATCTTCAGGCTCGACTGTTCTTCGGACAGTTCGCGGGCGACGTCCTTGATCACCTTGTTGCGCGGATCGGACACGGTGTAGACCGGGTGGCCGAAACCGATCACCACTTCCTTGCGCTCGACGCGGGCCTTGATGTCTTCCTCGGCTTCGTCCGGATTGTCATAGCGCTTCTGCACTTCGAAGGCCACTTCGTTGGCGCCGCCGTGCTTGGGACCGCGCAGTGCACCGATGCCACCGCAGATCGCGCTGTACATGTCGCTGCCGGTGCCGGCAATGACGCGGCAGGCGAAGGTCGAGGCGTTGAACTCGTGTTCGGCATACAGGATCAGCGAAGTGTGCATCGCCTTCACCCACGAATCCTGCGGCTTCTCGCCGTGCAGCAGGTGCAGGAAGTGACCACCGATGGAGTCATCGTCGGTTTCCACGTCGATCGCGCGACCGTTGTGGCTCCAGTGGTACCAGTACAGCAGCATCGAGCCCAGGCAGGCCATCAGCTTGTCGGCGATGTCACGTGCGCCCGGATGGTTGTGGTCGTCCTTCTCCGGCGACACGCAGCCGAGCACGGACACGCCGGTGCGCATCACGTCCATCGGGTGCGCCGACGGCGGCAGCTCTTCCAGCGCAGCCTTCACCGCAGCCGGGATGCCACGCAGCGACTTCAGCTTGGCCTTGTACGAAACCAGCTCGGCGCGGGTCGGCAGCTTGCCGTGCACCAGCAGGTAGGCGATTTCCTCGAACTCACTGGTGTTGGCCAGGTCCAGGATGTCGTAGCCGCGGTAATGCAGGTCGTTGCCACTGCGGCCGACGCTGCACAGCGCGGTGTTGCCGGCGGCGGTGCCGGACAGGGCGACGGACTTCTTCGGCTTGAAGGTCGGGGTTGCGGTCGTATCGTTCATGTTTCCCTCCGAAACTTGATGGTGCAGGGTACTGCTTATTTCTTGGCGGCGAACAGCGCATCGAGCTGCTGCTCGAAGGCGTGGTAGCCGATACGGTCATACAGCTCCTCGCGGGTCTGCATGCTGTCGATCAGGTTGCGCTGGTGGCCTTCGCGGCGGACCGTCTGGTAGACGTTCTCGGCCGCCTTGTTGGCGGCGCGGAACGCCGACAGCGGGAACAGCTGGATAGCCACACCGGCAGAGGCCAGCTCGTCGCGGCTGAACAGCGGGGTCGCGCCGAATTCAGTGATGTTGGCCAGCACCGGCACCTTCACCGCATCAACGAAGCGGCGGTAGGTTTCCAGGTCGTAGGCAGCCTCGGCGAAGATGCCGTCGGCACCGGCTTCAACACAGGCGATGGCGCGCTCGATGGCCTTGTCCACGCCGTCCACCTGGATGGCATCGGTGCGTGCGATCAGGAAGAAGTCCGGATCGGTCTTGGCATCGGCAGCCGCCTTCACGCGGTCGACCATTTCACCCTGCGAGACGATCTCCTTGCCCGGGCGATGACCGCAGCGCTTGGCGCCGACCTGGTCTTCGATATGGCAGGCGGCCGCACCGGCCTTGATCAGCGACTTCACCGTACGCGCGATGTTGAACGCGCTCGGGCCGAAGCCGGTATCGATGTCGACCATCAGCGGCAGGTCGCAGACATCGGTGATGCGGCGCACGTCCACCAGCACGTCTTCCAGGGTGTTGATGCCCAGGTCCGGCAGGCCCAGCGAGCCGGCAGCAACACCGCCGCCGGACAGGTAGATGGCGCGGAAACCCGCGCGCTTGGCCAGCAGCGCATGGTTGGCGTTGATCGCGCCGATCACCTGCAGCGGCGATTCGGCAGCCAGCGCCTCGCGGAAGCGGGCACCAGCGGAGAAGGGAGTGGAAGCGGTCATGCGGCAATCCAGGTTGAAGGACAGAGGGGTAAGCGCAAGCACCATGCCAACCTGCAAGTGATTGATTTCACCGGGATGACCGGCCAATCGCGGTGAAACACATGAAACATTGAAACAGATGTATCATGAAACATCGTCACTCCCGATCCGCGCACCATGTACCTGCCCCGCTCGCCCCTGCGCCACGCCGATGCCGACCCCGGCCGTCCGGTGATCTGGACCGTCAGCGTCTCGCGCCTGACCGGCCTGCTGGGCGATGTCATTCCCGAATTCGACCGCCGCGCGCGCATCGAGCAGATCAACCTTGGCTTCGAGGAAGCAGTGGAAGTGATCGGCCAGCGCCTGCGCCGCGAGCACTGCGACGTGGTGATCGCCGGCGGCTCCAACGCGGCCTGGTTGCGCGGCCGCCTGGACCTGCCGCTGGTGCCGATCCAGGCCAACGGTTTCGATCTGATGGAAGCACTGGCGCGGGCGCGCCGCATCGCCCCACGCATCGGGCTGGTCACCCACGCCAGCGACGTGCCGGTGTTCAGCAGCTTCCAGCAGAGCTTCGGCCTGGACATCGAGCATCGCCGTTTCGTCACCCGCGAAGACGCGCGCGACTGCATCGCCGACCTGCGCGCCAACGGCATCGAAGTGATCGTCGGCACTGGCATGGCCATCGACCATGCGGAACAGGCAGGCCTGCCGGGCGTGCTGCTGTACTCGGCCGATTCGGTGCGGCAGGCCTTCGAGCACGCGCTGGAACTGACCCAGACCCTGGCACGCTCGGCGGACGCGCGCCCAGCGACACGCCGAAGGGCCGCACCGCGCGCCGATGCGCATGCCCTGCTCGGCGACAGCAACGCGATGGCCGACGTGCGCGCGCAGATCGCGCTGTACGCTCCGCACGACAGCACTGTACTGGTCACCGGCGAGACCGGCACCGGCAAGGAACTGGTGGCGCGGCAGCTGCATGCGGCCAGCGGCCGGCGGGGTCGCTTCGTCGCACTGAACTGTGGCGCGATCAGCGAATCACTGCTGGAGGCCGAGCTGTTCGGCTACAGCGATGGCGCCTTCACCGGTGCGCGGCGTGGTGGTCGCGTCGGCCTGGTCGAGGCCGCCGACGGCGGCACCTTGTTCCTGGATGAGATCGGTGAACTGCCGCTGCCATTGCAGACCCGCCTGCTGCGCGTGCTGGAAGAACGCGAAGTGCTGCGCGTGGGAGCGACCGAGCCCACGCCGGTGGACCTGCGCGTGGTGGCTGCAACCCTGCAATCACTGGAGCAGCGCGCGGCGGCTGGCAGCTTCCGCCGCGACCTGTATTACCGGCTGGCCGCGTTGCGCATCGCGCTGCCCACGCTGCGTGCGCGTCGCGGCGATATCCCGCTGCTGACCACGCACTTCTTCCGCGAACTGCGCGGCATCGATGCACCGCTGGATGCAGAAGCGCTGGCCCTGCTCGGCGCTGCCGACTGGCCGGGCAATGTCCGTGAACTGCGCAACCTTGTGGATCGGCTGCGCATCCACTGGCAGCCGGGTGAAGGACTGATCGATGCCGCGCGACTGCTGCAGCTGGCACCGGAGCTGGTGAACGAAGGCGTCGCGGCACTGCCGGTGGAAAGCAACGGCAAGCGCCCGCCGCGTGCGCAGTTGGAGGCGCTGCTGCAGGAACATCGCAATGACCGCGAAGGCATGGCACAGGCGCTGGGCGTATCACGCACCACGCTATGGCGATGGCTGCGGGCGGAAGGGTTGTAACCGCCTATTGCCTGGTGGGTGCGAACCGATGCCTGGTGGGTGCGAACCTTGGTTCGCACCGCTCTTCCGTCAAACAACTCATCCACGCATGGCGTGGATCTACTGGCATCGCGGGGCACTACAAGTGACACGCGCACCTCATCACTACGCCTTACGGGTACAACAGACGCTTGCTCCAGCGCCCTTCGGCACCGGCCTCATAGCACCAGCGCTCGTGCAGGCGGAACTGCGCGCCGTACCAGAATTCGATACGGTCAGGCACCACCCGCAGACCACTCCAGCCGTCCGGACGCGGCACGTCCTTGCCGTCGAAGCGCGCCTCGACCTCGGCCACGCGTGCGTCGAACTCCTCGCGCGTGTTCAACGTCTTCGACTGCAGCGACGCCCACGCGCCGATCTGGCTCATGCGCGGACGGCTGGCAAAATAGGCATCGGCTTCGGCATCGGCCACCTGCTCCACGCTCCCCTCGATGCGCACCTGGATGCCGGCCTCGCGCAGGCTGCGCCACAGGAACAGCAGCGCCGCCTGCGGATTGGCCTGCAGTTCGGCGCCCTTATGGCTGTCCAGGTGCGTGTAGAACACGAAGCCGCGCTCGTCGAACGCCTTCAGCAACACAGTTCGCGCCGACGGCCGGCCCTGCGTATCGGCAGTGGCCACGGTCATCGCATTGGGCTCCACCTCACGGCTCTGTTTCGCTTCTTCGAACAGGGCGGCAAAGGTCGACAGGGCTTCGGCGTACAGGTCGCTCATGACAGCATTCTTCTCACACGGTTTGGGCTATTGTGGCGGCATGGTCGCTGCTGCGTACATGCCCCAGGTGAAAGGATTCCCCGAAACAGTGGTCGAGCAGGCGCTGGATGACGCGCTGGGCAGCAGTACAGCCGTTCCAGTATTGGCGATCAGCGGCCTGCAGGGGAGCGGCAAATCGACGCTGGCCGCGCAGGTGGTCGCCCGTGCCCAGGCCCGTGGCCTGAACGCCGCAACGCTCTCCATCGACGATGTCTACCTGACCCGCGCGCAGCGCCAGCGCCTGGCACGCCAGGTGCATCCCTTGTTGATCACCCGTGGCCCGCCGGGCACCCATGACCTGCCGCTGGCGCATGCGGTACTGGATGCAGTGGCTGCACGACAGCCGCTTGCCCTGCCCCGCTTCGACAAACTGGCCGACGAACGCCTGCCAGAGGCGCAGTGGCCGCAGCTCCAAAAGCCGCTGGACCTGCTGGTGTTCGAGGGCTGGTTCCTCGGCACTCCGGCGCAGGACGCGTCCGAACTGGACCCTCCCCTCAACGCACTCGAGCGCGAGGCCGATGCCGATGGCCGCTGGCGGCGCTGGTGCAACCAGGCGCTGGCCCGCGACTATCCGGCGCTGTGGCAGCGCTGCGACCGTCTGTGGTTCCTGCAGCCCCCCGATTTCTCGGTGGTGCCGCGTTGGCGCTGGCAGCAGGAGCAGAACCTGCAGGCGGCCCAGCCGGGCCGGCACGGCATGAGCCGGCCACAGCTGGAGCGTTTCGTGCAGTACTACGAGCGGGTCAGCCGGCAGGCATTGCGTGCGCTGCCGGCCATTGCCGACCGGATGGTGGTGCTGGATGCGCAGCGCCAGGTGCAGGCGCTGCGCTGAGCAGGCTCACTCCACCAGGAAGGTGATCCGCAGGTTCACCCGCCATTCGGTGATCTCACCGTTGCCGTCGGTGACCACCTTGGTCTCGTTGATCCAGGCGCCCTGGATGCCCTTGACCGTCCCGGACACCTTCTTCAATCCGCTGCGCACCGCGTCCTCCACGCTCTTGGGCGAGGACGCATTGATTTCGATGACCTTGGCAACCGACATGGCAGGTACTCCGTCAAGCGCGGGAAACCCCGCAGGAACCTCCACCCTGACGTGAAGAACGTAAAGGCCAAGGCACGGAGGTGTTAGCATCAGAGGGCATGAATCCCGCTCCGAACCTGATCCTGATCGGCCCGATGGGCGCCGGTAAAACCTGCATCGGCCGCCGCCTCGCCGAGCGCTTCACGCTGGACTTCGTCGACGTCGACCAGGCCATCGTCGATGCGACCGGGGCCAGCATCCCCACGATCTTTGAACATTCCGGCGAGGCTGGCTTCCGCGCCCATGAGCGCCAGGCACTGGCACAGGTGCTGGCCGGCCGTGGCCAGCTGGTGTCCACCGGCGGTGGTGCCGTGCTCGATCCGGACAATCGCGCCCTGATCGCCCGGCGTGGCTTTGTCGTCTACCTGCGGGTCAGCGTCGCGGCCCAGCTGGAGCGCCTGTCACGCGACAAGGCGCGCCCCCTGCTGCAGCGGCCGGACCGCGAACAGGTGCTGCATGATCTGGCCGCGCATCGCGACCCGCTGTATCGCGACCTGGCCGATGTCACCCTTGATACCGACCCGTTTACCGCAGCCGATGCGACCGCCCAGCTTGTGCTCAAGCTGGCCACGCACTGGCAGCGACAGGACCCCACTGCATGACTTCCCCTGCCCTGCTGCAGGTCGCCGTTGGCGGCGACCGCCCCTATTCCATCACCATCGGCGCCGGCGCCCAGGCCGAAGGTTCCGCGCTGGTCAGTCATGTACGTGGCCGTCATGTGCTGCTGGTCAGCGACAGCGAGGTTGCTCCGCGCTATCTGGATGCCGTCAAACAGACCCTGCTGGCCGCACGCCCGGACCTGATCGTGGGTGAGCATGTGCTGGCTGCCGGCGAAGCCTCCAAGACCCTGGCCGAGTTCGGCTCGGTCATCGAGGCGCTGGCTGCGCTCGGTGCGACCCGCGATGCCTGCGTGTTCGCCCTCGGCGGCGGAGTGGTCGGCGACCTTGCCGGCTTTGCCGCGGCCTGCTGGATGCGCGGCGTCGACTGCGTGCAGCTGCCGACCACGCTGCTGGCGATGGTCGACTCCTCGGTGGGCGGCAAGACCGCCGTGGATATCCCGGCCGGCAAGAATCTGGTCGGCGCGTTCCATCCGCCGCGTGCGGTGATCGCCGATACCCGCGTGCTGGCCACCCTGCCGCCGCGTGAACTGCGCGCAGGCCTGGCCGAAGTGGTCAAGTACGGTGCGCTGGGTGATGCCGTGTTCTTCGAATGGCTGCAGCAGCATGCCGACGCACTGGCGGCCGGCGAAGATGCCGTGATCGCCGAGGCCATCGCCCGCAGTTGCCGGCACAAGGCCGCGATCGTCGAGCGCGATCCGTTCGAGAAGGGCGAACGCGCCCTGCTCAACCTGGGGCACACCTTCGGCCACGCCATCGAAACCGAACAGGGCTACTCCGCACCGGGGCGCGATGCGCTCAACCACGGTGAGGCCGTGGCGGTGGGCATGGTGCTGGCGGCCCGCCTCTCCACTCAGCTGGGCCTGGCCGAGGACGCCGACCGCGTGCGCCTGCAGGCCCTGCTGGAGCAGTTGGGCCTGCCGGTGGCAATCCCCGCCGGACTGGACCCTCAGGCCCTGCTCGGCCGCATGCGCCTTGACAAGAAGAACGTGGCCGGCCGCCTGCGCCTGGTGCTGTGGCGCGGCATGGGCCGTGCCGAAGTGGTGCCGGATGTGGATGAAGCGGCGGTGCTGAAGGTGCTGGGCGAAGGCTGACCGCTTCCGCGTTCGCCGGGCATGGCCCGGCGCCCCCGGGGAGGTTTCATGAGGTTGCCGGCCAGCGGCCGGCACTACCGCTCAGCGTTGCGGCAGGGGTCACACCACCCCCGCTACAATCGACGCCATGCACGTCCACCTGCAACAACCCGCCGACGGTGCTCAGGCACCACGCTTCCTGCGCCTGACCCTGGTCCCGGACCTGTTCGGCGGCTGGGAGCTGCTGCGCGAATCCGGCCGCGTCGGCGCCCGCTCGCAGCTGCGGCGCGAGCTGTATCTCAAGGCCGACGAAGCCCGCCACGCCTACGAGAAGGCCCGCGATGCCGAACTGCATCGGGGCTTCCATATTCTTTCGCACGGCGACTGACTGCGCCGCTGCCCTTTTCGCCCAAGGAATGCCCACTGTGACCAGCCCTCTCCGCAACGATCGCCTGCTGCGCGCCCTGCGCCGCGAACCGGTGGACTGCACCCCCGTCTGGCTGATGCGCCAGGCCGGCCGCTACCTGCCGGAATATCGCGCCACCCGGGCCAAGGCCGGCAGCTTCCTGGCCATGGCCAAGAACCCGGAGATCGCCTGCGAAGTCACCCTGCAGCCGCTGCGCCGCTTCCCGCTGGACGCGGCCATCCTGTTCTCGGACATCCTCACCATTCCCGATGCAATGGGCCTGGAGCTGTACTTCGTCGAAGGCGAAGGCCCGAAGTTCCGCCACCCGGTGCGCGATGAAGCGGCCATCGCCAGGCTGGCGGTGCCGGACATGGAACAGGACCTGGGCTACGTGATGGACGCGGTGCGCCTGATCCGCCGCGAGCTGGACGGCCAGGTGCCGCTGATCGGTTTTTCCGGCAGCCCGTGGACACTGGCCTGTTACATGGTCGAAGGCGGCGGCAGCAAGGATTTCGCGCGCATCAAGGCGATGGCGCTGAATCATCCGCAGGCCCTGCACCGTCTGCTGGAAGTAACCACCGACGCGGTGATCGCCTATCTCGGCGCGCAGCGCGCCGCCGGTGCGCAGGCCCTGCAGGTGTTCGACACCTGGGGTGGCGTGCTGTCGCCAGCAATGTACCGCGAGTTCTCGCTGCGCTACCTGCAGCGCATCGCCGAAGGCCTGGAGCGTGGCGAAGGCAGCGAGCGCACGCCGCTGATCCTGTTCGGCAAGGGCACCGGCCTGCACCTGGAAGCGCTGTCACAGACCGGCGCCGATGCGCTCGGCCTGGACTGGACGCTGGACCTGGATGAAGCGCTGCGCCGCACCGGTGGCCGCGTAGCCCTGCAGGGCAACCTGGACCCGACCACGTTGTATGCCTCGCCCGATGCGATCGCCGCCGCGGCCGCACGCGTACTCGACACCTATGCCGCCGGCAATGGCGGTTCGCGCGAGGGCCATGTGTTCAACCTCGGCCACGGCATGTCGCCGGACATGGACCCGGCGCATGTACAGGTGCTGGTCGACGCGGTGCACGCGCACAGCCAACGCTGAGCATCCCGCATGCAGTCGCGGCGCGGTGTTGATCGCGCCGTGACCCGCAGTGCGCGATCATGGCGCCCCCACGTTGCACCGGCCACACCCCATGTCCACAGCGCCATCGACCTACACTCGCCAGCGTCCCCTGCTGTGGCTGGTCTCGCTGGCGATCTTCATGCAGATGCTGGACTCGACCATCGTCAACACGGCGCTGCCGGCGATGGCGGCCAGCCTCGGCGAAAGCCCCCTGCAGATGCAGTCGGTGGTGTTCAGCTACGCGCTGGCAGTGGCCACCTTCATTCCCGCCTCCGGCTGGATCGCCGACCGCTACGGCACCCGTCGCACCTTCCTGGTGGCGATCATCCTGTTCACCCTCGGCTCGCTGGCCTGCGCGATGGCGCAGCAGCTGCACCAGCTGGTGGCCGCACGCGTACTGCAGGGCATCGGTGGCGCGATGCTGCTGCCGGTCGGGCGCCTGGCGGTGATGCGCTCGGTGCCGCGCGAGGACTTCCTGCGTGCGATGAGCTTCATCGCCATCCCCGCACTGGTCGGTCCGCTGATCGGCCCGACCCTGGGCGGCTGGCTGGTCGAGATTGCATCGTGGCACTGGGTGTTCCTGATCAACCTGCCGATCGGTGTCATCGGCTTCATCGCCGCGATGAAGATCATGCCCGACCACTACGCCAGCCATCGAACCCGCTTCGACCTGCGCGGCTACACCATGCTGGCCTTTGCGATGGTGGTGCTGTCGCTGGCGCTGGATGGCATTTCCGGACTCGGCACACCGCACGCACTGGTGATGCTGATGACCGTGGCCGGCCTGGCTGCGCTGGTCGGCTACTGGCTGCACGCGGCAAATTCAACGGCACCGCTGTTTTCGCTGGCGCTGTTCCGCGTGCCCAGCTATCGCATCGGCATTCTCGGCAACCTGTTCTCGCGCATCGGCAGCAGTGCCATGCCGATGTTGATTCCGCTGCTGCTGCAGGTCGGCCTTGGCCTGGGGCCGATGAACGCCGGCCTGATGATGGTGCCGGTGGCGGCCGCGGGCATGGTGTCGAAGAAGCTGGCGGTGAAACTAGTCGAACGCTACGGCTATCGCCGCGTACTGATGACCAACACCGTGCTGGTCGGCCTGGCGATGGCCAGCTTCATCCTGATGACACCGGGCCAGCACCTGAGCATTCGCCTGCTGCAGCTGGCCTTCTTCGGTGCGGTCAATTCGCTGCAGTTCACCGTGATGAACACCGTCACCCTGCGCGACCTGGATCGCGAGTTCGCCAGTTCCGGCAACAGCCTGCTGTCGATGGTGATGATGCTCGCCGCCGGCTTCGGTGCGGCGGCTGCAGGCAGCCTGCTGGCCGCGTTCGGCACTCAGCTGGAAGGCCACGGCGCGACGGCTGCGCTGCATGCCACGTTCCTGTGCGTGGGCGCGATCACCCTGACCTCGACGCTGATCTTCTGGCAGCTGCCCGACACCAAGCCGGAGCCGCGCGAGGTCGAGCACGTGGCGGAGTAGTGGGTTCGGCAGGGCTGCGCCCTGCACCTGCAGAGGCCAGAGCAACGGCAACAGCCGAAGCAAGAGCTGGCATTCCGTGGGATGGCGGGGCGGTGTCGGAGTGCGGGGACGCCGTAAATCCGTCCATGGAGGCTTGGCAGCCGCATCCATGCGGCTGACACCCCGCAATCCGACACCGCCCCACCTCTGACAGTTTCCCGGTGTCTAATGGATCCACGCCATGCGTGGATGAATCTCTTTCAGATATCGAAATAATTTTCGGGTCGACCAAGGTCGACACCCACCAACAGCAACACAGAACGCCATTCCGACAGATCGCGGAAATCTGTCGAAGGCGGGGTGGGTCCGGTTGCGGGGGTGTCCGCGGCATGGATGCCGCGGCCAAGCCCCCAGGGACGGGTTTACGGCGTCCCCCGCAACCGGACCCACCCCGCCATCCCACGGATAGCCAGCTGTTGCTGTTGCTTCGGCCGTTGCCGTTGCCGTTGCCGTTGCCTCTGCAGGTGCAGGGCGCAGCCCTGCCGAACCCCTATCGCCCCAGCACGCGGGCGATCGCTTCCACCAGCAGCTCGCCGGTCACCGGTTTGCGCAGGAAACCACCGATGCCGGCCGCTTCCACCTGCTGCTGCAGATCCGGGTCGGTGCGTGCGGTCACCGCCAGCAGCGGCAGCGTGTAGCCCTGGTTGCGCAGGTGCTGGGCCAGTTCGAAACCGCTCAGGCCCGGAAGATCCAGATCAAGCAGGCCGACATCGAAATCACCTGCGCTGATCTCACGCAGTGCGGCCAGCGCGTGGGCGGCGTGGACCACCTCATGGCCACGGGTCGTGAGCAGACCACACATCACATCGGCCACGGTCGCGTCGTCCTCCACCAGCAACACCCGCAGCGGTGGCATGTTGACCGCCGCAGCGGCGGCATCGCTATCGGCACCTCCGTCGCTGGCCGCACCCTGTTGCAGTGGTAGTGGCAGGCTGACACCGAAGCAGGTACCGCTGCCCAGCTGGCTTTCCACGCGGATCCGGCCCTGCATGGCCAGTGCCAGCTCGCGGCAGATCGCCAAGCCCAGGCCGCTGCCGCCGTACTGCGCGGCAGTGCGCGCGCCGTCAGCCTGCTCGAAGCGGCGGAACAACCGTTGCTGCTGTTCCTGGCTGATGCCCGGACCGGTATCGCGCACCTCGAAATGCAGTCCACGCGGCCCTTCCTCGCAACGCGCGTGCAGGGTGATGCTGCCGCGGCTGGTGAACTTGACCGCGTTGGAGAGCAGGTTGAGCAGGATCTGTCGCACCCGCATCGCATCGCCGGTCGCCTGCAGCCCTGCAGGCAACTGGTTGTCGAGGATGAACCGCAGGCCCTTCTGTGCAGCCAGCGGCCCCATCAGCGCGGCCAGATCCTGCAACAGACGGTTGAGACCGAACGCATTGGATTGCAGTTCCAGTCGCCCCGATTCGATCCGCGCCAGATCCAGCGCATCGTTGACCAGGTGCAGCAGATGCTCACCCGCATGCCGGATGGACTGGGTATAGCCACGCTGCTGCGGATCCAGTGGCGAGGCCAGCAACAGCTCACTCATGCCCAGCACGCCGGTCATCGGCGTACGGATTTCATGGCCGAGATTGGCGAGGAACCGCGTCTTGGCCGCCGAAGCGTGTTCGGCCAGATCCTGCTTGTGCAGGGCGAGCTGGTAGGCGTGCTGGCGCTGCAGCCGGCGCCGGTACAACCAGGCGAACCAGCTGGTCAGCAGCAGTGCGATCGAAGCCAGCACCAGCAGGCCGGACAAGCTGCGCCACCATGGCGGCTGCACGTGGAATTCCAGGGTCTGTACCCGCGACCACACGTGGTCGGCCGAGCGCGCCTGCACTTCCAGCCGGTAGGCCCCGGGTGGCAGACGCGAGAACAGGCGCTCGCCTGCCGGTCCCACCTCTACCCAATCCGGGTCGTAGCCGGCCAACCGATAGCGGTAGGTGTTGGAGGCCGAATCGGCGAAGGACAACAAGCGCGCGACGATACGCAGGTCACGGTCGCCGTCGGCGATCTGCAGCGGCGTGTCATGGGTCAGATCCAGCAACTGCTCGTTGCGGCGCACCTCCACCCGCTCGATCACCAGCGGCGCACGCCGGGTGGAAGGCCGCACCTGCTCGGGATCAAACACCACCACGCCGGCGGGGGTACCCGCCACCATTCGCCCAGCGGCGGAGGCAATCAGGGTGTGTTCGCGGAACTCCTGGCTGGGAAGCCCATCGTGCACCCCATACAGGCGCACGCTCTCGCCATCGGCACTCACCCGCACCAGGCCGCGGGCACTGGTGGCCCACGCCACGCCCTGTGCGTCGACCACCAGACCGGTGGCGGAAATCGCCGGATAGCCCTGCTCCGTGCCCACCACCGCCTGCCGTTCCAACCTGCCCTGGCTCCAGAGATACCGCGACAGGCGGCCATCCTCGGACAACCAGATCTGCCCATCCTTGCCGACGTGCAGGGCATACACTGCCGTGGCCGGCGCACCCGGCACCGGCTGGAAGCGCTGCGCATCCGGTTGCCACTGCAGCAGACCACGGCTGCTGGCCAGCCAGATCCGGTCCTGCGGGCCGCATTCCACGTCAAGATTGAGCTGGCCGGCCTGCAGACCATCCTGGCCGTTGTCCAGCTGCCGGCGCACATGCCCATCCAGGTCACGCTGCTGCAGGCCCGCTGCCAGCATCAACCACAGGCTGTCACCATCACAGGTCATCATCGCCTCGATGTTGCCTTCCATGGTCGCGTCGGCACCGGCATCCCTGCCCCAGCGCCGCAGCTCGCCCCGGCGCGGGTCATAGCGCATCAAGGCGTCGGTCGAACCCACCCACACCCGTCCCTGCCGGTCTTCGCGCACCGACGTCAGCCAGTGCATGCCGTTGACGAAGGTGCGGTGCTGCTCGATCACACCCGTGCGTGGATTGAAACGGTCCAGCGCACCATGGCTGCCGACGGTCCACACGCCACCGTTGCTGGAGGGACTGGTACCCAGCACATAGGAATTGCGCAGCGAGGACGGATCATCCTCCAGCCGCGAGAACACCGAGAACTGCCACCAGCGCGGAAGCAGATGCCACAGCCCGGCATTGGTGCTGGCCAGCCAGATGCCGCCTTCGCGATCCTCATAGGCGCCGGTCCAGTTCGGCCGCACCAGGCCACGGGCGATGGCGCTGTACAGCGGTACTGTCTGGTACCGACCTTCGATGCCCCGGCCCAGGCCGCTGCGCGTATCCAGCCAGTGCCCGCCCTGCTCATCGCGCAGCATCATGCCCAGCACCTGATCCCCGGCCGGCAATGTCCAGGGCACGGATTCGAAACGGCCATCCGGGCGGCGCACGGTGGCCCCTGCCAGCGTGCTGATCCAGAGGCTGCCATCGGGTTCTGCGGTCAGTCCATTGATCAACAGGCTGGGCACGAGGTCGCCGCCGATGCGTTCGAAATCGGTGCCGGTCCAGCGCGCCACGCCATGCTTGGTGCCGACCCACAGGCTGCCGTCGGCAAGCGTGGCGAGGTACGGCACCGACGCGGCCGGCACGCTGCGCGGGTTGTTCGCTTCGGGCAGGAACCGCTGCAGACGATTATTGCTGTCCAGCCGGTACAGGCCGCCTTCGTGGGTACCGAACCAGATCGCGCCATCCGGCGTTGCAGCCAGGCTCCAGACCGTGTTGCTGCCCATCAGCGGCTGGCTGCTGCGGTCGTAGAAGCGCAGCTGCCGGCGATCGGCCGACATCCGCACCAGGCCGGCATTTTCAGTGCCGATCCACAACTCGTTGCGGGCATCGACCAGCACGCTCCAGATGCGGTTGTCGCGCAGGCCGTCTTCGGAACGCCAGATGCGGTAGTTGCGCCCGTCGTAGCGGGCCAGGCCATCGTTGGTGGCAATCCACAGGTAGCCGTAGCGGTCTTCGGCCATGCGGTTGACGGTGTTGGACGGCAACCCATCGAACACGGTGACCTGCCGCGGCGAAGGTGGCACCGGCTGCGCGGCAGCGGGCGCCAGGCAGCACAGCAGCAGCAGCAGCGTCACTGCCCGCAGATACACCACCGATGGCCTCCTCACGCTGCTGTAGATGATGCCCACGCCGTGGGCGTCGGCATGGTAAACCGAAAGTTGCGGGATTCACGCCGCAAGATGCCGTACTCAGCTGATGATCTGGCGTTTACTGCGCGCCTGGGCAATCGCCGCCACCAGCAGATCGCCGGTCACCGGCTTGCGCAGGAAACCATCGAATCCGGCCGCAAGCACCTGGGTTTCGGCATAGGCATCCGAGCGCGCGGTAACCGCCACCAACGGCAGCTCGTAGCCCATCGCGCGCAGCTGGCGGGCGATGGCGGTGCCGTCGAGTGCCGGCAGGTCGAGGTCGAGCAGGCCGACATCGAATCCCTCGGTGGATATCTCCGACAGTGCGCCCAGGCCATGCAGCACGTGCACCACCTCATGGCCGCGGCCGCGCAGCAGGCCCGCGATGACCTCGGCAACGGTTGCATCGTCCTCGACCAGCAGGATGCGCAGTGCAGGCAGTGTCGGCGACGCTGCCTCGCCAGGGCTGGAGGCCTGCTGCCGGCTCCATGGCAGCGGCAGCCGCACTGCGAAACGTGCGCCGCGCCCCGGCTGGCTGTCGACATCGATGCGGCCGCCCATCGCCACCGCCAGCTCCTGGCAGATCGCCAGACCCAGCCCGCTGCCGCCATAACGCGAGGCGGTGCGCGGGCCATCGGCCTGTTCGAAGCGGTGGAACAGGCGCTGCTGCTGTTCGGCATTGATGCCCGGCCCGCTGTCGCTGACTTCAAAGGTCACCGCGCCACCGTCCTCGTCCAGGCGCGCCGCCAGACCGACATGGCCGCGCTCGGTGAACTTGATCGCGTTGCCCAGCAGGTTCAGCAGGATCTGGCGGACGCGCATCTCATCGCCACTGACGCAGATCGGGCCAGGTAGTGCTTCCCCGCGCTGGAAAGCCAGCCTGCGCTGTTGTGCCATCGGCTGCATCAGTGCCTGCACCTGGTCCAGCAGTCCGCCCAGGTCGAATGGCCGGATGTCCAGCTCAAGCCGTCCGGCCTCGATCCTTGCGAGGTCCAACGCATCATTGACCAGCCGCAGCAGATGACTGCCTGCCTGCTGGATCGAGCCGGCATAGCTGCGCTGCACCGGATCCAGCTCGGTCGCAAGCAGCAGCTCGCTCATGCCCAGCACGCCGGTCATCGGCGTGCGCACTTCGTGGCCCAGGGTCGCCAGGAAGCGGCTCTTGGCCTGCGATGCCTGCTCGGCGATCTGCTGCTTGTGCACCGTCAACTGCCACTGCTGGCGTCGGCGCAGCCGCCTGCGGATCGACCACAGCAGTGCCAACAGCAGCAGCGAGCCCAGCATCACATAGCCGAAGATCGCCATGCCGCTGCGCCACCAGGGTGGCAATACCTTGATGTGCAGCTGCTGCGAGGGTGTCCACGGGCCACTGGCCGATGCGGCCTGCACCTCGATCGAATAGGCCCCGGGCGGCAGCCGCGACAACGTCCGCTGGCCATCCCCGCCCTGTTCCACCCAGTTCTGGTCGTAGCCCTCCACGCGGAACCGGTAACGGTTGCCCTGTGGGTTGGCGTAGGACAGCAACCGCGCATCGATCTGCAGGTCACGGTCATCAGGCCCCAGCAACAGCAGGCCGGAGGTCGGCAAGGGCTGCCAGCCGCGCGCATCGTCGCGACGCACGCGCACCTGCGCGATCACCAGCTGTGACGGCGGCAGTTCGGCGTCGGCTGCATTCGGATCGAAGCCCACCATGCCGGTCTGGGTAACGGCCAGTACCCGGCCATCGGCATCGATCGCCGGCGGGCGTCCGGTGAACTCGGCATCAAGCAGGCCGTCGCGCTCATTGAAGATCTGCAGGCGACGCTGTTTCGGATCCCAGCGCAGCAGGCCACGGGGCGACGTCGCCCATAATTGTCCGTTCGCGGCCAGGGCCAGCCCTCCCATGCTGACCGGCGGCACGCCGGCGCTGGCATCGACGCGCTGGATCAGGCGCAGGCTGAGGCCATCCCACTGGTAGCGTTCAAATGCGCCCTGGCGTGCGATCCACATCTGCCGGGGATCGATCCATACCAGGTCATAGATCGGACCCCGGGAAACGCCCGGGACCGCTTCGAAGCGGTCACCCTGCTCGCGCATGATCCCCGTTTCCCCCATCACCCAGGCCCGCCCCGTGGCATCGAAGCGGATCTGTTCGACCGGTGCATCAGTATCACCACGCAGCATGGCGCCATCGAAACTGCGCAACAGGCGGCCCTCGGCACTGCGCTGCTGCAGGCCCAGATTCATCACCGACACCCAGACCGTGCCATCAGGCGCCTGCCGCATCAGATCGATCCGCTGTCGCAGGTCGGAGCCGCCGCCGATGCGCCAGTCGCGCAGCGCACGGGTGGCCGGGTCATACACGCTGATGCGTCCCGCGCGCCCCAGCCACAGCCGCCCATCGGGACGTGGCAGCACCGACCACACCGCGCCACCGCCCAGCTCGCGCTCGCTGGCCAGCAGCCTCAACGTCCCCTGCGCATCGATCTGGTAGACACCATGGGCAGAGCCAACGTAGTAGCTGCGACCGTCACTGGCGGCGCTCAACAGGTACTGGCTGTCGAGCGGTTTGCCATCAAGCTGGTACCAGGTCGAAAAACGCCGCCAGTCTGGCGGAAGGTAGGCCAGGCCCTGGGTCAGCAGCGCGACCCACAGCCCTCCCTCATGATCCTGCAGCAGATCGAGCACGCCACTATGGCCGGTCAGGAAGCCACTGCCACGGTCGCCCTCCAGTTTGCGCAGCACCTGGCCGTCACCGCGCAGCAGGCCATCGGAGGTTCCCGCCCAGTAGCCTCCGCGGCTGTCGGGCAGCACCAACGCCGAACGCAGGCCGGCGCTGTCGGCCCAGGCCGGTCGCGTTACCCGATCCTGCGCATCGATGCGGTACAGGCCGTCGTTCTGTGTGCCGACCCAGATTGCGCCATCGGCATCGCGGCTCAGCCGCAGCACGCTGACTGCCGCCAGTTCGCGCGGTGCCACGGCTTCGAAGGCATGGCCGTTCCAGCGCGCCAGGCCGGATTCGGTTCCCACCCACAGCCGTCCCTGCGCATCGACCAGGCTGCTGAAAACGGTGTCGCTCGGCAGACCGCCGGGCTGCGCCGGATCATGCTGGAAATGGCGCAGCGAGGCGTCTTCGCCGAAGCGGCAGACCCCATGGCTGCTGCTGCCGACCCATAGCGCATCCTCGGCATAGGCCAGCGTCCAGAACTGTCCCTGGCACCCTTCAGTGACGGACTCGAACCTCTTGAAGCGCTCGCGATCGGCATCCAGGCGGGCCAGCCCCTTGCCGTTGATGCCGACCCATACCCGGTCGAGCGGGTCGACCAGCAGGGTTTCGATCTCGTTGCCGGGCAGCGAATCCGGTTGTGCAGGGTCGTGCTGCCACACCCGCAGTTCACCACCGTCATAGCGGGCCAGGCCGCCGTCGGTGGCAGCCCACACACGGCCCTGTCGGTCTTCGGCCAGCGCGACCACCATGCGCGAGGGCAACCCCTCGGCCGCGCCGAAACGGCGCAGGCGCGGCGTTTCACCGGCCATGTCCAAGGTCGCGGCTGCAGCGGAAAGCGCCAACAGCACCAGACCTGCTCCTGCAATGCCTTGGCACCACCGGCGCCAGCCGCTCGTCATCCTGAACCCCCTGTCCTGTGCCGATTGTCACACAGGGCTGCAGCCATCGCTGCAACAGCCTGTTTCCGGCCACATCGGCACCACGAACTGTTGCAGCCGTGGACACAGCGTTGCGCAAGGGCTATGGGTATGATCGAACAGTCTTTTTCCCGGAGTCCACCGCCGATGCGCCACTGCCTGGCCCTGCTGCCGATGCTGCTTGCCGTCGCCCCCGCCTGGGCAGGCAACGATGCCTACCGCATCGATCCGGTACATACCCGGGTGCTGTTCGCCATCGACCATGCCGGCTACTCGCAGGCGCTGGGTACGATCTCCGGAAGCCAGGGCCAGCTGCAGTTCGATAGCGACAACTGGCGCGATGCGACACTGGACGTCGAGATTCCGATAGCACGACTGGACCTTGGCGATGCCAAGTGGAACCAGGCCACCCTGGCGCGCAGCCTGCTCGATGGCGAGCGCTTTCCCACCGCCCGCTTCGTCTCCCACCATGTCGAACCGATCGACGCGAAACGTGCCCACGTGACCGGGACACTGACCCTGCGCGGGGTCAGCCAGGAAGTCACGCTGGAGGTGACCTTGAACCAGGTCAAACGCTATCCGCTGCCGCCGTTCCGGCGTACTGCAGGGTTCTCCGCCACCACGACACTGAGCCGCCGAGCCTTCGGCATCACCGCCTGGCCGGGCGTGATCGGCGATGCAGTGCAGGTGCGGATCGAGGCTGAAGCCACGCTCGACCGCAGCGATTCTCCGGGAACTCCCGCGCCCCAACCCCACTCCGACAGCCAGACGGCCACCAAGGACCCTTCATGACCGCCAAGAACACCCCCGCCGCCTGGGGGAGTGTCAGCCAGACCCTGCACTGGCTGATCGCATTGCTGATCCTCGCCCTGGGCATCGTCGGCCTGACCATGGGCGAGCTACCGAAGACGCCCAAGTATTTCTGGGTCTATACCGCGCACAAGTCGATCGGCATCACCGTGCTGGCACTGGTGGTGCTGCGCCTGGGCTGGCGCCTGTATGCCGGTGCCCCCAAGCCGGTACCGGGCGTACCGAGCTGGCAGGAGCGCATCGCCAGCGCCACCCATGTGCTGCTGTACGTGCTGATGTTCGCCATCCCGTTGTCGGGCTGGATATACGACTCGGCCAGCGGCCTGCGCCCGTTCCGCTGGTTCGGTCTGGTCGACGTGCCCAAGCTGAGCGGACCGGACCCGCAGGTCGTGGCGGTTTCCCATGCGTTGCACGAATACGGCTTCTGGCTGTTGATCGCGGTGGTGCTGGCCCATGCCGGCGCTGCCTTCTACCACCACCTGTTCCAGCGCGATGCCACCCTGTCCCGGATGTTGCCGCGTGGCTGGCTCGCCTCTCCCCAGAAGGACTGACTGATGAACCTGAAACTGACCACCCCGGCCGCCGTGGCTGCCGCCCTTGCCGGCATGCTGGCCACCGCACCGGTGCTTGCCGCCGATTACGCCCAGGCGCCCGGTGCCGGTTCGTTCCTGGCCTTTGCCACCAAATACGATGGTGAAGTGTTCACCGGCAGCTTCCCGGGCTTTGCCACCAAGCTCAGCTTCGACCCGGCCAATCCGTCCGCAGGTTCGCTGGACGTGGTGATTCCCCTGGCCGGCGCCAAGAGCGGCAACAGCGACCGCGACTCCACCCTGAAGGAGGCGGACTTCTTCAACGTCGGCAAGTTCGCTACCGCGCGCTACACCGCAAAGGGCTTCCGCGCGCTCGGCAACGACCAGTTCGCCGCCGATGGCACGCTGGAACTGCGCGGCGTGAGCAAGCCGGTCACCTTCACCTTCACCTGGAAGCCCGGCGCGCAGCCGGTGCTGACCGGCAAGGCCACGGTCAAGCGCCTGGACTTCGGTGTCGGCGGCGGCGACTGGGCCGATACCAAGACCATCCCCGACGAAACCGCGATCAGCACGATCGTGAAGTTCGACGCGAAATAAGACGCCCTGGCATCCGCGGTAGCGCCGGGCCATGCCCGGCGGCTTCCCCCGATGGCCGCGCTACGCGCTCGCCGGGCATGGCCCGGCGCTACCTGTCCGCGGCCAACCAGGCCTGCACCGAGGCCGCATCGAACGGCCAGTCCAGCTCCCGCCCGCGTGCCTCGTCACGCAGCACCGGCACCCGCGCCCCATAACGCGCCTCCAGCGCCGGCTGGTCATCGAGGAACACCGATTCGAACTCGGGCGCCCGCGCCTTGGCCAGTTCGGCCAGGGCCATGTCACACAGATGGCAGTCGTCACGCTGGAACAGGGTCAACACCGGGGTTTGCTCCCTTGGCGGAAATGCTGCGCCGCAGTCATGGAAGTGCGGCGTGAACCGCTAGAATAGCGGTCTCTCCCGGTACCCGCAGTACGGCAACCATGGCTGTCAGCACGTTCGACGTTTTCAAGATCGGCATTGGCCCGAGCTCCTCGCACACCGTCGGGCCGATGAGGGCCGCCGAGCGCTTCATCCATCGCTGGCTGCTCGACCCGGGCAAGCTGGGGGAGGTCGCGCGCATCCGTGCCGATGTGTACGGCTCGCTGGCACTGACCGGTCGCGGCCACGGCACCGACAAGGCGATCCTGCTTGGCCTGGAAGGGCAGCGTCCGAACCTGATCGACCCGGACATCATCCCGTCCACGCTGGAGCGCATCCGCAGCAGCAAGCGCATCATGCTGATGGGCCAGCACGAGATCGCCTTCGACGAAAAGCGCGACCTCGGCCTGAACAAGCGGCAGAAGCTGCCCTACCACACCAACGGCATGCGCTTCACCGCGTACAACGCCGATGACGAAGTGCTGGCCACCCGCGATTACTACTCGGTCGGCGGCGGCTTCGTGGTCAACCAGGACGATGCGGCCGATGACCGTATCGTGCCCGACGAAACGCCGTTGCCCTACCCGTTCAAGAGCGGTGACGAGCTGTTGGCACAGACCGCACGCAGTGGCCTGAGCATCGCCCAGTTGATGTTCGAGAACGAGAAGTGCTGGCGCACGGAAGACGAGATCCGCGACAACCTGCGCGAGATATGGAGCGCGATGCAGGCCTGCGTGGCGCGTGGCATCCGTGAGGAAGGCGTGCTGCCCGGTGGCCTGAAAGTGGGCCGCCGCGCACCGGCGCTGTACCGCGAACTGTCATCGAAGCCGGAAGCGGCGATGCGTGATCCGCTGACCACGCTGGACTGGGTCAACCTGTACGCGCTGGCCGTGAATGAAGAGAACGCCGCCGGTGGCCGCGTGGTCACCGCACCCACCAACGGCGCGGCGGGCGTACTGCCGGCGGTGCTGCACTACTTCGACCGCTTCTGCCCCGGCGCGAACGAACAGCGGGTGTTCGACTTCCTGCTGACCTCGGCGGCGATCGGCATCCTGTACAAGGAAAACGCCTCGATCTCCGGCGCCGAAGTGGGCTGCCAGGGTGAGGTCGGCGTTGCGTGTTCGATGGCCGCCGGTGGCCTGGTCGCGGCGCTCGGCGGCAACCCGAGCCAGATCGAGAACGCGGCGGAAATCGGCATGGAGCACAATCTCGGCCTGACCTGTGACCCGATCGGCGGCCTGGTGCAGATTCCGTGCATCGAGCGCAACGCGATGGGTGCGGTGAAGGCAATCAACGCCTCGCGCATGGCCATGCGCGGCGACGGCAAGCACAAGGTGTCGCTGGACAAGGTCATCAAGACCATGCGCGACACCGGCCGCGACATGCAGGACAAGTACAAGGAAACCAGCCGCGGCGGGCTGGCGGTGAACGTCATCGAGTGCTGATGATTGGCGCAGCCAGGCATGGCCAGGCTCTACTGTGCAGCCGGGCATGGGCTCGGCTCTACACCGGACGGCGTCGTCACCGCTTTGCGGTTAGGCTCGGGCATCCCCTGCTCCGGAATGTCCCATGCGCGTGATCGCTGCTGCCCTGCTTGCCTGCGTTCCGTTGTCCGTTCTCGCTGCGCCAACCTACGGGCCGCGGCTGGAAGGGTTCGATTACGGCTATCCGGTGAAGACCTTTGCGCTGGAATCGCAGCGCCAGCCGCTGGAGATGGCCTATCTGGATGTCGCGCCGAAGAAGAAGCCGATCGGCGTGGTGCTGCTGCTGCATGGCAAGAACTTCTGCGCAGCGACCTGGAAAGAGACGATCAAGCCGCTGGTGGCTGCAGGCTACCGGGTGATCGCGCCGGACCAGGTGGGCTTCTGCAAATCGAGCAAGCCCGAGCGCTACCAGTATTCCTTCGGGCAGCTTGCCGACAATACCCACGCGCTGCTGCAGCAGCTGCAGCTGGGTGACGTGCCGGTGCATGTGGTCGGTCATTCGATGGGCGGCATGCTGGCCATCCGCTATGCGCTGATGTATCCGCAGGAGCTGCGCAGTCTGTCGCTGGTCAATCCGATCGGGTTGGAAGACTGGAAGGCGCTGGGCGTGCCTTGGCGCAGCGTGGACGCGTGGTATGCCGGCGAAATGAACATCAGCTATGACAGCATCCGCCGCTACCAGCTGGACGTGTACTACGACGGCAAGTGGAAGCCGGCGTACGAACCGTGGGCGCGCATGCAGTCAGGCATGTACGAAGGCCCGGGCAGGCAGCAGGTCGCCTGGAGCCAGGCGTTGACCTCGGACATGGTGTTCAACCAACCCGTCGTCCATGAACTGAAGAACCTGCAGGTGCCGACCACCTTGTTCATCGGCCAGAAGGACCGCACGGCGATCGGCCGTGACCAGGCATCACCCGAACTGAAGGCGACGCTGGGCAACTACCCGGCACTGGGCAAGGCGGCAGCGGCGGCGATACCCGGCTCGACCCTGGTCGAGTTCGCGGCACTGGGCCATTCGCCGCAGGTGCAGGACCCGAAGCAGTTCAATGCCGCATTGTTGAAGGCACTCAAGGCGCGGTGAATTTCCATAGCCGCCGGGCATCCCCCGGCGCTACCAGGATCGGTGCGGGTAGCGCCGGGCCATGCCCGGCGAGCGCAGCGGCGGCTGGGGTCAACCCACGATCCGCAGCACGTCATCCAGCAGCGCTGCTGCGGTGACTTCCGCACCCGCGCCCGGCCCCTGGATCAACAGCGGCTGCGCGCGGTAGCGATCGCTGTGGATGGCCACGCGGTTGTCGGTGCCCGCACCCTGTGCCAGCGGGTGGTCGGCAGCCAGTTCGCGCAGGCCTACCTGCGCACCCTCACCATCCACACGTCCGACAAAACGCAGCACCCGACCGTTCGCGCGCGCCTGCTGCCAACGCACCTGCAGCGGTGCATCCAGCTGCTCCAGCGCGTTCACTGCATCATCCAGCGGCAACGCCGCGAGCGTATCCGGCACCAGTGAATCGACCTGCACCTGCGAAGCGTCCAGCGCCAAACCGCTGCTGCGCGCGAGGATCAACAACTTGCGGCGCACATCCTCGCCGGACAGATCCAGTCGCGGATCCGGCTCGGTGTAACCAGCCGCCAGCGCTTCACGCACCGCCGCCGAGAACGGCGACTGGCCGTCATACCGATTGAACAGCCACGCCAGCGAGCCGGAAAGCACGCCCTCAATGGCATGGATGTGGTCACCACCGGCAACCAGCGCACGCAGGCTGCTGAGCAACGGCAGACCCGCGCCGACAGTGGCACTGTCGCCGTAGCGTGCACCGCTGTCGGCGCAACGCTCGGCGATGGCCTGCGCGCGCGACAGGTGCGCGCCACGGCCGAGCTTGTTGGCGGTCACCACGTGCACGCCGCGCGCCAACCACTGCACATGGCGCGCCGCCACGTCTTCGCTGGCGGTGGCATCGACCACTACGTCACCACGCTCCAGCCCTTCGGCGCTGGCCCACGGCGGCGAACTCTGCCCATCGCGCGGCGCACGCCGTGCCAGTTCCAGCGGCAACGCCAGATCACGGTCGATCGCCAGCGCCGTGCGCGAATTGGCCAGCCACTGCACGCTGGGCAGTTCCAGCCCACGCGCCTGCAGCGCCTGGTAGCGCTGTACGAAGGCCGAACCGACGGTGCCGGTTCCGAGCAGCGCCAAGCGGCCGGTCCCCAGCAGCGGAATCTCGACAGGCAAAGCGCTCATGCGTCTGCCACCTGTTTGCCACGCGCCACCGCATCGATCACCGCCCCGGCGCGCGCCAGTGCAGCGCCCAGATCCGCCAGCAGATCGCGCTCGCCTTCGATGCCAACCGACAACCGCAGCAGGCCTTCGCTGATGCCCGCAGCAGTGCGTGCTTCGGCCGTCATCGCCGCGTGGGTCATGGTTGCCGGGTGCGCGATCAGGCTCTCCACTCCACCCAGCGACTCGGCCAGCGTGAAGTAACGCAGGCCATCGACAAACGCACGCACAGCGGCATGCGGATCATCGCCGGAACAGCTGGCCAGTTCGAAGGACAGCATCGCGCCAAAGCCACTCTGCTGCCGGGCGGCAACAGCGTGGCCGGGATGATCGGCCAGGCCCGGATAGTAGACCTTGGCCACCGCCGGATGCGCATCAAGCAGTGCCACGATCGCGGCAGTATTCTCCTGGTGCGCGCGCAGGCGTGCATCCAGCGTGCGCAGGCCGCGCAGGGTCAGGAACGCATCGAACGGTGAACCGGTAAGACCCAGTGCATTGCCCCACCACACCAGCTGTTCGTGCACGGCGGGATCGCGGGCAATCACCGCACCGCCGACCACGTCGCTGTGGCCGTTGATGTACTTGGTGGTGGAGTGCAGCACCAGGTCCGCACCGAACGACAGGGGCTGCTGCAATGCCGGCGACAGGAACGTGTTGTCGACCACCACCAGCGCACCGGCCTTGTGCGCCGCGTCGATGACGAAGCGCAGGTCGGTGATGCGCAGCAGCGGGTTGGACGGCGTTTCCACCAGTACCAGCTTCGGCTGCGTGGCCAGCGCGTGGGCCAGCGCGCGCGGGTCGGTCAGGTCGGCGGTGACCAGTTCGAAATGGCCCTTCTTCGCCAACGCGTTGAACAGGCGCCAGCTACCACCGTACGCATCATGGGGCACCACCAGGGTATCGCCGGGCTGCAGCAACGCGTTCAGCACCAGGTTGATCGCGCCCATGCCGGTGGCAGTCACCACGCCGCCGGCGCCGCCTTCCAGTTCGGCCAGCGCTTCGCCCAGCAGGTCGCGCGTGGGATTGCCACTGCGGGTGTAGTCGTACTGGCGCTTGTTGCCGAAGCCTTCAAAGCTGAAGTTCGACGACAGCACGATCGGCGGCGTGACCGCGCCATGGGCGGTGTCCCGATCGATGCCGGCGCGGACGGCGGCGGTGGTGCGACAACAGGACGGTTCAGCGGCGTGCAGGCTCATGCGGACTCTCCAGAAGTGCGGAAGGCGGTGGCGAGGATCGCGTCGATGCGATCGGTTTCTTTCAGGAAGGCGTCGTGACCGTAGGGCGAGCGCAGCACGCGCAGGCTGCCGCGCGGGCCCAGTCCCTCGACCAGGCCGACCAGGTCGGCAAGCGGTACCAGGCGGTCGCCTTCAACGGCAACCACCACGGTCGGCGGCAGGATCGCGCTCGGGTCCACGCGGTGCAGGTCGATCGACTCGGACAGGCGCAGGTAGGCATTGACCGGCGTGCGCGCCACATACTGCGCGCCAGCGGCGTCGAGGTAATCTTCGGCGGCGACACGAACGCGGCCATTGACCACTTCCGGTGCCGCGTCGAAGCGCTCGCCGAATTCTTCCGGCGTGCGATAGCTGAGCATCGCGAACTGGCGTGCCAGCGCCAGGCCGTGGTCTTCGCCACACTGCAGCTGGCCCAGCGCCACGGCACGGCGCTGCAGCGCACGCCAGGCGGCGGCATACGGATGCGGGCGATGTGCGCCGCTGACCAGCACCAGCTGGCGGACCCGGGCACGGTGCCGGATCGCCAACTGCTGGCCGACCAGTGCACCATACGAGTAGCCGACGAACGCCTTCAGCGCGCGGATGCCGAGGTGGTCCAGCAGCAATGCCAACGCATCGGCCTGGTCAGCGGTATCGATCGGCACATCCAGCGCGCCGTCGGCGCCGATGAAATCGAACGCGAGCACACGCAGTTGTTGCGGATCCAGTGCGCGGCCGCTGCCGACCAGGCCTTCGGCCCAGCCCTTCTCGGTGAACTGCGCATTGGAGGCCACATGGCGGTGCGCGGAAATGCCACCGGCCAGCACCACCACCGGTGCGTTGACCGGACCGACCCATTCATAGCGCAGGCGCACCGGGCAAGGACCGGCATGACGCATCGACAGCACGGCGGCGAACTCGCCGCGCTCGGCGTGCACGCGGTCATCGACCGGCACGCTGACGGGGACAAAGGGTTCGGGGCGAAGCACGGTGCTGGTGGCGAAGCTCATGGCGGGTTCCGGTAGGGAAATCGGCCATCGAGCCTTCGCGGGGCTCGCGTTCGAAATGCACGTTGTGTGCAGGTTCGAACCATCTTTCGGTGGACGCCACGGTCCCCGCAGGATTTGGCACCTACGCAGGCGCTTTCGCGTCTGCGGGCTGCCCCGGCTTCAAAGGGCCTGTCCCTCTGCCGGTCTCGATGGTGGAGCCACGATGCCAGTCCTTTCCGGGCATGTCAATCCCTTCATGCGGATAAAGAGATGAATTAGTGCAGAGGCCCCCACCCTTCCCCCATCCCGACAGCTTGCGTAGAGTCCCGGCGGTCCATGTCGCTGGAGCCATCGATGCGCCGCTTGCCCCTGTCCTGCCTGCTGCTGCCCCTGTTGGCGAGCGCCTCCGCGAACGCCGCCGACTGGCGCCAGGGCTGGGGACTGGTACCGCAGACGCCAGCCGCGCCCACGTCCGACGCCGCGCCGCAAGCGGCGCCGATGGCCCGCCTGCGGCTGCAGCAGATCGGCGACCAGTGGCAGGCACGGATCGACAACCCGCTGTCCGGCCCGGTGCAGATCGAGCTGCGCGCCGCTCCCGGCACGCAGGTGGAGGGCCTGCCGCTGCAATCACTGGTGCAGGCCACCGGCAGTCTGGCGGTGGGCCACCTTCCCTCCCCTTCCAGCGGCAAGGCAGTGGACCTTCGCCTGCAGTCGGTGCCGGGCAATCCGGCCGCTCGCGCCGAAGACGTCGCCTATCGCCTGCCCTTCGAGGCTGTACAGCTGCGTGTGGACCAGGCCCCGCAGGGTCGGTTCAGCCACGATGACGAGGAGAACCGCGACGCCATCGACTTTGCCCTGCCCGAAGCAACGCAGGTCCTGGCCGCCCGCGAGGGCACGGTGATGCAGGTACAGGACGGTTTCCACGGCAATGGCCTGGATCGTGAACGCGATGCCGGACGCGCCAACTTCATTCGCATCCTGCACAGCGATGGCAGCATGGCGATGTACGCCCACCTGCAGGCCGGCGGCATGCGGGTCCGTCCCGGCCAGGCCGTGCAGGCTGGCCAGCCTATCGGCCTGTCCGGCAACAGTGGCTACAGCACCGCCCCGCACCTGCATTTCGTGGTGCAGCTCAACCGGGGCATGGGCCTGCGTTCGGTGCCGGTGCGCATCCTCGCCCCACAGGGCGAATTGCACTTCGCCCGCGAGGGCCGCGGCGACGCCAGCGCCGGGCGCTGACCCGCCGACGCCGGCAGGCCGGTATAATCGGGCGCTTATCTCTTTGAAAAGCGCCCCGTGCGGGCGCCACTGCCATGTCCGAAGTCGCCACCGAAGCGTCGCGTCGCCGCACGTTCGCCATCATTTCCCACCCTGACGCCGGCAAGACCACGCTGACCGAAAAGCTGCTGCTGTTCGGCGGCGCGATCCAGATGGCCGGCTCGGTGAAGGGCCGCAAGGCTGCCCGCCACGCCACCTCGGACTGGATGGCACTGGAAAAGGAGCGCGGCATCTCCGTCACCTCCTCGGTGATGCAGTTCCCGTACGAAGGCAAGATCATCAACCTGCTCGACACCCCGGGCCACGCCGACTTCGGCGAGGATACCTACCGCGTGCTGACCGCGGTGGACTCGGCGCTGATGGTGATCGACGTGGCCAAGGGCGTGGAAGAGCGCACCATCAAGCTGATGGAAGTGTGCCGCCTGCGCGACACCCCGATCATGACCTTCATCAACAAGCTCGATCGCGAGGGCAAGGAGCCGATCGACCTGCTGGATGAGGTTGAAAGCGTGCTCGGCATCCAGTGTGCACCGGTCACCTGGCCGATCGGCATGGGCCAGCGCCTGAAGGGCGTGGTCCACCTGATCACCGGCGAAGTGCACCTGTACGAACAGGGTCGCAACTTCACCCGTCAGGATTCGACCATCTTCCCGTCGATCGATTCGCCCGGGTTGGCCGAGAAGATCGGCGAGCGCATGCTGGCCGATCTGCGCGACGAACTGGAACTGGTGCAGGGCGCCAGCCACCCGTTCGACCTGCAGGCCTATCGGGCCGGCAAGCAGACCCCGGTGTTCTTCGGTTCGGGCGTGAACAACTTCGGCGTGCAGCCGCTGCTGGACTTCTTCGTCGAGCACGCGCCGTCGCCGCAGGCGCGCTCCACCACCGGCCGCGAAGTCGCCCCGCAGGAGCCGAAGCTGACCGGCTTCGTGTTCAAGATCCAGGCCAACATGGATCCGCAGCACCGTGACCGCGTGGCGTTCATGCGCGTCTGCTCGGGCCGGTTCACTGCCGGCATGAAAACCCTGCACGTGCGCACCGGCAAGGACATGAAGCTGGCCAATGCGCTGACCTTCATGGCCAGCGACCGTGAAATCGCCGCCGAGGCGTGGCCGGGCGATGTGATCGGTATCCACAACCACGGCACCATTTCCATCGGTGACACCTTCACCGAAGGCGAAGCGATCACCTTCACCGGCATCCCCAACTTCGCCCCGGAACTGTTCCGTCGCGCCCGCCTGCGCGATCCGCTCAAGCTCAAGCAGCTGCAGAAGGGCCTGGCACAGTTGTCCGAGGAAGGTGCGACCCAGTTCTTCCGTCCGTTGACCAGCAACGACCTGATCCTGGGTGCGGTGGGCGTACTGCAGTTCGATGTGGCTGCTTACCGCCTGAAGGACGAATATGGCGTGGAAGCCACCTTCGAGCAGGTCAGCGTGACCACGGCGCGCTGGGTCCACTGCAGCAACGAGAAGAAGCTGGAGGAGTTCCGCGAGAAGAATGCGCTGAACCTGGCCCTCGACGCCGCCGGCCACCTGGTCTACCTGGCGCCGACCCGGGTCAACCTCCAGCTGGCGCAGGAACGCGCGCCGGATGTGCGTTTCTCGGCAACCCGTGAAGCCGCGCATACGGTCACCGGCAACTGATCGCAGCAACCATACGGTGGCGGGGGTGCACGCGCCCGCCATCGCGGCGATGATAGGGGGGTGCGGGTCCCCCTCCCTGCAGACGATGCCCATGCCATGTCCACGACTTCCGTTGTTTCGATCCGTGAAGAAATCGCCAGCGCCCTGACCCACGGGCTGGGCGCGGTGCTTGCCCTGGCCGCCAGCGCGGTATTGATCACCCTGGCCGCGATCTACGGCGATGGCTGGCAACTGGCCAGCGCGATCGTGTTCGGCATCGCCCTGCTGCTGCTGTACACCGCCTCCACGCTGTACCACGCCATCCAGCACCCGCAGGCCAAGGGCCGCCTGAAGGTGTTCGACCATTGCGCGATCTATGTGCTGATCGCCGGCACCTATACCCCGTTCACCCTGATCGGCCTGCGCGGCCCCTGGGGCTGGGGCATGTTCACCGCGATCTGGGCGTTGGCGCTCGGCGGCGTGGTGTTCAAGCTGTTCTACACCGGTCGCTTCAAGCTGCTGTCCACGGTGATCTACATCGCCATGGGCTGGCTGGTGGTGGTGGCGATCAAGCCGATGTGGGCCTCGATCGATGGCGGCACCCTGGCCTGGCTGTTCGGCGGCGGCCTGTCCTACACGCTGGGCACCTACTTCTACCACCGCGAATCCATCCCCTATTCGCATGCGATCTGGCACCTGTTCGTGATCGGCGGCAGCGTCTGCCACTTCGTCGCAGTGACCCGACAGGTGCTGTGACCCTCGATCAGCGGTAGCGCCACGCCCTGCCTGGCAAGCAAGCGTTCGCTCTGCACGCCATGCACATGAACGCTTCGCGCCCCGTCCACCGCGACGGGGCAACCATGACAGCGTGAATGCTGCCTCTGCTCCTGCTGCTCCCAAGGCGTCGCGCTGGCGCCTGCGTCGCCCCGGTCCACGCGGGCAGCGTTGGCTCGCCGTGCTGGTGTTCCTGTTCGCGGCGATCCTGGTCCTCATCGCCCTCTGGGACTGGAACTGGTTCAAGGGCCCGGTGGAACGAGCGGTGCAGGCCCGTACCGGGCGTGCCCTGCACATCGGCAACCTGGATGTCGACCTCGGCCGCACCACCACCGTGCGTGCCGATACCCTCACCTTCGCCAATGCGCCCTGGGCCAAACAGCCGAACATGGCCAGTGCCGACCGGGTCGAGATCGACGTGCGCGTGTGGCCACTGCTGCGCGGCAACGTGCAGCTTCCCGAAGTCCGCCTGACCCGCCCTGACGTACTGCTGGAGACGGCACCGCGCAAAGGCGACCCGGGCAACTGGAATTTCCTCGGCGACAGCAAGGGCGGCACCACGCCGCAGCTCAAGCGCCTGAGTATCGATGATGGCCGCCTGCAGTTCCTCGACGCGCTCGGCCGCACCGATATCCTGGTAAACGTGCGCAGCGGCGAACCGAAACGGGCCGACGCCGCACCACCGTTGCTGGTGGCCGGCAAAGGCCGCTGGCGGGGCAACCCCTTCATCCTGAGCGGCGGCACCGAATCGCCGCTTGAACTGACCGACAGCGCCCATCCCTTCCGTATCCACCTCGATGGCCGCGCCGGCGCCACCCATGCCATTGCCAGCGGCACCTTGACCAACCCGTTCCAGCTGCAGGTGTTCGACCTGCAGTTCGCGCTGAGCGGCAACGACCTGGCCGACCTCTATCCATTGCTGGGCATCGCCATTCCGCCCTCCCCGCCGTATGCCCTGGACGGTCGCCTGAAGCGTGATCACCAGGTGTGGCGCTACGAGCGCTTCACCGGCAAAGTCGGCGACAGCGATCTGGGCGGCGATGTGCAGTTCGACGTCTCCCGGGAACGCCCACGGATGACCGCGAACCTGGTGTCGCGTCGTCTTGATTTCGATGATCTTGCCGGCTTCGTCGGTGCACCGCCGAAGACCGGCGGCGGTGAGACTGCCAATGCAGAACAGAGGGCCGAGGCTGCGCGCGTGGCCGCCAGCGCAAAGGTGCTGCCGGCCACCCCGTACAACCTGGGCAAGCTGCGTGCGATGGATGCGGATGTGCGCTGGAAGGCCCAGCGCATCAATGCGCCGAAGCTGCCGCTGGACGACATGGATGCGCATCTGCTGCTGGATGATGGTGTACTGCGGCTGGACCCGCTGAACTTCGGCGTTGCCGGCGGCGACATCCGCAGCACCATCCGCATGGACGCACGACGCCCGCAGATCGCCACTTCGCTCAAGGCCAACGTGCGCGGCGTGCAGCTGGGCCAGTTGTTCCCCGATGCCAAGCTGGCCGAGCAGGCCAAGGGGGGTATCAGCGGCGACATTGATCTGACCGGCAACGGCAACTCGATCGCGGCGATGCTCGGCAGCAGCAGCGGCAACGTAGCGTTGGGCATGGGCCGCGGCCATGTCGGCAACCTGCTGATGGAAGTGGCGGGGCTGGACATCACCGAGTCGCTGAAATTCCTGTTCACCGGCGACAAACAGATTCCGCTGCGCTGCGCCTTCGCCGATTTCGGCGTGCGCGAGGGCCTGATGCATACCCGGTCGATGGCAGTGGACACCACCGACACAATCATCCTCGGCGAGGGCGATGTCAGCCTGCGCGATGAAACACTGGACCTGCTGCTGAAGCCACGACCGAAGGACAGGAGCATCCTGGTACTGCGCTCGCCGCTGCGCATCGGCGGCACCTTCAAGGACCCGTCGTTCCGTCCGGACTTCAAGGCGCTGGGTATCCGTGGTGCGGTGGCGTTGACGCTGGGCAGCATCGCGCCGCCGGCGGTACTGCTGGCCACCATCGAGCTGGGCCCGGGCAAGGATGCCGACTGCGGTGGGCACTACGCGAAATAGAGCGGGCGTTCGGCGCCTTTGTTTTCCGTGCGGAGAGCCGAAGCAAGGCGACAGGCAGGACACGCCGTAAACCCGTCCATGGGGGCTCGGTCGGCGCATCCATGCGCCTCACGGTCCTGCCTGCCGCCTTGCTCCGGCTTCGGACAGTTTCCTGCGCGCGCGGAACGAGAGCAGGAATTCAAGATCAAAAGAAAAAGCACAGAGCAGAATCAAAAGCAGTGCCAACCGAGGTTGGCATCTACCAAGCCAGATCAAGCGGGATCAAATACCCACCGCGCTCGCAGGAACGTGTCCTGAGGTGGAGGGCATGGGCGTGCAGGACCGTTGGCGCCATGGATGGCGCCATCGAGCCCCCATGGACGGGTTTACGGCGTGTCCTGCACGGCCATGCCCTCCGCCTCCCCGCACATCAGGCAGGCGCCGCTTTGCTTTTGCACTTGCCGTTGCTCCGGCTTCGAAAAGCGGGCCGGCGGGCCGCAGGCCCGCCAGCGACAAACTTACCCCGCCACGATGTACTGCTGCAGCTGATCCAGCTCGCGCCGCTGCGCATCGATCACCGACTTCACCAGGTCACCGATGGAAATCACCCCCAGTACCTGCCCGCCCTCGACCACCGGCAGATGGCGGATACGATAATCGGTCACCAGTTGCAGGCAGTGTTCCACCTGCTCACCCGGGGTCACTGTCACTACTTTCGCGGTCATGATCTCCGACACCGCCGTATCGCGGGACGAGCGATCGTGGAGCACGATCTTGCGTGCGTAATCACGCTCGGACAGGATCCCGACCAGTCGTGGTCCATCCATCACCAGTACCGCACCGATGCCCTTCTGCGCCATCAGCCGGATCGCATCGATCACCGCCGCGCCAGGCGCGACCGCATGCACTTCAGGGGACTTGCCGTCCAACAGTTGCCGTACCGACGTCATCTGCCTGCCCTCCCAGGGTGGGTTGCAGGCCCGAGTCTGCCACGGAAGGGGTCAGCCATGCGTCAACCAGGTACAGCGGTCGTTGCTTGGATTCCTCGTACAGGCGCCCCAGGTACTCGCCGATCAGCCCCAGTGCGATCAACTGCACGCCCCCCAGGAACAGGATCACCGCCATCATGGTCGGCCAGCCGGCCACCCGGTCGCCATATATCGCGGCCTTGGCGATCACCCAGATGGCAAATACGAAGGCCACGCCCGCGGTGGCCAGCCCCATGTAGGTCGCCGCCCGCAGCGGGACCGTCGAGAAACCGGTGATGCCTTCCAGCGCGAAGTTCCACAGCCGCCACAGGCTGAACTTGCTGGTGCCGGCCAGGCGGGCATGCCGGTGATACGGCACCGCTATGCGGCGGAAACCGACCCAGCTGAAGAGCCCCTTCATGAACCGGTGGCGTTCGCGCATCTCGCGCAGTGCGCTCAGCGCGCGCGGCGACAACAAACGGAAATCGCCGGTATCGGCCGGAATGGGCGTGCGCGAAA
The DNA here is from genome assembly GCF_900184195.1 of Stenotrophomonas sp. yr243. NCBI lineage: Bacteria > Pseudomonadati > Pseudomonadota > Gammaproteobacteria > Lysobacterales > Lysobacteraceae > Stenotrophomonas > Stenotrophomonas sp. yr243. The sequence goes on from NZ_FXWT01000002.1 coordinate 193,306, forward strand.
GGCGCCCTATCACCCGGTAGAACATCGACGCGGTCGCACGCTTGCTCCAGCTCTCACCGTCGCGCACCAGGCGGGTGCCGTAGACGTTGTCGTAGCCTTCGCGCCAACGTTCGACAAACTGCGACACCAGTTCCGGCGGGTCCTGGCCATCGGCGTCGAGGATCATTGCCGCACCTTCGCGCACCTGGTCCAGGCCGGCGGTCAGCGCGGCCTCCTTGCCGAAGTTGCGCGACAGCTTCAGCGCCGATACCCGCGGGTCAGTCTGGGCCAGCGAGGTGATCAACGACCAGGTCGTGTCACTGCTGCCATCATCCACGTACAGGATGTGCCCATCGATTCCGACCAGGCCATCCAGTACCGAGCACAGCCGCGGATGCAGCTGGGGCAGCGCCAGTTCCTCGTTGTGCGCGGCGATGACGAAAGTAAGGCGTTCGCGAGTCATCGCGCGATTGTACGTGGTTGACGGGCGTGCAGCCCGTCAGTCCAGGGTTCCAGGCATCTGCTTGCCGCACGAGTACCAGCGGCACCACCAGCACTGCTCATGCCCCTCAGTCCTCCGCCAGATACCCCGCTCCACCCAGCTGCCGTGCCTGTCGCTGGATCCACGCCGCGCGCCGCTGCACGTAGGGGCCAGGCTTTGCCGCGCTGTAGCGGCGCGGCGCCGGCAGCACTGCTGCCAGACGTGCGCTCTCCGCAGGGCTCAGCCGCGCGGCGTCCTTGCCCCAGAACGTCTGCGCCGCCGCCTGTGCGCCATACACACCATCGCCGAACTCGGCGATGTTGGCGTACATCTCCAGGATCCGCTGCTTCGGCCAGAAGGCTTCGATCAGCACCGTGTACCAGACCTCCAGGCCCTTGCGGATCCAGCTGCGGCCCTGCCACAGGAACAGGTTCTTGGCCACCTGCTGGCTGATCGTGCTGGCCCCACGCAGGCGCCCGCCCCGCGCGTTGTGGTCGCGCGCCTTTTCAATGGCCTGCAGGTCGAACCCGCTGTGGTCAGGGAAGCGCTGGTCCTCGGCGGCCACCAGCGAAATGGGCAGGCTCGGCGCCATCTGGTCCAGGTCCCGCCACTGGTAATGCAGCCGGTAGGACCAGTCGCCTTCACCCAGCGCCTCGCCGAAACGCCAGACCATCACCGTGGACAGCGGCGGATCGATGAAACGCAGCACCAGCACCTGCAGGCAGCTGAAGGCCACGAACAGTACCGGCAGCCACAGCAGCCGCTTCCAGCGCCAGCGTCGGCGCGGCACCGTGTCGGCGCTGGCCACTACCTTGTCCTGCTCTCCCCCTGCCCCCATTACTGGTGCATCCTTCTTATGCCTGGTTGTCGGCGCATTATCCGGCAACCATCCCCGTTTCCGCGCGATGTGAGCCGATGACCGCCCAATCCGATTCCCTTATCCGTTTCCTGCTCCCCGACGCCGGTGTCCGTGGCGTGCACGTGCGCCTGCAGGCCACCTGGCAGGACATCCAGTCCCACGGCGAGTATCCGGACAGTGCCACCGAACTGCTTGGCGACGCCTGCGTGGCCTCGGCGCTGTTCACCGGCCACACCAAGGTGGACGGCCGCCTGTCGATCCAGCTGCGCAGCAATACCGCGCTGCGCACGCTGTTTGCCGAGTGCACCGCCGCCGGCACCCTGCGCGGCATCGTCCAGCTGGCCGAAGGCGGTGACGCCCCCCGCGACCTGACCGACCTGGGCCAGGACTCGCTGCTGGCCATCACCATCGAGAATCCGGGCCTGGATCCGCGTGAACCGCAGCGTTACCAGAGCCTGGTCGCACTGACCGCGCCGGAACTGGATGAAGCATTCGAGGACTACTTCCGCCAGTCCGAGCAGTTGCCAACGCGCCTGCTGCTGGCCGCCGACCGCGACGGCGCTGCCGGCCTGCTGCTGCAGAAGCTGCCGGGCGACGAGGGCGACGACGACGGCTGGGCCCGCGCCAGCGCGCTGTTCGACACCCTGGGCAAGGCCGAGCTGCTGGCCACCCCGGCCGAGGAGCTGCTGCACCGGTTGTTCCACGAGGAGAAGGCAGAGCTGGTGGGTGACAAGGCGCTGTCCTTCGCCTGCTCCTGCTCGCGTGAACGGGTTGCCTCGATGCTGGTCTCGCTGGGCGAGGAAGAGGCGCGTACCGCTGCCGAAGACACTGGTGCGGTGGACGTACGGTGCGAATTCTGCGGACAGGAGTATCACTTTCCGTTGACGGAGTTCGGCATACTGTTCCACGGTGCCCAGGGGGCTGTACCGGCACCTGAACGTCTTCAGTGAAAAACGAACGAGTCTTGTATCTGGGGAGGAGCAAGGCTTGTTAAGAATTCATAAACACCCTAGGATCGAGTTCCCGCCCCAGCGGGAACTTTCACTGTCCGTCCCTGTCTGAACTGGTCCGATGCGTACCTTCCTGCGTCTACCGCTGGCCCTGCTGATCGCCCTTGGCGCGATCACGGGCGTGCATGCGCAGAGCAAGGACACCCGCACCGTGATTCCGGTCTGGAACAAGGGCAGTGGCAAGGTCGAGGCCCTGCTGTACCTGGAGCCGACCGGTGAACAGGCCGTCGGTGCACGCTGGCATTTCGGCCGCAATTCACTCGATGCTGCGTTCGGTCTGTCCTCGGGCGACTCGCTGGGCCTGCTGTGCAACAGCAGCAGCGGCTCCAGCATCAGCGGCCTGGCCAGCCATTGCATGCTGGCCAGCCTGGGCGACGACGATGACGCCATCGGTTCCAACCGGCGCCTGACCGGCACCGCCGCGCTCAACCGTGGCACCGGCCGCCTGGGAATCACTGCCGGCACCGGCCGCGAGACCCTGCCCGCCTGGCTGGCGACACCCAGCAAGACCCCGTCGCTGCGCGCCGAACAGAATGACCTGACCGTGTTCGCACAGAAGAACATCGGTCGCGAAGGCTTTGTCTCCATCGCCGGCACGTATGCCAAGGCACGCCTGGTACCACTGGCTGACGCCTCACCGGCCATCGTTGACCGCTGGGACAGCAAGAGCCTGAGCCTTGGCGCGGGCTACGGCAATTTCAGCGGCAGCATCATCGGCCGCGTGGTTGACGTTCCGGGCAAGCCCGGCAAATGGGAAGGTCTGGGCATCGGCCTGACCTGGCGTACCCCGTGGTCCGGTCAGCTCACCGTCGGCGCGGAAAACGTCATCAGCCGCGGCAAGAACCCGTTCTCGCCGCGCAACGAAAGCAACGATGACGGCACCGTCCCGTACGTGCGCTACGAGCAGGATCTGTAGTCGCTCATCGACTGCGAACAAGCTGTGTTCAACATCGGGCGCCCTGGGGCGCCCGATTTGTTTCTGGCTGCCACTGTCAAGTGCGAAAAGCACTCGATTGTTACAAACAGGTACATCGCGACATGCATCAATTGAAACTTTTTTCTGTTTCGCTGGCCGACAACCGTCGTCACATACCTATGCGCAATGAGATAACTCATTGAAATAAAACAAATCAAAGCGCATTCATCTGTAACCACAGCGTGAATTAACACAGCTTTAATTTTTGGCAGAGGGCCGTTACTATCGATTCAGCCTCGCGATTTTGGAGCCCTCATTTTAGGCTCCGCCGCGCAGGCACTACCCCAGCCAAGATTTCTTGGAGAGAGAGAGCAAATGAATTTCCAGTCCAACAAGCTGCGTGACGCTGTCGTCGTCGCGCTGATCGCCGGTGCGGCCACGGCGACTGCCCAAGCCCAGGAAGCCACCAACCTCGATCGCATCGAGGTCACCGGTTCGCGCATCCGTCAGGTCGATACCGAAACTGCACAGCCCGTGCTGAGCATCAGTCGCGCCACGATCGAAAAGAGTGGCTTCAAGACGGTCGCCGATGTACTGCAGAACATCGCAGCAGCAGGCAATCCCTCGATCAGCCGCTCCCAGCCCCTGTCCTCCGGTGAAGCCGTTGGTGGCTTCTACATTGACCTGCGCAACCTTGGTGCACAGCGCACCCTGGTGCTGGTCGATGGCAAGCGTCTCGGCGCCAGCGTCAATGGCCTGCAGGACGTCTCGCAGATTCCGTCGGCGATCGTTGAACGTATTGACGTGTTGAAGGACGGCGCCTCGTCCATCTACGGTTCGGATGCGATGGCGGGCGTGATCAACATCATCACCCGCAAGAATTTTGAAGGTATGGAAGCCAATGCCTACGTCGGCCAGTACGGCGAAGGCGATGGCCAGAAGACCAGTTACGACTTCGTCGCCGGCTTCACCGGTGAGCGTGGCTCGATCACCATTGGTGCCGAGTACGCGGAAGAGAAGGAAGTCTGGGCACGCGATCGCTGGTTCAGCAAGTACAGCAAGACCTCGCGCCATCCGGATGCTCCCTCGAACTGGACCACGGTCAGCCAGTGGGGCATGGTCTACGATCTGGAAGACGAGGACGCGCCGAGTCTGACCCTGAATCGTGGCGGCAACTCGCGCAACATCAACGACTACCACGAAACCGATACGACGCCGATCACCGGTGACGTCAGCAACTCCAACGAGCAGATGCACCTGATCACGCCGACCAAGCGTCGCAGCGTTTTCGCCAACGTGCAGTACGACCTGACCGACAACGTCCGTTTCGTTTCCGACCTGCTGTACACGCGCCGCGAATCCGAGGCACAGGTCGCGGGTTATCCGTTCCAGTCCGAGGCCTACACCGGCTTGGGCGCTACCTGGTCGAAGGACAGCTACTTCAACCCCTTCGGCAAGGACATGGCCTACGTCCGTCGCGGCTGGGAAGTGCCGCGCCTGTCCAATAACAAGCTGACCACGTTCCGCTTCAGCGGCGCGCTGCAGGGCTCCTTCCAGTTCAAGGAGAAATTCTTCGACTGGGAAGCCGGCTATCTGTACCAGAGCTCGGAAAACAACCAGAGCCAGACCGGCAACTACAACGTGCTGGCCGCCAACGCCGCAACGGGCGCGTCGTTCCTCAATCCGAACACCGGTCGTGTCGAGTGCGGCACCGCTGCTGGCCTTGCAGCCGGTACGAACCCGGCCTACGGCGCTGGCCCGGGCGGTTGCGTGCCGTGGAATCCGACGATCCCCTACGGTCGCGCTGGCGACGGTGGCTTGACCGGCAACCCGGAACTGCAGCAGTTCCTGTTCCCGACCACGCATAACACCGGCGAAACGACGATGACGTCCTACTACGCGAACATCGCGGGTAGCCTGTTCACCCTGCCGGCCGGCGACCTGGGTATCGCACTGGGTTATGAGTACCGCGAACAGAAGGGCAACTTCAATCCGGATGCGCTCTCGCAGTCGGGTTACTCCACCGACCTGGCCGCCGGTCCGACCAAGGGCAAGTACGACGTCAACGAGGTCTACCTCGAACTGAACGTGCCCGTGCTCGCCGACCTGCCGGGCGCCAAGGAACTGAGCCTGAGTGCGGCTACCCGTTACTCGAAGTACAGCACCTTCGGCAACACCACCAACAGCAAGTTCGGCCTGAAGTGGAAGCCGATCGACCAGCTGCTGGTGCGTGCCACCTGGGCAGAGGGCTTCCGCGCTCCGACCATCGCTGACCTGTACGGCGGCTCTTCGCAGTCCTTCGAAGGCTTCACCGATCCGTGCGACACCAAGTTCGGCTCGGCCGCCTCCAACGCGGCGACCGCTGCCCGCTGCGCCGCTGACATCGCCAATGCTGCGACCTTCCGCCAGCTGCGTCAGGGTTACCAGCCTGCCGATGGCCCGGGCGAGCAGAGTCCGGTTCCGTTCGTCTCCGGCTCGAATCCGAACCTGACCCCGGAAACCTCCACCTCCAAGACCGTCGGCCTGGTCTGGAGCCCGACCTTCGCTACCGGCCTGAACCTGAGCCTGGACTGGTGGAGCATCAAGATCGAGAACACGATCGTCGACGATGCTCCGGATGATCAGCTGAACGACTGCTATGTGCTGGGCATTGCCTCGCGTTGCAGCACCTTCAGCCGTGATGCCGGCCGTGGTTATGTCAACAAGCTGAGCTATGGTGGTCGCAACGCGGGTTACATCGAAACCGAGGGCTACGACTTCGACGTCGCCTATCGCTTCGAAACTGCAGCATGGGGCTCCTTCAACCTCAACCTGCAGAACACCTACGTCACCAAGAACGTTCTGAAGACCACCAACGACGATTCGCCGGTGCAGATCTACAACGGCTTCGCGTCCAAGGACCAGTCCAACTTCCGCCTGCGCTCGAACCTGACCGTGGGTTGGGAGTACGGTGACTGGGGTGTCACCTGGGGTACCCGTTACTACTCCAGCGTGAAGGAACGTTGCTTCTTCGGCACCACCACCGAGTGCTCGATCCCGGACTTCGGTTCGCCGGATTCGCTGCACGACTTCCCGATGAACAAGCGTGGCGCCACCACCTTCCACGACGTGCAGGTCTCCTGGACCGCGCCGTGGAATGCGACCATCGCGGTGGGTGCACGCAACGTGTTCGACCACTACGGTCCGCAGATGTACTCGACCCCGAACTCGCAGTACGCCTACTACGGCGGTTACGATATCGGCCGCTACATGTACATGCAGTACAAGCAGAAGTTCTGATCGATCCATTGATCAGCTGAAGCAGCAACGGCCCCGAAAGGGGCCGTTGTTTTTTGCGTGTTCGATACCGTGTCATCGCCAACGAAAAAGGCCGCGGTACTGCCCGCGGCCTTTCTGCATGCAGCGGAGAAAGCAGGCCTCAGCCGTTCGGAATCAGCGTGTCGATCAGATGTTCGACATACGCTTCGAAATCCTCGCGCGCCTGCTTGGGCTGCTGCAGCTGCAACGACAATTGCAGGAAGCCCACATACGCCGCATAGGCCAGCCGTGCGCGATGGCGGGCATCGGTCGAGCTCAGGCCCGCCTGGCGGAACGAGGCGATCAGGTAATCGAGCCGCCGCTGCGACACGCGGTCGATCACCGGCCGCACCATCGGATGGTCCAGCGCCTTCAGCAACTCGCTGTAGATGATGTGCGGCTGCACTTCGTGCGCCACCATCTGGAACAGCTGGCGCAGGCGCACGCGCGGGTCCGGCACGTCTTCCAGGCTGCCGAACACCTGTTCCTGCTCGAACAGTTCCCAGCGTTCCAGCGCGGCCTGCAGCAGCGCATCACGCGAGGGGAAATGCCAGTAGAAACTGCCTTTGGTCACGCCAAGGCGGCGCGCCAGCGGTTCCACCGCGACGGCGCTGACACCTTGCTCGGCAATCAGATCGAGGGCCGCCTGGGCCCAGTCTTCGGCACTCAGGCGGCTGTTGCGGCCGGCACGCGGTTCGCCGGCGGAAGCGTCAGGTTGATTCATTTGCTGATTTAACCATACGCCGGGGTTCGTTGCAGTACGCGGTTGCGGCCGAAACCGTCGGCAGCCTGGCCAGAAGGGATTCCTGCAGCGCACCATACCGTGCAGTATTGACTTCCTGCAGAAGCAATCCATACTAGCGAGTATGGTTATGTCCCCTACTCCCGCTGCATTCCATGACCTGCGCCTGGAGGCTGCCCACGGCGCCTCGCTGGCTGCAACTGCCAGCACCTCCGGCCGTCGCGGACGCGTGCTGTTCGCACATGGCTTTGGCCAGACCCGCCATGCCTGGACGACCACGGCCAAAGCACTTTCGGCCGCTGGCCTGCAGACTCTGGCCTACGACGCCCGCGGTCATGGCGATTCCGACTGGAATGCGGCCGATCTGGCGTATCACGGCGAGCAGTTCGCCGATGACCTGATCGTGCTGGCCGGCGAGCAGCCGCGACCGCCGGTACTGGTGGCGGCCTCGATGGGGGGCCTGTTCGGCCTGTTGGCCGAATCGCGCTGGCCCGGGCTGTTCTCGGCCATGGTGCTGGTGGACATCACCCCGCGCTGGGACACCGCTGGCGTCGAACGCATCCTTGCCTTCATGACCGCGCACCCGGAAGGATTCGCCTCGCTGTCGCAGGCTGCCGATGTGATTTCGGCCTATGTGCCGCACCGCCCGCGCAAATCCGAGGATTCACTGCGCGCCCTGCTGCGCGAAGATGGCCACGGCCGCTGGCGCTGGCATTGGGACCCGCGCCTGGTGGCCGAACTGGCCCGCGACAGCGAGCAGCACCAGGATGCACTGGCCGAGGCCGCGCGCCAGGTGAAGTGCCCCCTGCTGCTGGTCAGCGGTGGCCGCAGCGACCTGGTCACCCCGCAGACGGTGGCCGAATTCCTGGCATTGGCGCCGCACGCGCGCCACGTACAGTTGCCGCAGGCCACGCACATGGTCGCCGGTGATGACAACGACGCCTTTACCGCTACTGTGTTGGACTATCTGGACGTGTTGCCCGCAGCGGATGCTGCAGCTTCGTCCGCCATAAACGAGCACGTCACCGGAGCACGCTCATGAGCCTCGTCATTCCCTTCCTCGCCCTGCTGCTGGCAGGCGCGTTCGTTGCCTACCACCGCATGCGCCTGCTGACCTGGACGCTGATCAGCGTGGCCCTGCTGGTCGCCTGCTGGTTCATTCCCTACGTCAACCAGACCGCCACGATCGTCGCTGCCGCCGTACTGGCCGTGATCGTCGTGCCGCTGCTGCTGCCGTTCATCCGCAAGCCGCTGCTGACTGGCCCGATGATGAAGGTGTTCCGCAAGGTGCTGCCGCCGCTGTCACAGACCGAGCGCATCGCCCTGGAAACCGGATCGGTCGGCTTCGAAGGCGAACTGTTCACCGGTGACCCGGACTGGAACATCCTGCTGAACTACCCCAAGCCGCAGCTGACGGCTGAAGAACAGGCCTTCCTCGATGGCCCGGTCGAAGAGCTGTGCAAGATGGTCAACGACTGGGAGATCACCCACGTCCATGCCGACCTGCCGCCGGAACTGTGGAGCTTCATCAAGAAGAACAAGTTCTTCGGCATGATCATTCCGAAGGAATACGGCGGCCTGGGCTTCAGCGCACTGGCCCACCACAAGGTGATCCAGAAGCTGGCATCAGTGTCGAGCGTGGTCAGCTCCACCGTTGGCGTACCGAACTCGTTGGGCCCGGGTGAGCTGCTCAACCATTACGGCACCCAGGAACAGAAAGACCAGTACCTGCCGCGCCTGGCCGATGGCCGCGAAGTGCCCTGCTTCGGCCTGACCGGTCCGTTCGCCGGCTCGGACGCCACCTCGATCCCCGATTACGGCATCGTCTGCAAGGGCGAGTGGAACGGCGAGCAGGTCCTTGGCGTCAAGCTCACCTTCGACAAGCGCTACATCACGCTGGCCCCGGTGGCCACGCTGATCGGCCTGGCCTTCCGCATGTACGACCCGGATGGCCTGATCGGCACCACCCGCGATATCGGCATCACCTTGGCCCTGTTGCCGCGTGACACCGCCGGTGTGGAAATCGGCCGTCGCCATTTTCCGCTCAACTCGACCTTCCAGAACGGCCCGATCCGTGGCAAGGATGTCTTCATCCCGCTGACCCAGCTGATCGGCGGCGCCGAGAAGGCCGGCAAGGGCTGGAACATGCTCAACGAGTGCCTGGCCGTCGGCCGCTCGATCACCCTGCCCTCCACCGCCAGCGGCGGTGCCAAGGCCGGCGCGGTGGTGACCGGTGCCTACGCACGTATCCGCAAGCAGTTCGGCCTGTCGGTCGGCCGCTTCGAAGGCGTGGAAGAAGCGCTGGCCCGCATCGGTGGCAAGGCGTACAAGATCAGCGCGCTGTCGCAGGCCACCGCTGCCGCTGTGGACCGCGGTGACGTGCCGTCGGTGCCGTCGGCGATCGCCAAGTACCACTGCACCAACATGAGCCGTGAAGTGATCTCGGACGTGATGGACGTGATCGGCGGCAAGGGCATCATCCTGGGGCCGCGCAACTTCGCCGGCCGCAGCTGGCAGGCCGCACCGATCGCGATCACCGTGGAAGGGGCCAACATCATGACCCGCAGCCTGCTGATCTTCGGCCAGGGTGCGATCCTCTGCCACCCGTGGGTGCTGAAGGAAATGAAGGCCGCGCAGGATCCGGACACCCGTGCCGGCCTGCAGGACTTCGATCGCAGCCTGTTCGGCCACATCCGCTACGGAATCTCCAATGCCGTGCGTTCGTTCTGGTTCGGCCTGACCGGCGCGCGCTTCGGTGCCGCCCCGGGCGATGCCTACACCCGCCGCTACTTCCGCAAGCTGGACCGCTACTCGGCCAACCTGGCGCTGATGGCCGACATCTCGATGATGACGCTCGGCGGCAAGCTGAAGTTCAAGGAATCGCTGTCCGGTCGCCTGGGCGACGTGCTGAGCCATGTCTACATGACCAGCGCCATGCTCAAGCGCTACCACGACGAAGGCGCGCCGCAGGCCGACCAGCCGCTGCTGGCCTGGGCCTTCCATGACAGCGTGCACAAGATCGAGGAATCGCTGTCGGCTGCGCTGCGCAACTTCCCGATCCGTCCGATCGGCTGGCTGATGTGGGCACTGATCTTCCCGCTGGGCCGTCGTGCCGAGGCCCCGGGCGACCGCCTGAGCCGTCGCGTGGCTGCGCTGCTGATGGCACCGAACGAAGCCCGCGACCGCCTCGCCAGCGGCGTGTTCCTGACCCCGTGCGAGAACAACCCGGGTGGCCGCATCAACAGCTACCTGAGCAAGGCGATCATGGCCGAGCCGGTGGAGCGCAAGTTCATCAAGGCGCTCAAGACCAAGGGCATCGAAGCGCTGGATTTCGTCACCCAGTTGGACGAGGCCGTGGCCGAAGGCGTGATCACCCAGGACGAACGCACCCTGCTCGAGGAGCTGCGCACGCTCACCCTGGAAACCATCACCGTGGACGACTTCGATCCGGAAGAGCTGCGCTCGGCGGGCTACTACAAGCGCGAACAGAAGGGCGCGCAGTCGCAGGCCGCGTGATCGCAGCCACCGTGTAAACGACAACGGCGGACTTCGGTCCGCCGTTTCTTTAGGGAGACACCCGATGTCTGCTCCACTGCTTACGCTTTACCACCGCCTGCAGCGCTGGCCTGCCGGTAACTGGTTGTTCTCGCGCGCGGTGTGCTTCAAGGCACCCTACTTCGCCAGCATCGCCCCGCGCATCACGCTCCTCGAGAACGGCCGCTGCGAGGGCACGCTGGCCGACCGCCGCAAGGTGCGCAACCACATCGGCACGGTGCACGCGATCGCGATGTGCAACCTGGCCGAGCTGACCGCCGGGCTGATGGTGGATGCGTCACTGCCCAAGGGCATGCGCTGGATTCCGAAGGGCATGCAGGTGCAGTACCTGGCCAAGGCGCGCGGCACGCTGCACGCGGTGGCGTTGCCGGCGCAGCCGATCGTGGTGGCGGCGGAAGGCTACGCGTTGCCGGTGACGGTGAGCGTGCGCGACCGCGCGGGCACGGAAGTGTTCAGTGCGGTCATCGACATGTGGGTGTCGCCGGCGAAGTGATGTTCCCGCGAACGGCGCAGCCCCTCGTGGGTTGGTCGCGGAAAGCGCTGGTTTGGCTGGGGGCGGTGGGTTCGCGGGGGACGCCGTGAACCCATCCCTGGGGGCTTGGCCGCGGCATCCATGCCGCGGACACCCCCGCGAACCCACCGCCCCCAGCCCCTGACAGTTCTCTGCGGCGTCCACCCAAGCAAGAGAAAAAAGAAGAGCAAAAGCAAAAGCAAAAGCAAAAGCGGCCCGGTGGCCGCTTTTTCCATGCGCGCAGAACCCACGAGCGCAGCGACCCGCTGTTGCTCTTGATCTTCTTTTTCTTCTCCGTGGGCTGGCCGCGCACGGAAACTGTCAGGGGTCGGGCGGGTTGGGTTCGCGGGGGTGTCCGCGGCATGGATGCCGCGGCCAAGCCTACACGGACGTACTTGCGGCGTCCCCCGCGAACCCAACCCGCCCGGCCCAAACACATGACCTGCTCCCAGCGACCAACCCACGAGGGGCTGCGCCGTTGGCCGGAAACTACGCCACCGCGCGAAGGATCAACGCCAGGATCGCCGGCACCGCCTGGATCATGAAAATGCGCCGGCTCACGCTGTACGCGCCATAGCACCCCGCCACCACCACGCACGCCAGCGAGAACGTCACCAGCACCGGCTGCGCCAACACCAGCCCCACCACGATGCCTGCCGCCAGGAAGCCGTTGTACAGGCCCTGGTTGGCCGCCAGCACGCGCGTGGTCTCCGCCTTCTCCGGCGTATTGCGGAACGTCTTCAGGCCCAGCGGGCGGGTCCACAGGAACATCTCCAGCACCAGGAAATACAGGTGCAGCACGGCAACCAGCACGGTCAGCAGCAGCGCGAGCAACGACATCGATTCTCTCCTTTGCAAAGTTGGGGTCAGAGCCCTTTTCCAATGAAAAGGGATCTGACCCTGGATCACTCAACGGTCGCGCGGCAGCTTCTTCTCTTCGCGCAGCACGCCGAACGCTGCCAGCGTCATCAACCCGGCTACGGCGACGCCACCGATGAACACCACGTGCGAGCCGAACAGCGACAGCGCCTTGTGCAGCCAGGTGAAGCTCAGGTCGGCACCGCGGTAGACCACCGTGTCGATGGCTGCGCCGGCCTTGTAGCGCCACTGGCGGTCCACGCGGGTGTAGATGGATTCGCGCGCTGGCTTGAACAGCGAGAACTCGCTGGCCCGGGTCAGCACCTGCACCACCGCCACCATCATCGGCAGTGGCGACGCAGCAAGCACAGAGAAGCCGAGCAGGATGGCGAAGGCGGGAATCAGCAGGGCCGGGGCGATGCCATGGCGCGACAGTAGCCAGCGGGTCAGGCTCAGCTGCAGCAGCAGCGTCAATGCGTTCACCGCGAGGTCGATGCGCGAGAAGAACGCAGTGCTGGCGGCCGGATCGCTGAAGGCCGCACGTACGATACTGGCCTGCTGGTTGTACAACAGGGTGCCCACGCCCACACCGAACATCACCAGGACTGCCAGCCAGCGCAGCAGGGGCTCGCGCACGATCAGCTTCAGACCATCGAGCACGCTTCCACCCATCGGCATTTCACCCGACACCAGCTGCTGCTCGCGTTCGCGCAGTACCGCCCAGTGCCGCAGGCGCCAGATGCAGAACAGGCAGATGACCAGGAAACCGGCCGACACCAGCATCAGGTTGGCGATGCCCACGCGCTGCGCCAGCGCACTGGTGATGAGCGGGCCGAGGAAGGCGCCGACCGTGCCGGCCGCACCGATATATCCGTAGTAGGCCCGCGCCTGCGCATTGGAGAACACGTCGGCCATGAAGCTCCAGAACACGGCCACTGCGAACAGGTTGAACACCATCACCCATAGGAAGAAGGCCATGCCCCGCCCCGGCACTTGGCTGTCGAACAGCGCATAGAAGCCCAGCAGGGTGGCGATGAAGAAGCCGTACACCGCCGGCAGGAATACCCGCCGCGGGAAGCGGCTGACCAGCCAGCCATAGACCGGCTGCAGCACCAGCATGATCACGAACACGCAGGAGAACAGGAACTGCAGGACGAAGTCCTTCAGCGCGATGCCGTGGCTGGCGAACCAGGCGATCAGCACCGGCGGGAACACCGCCTCCAGGTCGGCCGAGGCGGCCATCGCCTCGCGTACCGGGCGCAGCACGTAGTAACCGCTGAGCAGGCAGAAGAAGTACAGGAACGACCACCAGAGCGCCGGCGACTCGCGCAGCGCTGCGACCAGCTTCTTCAGCGGACCGCCTGTCCCGGCCGCGCTCACGCGGCTCCCCTCGCCAGCGAACGGCGGTTGGACAGCGGCATGGCAGGCTCCGGGGGCAGTGAAGCGCGTACGTTATCCAATGCACTGCAACATCGCCAGCGCGGGCTGCACCGATGGCTGCAACGAAGTGTCACGGCATCGCCCGCATGACACCTTCTGATACCCGCTTTTGCGGCGTCAAAAATCCAACTTTTTCAACGAGATGCGCATTCATCTTCGCTTTGTTTGTGCACAGGCGAAAAGCGGCGCTAGAATCATCCCCAGCAGTCGCGCACGGGTTCCAACCGATGAAAAAGAACAGCCTGCGTCGTCCGATCCGTTCGGCGGCCACCGGTTTGCTGGGCATGTTGATGCCCCTTGCCTTGTCCACCACCGCGCAGACCCCGCCGGCCCTGCCGCCGATGCCGACCAACATCGAGACCGCTGCCGGTGGCGCCATTGCCCACACCCAGCCGGCGGCCTACCGCACCGGCCTGGTGCCGCAGGTGCAGTTGCCGGCCGCCGGCTTCAACGTCGCCAACATCGAATCGATGGCGCAGCAGCTCACCTATGGCGAGCGCGTGCCGGGCATGGCGGTGGCCATCGTGCAGGGCGGCCGTGTGCTCAGCGCGCGCGGCTACGGCGTCACCGACGTCAACAACCCGTTGCCGGTCGACGCCCACACCGTGTTCCGCCTGGCGTCGCTGTCCAAGGCCTTCGCCGGCACCATGGCCGGCCTGCTGGTCAACGATGGCACCCTGCGCTGGGACAGCAAGGTCACCGACTATGTGCCGGGCTTCCGCCTGAACTCGCCGGAGGCCACCGACCGCCTGACCGTGGCCGATGTACTCAGCCATCGCGTCGGCCTGCCGTACAACGCCTACGACCGCGACATCGAAGGCAACGCCGAGTACTACGCGCTGACCCAGAAGCTGGCCAACACCGGCCTGAAGTGCCTGCCGGGCGACTGCTACGCCTACCAGAACGTGGCCTTCAGCCTGATCGGCGACGTCGTGTATGCCGCCTCCGGCAGCTTCTACGAGCAGTCGGTCGAACGCCGCATCTTCAAGCCGCTGGGCATGAACGATGCCAGCCTCGGCCTCGCCGGCATCCAGGCCAGCTCGCGCTGGGCACGCCCGCACGTGCGCAGCCGCAACGGCTGGGTATCGCTGACGCCGAAGCCCACCTATTACCGCGTGGCCCCGGCTGCCGGCGTCAACGCCAGCGCCAGTGACATGGCGCAGTGGCTGCTGGCCCATACCGGCCACCGCCCGGACGTGCTGCCGGCGCCGCTGCTGGCCACCCTGCACTCCAGCCTGATCAACACGCCGGGCGAGATGCGCTCGGGCTGGCGCCGCGAACGCCTGCACTCGGCCGGCTACGCGCTGGGTTGGCGCACCTTCGACTACGCCGGTCACGATGTCGTGTTCCATGCCGGCGCCGTGCAGGGTTACCGCGGCCTGGTGGCATTGGTGCCCGAGCGCGACCTCGGCATCGCCATCATGTGGAACGGTGAAAGCGGCCTGCCCAGCGGCCTGCTGCCGACCGTGCTCGACGCCGCCCTCGGCCTGCCGTCGCAGCGTTGGCTGGACGTGGACACCGACTTCGGCAGCGACAACCTGATGGCCGAGGGCGCCGCCCCGGCACAGCAGGACAAGCGCAAGGGCAAGGGCGCCTCGGGTAATCGCGCGGTGGCCTCGCCGCGCTGAGCCGGCGAGCTCGACCGTAAACAAAAGGGCGGCCCTCGGGTCGCCCTTTTTTGTTGTTGTAGAGCCGAGCCCATGCTCGGCTCTACCGTTCCGCAGCGCTAGTGGGCGAAGTAGTGCATTCCTCCATCCACCGGAATCACCGCGCCGGTGATGTACCCCGCCAACGGGGAAGCCAGGAACGCGACCAGGTGCGCCACCTCCTCCGGTTCGCCGAAACGCCCCATCGGGATGTTGCGGGCGATGAACTCACGTCGGCTCTCTTCGGTGGGATGCAGCCGATCCAGGATCTGCGCGCTGTTGATGCGCCCCGGTGCAATCGCGTTGACGGTGATGCCCTCGCCCGCCACGTCGCAGGACAGCCCCTTGCTCCACAGATGCAGCGCCGCCTTCGCCGGGCTCGCGGCATTCACCGCGCGCGGCTCCATCGACCCACTGAGGTTGATGACACGCCCCCAGCCATTGGCCCGCATCGACGGCAGCAACGCCTGCGTCAACCGTCGTGCTGCCGAGAAGTTCAGCGCCATCGCCTCGTCCCACACCTCATCTGCTGCAGCCACCCCGGCCAGCCGTGCACCACCGGCCGCATTGACCAGGATATCCACGCGCTGCAGCGCCCCCAGCGACGCGCTGGCGATGCGCTGAACATCGTCGGCGTCGGTCAGATCACCCAGCAGCACGACCGGTGCTGGCCCACCTGCCGCCTCGATCGCGGCCGCCACCGATTGCAACGGCGCCTGCCGCCGCGCGGTGATCGCCACGCGCACACCCAGTGTTGCCAGCACCCGCGCGACACCTGCGCCGATGCCGCTGCCTGCGCCGGTGACCAGCGCGGTACGTCCTTCAAGATCCAGTTTCATGTGCTGCCCTGCCAGGTTCTGCCGGCCCATCTGGCCGTGCGGACATGCTCTTTGAATACCCTCGATTGATAAACTCCAGCGAGGTTTCAACATTCAGAACCCGGGGTGTCAGATGAACCTGTTGGAGAGCATGCAGGTCTATGTGCTGGCCGTGGAAAAGGGCAGCCTGAGTGCCGCGGCGTCGGCACTGGACATCTCCGCGACGATGGCCGGCAAGCACCTGCGCGCCCTGGAAGAACGGCTGGGCATGCAGCTGTTGAGCCGCACCACGCGACGGCAGCACATGACCGCTTTCGGTGAGGCCTACTACGGCCGCTGCAAGGAGATCCTGCGCCTGGTGGAGGAAACAGATGCGCAGGCACAACATCACCATCTGGCACCGGCGGGCAAGCTGCGGATCAGTGCACCGGTGATCTTCGGCACGCATGCGCTGGTGCCGGCACTGTCCACCTACATGGACCACTACCCCGAGGTCAGTGTCGAACTGGTCCTGACCGATCGCGTGGTCGAACTGGCCGATGAGGGGTTCGAGGCCGCCATCCGCATCGGTACGCTTGCCGACACCACGCATCTGGTAGCGCGTCCGCTCAGCCCCTACCGCCTGACCTTGTGTGCATCACCGACCTATCTCGCGCGGCATGGCACGCCGCATAGCGCGCAGGCGCTGCAGCAGCATCAATGCCTGTCGCTGGATCCGGCTGCGCTGTCGCACTGGCTGGGCAACGAGGCAACGTCGGCGGTGCAGCTGCCCTCGGGACGGCTGCAGATCAACAACGGCGAAGCGTTGCGGCTGGCCGCGCTGCAGGGACTGGGCATCATCCTGCAGTCGAGCCTGCTGCTGGCAGCGGACATCGATGCGGGTGGCCTGGTCCCGTTGCTGCCGGAACATGGCCGACGCGGTCGGCCCATGCACGTGGTCTATCCGCACGACCGTTATCACTCGACCCGGCTGCGCAGCTTCGTGGATTTCCTGGTCGAGCGGTTTCCCTGTGAAGCAGCTGGCCATCGCAGCTAGCCAAAACTGATGCCCATAAAAAAACCCCCTCCCCGCTGGGCAGTCGGGGAAGGGGTCTCAGGGTACGGCTATCGGGAAGTACTTAGATCAGCGGTGCCGGAGTTGCCGGAAGGGCCACCGGGGCGGCCTTCTTCTTGCGGGCGGCCGGCTTGCGCTTGGCAACCTTCTTGGCAGCCTTCTTCGGGGCAGCCTTCTTGGTGGCCTTCTTCGCAGTCTTCTTCACCGCCTTCTTGGCGGTCTTCTTTACCGCCTTCTTCACTGCCTTCTTGGCGACCTTCTTGGCCGGCTTGCGGGCAGTAGCTTTCTTGGCGGTCTTCTTTACGGCTTTCTTGGCAGTCTTCTTGGTGGCCTTCTTGGCTACCTTCTTGACGGCCTTCTTCGCGGTCTTCTTTACGGCCTTCTTGGCAGTGGACTTCTTGGCTACCTTCTTCGCAGCCTTCTTCACTGTCTTCTTCGCCGTGGCCTTCTTGGCGACCTTCTTGGCAGCCTTCTTCACTGCCTTCTTGGCGGTCGCCTTCTTCGCGACCTTCTTCACTGCCTTCTTGGCAGCGGCCTTCTTGGCGACCTTCTTCACCGCTTTCTTGGCGGCGGGCTTTTTCTTCGCAGCTTTCTTGGTTGCCATGGTGATGGCTCCTCGTCAGTGATAGGGAGTTGAAACGCCCAGGTGGATCAAACCCGCCCATGCTGCGTGCGGGGACCGCCGGCGCGTCAGGCGCGCCGTTACGGATGCGGTGATGCCCGCCACGATCGGCGGAGCAGGCATCGGAACAGGGGTCGCCTTGCATTTCTCCGGGGGAAGCGGGGCCATGTCCACCGTCTTGAGGATCGCGGTGGTCTTCGAGGGGCTGCTTCGCATCGGACGATTGATTCTGCGCACTCGGTTTGGCAGGCAAGGTCTGCTGAGGCGAAACCTAATCACGGTTTTTTTTACTGTCAACAACCCCCGCTAAAAATTTTCACATCCGCCGCGTCCCGGGAGCCCTTCCCGCGCCTGCCGATGTTCCTCCGCGAGCGCCGGCAAACACTGCATCGCGCATCGTCGCTGCCATAAGCTGCGCACCAACAGCGAAGAAAAAACACTTGAAACAAGCACTCTGCGCCATGTAGAGGTCTGAAGTGGAACGCCACACGACGATGTGGTCGTGCACGGCGATGCACTCGCCAACGCCAGCACAACGGACCTGCAACAAGGCCAAAAACTTTTCACATCCGGGCGTGCCGCCGCGGGGGTGGAAACGCGGATTTGCGCAAAACTGCGCACGCCTTTTGGCCGTGCTCAACACCGGCTGATGCCATGGCGATGGCATGCGGCGAACCGGTCGGCATAAGTTCGACGCGTCCTCCCAAACGAAAACGGCCACCCGAGGGTGGCCGTTTTCGTACCGGGGAAACGACGACTCAGTGCTCTTCGTCTTCCAGGCCTTCGGCGTACGCGTCCGGGTCCAGCAGCTCGTTGAGCTCTTCGCTGTTGGACACTTCGACCACGAACATCCAGCCGTCGCCGTAGGCGTCTTCGTTGATGGTTTCCGGCTTGTCGGCCAGCGCCGAGTTGACCTCGACGATGGTGCCGCTGATCGGGCTGTAGACGTCGGAGGCGGCCTTCACCGACTCGACGACCGCGATCTGCTCGTTGGCCTTGGCGGTCGTGCCGACTTCCGGCAGCTCGACGTAGACCAGGTCACCCAGCAGGCCCTGAGCGTGGTCGGAAATACCGACGGTCACGCGGCCATTGCCTTCGACACGGGCCCACTCATGGGACTTGAGGAACTTGAGGTCGCCGGGGATCTCGCTCATGGGACTGCTCCAGAGATATGCAGGGGGTGGAAAAAACGGGGCTAGTGTAACCAACCGGCCGCCACTGCTGGCAGTGACGACCGACACGTTTGGATCACGCTTCGGTGAGTACGCCGGGCTGGGCCTGGCCTTCGCGCACGAACGGGAACTTGACCACCCGCACCGGCACCTGACGGCCGCGGATGTCGACGGTGACCTGACCGAGTTCACCGGCCGGTACGCGCGCGAATGCGATGCCCTTGGCCAGGGTCGGCGAGAAGGTGCCGGACAGGATCTCGCCCTGGCCGCCGGCCGTGGTGACGGCCTGGCCATGGCGCAGCACGCCCTTCTCATCCATCACCAGGCCGATCATCTGACGTGCGTTGCCGGCCGCCTTCTGCGCCTCCAGCACGTCGCGGCCGATGAAGTCGCGACCCTCGTCCAGCGACACCGTCCAGGCCAGCGCCGCCTCGTACGGGCTGATCGCTTCGTCCATGTCCTGGCCGTACAGATTCATGCCGGCTTCCAGGCGCAGGGTGTCGCGCGCGCCGAGGCCGGCCGGCTTCACGCCAGCAGCAAGCAGGCGGTTCCAGAACGCGACCACGGCATCCTGCGGCAGCAGGATCTCGAAACCGTCTTCGCCGGTGTAGCCGGTGCGGGCGACGAACAGTTCAACGCCGTCGTCGGACTGCACCTGCAGCGCGGCGAAGCGGCCGAGCTTGCCCAGCGACTCACGGTCGGCTTCGCGGGCCAGGCCGATGACGATGTCGCGCGCCTGCGGACCCTGCACGGCGAGGATCGCCAGGTCCGGACGCTGCTCGACCGAGACGTTGAACGGCGCAGCCTGCTCGCGCAGCCACGCCAGATCCTTCTCGCGAGTGGAGGCATTGACCACCATGCGGAAGAAGTCTTCGCCCAGGTAATAGACGATCAGGTCGTCGATGACGCCGCCCTGCGGATTCAGCATGCACGAGTACAACGCCTTGCCGGTGGCCTTGAGCTTGTCGACCGAGTTCGCCAGCAGGCGGCGCAGGAACGGCTTGACCTGGTCGCCGCGCAGGTCGACCACGGTCATGTGGCTGACGTCGAACACGCCCGACTCACGACGCACCAGGTGGTGCTCGTCCAGCTGCGAGCCGTAGTGGATGGGCATGTCCCAACCCCCGAAATCGACCATCTTGGCGCCAAGGGCGCGGTGGGTATCGTTGAGCAGCGTCTTCTGGGTCATGACCGGGTCCGGCAGCAGAGGAAACAAGAACGCGCATTATCCCAGATCGGTCGCCCACAGGTCGCGCCGCAGCGCAGCGGGGGATGTTGGCCGGCCTGCGGCCGGCGGGTGCTTTCTACAAGCCAGGCAACGGCAACGGCCAAAGCGCATCGGCTCGGCGACGTCTGTGGGGTGGTGGGGCGATGTGGGGTTGCGGGACACGCCGCAAGTACGTCCCTGTAGGCTCGTAGGCGCCATCCATGGCGCCTGCGGTCCCTCCACCCCACACCGCCCCACCCCGACAGGTTCCCGGAGACGGGACGGAAGGCAAGAGCGGTTGTGGATGTCGATACATATAAGGAGAGGTGTGGGATTTCTTTTCCTGCCGAAAAGAAATCCCACACCGGCCATGACCCGCGAGCGCAGCGACCCGCTTCTGCTTCGCTCTTATTTTCTTTTCCGTGGGTGGACGCCACCGGAAACTGTCAGAGGTCGGGCGGGTGGGCTGGGCAGGGGTGTCCGCGCCATGGATGGCGCGGCCAAGCCTACAAGGACGTACTTGCGGCGTCCCCTGCACAGCCCACCCGCCCGACCCAACCCAGCATCTGCTTTCAGCGACCATCCACGAGGGGCTGCGCCGTTGGCTGGAAAACTCAGCCGGCCGCTTCGACCACCAGCGCACTGCCCTGCACCGCTACCACCCGTACCAGCGTGCCGGCCGGCAGCTCCGGCCCACTCACCTGCCACGACGCGTCATCGATGCTGACCCTGCCCTGCCCGCCGACGATGGCCTGCTGCAATGGCACCACCCGCCCGACCAGTTGTTCAGCGCGACGGTTCAGCAGCGGCGCGTCGCTCTGCCGCGCACGCGGCTTGCCCCAGTGCCGGTAGCACTGGATCGACAGCACGCTCAGCAGCACGAAGGCGACCACCTGCCACAGCACCGGAATATCGGCGAACACCGCTACCAGCGCGAACACCGCCGCCGCACCGATGCCGATCCACAGCATGAACGCGCCGGGCGCCAGCGCTTCGGCGGCAAACAGCAACAACGCCAGCGCACCCCAGGCAACGACTTCCCAGCGCATGTCAGCCTCCAATCGGCGGCGGCCGCTTGGCCGGTGACCGGGTTTCCTGGTTGGACAGGGCCTGCTTGGCGAGCTCGGCCACGCCGGCGATCGAACCAATTACTCCGCTGGCCTCCATCGGCATCAGCACCAGCTTCTGGTTCGGCGACGTGGCCAGTTCCTTGAACGCTTCCACATACTTCTGTGCGATGAAGTAGTTGATGGCCTGGACGTCGCCGTCGGCGATCGCCGCCGACACCACCTGGGTCGCCTTGGCTTCGGCTTCGGCCAGGCGCTCGCGGGCTTCGGCGTCGCGGAACGCGGCCTCGCGCCGTCCCTCCGCTTCCAGCACCGTGGCCTGCTTCTCGCCTTCGGCGCGCAGGATCTCGGACTGGCGCGAACCTTCCGCCTCAAGGATCTGCGCGCGCTTCTCGCGCTCGGCCTTCATCTGCCGTGCCATCGCATCGAGCAGGTCGCGCGGCGGCTGGATGTCGCGGATCTCGATGCGGTTGACCTTCACGCCCCAGGGGTTGGTCGCATGGTCGACCACGCTGAGCAGCTTGGCGTTGATCACCTCGCGCTGGCTGAGTGATTCATCCAGGTCCATCGAGCCGATCACGGTACGGATGTTGGTCTGCACCAGGGCGATCATCGCCACTTCCAGCACCGACACCTCGTAGGCGGCCTTGGCCGCGTCCAGTACCTGGAAGAACACCACGCCATCGACGCGCACGGCGGCGTTGTCCTTGGTGATCACTTCCTGGCCGGGCACGTCCAGCACCTGCTCCATCATGTTCACCTTGCGTCCCACCCCATAGACGATCGGGATCAGGAAGTGCAGGCCGGGCGACATCGTGTGGGTGTAACGGCCGAACCGCTCGACGGTCCACTCATAACCCTGCGGCACCATCCGTACCGCCTTGAACAGGATGACCACGGCCACGAAGGCCAGTACCGCGCTGAAGAACATGGTCGGGAACATCGCGCTTTCCTTATGGGAGACGTCCGGAGCCCAGCATAGCGCGCGGATGCAGGCAGTGCGGGTGCGGGACGTTCCAGCGGAAAGCAGCCGAGCGTGGCCCGGCTCTACAGCATGGGCCCAGTCAGATCCGGGTCGTGGCCAGGAAGCGCTCGCGGTCCTGCTGGGTCTGCCGGCGGATCTCGGCCAGCGCCTGGCTTTCGGTCGCCTCCAGCATCGCCTCGAACAGGCGCTGGAAGTGATGCCGCATCGCATTGCGTGCCGCGACCGGATCGCGCGCGCGCAGACCTTCGAAGATCGCCATGTGCTCGTCGGCGCGGCTGGCACCATCGTCATGGCACACCCGGGCGTAGACCTCGGTCACCCGCGGCAGCTCGCTGCGCATGCGCCAGATCTGCTGCACCAGATACTCGACCACCGGATTGCCCGACAGGCGCGCGATGGCCAGATGAAAGCGGCGGTCGTAATCGCCGGCCTCTTCGTCGGTGAGGTCACGCCGGCACAGTGCTTCGGCCAGCACCTGCAGCTCGGCGATGCCGGCCTCATCGATATTGCTTGCCGCCAGCGCAGCGGCTTCCGCCTCGAACACGGCACGCGCAGCGGTCAGGTCGAAGGCGCTGATGTCGGGCAATCCACCGACGGCCTGTGCCGGGCGCGGTTTCACATAGACACCCGAGCCGATACGGATCGCGATCCAGCCCTGCGCTTCCAGGGCGATTTCCGCCTCGCGGATGGTGACCCGGCTGACGCCGAAGCGTTCGGCAAGTTCACGTTCGCCCGGCAGGCGCGAACCGGACGGATATTCGCCATCTTCGATCAGCTTGCGGAGCTTGGCGGCGATGGTCTGGTAAAGACGGTTGGCGGACATGCGGCTGACCCTTGGCGGTTCCCTCCGGGCCCGTCCCCGGCCACCGGGCACGGTGCGGGTCCGGTTGGAGCGACGGCGCGACCATTGGCCGCGCCGCCCTGTTCAGAACTTGTATCGTACACCGAAATACGCGCGCCGCCCGTAGCTCACCACCTCGCGGAAATTCCCGTAAAGCGGCTGGTATGCCACGCGTGGCTCGTTGGTCAGGTTCATCAGTTCCAGCGACAGCGACAGCTGCTTGTTCACCCGGTAGCGCAGGCGCAGGTCGACGCTGGTGTTGTCATCGTAATAGCGGTTCTGCTGCGCCGTGTTGCCGGTGAAGTCCTGGTAATAGTGCGAACGGAACTTGCCGATGGCCTGGATGTTGAAGCGGCCCACATCCCAGTAGATGGAACCGGACAGCACGTGCCGCGAGAATCCGCTCAGGCCGGCCGGCGGCACGATGGCCGGGATGATCGATCCGTCGGCGGCCAACTGCTCGCCCAATCGTGAATCCTGGGTCTGGTAGTCGGCGTCAGCATAGTTGTAGCTGACCTTGAAGCCGAGGCCATCGAACGGCTTGGGCAGATACGAGAACCGGTGCGTGGCACTGAGCTCGATACCGGTCAGGGTGCTGTCCTCGTCGGTGGTCACCTGCTGGCGCACCGGCACGGTCACCGTCTGTCCGTTGATGGTGTAGGTTTCCGGCACCAGCGCGGTGGCGGTGCCACCGTTGAACTGCTTCCAGTACACCGCACCGGCCAGCAGCGTGTCCGGGTTCGCATACCACTCCAGCGAGACGTCACCGTTCCAGGACATCAACGGCTGAGCGGCCGGATTGCCGCTGGCACTGATGTCGTCCAGCGCGTCGGCCAAGCCGGTATAGGTGGCATCGCTGCTGACATTGATGGTGCGGCCGGCACCGAGTGCGGCGATATCCGGGCGCGACATTGCCCGATACGCGCCCACCCGCAGCAGCAGGTCCGGCTTCAGCTCGAAGGCAGCATTCAGGCTTGGCAGCAGCTTGTCATTGCCCGACTTGAACACCTGGGTGGTGAAATCACCCGTGGGCTGCAGGCGGATCGTGCCGTCGCCGTTGTCGATGATTGCCAGGTCGGTGCGCACACCTTCCGAGCGCACGTCGGTCTTGACCCAGCGCAGGCCGACATTGCCGGTAACCGGCAACCCGAACAGCGTGCTGCTGAACTCGCCCATCAGATACAGCGCGCGGGTTTTCTCGGTCACATCGACGTTGTTCGGATCCTGGAAATCCGGGTCCAGGCCGCTGTCGCTGGTGCCGCGGAAGGACTCGTAGAGGCAGCTCGGATCGAAGTACGCCCACGAGGAGATCGTGTTGCCGCTGGCCGCATCCATGAAGTCGTCCTGCGGGAACGGTGCACGGCAGGCACGGTTGGCGGCAATGATCTTCGCCTTGTCTGCCGCCACGCGCTGGTCGTAGTCGGTCACCAAGGTATTGTCGCGCAGGCGGTAGTCGGCCTGGCTGGCGCGCACGCCGCCCTTGATGCGGGTGAAGAAACCGGACTCGGGCATGAAGCTGGCATCGAAGCGGCCAGCCTTGATCTTGTGGTCGTTCTCGGTCGCGCTGGAGGTCACCCGCGCTGCACCGGTGTAGGCATCCCAGTTGTTCGGATCGAAGTTCGGCGCCAGCGCCACGCTCGGCACCTCGCCATGCCAGTCCCAGTCGTAGTCGACATAGCCGGTGGCGCCACTGCTGATGCCCGGCACGATGGCGTTGTTGACGTCGCGCTGGTTGGCGCGCAGCCGGGTCATGCGCTCGCTGTCCAGGCGGTTGGTATGCGAATAGGAAAGGTCGGTGGACAGCTCCCAGGCCGGGCTCGGGCGCAGGATCAGGTTGAGGCCGCCACCGGTGTATTCCTCGCCGCGCCAGTAGCGGTTGGAGGTCGAATCGATGGAGGTGC
Source organism: Stenotrophomonas sp. yr243 (assembly GCF_900184195.1). NCBI lineage: Bacteria > Pseudomonadati > Pseudomonadota > Gammaproteobacteria > Lysobacterales > Lysobacteraceae > Stenotrophomonas > Stenotrophomonas sp. yr243. Next base: position 218,267 of record NZ_FXWT01000002.1, read on the forward strand.
TGCCATGCAGGTGACGGACGATGCCGTCCTCGTCCACGTCGCGCTGGGTGATGCCGCGGCGTGCGTTGGACAGGCTCAGGTCGCTGCGGTTCTCGTCCCAGTTGCGCTCGGTATGCTCGAAATCGAGGTTGAGCTCGACCACGTCGTTGGGCCGCCACTGGATCGCCGCGAACTCGCTCTGGCGATCATTGCGTTCCTGCTTCAGGCGATAGATGCGGCTGCTGGGCACCAGGTAATACGGTGCACCGTTGGCGATGGCCTGTGCACTGACCTCACTGCAGTTGGCATTGGCCACGTTCTGCCTGCCATCGCAGGCATACCAGGTGGAGCCGCTGGTGATGCTCTCCTCCGGGTCGGTGCCCTCCAGCCGCTGGATGCCCAGTGAGATGCCGAGCTTCTGGCCGTTGCCGAATTCGAACTGGTCGATGTAGCTGGCGGTACCGCGATAGCCGATGCCATCGTCGTCGCGGTACTTCTTGTCATACTCGGCCCAGCTGCCACGCAGATCGATCTGCGCCGAGCGCTTGCCGTACTCCAGCGGCTTGACCGTCTCCAGCCCGATGGTGCCGGCGACACCACCTTCGATGATGTCGGCGCGCTGGGTCTTGTAGATCGCCACCGTATTGATCAGCTCGGCCGGGAACATGTTGAAGTTCACCGAACGATCGCCGCTGCCGTTGGTGATCTCGCGGCCATTGAAGTTGGTGCTGCTGAGGAAGGCGCCGAGACCACGGATCGAGATTTCCGACGCGCCGGTCTTGTCGCGGGTGGAGGCGGCACCGGTCAGCGTTTCGATCGCATCGGCCAGCGACGGCGCGGGCAGGTCGCCGATGTCATCGGCCGACAACACATCGGCGATCACCGTGTCGTCGCGCTTCTTGTTGATCGAACTCTGCATCGACTCGCGGATGCCGGTGACCTGGACCTGGTCCAGGGTGGTGGCGTCCTGCCCGGAACCGGTAGCGGCAGACTGCGCCTGTACGGCCGGCGAAGCCGCCAGCGCAGCGAGCAGTGCCACGATCAGTGGTGTGGGTGACAACGGTGTACGACGTACAACTCCGGCAGGTTGCCGCATGGTTTTCCTCCTCCCAAAGGATCGCCCGGACGGTAGGCGTGGGACGCAGCTTCGACACGCCGACACAGAAATGTCAACCAACTGGACTGGATTTTTCGTAATACCTTTGATTCAGACCGGTTGCCCGCCATTTCATGTGCTGATGCAGCATGACTTTGCGCGCAACGTGGCTTACAACACACCCAACAAGTGGTATGCACACCCACTCTGAAACCGCGGCATCGCCGTCTCTGGAAGGACTTCATGCGCACTCAATCGACTTCGCACCGCCTTTCTAAACCTATGCTTGTGCATTGCCTGGCAATTGGACTGGCAACATGCCTGACCAGTTCACCCGCAACGGCTGCCAGCTGGCTCGTCCACGACGCCAGCGCGTTCGCCACCGCCGCTGCCGCCCTGCAGCCCGGCGATGAGATCGTGCTGGCCGATGGCACCTGGACCGACGCGCGCCTGCTGCTGAAGGGCCAGGGCACGGCCACCGCTCCGATCGTGCTGCGCGCGCAGACGCCGGGCAAGGTGATCCTCAGCGGGGCATCGGACCTGCGTCTGGCCGGCAGCTACCTGCAGGTCTCCAACCTGGTGTTCCGCAACGGCTACACCCCGGGTGACGCGGTGGTGGCCTTCCGCGAGTCGAGCAAGGCGGTAGCCAGCCACAGCCGCGTCACCGGCTTGGTCATCGACGACTACAGCAATCCCGATGGCAGCGACCAGGACTACTGGGTGTCGCTGTACGGCAACAACAACCGCCTCGACCACGGCCAGCTGCGTGGCAAAACCAACGCGGGCCCGACGGTGGTGGTGGTGCGTGATGCCACCCAGGGACTGGACAACCAGCACCGCATCGACCACAACTGGTTCGGCCCGCGCCCGGCGCTGGGCGTCAATGGCGGCGAAACGATCCGCGTCGGCACCAGCGACACCTCGCTCAGCGATTCCAACAGCACGGTGGAAAACAACTGGTTCGAGGGCTGCGATGGCGAGACCGAGATCATCTCCAACAAGTCCGGCGGCAACACCTTCCGCGGCAACGTGTTCTATCGTTCGGCCGGCGCGCTGACCCTGCGCCATGGCAACGGCAACCGGGTGATCGACAACCTCTTCCTCGGCGACGACAAGGCCGGCACCGGCGGCGTGCGCATCATCAACGCCGACCAGACCGTCAGCAACAACTACTTCGAACGGCTGGCCGGCTCCAGCAACCGTTCGGCGCTGGCGGTGATGGATGCACAGGCCAATCCGCCACTGTCCGGCTATGCGCCGGTGGTCAACGCCACCATCAGCCGCAACACCTTTGTCGACGTGGCGAAGATCAGCTTCGGCGTTGGCCATGACGAGGCCAAGGGGATCGTGGTCGCGGCCAGCAACAGCCACTTCAGCGGCAACCTGATCGTCAACCGCACCAGCAAGAATCCACCGAATGCGGCCAGTTCGCTGGCGGGCATCGCCTTCAGCAACAACGTGCAGTCGCCGCAGGCCAGCAGCGTATTCCCGGGCGGGGTGAGCAGCGCCAGCATCGCCCTGCAGCAGGCCGCCAGCGATCTGTGGGTGCCGGCAACACCCCTGCCCACCATCGGCGCCGATCCGGCGCTGGCGATGACCCCGCGCGAACAGACGGGGGTGGACTGGTATCCCAAGGTGGGCGAGGTTGCCCTGTCACGCACCAGCACCGGAGTTGATCGATGAGGTTGCAGCCGCTGTCCCTTTGTTCCCACCGTCTGGCGCTCGCCCTTGCCCTGGCCGCTCCCTTCGCCCTGCTGCCGACGATGTCGCTGCACGCTGCACCTGCCGCAGCCGCAGCCGCGCGACAAGGCGATACCGCGCCGGTACTGGTGACCGCTGCACAGTGGCAGCAGATGGCCAGCGAGGGCAGCCGCTATCCGTGGTTCGCCAAGGAGCAGGCGCGTACGCAGAAATCGCTGCAGAAGATGATGAAGGCCGGCATCGACGTGCCGGTGCCGAAGGACAAGGGCGGCGGTCGCACCCATGAGCAGCACAAGCGCAATTACCAGGCCCTGCTGGCCGCCGGCACCCTGTACCGGCTGACCGGCGACAAGGCCTATGTCACCTATTCGCGCGACATGCTGCTGCAGTACGCCAAGCTCTACCCGACCCTCGGCCCGCATCCGGAAGGACGCGGGCAGATTCCCGGCCGGGTGTTCTGGCAGGTGCTCAACGATTCGGTCTGGCTGGTCAACGCCATCCAGGGCTACGACGCGATCCGCGATGCGCTGTCGCCTCAGGACCGGCAGACCATCGAATCGCAGGTGTTCCGGCCGATGGCCGAGTTCCTGGCCAGCGAGCCGAAGAACTATGACCAGATCCACAACCACGCAACGTGGGCGGTAGCTGCCACGGGTATGACCGGCTACGTGCTGCGTGATCCGGAACTGGTGGAGAAATCGCTGCGCGGTAGCCGCAAGGATGACCAGTTCGGTTTCCTGCGGCAGATCGACCTGCTGTTCTCGCCCGATGGTTATTACGAGGAAGGCCCCTACTACCAGCGCTACGCGCTGGCCCCGTTCCTGCTGTTCGCCAACGCCATTGAGCGCAACGAGCCGCAGCGGAAGATCTTCGCGCGCCGCGACGGCGTGTTGCTGAAGGCGGTGGACGTGCTGGTGCAGACCAGCTACGACGGACTGTTCTTCCCGATCAACGATGCGATCCTGGACAAGGGCATCGACACCGAAGAGCTGGTGGCGGGCATCGGCATCGCCTATGCACAGGCCGGCGATGATCGCCTGCTGTCGGTCGCGCAGCAGCAGAAACGCCTGCTGCTGTCACCGGAAGGCCTGCAGGTGGCGCAGGCATTGGCGGCCAACAAGGCCAAACCGTTCGACTACCGGCCGATGCTGCTGCGCGATGGCCCGGACGGTGAACGCGGCGGTCTGGCAATCCTGCGCATGGGCGGCGAACGCGGCCAGGCGCTGGTGCAGAAGGACACCATGCAGGGCATGGGCCATGGCCACTTCGACAAGCTCAACTGGCTGTTCTACGACAACGGCAATGCCGTGGTGACCGACTACGGCGCAGCACGCTTCCTCAACGTGGAAGCCAAGCGAGGCGGCATCTACCTGGCCGAGAACCGCAGCTGGGCCAAGCAGACCGTGGCCCACAACACCCTGGTGGTGAACGAGCAGAGCCACTTCAAGGGCGACTGGAAGCGCGGCGAGGAACATGCGCCCACGGTGCGTTTCTTCCAGGCCGACGCCGATACCCAGATCGCTTCGGCGACGATGCGTGATGCTTACCCAGGCGTGGTATTCACCCGCACCCAGGCATTGCTGCGCCACCCCGAACTTGGCCTGCCTGTGGTGCTGGACTTGCTGCAGGTGCATGGCGACAAGACCGCACGCTACGACCTGCCGCTGCACTTCAACGGCCACATCGTCACCACCGGTTTCGAAGCCGAGCATTTCCCCACCCAGCGCCCGGTGCTCGGCGGCGAAAACGGCTACCAGCACCTGTGGCTGGACGCACGCAGCAAGGCCGGCAGTGAACCGCGCACGCTGGCATGGCTGCTCGACGGACGCTTCTACACCTACCGCTTCGGCAGCAGCGCGCCATCGCAGGCATTGCTGGTGGAAAGCGGCGCCAACGATCCCGAATTCAACCTGCGCCGCGAACCGGCACTGCTGCAGCGCGTGGAAGGACAGAAGGATGTGACCTTCTTCAGCGTGCTGGAGCCGCATGGCGAGTACAACGGCACCGCCGAGTACGTGCACGGCGCCGACAGCCGCATCAAGCAGATCATCCGCACACGTGGCAATGATGCCGAGGTGCTTGAGCTGCGCCTGGCCAGCGGCGCACGCATCGCACTCGGCGTGGCCGACGACAGCGAGGCGAAGGGCGAACACAGCGTGACGGTGGACGGCCATGCCTACCGCTGGAGCGGCAGCCATGCGCGCATGGACCGCAGCAAGGGTGACGCGCGATGAACGGCCCCTCGGCCGTGACCACGCTGCGCAAGGTGCCGGTGCGCTCGGCCGTGCGCTGGCTGATCGTCGGCCTGATCGCGGTGGCCACGGTGATCAACTACATCGACCGCAATGCGCTGGCGGTGATGTGGCCGGAGATCGCCAAGGAGGTCGGCGCGACCAAGGACGACTACGCGCTGCTGGTCACGGTGTTCATGCTGTTCTACGCCGCAGGCCAGTTCCTGTTCGGGCGCCTGTTCGACATGATCGGGACGCGGCTCGGGTTCGCCTTGTCGATCAGTGTGTGGTCGATCTCGATCGCGCTGCATTCGGTCACCCACTCCATGCTGTCCTTCAGCGTGGTGCGGGCGATGCTGGGCATCAGCGAAGCCGGTGCCTGGCCCGGCGCGGTGAAAGCCAACGCCGAATGGTTCCCTGCGCGTGAACGCGCCCTCGCACAGGGCATCTTCAACGCAGGTGCGTCCATCGGCGCCATCGTTTCGGCGCCGGCCATCGCCGGCCTGTACCTGTGGCTGGGCTGGCGCGGCACCTTTGTGCTGGTCGGTGCGCTTGGCTTCCTGTGGCTGCTGCCGTGGCTGTTCGTCTATCGCGCCGGCCCGGACAAGCACCCGTGGGTGAGTGACGCCGAGCGACGCCTGATCATGGAAGGCCAGACCGGCCAGCAGCGCGCGGATGCGCCCAAGGTCAGCGTGCGATCGCTGCTGGCCCACCGGCAGAGCTGGGGCATGCTCGCCTGCCGCTTCCTGCTGGACCCGATCTGGTGGCTGTTCGTATCGTGGCTGCCGATCTATCTGGCCGAGACCTTTGGCTTCGACATCAAGCAGATCGGCCTGTTCGCCTGGGTGCCGTTCGTCGGCGCCATGCTGGGCAGCCTCAGCGGCGGCTGGCTGTCGGGGCGGCTGATCAACGCCGGCCATGGCGTGGACCGCGCACGCAAGCTGTCGATTTCGCTCGGCTGCGTGATCATGGCACCGGCCCTGCTCGGTGCGGTACTGGCCAACCAGCCGCTGTTTGCGGTGCTGGCGATCGCTGCGGTGCTGTTCGGTTTCCAGATCGCCATCGGCAACATCCAGACCCTGCCCGGCGATCTGTTCGACGGCCGCTCGGTCGGCACGCTGGCCGGTCTCGGCGGCCTGGCCGCAGTGGCCGGCACGTTGATCACCACCTGGCTGGTGCCGGTGCTGACCCGCCATTCCTACGCACCGATCTTCATCCTCGTCGCCGCACTGGTGCCGCTGTCGCTGGTGGCGCTGTGGTGGTGGACCGGACCGATCCACAAGCTCGACCGCAACGACGGTTGAGCCCCCTTCCCCTCGCATTCCCCCGCAAACCAAGGAGTTTCCCGCATGTCGTTCCAGGACAAGGTGGCCATCGTCACCGGTGGTGGCCGTGATATCGGCCGTGCCGTCTCGATCAAGCTGGCTGCGGCCGGTGCACGCGTCTGCCTCAATTACGCCAACGACGAAGCCAGCGCGCAGGAAACGCTGGCGCTGATCAAGGCGGCCGGTGGCCAGGCCATCGCTCACCGCGCCGACGTCACCGATCCGGCCGCGGTGGCCGGTCTGGTCGCAGCAACCCAGGCGGCATTCGGCCAGCGCATCGATGTGCTGGTCAACGTGGCCGGCGGCATGGTCGAGCGTCGTCCGCTGGCCGATATCGACCCGGCGTTCTTCCACAAGGTCATCGACCTCAACCTGACCTCCACCTACCTGACCACGCACGCGGTGGTGCCGCACATGGGCGAAGGCGCGGCGATCGTGAACTTCGCCTCGCAGGCCGGTCGCGATGGCGGTGGCCCTGGCGCGGCGATCTACGCCACAGCGAAGGCCGGCGTGATGACCTTCACCCGGGCCATGGCCAAGGAGCTGGGGCCGAAGGGCATCCGCGTGAATGCGCTGTGCTGCGGCATGATCGCGACGCGCTTCCATGACGAATTCACCAAGCCCGAAGTGCGCACGGCGGTGGCCGGCGCGACGCCGCTGCGTCGCCAGGGCCTGCCGGACGAAGCCGCCGATGCAGCGGTGTACCTGGCGTCGGACGCAGCAGCGTTCGTCACCGGCGCCAATCTGGACGTCAACGGCGGCACCTACTTCTCCTGACCGGACCGAAGCCCATGCAGCGCTGGATCACCCTGCTTTCCCTGGCCATCGGCAGCGCCGTGGCCGCCCCCGCGGCGCTGGCCGCACCGGTCTGGGTCACCGCTTGGACTGCCTCGCCCGCGCCTGACCGCAAGGATGGCAGCGCCGATGCGCCGGTACAGTTCGCCGCGCAGACCGTGCGCCAGGACATGCGCCTGGGCAGCAAGGGCGATGCGCTGCGGCTGCGCATCAGCAACGAGCTGGGCACCACGCCGCTGCATGTGGAAGACGTGCGGTTGCGCCTGAAGGATGGCAAGGCGTCAGCGCTGCCGGTCACCGTCGATGGACGCGTGTCCATCGACGTACCGGTAGGTGCAGCGCTGCTGAGTGATGCGCTGCCATTGCAGGTCGCCGCCCTGCAGGAGATCAGCGTGACCGCGTACTTCCCGCAGCCCACCCGCCCTGCGGTGCGCCGCACCGTGGTGCGTGTGGCCGACGGAAAGCAGGATGCGGTCGCCGACAGCGTGCGCGTGGGCTACCAGCAGAATGTGTTCTCGGCCGTGCTGGTGCAGCGCGCGGATCGGCCGCAGGTGATCGTGGCCCTGGGTGATTCCATCACCGAAGGTGCGACGGCCTCGCGTGGCTCGTTCAACCAATGGCCCGAGCGGTTGGGCCAGCGTCTGCAGCAGGCCTGCCCGGACCGCTTCGTGGTGCTCAACCAGGGCATCAGCGGCAACAAGCTGCTGGACCATGGTCGCAGCCACAGTGCGCTGTCACGGCTGGATCGCGACGTGATCGCAGTGGCCGACGCCGACCAGGTGATCCTGTTCGAAGGCATCAATGACATCCGCCACGGTGGCGGCGCACAGCCTCTGCCGGGACGCAGCACGGCGGACATGCTGCTGGGCTACCGCCAGGTGGCCGCCCGGCTGCATGCGCATGGCATCCGCGCTCATCTCGGCACATTGACGCCCTTCGGCGATTCGGAGCGCTACGAGCCGGTATCGGCCGCCACCCGCACCGCGATCAACCAGTGGGCGCGTGGCAAGGACACCGGTTTCGATGGCGTAGTGGATTTCGATGCGGCGCTGCGTGATCCGAAACAGCCTGAATCATTGCCGGCGAACATCACCCGCGATCATCTGCACCCGAACGACGAGGGCTACCGGCGCATGGCCGACTCGATCGACCTGGCGATGCTGGGCTGCACGGCGCGTTGAATCACGCAGCGCGGGCCAGCGCCCCGAACGACATCACCATTTCACCCTGCCGCGCAGGATGTCGGCGAACATCACCCAGTCTCCGATGAAGGAATACAGCGGATGACGGAAGGTTGCAGGGCGGTTCTTCTCGAAGAAGAAGTGGCCGACCCAGGCAAAGCCGTAGCCGCAGGCCAGTGCAGCCAACAGCAGCAGCGGCTGCCCTCGCAGCACGGCGCTGGCGACCAGCAGCAGCACGCCGCAGCTGCCGATGAAGTGCAGGCGACGCGAGACCGTGTTGCGGTGCTCGCTGAGATAGAACGGGTAGAACTCGCGGAAGCTGGCAAAGCGGGACATGCGCATGCTCCGTTCGTTGAGTGTAGTGCCGAGCCATGCTCGGCTGCCTTTGCCAACGGCGGTCAAACATCACTCGACTCTACACCGCCGCGACCTACCCGGGCTGTCGCGGCCCGAACATGATCACCGCCATGCCGGCCAGGCAGAGTGCAGCACCCAGCATGTCCCAGCGGCTGGGACGGATGCCGTCGACCAGCCACAACCAGAACAGCGCCGTGCCGATGTACACGCCACCATATGCTGCGTAAACGCGGCCGCTGGCGGTCGGGTGCAGGGTCAGCAGCCAGGCGAACAACGCAAGACTGGCCGCCGCCGGCAGCAGCAGCCAGATGCTGCCGCCCTTGCGCAGCCACAGCCAGGGCAGGTAACAGCCGACGATCTCGGCCAGTGCGGTCAGCAGGAACAGACCCAGCGTTTTCACGCTTTTTCCGTGGCCTTGGCGTGCTGCCAGAGCGCTTCCTGTGCATCCAGATCGAGTGCAGCCAGCGAATCGCCGTGTGCCTCGGCCTGCGCTTCCATCGAACGGAAGCGACGTTCGAACTTGTGGTTGGCCCCACGCAGCGCGGCGCCCAGATCGATGTCCGCATGCCGCGCCAGGTTTGCGCAGACAAACAGCAGGTCGCCCAGTTCCTCCTGCAGGCGCGCCTTGTTGCCGGCAATGTCACCGCGCTCGAACTCCTCGCGCAGTTCCTGTAGTTCCTCGGCCGCCTTGTCCAGTACCGGCAGCGGACCGGGCCAATCGAAGCCGACCTTGGCCGCCCGCGACTGCAGCTTCACCGCCCGCTGCCATTCCGGCAGGCCACGCGAGATGCCCGCAAGCGCCGAGGTGTCCCGCTCACCCTTCGCCGCGCGTTCGGCGCGCTTGATCGCGTCCCAGTTGCGCATCACACCATCAGCATCGTCGACGCTGACGTCGGCGAAGACATGCGGATGGCGCCGCTGCATCTTGTCGCTGATCGCGCGCGCGACCTCGGCAAAGGCAAACGCCCCCTGCTCTTCGGCCATGCGCGCATGGAACACCACCTGCAGCAGCAGGTCGCCCAGTTCATCGCAGAGGTCGTCGAGGTCGCCCCGATCGATCGCATCGGCCACTTCATAGGCTTCCTCGATCGTATAAGGGGCGATGGTGGCGAAGTTCTGTTCCAGGTCCCAGGGACAACCGCCCTGTGGGTCGCGCAGGCGCGCCATGATGGCCAGCAGGCGCTCCAGCTCCGCGCTGGCGTCGCCGGTGGCAGGGGTGTCGTGCGTGCTCATGCGTTTCTCCAGGATCAATCGGACAACCAGTCCCGCCACGGCAGGCTGGTATCGCCCAGCGCCATGAACTCACCGTTCAACAGCGTCGGCCGGCGGTTGTAGCGGAACGGCTTGCCGGTACCGACCGAAAGCACCGCACCACCGGCCGCGTGCAGCACGCACTGGCCGGCAGCGGTATCCCATTCGGAGGTCGGGCCCAGCCGCGGATAGACATCCAGTCCGCCTTCGGCGATCCGGCAGAACTTCAGCGAAGACCCCTGCACCACGGTCTCGATGTCGCCCATCCGGGCCAGCAACGCATTCGTCTCGGCTGAGCGATGCGAACGGCTGGCGGCGACCCGCAGCGGTGCAGTCGCGGGTGTACGGGTACGCAGTACGGTGTCATGTACGCCCTGCCGGCGATACGCCAGCTCGCCCCGCATCGCGTGCCAGACAATGCCGGTGACCGGCGACTGGACCACGCCGAAGGCCGGCGCGCCCTGGTAGATCAGCGCGATGTTGACGCTGAACTCGCCATTGCGCTTGACGAAATCACGGGTGCCATCGAGTGGATCGACCAGCCAGTACGCGCCCCAGTGCTGACGCTGCTCCCACGGCACCAGCGGCGACTCTTCCGACAGGATCGGCAGGTCCGGGGTCAGCTGGCGCAGCCCCTGCTGGATCACCCGGTCGGCAGCGAGGTCGGCAGCGGTGACCGGGCTGTCGTCGTCCTTGAGTGTCACGTCGAAACCATTGCTGTAGATCTGCATGATGGCCTGCCCGGCTTCCTGGGCGATGGCGATCGCGGTCTCGCGCAGTTCCGTGGTCAGCTTGATCATCGTGCTCCCTGCAGCCACTGGCGGGCGATGAACAGCGCCGCCAGCGAACGCCCTTCGGAAAAGTCCTCGCGCAGCATCAGCTGGTCCAGATCGGCTAGCTTCCACGGCACCACTTCCAGCTCCTCCGGCTCGTCTCCGGCCAGCTTCTCCGGATACAGGTCGCGCGCGACCACCAGCCAGGACTGATGGCTCATGTAGGTCGGTGCCAGGGTCATCGCGCGCAGCACGTCGACCTGCCGTGCGCCATAGCCGGCCTCTTCCTTCAGCTCACGGTCGGCGGCCTGCTCCGGCGTTTCGCCGGCATCGATCCGGCCCTTGACCAGGCCAAGCTCGTAGCGATGCATGCCGGCCGCGTATTCACGCACCAGCAGCACGGTTTCATCATCGAGCATCGGCACCACCACCACCGCGCCATGGCCACGGCTGACCAGGCGCTCGAAGCGGCGGCGTTCGCCATTGGAGAACTCCAGGTCCAGGTGCTGGCGCTGGAAGGGCCCGTTCTCCTCGTCGGTGATCCGATGGATGATCGGCAGAGGACGCCTGGCGCGGTCATCGTTCATGCGGAATCTCCGTGGCAACCGACGCATGCGCCGAGGCCGATAGAATGTGCAGGCAGCAACATGTTCATGAGCCCGAAATGCTAGCAGACCCAACCCCCTCTCCGCTGGTCCAGCACTGGCGGCAACGCGACCTCCAGGTCCTATGGCACCCGTGCACGCAGATGCGCGAGCATCCGCACACGTTGCCGCTGGTGCCGATCGCCCGTGGCGAAGGCGCCTGGCTGATCGATCACGACGGCAACCGCTACCTGGATGCCGTCAGCAGCTGGTGGACCAACCTGTTCGGCCATGCCGAGCCGCGCATCGGCGGTGCCATCGCCGCCCAGGCCGGGCAGCTGGAACAGGTGATGCTGGCCGGCTTCGGCCATGAACCGGCGATCACCCTGGCTGAACGCCTGCTGGCCCTGGCGCCGCGCCAGCCCGGCCGCGCGCCGCTGGCCAAGGTGTTCTACGCCGACAACGGCTCGGCCGGCGTCGAAGTGGCGCTGAAGATGGCCTTCCAGTATTTCCAGAACCGCGGTGAGAACCGGCGCACACGCTTCGTCTCGCTGGAGAACGGCTACCACGGCGAGACGCTGGGCGCCCTCGCACTGGCCGACATCCCGCTGTATCGCCGCGTCTATGCGCCATTGCTGGCCGAAGGCCTGTTCGCGCCCTCGCCCGACGCCTACCTGGCCGAGCCCGGGCAGAGTGCGGCCGACCGCGCACGCCAGGCCGCCGATGGCCTGGCCACGCTGTTCGACCAGCATCCGGGCGAAATCTGCGCGTTGATCCTGGAGCCGCGGCTGCAGTGCGCCGGTGGCATGCGCATGCACGATCCGGCCTATCTGCAGCGCGTGCGTGAGCTGTGCGATGCCCATGGCGCCTTCCTGATCGCCGACGAGATCGCCACCGGCTTCGGCCGCACCGGCACCCTGTTCGCCTGCGAGCAGGCCGGGGTGATGCCCGATCTGCTGTGCCTGTCCAAGGGCCTGACCGGCGGTTTCCTGCCCTTGGCTGCGGTGCTGGCCACGCAGGCGCTGTACGACGCATTCCTTGATGATTCGCGTGAACGCGCCTTCCTGCATTCGCACAGCTATACCGGCAACCCGCTGGCCTGTGCGGCGGCGCTGGCCACGCTGGACATCTTCCGCGACGACGATGTGATCGCGCGCAACCGCGGCATCGCCTCGGTGATGGGGACCCTGGCCGCACCGTTTGCCGACCATCCACACGTGGCCGATGTGCGCCAGGCCGGGATGGTGGTGGCCTTCGAACTGACCCGCAACGGCGACAAGCGCACGCCCTTCGATCCGGGGCTGAAGCTGGGGCTGCATGCCTACAAGGCGGCGCTGAAGCGCGGCGTGGTGCTGCGCCCGCTGGGCAACGTGCTGTACTGGATGCCACCGTACTGCGTGGACGACGAACAACTGGAGCTGCTGGCGCATACGACGCTGGCAGCCATCGACGAGGCGATTGCATGCGCGTGACCCGCTGCCCCATCGACCTGGCGCTGCACAGCGGCCAGACCGTGACCCTGCCGGAAGAGACGGCCAACCACCTGGTGCGGGTGATGCGCCTGCGCGAGGGCGACACCTGCGTGCTGTTCAACGGCGATGGCCACGACTACACCGCGACGTTGACGCTGGCCGGCAAACGCGAAGTGCAGGTGCGCATCGACCAGGTGCAGCCGATCGCCAACGAATCGCCGCTGACGATCACCCTGCTGCAGGGCATCGCACGCGGCGAGAAGATGGACCTGATCCTGCAGAAGGCCACCGAACTGGGGGTGAGCGCGATCGTTCCGGTGAATGCCGAGCGTACCGAGGTGAAGCTGGATGCAGCACGCGCGGAAAAGCGCGTGGCACACTGGAACAACGTGGTGCAGTCGGCCTGCGGGCAATCCGGCCGTGCGCGCATTCCGCAGGTCGGGCCGCCGCAGTCGCTGGCACAGGCCAGCGCGGCACTGCCAGCCGACACGTTGCGGTTGACCCTGGACCCGCTGGGAGCGCACCGGCTGTCGACACTGCAGGCGGCGCCGGCCGGCGGCGTGGTGATCGCCATCGGCCCGGAAGGTGGCTGGTCGCCGCGTGACCGTGAGCAGCTGGCGGCCGCAGGCTTCCAGGGTCTGCAGTTGGGCCCACGCATCCTGCGCACGGAAACCGCAGGTCTGGCCGCGATCGCGGCATTGCAGGCACGGCTGGGCGATCTGGGATAAGGCTCCGGTCCGGTGGCCGCTGCGCTCGCCGGGCATGGCCCGGCGCTACCCGATATCCGCAACGCCTGCGGTAGCGCCGGGCCATGCCCGGCGGATTCCGGTCAGGCCGTCAGCGAATCCAGCGCCGCTTCCAGCGCGTCGAGATTCGGCAACAGGGCGCTCTGTTCGCCCAGCAGCACGCGCATGTGCACGATGTCGGGCAGGGTTTCCTCGGATGCGTCGGCCAGCAGGCCATCGCGCGGTACCGAGATCAGCTGCGGGAAGCTCTGCGTCAACAGCGCGTAATAGGGGCGCTCCGGGTTGCCGCTGAGGGTCTTGAGCACCACCACCTTGTTGTGGCCGGCCACCGTCTCTTCGCCCAACCCGGAGAGCCGTGCGAACGACACCAGGGGCACCTGCCAGCCGTGCCAGCCGATCTCACCCACCAGCCAGCGCGGAGCGTCGGCCACCGCCTGCACCGGTACCCGCGACATCATCTCGGCCACGGTTGCATTGGGCAGCAGTACCCGTTCGGCACCGGCCGAGATCAGGACGCCACGGATCTCATCATTGCTGGCGTAGCTCATGCGGCATCTCCGTCGTCATCCAGGCCCCAGCGCGCGGCGATCACCTGCGCCAGTTCCTGCGGTTCACCGGCCACCATGCCGGCGGCGACCACGGCCGTCGCCGCAGCCGGGTCGTAGCAGCCTTCGCCCACCTGCCCGGCTACCCAGGCGCCGGCGGCGGCGAGGTCCAACGCCGGGCCGACATGGACCAGGTCGGCACCACTGAGCAGCACCAGCGCGCTGTGCTCGGCCGACAACGCGGCAATCGAGATGCCCTGCGCTTCGCTCTGGAAATACAGGCCATCGGCAGCAGCGTGCACGCCGATGTCATCGGCCAGCACGTGCACTTCGCCCGCGGTGGCGCGCTGGCCGGCTTCGGCCAACTGCACCGGCAGCGGCGATACGCGCGCCATCTGCTTGACCAGGTTGCCGTAGCGGCCGCCGTCCAGGCGCATGTGCACCAGCACTGGCACGGCCAGTCCGCTGGGCAGTGCCGCGAGCAGGCGGCGCAACGCATCGGGGCCACCGATACCGGCCAGGACCAGCAGCGCACCGGCGCGGCTGCCTGCGGGTGCGGCGGCGTCCAGGTCGACCAGTGAAAGATGCTCGGTGTCGAACGCCGGTTCCGGCGCCGCAACCGTCGCAGCAGCACGTGGATCTGTCGGCGCGTCACTGGCCTCGTCGACCAGCGACCAGGCCGTGTGGTCGGTGAATACCGAAGGCGCAGCTGCCGGTACCGGAGGCGGTTCCGGTGTTGCTTCCACCGGCGTCGCCGTCTCCGGCAGCACCGGTTGCAGCGCCGCCAGCGCCTGCTCCAGCGCGATCGGCTCATGCAGATGTGCCGGCGGCGAATAGAGGCCATCTGCCGGCACGTCGTCGGCCCACGAACGGGCCTGTTCCAGGTGCGGCTGCAGCGCGGCTTCCTTCGGCACCGGCGGCGTCGACGGCCGGCCCGGCTCAAGCTGCAGTGCCGGCTCGTCCTCGGCGCCCGGTGGCAGCACCTGCTGGTGGCCGTGCAGCTTGGCGGCCAGGTGGCGGCCCCAGCGCTGCGCTTCCCAACCATCGCGACGCGCGGCCAGTTCAGCCTCGTCGAACACCAGGGTCAACCCGGGCGCCGACAGCGCCGGTTCCAGGCGCTCCAGCGCATCTTCAATGGCCGCCTCCAGCGCGATCACCACGAACTGCGGGCGTGCATCATGCAGCGCCTGCGGCTCCAGCGTGATGGGATCGTCTTCCAGCACGATCTGCACGTCGGCATGGGCCAACGCCTCGCGCAGGCGCTCGCGCGCCGCGCCCGGGCGGGCCAGCAGGGCTACGGCCGGAACCGGATCGAGGTCACTCACGGACACGGGCAATCCCCAGCAAGTCGTACACGTTACGCATCAGGTCCAGTTCCTGGTACGGCTTGCCCAGGTAGCGCTGCACACCGATTTCGAAGGCGCGCTGGCGGTGCTTGTCGCCGCTGCGCGAGGTGATCATCACGATCGGCACGTCCTTGTAGCGCGGGTCGGCGCGCATTGCGGTAGCCAGCTCGTAGCCGTCCATCCGCGGCATTTCGATGTCCAGCAGCATCAGGTCCGGCACGCGCTCTTCCAACTGCTCCAGGGCTTCGATGCCATCGCGGGCGACGCTCACCTCGAAGTTGTGACGCTCCAGGATGCGGCCGGTGACCTTGCGCATGGTCAGCGAATCGTCCACCACCATCACCAACGGCACCTGCCGTTCCTGACGGGGTGCATTGACCAGCACCGGCGCGGTCGGGTTGGCCAGGAAGCGACGCACCAGCGGGGCCACGTCCAGGATCACCACCACGCGGCCATCGCCGGTGATGGTGGCGCCGTAGATGCCCGGTACCGAGGCGATCTGCAGGCCCACGGGCTTGACCACGACTTCGCGGTTGCCCAGCACCTGATCGATCGCAACGGCGGCACGCAGGTCGCCCGCGCGGACCAGCAGCAGCGGCACCTGGGCCTGGCCATCGGCGCGCGCCGGGGCCTGGCCGACCAGACTGCCGAGGTCGTACAGCGGATAGTCTTCGCCGCTGTAGCGGTAGCTGCTGTCAGCCGCTTCGAAGCGCTCGTGCGACAGCCGTCCAATGCCACTGACCGACGCCACCGGTACCGCGAAGGTGGTTTCGCCGATCTGCACGAACACCGCCTGGGTGACCGCCAGCGTCTGCGGCAGGCGCAGGGTGAAACGCACGCCCTGGCCACGCACCGACTGGATGTCGACCGAGCCGCCGAGCTGGCGCACTTCGTTGCCGACCACGTCCATGCCGACACCACGCCCCGCCAGCTGGCTGACCTGGTCGGCGGTGGAGAAGCCCGACGCGAAGATCAGGTTGTCCAGCTCCTGCTCGCTCGGCTGCGCATCGGCAGGCAACAGGCCGCGTTCGATGGCGCGACGGCGGATTGCCTCACGATCCAGGCCAGCGCCATCGTCGGCCACGTCCAGCACGATTTCCGAGCCTTCACGGTGCAGGCGGATGGCGATTTCGCCTTCTTCCGGCTTGCCGGCGGCACGACGCTGCTCCGGCGCTTCCAGACCGTGGGCAACCGAGTTGCGCAGCATGTGCTCCAGCGGCGCAACCATGCGATCAAGCACGTTGCGGTCGAGTTCGCCGTGGGTGCCTTCCAGGGTCAGGTGGACCTGCTTGCCGGTGTCCATGCCGGCCTGGCGGACCACCCGGCGCAGGCGCGGCACCAGGCCATCGAACGGCACCATGCGCGCGCGCATCAGGCCGTCCTGCAGTTCCGAACTGACACGCGACTGCTGCTGCAGGAGCGAATCGTACTGGCGCGACAGATCGTCCAGCACGCCCTGCAGGCCACCCAGATCGGCGGCGGACTCGTTCAGCGCGCGGCTGAGCTGCTGCAGGGTGGAGAAACGGTCCAGTTCCAGCGGATCGAACTTGTGGTCGGCCTGGTCCTGCTCGCGCTGGTAGCGGGCAACGATCTGCGCCTCGGTTTCCAGGTCCAGGCGACGCAGCTGGTCGCGCAGACGCGCGTTGGTGCGTTCCAGCTCGCCCATCGCGCCGCGGAAGGCGCCGAGCTGCTGTTCCAGGCGCGAACGGTAGATCGCCACTTCACCGGCGTGGTTGACCAGGCGGTCGAGCAGGTCGGCGCGCACACGCACCTGTTCCTGCTGCGGACGGGCCAGCGGGTCTTCTTCGGTGGAGCCTTCCACCGGCAACGGTGCCGACAACGGGGCGTCGACAACGGCCACGGCCGGAGTCGCCTGCGGGGCCTGCTCCGCCACGACGGCAGCAGCGGCTGCAGCGGCGCTGGCAGCGGCGGCGATGTCGGTTGTCGTGCGGGCTTCAAAGGCGTCGAGCAGATCCTGTGCCGGCTCGACAACGCGGTGTTCGCCAGTGCGGGTCAGCAGCTGGTGCAGACGATCGAAACCGCGCTCCAGCAACTGCACGTCACGACGTTCGATCTCGGTACGCCCGCCGGCGACAGCCTCCAGCAGCGATTCGATGCTGTGGCCGAGATCGCCGATGGCGTTGATGCCCGCCATGCGCGCGCCGCCCTTCAGCGTATGCAGATCGCGCTGCAGGCCGGCCAGGGCTTCGCGGTCCTGCGGCGCTTCGCGCAGTTCACTGATCAGCCCATCGCAATGATCCAGCAGGTCCTTGCCTTCCTCGACGAAGATGTCGACCAGCTCGCGGTCATAGACGCTGAAGTCGAGCAGGTCGGCGCTGTCTTCGGACTCGGTCTCAGACTCGGATTCGGTCTCGTCGTCGAGCACAGCCGTATCCGCCAGCACCAACGCGTCGGCGCTGTCGACGACGACAGGTTCGGCGTCGATCGCCGCAGCCTCCATTGCGACCGGCACCACGATCATGCCGCTGTCCGCCACGGCAGCCTGGCCCGGAGCATCTTCCAGTTCGAAGAAACGCGAGGGCGAAATGGCGTCCTGCGCCGTCTCCACGGGCCCGACATCTTCCACCGTCGCCGGGGACGGCTGGTCGGTGCTCTCTCCTTCACCGACCGCCGCCTCCCCGCCGACGTCCGCATCCTCGGCAAAGGCTTCCGCCTCGCCAGGCGCGAGTTCGCTGGCCTGCAGGCCGAGCACGGGCCATTGCCCGTCTTCGTCCCGGTCCTGCTCCTCGTCGATCACGTGAAGGCCGGCCTCGAGCGCGGCTTCCAGCGTGACCGGGTCTGCGAAGCCCGGCACAGCCATTTCATCCTGCAGGCTGGACAGCTCGCTGTCGAGCGGCACTGCAGCAGCGTCTTCATCCACCGCCGTTTCAGGTGTGAACGGCGGCGGCGCATTCAGGTCGTTTGCGACATCCAGGTCGCGGTCGTCAACCGGCAGCGCGCTGGCGTCCAGATACGGCGACAGATCGTCCACTGCAGTCAGCGCGGCGTCCTCCAACGCGGTGTCTTCCGAAGTCACCACTGCCTGTCCGGCTTCAATCTCCGCGGCAACGAGCGTGGAAGCAGCCACTTCCAACGTCGACTCCGGCGCCGGGGCGTCCGGCATCGAAGGCCATCCTGCGTCGAAGTAGCGCGACAGATCATCGCTGCCGGTCAACTCAGCGGACTCCAGGCCCGCATCGCTCAGCGAATCCTCGCTGATCTGCACTGCATCCAGCGCGTCGGCGTCGGCGACATCGGTATCACGTCCGGCTTCCGGATCGATCTCAAGCCCATGGGGCGACTCGACCACGTCGGCATCGGTGACCAACGAAGGCAGCTGGTCGTCTTCGTCCTCATCCTCGACGTCCAGCCCGGTCATCGGCCAGCGTGCTTCCGGCAGTTCACCGGCCAGCGCCTGCAGGCGCTGCGCCAGTTCAGCCTGCGACGCAATCCGCGGCTGCTCGGCCTGCAGCGCGTCCATGGTCGCGTTGATCGCCTGCGCGGTCTCGTCCAGGGCCGCCACGGCGTCATCCCCGGGCACCACCTCGGCGGCCAGCGCGCGCTTGATGTACGACTCGGCGCCGCCGGTAACGGCGGTTATTTCCGGCACTTCGGTCATCGCGAAGGCGCCGTTCATGGTGTGCACCGCACGCAGCAGTGCATCGCTGACCGGCTGCGGCGCCTGCTGCGCAGAACGCAACCAGCCCTGCAGCGTGGCCTGGTGCAGTTCCACCTCGGCTTCCAGGATCTCGCGCAGCACGCTGTCGATGTTGGCCGGCGTACCCGCCGCTTCGACAGCGCTCTCTGCCGGGGCATCGACAACCGGCTCGGCGCTGCCAACGGGCTCGACAGCATCGGCCTCTGCCACCAGCGACGGTGCAGCAGCGCCCGGCAGCGCAACGTAGAACGTCTCTTCGCCTGCAGCCACACGATCGGCGATGGCCTGCATCGCCTGCAGGTCGACGCTGACCCGCTGGCCGTCGCGCAGTGCCGCGTTCAACTGCGGCAGTGCCGTGTATGCGTGATCGACCATCGCCAGCACCGCCGGCGTAGGGGCACGGGTGCCATCGAGCACGCGATTGAGCATGCCCTCGATCTTCCACGCGAACTCACCCAGGGTACGCGCGCCGACCAGTCGGCCACTGCCCTTCAGTGTGTGGAAAATGCGCCGGATCGGCCGCAGCCGATCCATGTTGTCCGGCTGCATGCGCCAGGCCGGCAGCAGCGTGCCGAGATTGCCCAGCTCGTCGTCGAATTCTTCCAGGAACACCTCGCGGATGTCCTGGTCGATGTTTTCGGCATCGTCGTCGAAACCCGCATCGAACCCGCCCTCGGCCACAGCCGCAGGTACAGTTTCGGTCGACCCCGCAGTTGCCTGCATGGCCTGGGGATTGAAGTCGGCGGCGGCGGCGTTCAGCTCTGCAAAGAACTGCGCATCAGCTTCGCTGAAGTCGATCGGCGCGATGGTATCCACATCGACCAGCGCCACGGTCGGCGCAGCCACCGATGCTGGCAGGTCTTCGGACCCGCGCAGATCAGCGACCGGTGCGACGTAAGCCTCAGCCTCGGTCTCGGTGGTGGCGTCGGCCAATTCGGCAACGGCCAGGCCGTCGTTGAACTGCGGCACCGCAACTGCGTCAATGAGTTCCAGCGTCGCAGGCGACTCCTGTTCGTCGTCCAGCGACAGCGTTTCCATCGCCTCCAGCGACAGCACGTCATCGGCGTTGTCCAGCAGGCTGCTGTCGAAACGGAACACCACATCGTCGTTCAGTGACGGCTGGCCGTCCTGTTCGGCGGCAACCGGATCGAACGCTGGCGAAATGACCGCATCCAGCGGCGCAGCCAACGACGCCTCATCCCACGACGTCGCCAGGAAGGCGTCATCGTTGCCGTCCGCGGTGGCTACCTGTGCGTCGCCGTGTTCCAGCACCGGCGCTTCGGACAACGTCCAGGCAGCGGTGTTGGACTGCTCGGCGGACACCGGATCGAAGCTGACCGGATCGAAGCTGGCGAACGTCGGTGCACGCTCGTCGCTGTGTTCGGCAGCCGTACCTGCCGGCGCGTCGAACCCACCCAGTTCCCATTGCGGCACTTCCGGCGCGGGTGCGCTGGAGGCGGCAAACAGCAGTGGCGCCGGGGTGTCGCGCGGTTCGGCAGGGACAGCCGGCGTAGCCAGCGATCCGAACATCAGGCCGTTGTCGGCGGCCGGGGCCTCCGGCAGCGGATCAAAGGTGAAATCGGGCAGCGGCGCAGGCATGTCGCCGGGCGCCAGCGCGGCGGCCTGCACGATGGCGTCCAGCGGTTCGATCTGCAGCGGCACGGCCGGCACGGCCACGGCTTCGCGCTCGACCGGCTGCACCGGCTCGGCTGCGACCACGCCACGCTCGGGCAGCGGCCAGTAGCGCAGCGCTTCCAGGCTGCTGCGGGTGATGTCGAGGATGTCCTCGCGACCCGGACGGCGGTCGCGCAGGGCTTCCAGGTAGTACTCCAGGCTGGCCATGGCATCGGCCAGGGTGTCCAGCTGGCGTCCACTGGGCACGCGCTGGCGGCCGATCAGCTCGGCTTCGATGTACTGCTGCACGCCGTGCAGGTAGTCGGCGGCGGTGCCCAGGTCGAGCATGCGCAATGCGCCGGAGACATCGCCGAGCAGGCGTGGCACGTCCTGCAGTTCGGCGTGGTTCCAGCTGGTTTCAATGAAAGCGACGAAATGCTCGCGGGCGGCGGCGAAATTGGCGATCGCCTCGTGCGCCAGCACTTCCACCGTGCGCCGGTTCTCCACCGCGCTCGGATCATCCTGGCCACTGCCACTGGCACCGAGGTGTGCGACCTGGTCGTCCAGCGACGCGTCGACATACAGCAGCGCACCGGCGATATCCAGCAGCATGTCTTCGTCGATCTGCTGGCGGCCGTCGACAACCCCACGCAGCGCATCACGCTGCTGCACGACCACGCCGCGCGCGGCGCCCAGGCCGAGCATGCCCAGGGTATCGGCCACCGAGCCCAGCTTGGTCACCTGCTCCTGCAGCTGCTGCGGCGCGCCGTCGGTACGCAGGTGCAGGTCCAGGGCGTCCTTGACCTGCAGCAGTTCTTCCTTGACCGCGTTGCCGACGGTGTCCAGCAGTTCGCGGTTGCGGCCGCTGAGGCTGCCGCGTGCATGGTCCAGTTCCGCTTCGGTGGCGGTCACCGAATCGGGCGCGAACGCGAACAGCACGCTGTCGTTGATCAGCGCTTCGCCACGGGCAGCGCGGATCTCGTTGAGCAGCGGCTGCAGCACGATCGGAATGTCACGGTGCCCGTTCTGCAGGCGCTCCAGGTAATCGGGCAGCAACACGCTGCCGCGCATCAGGGTGGCGCAGGCCTCATCGCGCTCGGCCACCTCGCCCTTGCCGACAGCAACGGCGAGCTGTTCCAGCTCTTCGGCCACCATCGCCGGTGCATACAGTTCAACCATGCGCAGCGTGCCCTGCACCTGGTGCAGGTAGCCGGCGCAGATGCGCATGCGGCTGCTGTCGCCCGGGTCTTCGGCGAAGTACTCGACCTCGTTGCGCACCAGGCGCAGGGTCTCGTCCAGCTCGGGCTTGACCCAGCCCAGGGCCGCGTGGCTCATCGCATCGCGCAGGCTGCTCATGGATGCGCTCCGGTCGCCGCCGCGCGACGGTCGCGCGGATCCTGGCGTGGGAAATGGAAATGCTTCATCGACTGGTTCCTTGCTCGCCGCCCTGCCCGTGTCACGCCGGCAGCTTGAAGTCGGCGACCGAACGACGCAGGTCGGCCGCCAGCTGCGCCAGGTGGCCGATCGACTCGGCGGTCTGCCCGGCACCCTGCGAGGTCTGGCCGGTAATCTGGCGGATCACGCCCATCGTGCGGGTGATGTCCGACGCCGCCGACGACTGCTGCTGGGCGGCGATGGAGATGTTCTTGATGAGGGTGTTGAGTGCGTTGGACACGCGCTCGATCTCGGTCAGCGCGGTACCGGCGTCTTCGGCCAGGCGTGCACCGGACACCACTTCGGCGGTGGTCTGTTCCATCGAGGTGACCGCTTCGTTGGTATCGGCCTGGATGGCCTGCACCAGGTTCTCAATGCGTCGGGTCGCACCAGAGGTGCGCTCTGCCAGTCGCTGCACTTCGTCGGCCACGACCGCGAAACCACGACCGGCCTCACCAGCCGACGCCGCCTGCACGGCCGCGTTCAATGCCAGGATGTTGGTCTGCTCGGAAATGTCGTTGATCAGTTCCACGATCGAGCCGATCTCCTGCGAGGACTCGCCCAGGCGCTTGATGCGCTTGGAGGTTTCCTGGATCTGGTCGCGGATCTGGTCCATGCCCTGGATGGTCTCGCGGACCACGCCGGCACCCTCGGCGGCGATCACCACCGAACGCTGTGCCACGTCGGCCGACTCGGCCGAGTTGCGCGATACCTGCTCGATGCTGGCGGCGATTTCGCCGATCCGGTCCGACGCCGAGGTGATCTGGTTGGCCTGGTGGCCGGCCGCTTCGGCCAGCTGCATCGCCGTTGCCTGCGTTTCCTGGGTCGACAGCGCGACCTTGGCCGAGGTGTCGTTGATGGTGGTCACCAGGTGGCGCAGTTCATCCACCGCGTAGTTGATGGCGTCTGCGATCGCGCCGGTCATGTCCTCGGTCACCGAGGCTTTCACGGTCAGGTCGCCCTCACCGAGCGAGGAGATTTCATCCAGCAGCCGCATGATCGCCTGCTGGTTGCGGCTGTTGAACTCCACCTGGGTCTGGTAGCGCAGTTCCTGCTCGCGCGAGCGGCTGCGCACGTTGGTGGAGACGAAGCCGATGATCGCGATCAGCGACAGCGCACCGGACACCACGCCGATCCAGAAATTCGGGAACAGGCGGGTGTCGGACACCGAGCCGAACGAGGAGAACGCTTCGAACAGCTTGCGGCTGTCGGTCAGCATCTTCGCCGAACCCTGGCCCAGCGTGGCGGCAGCGGACTGCGCGGCGAACAGCTGGCGCGAGCTGGCCAGGATCGCGTCGGCGTCCTGCTTCATCGCCTCCCACTTCTGCTGCGACTGCTCCAGCGCCGCAACGGCGGCAGCGCCGCGCACGGCGGTGATGCCCAGATCCTCGTTGCCATTGCGCAGCGCATCGAGCACCTGCGAGAACACGGTGATGTCGCGGGCCAGCGCGTCACCGGCAGCGGCCGCAGCCGTGCCGCCAGCGCGTATTTCAGTAACGCGACGCGCCATCGAACCGGCCACCACCACCTGCTGCAGGGCACTGTAGACCTGCGACGCCGGGGCGCCGGAGGCGGACATCGCACGCACCAGTTCGTTCAACTGGGCCTGCAGGCCCGGCACCGCGCCGGAGAAGTTGTTGGCGTTGCCGGCCAGGGCCAGCACTGCCGGTTCACTGGCGACCAGCTGGCCTGCCTGCTTGCCCAGCGGCGTCCAGGTGTCGGCCAGGGTCGAGATCGCCCGCGACACGCCGGGCTCGTTGCCGTAGCGCCCCTGCAGGGTCGACACGTTCTGCTCGATCGCGTTGCGGGTGGCCTTGAAGGCGGTGAAGGCCTGCGCGTTGCCGCCCACCGCGTCACGCCCCTGGTTGGCCAGCTGCTGCGACAGCACCTGCAGGTCCGCGGCCTTGGAGCCGGCATCGGCCAGGCGGCTGCCCTGCCAGGTGGACACACCCGTGTTCACACCGAACAGGATCATCGACAGGGCCAGCAGCGCCAGCCAGAGGTTGCTGCCGCCCAGCCGCAGCTTGCCGGACTTGGTGGCATCCGAAGCAGTACTCATCGTTCAACCTCGATTTTCAATGCAGGGGGCGATGCCCGGCCTCAGGCCGCGGCTTGCCGGAATTCAGGGGTGCGCGACAGCAGCGAGAGCGAGAACACGCCCCAGTCGTTGCCATCGGCATGGAAAGCGCGATCGACGAAGTGCCCGTAGCGTCCTTCGGCCAGTGAGCCGGCCTCGATCTGCTGGGTCAGCTCGAAACTGCGCTGGCCGAACAGTTCGTCGATGGTCAGGGCGACGTCGCCACCGGCCTGGCGCATGATCAGCACGCGCTGGCCTTCCTGCTGGACGGTGCGCGCACCTTCCAGGAAGTACTTCAGGTCGACCACCGGGAACAGGTTGCCGCGCAGGTTGCCGACCCCCAGCAGCCACGGCTGCGCGCAGGGCACCGGGGTCACCGGCGGCATCGGCACGATCTCCACCACTTCGCGGAAATCGGACACCAGCCGGCGCTGGCCGACACGGAAACCGACGCCACGCCACAGGTCCTGGGCGAACTGCCGCCCGGGCAGCTGCACCGCGTGGGCCAGGCTGCGCCGTTCGTAGGCTTCAAGAATGTCGAAGGGCGAGCGCATCAGGCCACCAGCTCGTTGATCCGCGCGATGAGTTCTTCCTCGCGCGGCGGCTTGACGATGTAATCGGCGGCACCCTGGCGCAGCCCCCAGGCCTTGTCGGTTTCCATCGCCTTGGTGCTGACGATGATGACCGGGATGTGCTTGATCGCGGCGTCGCGGGCCATCGCCCGGGTCGCCTGGAAACCGCTCATGCCCGGCAGCACCACGTCCATCAGGACCAGCTGCGGCACCTGGTCGCGGACCAGCTGCAGGCCATCTTCGGCATTGTCCGCTTCCAGCACCTCATGGCCGGCACGGCGCAGCCATTGGGTGAACACCGCGCGGTCGGTCGGTGAATCCTCGATCAGGACGATACGAGCCATTGTGCCTTTCCCCCCTGGTCAGGCGTTGACGTACGTGCGGATGGCACCCAGCAGTTCTTCGCGCGTGAATGGCTTGGTCAGGTATTGCTCCGAGCCGACGATGCGCCCCCGCGCCTTGTCGAACAGACCATCCTTGGATGACAGCATGATCACCGGGGTCGCCTTGAACAGCTGGTTGCCCTTGATCAGTGCGCAGGTCTGGTAGCCATCCAGGCGCGGCATCATGATGTCGACGAAGATGATCTGCGGCTGCTGGTCGGCGATCTTGGCCAAGGCCTCGAAACCGTCCGTTGCGGTCACTACTTCGCAGCCTTCGCGCTTCAGTAGTGTTTCCGCAGTCCTGCGGATGGTCTTCGAGTCATCGATGACCATCACCCGGAGTCCTGCGAGCTCCCCGCCCGCAGTCGTGTTTTCAGTCATTGCCATTCCCCAAGCGCGCGGCCCAATCTTTGGCGGGAGCCGCTGCGAAAGCGTATCTATATCGCACTTCCCGCGCCCGCTTCAAGGGCGGTCCGTGGCGCGGGGCGTGGCGCCGGGCTGAACGTGACCGGATTGGCAATCACTGCGCAGCCGGGCAAGGGACGCTGCGTTGCACATTGCCGGGGAGGCGCGCAGCCGGCGTTGCCGCTACCATCAACGCCTTGCCTGACAGGTGCGCCCATGCCGTTGAACGTCATCGTGGTGATGGATCCCATCGCCCACATCAAGATTGCCAAGGACACCACGTTCGCCATGCTGCTGGAAGCCCAGCGCCGCGGCCACGCCCTGCACTACGTGCGCCCGGGCGGGCTGGCGCTGGAAGGCGGGGTGGCGGTGGCCTGGACCGCCCCCCTGCAGGTGCGCGACGACCCGGCCGGCTGGTACGAGCTGGGCGCATTCAGCCGGACTGAATTCGGCCCCGGCCAGATCGTGCTGATGCGCAAGGACCCACCCGTCGACGCGGAGTACGTCTACGACACCCAGGTGCTGGATGTTGCTGCCGCCGCCGGCGCCTGCGTGGTCAACAACCCGCAGGGCCTGCGCGACTACAACGAGAAGCTGGCCGCGCTGCTGTTCCCGCAGTGCTGCCCGCCGACCCTGGTCAGCCGCGATTCCAAGGCGCTGAAGGCCTTTGCGCTGGAACACGGCCAGGCCGTGCTGAAGCCGCTGGATGGCATGGGTGGGCGCTCGATCTTCCGCAGCGGCCAGGGCGACCCCAACCTGAACGTGATCCTGGAAACGCTGACCGACGGCGGCCGCAAGCTGGCCCTGGCCCAGAAGTTCATCCCCGACATCACCGCCGGCGACAAGCGCATCCTGCTGGTCGACGGCGAGCCGGTCGACTACTGCCTGGCGCGCATTCCGCAGGGCGATGAGTTCCGCGGCAACCTGGCCGCCGGTGGCCGCGGCGAAGGCCGCCCGCTGAGCGAACGCGACCGCTGGATCGCCGCCCAGGTCGGCCCGGAGATGAAGCGTCGTGGCATGCGTTTCGTCGGCCTGGACGTCATCGGTGACTACCTGACCGAGGTGAACGTGACCAGCCCGACCTGCGTGCGCGAACTGGACGCGCAGTACGGCCTGAACATCGCCGGTACCCTGCTCGACGCGATCGAGGCCGATCTGCACTGATGGATGCCGCACCTGCCGTCCTCGCCCCGCCGCCGCGCGAAGCGCAGCGGCTGGGAGCGACCATCGCCCTGTCGGTGCTGGTGCACGCCCTGCTGATCCTCGGGGTCGGTTTTGCCGTGAAAGGCGATGCGCCACTGGTGCCGACGCTGGAAGTGATCTTCAGCCAGACCCGCACCGCGTTGACCCCGAAGCAAGCGGATTTCCTGGCCGCCGCCAGCCAGGAGGGCGGTGGCGAACATGATCGTGCTCAACGCCCACGCGACAACCAGGCCGGCATCGTGCCGCAGGCGCAGTCCGGCATCAGCCCGGTACCCCAGCAGCAACAGTCGGCAGCGCCGGTGCCGCCACCGCAGGCGCGCGTGGTCAGCAGCCGCAATGGCCAGGACACGGTGGCCCTGGCGCAGTCGCGCCCTACCCCGTTGCAGCCCACCCCGGATGCACCGTTGACCGCGCGCGAACAGCGCGATGCCGAGATGGCGCGGCTGGCGGCGGAAGTACACCTGCGTTCGGCGCAGTACGCCAAGCGCCCGAACCGGAAATTCGTTTCGGCCAGTACGCGCGAATACGCCTACGCCAATTACCTTCGCGCGTGGGTGGACCGCGCAGAGCAGGTCGGCAACCTGAACTACCCCGACGAAGCGCGGCAGCGCCGGCTGGGCGGGCAGGTGGTGATCAGCGTGGGGGTGCGCCGCGATGGCAGCGTGGAAAGCAGCCGCATCCTGCGCTCCAGCGGCACGCCGCTGCTGGATGAGGCGGCGCTGCGGGTGATCCAGCTGGCGCAGCCGTTCCCGCCGTTGCCCAACACTGATGATCAGATCGACATCCTGCAGGTCACGCGCACGTGGGTGTTCCTGCCGGGTGGCGAACTGCGCGACGACCGGTAAGGTTTTCTGCCCGGGCCTGCGGCCCGGGACCCGCTGGAAGCAACTGCAACTGCAACTGCAACGGCAAGATCAAGAGCGGCGGTTGGTGTACTGAAGCTTGGCGGGGCGGTGTCGGGCGGCGGGGACGCCGCAAGTACATCCCTGTAGGCTTAGCCGCGGCATCCATGCCGCGGATACCCCGCCACCCGACACCGCCCCACCTCTGACAGATCGCGGCGCATCTTTGCTGTTGGTAGGTGTCGACCTTGGTCGACACGAGGCATCCACGCCATGCCTGCACGGTTGATCCACGCCATGCGTGGA
This sequence comes from Stenotrophomonas sp. yr243, assembly GCF_900184195.1. NCBI lineage: Bacteria > Pseudomonadati > Pseudomonadota > Gammaproteobacteria > Lysobacterales > Lysobacteraceae > Stenotrophomonas > Stenotrophomonas sp. yr243. The sequence goes on from NZ_FXWT01000002.1 coordinate 246,143, forward strand.
TGTGAGCGAAGCGATCTGCTTTTGACTTTGATTTTGTTTTGAATTTCCGTGGCGGACGCGCACGGAAACTATCCGTGGCCGGGCGGGTGGGCTGCGCAGGGGCGTGAGCCGCATGGATGCGGCGACCGAGCTTACATGGACGTACTTGCAGCGTCCCCTGCGCAGCCCACCCGCCCGGCCAACCCACGGCTTTTGATTTACACGACCAACCAAGCCACGAGGGGCTCAGCCGTTGGCTTTCGCCTTCGCGTCCCGCGCGGCCTGCTGCTCGACCAGCGTCAGCGCCACGTTGTCACGCAGGTACGCCGGCTCGACCTTCTCCGGCGCAATGCCTTCGCCGCGTGCGAACGCCGGCACCGCCAGTGTCAGCACATCTGCTGCATGCGGCAGCGCCGTCGCATCGAAGCGGCGCATACCCGCACCCAGCTGCGCGACCAGCGCGCCCTCCGCCGCGGCAAAACCGGTGCCGACACCGTAGACGGATGCGCCTTCCGGCAACGACACCGCCGTCGGTACGCATACGCGCTCGGGATCACGCGCCACCGGCAGTCCATCCACGCGCTCGAAACGTGCCACGTACAACTCACCCATCCGCGCATCGATCGCCGACAGGATCTGCTTCTCTTCCTTCGGCGCGCGCAGTGCCAGCACCTGCAGCGTCGACACCGGCAGCAACGGGCGATCCAGCGCCAACGCGATGCCCTGTGCCAAGGCGATTGCCAGGCGCACACCGGTGAACGCGCCGGGACCACGACTGAGCGCGATGCCGTCCAGCTGGCGGCGGCTGATGCCGGCCTCGGCCAGCAGCTCCTCCGCCCACGGCAGACTCAGTTCGGCATGCCGACGGGGGGCGATCTCGAAGCGTTCCAGTACCTGCCCATCGACATGCAGGGCTACGGAACAGGCTTCGGTGGCGGTTTCAAAGGCGAGCAGTTTCATCGGATCGGGTCAGAACAGGGGGAACGTGGCACCGGGAGCCGGCTCCGGGCCCGCCACGGCGGCGGTTGGGGCTGCGGCATCTGCCACGGGCGCCCATTGTGGCGCAAAGAAGGCCTGCACATCGGCCAGGGCCCGGGTTCGCCGGAACGGCGGCAGCGACTGCAGGAAAACCTTGCCGTAGCCACGGTTGAGCAGGCGCGGGTCGCACAGCACCAGCACGCCCCGGTCGGTCTCGCTGCGGATAAGCCGGCCTACGCCTTGCTTCAGGGCAATGACCGCCTGTGGCAACTGCTCGTCGCGGAACGGATTGCCGCCCTGGGTGCGGATTGCCTCCAGCCGCGCTTCATACACCGGATCATCGGGCGTGGCGAAGGGCAGCTTGTCGATCATCACCACGCTCAAGGCCTCACCGACCACATCCACGCCCTCGCGGAAACTGGCCGAGCCCAGCAGCACGCCATTGCCGGATTCACGGAAACGCTGCAACAGGGTCGCTCGCGGCGCTTCGCCCTGCACGAACAGTGGCCAGGGTCCATCACGCAAGGCCTCGGCTGCTTCGCGCAGCGCACGATGCGAAGCGAACAACAGGAACGCCCTGCCCTGCGACGCCTGCAGCACCGGGCGCAGCACCTGGATCAGTGCGGTTCCGAAACCGCGGGCGGCCGGATCGGGCAACCCTTCAGGCAGGTAGCACAGCGCCTGCTCGGGCCAGTTGAACGGGCTGGGCTGTACCAGCGTCTGTGGATCATCCAGGCCCAGGCGCGTGGCAATGTGCTCGAAGCCACCGCCAACGGTCAGCGTGGCCGAGGTGAAAATCCATGCTGCATGGCTGCGCTCGCGATGTTCGCGCAACGGCGCGGACACATCCATCGGCGTGCGCTGGCAGCGGAAACCGCGCGGGGTCAACTCGTACCAGAGCACGTCGCCGGCGGCGGCAGTCGCTTCGGCGGGATCGGCATCGAAATCGAGCGCGGGTTCTTCATCGCCCAGCCAACGGCCCAGCCGCGAGATCGCCTCGCGCGCGCGCGCATGGCAGGCATCCAGGCCGGCAGCGGCTTCGCGCAACGGTTGCAGTGCCTGCTCCAGCACCACCAGGTTGGACATCACCGCATCGAAACCCTCGCGTACCTGCGGCATCGCCAACGCCCGCCACTGCGTACCGCGTGCAGGCAGCCCCTCCATCGCAGCACGCAGCGCAGACAAGGCCTGCTGCAGATGATCAACCGGTTCCTGCAATGCCGACTGCGCGCCACCCACGCCGCGCGCTTCAACCAGGCAGTCACGGCCCAGCTCCTGCCAGGGGCGCATGCCGAAGCCCTCGCCGAAGAACTGCGCGGCCAGCTCGGGCAACTGATGGGCCTCGTCGATGACGAAGGCCTGCGCACCGGGCAACAGCTCGCCGAAGCCCTCCTGCTTCAGCGCGAGATCGGCGAGCAGCAGATGGTGGTTGACCACGACCAGGTCGGCGGCCTGAGCACGCTGGCGGGCACGCACGACGAAGCAGTCATCCCAGAAGGGACACTCGTTGCCCAGGCAGTTGTCGACGGTGGAGGTGACCATCGGCAGCAGCGGCGAGTCGTCGGCCAGGCCATCGAGTTCAGCGATATCGCCCGAATCCGAGCGGCCGGACCAGGCCAGGATGCGCTGGAACTGTGCCGCCTGTTCCGGGCTGGAGAATCGGGGTTCACCGCGTGCCTGCTGCAGGCGATAACGGCACAGGTAGTTGCTGCGTCCCTTCAGCAGCGCGCTGCGCAGGCCGACGCCCAGCGCCTGGCGCACGCGCGGCAGGTCACGGTGATAGAGCTGGTCCTGCAGCGCGCGGGTACCGGTGGAAATGATGGTGCGCATTCCGGACAGCAGCACCGGCACCAGATAGGCAAAGGTCTTGCCGGTGCCGGTACCGGCTTCGGCGAGCAGCAGGTCGCGCTGCTGCATCGACGCTGCAATGGCCTCGGTCAGGCGCAGCTGCGCAGGACGCGGGACGAATGCATCCAGGTGGGAGGCGAGCGCGCCGCCTTCGCTGAGGGCTTCGCGGCTGGCATGGACAAGGTCGGACATCAGGTGGAAAGGATACCCGGCCGGGCGCTGCCCGGCACCCGTTTCAGGCCAGAGCACAGGCACAGGCAAAAGCAACGGCAACAGCGTTTGTTCATGGCTCTGGGTTGCTACGTGCTGGGGCGGGTCGGACAGGGCAGGCAGGACACGCCGTGAACCCATCCATGGGGGCTCGATGGCGCCATCCATGGCGCCAACGGTCCTGCCTGCCCTGCCCGCCCCACCCTCGACAGTTTCCCGGTGACGGAGGCAAAGGCGGAGCAGAAGCGGTTGGTGTAACGGGGAAAGTAGAAGGGGTCGGAGCCGTTCTCCTTGGGAAAACGGCTCCGACCCCTCAGCGAGCGCGCGCAGCGCGCGACCCGCGTTTGATTTTGATTTTCTTCTCCGTGGCTGGCCGCACACGGAAAGTGTCAGAGGTCGGGCGGGGTGGGCTCGCGGGGGTGTCCGCGGCATGGATGCCGCGGCCAAGCCCCCATGGACGGGTTCACGGCGTCCCCCGCGAACCCACCCCGCCCGGCCAAGCGCGGCTTTTGCATTACGCTGCCAAGCAGCCAGCCACGAGGGGCTGCGCCGTTGGCAGGAAACCTAGTACCGCTTGATCCCCGGCACCGTGCAACCTTCAATCTGCGCATGCGCCGACACCGCATTCTCCTTCTCGCCCCGCGCCAGGCGCGCCTGCTCGATCGTCGCCCAGTGCCGGCGGCACAACGGCCCCGTCTTCGAACCCAGGTCCACGGCCTTGCGCGCGAACGTTTCCGCCTCTGTCCACTTGCCCTGCAGCAGCGCCAGTTCCGCGCGTTCCTGCAGTACCGACGGATCACCGGCCACGATCTGCAACGCCTGGTCCAGGCTGCCGGCCGCGCCGGCCAGATCGTTGGCCTGGCGCTGGGTCAGCGCAGTCTGCCGCAGATCCTCGACCTGCGAATCGCGCAGCGGCTGCACCGACAGCTCCTTGTCATCCGGGCCAGCTGCTGCTTCCACGGCTGCCAGCCGCTGTGCGGGCGTGGTGGTGTCCACCGGCTTGACCACCTGCGGCGCGCTGCTCACGCAGGCCGCCAGGGCCAGGGTGAGGCCACTCAGGACCAGGGGCTGGAACAGCGTACGGATAGTCATCGGCATCATCGGCTTGGAGGAGGAGTCGCTGCAGCGGGTGCTGCGGCAGGTTCAGCGGCGGGTTCCGGTTTACGGTCAAGGCCGAACCAGCTGCGCCAACCGCCGCCCTCGCCTTCGGCACCGCCCTGCGCGTCCGGCACCGCGGCCGGTGCACACGGCTCGTAAGCAGGCGCATAGCCCACCACGAACGGGAATCGCCGCGCGCCCGGGCAGCCTTCATCGGTACTGTTGGTACCGGTCGCTGCAACCGGTTGCCAGTCGAGGCCCTTGTTGCTGACCTTCAACGGCGCCGTCGGCAGGCGCTGGAAAATACCCGACCACACCCGCATCGCGCCGGTGGCGCCATACAGCCCGGCCTGTTCGTTCTGGTCGTTGCCCATCCAGATCACCGCAAGGTGATCGCCGGTGTAACCGGCATACCAGCTGTCGCGGCCATCGTTGGTGGTGCCGGTCTTGCCGGCCGGCTGCAGGCGGCCCAGGCCATCGGCATTCAAGCGCTGCGCGGTACCACTGGCCACCACCTGCTGCAGGCCGATGCTGATCAGGTTGGCGGCGATGGAGTCACCTTCCTGTGCCGGTGCAGGCGTCTTGTCGTAGCGCTTGAGCAGCTTGCCCTGCGGATCAAGGACGCCACGCACTGCGTGCAGCGGCTGGATCTCGCCACCCGATGCCAGGAACTGGTACAGCTGCGCCATCGCGTACGGGCTCTGGTCGGTCGAGCCGAGGATCACCGCCGGATTCGGCTCGGCCTTGATGCCGGCCAGCACATGGATCAACTGGGTCACCCGCTCCGGGCCAACCTGCATGCCCACGCGTACCGTGGCCTGGTTGTAGGAATGGGCCAGCGCGTCGATCAGGCGCACGGTGCCATGGCTGCGGTTGTCCGCATTGCCGGGATTCCAGTTGCGACCGCGGCTGAGCTGCACGGTCACCGGCGAATCGTCGACCCAGCTGGCCAGCGAATAGCGGTCCGGCTGCGCGAGTGCCAGCAGGTACACGAACGGCTTGAGCAGCGAGCCGACCGGGCGCTGCGCCTCGATGGCACGGTTGAAGCCGACCTCGGACACTTCGCGGCTGCCGATCACCGCCACCACGTCACCGTTGTGCACGTCGGTCATCACCAGGCCGGCCTGCAGCTCGGGGCGACGCTTGCTTTCAAGCGATTTGATGGTGCGCGTGACCGCGCCTTCGGCATACGCCTGCGCGGAGGGCGACATGCCGCTCATCACGCTCAGGCCGGCGCCCTGCAGGGCAGATTCCGGATAGTCGTGGCCAAGCTGGCGACGCACCAGGTCGACGTAGGCGGGGAAGCGGTTGGCCGCCACCAGGCCCGGGGTCTTGGGCACGCCCAGCGGCGCCTTCAACGCACGCTGGTACTCGGCATCATCGATCAGGGTCGCCTCGTGCAGTTTGCCCAGCACGAAGTTGCGACGGTCCAGCGCACGCTCGGGATTGCGCCGCGGGTCGTAGTACGACGGCCCCTTGACCAGGCCGATCAACAGCGCGATCTGCTCGGTTTCCAGCGAGGAGAGATCACGGCCGAACCAGAACTCGGCACCGGAGGACATGCCGTGGATCGCCTGGCTGCCGCGCTGGCCCAGATACACCTGGTTGAGGTAGGCCTCGAAGATGGTGCGCTTGTCATAGCGCGCTTCCATGATCAACGCATACAGCACTTCGTTGAACTTGCGGGTATAGGTCTGTTCCTTGCCGATACCCAGCAGGCCACTGCGGGCCAGCTGCTGGGTCAGGGTGGAAGCGCCCTGCCTGCTCTGCCCACCGGAGCGGACCGTCACCCAGACCGCGCGCGCGATACCTGACAGATCGATGCCGTGATGGCGGTTGAAATCCTTGTCCTCGACCGCCTGCAGGCCAGTGACCAACAGGTCCGGCGCCTCGTTCATGCGGATCAGGCGGCGCTCTTCCTGCTTCTGCCCATACAGCGTGGCGATGCGCGCAGGATCCATGCGGGCCGCCTTCAGCGCCTTGCGGCTGTCGGCGTCGCGCAGCGAAGCAATGCTGCCGCCGGACAGCGACAGCTCGACCCGACGCGCGGCGACCTGGCCATCGACATCGTTGTAGCCGCGGCTGGAGATGACGAAGCGGCCGCCCTGCACCGCATAGGTTGCCGGTTCCTTGCCCTGGCCATCATCGCGATAGGCCGAGGCGGCCAGTTCGGTCTTCAGGGTCGCCGCATCCATCGCCTTGCCGGGCATCAGCACCAGCGGGCGTGCATAGACGCGCGTCGGGATCTGCCAGCGCAGTTCACCGAAACGTTGCGTCACCTGTTGGTTCAGGTACAGCGTATAGGGGATCAGGAAACCCAATCCCAACGCGACCGCCGCCATGCTCCAGGTGATCAGCCGGCGGCGCCAGAGCGGACCGGTGTCCTGCTGGTCGTCGTCGAAATCGTCGATATCGTCTGAATCGTAGCGTCGGGGCACGGGAATGCGACAATGTAGGGTCTGGCGAGTCTACCCCAGCCGCTGCGGCAGGCGAATTCTCCCGGCCCCCCTGCTTAAGCTGGAGTTGCAACCGGATGGCGATGTCCCTGGCCGAAATCCGCTACCTGATCAATCGCCTGACCGGGCTGGCCCGCCGCAGCCTGGCCAGCCTGCGCACCCGCGGCTGGCGGGCCACCTGGCAGCGCATCCGCGTGCACAGCCAGCGCGCCGTTCCAGCACCGCGCAAACCGCTGTACCTGCCACCGGCACAGCCGTTCGCTCCCTTCGCGGTGCCGACCAGCGATACGCCGGACGTCAGCATCGTCATTCCGGTCTACAACCACGTCGACCATACCCTGGCCTGCCTGCGTGCCCTGGCCGCGCACCCGCCGTCGGTGGCCTGCGAGATCCTCGTGGTGGACGACGGCAGTAGTGACCCAACGGTGCAGTGGATGCCGCAGATCAGCGGCCTGCGCTACGAAGTGCGCGAGCGCAACGGTGGCTTCATCGAGGCCTGCAACGACGGCGTGTCGCGCACCCGCGGTCGCTACGTGGTGCTGCTCAACAACGATACGGTGCCGCAGCCGGGCTGGCTGGAGGCATTGCTGGACACCTTTGCGACCGTCGCCGATGCCGGCCTGGTCGGCAGCCAACTGCTGTATCCCGACGGCCGCCTGCAGGAATCGGGCGGGGTGATCTTCGGCGATGGCAGTGGCTGGAGCTACGGCCGCTTCGAAGCGGCCGATGATCCCCGCTTCGCCAGCCTGCGCGACGTCGATTACTGCTCCGGCGCCGCGCTGATGCTGCCCCGCGCACTGTGGCAGCAGCTGGGCGGCTTCGACACCCGCTACAAGCCCGCCTACTACGAAGACACCGACCTGGCCTTCCGCGTGCGTGCACAGGGCCTGCGCGTGCTGGTGCAGCCGGCCAGCCGGGTGATCCACGATGAAGGCACCAGCAACGGCACCGATACCGGCAGCGGCGTGAAGGCCTACCAGGTACGCAACCAAGGTGTTTTCGCAGCCAGATGGGCGGCTGAACTGGCCGCCCGTCCGAAGGTTGGCGAAGTGCCTTCGCCGGCGCTGCTGCTGCGCGGCCGTCGCCAGGTGCTGATCCTGGATGAGGAAGTGCCGCGCCCGGAGCGCGACTCCGGCTCGCTGCGGCAGGTCAACCTGATCCGCCTGCTGCTGCAGGGCGGCGCCCACGTGGTGTTCGTGCCCACCCGGCGCGAACATGGCGGCGTGGCGACCGAAGCCCTGCAGCGGATGGGCGTGGAAGTCTGGTACACACCCTTCCTGGACGGTGTTGCAGGCTGGCTGCGCAGCCACGGCACCCGCTTCAACGTGGTGATGATGGTGCGCCACCACGTCGCCAACGAATGCCTGCCGCTGCTCAAACGCTATGCACCGCAGGCCCGCACCGTGTTCGACACCGTCGACCTGCACTACCTGCGCGAACGCCGTGGTGCGGAAGTGGCCGGCGATGCTGGCCTGCTGCGCAACGCCGAACGCACCCGCGCCAGCGAACTGGCAGTGATGGACCGGTGTGACATCACCGTGCTGGTCAGCGCCGCCGAGCGCGAACAGCTGCAGGCCGATGCACCCCAGGTGCGGGTGGAGCTGATCTCCAACCTGCATGAGGTCGCCGGCACGGGCGCACCGTTCGCACAGCGCCACGACCTGGTGTTCGTCGGCGGCTTCCGCCATCCGCCCAACCTGGATGCGATGGAGTGGTTCATCGGGGACGTGTTCCCGCACATTCACGCGGCGCTGCCGCAGGCGCGCCTGCATTGCATCGGTGCCGGCGCACCGGACACGCTGCTTGCCCTGGCAGCCAACCAGCCGGGCGTAGTGATGCATGGCTTCGTTGAAGACATCGTTCCGTACATGGACGGCGCCCGGATCGCCATCGCGCCGCTGCGTTTCGGCGCCGGCGTGAAGGGCAAGATCAACCTGAGCATGGCCCATGGCCAGCCCGTGGTCGGCACCACCTGCGCGGTGGAAGGCATGCACCTGCGTGCCGGCCAGGATGTGCTGGTGGCCGACGATGCAGCGGGCTTTGCCGAGGCGGTGGTCCGCCTGTATCAGGACCCTATGCTCTGGCAGCAGCTGGCCGCCGCTGGCCTGGCCAACGTGGCCGAGCATTTCTCGCTGGATGCCGCATCGGCAACCGTGCAGCGGGTGTTCTTCGACTAATCGATGTGACCGCCTGCGTGCCGCAGGCGGTCCTCGAACGCGGCAAGCTCGGCCAGATCCGGCTGCAGCCGCCGCACCTGCTCCACGGCCGAGGCCGCAAATTCAACATCACCGCGACCCAGCCGCTCGCTGCCGATCGCCAGCCAGCGCTGCGCCAGACGGGCTCGCGCATCGGGCAATCCCGCAGCCGTCGGCGCCAGGGTCTGCCAGGCCTGCAGGCACGCACCTGCCGCCTGCACCCGGTTCTGTCGCAGGTTGTCATCGAAGCAGGACCTGCTGGCGGGCAGCAGGCGCGCGGCCGCCGCCTTGACCCGGTTGTCGCGCGGCGCCAGTGCCTGCGCTTCGCGCAGCGCATCGAAGGCGCTGTGACCGGGGGGGCTGATCAACTGTCCGGCACGCTCCGCACGATCGATCTGGCGCAGCCGATCACGCAGCTGGCGCTCACGCTGGGCCGTGCTGATGCCCGGCTGCTGCAATGACTGGCGCGCCTGCCGCGCACGCTGCAGGCGCTGTGCCAGCTGCTGCTGCGCTGCCTGCGAAGCACCAAGCCCTGCCGCCAGCGCAGCATCCTTGTCGGCCGCCTCGAACTGGAAATCGTCGGCCCGCTTCTGGCTGCGTGCCAGCAACGCCTGCACGGTCTGCTCGCGTCCACGAAGTGCAGTGGGATCATCGGACGTGACCGCGAGCACGGCCTGGAAACTGTCTGCAGCCGTCTCAAGCTGCTGCCGTTTAAGCGCACGCTGACCCTGCTGCAGCCGCTGATCGACGGCCTGGGCCAGCGCTTCCTGGCTGGCAGGAAGCTCGGAATGACCTGCATCGAACTGGCGTGCACGCTGCAGGATCGCGGCCGCCGTGGCCAGCTCGCCGCGCGCGGCCTGTGCTCGCGCCTGCTGCAGCAGATCGCTCAATGCGTCCTCGCGCCCTTCCAGTGCAGGCAGGTTGTCCGGTTGCAGCGCCAGCACACGCTGGAACAACGGCAACGCGCTGCTGTCGCCGTCGTCCAGACGCCCCGCAGCAAAAGCATTGCGGGCCTGCGCAAGCAGCGCGCCGATGCCAGCCCCGGCGCGACGACGTGCCTGCAGCTGCTGGGCCACCGCGTCCGCCTCGGCGCGCGGCACCTGCAGCTCACGCGCCAACGCCAGCGCCTTTGCGCAGCCGTCAAGGTCGCCCGCCTGCAGTCGCTCACGCGACTGCTGCAACGCTGCCGCGCCGGTGCGGGCCAGGCCCTGCCGCGCCTGCGGCCGGTCGCCATCCAGGGCCAGCACCGCCTGGTAGCGTTCGCGCGCGCCACTGCCGTCGCCCGCGGTCAAGCGCCCTTCGGCCAGCGCGCGATCGCCCTCGGCCAGCAGTTGTTCTATCTGTGGCTCGTCCCAGAACCAGTCGGCCAGCGGCTTGCGCACCAGCACCAGCAGCACGAACACCGCTGCAGCAGCCAGCAGCGCCCAACGCCACACCCGGCGTGCATGGCGCGCCTGCAGCCACCACCAGCGGCTTTCGCGGCGAACGCGATCGAGCGCCGGATGTGCGGCGCCGTGTGAGCGATGCGGGGGCTCGCGTTCCATGCGTGCAGGGTAGCCGGGGCAGCGTGAAGCTCAGCCCAGACGACGCGCCTCGCTGACGCCGGGCAGCGCATCGAGCTTGCCCAGCAGATTCGACAACTGGCCGTAGTCGCTGACCTTCAGCCGCAGGCGCAGATGCGCGCGGCCACTGTTGCGGACGTTGTCGCTGTGGATGTCCAGCACGTAGGCGTCTTCCTGTGCGATCAGGTTGGTGATGTCCTTCAGCAGCCAGCGGCGGTCGACCGCCTCGACCACCACGTCCACTTCGTAGCCACCGCCGGCCTGGCCCCATTCCACCGGCAGGATCCTTTGCGGGCTGGTCGCGGCCAGTCGCGCCAGTGCGACGCAGTCTGCACGATGCACCGTGACACCCCGGCTACGGGTCAGGTAGCCGACAATCGGTTCGCCTGCCACCGGCTGGCAGCAGCGCGCCAGCTGCACCAGCAGGTTGCCCACGCCCTGTACGGTGAACTTGGACTTGCCCAGGTTCTCGCGGCGCGCGGTCGGCCGCGGCAGGGTCGGCGGTGCGACCGGCTGGCTGGCCGCACGCTCGGCTTCAAGCAGCGAACGGCTGACCTGGTTGGGGCCAGTATCGCCGAGGGCGACCTGGATATAGAGGTCGTCGACACTGTCGGCATGGAACTTCTTCGCCGCTGCGGACAGGTCCGAATGCTGCAGGCCCAGCCGTTTCAGTTCGCGCTCCAGCAGCTCGCGCCCTGCCTGCACGTTGCGCGCACGGTCCAGCTTGTGGAACCAGCTGCGCACCTTCTCGCGCGAGCGGTTGCTGGCCAGGAAGCCGTTGGCCGGCATCAGCCAGTCGCGGCGCGGGTCGGCCTCCTTGCCGGTCAGGATCTCGACCCGATCACCGCTGCGCAGCCGGTAGGTCAACGGCACGATGCGGCCGTTGACCTTGGCGCCACGGCAGCGGTGCCCGACCATGGTGTGCACCTGGTAGGCAAAATCCAGCGGTGTGGCACCCTGCGGCAGGTCCAGCACCTCGTCCTTCGGGGTCAGCGCGTACACCCGGTCCTCGGTCAGCTCGGCATCGAGCGCCCCGGCCAGTTCATTGCCCTGCCCGTCCTGTGCCTGCTCCAGCAGCTGGCGCATCCAGGTGATCTTGCGATCGAACGACTTCTCCGCGCCCTTGCCGCCTTCCTTGTATTTCCAGTGCGCGGCCACGCCCAGCTCGGCCTGCGCGTGCATGTCGTGGGTCCGGATCTGTACTTCGATGGTGCGCCCTTCCGGGCCAACCACCGCCGTGTGCAGCGAGCGGTAATCGTTGGCCTTGGGCCGGGCGATGTAATCGTCGAACTCGCTCGGCACCGGCGCCCACAGCGCATGCACCACACCGAGCGCGGCGTAGCAGGCGGCCACGTCGTCGACCATTACCCGTACCGCACGGATGTCATACAGCTGGTCGAAGGCCAGGCGCTTCTTCTGCATCTTCCGCCAGATGCTGTAGATGTGCTTGGGTCGGCCACTGACCTCGGCGTGGATGCCCTGCACGCCCAGTTCACGCGACAGCACCTTCTTCACGTTCTCGACGTAGCGTTCGCGGGCGATGCGGGTTTCGTCGACCTCGCGCGCGATGCGCCGGTAGGTTTCCGGTTCCAGGTGGCGGAACGCCAGGTCTTCCAGTTCCCATTTCAACTGCCAGATGCCCAGCCGGTTGGCCAGCGGCGCATGGATGTCACGGGTCAACTGGGCCAGCGCGCGGCGCTGCTCTTCATCGAGCTTGTCGGCCGCGCGCATGCGCGCCAGCTGCCGGGCCAGCAGGATTGGTACCACCCGCAGGTCGCGGATGATGGCCAGCAGCAACCGGCGCAGGCCTTCACTGTTACGGCCCGCCTCGCGACCGGCATGCAGGGCCCACACCGGGTCGGCCGCATCCTGGCCATCGAGCAGGCCGATCACCGCCGCTTTGTGGCTACCCAGCGGCAACGCGTCGAGGTGAACGCGCAGGCCCGGCAGATCGAACAGCAGGGCCGCCACCACAGCGCCCTCGTCTGCCGAGAGCATCGCCAGCGCGTCCAGGGTATCGCCCAGCACCGACCAGCTGGCACGCATATGCGGGTCGCAGTCCGGCGCCTCCCAATGCCCGCGCAGGGCCTGGCGCAGCGGAGCAGGCAGCACGGCTGCCGAGGGACGGTTCAACAAGGCATCCAGGCCGGGGACGGAAGCGCGGTTCACAGCATCGAGCAGGCAAGACAGAAGCCCCTACACTAGCGCCGCAGCCGTTCAGGAACAATCGCCGCGGCCACCATCGCCGGGAATGTGGACATGCCGCTACACTCGCCGACATCCACGGGAGAGTTCCGCATGCCTTCGATCACCCAGCCTTTCCGCCCGCGCCTGCTGGCCTGTGCCGCCGTGCTGCTGTCCCTGTCGGCGCCCGCGCTGGCCCAGCGCGTGGTGCAGGGTGACCTGCAGCAGCAGATGTCAGCGGCCGAATTCAAGGCCGCAGGCTTGGACAAGCTCAATGCCGCCGAGCTGGCCACGCTGAACCGTTGGCTGCAGGGCAAGGTTGAAGCCGCCACCACCAAGGCCGTCGCTGCGGTGCGCGAAGAAGCGCGCGAGGAAGGCCGCCAGGAAGTGATCGTGAAGAACCGCGGCTTCTTCGACTTCGGCAGCAAGGAGCCGATCAGCGGGGCGCTGCAGGGCGAGTTCCGCGGTTTCGGCAAGGGCCGGATCTATGTGCTGGACAATGACCAGCAGTGGGAACAGACCGATACCACCTCGGTTTCCGGCGTGCGCAAGCAATCACCGAAGGTCAGCATCAGCCCCGGCGTGATGGGCGTGTGGTACCTGAAGGTCGAAGGCGTGAACGCCCAGCCCAAGGTGCGCCGCACCAAGTAACGGCGCCATCGGCCGCTACCGCCGAGACCCGCGGTAGATCCACGCCATGCGTGGATGGCATTCCGCTTGACCCCACCGGCGAGCACCCGGCGGGGTCGGGCCAAGGGTTACGAGGCCTGGCGCAGTGCGGTCACCCGCTGCGCCAGCTTCTTCGCCGAAACGCCGGTGCGTGCGCCCAGTTCCTGCGCGAACAACGACACCCTCAGTTCTTCCAGGTCCCAGCGCAGTGCCTGCCACTGCGGCCGCTCGCGCAGGCCCTGCTGCTCACCCACCTGCAACGCCTCCAGGAACGGGTGCAGTTCCAGCATGCGCGCCTGGTCTCGGGGTGGATCGCGCTTTGCACGTTCGGTGCGCAGGATCATCGCTTTCAGGTAACGCGGGTACTGCGCCAGAGCGTCAGCCGGCGTGTCGCGCAGGAAGCCGGGATGGATCAGCCCAACCAGCTGCGCTTCCATGTCATCCAGATTGCCGCGCGCCCAGCCCATCAACGGCGCTTCCAGCATCGGCTTCAACTCGGCCACAAGGGCAAGGATCGACTCGGCCAGTTTCAACCGCTGCATGGCTTCGCCGAACAGCGTTTTTGCTGCGTGTTCGCGACGCTGCTCGAATGCCGCCGCATCGCGGATATCACCCAGGCCGTCGGCCAGCACGGCATTCATCGCCGCATCGACCAGATCGCCACGCAGGCGCTCCTGGGTTTCGATCGAGGCGTACAACAGGCCGGTTTTCGCTGCGACCGGCAACTGCTTGCGTGCCTGCTTGATCTTCTCGCCCAGGCCGATCTCCAGCAGTCGGCGCACACCAAGCGGGTGTGATTCCTCGGCCTGTTGGCGATCGGCGTAGATACGCAATGCGACGCTGTCACCCTCATCCTTCAGCGCGGGATAGGCCGGCACGCCGGCTTCGCCCGGCACCTGCAGCGGAATCGGCGTGGCCGGGAACGTGCGCAGACCATCGGCCGCCATCTCGCGCCCGGCACGCGCGGCGAACGCATCGCCGGCACGGCCGCCGAACGTCGCACGCAGGACATCGAGGTCGCGCGACGTCGCCAGCACCTTGCCCTGCTCATCGCGCAGGCGCAGGTTCATGTGCAGGTGCGGCTCGATTGAACCGGGATCGAAATCGGTCGCGGCCACCGTTGCCCCGGTTGCCCGTGACAGGAAGCGCGCCAGCTCACCGGTGATCGCATCGGCGCTGGGTTGCGAGAACGCTTCGTAGAAGGCGCGCGCAAAATCCGGCGCCGGCACGTAGTTGCGCCGCATCGCCTTGGGCAGGCTGCGGATCAATGCCGCCGCCTTGTCGGCAACGAAACCGGGCGCAAGCCATCCCAACTGCACCGCATCCAATGCATTGAGCAGATGCAGCGGAACGTCCAGGGTCACGCCGTCATCCTCGGCACCCGGCTCGAAGCGGTAGTGCAGCGGCAGCCGCGCCTGGCCCAGTGCCAGGTACTTCGGGTAGCGCTCCTGCTCGCTGCCTTCGCCCGGCAGCAGATCCAGCAGCGACCAGTGCAGTCCCTTGCGTTGTTCCGGCGGCAACGCCTTCCACCACGCATCCAGCCCGGACGCGGAGTGGATCTGCGGCGGCACCCGGTCCAGGTACCAGCGTGCCTGCCAGTCCTCGTCGGCGACGATGCCGGCACGGCGCAGCTTGGCCTCTTCCTCGCGGGCCTGCTCCAGCACCTTCTGGTTGTCCGCCACGAAGCTGGCACGGGTGTTGATTTCACCGGTCACCAGTGCCTGGCGCACGAAGATGTCGTGCGCTTCGCCGGCATTGATGCGGCCGTAATGCACCGGTTTCTTCGGTGCCAGCACCAGCCCGAACAGGCTGATCTGTTCGGAGGCCAGCACCTGGCCCTGCGCACGCGACCAGTGCGGATCGAAGTGCTTGCGCAGCAGCAGGTGCGGCAGTTCGGCGATCACCCAGTCCGGCTCGATTGCCGCCAGGGTCATGCCCCATACCTTCTGCGTATCCAGCAGGTTGGCTGCCAGCAGCCACGGCGGCGGCCGCTTGGAAAGCGTCGAGCCGGGGAACGGCAGGAAACGGCGTTGGCGCGGCGCCTGGAAATCGCCCTTCTCGCTGCGATGGCCGATCTGCGTGGGCAGGCCCGACACCAGCGCCCGATGCAGGGTCTGGTAGGCAGCAGCGCGAACGCGTTCGCTGTAACCACCGCCGTCGGGCACCTGGTCCTTCTGCGCACGCGCGGCGACCGGCGCGGGCGCCGTTTCCGCCTTGCCCTCGCGGGCCAGGCGCGCGGCGCGGTGCAGCTGGCCTCGGGTCGCCTTCACCGCAGTGGCATCGTCGCGTGCGGCTGGCGGGGCACTGCTGCCAGCCAGCAGCGGCGCCATCGATACCTCATTGGTCTCTTCTTTCCAGCCCAGTTCCTCGCACAACAGGCGCAGCTGCCGATGCAGCTCGCGCCATTCACGCATGCGCAGGAAACCAAGGAAATGGCGGCCGCACCAGTCGCGCAGCTTGGACTGGGTCAGATCCTCATGGGACTGGCGATAGGCATCCCACAGACGTAGCACACCGACGAACTCGGAGCGGCCATCAGCGAACTGCGCATGTGCGTTATCGGCCGCGCCACGCGCTTCGGGCGGGCGCTCGCGCGGATCCTGGATGCCCAGGAACGAGGCGATCACCAGCATCGGCCGCAGGCAGCTGACCGCCTGTGCGGCAACCAGCATGCGTGCCAGCTTCACGTCCACCGGCAGGCGCGCCATCTGCTTGCCGATCGCGGTCAGATGGCGCTCGCTGTCGATCGCCCCCAGCTCGGTCAGATGCTGCCAACCATCAGCGACGGCCCGCTCATCCGGCGCCTCAAGGAACGGGAAGTCCTCGATGCGGCCCAGGCCGAGCTGCAGCATGCGCAGGATCACCCCGGCCAGGCTGGAGCGACGGATTTCCGGATCGGTGAACTCCGGCCGTGCCTGGAAATCGGCCTCGGCATAAAGGCGATAGCAGATACCTTCAGCCACACGGCCACAGCGGCCCTTGCGCTGGTTGGCACTGGCCTGCGAGATCGGCTCGATGTGCAGGCGGTCAAGCTTGTTGCGCGGGCTGTAACGTTTGACGCGGGCGAAACCGGGGTCGACCACATAACGGATGCGCGGAACCGTCAACGAGGTCTCGGCCACGTTGGTGGCCAGCACGATGCGCCGGTTCGGACCCGGGTTGAACACCCGGTCCTGGTCCTGGTTGGACAGCCGTGCGTACAGCGGCAGCACTTCGGTGTTGCGGTACTTGCGCCGTTCCAGCGACTGGTGCGCATCGCGGATCTCGCGCTCGCCCGGCAGGAAGATCAACACATCACCGCGCGAATCCAGCCGGGTGATTTCGTCGATGGCCGAGACGATCGCATCATTGACCGTGCGCTCGCCCTGGTCTTCGCCCTCGCCTTCCAGCGCGCGATAGCGCACCTCCACCGGATAGGTACGGCCTTCGACGCTGATCACCGGCGCGTTGTCGAAATGCTGGGCGAAACGCTCGGTGTCGATGGTCGCCGAAGTGACGATCAGCTTCAGGTCCGGGCGTTTGCACAGCAGCTGCTTGAGATAGCCGAGCAGGAAGTCGATGTTGAGGCTGCGTTCGTGCGCTTCGTCGACGATGATCGTGTCGTAGTTCGACAACCAGCGATCACTGGCGATTTCAGCCAGCAGGATGCCGTCGGTCATGAACTTGATGCGGGTGTCTTCGCCGACCTTGTCGTTGAAGCGCACCTGGTAGCCCACCAGCTGGCCCAGCTCGCTCTGCAGCTCCTGCGCGACACGGCTGGCGACCGCACGGGCGGCGATCCGTCGCGGCTGCGTGCAGCCGATCATGCCCGCCTGGCCACGGCCGGCGGCCAGGCACAGTTTCGGCAGCTGCGTGGTCTTGCCCGAACCGGTTTCGCCGGCGATCACCACCACCTGATGGTCTCGGATCAGCTGGGTGATGGTCTCGGCTTCACGCGCAATCGGCAGCTGAGGGTCCAGAGTAATGGCCGGCTGTTGTTGCGCCCGCGCCTGCCGGCGCTGCACCGAAACCTGCAAGGCCTGCTCGAAACTGGCGGCCAGCGCCGCATCCTGTGGCTTGGCTTGGCAACGCGAGAGCATTCCCAGCAATCGTCCACGGTCGCGGCTCATGGCGCCGTCGATGGCGGCACGCTGTTGGCGCTGGCGGGACTGCGGCATTTTGTCGATAGCGTTCATCAATCGGTTCGTTTAAAACTTTGAATGCGACCAGTCATCAAGACTGATTTATTGTGAAGGCCAACGATTCCACAAGGAGGAACCCCATGGCGAAGACCAAGAGCACGACCAAGCCCAAGACCGGCAAGCAGAAGCTTGCGGCTTCCGCGCCGTCGGCCCCGAACATCGATATCGGGATCACCCAGGGCAACCGCAAGAAGATCGCCGACGGTTTGGCGCGGTTCCAGGCCGATGCGTTCACGCTCTACCTGAAGACCCACAACTTCCACTGGAATGTCACCGGGTCGATGTTCAACTCGCTGCACACCATGTTCGAGACGCAGTACACCGAGCAGTGGGCGGCACTGGACGACGTGGCCGAGCGCATCCGCGCACTGGGCTTCAATGCCCCGGGCTCCTACCGGGAATTTGCTGCGCTGACCTCGATCGTCGAGGAGCCGGGCCTGACCGACAGTGCGGACTGGCGTGAAATGGTACGCCAGTTGGTGGTCGCCAACGAAGCGGTATGCCGTACGGCACGTGAAGTGCTGGATGTGGCCGACGACGCTGACGACGCCCCGACCGAGGATCTGATGACCCAGCGCCTGCAGACCCACGAGAAGTACGCGTGGATGCTGCGTTCCCTGCTCCAGTAAGGGGTGGGGGTTCGGCAGGGCGGCGCCCTGCACCCGCAGAGGCAACTGCAACGGCAACGGCCGAAGCAAAAGCTGGGTTCCTGTGGGTAGGCGGGGTGGGTCCGGTGGCAGGGGACGCCGTAAACCCGTCCTTGGGGGCTTGGCCGCGGCATCCATGCCGCGGACACCCCTGCCACCGGACCCACCCCGCCTTCGACAGATTTCCGCGATCTGTCGGACCATCTTGGGGTCAGATCCGTTTTCCGCAGGAAAACGGATCTGACCCCATTTTGTTTGTCGATATCTGACAGATTTGATCCACGCATGGCGTGGATGGCCCAACCGTCACCGGGAAACTGTCGAAGGTGGGGCGGTGTCGGATTGCGGGGTGTCCGCGGCATGGATGCCGCGGCCAAGCCCCCACGGACGGGTTTACGGCGTCCCCGCAATCCGACACCGCCCCGCCAAACCACGGATTACCCCAGAGCCGGCTGTTGCCTTTGACGTTGATGTTGCTCTGGCTCATAGCGGGTGCCGGGTGCAACCCGGCCGAACCCCCGCCGGGGTAAACTAGCCGGATGGCTTCCCGTCCCGCGCACGACCTGCTCCGCCGCGTCTTTGGTTACGACGATTTCCGTGGTCCGCAGCAGGACATCGTGGAGCATGTGGCTGCCGGTCACGATGCCCTGGTGCTGATGCCTACCGGTGGCGGCAAGTCGCTGTGCTACCAGGTGCCCGCCCTGCTGCGAGACGGCTGTGGCATCGTCATCTCGCCGCTGATCGCCTTGATGCAGGACCAGGTAGAAGCCCTGCGCCAGCTCGGCGTGCGCGCCGAATTCCTGAACTCGACCCTGGACGCCGAAACGGCCGCCCGGGTCGAACGCGAACTGCTCGCCGGTGAGCTCGACATGCTCTATGTCGCCCCCGAGCGCCTGCTGACCGGCCGCTTCCTGTCGCTGCTGTCGCGCAGCCGGATCGCCCTGTTCGCCATCGACGAAGCCCATTGCGTGTCGCAATGGGGCCACGACTTCCGCCCCGAATATCGGCAGCTGACCGTCCTGCACGAGCGCTGGCCGGAGATTCCGCGGATCGCCCTGACCGCTACCGCCGACCCGCCGACCCAGCGCGAGATTGCCGAGCGTCTGGACCTGGCCGAAGCACGACACTTCGTCAGCTCTTTCGATCGCCCCAACATCCGCTACACCGTGGTGCAGAAGGACAACGCCCGCAAGCAGCTGAGCGATTTCCTGCGCAGCCATCGCAGCGAGGCCGGCATCGTCTACTGCATGTCACGGCGCAAGGTGGAGGAAACCGCCGAGTTCCTGTGCACGCAGGGTTTCAACGCCCTGCCCTACCACGCCGGCCTGCCCTCGGAAGTGCGTGCCAACAACCAGCGCCGGTTCCTGCGCGAGGACGGCATTGTCATGTGCGCCACCATCGCCTTCGGCATGGGCATCGACAAGCCGGACGTGCGCTTCGTCGCCCACACCGATCTACCCAAGTCGATGGAAGGCTATTACCAGGAGACCGGCCGCGCCGGCCGCGATGGTGAAGCCGCCGAGGCCTGGCTTTGCTACGGGCTGGGCGATGTGGTGCTGCTCAAGCAGATGATCGAGCAGTCCGAGGCCAGCGAGGAGCGCAAGCAGCTGGAGCGGTCCAAGCTCGACCACCTGCTGGGCTACTGCGAATCGATGCAGTGCCGCCGCCAGGTGCTGCTGGCCGGTTTCGGTGAAACCTATCCCAAGCCCTGCGGCAACTGCGACAACTGCCTGACCCCGCCTGCGGCCTGGGATGCCACCATCCCCGCGCAGAAGGCCTTGAGCTGTGTGTACCGCAGTGGCCAGCGCTTCGGCGTCGGCCACCTGATCGACGTCCTGCGCGGCAGCGAGAACGAGAAGGTCAAGCAGCAGGGCCACGACAAGCTGAGCACCTACGCCATCGGCCGCGACCTGGATGCGCGCACCTGGCGCAGCGTGTTCCGCCAGCTGGTGGCTGCCAGCATGCTGGAAGTGGACAGCGAGGGACACGGCGGCCTGCGCCTGACCGATGCCAGCCGCGACGTGCTGACCGGTCGCCGCCAGATCAGCATGCGCCGTGATGCGGTCAGTGCCAGCACCGGGCGCGAACGTAGTGCGCAGCGCACCGGCCTGTCGGTGCTGCCACAGGACCTGGCCCTGTTCAATGCGCTGCGCGGCCTGCGCGCCGAGCTGGCGCGCGAGCAGAACGTACCGGCCTTCGTGATCTTCCACGACAGCACCCTGCGCAACATCGCCGAACAGCGCCCGACCTCGCTGGACGAGCTGGCCCGGGTCGGTGGCATCGGCGGCACCAAGCTCAGCCGCTATGGTCCGCGCCTGGTGGAGATCGTGCGCGAGGAAGGGTAGCGCCAACCGTACGCTGATGCCCCTGTAGAGCTGAGCCCACGCTCGGCTGCCGTTCGCGCAGAAGCGCCGAGCATGGGCTCGGCACTACATTGGTGCAGCTCCAACCTTGAACACACCATTCAGCATGAAGTGCATCCGGCCCCGCTTGCGGCTAAATTGACGCCATGTCCCTCGCCTCGACCCTGCTCCGTGTCGTGCTCATGCTCAGCCTGTTGCTCAACGGGCTGAACGCGGCCATGGCCAGCGGGCACGAAGAGATGGGCCGCATGGCCCACGCGATGACCTCGGCCATGACCGATGAGGGCGATGCGGACTGCCACCACCACGCCGGCATGACCGCCGACGAGGCGCCGCAGGCCAAGGCCCCCGCCCATGACGCGCACTGCCAGATCAAGGACTGCGTGCGCAGCTGCGCCCAGCATCCGCTGCTGGCGGTGCAGGCACTACCGTTCCTGGCCGGCCCCGGTCTTTCCTTGACCCCGCAGCCGATGCCTGCCAACGGCCGCCCGGCACCGCCGCTGCCGCCGATCTCACGCCCTCCCATCGGCTGATCCAACACGCCTCGTGCGCGCTGCGCACCGAAGCCGGCCCTGCGCTGGCGTCTTTCCGTGTTTGGAGTCACCACCATGAGTACCCGTATTCCTCCCGGCCCGGGCGCTGTGCCCATGCCGTCGCGTCGTCTTTTCGTGCAGGGCATCGCCGCTGGCGGCGTGGTTGCCGGCATCGCCGCAGCCGGCGTCCCGCAGCGTGCGCTTGCCGCCGCCTCTGCCGCGCCACGCCTGGCCGGCGCGCCGGCGGTCATCAGCGATACCCGCGTTGAACTGGCCATCGGCGAGTCGCTGGCCAACTTCACCGGCCGCACCCGCCCGGCGATCACCGTCAATGGCTCGCTGCCGGCACCGATCCTGCGCTGGCGCGAAGGCCAGACCGTGGACCTGTTCGTGCGCAACACGCTCGGCCAGCACCCCACCTCCATCCACTGGCACGGCATCCTGTTGCCGGCCAACATGGATGGCGTACCCGGCCTGAGCTTCAACGGCATCGGCCCCGGCGAGACCTACCACTACCACTTCAATCTCAAGCAGTCCGGCACCTACTGGTATCACAGCCATTCGCTGTTCCAGGAACAGGCAGGGCTGTACGGTGCGCTGATCATCGACCCGGCAGAGCCGGCGCCGTACCACCACGACCGCGAGCACGTGATCATGCTGTCCGACTGGACCGACATGGACCCGGGTGCGTTGTTCCGGCGCATGAAGAAGCTCGCCGAGCACGACAACTACTACAAGCGCACCCTGCCCGACTTCCTGCGCGATGCGAAGCGCGACGGGTGGTCGGCCGCACTGTCCGACCGCGGCATGTGGGGCCGGATGCGGATGACGCCCAGCGACATCTCCGACATCAACGCGCACACCTACACCTACCTGATGAACGGGACTGCGCCTGCCGGCAACTGGACCGGGCTGTTCCGCAGTGGCGAAAAGGTGCTGCTGCGTTTCATCAATGGCGCGTCGATGACTTACTTCGACGTGCGCATCCCCGGCCTGAAGATGACCGTGGTCGCCGCCGACGGCCAGTACATCCATCCGGTCAGCATCGACGAGTTCCGCATCGCCCCGGCCGAAACCTACGACGTACTGGTGGAACCCAGCGGCCAGGATGCCTTCACCATCTTCTGCCAGGACATGGGCCGCACCGGCTATGCCGCCGGCACCCTCGCCGTGCGCCATGGCCTGCAGGCACCGATTCCCGCGCGCGACCCGCGCCCGCTGCTGACGATGAGCGACATGGGTCATGACATGGGCGGCGGGGGCCACGGCGGCCACGACATGGCGGCGATGAAGGGCATGGAAGGCGGCTGCGGCGCCAGCATGGGCCACGGTGCGCATGGTGGCGGCGATACCGCCAGCAAGGCACCGAAGCATCCCGCCAGCGAGCGCAACAACCCGCTGGTGGACATGCAGAGCTCGGCCACCGAGCCGAAACTGGACGACCCCGGCATCGGCCTGCGCGACAACGGCCGCCAGGTGCTGACCTATGGTGCGATGCGCAGCCTGTTCGAAGACCCCGATGGCCGCGAGCCGAGCCGCGAGATCGAGCTGCACCTCACCGGCCACATGGAGAAGTTCTCCTGGTCGTTCGATGGCATTCCCTTCGCCGGTGCCGAGCCACTGCGCCTGAACTACGGCGAGCGCATGCGCATCGTGCTGGTCAACGACACCATGATGCAGCACCCGATCCATCTGCATGGCGTGTGGAGCGATCTGGAAAACGCGCAAGGTGAATTCCAGGTGCGCAAGCACACCATCGACATGCCGCCCGGCACCCGCCGCACCTATCGCGTGCGCGCCGATGCACTCGGCCGCTGGGCCTACCACTGCCATCTGCTGTACCACATGGAAGCCGGCATGATGCGCGAAGTGAGGATCGAAGAATGAGCCGCTCACTCCTTTCCCCCAGCCTGCTGGCCTTGGGCCTGGCTGCTGCATTGCCGGTATTCGCGCAATCACATGCAGGCCATGACATGGCCGCGATGGACCCGCCGGCGAAAACCGCGAAGGCGCCGGTCGAACGGGTCGATCATTCGAAGATGGACCATTCGAAGATGGACCATGGTGCGATGGAACCGGCGGCGATGGACCATTCCACGATGGACCATTCCCAGATGGATCACGCGGCGATGGGCCATGGCACGCCCGCACCTACCGAGCCACGCGAGCCGATCCCGGTCCCCACCGATGCCGATCGTGCGGCCGCATTCCCGCCCATCGCGCATGGTGCGATGGAGCACGCTCCGGAGATCAACAGCCTGTTGCTGATCGATCGCCTGGAACACTGGGATGGAAAGAACGGCAACGGCCAGGCCTGGGAGGCCAGCGGTTGGATCGGCGGCAACATCAACCGCCTGTGGCTGCGCACCGATGGCGAACGCAGCGAAGGCCGCACGGAATCGTCAGGCGTGGAAGCACTCTACGGGCGCGCCATTTCGCCGTGGTGGGACGTGCTGGTCGGCGTACGCCAGGACTTCCGCCCCGCCGACTCACGCACCTGGGCGGCGATCGGCATCCAGGGGTTGGCGCCGTACAAGTTCGAAAGCTCGGCCACGCTGTATGCCGGCTCCGGTGGCCAGCTGATGGCCAAGGCCGAAATCGAATACGACGTGTTGTTGACCAACCGGTTGATCCTGCAGCCCCTGCTGGAAGCGACCGTGGCCAGCAAGGATGAACCCGAGTACGGCATCGGCCGCGGCCTCAACAAGGTCGAAGCCGGCCTGCGCCTGCGCTACGAATTCAATCGCCGCTTCGCACCGTACATCGGCATCAGCCACGAACGCGCGTTCGGCGACACGGCAGACTATGCCGGCGACCATGCATGCGATACGCGCTGGGTCGCCGGCATCCGCATGTGGTTCTGAGCAGGCAATCGTGAGCACTAGCCAGCCCCGGCAACCACCGGGGCCGGCTACACTGCCGCACGTTCCATTGCAGGCTGCACCATGTCGTTGCATATCCGCCGCGCCACCCTGGCCGACGTCGACGTCTTGTCGGCGATCGCCATCGCCACCTACACCGAAACCTGGGGCGATTCCTATCCGCCGCAGGACCTGCGCACCTTCCTGCAGGATCACTACGGCAGCGCACCGCAGCGGGTCGAACTGTCCGACCCGCGCAGCGCGGTGTGGCTGCTGCTGGATGGCGAAACGGTGGTGGGCTATCTGGCCGCCGGTGCCAACACCCTGCCGCATGCGGACGCGCGCGACGGCGACGTCGAACTGAAGCGTCTGTACATCCTGGCCAGCCACCAGAACGGCGGCCACGGCGCGCGGCTGATGGATGCGTTCATGGCCTGGCTGGACCAGCCACAGCGCCGCACCCTGTGGGTGGGCGTGTGGGAAGAGAACTTCGGTGCGCAGCGCTTCTACGCGCGTTACGGCTGCAGCAAGGCCGGCGAGTACGACTTCATCGTCGGCGACAGCCGCGACCGCGAATTCATCCTGCGCCGGCCCTGAGCGGCGTCAGAAATCAAACAGCTCGGAGAGGAAGCTCTCCTTCTTCTTTTTCTTGTAGCCCTGGCTGTACTGGCCACGGTTGTCATCATGGCGCTGGCCGAGATGACGGGTATCGCGGTGCATCACCGGCGGCGGCGCGGCCTGCGGTTGCACAGGCGCGGGCCCTGGCGGCGGCATGGCGGCACCAGCACCGTCGGTGGCGCGTTCGATGATCTTGTCCAGTTCGCCACGATCCAGCCATACCCCACGGCAGCTCGGGCAGTAGTCGATCTCGATGCCATGGCGTTCGGACATCTGCAGGGTCTGGGTCTTGCACACGGGGCACAGCATTCGCATTGCTCCTGTCGGTCTGGCCTCGACTGTACCTGCGTGCGGATGACTGTGCGGCAACGCATGACCGATGGCAGAGGGACTTCCGGCGCGTGCCGCCCCATCCCCCGCCCTGCAGACTGCCCGCTCCCCCGCTGCAAGGAATGCAGATGACTGCCCGCGACTCGATTCCCACCGGCATGCGCCTGTTGCTGGTGCTGCTGGGCGTTGGCCTCGGCCTGAACGTGCGTGACATCAGTGCCGCGCTGGGAGCTCCGATTCCCGCCCTGCCCATGCCCTACGGTGGCAGCCTGCTGGACAACGCGCTGGCGGTGCTGGTGGCGCTGCTGCTGGCCGCGCTGCTGCGCCCCCGCGGTGTGGGCGTGCTGGCCAGCCTCGGCCTGCGGGGAAACGGCAGCGGCGGCCCGTTGTGGGTACTGCTGGCCAGCCTGCCGTGCTGGCTGGGGCTGGCCATGCTGGGGACGGCCAACACGGCGCTGACAGCACTGGATGCCGCGATGCTGGGCGTGCTGTTCCCGCTGGCCGAAGAAGTGCTGTTCCGCGGCCTCGGCTTCGCCCTGCTGGTACGCATCGTGCGCGGCCCGTGGCCGCTGCTGGCGCTGCCGCAGGCCCTGCTGTTCGGCATGGTGCACTGGCTGGGCTTTGGTGGCCTCGACGGCGGCGGCATGGCCCTGTTCGTCGGCGTAGTGATCGCCTTCGGTGGTTTCATCTTCGCCTGGCTCGACCACCTCGACGGCAACACCCTGTGGTGCGGTCTGGCCCTGCACATATCGATGAACCTGGCCTGGAATGTATTCAGCCTCGACGACGCCGTTGCGCTCGGCTGGCAGGCCACCAGCCTGCGCATCGGCACCGCACTGCTGGCGGTCGCAGCGCTGGCCTGGCAGGTTCGCCGCCGGCG
Source organism: Stenotrophomonas sp. yr243 (assembly GCF_900184195.1). Classification (NCBI taxonomy): domain Bacteria; kingdom Pseudomonadati; phylum Pseudomonadota; class Gammaproteobacteria; order Lysobacterales; family Lysobacteraceae; genus Stenotrophomonas; species Stenotrophomonas sp. yr243. Next base: position 271,735 of record NZ_FXWT01000002.1, read on the forward strand.
CCAGCATCGGCTGTAACGCTCACTTAGCCTGGCGTGCACGCCGGAATCACCCCCGGCTTGCGCATACTTGCGCGCCTTTCATGCCCTGCCGTCCGGAGTTGTTGCGTCATGCTGCTGTCCAAGCGCCACGTTGAACCACGCGTCCTGCTGATCGAAGACGCCGAGGAAACCCGTGAACTGAGCCGGATGGCGCTGGAGAGCCAGGCCTGCCACGTCGCTGGCGTCAGCAGCGCCGAAGCCGCGCTGGGCCTGTTGGCGGCCGGTGAGCGCTTCGACCTGATGTTCACCGACGTCAATCTCGGCCGGGTCAGCGGCATCGAGGCCGCCAACCGCGTGCGCGGCCTCTATCCCGAGCTGCCGATCCTGGTGACTTCAGGCATGGACCAGCATGCCGTGCTGCCGCAGTTGCACGACGGCATCCACTTCCTGCCCAAGCCCTACAACATGAGCGAGCTGCTGGATGCGATCCGGCTGTGCTTCCGGCATGCGGATGTCGGCGTGTTGACCGCGGCGGATGCACAGGCCGCGTGAGGCATTCATCCACGCATGGCGTGGATCTACTGCGATGCGCACCGTTGCGTGAACGGAAAATGCTGCCAGTAGATCCACGCCATGCGTGGATGGAGCCGGCCGTCAACCGCCGGTATACGGCCCCTCACCCGGAAGCACCTGCAGCAGCGCACGGGTGATCACGCGCGGATACACAGTGAGATGGTCTTCGTCATCAATCACGATGTTCTCCACCTGCAGCTTTCGCCCACTGCCCTGCAGCTGGCCGGTGAAGTCGGCGGTCTGCCGCAGCATGTCATTGCCCGTTGAATAGCGTGGCCCCGGCTTGACCGTCTCGTAGCCGCCCACCGACAGCAGCACACGGGTGGGCTGCGAAGGCATTACCGCGGCGTCCTGCATGCGCGGCAGCAGGCCCTGGTCGAACCACAGCGACGGACTGGACAGGATGTAGGTGCCGAACATGTCGGGCTGGGTCGTCAGCACGTAAGCACCAAACAGCGCGCCATAGGAATGACCCGCGAACACGCGCCGGGCCGGATCGGTACGGTAGCGCGCATCGATCATCGGCAGCGCGTGGTCAGCCAGGAAGTCGCGGTAGTGGGCCGCGCCGCCATAGGTGACGTCATCGCTGTAATAGCCGGCAGGCGTGCGGACAGGATCACTGGGGGTGTAGTCGCGCGAGCGGCTCTGCTTGGACGTCAGGCCTTCCTGCGGCGGCAACCCGACCAGGATGAAATCCTCGATGTTGACACCCTGCTGCCCCACCAGGTTGCGCACGCTGCGCACCAGCGGAAAGCTGTACAGCGCATCGGTCACGTACAGCACCGGGTAGCGTTTTTCAGGATGCGCGGCATAGTCGGCCGGCAGTGCCACCCAGATCGGATAATCACGACCAACAGGATCGTGCACGCGCAGCGCTTCGGTATCCGGCAGCACCACGCCCGGCACAGCGGTGGCCGCGCTCTCCTTCGCTTCACCCTGCGCGGCTGGCGGCGCCACCGCCATCGCACAACCACTCACGGCCAGGCAGACCGCCACACTCCATCCACGTAAACGCTGCATCCGTTCGCTCTCCCGTTGCGGGCGGCGCACCCAGATGGCGCCGCTACCGCATCCTCACACGCCGCGTTGCTGCACGCCAAGCCACTCTCAGGGCGAGGCCGGCGGCGGTGCCGGGAACAGCGTGCGCAGCGCCTGCAGCGCCGCCGGGTGGTAGATCGTCGCGTGGGTCTCTTCCGGCAGCGGCTGGTATTTCACCAGCGTTGCCGGTGATGCCTGCTGCAGCTCCGCCGCCAAGCGTGCACTTGATGCGGCCAGTTCCGGCTGACCACTACTGGCCAGGAACAGCCGTGCGCCACTGCGGGCAACTGACGGCAACTGCTTGCCTGCGCCAGACAGCAAAGCGCTGCGGTTCCACCACAGGCTGGGGTCCAGCGCGATATAGCTGTTGAACAAGGTCGGCTCCTGCAGCAGCGTCTCGACCACGAACAGGCCCGCCAACGACTCACCGATCAACGCGCGCTCGTCGGTGGTCGGGTAGCGCTGGCGCACCTGCGGCATCAGTTCATCGCGCAGGAAATCACGGTACGCCGCTGAGCCACCAATGCGTGGCGCGATCTTGCGATCCTCCGCCACGTTGCTGGGGCCGGTCATGTCGCGGCGGCGCTCGGTGTTCTCGATGCCGACCAGCAGGAACGGACGCATGCTGCCGTTGCCGGTCAGCACCTGCACCAACCCGGCCACGTGCAGGAAATCCTCGCCGATGCCGCCGTCGGGCATGTATAGCACCGGCAGCGGCGTCTTCGGGTCCAGGCCCCACGGTTGCGGGCGGTACACGTTGATGCGGCGGGTTTCGCCCAGCGCCTTGGATTGCACGGTGAAGGTTTCGCCGATGGTCAGCGGCGAAGCGACCACCGGCTGCGACGCCGGTTCGGCGGCCATCAGCGGCGTGGCGGAGACAGCGGACAACAACAGCGACAGCACGATCAAGCGCATTCGGGCGCCCCATCCAGGGAAAGATGCCGAGCATAGCGTCCGGAGGCAAGCGTTGGCGGCTGCGACATGCTTAACATCCCTCTTAACATCCCTGCCAGATGCGTAGATCCACGCCATGCGTGGATGACTTGCCGTGACTCACGCCCGCGTACGGCCCCCCATACCGCGCGTGCACCGCCACGTGTCGCGTTTGAACCGCCAAGGACGCCTCTACCGTCGCACCTGCACCGAAATGCGGTGGGTACACAGGAACGCACAGAGGACATTGACGGCGAAAGCGAAGCCAGCTTTACACGCGCTGGTTCACGACAGATGCGCCGCCATGTGCGGTTTGCGGCATTCTCCAACGCGATCGACCACGCGCGAGAACGAATGCGTAGTGTACTGACGCTTGCTGCGCAGGGCACGCCTGCGCCACCATCGCCGCGCGCCTGGATTCCGCATTTCCTTCCGGAAATTTCTGATTGAAATCCAAGCGCGAGCGTAAACACCATGCTGCGCCACCGACAACGGGTGGCACCGGGCCTGCAAGCCCGTAACGACTATCAAGCACGTTGTTTGCGCTCGCCCGTCGGCACTGTTTCCGGACCGTGCCGGCGGGTGATCCGTCGGCCTCTATGGCGGGCGGTGCGTGGGGGTCTTCGGGCCCGCCGGTCAATTGCTTGATGTCATTCCGGCTTGCAGCCACGCACCGTCCGCCACCCGCTCTGCGCGGTGGCATTCCCACCCCAGAGCCGAGGAAGCCGAGATGACCGAACGTCCGTCCTATGCCTCATATGTAGCCAGCGTCAACGACGACGATGACAACCCCATACCCGAACTAAGCACGTTTCTGGGCTGCCTCGAACGCATCCGGGCGGGCGAAGGTGCAGACGGCCAGCCCTGGCCTGATGCAAGCCTTCCCGCAGGGCGCAGGGTGGCACTGTCACGCGTGGAGCGGGCTGCCGTCGGCATGCTGACCGTGGCAGAGATGCTGCACGCCATCGATCGCTGCCGATCGATGGCAACGCCGGATCGGCATCTGGATGACGGCGTGGTCGAAGGGCTGTTCTTCGCCTGCCGCGGGCTGGCGGAGCTGGTGTGCCGGGATATCCGGCCTGAGTAGGCGCACCTGCACCACAATCCAGCCCATACTCGGGCCGGGTTCGTCCCGAGTTCCATCGACACTGACACAAGGAGGTTCGCATGTTGAATGCCATGATCATTGCCGCACTGGCCGCAAGCCCGGCCGCGTCCGTACCGTACGCCGACTGCCTGCTCGGCAACATCCAACCCGGCCTGTCCGACCGTGCCGTGCAATTGGTGCAGCAGGCATGCGCCGCGAAGCATCCCGACAGTTTCATTGCCTCGCTGGAACTGGAGCGCAATTACAGCGCCCAGCGGCAGGCTCGGTTCGACGCTGAACGCGCCGCAGTAGAGCGTGCTGCGAATGCTGCCGCCAAGGTAGAGGCAGACCTCGAGACAGCCCGTTCCCAGGGCGCGAAGTCCAGGTAGGACTCCACGTTCCGCAACAAAAAAGGCACCGCTTCGCGGTGCCTTTTTCTATGACCGAAGTCATTGCCTGCAATGGTGGGCCGTGATGGATTCGAACCATCGACCAAAAGATTAAAAGTCTTCTGCTCTACCGACTGAGCTAACGGCCCATGCAAGGCCCCGGCCTTTCGGCGGGGTGGGCATTCTACCGTACTTTTCCGGGCTGGGTGAAGCCGGGGATCTATCAGGTTGCCGGCCAGCGGCCGGCACCGCCCAAACTGCGGGCGTCTAAACCTTTCCGCCGCCCGCCGCATCTCACCTGCGACCCTGCCCCGGAGCGATGGATGCGCCTGCCACTGCCGCTGATGCTCGCCCTGTTGCTGCCGTTTGCCGCCTCTGCGGCATCGCCTACACAGGTGCGGACCGACGATATCGACCGCTTCTGGGCTACCTACGATGCGGTGCTTGCCGAACCCGATGCCGCGCAGCGGGTGGCCCTGGTCCAGCAGCGCTACATCGATCCGGGCAGCCCCGGCCTGCATGCGCTGATGAAGGTGCGCAACTACACCGCCGCCGAGTACGCCGACGCCATGCTCGCCTGGCCGCGCTTCTGGGCCTCGGTGCGGCCGCTGACCACCAACGTACAGCAGGCCAGCGCCACGCTGGAGCGGGATCTGGCGGCGTTCCGCAGGCTCTACCCCGCCCTGCGCCCGGCCAGCATCACCTATGCGGTGGGCGTGCTGCGCACAGGTGGCACCACGCTGGGCAACCAGGTGCTGATCGGCGCGGAAATGGCACTCGGCGATGCAAGCGTGGATGTCAGCGAACTGCCGGAGCCGTTGCGCAGCCGCCTGCGGATCTTCTACGACAGCATTCCGGGCGCGAACAATGCGCAGAACAACCTGCATGAGTACGTGCACACCCAGCAGCGCGAGACCACCGGTTCCCTCGCGCAGTACGCGGTGCGCGAGGGCGTGGCCGAGTACATCGCCGAGCGGATCAGCGGGCGCCGACCGGCACTGCCGCTGTATGCCTACGGGCCGTTGCACGAATCGGAGATCCGCCTTCGCTTCATCGCCGAGATGGACGGCGATGACCTGGACAACTGGCTGTACAACAGCGCCCGCAATGCGTTCGGGGTGAGCGATCTGGGCTACTACGCGGGGTATCGCATCGCGCAGGAGTACATGCGCCGGCAGCCTGATGAGCAGGCGGCGATCGCACGGATGATCGAGCTGGATTACGAGGATCCTGCAGCGGTGCGCGGCTTCATCGAAGCATCGGGTTGGTTGCGGCCTGCGCGCGCCAATGAGGCTGCCGGCCAGCGGCCGGCACTACCGGAATCCAAGCGCCGGTAGCGCCAGGATAGGGAGTGCCAACCAAGGTTGGCACCTACCAGTATCAGACCACCCGGTGGTGCCGGGCCATGCCCGGCGGCCCGCGTCTCAGGCGTACAGCGTCGGGTCGGCCACGCCGGCGTCGGTGAAGCCCTGCGCGCGCAGTCGGCAGGCGTCGCAGTGGCCACAGGCCGCGCCGCTGGCATCGGCGTTGTAGCAGGACACGGTCAGGCCGAAGTCCACGCCCAGGCGCACGCCTTCGCTGACGATCTGGCCCTTGCTGAGGAACTGCAGCGGCGCGTGCACGGTGATGCCCGCGCCTTCCACGCCCGACTTGGTCGCCAAGTTGGCCAGCGCCTGGAAGGCGGCGATGAACTCGGGGCGGCAATCCGGGTAACCGGAGTAGTCCACGGCGTTGACGCCGCAGAAGATGTCGTTGGCACCGAGTACTTCGGCCCAGCCCAGCGCCAGCGACAGCATGATGGTGTTGCGCGCCGGCACGTAGGTAACCGGGATGCCCTCGCCGCCCGCCTCGGGCACGTCGATATCGTCGGTCAGCGCCGAGCCGCCGATGCTGCGCAGGTCCACGTCCACGGTCTTGTGCACGATCACGCCCTGGGCCTTGGCCACGCGCGCGGCGGCATCCAGCTCGGAGGTATGGCGCTGGCCGTAACGCACGCTCAGGGCATGCACGGCGAAGCCCTGTTCCTGGGCCATGGCGATGACGGCGGCTGAATCCATGCCGCCGGAGAGAAGCACGACTGCCTTCTTCATGGGTAAATCATCCGGTTTGGGGGAAAAGCCAGCACGCTGTCCCGCGCCGGAACTACATCAAGGAACAACGGACGGGCTCAGCGGCCCGGTTCGTCATTCCAGAGAATCTTATGCAACTGCATCTGGAAGCGCACCGGCAACCGGTCTTCCACGATCCAGTCAGCCAGCTGGCGGGCGGTGATCTCGCCCTTGCTGGGCGAGAAGAACACCATCGTGCGCTGCACCAGTTGGTGCTCGGCGACCATGGCCTTGGCCCAGTCGTAGTCTTCGCGGTTGCAGATCACGAACTTGATCTGGTCGCGCGCGGTCAGCAGCGGCAGGTTTTCCAGCTTGTTGCGCGCGACCTCGGCCGAGCCGGGGGTCTTGATGTCGACCACACGCGATACACGCGGATCGACCGCGCTGACGTCCAGCGCGCCGGACGTTTCCAGCGACACATCCAGGCCGGCATCGCACAGCTTCTGCAGCAGCACCAGGCAGCGCTTCTGTGCCAGCGGCTCGCCGCCGGTGACGCATACATGGCGCACACCCTGCGCCAGCACCTCGGCGACGATGTCATCAATGTCCCACCAGGTGCCGCCGTGGAAGGCGTACGCGGTGTCGCAGTACTGGCAGCGCAGCGGGCAACCGGTCAGGCGCACGAACACGGTCGGCCAACCGGCGGTATCGGCCTCACCCTGCAGCGAGGTGAAGATCTCGGTGATCTTCAGGCGCGGCAGTGGCGACTGCACGATCTCGCTGGGCGTGGCGACGGCGTTGGACGGAGTGACGGCGGTCATGGCAAACAATTCTTCATGGGGCGGGCGACGGATGTATCGGCGCCGGAAACGAAAGCAGCCGAGCATGGGCTCGGCTCTACAGGAGGCTGCCGGGAGTCAACCCAGCGCCAGGGGGCGTATTGTACGCCCGGTCAGCGGATCAGCGGATCTGATTGCCGAGGCGGATCGACTGCAGGCGGTCCTGCGCGGTACGCGCGGCATCCGAGCCCGGGTATTGCGCCACGACGGTCTCCAGCGTCTGCTGGGCCTGGTCGACCTTGCCCTCGCCATACTGCGAGAGGCCGACCTTGAGCAGGCCACCTGCGGCCTTGTCGTGGGTGGGATAGCGCGAGAGCAATTCGCGGAACTGGGACTCGGCCATCGGGAAATTGCGGGTGGCGTAATAGCTCTCGCCCAGCCAGTACAGCGCATTGGGGGCGTAGACGCCGTTCGGGTACAGCTCCAGGAAGCTCAGGAACAGCTGCGCCGAATCATCGTACTTGCCTGCCTTCAACGCATCGAAGGCCACGTTGTAGGACGTACGCTCGTCACCGGTGACGGCCAGGCTGCCCGGGTCACCATGGACGGAAGGCGGCCGCTCGGAAGTGGCCGCCGCTGCGGGTTTTGCCGGGGCTGCAGGAGCCTTCGGTGCGCTCGCCGGAACAGCAGGCAGGGCCGGGGCGGCAGAGCCCCCTTCCAACCGGTTCAGGCGGCTGTCCAGATCCAGGTACTGGTCCTGGGCGGACTGCTTGAGCTGGGCGTTGTCGTGCTGGAGTTGCTCGATCGAGGCCTGCAGGCTGGTGACCTGCTGCCGCAGCTGATTGATCTGGTTCAACAGGTCCTGGTTGGCACTGTTGTTGTACATCTGCTGCTCGAGCGAACCGACACGGTCGGCCAGACTCTGACGTTGTGCATGCGCCGGTGCGGCAGCCACGAGGGCTGCCGCAACGACCAGCATCAGTTTGATGCCAAGGCGCATGGATTACTGCGCGGTGTAGACGATTTCGACGCGACGGTTCTGCGACCAGCAGGACTCGTTCGACTCGGTGCAGACCGGACGCTCTTCACCGTAGGACACGACGGTCAGCTGCGAAGCCGAGCCACCGTTGGCCTGCAGCGCCGAGTTGACGCCGTTGCCACGACGCTCGCCCAGGGCCTGGTTGTACGCGCGCGAACCGCGCTCGTCGGTGTGGCCCTGCAGGGTGATGCGCGAAGACGGACGGTCACGCAGGTACTTGGCGTGGCAAGCCATGATGGCCTGGAATTCCGGCTTCACTTCTTCCTTGTCCAGGTCGAAGTAGACAACGCGCTGACGCAGGCAGGCATCGGTGTCCAGATCGCCCGGGCCGTACAGGCCGGAGGTGGACGGACCGGTCGGGGTGGTGGTCGAGGTGCCGGTATCGACCGGAGCCGGAGCTTCTTCCTTGACCTTCTTCGAGCAACCGGCCAGGACGGCCACGGACAGCAGGGAAACAAGCAGAACGCGGGTGGACTTGTTCATGGCGATACCTTTGTGGCTCCTAAGCCGATGAGGGGTTCAATACAGAGAAAATATTAACACTCTTTTAGCGCTGGGTACGGTATGGGGACCATGCCGGCTCGCGCACATCACCGTCTGCCAGAACCAGGCGCTGGCGCACGCGCGCGTCGGCCGAGACGGCGTACAGCACACCACGACCACCCTCACGGGCGGCATACAGCACCATGCTCGCGTTGGGCGAGAAGCTCGGCGATTCGTCCAGCGAACCCGGCGACAGCGTGCTCCAACGGGGCGAGCCCAGCGAGCTGTCCATCAGCGCGATCTTGTAGCTGTTGCCCGAACCCTGGGCCACGGCGATCTTCTTGCCGTCGTAGGACACCGAGGGCTTGGCGTTGTAGTTGCCCTGGAAGGTCACGCGCTCGGCGCTGCCACCACCGGCACCGACCTTGTAGACCTGCGGGCGACCGCCGCGGTCGGAAGTGAAGTACACCGCGCTGCCGTCCGGGGCCCAGGTCGGCTCGGTGTCGATGGCGAAGTGGTTGGTCAGCTGGGTCAGCTGCTTGCTGCCCAGGTCCATCACGTAGATTTCCGGGTTGCCCGAACGCGACAGGGTCAGGGCCAGCTTGCGGCCGTCCGGCGAGAAGGCCGGGGCGCTGTTGATGCCGCGGAAACTGGTGACCAGTTCACGGGCGCCGGTGGAGATGTTCTGGATGTAGATGGCCGAGTTGCCACGTTCGAAGCTCACGTAGGCCAGCTTGTTGCCATCCGGGCTCCACGACGGCGACAGCAGCGGCTCGGCCGAACGCACGATGGTCTGCGGGTTGAAGCCGTCCGAGTCGGCGACCATCAGCGCATAGCGCATGGCGTCGCCCTTGCCGCTGGCGGTCACGTAGGCGATGCGCGTCCAGAAGGCGCCGCGGACACCGGTGATCTTCTCGTAGATGGCGTCGGCCATCTGGTGGGCGACGTCACGCATGGCATTGCCGCGCGCGGTCATCGCCAGGCCCAGCAGGCGCTCGCCCTTGGGCACGTCGAACAGTTCGTACTCGACGCGGTAGGCGCCGGCACCGGCGTCCATGACCCGGCCGACGACGATGTAGTTCTGCTTCAGCGCGCGCCAGGTGGCGAACTGGATGTCACCGCCACGGATCGGCTTTTCGACGATCTGCGCTTCGGGCAGCGTGCGGAACTGGCCCGAACGTTCGAGGTCGGCACGGACCACACCGGCGACGTCGGTCTGCGGGGCAGCGGCCGAACCCTGGTAGGGCATCGGCACGATGGTAATCGGCAACGCGGAGGCATTGCCGCCGATGATGTCGATATCCAGCCCCTTCTGCTGCGCGACGGCAGCGAAAGGCAACAACAGGGCCGCAAACACGGCAAGCCAGCGAGGCATCTTCTTCATGGAGCGCTCAAATAGGGGGAACCGGAACGAGGGATAACAAAACGGCAGTGAACCGCTTCGCAATCATGAACCAAGGGTACGTGAATTCCGGGTCAGTGCCAGCCAGGTCTCTCACATGCCGTTAACGTCGCGGCCAACTTCCGTGCGGATGACTCGTCCAAAGCATGGCTTGGACGGCACCGTACGATCCAGAGTCAGAGGCGTCATCGCATAACGGGACAGCCCCACAGGGCTGCCCTGCCCCTGCGCCTCAGCGATCCTGGGCGGTGAAGGTGAAGTTGATCGTGCGCGCGAACACCTGCTCGAAGCCTCGGTACGGCAAGGGCTGGGCGTTGAGCACCGCAGCCTCGATCGAGCGCTTGCCGGCCTCGTCGAACGGGCAGCCGGCGCTGACCGTGGCGCTGCGGACGGTACCGCCCGGCAACTGATTGATGGTGATCTGGCAGCGTTGGCCCAGCGGCACGCTGTCCGGACGCACCCACTGCGCCAGCACCTTGGCCTGGATGGCCGCCGCGTACTTGGCAGACAGATCGTCACTGCTGCCGCCACCACCGGCAGCCGGCTGTGCGGCGCCGCTGGCACCGGCAGCGGCGGTGCCTGCGGCATTGCGCGCGGCAGCCACCTGGCGCAGCTTCTGCTCGGCCAGCTTGGCTTCCTTCTCGGCCTGCTCGCGGCGGGCACGGATGTCGGCGATCTTCTTCTGCTTCTCGGCCTCGGCCTTGTCGGCCGCCAGACGCTCCTGCTCGGCCTGCTTCTTCTTGGCGTCCGCTTCCTGCTGCTTGGCCAGGCGCAGCTTCTGCTCGGCTTCTTCCTGGCGCTTGCGTTCGGTCAGGTCGATCTGCTCCTGGCGGCGCTTGGCTTCCTGCTCCTGCTTGGCCTTCTCCTGCGAGATGGCCAGCGCGCTCACTGCGTCCTGGTCCTTGGTGTCCGGCTGCGCGACACGCTCCTGCGCCTGTTGCTGCTGCGGCGTCGGCGCGTCCTGCGGGCGCGGCTCTTCAATCGGCTGCGGCGGCGGGATGGTGTCTTCCGGCACCGGGATCGGCTCGGCCACCGGCGGCGGCAAGTCTTCCAGCTTCTCCGACTGGCGCAGGGCCTGGCGGGCGGCGGCGGCTTCGGACGCGGACAGCGCCAGGCTGGCCTCGACCGAGGGATCGCCTGCGGCGGCATCGGTATTGCGCTGCGGTGACCACAGCCAGGCGCCGATGAAGATCAACGCGACCAGCAGGTGCACCAGCACGGCCAGCAGCAGGGGCTGGCCCCAGCCGGGCTCCTGCTTGTGCGGTAGCGGCAGGGCGTCAGTTCGCATCGGTGGCCAGGCTCACCTTGTCGACGTGGGCGCGCTTGATCACATCCATTGCCGCGATGACCTTCTCATAGGCCACGGCACGGTCGGCGGCGACGATCACGCGCACGTCCTTGTCCTGCGCGGCGATGCCGGACAGGTGGCCCTGCAGTTCATCGGCGGTGACGGCGGTGGGTTCCTTGGCGTCGGGCAGCTTCAGGCTGAGCTGACCGTCCTGGCGCACCGAGACGATCAACGGATCCTGCTTGCTTTCCAGCGCCTTGGCGTTGGAATTGGGCAGGTCGACGTCGAAGGTCAGGGTGAGCATGGGCGCGGTGACCATGAAGATGATCAACAGCACCAGCATGACGTCGATATAGGGAACGACGTTGATTTCCGATTTCAGCTTGCGGCGCTTGCGGCGACCGATGGCAGCGGACATGGCTTGGACTCCCGGGTCTGGCGCTTACTCGTCGCCAGCGCTCTGGCGCTGCAGGATCGAGCTGAACTCGTCGGCGAAGGTCTCGAAACGCACCGACATGCGCTCCACGCGGGTGGTGAAGCGGTTGTAGGCCCACACTGCCGGAATCGCCACGAACAGGCCGATGGCGGTGGCGAACAGCGCTTCGGAGATGCCCGGGGCGACGGCGGCGATACCGGCCTGGGCACCGCTGCTGATCATGTCGTGCATGGTCACCATGATGCCGAACACGGTACCGACCAGGCCCACGTACGGGGCGGTCGAGCCGATGTTGGCCAGCAGTTCCAGGTTGCGTTCGAGCTGGTCGACTTCGCGGGTGTAGGTGGTGCGCATCGCGCGCTGGGCACCTTCCAGCTGGGCGCGGCCATCCAGCCGGCGCTTGTCACGCAGGCGGGTGTACTCGCGGAAACCGGCTTCGAAGATCGCTTCCAGGCCGCCGACATTGCGGCTGCGGTCGGTGGCCGAGCTGTACAGCTTGCCCAGGTCGGCACCGGACCAGAAGCGGTTCTCGAACTCGTCGGCTTCGCGGGTGGCCTGCTTGAAGATGCGGGCCTTGCGGAAAATGATCACCCAGCTGACGAACGAGCCGACCAGCAGCGCCAGCACGATGATCTTCACCGGCAGGCTGGCCTTGGCCATCAGTTCGAGGTAGTTGATGCCGCCGCCGGTGGTGGCCTGGGCAAGGGTCTGGGTCGCGGCATTGCTGACGTCAGCCGGCAAAGCCTCGGTGACCGTGGCCTGCAGGGCCAGGAGCGTTGCGATCATCCGTTGTTCCTCAAGAGTTCTGTTCGGATTCGGGGTGGAGGTGGGGTTGCAGCGCGGCAAGGACCATATCGTCCATGCCACGCGGGCGGAAACTGGCCGCGTCCAGTGCGGCGATGCGGACCTGCGCGGACAGCAGCAGCTGGCCGTCACGCAGGACCTGCTGGTCGAAGACCATGCTGGCCTTCTTCAGCTGGACCAGGGTGGCGCTGACCTGCAGCTGGTCATCCAGCCGTGCCGGCTTGATGAAATCCATCTGCATGGAGCGCACCGCGAAGACCATGCCGTGCTCGGACCGCATGCGCTCCTGGCCGTAGCCCAGCGCACGCATCCATTCGGTCCGGGCCCGTTCCATGAAGGCCACGTAGCGGGCGTGGTAGACCACGCCGCCAGCGTCGGTATCTTCCCAGTAAATGCGTGTCGGCCAACTGAATCGGGGTTCAACCGAGGGTTCAACCGACATCGGGGACCTCGGCAAACAGATCCTGCGGCGGGTTCTTCGGCTTCAGGCCCAGGTGCCGGTAGGCTTTGTGGGTGGCCATGCGGCCGCGCGCGGTGCGCACCAGGTAGCCCTGCTGGATCAGATAGGGTTCGACCACGTCTTCCAGCGTGCCGCGCTCTTCAGACAGCGCCGCAGCGAGCGATTCGATGCCGACCGGGCCACCGTCGAAGTAGTCGACCATGGTCTTCAGCAGCCGACGATCGAGCTCGTCGAAGCCCTCCGGGTCGACCTTGAGCATCTGCATCGCCGCCTGGGCTACGGTCTGGTCGATGTGGCCACCGGCCTTGACCTGGGCGTAATCGCGCACGCGGCGCAGCAGGCGGTTGGCGATACGCGGGGTGCCACGCGCGCGGCGCGCGATCTCCCCTGCCCCGTCGGCGGTGCAGTCGATGGCCAGGATGGCGGCCGAGCGACGCACGATGCGGGTCAGTTCTTCGACGCTGTAGAACTCCAGGCGCTGGACGATGCCGAAACGGTCGCGCAGCGGCGCGGTCAGCAGGCCGGCGCGGGTGGTGGCGCCGATCAGGGTGAACGGCGGCAGATCGATCTTGATCGAGCGCGCTGCGGGGCCCTCGCCGATCATGATGTCGATCTGGAAATCTTCCATCGCCGGGTACAGCACTTCCTCCACCACCGGTGACAGGCGATGGATCTCGTCGATGAACAGCACATCGTGCGGCTGCAGGTTGGTCAGCAGCGCGGCGAGGTCCCCCGCCTTTTCGATCACCGGGCCGGAGGTCACGCGCAGGGCCACGCCCAGTTCGTTGGCGATGACATGGCTGAGGGTGGTCTTGCCCAGGCCGGGCGGGCCGAAGATCAGCACGTGGTCCAGCGCATCGCCACGACCCTTGGCGGCCTGGATGTAGATATCCATCTGCTCGCGCACCGGCACCTGGCCGAGGTAATCGGCAAGTCGCTTGGGTCGGATGCTGGCGTCGGCGGCGTCATCCTCGCGGGTGGCGCCGGCGCCGATGATGCGGTCGTCGGTCATGTGCTGATTATGCGGCAAAAGCGGGGGGATTCGGCCGGGCTGCGCCCGGCACCTGCAGAGGCCAAAGCAACGGCAACAGCCGAAGCAAGAGCAGAAGCAGGTTTCCTGAGGGATGGCGGGGTGGGCCCGGTTGCGGGGGACGCTGCAAGTACGTCCATGTAAGCTCGGTCGCGCCATCCATGGCGCTCACGCCCCCGCAACCGGACCCACCCCGCCTTCGACAGATCTGCGCAATCTGCCGGAATGGCATGCCCTGCTCCTGGTGGGTGTCGACCTTGGTCGACACGGCAGATCCACGCCATGCGTGGATGGCGCTGGATGGCGCTGGATGGCACGAACCGAACATGGGGTCAGAGCCCTTTTCCTGAGGAAAAGGGATCCGACCCCGTGCGGTCAGATCTCCACCTGCGCACCCAGCTCTACGAGGCGGTTACCCGGAATCCGGAAGAAGCCCGTCGCGGGGGCGGCGTTCCTGTGCATCAGCGCGAACAGCTTGTCGCGCCAGATCGGCATGCCACGGTTGGCGGTGGCGACGATGGTTTCGCGGCTGGCGAAGAAGGTGGTGTCCATCGGGTCGAAGTAGATGCCGCCGTGGTCGCACGAGCGCATCAGCGCCAGCGGGACGTCGGGGGTCTCCATGAAGCCGAAACGCACGTAGACCCGGTAGAACTCATCGCCCACCGATTCGATCTTGAGGCGCTGCCCCTCCGCTGCGTACGGCACCGGCAGGGTCACCACATGCAGGAACACGTTGCGCTCGTGCAGCACCTTGTTGTGCTTGAGGTTGTGCATCAGCGCATGCGGGGCCACGGTCGGGTCGGCGGTGAGGAACACCGCGGTGCCGGGTACGCGTACCGGCGGCGCCAGCATCAGGCCCGGCAGGAAGGTGTCGATGCGGATACCGTCCTTGCGGATCTCATCGCGCAGCAGTTCGCGGCCACGACGCCAGGTGCGCATCATGGTGAACAGGAAGATGCCCAGCACCACCGGGAACCAGGCGCCCTGCAGCAGCTTGGCGCCGTTGGCAATGACAAAGCCCAGGTCGATGACGAAGAACACCACGCACAGCGGCAGGATCCAGTTGCGTGCCTTCGGCCACAGCGAACGTGCGACCAGGGCCAGCAGCAGGGTGTCGATCAGCATGGTGGCCGACACCGAGATGCCGTAGGCCACGGCCAGGTTGGACGAGCTGCGGAAGGCCAGCACCAGGCCGATCACCATCACCGCGATGCCCCAGTTGATGCCGGGGATGTAGATCTGGCCGATGGTGTCGTGCGAGGTGTGCTTGATGCGCATGCGCGGGATGTAACCCAGCTGCATGGCCTGGCGCGAGACCGAGAACGCACCGGTGATGACCGACTGCGAGGCGATCACTGCGGCCATCGTGGCCAGTACGATCATCGGGTACAGCGCCCACGACGGTACCGCCTCGAAGAACGGGTTCTTCACCGCCTCGGGATGGTTGAGCACCAGCGCGCCCTGCCCCAGGTAGTTCAGCACCAGGCATGGCAGCACGAAGAAGTACCAGGCGTGGCGGATCGGCTTGGCACCGAAGTGACCCATGTCGGCATACAGCGCCTCGCCACCGGTCACCGCCAGCACCACCGCGCCGAGGATGAAGATGCTGTGCCAGCCGTGTTCCATGAAGAAGCGGATCGCCCACCACGGGTTGAACGCTTTCAGCACTTCCGGCGCGTCGACGATGTTGTAGATGCCGATCGCCGCCAGCGAGATGAACCAGATCGAGGTGATGGGGCCGAACAGCTTGCCGATCTTCTCGGTACCAAAGCGCTGCACCGCGAACACCGCCAGCAGCACCACCACCGTGATCGGCACGATGAAGGCATGCAGCCCGGGGGCCGCCACCTCCAGGCCTTCGACCGCGCCCAGCACCGATATCGCTGGCGTGATCACGCCGTCGCCGAAGAACAACGAGGCGCCGAAGATGCCGAGGATGCCGACCACGTACGCCGAGCGTGACCCGTTGCGCAGCGTGCGCTGGGTCAGCGCCATCAGCGCCATGATGCCGCCCTCACCGTCATTGTCGGCGCGCATGATGATGGTCACGTACTTCAGGGTGACCACGATGTTCAGCGCCCAGAACGCCAGCGACAGCACGCCCAGCACGGTGTCATGGTCGCTGGTGAGCCCGTAGTGGGGCGAGAACGCCTCCTTCAGGGTGTACAGCGGGCTGGTGCCGATATCGCCGAAGACCACGCCGATCGCACCGATGATCAGCGCCAGCCCCCCCGCGGGGGGAGCGTGACCATGGCCGCCATGGGCGGCGGTGTGCGGGGTTTGACTGCTGGACATGGGGCTCCTGGCGAAGCTCAGGGTGTAATTGGAAAGGAAACGGAGCGGCTCAGCGCAGCGCCGATTGCAGGGCCTTGCGGATGACCATCGCCACCTCGTCGCCCTCGTTGAAGGCTTCGCGCGCCATCCGCGCCGCCTCGGTCGGCTTGTAGCCCAACTGCTGCAGCGCCACGGTGGCATCGGACAGCGGATCGGCTGGGGCCGGGCCACTGCCGGTCGGCAATGCGCCACCGGCGCCGAACTGCGCCGCGCGGTCACGCAGTTCCAGCACCATGCGCTCGGCGGTCTTCTTGCCGATGCCGGGGATGCGGGTCAGCGCGGTGATGTCGCCGGCCTGGACCATGCGCGCGAATTCTTCGACGGTGACGCCGGACAGCACGGCCAGCGCGATCTTCGCGCCGATGCCGCTGACCCGCTGCACGTCGCGGAACAGGCGGCGCTCGCCTTCGCGCAGGAAGCCGTACAGCGAGACGCTGTCTTCCTTCTGCGAATAATGGGTGTAGAGGATGACCTCACGGCCGAGCTCGGGCAGGTCGTAGAAGGTGCTCATC
Organism: Stenotrophomonas sp. yr243; assembly: GCF_900184195.1. Taxonomy (NCBI): domain Bacteria; kingdom Pseudomonadati; phylum Pseudomonadota; class Gammaproteobacteria; order Lysobacterales; family Lysobacteraceae; genus Stenotrophomonas; species Stenotrophomonas sp. yr243. The sequence goes on from NZ_FXWT01000002.1 coordinate 288,349, forward strand.
GGCGCCTCCAGCTCGTAGCCCACCCCGTTGACGTCCACCACCAGCCACGGCGGCGCCTTGTAGGCGACGATTCCGCGCAGTCGACCGATCATTGCGTGCAGCTCCTCATTTGCGGCCCCACGCCTGGCGGGCAGTCAGCCCCAGGCGGTTGGCCGTTGCCCTTACGTGGGCATGGGTGATGGCCACGGCCAACGCGTCGGCCGCGTCGGCCTGCAGCTTGGTTTTCAGGTTGAGCATGAGCCCGACCATGTGTTGAACCTGTTGCTTTTCGGCACCGCCACGACCGACCACCGCCAGCTTGATCTCGCTGGCGGCGTATTCGTGCACCGGCAGGTCGCGCAGCACCACCGCCGAAATCGCCGCGCCACGGGCCTGGCCCAGCTTCAGCGCCGAATCGGGGTTGCGTGCCATGAACACCTTTTCGATGGCCACTTCCTGCGGCTGGTACTCGTGGCACAGCTCGGCCAGGCCCAGCACCAGCAGCTTCATGCGCTGCGGGAAGTCGTCGGCCCCGAGCAGCACCAGCGGCTGGTGATGCACGTGGCTGACCCGGCCGCTGGCGTCGACGTCGATGATGCCGACCCCGGTCCGTTGTGAACCCGGGTCGATGCCGAGAATACGGGTCATGCGGCACACACGCAGGCGCCGCTGATCCGGGCAGGACGCATGCGGCGGTGATGGCTGGAAACGTCTGGGGTCATCATGGTCCGCATTGTCCGCTCACCGGCCGCCAAAGGCGACCGGTGGAGCGTACGTTCAGGCGTAGGCGTCCGCGCCGAGATCGGCGTTGGAGTAAACGTCCTGCACGTCGTCGAGGTCTTCCAGCATGTCCAGCAGCTTCTTGACCTGCAGGACGGTGTCGCCCTCGACCTTGATGTCGTTGTCGGCACGGAAGGTCAGCTCCGCATGGTCCGGCGTGCGGCCGGCCGCCTGCATCGCATCCTTGACCGCGTGGAAGCTGTCTGCGGCGGTGAGCACGTCGATCGCGCCATCCTCCGGGTAGACCACGATGTCATCGGCACCGGCCTCGATGGCCGCTTCGGAGATGGCGTCCTCATCGGCGCCGGCAGCGTAATGCAGCACGCCCACGCGCTTGAACATGAAGCTGACCGAGCCTTCGGTGCCCATGTTGCCGCCGCACTTGCTGAACGCATGGCGGACATCGGCCACGGTGCGCACGCGGTTGTCGGTCAGGCAATCGACGATGACGGCCACGCCACCGGGCGCGTAGCCCTCGTAGCGGATCTCTTCGTACTCGACGCCTTCCAGTTCACCGGTGGCCTTCTTGATGGCGCGCTCAATCACGTCCTTGGACATGTTCGCGGTCAGTGCTTTGTCCACCGCCACACGCAGGCGCGGGTTGTTGTTGGGGTCGCCTCCACCGCCGCGCGCGGCCACGCCGATCTCACGGATGATCTTGGTGAAAATCTTGCCGCGCTTCGCGTCAGACGCGTTTTTGCGGTTCTCGATGGAGGGGCCTCTACCCATGGGTCTTTCCGTACGTGCGTTGATGGATAAGGCCGCGGATTCTACCTGATCGGGCCGTGCCACCGTGTCGAGGCCGGTGGGATACACGGAAAGGCCATCCACGCATGGCGTGGATCTAGTGCCGCCGGGCATGGCACGGCGAAGAGCGTGCGAACCAACGGTTCGCACCCACCAAGGCAGGACGGTTCGTCCCCACCAGGGCAGGGCGGTTCGCGCCCACCCAGGCAGGCCGGTAGCGCCGGGCCATGCCCGGCGAACCGTCTTACGCTGCGGCGGCGTCCCGGCCATGGTCGAACTGGCCATGGCGAAGGAAATGCGCGGTCTGCCGCGCGGCATCGGGCGACACCACCAGACCGCTGTGGCTGGTGCGCACCACGCAGTGGTCGGACAGGCCCGGCAGGCGGGTCTCGGCCAGCGCCACGGTGCCGTCGGAATCGTCATCCAGCGCGCCGAGCAGGCTGCCCAGGCCATGCGGCACCGAGCCGGCGATCAGGCCGACTGCAGCCTTGCCCTGCCAGTCCGGCAACCCATCCAGCAGCAGTTCGCTGCTGCGGCCCAAGGCCAGGCCCCAGCCATGTTCGGACAACGAGCGTGCGGTGCCACTGCCACGCAGCGGCGAACCCAGGCAGACCACGCGCTGCACGGGCAGCTGCGGCTGCCGGCGCAGGGCTTCCAGCGCCAGCAGGCCACCCAGGCTGTGCCCGACCAGCGACAGTGGGCCTGCGTCTGCCAGCCGCTCCAGCAACTGCGGCACGGCCACATCGGGGCCGCCGAATACGGACGAGTAGCCAAAGGTATGGACCTGGAAGCCACGCGCGCGCAGGCGCCAGGCCAGTGGCCCGACCCAGGCACGGGCATTCCAGATGCCATGCAACAACAGAACGGGGGGAGTCATGTGCAACAGCCTGGCGGTCAGCGGGGCGGAACTACGGTGATTGAACAGAAGCCAGGGGCAAGCGGCGGTGAACGACTTCAGGCCGGATGCGGCAGACGGCGCAGGATGAACTCAAGATCATTGGTATCGCCCACCGGGAACAGATACTCGCCGGCCTTTTCGAAACCATAGCGGGCGTAGAAGCGCTGGGCCCCGAAGTTTTCCGACCACACACCCAGCCACAGCGTGCGCGGGCCGTCGCGTTCCAGCCAGGTCAGCGCGGTTTCCAGCAGGCGGCTGCCCCAGCCGCAGCTCTGCTGCGTCTTGACCAGGTACAGGCGCTTGAGTTCGCCGTCACCGGGCTTCACGTCCGGATGCGGCAGCCCACAGGGGCCGGCGGCGGCATGGCCGACCGCCTCCCCGTCCAGCTCCAGCAGCCACACCGCGTAATCGGGGTGGGCCAGGATCGTGCGCTGGCGCTCGACCGTGTAGGACGCGTCGATGAAGTCCTGCAGGTCCTGCGGCGGATACAGATGTCCGAAGGTTTCGGTGAACGTGCGCGCAGCCAGCGCCGACAGGGTCGGCGCGTCGTCCACAGTAGCGCGGCGGATCGAATACATGGGTCGAGTTGACGCCAGGACAACGGTTCGGGTCAAGCCCGCTCCGCCGGTTCCTTTTCGTCTTCTTCCTCTTCCTCTTCTTCGTATTCCTCGTCGTCCTCTTCTTCCTCGCCTTCTTCCTCTTCTTCGCCGTCCTCGTCCTCGTCGTACTCTTCCTCTTCCTCTTCCTCTTCGTCGTCTTCGTAATCCTCGACGCCGAAGTCTTCACCGTCCCAGCGACCTTCGCCGTCGGCGACGAAGGTCAGGGCCATGGCCGACGGGTTGGTACCGACGCGGACCAGCCAACCACCGAAGACACGTGCACGCTCGGTGACCAGGTTGGCCTCGGAGCCTTCATTGCCCAGCTTTTCCCACTCCAGCGAAAACGCAAACTCGGTCATTGCCTGGATCTCCTGATCAGTTTTTCTTGGGGCGAACCTGGATGTGCACTTCGGCCAGCTGCTCGTCGACGATCGGCGACGGCGCGTCAGTCATCAGATCCTGCGCACCGGTGGTCTTCGGGAACGGGATGACGTCGCGGATCGACTCGGTGCCGGCCATCAGCGCGGCGATACGGTCGATACCGAAGGCGATGCCACCGTGCGGCGGCGCGCCGTAGTTCAGCGCGTCGAGCAGGAAGCCGAACTTGGCACGGGCCTCTTCGGCACCGATGCCGAGCAGCTCGAACACCGCGCTCTGCATGTCGGGGCGGTGGATACGGATCGAACCGCCGCCGATTTCATTGCCGTTGAGCACCATGTCGTAGCCGCGCGAAACGGCCGTCTTGGCGTGCGCGCGCAGATCGGCGATGTCGTCCACGGCCGGCGCGGTGAAGGGGTGATGCAGGGCGACGTAGCGCTGCGCTTCCTCGTCCCACTCGAACATCGGGAAGTCGGTGACCCACAGCGGCGCCCAGCTGTCGGCGACCAGACCGAAGTCCTTGCCGGCCTTCAGGCGCAGCGCGCCCATGAAGTCGGACACCTTGTTGTAGCCGCCGGCACCGAAGAACACGATGTCGCCGTTGCCGGCGCCGACGTGGGCGACCAGCGCAGCGAAGCCTTCTTCGCTGAAGAACTTCTGGATCGGCGAGCTGATTTCACCGTTCTCGCCCACCTTGATGTAGGCCAAGCCCTTCGCACCGTACTTGGCGGCGTGCGCGGCGTACTCATCGATCTGCTTGCGGGACAGGCTGGCACCACCCGGGATGCGCAGCGCGGCGACGCGGCCATCGGCATCGTTGGCAGCGGCGGTGAACACCGGGAATTCGCTGGTCTTGACCAGCTCGGCCACGTCCACCAGTTCCAGCGCGATGCGCAGGTCCGGCTTGTCCGAACCATAGCGACGCATCGCTTCGGCCCAGGTCATGCGCGGGAAGCTGGCCTCCAGCTCGACGTCGACCACTTCCTTGAAGATGCCGCGGATCATGTCTTCGACGAAGTCCTGCACGTCGCGCTCGCGGACGAAGGCGAACTCCATGTCCAGCTGGGTGAATTCCAGCTGGCGGTCGGCACGCAGGGCCTCGTCGCGGAAGCAGCGCGCGATCTGGTAGTAGCGGTCGAAGCCGGCCACCATCAGGATCTGCTTGAACAGCTGCGGGCTCTGCGGCAGGGCGTAGAACTCGCCCGGGTGCATGCGCGCCGGCACCAGGAAGTCGCGCGCGCCTTCCGGGGTGGCCTTGGTCAGGATCGGGGTTTCGATGTCCTGGAAGCCCTTTTCGTCCAGGTGGCGGCGCAGGGCCTGCACCAACTTGATGCGGGTGCGCTGCATGCGCTGCATTTCCGGACGGCGCAGGTCCAGGTAGCGGTACTTCAGGCGGGTTTCTTCGCCCGGGTTCTCGTGCGCGTGGAACGGCAGCGGCGCGGCCTTGTTCAGCACGGTGATGGCGGTGGCGATCACCTCCACCTTGCCCGTGCGCAGCTTGTCGTTGACCGCGTGGCGGGCGCGGACCACGCCTTCCACCTGCAGCACGTCCTCATAGCCCAGGCTGGCGGCCACGGCAAACACTTCGGCGTTGTCGAGCTCCACCGTTACCTGCACGATGCCTTCATGATCGCGGAGATCGATGAAGCAGACGCCGCCCTGGTTACGGGCCACGTCGGTCCAGCCGGCGAGGGTGACAGTCTGGCCAATCAGGGTCTCATCGACCAGGCCGCAGAAGTGGGTACGCATGGGGGGAAAGCTCCGCTGGAGAACGCCGGCGCCTGATGGGGGCCGGAAAGCCTCTTATTCTGCGGCCGAGGCCCCGGCCGGGGCAAATGCAGACGGTCACGCGGGCTTGATCGCCCCGGTCCTTATAGTCGCGCACCTACTCCCGTATGGGGATGTCGCCATGAAACCGCAGTCCCTGGCCAGCCTGGCCGTGATCCTCGGTACCTTTACCGCGCTCGCCCTGCCCTCCGCCCCTGCCGCCGCGCAGAACGGGGTGGTCCGCTGCGAAAGCCAGAACAACCGCGAACGTGTCTGCAACACCGGCTGGCGCGACGCCCAGCTGGTCCGCCAACTGTCCGGCTCGGCATGCGTGGAGGGCCGCACGTGGGGCACCCGCAATGGCAGCATCTGGGTCAACAACGGCTGCCGCGCCGAGTTCACCCAGGGCCGGGGCGGCTGGGGTGGCGGCAACGGTGGCGGTTGGGGCGGCGGCAACGGCAACGGCAACGGCGGCACCGTCCGCTGCGAAAGCCAGGACAACCGCGAACGCAGCTGCCCGGTCGGCTGGCGCAACGCGCGCGTGGTCCGGCAGATATCCGGCACCCAATGCGTGGAAGGCCAGAACTGGGGCGTGCGCAATGGCGCGATCTGGGTCAACCGCGGCTGCCGCGCCGAGTTTGCCGAGGCCCGCGGTGGCTGGGGCGGCGGCAATGGTGGGGGCAATGGCGGCGGTTGGGGCGGCGGCAACAGCAACTACACCGTCACCTGCAGCAGCAACAACAACCGCCAGCAGAGCTGCAACTGGGATGAACGCCAAGGCCGGCCGGTGCTGCAGCAGCAGCTGTCCGGCAGTGCCTGCCAGGAAGGCCGGACCTGGGGTTACTCGCGCGGCAACGTGTGGGTCAGCAATGGCTGCCGGGCACGCTTCGGCACGCGTTGAGGGCAGGATCGGATCCCTGGCCGACGGCCAGGGCTCTGCCCATTGGATGCGTGCAATGCTGGGGTCGGAGCCCTCCACAGGAGGGATCCGACCCCGCAATCAGGGTGCCGGCGAAGCCTGATCGCCCCAGGGGGCGGGGGGCAGTGCGACCGGCTTGCTGAGGTCGAACTGGACCCGGAATCGACGGCCCTCCGGACGGGTCAGCTCGTAGACGAAGCGCTGGTCCGGCTCGATCTCCATCGCCCAGGTGTTGTGGGTTGAAGCCAGCATGTCGGCACGACGGAACATCGCCACCGATTCGCCATCGGCGGGGAACTGCTGGCGTTCGGCGGTACCCGGCGGCGTGCTGTCGCCGCCGTACAGGGTGATCGCATCGGGGCTGCCATCGGCATGGCGGTGGTCGTGCTTCAGGCGCACGCCGTGCTCGGTGCGGGTCAATACCCAGGTGCGCGAATGGTCATCGCCCACGTGGAACGGGATGCGCAGCTCATGCCCCGGGTCGGCACAGCCACGCACATGCATCACCAGCTTCTGCCCGGCAAAGGGGTCTTTGCCGGTGGGCGCCGGCGTGTCTTCCACCACCTTGCCCTCGTAGGCCTGGCCGCAATGGGCTGCGATGGCGGCCATGAAGGCGTCGGCCGGTGCGGTCGCCAGATCGTGGTTGACCGTATGCGATGGCTGCGAGCAGGCGGCGAGGCCGAGCAGGGCGATGGCGGAAGCAACAGCGGCGATCGGTTTCATGCCCCAACCCTAACGGCCACGGCCGATGCGCGCAAACCGCACTCCCTGGATCTGCCTCAGCGCTCGGCTGCAGGAGCGGCGGCAACCACTTCCGTCGCCGCCACCGGCGCATCTTCGCCCTGCCCTGCCGGCTCCTGCTCGACCGGGTCGACATCGAACGGCGTGCGGAACACCAGCGAGGGCAGCAGCGTGGTCAATGCGGCGTACAGCAGCAACGCGCCGAACAGCACCGCCGGAATCTGGAAGCGATCGCGCATGATCGCGGCCAGCACCAGGGTGAAGATCAACGTTGGTGCCAGCGCCAGCGACACACGCAGGCTGCTGCGGAAGCTCTCGCCGAACATCACGCGGCGCTGCAGCCAGACCACCGCGATGCGCAGCGGCAGCACCACCAGGGTGATGACGATGCCCAGGCCCAGTGCTTCCCAACTCAAAGCTTCGCTGGGCACCTTGGTGCCGGCGTTGAAGAAGTAGAACGGCACGAAGAACGAGGCGAACAGACGCAGCGCATGCAGGTTTTCGTGCGAGGCCAGCAGCGGCATGCGCTGGTGCAGCAGGCGTGCGACCAGGCCAGCGATGAACGCACCCACCAGGTAGTACACGCCCAGCAGATAGGTGATGTAGGCGGCCACCATGCCGACCATCACCAGCAGCGAGAACTCCGAACCCGGTGCATGCGGCGCAACCCAGCGACCGAGCGCGATGAACACCAGCGGCAGGCCGATCATCATCGCCAGCAGCGCCGTGCTGGACAGCGCCATGTGCGCCGGATCGCCGGCCTGCAGCACGATGAACAACGCCGCCAGGGCCAGCAGTTCACCGGCGATGGCCTTGCTGGTGACCCAGAACCGTTCGTCCTCGCTCAGCCCCAGCCGCGACAGCGAATCCATGATGAAACCGGTGGATGGGGTCAGCAGCGCCAGCGCCAGCAGCCCCGCTGCCTGCCATGGCAGACCGGCATAACGCCAGGCGAGCCAGCCGACGCCGAACAGGGTCGCACTGCGGATGACCAGATGCGTCAGCAGCGGCCACATGCCGCGGCGCAGGGCCTGCAGGTCCACTTCCAGACCGGCGAACAGGAACAACGAAGAGATGCCCAACGTGGCCAGCAGTCCGATGACCGCGTCGTGCGCCTGGTCGCCCAGCCAGAGCATGCCGATGATGCCGAACAGCAGGCAGGTCAGGGGCGCGGGCAGGCTGAACCGCTGCAGCGCGCGCGGGATCACCAGCAGCGCGAAGATCAGCAGCAGGTAGACCAGTTCATGACTCATCGGCGACTTCCATGTGGATCGAAGGCGCGCAGGATGCACGCCTGCGCGCGGCGGGACAAGTAGAACATTGCTGAAAATCAGCCCCTGCCCTGCGACATCCATGCACAGCCGCTGCGGTCAGGCGATCAGCCCATCGGCGATGCGCCCGACCTGCGCAAGCACCGCCGCGCGCTGTTCGAAGCTGATCGCGCCCGCCTGCAGATAGGCCGTAACGATCCAGGGCGAACCACCTTGCACTGGCCACAACACGGCGATGTCGTTGCGGGCGTCTTCACCATTGCTGCCGGTCTTGTCGCCCACCCGCCAGCGCTTGCCCAGGCCTGCACGAAGGCAGGCATCGCCGGTTTCGTTGTCGATCAGCCAGTCGGCCAACTGCTGGCGTGAGGCCGGCTTGAGTGCATCGCCCAGCACCAGCCGCTGCAGCGTCGCAGCGATGGCCGCCGGGGTGGTGGTGTCGCGTGGATCGTCGATGGCGAAGCTGTTCAGTTCCGGCTCCAGACGATCGCTGCGGGTGATCGTGTCGCCGCTGGCGCGCAGGAACGCGGTCACTGCCGGCGGCCCACCGATCGCTGCGAACAACAGATTGGCGGCGATGTTGTCGCTGGTGATCAGCGTCGCCCGGCACAGGTCGCGCACGGCCAGGTCCTTGCCGACGTGACGGCGGGTGACCGGCGCGTGCTCGAGGATGTCCGTGGCCCGCACCGGCAGGCGCCGGTCCAGCAGTGCCGGATCGCGCTCAGCCTGCTTGAGCACCGTGGCAGCCAGCACGCTCTTGAAGGTGCTGCAGAGCGGGAAGCGCTCGTCCTGGCGATGGCCGAGGCGGCGACCACTGCCGGTGTCGAGCAGGGTCACGCCGAGTCGACCGCTGCACGCCTTTTCCAGCGCGGCGAAATCGCTGGCGGCGGCGATGGCGGCATCGACCGGAACCGGCGTGGCGGGCACGTTGGCGGGGGCAGCCCGGGCCAGCAGCGGCAACGCAAGGGTGGACGCGACTGCGGCACTACTGAACTGCAGGAATCGACGACGGGCAAGCATGCGGAATCCTCGTGGAAGCTGTCCCGATTATTGAAAGAATGGGCAGAGGCGACCAGCGCGTTTTTTCAGCGCCAGGCATGAGATAAATTCATGCATGACGCGTTCAACCCTTTATTTATCCAACATCCATGACAAGGCGCTACCATCAGCCATCATCCTGCCTCACACGTCCCCATGCTTCACCCCACCCTTTCGCTGAATGCGCTGCGCGCCTTCGAAGCCGCTGCCCGGCACCAGAACTTCACCCGCGCGGCGCTTGAGCTGTGCGTCAGCCAGGCCGCGCTGAGCCACCAGATACGCGGGCTGGAAGACCGTCTGGGCGTCCGCCTGTTCCATCGCCTGCCCCGCGGCGTGGCGTTGACCGAGGAAGGAGCAGCGCTGTACCCGGTGCTCAATGAATCCTTCGAACGCATTTCAGCCAGCATCGCCCGCTACACCGGCGGCCCGGCACGGGAAGTGCTGACGATCGGCGTGGTCGGTACGTTTGCCACTGGCTGGCTGCTGCCGCGGCTGGCCGCGTTCGACGCCGCGCACCCGGATATCGAGCTGCGGCTGCAGACCCACAACAACCGCATCGACCTGGCCGGTGAAGGCCTGGACCTGGCGATCCGTTTCGGCGATGGCGACTGGCAGGGGCAGACCTGCACGGCAATCCTGGACGCGCCGTTCGCGCCGCTGTGCGCGCCGGCACTGGCGCGGCGGCTGAAGCATCCGCGCGACCTGGCGACCTTACCGCTGCTGCGTTCGTACCGCAGCGACGAATGGCCACGGTGGCTGCAGATAGCCGGGGTCAACGGCGTGGAAGCACGCGGGCCAGTGTTCGATTCGTCGTTGACGCTGGCCGTGGCTGCCGCTGGTGGCGCCGGCGTGGCGTTGCTGCCGCTGCGCATGTTCGAGGCGGACCTGGCCGAGGGCCGGCTGCTGCAACCGTTTGCCACCACGCTGGAACTGGGCCGCTACTGGCTGACCCGGCTGCGCTCACGTGCCGAACGTGAGCCAGCCAGGCGCTTCCGCGAGTGGTTGCAGGTGGAGGGATGAAACACGCGCGCCGCGGGTAGCGCCGGGCCATGCCCGGCGAGCCCCGCGGATGGGAAAAGCCGCCGGGCATGGCCCGGCGCTATCGATGGAATCAGGATTCCAGCAGTTCCATCCAGGCCGCTTCGGCCTTTTCCAGCTGCGCGGCGGTAGCTTCGCGGTCGCGACCGAGCACGGCCATGCGCGTGGCATCGGCGTAGTTGCTCGAGTCGGCAAGCTGCCGATCCAGTTCGGCCAGCACACCTTCCAGCTCGGCGACCTTGGCTTCGGCACTGGCCAGCTTGTGCGGGTTGACCGGCTTCTTCTGCACCATCTGCGCGACCGGTGCGGTCTTGACCACCACCGGTTCCTCCACCTGCTCCATGCGCACCTTGGTGCCCTGCGCCTGCGGACGCGTGCGCAGCCAGGCGGCATATGCATCGAGGTCACCGTCGAACGGTTCGACCACGCCATCGGCCACGCGCCAGAAGGTGTCGCAGACCAGACCGATCAGATGGCGATCATGCGAAACCATCACGATCGCGCCGTCGAAATCGGCCAGTGCTTCAGCCAGTGCTTCGCGCATTTCCAGGTCAAGGTGGTTGGTCGGTTCGTCCAGCAGCAGCACGTTCGGCTGCTGCCAAGCGATCAACGCCAGCGCCAGGCGTGCGCGCTCGCCGCCGGAGAAGCCGTCCACCGGTTCGAAGGCACGGTCGCCCGGGAAATTCCACTTGCCGAGGAAGTCGCGGAACGACTGGTTCGGTGCATCCGGGGCCAGGTCGCGGAAGTGCTCCATCGGCGACTGGCCTTCATGCAGCGACTCGACCGTGTGCTGGGCGAAGTAGCCGATGCGCAGGTCCGGGTGCGCGGCGCGTTCGCCGGCGATCGGTGCCAGTTCGCCCACCAGGGTCTTCACCAGCGTTGTTTTACCGGCGCCGTTGGGGCCCAGCAGGCCGATGCGCTGGCCCGCTTCCAGGCCGAAGCCCACGTTGTGCAGGATCACCGAGTCGCTGCCGTAGCCGGCCTCGACGTGGTTCAGGCGGATCAGCGAGAACGGCAGCTTGGCCGGCGGCGCAAACTCGATGCGGAACTCGCGTTCGGCGCGCACCGCCTCGGTACCGGCCAGCTTGGCCAGTCGCTTCATCCGGCTCTGCGCCTGCGCGGCCTTGCTGGCCTGGGCCTTGAAGCGGTCGATGAAGCTCTGCAGATGGGCGCGCTCGGCCTGTTCCTTGTCGTGCGCGATCTGCTGCTGGCGCAGCTGTTCGGCGCGCTGGCGCTCGAAATCGGTGTAGCCGCCCGGGTATAGCTTGGCGCCGCCACCGTGCAGGTGCAGGGTGTGGGTGGCGACGTTGTCGAGGAACTCGCGGTCATGCGAGATCAGCAGCAGGGTGCCCGGATACTTCAGCAGCCACTGTTCCAGCCAGTACACCGCGTCCAGATCCAGGTGGTTGGTCGGTTCGTCGAGCAGCAGCAGGTCGCTGGGCATCATCAGCGCGCGGGCCAGGTTCAGGCGCACGCGCCAGCCGCCGGAGAAAGAGGACACCGCGCGGTGATGCGTTTCGGCCGGGAAACCCAGGCCATGCAGCAGCTTGCCGGCGCGCGCTTCGGCGTCGTAGGCGTTCAGTTCGGCCATGCGCGTATGCGCCTCGGCCACCGCTTCCCAGTCCTCGCGGGAGGTGGCTTCGGCCTCGGCGGCCAGCACCGCTGCCACCTCGACGTCACCGCCCAGCACGAAGCTCAGCGCCGGGTCCGGCAGCGACGGGGTTTCCTGGGCGACGCTGGCGATGCGGATCTTGCCCGGCAGGTCGACGTCACCCTTGTCGGCCTCCAGCTCGCCCTTCACCGCCGCGAACAGGCTGGACTTGCCAGCACCGTTGCGGCCGACCACGCCTACCCGGTACCCGGCATGCAGAGTCAGGTCGACATTGGACAACAGCAGCCGCTCGCCGCGGCGCAAGGCGAAATTACGAAGTGAAATCATGGGGGGAGGCGTCCATATAACCGAATGGAATGTGCTGGTAAGCACTGTTCCTGCGACGCAATTCTAACGTTAACGAATACTTGACGCGCCCCGGGATGCGCGGCGGGCGGCGTTCCTCTCTCCCACGTCCTGTCCGCGCGCCTCCCGGGCCCCTCCCCCGTCACTGCCTGTCGCAGCTAAATGGTTGCTGCTGCAACGTTTTTTCTGATGACCGGCATTTGACAGGCGCTGAATATCCCGTTAATTCCTGTATTGCGCACCGCAACAACCGTCGTCCGCTCATCCTCGTGATGTCGATTCCGGTGCCATCCCGCCAACCGGAGCCCCCTCCCGATGACCCGCAAGACCAGCCTGATCGCCGCCGCCGTCGCTGTCGCACTCGGTGGCTCTCCGTTCGTTGCCGCCGCCCAGCAGGCCGGCACCGCCGCCAATACCCTGGATACGGTGATCGTCACCGGCACCCGCGTGGCCGACCGCACGGTCGCCGAATCGCAGTCGCCGATCGACATCATCACCCCCGAAATCCTGCAGTCCACCGGTACCGGTGAGCTGGCCACCGCGCTGTCGCGCGCGCTGCCGTCGCTGAACTTCCCGCGCCCGGCACTGACCGACGGCACCAGCGGTGTGCGCCCGGCACAGCTGCGCGGCCTGTCGCCGGACCAGGTGCTGGTGCTGGTCAACGGCAAGCGCCGCCACACCTCGGCGATGATCAACGTCAACGGCAGCATCGGCCGTGGTTCGTCGGCGGTGGACATCAACGCGATCCCGATCGCCGCCATCGAGCGCGTCGAGGTGCTGCGTGACGGCGCCTCCGCACAGTACGGTTCGGATGCCATCGCTGGCGTCATCAACATCGTGCTGAAGGGCAGCGGCAGTGGCGGCAGCCTGGCCGTCGACTACGGCCAGTATTCGGCCGGCGACGGCAACAAGTACCAGCTGTCCGGCGATACCGGCGTGGAATTCGGCAACGGCCGTGGCCGCGTGCACGTGGCCGGCCAGATCAGCCAGCAGGATGAGAGCGACCGCGCCGGCCCGTACCGCGGCACAACGCCGAACACCGGCAATTTCCCCAGCGTTGGCCAGACCACCTTCATTGTCGGCGACCCGAAGGTCGACGCCACCGCTGCCTCGGTCAACGCCAGCTTTGATTTCAGCGACCACGTGACCGGCTATGCGAGCGCGCTGCTCAGCAACCGCGACATCACCTCGTTCGCGTTCTACCGTTCGCGCAACCACAGTGGGCAGAGCGCGCTGCTGGCGCAGACCTACCCGGACGGCTACGTGCCGCAGATCAACCAGTACTCCAAGGACCGCTCGCTGGTGGCCGGCGTCAAAGGCAACACCGACAACGGCTGGACCTGGGACCTGAGCCTGAACCACGGCGAGAACACCCTGGATTTCCACACCCGCAACAGCATCAACTACAGCCTGGGCGCGACCAGCCCGCGTTCGTTCTACGACGGCACGCTGAAGTACCAGCAGGACATCTTCAACGCCGACCTGACCAAGTCGCTGGACTGGGGCCTGGCCTATCCGGTCACGCTGTCCTTCGGCGGTGAGTACCGTCGCGAGAAGTGGGACCAGAACCCGGGCGAACTGAACTCCTACACCGGCACCGGCGCGCAGGGATTCGCAGGCTTCACGCCGACCAACGAAGTACACACCGACCGCCACAACTACGCGGTCTATGCGGGCCTGGAAGCGGACCTGACCGACAAGTTCTCGGCCGGCATCACCGGCCGCTACGAGGATTACTCGGACTTCGGCGACCGCTTCTCCGGCAAGCTGTCGGCGCGCTATGCGTTCACCGACAAGGTCGCGCTGCGGGCAACCGCCTCCAGCGGTTTCCGCGCACCGTCGCTGCCGCAGCAGGGCTACCAGGCGGTGACCAGCCAGTTCACCAACGGCGTGTTCGTCGAACGCGGTACCTTCCCGACCACCAGCCAGGCCGCACAGGCGCTGGGCGCTTCGCCGCTGAAGGCCGAGACCTCCACCTCCTACAGCCTGGGCCTGGTGCTGCAGCCGATCGACCGCCTGTACGTCACCGTCGATGCGTACCAGATCGACATCGACAACCGCATCGCGCTGTCGTCCAGCATCACCACCAACGCCGCTTCCAGTGCGCTGCTGTCCGGGCTGGGCCTGCCGCAGGTCACCGCGTTCTCGTACTTCACCAATGGTCTGGACACCCGCACCCGCGGCGTTGACTTCGTGTCCAGCTACACCGTGCCGTTCAGCGCCAGCAGCCTGGAACTGACCGCGGCGTACAGCTACAACGACACCGAAGTGCAGCGCGTGGGCGGCACGCCGGCGGTGTTCGGCACGCTGGGCCTGACCCAGTCGCTGATCGGCCGCGATGAGATCGGCCGCATCGAAGACAGCTACCCGCACGACAAGACCATCCTCAGCGGCACCTGGCGTTCGGACCACTGGGAACTGGGCCTGGCGGCAACCCGCTACGGCAAGTTCACCGTGCGCAACTCGGCCACTGCCGCGCGTGACCAGACCTACGGCGACAAGTGGGTGTTGGATGCTTCGGCCAGCTACAAGCCGAGTGCCAACTGGACGCTGACGGTGGGTGCCGACAACCTGCTGAACGAGTACCCGGACCGCACCGAAGATCTGCAGAACTCGACCTTCGGCATGCTGCCGTACAGCAACTACTCGCCGTTCGGCTTCAATGGCGCGTACGTGTACGGGCGGATCAAGTACAACTGGTAAGCGGTAACGGGCGTGCCGGGCCCTGCCCGGTGGCTGTTCCACACGCCCGCCGGCTTTGCGCCCGGCGGGCGTGGTCGTGAACGCATGCCGGCGCCCGCTCATGCGTCCGGTTTCCAGACTGTGCCCCGCCGCACGCGCGTCTCAGGTTGTCCCGTGCATAATCACCGGATCAACGAAGGAGCCGCTCCGTGACGAGAGCCTGCATCACTCGCCGCCATGTGCACGCTGCGCTCGCGTGGGTTGCGTTGGCAGCCTCCCTGTCAGGGTGTTCAGGAGATCACGTGAAACCCAGCTATTCCAAGTCGAGCCTGGAGCCGGTCGTCGTCACCCAGCTCTCCGCAGCGAAGCCCCAGGTGCAGTTCAATGAGCCGATGGAGAGCATGTACTACGCTGCTGGGATGAGCTACGTCGTGGAGGGCGGCACCATGAAGGTCGTTGTTGATCGCTGCCCCATATCCGGCGAATGCAAAACCATGCTGCGGCGTGACGTAAAGCCCGGCCCTGCAGGCCCAGCCCGTCAGGAAATCCCCTTGATGGCGCCGCGCGTGGTGATGGTGTTCGCCGATGGCGAAGCACAGATTTTTCCATAGGGACATGCCATGAGCGACAAGGTCGTCCTCGGCATCCACAGTCACGTGGACCCCAATACGCAGGGGTCGTTCAATCAGTTCGTGGACGGCCACGCCTGGATCTCGGTGACTCGAAACGGCCAGACGACGTTCCATGGCCTGTGGCCAGACGACCATCCGCGCGTTGAGGACAATGGCCCACGTTCGGACATCCGCGAAGGCATGGAAGCCCGATCCACACCTTCGGCCTCACGCTTTTACGAATTGACCCCCGAGCAGGTCAAGCGACTTGACCAGGCCCTGGGCGAAAATGTCACCTGGTCATATGGCAATACCTGCGCATCGTGGGCGACCAGTACCGTGAACAACGTGACTGGGCAGTCCCTGGATGCAGGCGAACTGATGTTCACCGATACGCCATACGCCGCGGGAGCTGATCGAGTCCATTCGCAAGGCAGAGCGTTTGCAGCCCACCAGTCCTTCGCAGCCGCAACCGGCAGCCGAACGGCCGGAAACCAGCATTCCATCGCTGAGCGATGCCTCGAACTCGCTACACCAGCAGGCCCTCGCGGGCGTCCACGCGCTGGACGCTTCGCTGGGTCGCGCATCCGATGAATCCAGCCAACGCATGGCGGCCAGCCTCACCCAGCTTGCCCGGACACAGGGTCTGGACCGGATAGACCATGTGGTACTGGGCTTGCCGACGGGCCAGTCCCCTCGGCCGGAGAACATCTTTGTCGTCCAAGGAGCCTTGGATGACCCGGGCCATCTGCGTGCCCACATCAACATTGAAGCGGCACTTCAGCAGCCCGTTGCAGAGTCGCTGCGGCAGATTCACCAGTTGGACAGGCAGTTGGCCGCTTCGCCGCAGCAGGCCGAGCCGGCCCTGGAAGAGATCCAGCGCCGGCAGATGGTGTGATCGTCGCTACGCCTGGAGCACTCCACAGGTAGACGCCGTCAGGCCCGTCAGGAACTGCCGGCCCTCACCACGCCTTGATACCCCGCCCGTACAAGCTGTCCACGCAACGATGCGATACGCTGACTGGGTTTGCCGTATGTGGCCGTATCGGTGAAAATCGGGGTACCCCCCTGTTTCCTGCGAGAGCCGATGCACCATGACACCGACCTGATCAACATCGTTGCCGTTGGTCTCGGGCTCGCCTTCATCTTCGGCGCGCTGGCCAACAAGCTGCGCTTGTCTCCTCTGGTCGGTTACCTGGTTGCTGGCATCTGCGTCGGCCCGTTCACTCCGGGCTTCGTCGCCGACCAGGCATTGGCCAACCAGCTGGCCGAACTGGGTGTGATGCTGCTGATGTTCGGCGTCGGCCTGCACTTCTCGCTGAAGGACCTGATGGCGGTCAAGGCCATCGCCATTCCCGGTGCCATCGGCCAGATCCTGGTCGCTACCCTGCTCGGCTGGGGCTTGGCGGCATTGATGGGCTGGCCGGTCATCCATGGCGTGGTGTTCGGTTTCGCGCTGGCCACGGCCAGTACCGTGGTGCTGCTGCGGGCAATGGAAGAGCGCCGCCTGCTGGAAACCCAGCGCGGCAAAATCGCAGTCGGCTGGCTGATCGTCGAGGACCTGGCCTGTGTGCTGGCACTGGTGATGATGCCGGTGATGGCCGGCGTGTTCGGGCCCGACGCGGCCAATGAACACCACACCATCGGCAGCGTGCTGGCCAGCATCGGCTGGACGTTCGTGCAGCTGGGCCTGTTCGTGGCGGTGATGCTGGTGGTCGGCCGCCGGGTCATTCCGTGGATCCTGGAGCGCATCGCTGGTACCGGCTCGCGCGAACTGTTCACCCTGTCGGTGCTGGCGATCGCGCTGGGCGTGGCATTCGGTTCGGCGATGCTGTTCGGCGTGTCGTTCGCGCTGGGCGCGTTCTTCGCCGGCATGCTGCTCAATGAATCCGAACTCAGCCACAAGGCGGCCAGCGATTCGCTGCCGCTGCGCGATGCATTCGCGGTGCTGTTCTTCGTCTCGGTGGGCATGCTGTTCAATCCCAGCATCCTGATCGAGCACCCGTGGCAGGTGCTGGCCACCGCCGGCATCATCATGTTCGGCAAATCGGCGGCGGCGTTCTTCATCGTGCGCGCGTTCGGCCATCCCACCGGCACTGCGCTGACGATCTCGGCCAGCCTGGCGCAGATCGGCGAGTTCGCCTTCATCATCGCCGGCCTCGGCGTGACCCTGAAGATCCTGCCGCCCACCGGCCAGGCGCTGGTGCTGGCCGGCGCGCTGATCTCGATCATGCTCAATCCACTGGTGTTCGGTCTGCTCGACCGGTGGCTGCTGAAGCACCAGGAAACCACGCCCCAGGCGGTGGAGACCGAGCTGCCGCCCGGGCCGTCGCTGGACCTGCATGACCACGCCATCGTCATCGGCTACGGCCGCGTCGGCAGTGCGCTGGCACAGGTGCTGCGCGATCGCGGCGTACCGGTGATGATCATCGACGACAACAAGGAACACGTGGCCGAAGCACATGCGGCCGGCCTGCCCGGCATCCGCGGCAGCGCTGCATCGGATCGCGTGCTGGCCGAGGCCCATCCCGAGCGCGCCAAGATCGCGGTGCTGGCGATCCCGCAGCCGCTGGAAGCCGGTGAGACACTGGCCAAGCTGCGTGCGATCAACCCCAACCTGACCCTGCTGGCGCGCGCGCACAGCGATGCCGAAGTGAAGCATCTGCTTGAACACGGTGCCGACGGCACGGTGATGGCCGAGCGCGAGCTGGCCTACTCGCTGGCCGAAATGGTGATGGCGACCCCGCCGTATCGCAGCCTCGGGCAGCACAGCATTCCGGTGGTGTGAGGGGTGTGCGGCAGGGCTGCGCCCTGCACCCGCGGTAGTGCCGCCCGCTGGCCGGCAACTTCAATAGCAACAGCAACAGCTAGAGCAGGCTTCCTGTGGGATGGCGGGGTGGCATGGCCTGCTCTTGGTGGGTGTCGACCTTGGTCGACACGTAGATCCACGCCATGCGTGGATGCTTTTCGATGCGCTGTCGGAATATTCGATTTCGATTGAGATTCATCCACGCATGGCGTGGATCTGCCGGGGTTGGTTGCGCCTAAAAAAATCCCCGGCCGACCCGCATCGGCCGGGGATGATATCGCCACGCCCTTGGAGAGCGTCTCTACCGTAGCGCTTTCCTGCCGCGTTGGTGATCGCCTATGGCGATGACGACCAAGCCGCCAGCTATCAGGTGTCGGCCAACGCCTGCTCCAGGTCAGCGCACAGGTCGCCGATGTGCTCGATGCCGATCGACAGGCGCACGGTGTCCTCGCTGACCCCGGCCCTGGCAAGCTCGGCCGCATCCAGTTGGCGATGGGTGGTCGACGCCGGATGGGTGGCCAGCGACTTCGCATCCCCCAGGTTCACCAGCCGGGTGAACAGCTTCAGTGCATCAAGGAAACGCGCGCCGGCAACGCGCCCGCCGGGCAGGCCGAAGGTCAGCACGCCGGAGCCGTGGCCGCCCAGATAGCGCTGTGCCGCCGCGTGTTCGGGGTCGTCGGGCAATCCCGCATAGCGCACCCAAGCCACTTTCGGATGGGCGCGCAGGTACTCCGCTACGGCCAGCGCATTGGCGTTGATCCGCTCCATGCGCAGGGCCAGGGTCTCGATGCCCTGCAGGATCAGGAAGGCATTGAACGGTGACAACGCTGCACCGGTATTGCGCAACGGCACCACCCGCGCACGGCCGATGTAGGCCGCCGCGCCGAGCGCTTCGGTGTAGACCACGCCGTGATAGCTCGGGTCGGGCTGGTTCAAGCGGGCGAAGCGTTGCGGCTGTGCCGTCCAGTCGAAACGGCCCGAATCGACGATCGCCCCGCCCAGACTGGTGCCGTGGCCGCCAAGGTACTTGGTCAGCGAGTGCACCACGATGTCGGCGCCATGTTCGAACGGGCGCAGCAGGAACGGCGTGGCCACGGTGTTGTCGACGATCAGCGGCACGCCCGCCGCATGCGCGACCTCGGCGATGGCGGCGATGTCGGTGACGTTGCCGCGCGGGTTGCCAATCGATTCAACGAACACCGCCTTGGTGCGCTCGTCGATCAGGGCTGCGAACGCAGATGGGTCAGCCGGATCGGCAAAACGCGTCTGGATGCCGTACTGCGGCAGCGTGTGCGCCAGCAGGTTGAGGCTGCCGCCATACAGCGCGCTGGCGGCAACGATGTTGTCACCGGCCTCGGCGATGGTCTGGATTGCATAGGTGATCGCCGCCTGCCCCGAGGCCAGCGCCAACGCGCCGATGCCCCCTTCCAGCGCCGCCACGCGTTGCTCCAGCACGTCGGTGGTGGGGTTCATGATGCGCGTATAGATGTTGCCCGGCACCTTCAAGTCGAACAGGTCCGCCCCGTGCTGGGTGTCATCGAATGCGTAGGCCACGGTCTGGTAGATCGGCACCGCCACCGCGCGGGTGGTCGGGTCGGGACGATAGCCGCCGTGCACGGCCAGGGTTTCCAGTTGCCACTGCGGATCGCTCATTGCGCCAGGCTCCATCCGGGGAAACGCCCACCATAGGCCAGCGTTCGACCGCCACTGAGAGCCCCTGGCGATGACGCCAGTACCGGTGGTTATCAGGTTGCCCGGGATTCAGGCAGACGTCATGGGCCGTTGCTAGGCTTCGCCGCCGGGCCCTTTGCCCCGGACAAGGACGCCCTACCGATGCAGCCCTCCCCGTGGACTCCCGCCGCCGGCACCCCGACCCAGGTGTTGCTGGTCGAGGACGACCGCCGCCTGGCCGAGCTGGTCAGCGACTACCTGCGCGAACACGGATTTGCCGTGCAGCACGTGCCGCGTGGCGACCTGGCCAGCGCGGCCTGCCGCCAGCACGCGCCGGAACTGGTGGTGCTGGACCTGATGCTGCCTGGCCTGGGTGGCATTGATGTGTGCCGGCAGATCCGCAGTTTTTCCGACGTGCCGATCCTGATGCTGACGGCGTGCGAGGACGATATCGAACAGGTGCTGGGCCTGGAGTCCGGCGCCGATGACTACGTGCACAAGCCGATCGAGCCGCGCCTGCTGCTGGCACGCCTGCGCGCGCTGCTGCGCCGCCGCCATGGCAGCGGCCCTGCCGGCGTACCGTGCCGGCTGATGCATGGCGAACTGCTGATCGATCGCGTGCAGCGCGAGGTTCACCTGCATGGGCAGCCGGTGGAACTGGGTACCACCGAATTCGAAATCCTCTGGCTGCTGGCCAGCCAGCCCGGGCAGATCCTCTCGCGCGACCAGATCCTGCAGGCGGCGCGCGGCATCGGCTTCGATGGCCTGGACCGTAGCGTGGATGTCTGCATCGGCAAGCTGCGCCGCAAGCTGGGCGACGACGCGCGCGAACCTCGCCGGATCAAGACCGTCTGGGGCCGCGGCTACCAGTTCAACCCGTCGGCCTGGTCGGCGTGAAGCGCCTGTTCCTGTGGCTGTGGTTCGTCACCGGTGCCTGCCTGCTGGTGTCGGTGTTCAGCCTCAACCATCTGCTGGACCGCATTTACACGCCCCTGCAGGAACGTGTCTTCGTCGAACAGGTGCGCGGCCAGGTGTATGCACTGCGCAGCGGACTGGCCGGTCTGGACCGCCCGCAGCAACAGCAGCGTCTGGCGCAATGGCAACCGCACTACGGCATTGCACTGTCACTGCTGGATGCACCGCCGGCACTGGATGACGAAGAGCGCAGTGCCCTGCGCGGTGATGGCTTCATCGTTCGTGAGCGCTACCAGCAGGTGCTGCTGCCCATCGATGCTGCTGACGGACGCTGGCTGCAACTGCGCTTTCCCGGCGAAGTGCAGATGACCCTGTACATGACCGCTGCCGCCTACCTGTGCATCCTGCTGCTGGTGGGCGCCTGTCTCTATGCCTGGGTACGCCTGCTGTGGCGCGACCTGGAGGCACTGCGGGGTCATGCAGACCGCATCGGTGCCGGCGACCTGCAGGCGCGTGCGCAGGTATCGCCGCGCTCGCAGATCCGGGTCATCGTCGAACATTCCAACCGCATGGCAGCGCGCGTGGCCGAACTGGTGCAACGGCAGCGCGACCTTACCCACGCCATTTCCCATGAGCTGCGCACGCCGATCGCACGCCTGGCCTTCGGCCTGGACCTGATGCAGGACAGCAACGATCCGGCGCGGCGGGCACACCTCGCTGCCGGCCTGCATGGCGATCTGGCCGAGCTCAACCGGTTGGTCAGCGAGCTGCTGGCGTACGAGCGGCTGGAACATCCCAACGACGCCGAGCCCATGCAGCGGATCGAAGCGAACGACTGGCTGCAGGCCTGCATGGAAGACGCGCGGCGCGATGCCGAGCGCGCGGGCCTGGTGCTGCAGGTGTGGCCCAGTGCGCTGCCACGCGTGGATGCCGAGCCACGGCTGCTGCAGCTGGCCCTGAGCAACCTGGTCGGCAACGCGATGCGTTATGCACGCACCCGTGTGGAGGTGTCACTGGTCAGCGTGGCCGGCAAGGCCTGCCTGCGCGTGGATGACGATGGCCCCGGCATCGCCGAAGGCGATCGCGAGAAAGTGCTGCGCCCGTTCACCCGCCTGGATGACAGCCGCAGCCGCGATACCGGCGGCTTCGGCCTGGGCCTGGCCATCGCCGGGCGCATCGCGGTTCGTCACCACGGCGAACTTCGCGTGGGACGCGCGACCCTCGGTGGCGCGCGCCTGGAAATGCACTGGCCAATGGCTGCCAGCTGAACGGCGCAGGCCGCGCTTACAGTTGCTTACAACTCCCGCACAACTGCGGACGGATTGGTCGCCGGCGTCCCGCCACGCTGGCGACCCTGCAGCACGCGCCGGATGCGCGCGCTGCACTTCCTCCCAATGCAGAGAGTTGCCATGTCCCACCTTCGCCGTTTCCCCACCCTGCTCGGCCTGGCCGTGTTGCCGTTGTTCGCAGCTTCCGCAGCGCATGCCAAGGATGACAAGTGGACTTTCGAGCTTGCTGCTGGCGGCGGTGTCGCCCCGCGTTACAGCGGCAGCGAGGAATTCCAGGCCGCACCGACGCTGTCCTTCGACGTGACCTCACCGGGCGGTTGGTTTCTGGGTACCAGCGGTGCGGGTTGGGGTACGGCGATCGGCGAACACACCCGCGTGCGTGCCTACGTCGGTGGCAGCGGCAGCCGCCGCGAGAAGAACTCGATCCTCGGCGGCTCGGACTTCCTGCGTGGCATGGGCGATATCGATACCCGGCCCCTGGTCGGCCTGGCGGCTGGTTATACGCTGGGTGAGGCGGTGCTCAGCGGTTCCTGGCAGTACACGCTGAAAGACGACGACAAGGGCGACAACGGCCTTGCCACCCAGCAGATCCACCTGAACCTGGAGATGCCGTTGTTCGATCTGGCCGGTGGCGTGGTCAGCGGCAGCGTCTCCACCGACTACGGCAACCGCGGCTACATGCAGACCTGGTATGGCGTCAGCCCTGACCAGGCCGCTCGCACCGGTTTCGCCCAGCACAAGCCCAAGGCCGGTCTGGTCAGCGCCGGCCTGGGCATGAAATGGAGCCATCGCGCCGGTCGCAACGGCAACTGGTACATCGCCGTGGAAGGCACCCGCCTGCTGGGCGATGCGGCAGACAGCCCGATCGTGCAGAAGGCCAACCAGTTCGGCTTGATGACCGGGTATACGCACCGGTTCTGAGCATTGCCGGCAAGCGCCGGATGCGGCCGGTCGCTACAACGGAAACGGGACGCTGCGATCATGCAGCGCCCCGCTTGGTTCAGGCCTTGGCAAACACCAGATGGCCGCCGTCGTTGCCCACTTCGATGGTATCGCCGTTGGCGAACGCACCGGACAGGATCTGCTGCGCCAGCGGGTTTTCCAACTGCGCCTGGATCGCACGCTTCAGCGGACGCGCACCGTAGACCGGATCGAAGCCAACGTTGCCGAGCAGATCGAACGCCGCATCGGACACCACCAGCTTCAGGCCACGCTCGGCCAAACGCTTTTCCAGGCCGCGCATCTGGATGCGCGCGATCTGCTTGATCTGCTGCTTGTCCAGCGGATGGAACACCACGATGTCGTCCAGGCGGTTGATGAACTCCGGACGGAAGTGCGCCTGCACCACGCCCATCACCGCGGCCTTCATCTGCGTATACGCCTCCGGCGTGTCATCGCCACTCATGTCCTGGATCTGATGTGAGCCCAGGTTGGAGGTCATCACGATGACGGTGTTGCGGAAGTCCACCGTGCGGCCCTGGCCGTCGGTCAGGCGACCGTCGTCCAGCACCTGCAGCAGGATGTTGAACACATCCGGATGTGCCTTTTCCACCTCATCCAGCAGGATCAGCGAATACGGGCGACGGCGCACGGCCTCGGTGAGGTAACCGCCCTCCTCGTAGCCCACGTAGCCCGGGGGCGCACCGATCAGGCGTGCGACGCTGTGCTTCTCCATGAACTCGCTCATGTCGATGCGGATCATCGCGTCGGCGCTGTCGAACAGGAACTCGGCCAGCGACTTGCACAGTTCGGTCTTGCCCACGCCGGTCGGGCCCAGGAACAGGAACGAGCCACCCGGTCGATTCGGATCGGACAAGCCAGCGCGCGAACGACGCACCGCGTCGGACACCACCTTGATCGCCTCTTCCTGGCCGACCACGCGGTTGTGCAGCACCTCTTCCATGCGCAGCAGCTTGTCACGCTCGCCTTCGAGCATCTTGTTGACCGGGATGCCGGTCCACCGCGAGACGACCTCGGCGATCTCCTCGTCGGTGACGCGGTCCTGCACCAGCTTGAAGTCGTGGTTCTCCACTTCCTGGGCGGCGGCCAGCTGCTTTTCCAGCTGCGGCAGCACGCCATACTGGATCTCGCTCATGCGGGCGAAATCCTGCCGGCGCTGCGCCGACTCCAGTTCAACCTTGGCCTGCTCGACCTGTTCCTTGAGCTTGGTCGTGCCCTGCAGCGCGGCCTTCTCCGACTTCCAGACCTCGTTGAGATCGGAGAACTCGCGCTCCAGCGCGTCGATATCGTTTTCCAGATCGGCCAGACGCTGCCGCGAGGCATCGTCCTTTTCCTTCTTCAGCATCTCGCGCTGGATCTTCAACTGGATCAGGCGACGCTCCAGCCGATCCAGTTCCTCCGGCTTGGAGTCGATCTCCATGCGCAGGCGTGAAGCGGCCTCGTCCATCAGGTCGATGGCCTTGTCCGGCAGCTGCCGATCGGTGATGTAGCGGTTGGACAGGGTGGCCGCGGCGACGATGGCCGGGTCGGTGATCTCCACCCCGTGATGCACCGCGTACTTTTCCTTCAGGCCGCGCAGGATCGCGATGGTGTCCTCCACCGTCGGCTCACCCACGAACACCTTCTGGAAGCGGCGCTCCAGCGCAGCGTCCTTTTCAATGTACTTGCGGTATTCGTCCAGCGTGGTCGCACCGACGCAGTGCAGTTCACCGCGTGCGAGTGCCGGCTTGAGCATGTTGCCGGCATCCATCGCGCCGTCGGCCTTGCCCGCGCCGACCATGGTGTGCAGCTCATCGATGAACAGGATGATCTGCCCTTCGCTCTTGGCCAGGTCGTTGAGCACGCCCTTCAGGCGCTCCTCGAATTCGCCGCGGAACTTCGCACCGGCGATCAGCGCGCCCATGTCCAGCGACAGCACGCGCTTGCCACGCAGGCCTTCGGGCACTTCGTCGTTGATGATGCGCTGGGCCAGACCTTCGACGATCGCGGTCTTGCCCACGCCGGGTTCGCCGATCAGCACCGGGTTGTTCTTGGTACGACGCTGCAGCACCTGGATGGTGCGGCGGATCTCTTCGTCACGGCCGATCACCGGGTCGAGTTTGCCGCTCTCGGCACGCGCGGTGAGGTCGATGGTGTACTTCTCCAGCGCCTGCCGCTGCTCTTCGGCGTTCTCCGACTGCACGTTCTCGCCGCCACGCAGCTTGTCGATGGCGGCCTGCAGGCGCGCCTTGTCGGCACCGGCAGCGCGCAGCGCCATGCCCAAGGTGCCACCATCTTCCAGCGCGGCCAGCACGAACCACTCGCTGGCAATGAAGGCATCGCCCTGCTGCTGTGCCAGCTTGTCGGTGTGGTTGAGCAGGCGGTTGAGATCGTTGCCGATCGACAGGTTGCCGGCTTGGCCGGACACCTTCGGCAGCGCTTCAAGCGCCTCGTCCAGGCGCTCGCGCAGCACCGGCACGTTGACGCCGGCCTGGGCCAACAACGGCCGGGTGCTGCCGCCCTGCTGGTCCAGCAGGGCGCTGAAGACATGTACCGGTTCAATGATGCTGTTGTCGCGGCCTACCGCCAGCGACTGCGCGTCTGCCAGCGCCTGCTGGAAACGCGAGGTGAGCTTGTCCATGCGCATTGTGAAACCTCATCGGTCATCTTGGCCGGCCGCGCCGGCGATGCTGGAAAGATGCGGTTGCCCCACCCGGTTTCAAGGGTGGCTGCGACTGCATTCGAAGGCCAGTCAGCCTGCGGCCAGCATGCCGGACGGGGTGTTGTCGGCGCGTTGATCCGGATCAGATCCGCACGATGAGGGCTCTCAACGGGTGATCGCGCCCCGGATCGCCCGCAGCTGCTGCTTGACCGCCCGCGCCTGCGCTGCGTCCATGCGCAGCAGGGCCTTCTGGCCGATCGAGCGCGATTGCAGGGTGGAATCAACGAAGCGGTAGCGTCCGCGCTCATCGCGCTCCACCCGTGGCGCTTGAGCCAGCTCAGGGGTGTCCAGCAGATGATCGATGACTGACACCAGGCGGTCATTGAAGTAGCCATCGGGCTTTCCAAGATCGACGTAGGCCTGCTGGATCAACGGATAGAAACGCTTGTAGGCCATGGCCGCCGACGCCGGGTCGAGCGCAGTGAAGGCGTGCACATAGGGCGCATAGCGCGCCGCATTGGCCGCAGCGATGCGTTCGCCACCCTCCCCCTGCTCCACCTGCAGGCTGCCCGGCAGCGGCCGAGCGGCCAGCGCGGTAGGCGGCACACTGGCCTTGTCCAGGTTGTCGACCTGGGTAACCAGCCGCTGGATCAGGTGATCACGCAGCAGCGCAGTCAGTGCCCCCTCGCCCTTGAACAGCTGGCTCAATGCGCTCCAGGCGGCAGCATCGCTGTCAGCCAGCTTCGGCAGCGCCGGATCGGCGGCGGTCTCGGAGTCCAGCGGATGCCTGATCGGTGGTGGTGCGGGTTCTTCGACGGCGACGGGCTTCGGTGCAGCGCCTGCCGAGGTCGGGGTGGATTGCACCGGCACCGATACGCCATCTGCCAGGCCCTGCAACTGGTCGCGGAACAACCATGTGCCCGCGCCGCCCACCACCACCACGCCCAGAACCCAGGGCCAGACCGCTTTTCCACTCTGCATGATGCAGTACCTCGCTTTTTACCTGCATGGACAAGGTGTGACTCCCCTCATTCCGCAGGGTTCCCCACCCATTCCGCTGGCGTTGTGGTTCACGCCTGCTTTGCGCGGTACGCGCGACCCTGTTGTTCTTGCCTGGTGGAGAAGTCTTCATGCAGTACGCGCTGTACTACTGGACCGGCATCCAGGGCCGTGGCGAATTCGTGCGGCTGGCGCTGGAAGATGCCGGCGCCGACTATGTCGACATGGCGCGAATCCACGGCGACGCGGTGATGCAGCCGTTCCTCGACGGCCACAGCGAAGGTGCGCAACCTTTCGCGCCACCGTTCCTGAAGGCCGGGCGACAGGTCATCGCACAGGTTGCGGCCATTCTCGATTTCCTCGGCCCGACGCTGGATCTGGTCCCGCAGGCCGCCTCGCGGCGCATGCAGGCGTTGCAGTGGCAGCTGACCATCGCCGATCTGCTGGCCGAGGTGCACGACACCCACCATCCCATTGCCGCGTCGAAGTACTACGAAGACCAGAAGGCCGAAGCCAAGGCGCGCGCCGCTGCGATGCGCGGTGAGCGCCTGCCAAAGTTCCTCGGCTACTTCGAGCAGGTGCTGAAGGCCAATGGCGGTCGCCACCCGTTGCGCGAGCACTCCTACGTGGATCTGTCACTGTTCCAGCTGCTGAGCGGGCTGGACTACATGTTTCCGCGTCGCATGCAGGCGTTGTGGCCGACGTTGCCGTTGCTGCGCGCGTTGAAGGATCGGGTGCAACAACGGCCCGGCATCGCCGCCTATCTCGCTTCGGAGCGGCGGCTTGCCTTCAACACCAACGGCATCTTCCGGCATTACCCGGAACTGGATTCAGAGCGGTAATACCGCCGCCTGCCAATCTCCCATGTAGAGCCGAGCCATGCTCGGCTCAGAGCAGCCGAGCGCAGGCTCGGCTCTACAACGTACCCGAAGCCGACCGATGCCCAGCAGGGTGCCGGCCAGCGGCCGGCACTACCCGTGATCAGTCGTTCCCAGCCAGCGGCTTCACCGCCTGCTTCTGCAACGACAGCAGCCCCAACAGGATGGCCAAGGCCACATACGCGCCCGCGAACTGCCAGCTGATGACACGGGCCAGGCCCTGCAGATCCCACGGCAGGTAGATGCCGCCGCGTGGATCCACCGAATGGATCAGGCCGAACAGGGTGAGCACTGCCGCCACCAGCAGGAAGCCGCAGGCGCGGCGCAGGCGCCCATCGACCATCGCCGCGACGGTGGCGATCCACAGCATCGAGGTGATGATGAAGCCGTTGCCCAGCGCGAAGATCACCGCCAGCTCCGGCAGCCCGTGACCATCTACGTGGGTCAGCAATGCACCCATCTGCTCGGCCGGAATCCAGCCCGGTGCCTTGATCGCCAGCAGGTAGGCTGCCGACGGCAGGAAGCCCAGCACCATCGCGCCGGCATGCTGGCGCGGCGTCGCCTGGAACGCCTGGGTGGTGATGTCGATCGACACGTACACAATGATCGGCGCCAGCACCGCCAGCGGCAGCCACTGCACCAGCCCGGAAATGATGCCGAGCATGCCGCCGATGCCGACGAACAGGCCGGTCAGCAGCGTGTAGCCGCTACGCGCGCCCATGTGCTTGTAGGCCGGCTGACCGATGTACGGGGTGGTCTGTGCAACGCCGCCGCAGACGCCAGCCACCAGCGTGGCCACCGCTTCCACCAGCAGGATGTCGCGGGTGCGGTAGTCATCGCCGGCCGCGCGCGCGCTCTCGGAGACGTTGATGCCACCAACCACCATCAGCAGGCCGAACGGCAGCAGCAGCGGCAGGTAGGTCATCGCGGTCGGCAGGCCCTCGATGAAGCCCAGCGTCGGCAGCGGCAGTACCACCTGCGGCGGCACCCAGGCCGGAATCTGGAAGCCGGGCACACCCAGCCCGGCCAGGCCAAGCCCGTAGTACAGGACGGTGCCGAACACGAACGCCAGCAGCACACCCGGACCGCGCAGCGGCAGCTTGCCCTTGGCGATCAGCACGTACAGCAGCAGGCCCAGCGTGGTGAAGCCGACCAGCGGCGAGCGCAGGGTTTCCAGCAACGGCAGCAGGCCCATCAGCACCAGTGCGATGCCCGCGATCGACCCCAGCAGCGCGGCACGCGGCAGCGCGCGGGTCACTGCTTCGCCGAAGAAGGACAGGATCAGCTTGAGCACGCCCATGATGACCAGCGAGGCCATGCCCAGCTGCCAGGTGGCGATGGCCGCGGCGTGCGGATCCATGCCCTGCTGCTTGAAGGCCAGGAAGGCCGGGCCCAGCACCAGCAGCGCCATGCCGATGCTGGTCGGCGCATCCAGGCCCAGCGGCATGGCGGTGACGTCGTCGCGCCCGGTACGCGCGGCCAGGCGCCGTGCCATCAGGGTGTACAGCAGGTTGCCGACCAGCACGCCCAGGGCAGTGCCGGGGAACATACGGCCGAAGACCACGTCGGCGGGGAACTGGAACATCCCGACCAGGGCCATGGCGATGAAGCCGAGGATAGAGAGATTGTCGACGACCAGGCCGAAGAAGCCATTGAAGTCGCCAGCGACGAACCAGCGGCGCGGCGCGGTGGAAGCGGGAGCGGACATGGAAGGGGCGGTGGGGGTGGGGACCGCCGATGGTAGGCCCAGCGGGGCCGGCGCGCCAATTCCCGCGTGGAATGATGGGTTCCAGCCAACGGCGGAGCCCCTCGTGGTTGGTCGCCGAAAGCAGCCCATCGGAGTAGACCGGGCGGGGTGGGCGGGGTGGGCTGCGCAGGACACGCCGTAAACCCGTCCATGGGGGCTCGATGGCGCCATCCATGGCGCCAACGGTCCTGCGCAACCCACCCCGCCCGGCCCCTGACAGTTTCCTGCGGGCGCCAGCCACGGAACAGAATCAAAAGATCAAAAGCAGAAGCCGGTCGCTTCGCTCGCGAGCCGGGCATGGCCCGGCTCTACAGAGATCACATCCGTCGATATGCCCAGAAATCCATCCACGCATCGCGTGGATCGACGTGTCGACCAAGGTCGACACCCACCAAGAGCAGTCGACACCCACCAAGAGCAGGCCATGCCATTCCGACAGATCGCGGAAACCTGTCGAAGGCGGGGTGGGTCCGGTTGCGGGGGCGTGAGCCGCATGGATGCGGCGACCGAGCTTACATGGACGTACTTGCAGCGTCCCCCGCAACCGGACCCACCCCGCCATCCCACGGATAGCAAGCTGTTGCTGTTGCTTCGGCCGTTGCCGTTGCCGTTGCCTCTGCGGGTGCAGGGCGCAGCCCTGCATCAAACCCAACCTCTTACTTCTTCAGGAAGTTGTCCACCAGCAGATGCTTCACGTCGTCGATGCGACCGCTCAGCACCGCCTTGGCCGCATACAGCGCCGTGCCCGCCACCTGCTTGGCCTCGATCTGCGGCGGCATCACCAGCTCCGCGCGACTGGTGTGCACGTCCAGCAGGGCCGGCCCACGCTGGGCCAGGAAATCCTGCACCGCTTCTTCCAGGTCCTCGCTGCGGGTCACCGTGCGGCCATGGAAGCCGATCACCTCGGCCAACCGCCCGAAGTCCGGATTCTTCAGGTCGGTGTAGTTGTCCAGCAGGCCCTCCACCTTCTGCTCCAGCTCGACGAAGTTCAGCGAGCCGTTGTTGAACACCACCACCTTGATCGGAAGATTTTCCTGCACCGCGGTCAGCAGATCGCCGAGCAGCATCGCCAGCCCACCGTCACCGGACAGCGAAATCACCTGCCTTCCCGGAAATGCCTTCTGCAGACCCAGCGCCTGCGGCATCGCGTTGGCCATCGTGCCGTGCAGCAGGCTGGTCAGCGTGCGGCGCCGACCGTTCACCCGGATGTGCCGCAGCACCCACACCATCGGCGAGCCACCATCGGCAGTGAACAGCGCATCGTCGGTGGCGTACTTCGACAGCAGCGCGGTCAGGTGCTGCGGATGGATCAGCTCGCCTTCACCCGGCTGCTCCTCCTGCTCGCGCTTCTTCAGCGCCTTGTCGCGATGCTCGATGCATTCGTCCAGGAAGCTGCTGTCTTCGCGCGGGGGCAGCATCGGCAGTAGTGCGTCCAGCGTCGGCGCGATATCACCGACCACGCCCACGTTCACCGGGTGGCGACGACCGAGGTGGCTGCCGTCGCGGTCGACCTGGATGATCGTGGCCTTGTCCGGATAGAACTGGCCCCAGGCGAAATCCGCGCCGAGCAGCAGCAGCGTGTCGCACTCCATCAACGTATGGAATCCGGATTCGATGCCGAAAACACCGGTCATGCCCATGTTGTACGGGTTGTCCGGTTCGACGAAGTCCTTCGCACGCGACGTGTGCGCCACCGGTGCCTGCAGGCGCCGCGCCAGTTCCAGCAGCTGCGCATGCGCGCCCTGGCAACCGGCGCCGGCATAGATGCCGATGCGCTTGCCCTGCCCCAGCAGTTCGGCAATCTGCTGCAGTTCGCTATCGGACGGACGCAGTACCGGCTGGGTGTAATGCACCGAGAACGGCACATCGTGCTTCACTTCCGCTTCGCTGATATCGGCCGGCAGGATCACCACCGCCACGCCGCGCCGGCTGATGGCCGCCTGGCAGGCCAGTGCCACCACGCGGCGCGCCTGGGCCGGGCTGTGCACCTGCTCGCAGAACACCGTGCAGCTGCCATACACCGCCTTGAAATCCACTTCCTGCGGGAACTCCATGCCGAGTTCGCTGGTGACCACCTGGCTGGCGATCAGCACCATCGGCGCACGGTTGCGGTTGCTCTCGAAGATGCCGTTGATGAAATGCAGGCCACCAGGCCCGCACGAGCCCGCGCAGGCGGTCAGCTGGCCGCTGATCAATGAATCGGCACCGGCGGCGAACGCGGCGACCTCTTCGTGGCGCACATGCACCCACGCGATTTCACTGCGATGCAGTGCATCGGTGACATGGTTCAGGGTGTCGCCGACGATGCCATAACAACGGCGGACGCCCGCCTGCTGCAGTGTATCGACGACGATCTCGGCAACGCGCTTGCTCATGGTGCTGCAGCCTGGTTCGGGGGAAACCCGAGGCTAGACCCGGTGAAGTGATGCTGCCGTGGGCAAGAGGCCGATCGCCTTGTTGTGCAAACTACGGGCAGCGCTGCCGTCAATCGTTGACGTTGATCCAGCCCTCGATCGCGCCCTGTTTCGGATTGCGGTAACGCAGCTTCACCCAGCCGTCCTGCTCATCCAGCATTTCCACGCGATCACCCTGCACCAGGTAGCGCTTGGTGCTTGATGCGCCGGGCCGGTCGAACAGGAACAGGCGCGCTGGCACCACGGTGGCTTCCTGGCCCCGCAGCGGTGCGCGGCTGGCGGGTGCGCCCAACCCGTCGCCAATGGCGCTTTCCAGCATCTTGCCGGCAGGATCATAGGTGCGCCACACCGCCAGCGGGCCTTGGTTTTCGGTCTCTTCCCAGCGCAGCGCCTGGTTGAGCGTATCGCCCAGCATCAGCACATTCTCACTGCGATACAGATAAAGCTGCGGGCCGTTGAAGCGATACACGTCGGTGTACCACATCGGCCCGCTGCGGCAGCTGGCGGTCAATGTGCGCGCAGCTGCATCGGCGGTGAGGCCCATCAGTTCACCGCACTGATCGTGTCCATGGGTCACCGCCTTCAGCGCGCGGAATTCACCACTACCCACCTCGAAGCGATAGACCGCAACAGCCTCATTGACCATGCCCACCGCCGCGCGCGCAATCAGTTCAGGGTGCCCATCGAAATCGAGGTCCTCCGCGCTCAGGCGCGAATTGCCATCGGCGTCCGGCGCGCCAGGCAGGTGCTGGCGCTTCCCGGCAGGCTGCAGCAGCACGGCAAGCATGCCGTCCTCCTGCACCTCGGCGGTCACCTGTACGCCCGCTGCCGGCGAAAACCGCAGCGGGCCCTGGTCCTCATCCTGCGCCTGCGCCACGGGCGTCAACACGCCGGCAAGCATCGTGCCCAACAACACATCCCTGGGTTTCATCATCATTCCCTGCAGCGCCACTATGGCGCCTCTGGGTCAGAACGATACGTCAACCGCCTGCCGCGACCACAACACGGACTGGTGCTTGGTCTGCTGCTTCCAGGCCAGACGGATCGCTTCGATGTCGGCGCGGCGCTGCGGGCTGTCCTCGTGCAGCACCACCAGCACCTTGGTGCGCAGGCGGTTCGGGGAGGCATCGCCACGGAACAGCCACTGGCCGTAGGCATCGAACACGGTCAGCCCATCCGGGAAGCGCGGGGTCACCTCCTTGTCCAGGAACGCGCGCCACTGCGCGTCGCTGATGGTGTCGGCCTGCGGGCGGTCACCGGCGCCCTGCTCTTCGCCCACGCCGAAGTACAACTCGCTGCGCACCCAGCCGTGGCCGCTGGACGGACGCGCGGCGTCGCCCTGCAGGTCGGCGGTGGTGGCATAGGCGCTGGGCGCCTTGGAGGACAGGCTGGCGCAGCCACTGGTGGCCAGCAGCACGGCGAAGACAAGGCCAAGGTGTTTCATCGGGAACAGCACTCCGGGAAGGGGAAAAAGCACGACGAAGGGGCACGGAGGGTACACCTGCGCCTCGGTTGCGGCTGCAACCAATGGCCTCATGCCGGCAGGGCATGAAGTGATGCGATGGGAGCCGGGGCTTGCATCGCACCGCCTCCTCACGCCAAGATAATATATCGCTTCATCCGGATGGATGTAAGTGAAACTATCTCCCCCGCCCCTTCCCCACGTCGTTGCTGCTGGAGTCCGCATGTCCCCCCGCCTGTCCGCGTCGCCGCTCGGCCTCGCCATCGCGCTCGCCCTGTCCCCCGCCCTGGCTTCGGCCCAGGACGCCGCCACCAACCTGGACACGGTGATCGTCACCGGTACCCGCGCCGCCGACCGCACCGTGCTTGAATCCACTTCGCCGGTGGACGTGCTGACTGCCGAGGACATCCGCAAGGCCGGCGTGGTCAATGGCGAGCTCGGCAGCGCCCTGCAGGCCCTGCTGCCCTCGTTCAACTTCCCGCGCCAGTCCAACTCGGGTGGCGCCGATCACGTGCGCGCCGCGCAGCTGCGCGGGCTGTCGCCGGACCAGGTGCTGGTGCTGATCAATGGCAAGCGCCGCCACCACACCGCGCTGGTCAACACCGACAGCAAGATCGGCAAGGGCACCACCCCGGTCGACTTCAATTCGATTCCGGTCAGCGCCATCAAGCGCATCGAAGTTCTGCGCGATGGCGCCGGTGCGCTGTACGGCTCCGATGCGGTGGCCGGCGTGATCAACGTGATTCTCGACAACGGCGGCGACGGCGGCGAGATCGAAGCCAGCTACGGCGCCAACCACACCGATCTCAAGCCGATCGGCCGCACCCTCACCGATGGCCAGACCGGCAACATCAGCGCCAAGGTCGGCACCTCGCTGGGCGAGGACGGCGGCTTCCTGCGCGTGGGCCTGGAATACAAGAAGCGCAACGGCACCAACCGCGCCGGCTTCGACCAGATTCCGCCGTGGGACCAGACCGAGGCCAATCTTGCCCTGCAGGGCAAGCGCAACTACGTGCTCGGTGATGGCGCAAGCAAGGACATCAACCTGTGGCTGAACACCGAGATCCCGGTCGGCAAGACCGCGACGTTCTATGCATTCGGCACCTTCAACCAGCGTGATACCGAAGGCGCGAACTACTTCCGCTACCCCGACGGCGATGCCAACTGGAAGCAGGTCTACCCCAATGGCTACCGGCCGATCTCCGAAGGCGAGAACCGCGACGTGCAGGCGGTGGCCGGTGTGCGCGGGCAGTGGGGCGAATGGGCTTACGACGGCAGCCTGGATTACGGCCAGAACGACTTCACCTACCGCCTGCGTGATTCGCTGAACGCCTCCCTGGGCCCGACCAGCCCGACCCGCTTCAAGACCGCCGACTATGAGTACGCACAGACCGTGGGCAACTTCGATCTGAGCCGCGTGTTCTCGCAGTCCGACAGCATCAGCCACACCCTGGGCCTGGGCGCCGAAGCCCGCCACGAGCGCTACCAGACGCGTCCAGGCGACCCGGCCAGCTACGCCGCCGGCCCGTACACCGATCGCCCGACCGGCTCGCAGGCGGGCGGCGGCCTGACCCCGCAGGACGCGGCCACCCTGTCGCGTGATGTGTCCAGCGCCTACGCCAGCCTGTCCAGCCAGTTCGGCGAAAAATTCTCCACCGATCTGGCCGCGCGCTACGAGCACAGCGATGACTTCGGTGGCGAGCTGACCGGCAAGCTCGGCCTGCGCTACGAATTCACCCCCGCATTCGCCCTGCGCGGCGCGATCTCCAACAATTTCCGCGCGCCGTCGCTGGCGCAGATCGGCTACGAATCCACCTCCACCGGCTACAACGCCGGTGGCCAGCTGGTGCAGGGCCGCCTGCTGTCGGTCAACAACCCCATCGCCCGTGGCCTGGGTGCGCAGGACCTGAAGCCGGAGAAGTCGCTGAACACCTCGCTCGGCTTCACCAGCCGCATCGGCGAGCACTTCGACCTGTCACTGGACTTCTTCCAGATCGACATCGACGACCGCATCGCACTGTCGGAGAGCATCACCGGCGATGCGCTGACCGACTACGTGGCCGCCAACTACGGCGTCAGCGGCCTGCAGAGCGCCAGTTTCTTCGTCAACGCCGCCGATACGCGCACGCGCGGTGCCGAGCTGGTGAGCAACTGGCGGCAGTCGCTGGGCGATGGACAGTTGTTGCTGACCGGCACCTACGCCTACACCAAGACCACATTGAAGAACGTATTGGCCACGCCGGCGCAATTGCAGGCACTGAACCCGGACTACGTACTGTTCGGCATCGAAGAGACCAATACGCTGACCGATGCCACGCCGCGCACCCGTGGCAGTTTCGCGGCCAGCTGGAGCAACGACCGCTGGTCGCTGAGCAGCCGGGTGAACCGCTACGGCAGCGCGACCCGCGTATTCAACTTCGGTGATGGCTACATTCCGCGTCAGACCTACCAGGCCGAATGGCAGCTGGATGCGGAAGTTGAATACCGCATCACGCCGCAGTGGAGCGTGGCGATCGGTGGGCAGAACCTGACCGACAACTACCCGGATCGATCCAACGAGGACATTCACTACTTCGGCAACCTGCCCTACGACGTGCTGTCGCCGATCGGCAGCAACGGTGCGTACTACTACGGGCGCGTGCGTTACACGTTCTGATTGCTGCGAACGGCGTGCCGACCAACGGTCGGCACGACCCACAGCCGTAGCCTGACCTCGACCCCACGTACACGCTGGCGCTGGCATGGTGGTCGCCATGGCTGAACCGCTCCCCCTGCGTCCGCCACCTCCATTGCTGGACGACGCCTGCGCGTTGTTCCTCGATGTGGATGGCACCCTGATCGAATTCGCTGCACGCCCCGACGCCGTGCAGCTTCTCCCCGATGTGCGTGAAGCCATCGGCCGCATCAGTGATCGACTGGAAGGTGCCGTGGCACTGGTCAGTGGTCGCCCGCTTGAACAGCTGGACCAGCTGTTTGCGCCGCTCAAGCTTCCCGCCGCGGGCCTGCATGGCCACGAACTGCGTGCGCAGGACGGGCACGTGATACGCGATGAGCATGGCGACGACACCGCCGACTGGCTGCATGCCCTTCATCAACAAGCGATGCGTTTCGCCCATGGCCACCCCGGCGTACTGGTCGAGAACAAGGGCGTAGGCCTGGCCCTGCACTGGCGTGGCGCGCCGCATGCCGCCAACGATGTGCGTGCCTTCGCCGACCGCCACATCCGCGGCCGTGCCAGCTACCGCCTGCAGCCAGGCGACCATGTCGTTGAATTCGTTCCGGTGGCTACCAACAAGGGCCGGGCCGTACGTCGGCTGATGCAGTACCTGCCGTTCCGTGGGCGTCTGCCGGTGTTCCTCGGCGATGACCTGACCGATGAATTCGGCTTCGAAGCGGCCAACGGCCTGCACGGCTGGAGCGTGCTGATCGGCGAACGTGAACCCAGCGCGGCGGTGTTCGCGCTGCCCGACATACGCAGCGTGCACGCCTGGCTGCGTGAGAATGCGTATTGACCCCGGCCCCCACGGCCGCAACCGAGATGTACCGCGTGATGACCCAACCCGATCTTGATCTGGGCGTGGTCGGCAACGGCAGCTTCGGCGCTCTGGTCGACAAACACGCCCGTGTTGTCTGGAGTTGCCTGCCGACCTTCGACGGCGACCCGACCTTCTGTGCCCTGCTCAGCCCCAACCAGCAGACCGGCGGCGACTTCGCCATCGAGCTGGAGGACTTCGCCGACAGCGAACAGGAATACCTCACCAACACCGCGATCCTGCGCACCGTGCTGCGCGATGCACATGGCGGCGCGCTGGAAATCCTCGATTTCGCCCCGCGCTGGCGCCAGAACGATCGTTTCTACCGGCCAGTCAGCCTGATCCGCCAGGTGCGTCCGTTGTCCGGCAGCCCGCGCATCGTGATCCGCGCACGCCCGCTGGCCGACTGGGGCGCACGTGTGCCCGAGTCCACCTGGGGCAGCAACCACGTGCGCTGGATCCTGCCCGAGCATGTGCTGCGCCTGACCACCGATGTCCCGGTGCGCTTCGTGCGTGATGGCATGCCGTTCGTGCTCAACCATCCCATCCACCTGATCCTGGGCGTGGATGAATCGCTCAACCGTTCCATCAGCGGCTACGTGCAGGAAGCCTTCCAGCGCACCCGCGACTACTGGCGCGAATGGGTGCGTTACCTGTCCATTCCGTTGGAATGGCAGGACGCGGTGATCCGCAGTGCGATCACCCTCAAACTCTGCCAGTACGAGGACAGCGGCGCGATCATCGCGGCGATGACCACCTCGATTCCGGAGGCGCCCGGCAGCGTGCGCAACTGGGACTACCGCTACTGCTGGCTGCGCGACGCCGCCTTCGTGGTACGCGCGTTGAACCGTCTGGGCGCCACCCGCACGATGGAGCAGTTCCTCGGCTACATCTTCAACCTGGCCACCACCGACGGCACCCTGCAGCCGCTGTATGGCATCGGCTTCGAAGCCAAGCTGGACGAGGATGAAGTACCCAGCCTGTCCGGCTACCGCGGCATGGGCCCGGTGCGGCGCGGCAACCTGGCCTGGGTGCAGCGCCAGCACGATGTATACGGCAGCGTGGTGCTGGCCTCCACCCAGCTGTTCTTCGACCGCCGCCTGCAGGATCCGGGTGACAGCCACACCTTCGCTCGGCTGGAACCGCTGGGCGAACAGGCCTTCGCCCTGCACGACGTGCCCGACGCCGGCCTGTGGGAATTCCGCGGCCGCACCGAAGTGCACACCTACACCAGCGCGATGTGCTGGGCGGCGTGCGATCGCCTGTGCAAGATCGCCGTGCGCCTGAAGCGTGATGACCGCGCGCAGTACTGGCGCGAGCGCGCCGACACCATCCACGCACGCATCATGGAAAAGGCCTGGAGCGAAGAACTCGGCCACTTCACCGACACCTTCAATGGCCATCGTCTGGATGCCTCGTTGCTGCTGCTGGCCGACATCGGCTTCATCGACGCCAACGACGCGCGCTTCGTCGCCACCGTCGAGGCCATCGGCCGCGACCTCAAGCATGGCAACGCGCTGTACCGCTATATTGCGCCCGATGATTTCGGCGAGCCGGAAACCAGCTTCACCATCTGCACGTTCTGGTACATCGATGCGCTTGCCGCCATCGGCCGCATGGACGAAGCGCGCGACATGTTCGAAGCGCTGCTGCAGCAGCGCAACCATCTGGGCCTGCTGTCGGAGGACCTTGCCTTCGACGGTGGTGAAGCCTGGGGCAACTTCCCGCAGACTTACTCGCATGTCGGCCTGATCACTGCGGCCATGCGCCTGTCGCGGTCCTGGCAGGAGGCCTCGTGAGCCGTCTTGTCATCGTTTCCAACCGCGTGGCCGTTCCCGGCGAGAACCGCGCCGGCGGCCTCGCTGTCGGCCTGCTGGCGGCATTGAAGGAGCGCGGCGGGCTGTGGTTCGGCTGGAGCGGCAAGAGCGTGCGCGAGGCCAGTGGCACGCTGCACGAACAGCGCGACGGCGATATCCAATACGTCACCATGGACCTGGCCAAGCGTGATGTGGACGGCTACTACAACGGCTTCGCCAATCGCACCCTGTGGCCACTGCTGCACTTCCGCCTGGACCTGGTCGACTACGACCGCGGCACCCGCGAGACCTACCACAGGGTCAACGCACTGTTCGCCGACAAGCTGGCGCCGCTGCTGCGCGAAGACGACATCGTCTGGATCCACGACTACCACCTGATTCCGCTCGGCGCGATGCTGCGTGAGCGCGGCATCGGCTGCCGCATCGGTTTCTTCCTGCACATCCCGATGCCCTCGGCCGATCTGCTGCAGGCCATGCCCGACCATCTGCGGTTGTTCTCGGCGCTGTATGCCTACGACCTGGTCGGTTTCCAGACCCAGCGCGATGCCGATCGCTTCCAGACCTACCTGCGCCTGTTCGGCGGCGGTCGGGTGCTCGACAACGGCAACCTCGAAGCGCCAGGTGGGCGCCACTTCCGCGCTGCGGCGTTCCCGATCGGCATCGACACCGAGCTGATCGCCCGCCAGGCCGGCACCGCCGCCAGCAAGGCGGCAGTGAAGAACCTGCGCAGCAGCCTGCGCGACCGCCAGCTCGCCATCGGCGTGGACCGCCTGGACTACTCCAAGGGCCTGCCCGAGCGTTTCCTCGGCTTCGAACGCTACCTGCAGCGCCATCCCGACCAGCGCGGCTCGCTCACCTACCTGCAGATCGCCCCGGTCTCGCGCGGCGATGTCACCGAGTACCGGCAACTACGCAGCCAGCTGGAGCAGATCGCCGGCCACATCAACGGTGGCCACGCCGAGCCCGACTGGACGCCGCTGCGCTACGTCAACCAGAACTTCACCCACGCCACCCTGACCGGCTTCTACCGCGCCGCCGCTGTCGGCCTCGTCACCCCGTTGCGCGATGGCATGAACCTGGTCGCCAAGGAATACGTGGCCTCGCAGGACCCGGAAGATCCCGGCGTGCTGGTGCTGTCCCTGCTGGCCGGCGCCGCCGATGAACTGAAGCAGGCACTGCTGGTCAACCCGCACGATCTGGATGGTGTGGCCGATGCCATCGCCACCGCCGCCACGATGTCACTGCGCAGGCGCCAGGAACGCTGGCACGCGATGATGGAACACCTGCGGACGTACGACATCAACCACTGGCGCCGCAGCTACCTCGAGGCGCTGGAAGGCTGAGGCAAGAGCTCCTGTAGAGCCGAGCCATGCTCGGCTGGCTCTTCCGTAGAGTCGAGCGGAGCAATCGAGCATGGCTTGACTCTACAAAAGCCAGCCGAGCATGGCTCGGCTCTACAACAACAAGCGATCAATCGAGGAAGCGCGCGGCCTGTGCCGGCGTCGGCAGGAAGCAGGCGTCATGCCGCCCGAACCAGCGATAGCGGTTGCGCGCCAGCACACGGTACGCACCATCGCGCCAGCCACGTGGCAGCACGCGCAGCACGGCCGCCAGGCGCCAACCACCGCCCAGTGCCCGCAGAACGCGCAGGATCGCATCGGTGTCGGTCCAGGCGCCCTGCCCGTCCAACAGCAGGAATGAGGTCGGGTCGTGCGCGTCCAGACCGTGCGCCCGCAACAGCGCGCTGCCCTGCGCGCCCTGCATTGCCGCGAAGCGAAAGCGCTCCTGCCGGTCGAACCGCAGCAGGAAACGTACCCAGCGACTGCACAACGCGCAGACGCCGTCGAAGACGATCACGCCGCCAGGTTCTGCCCCCGCAACGCGATCGCCCTGCATCAGTCCATCCACACCAGCGTCGCCATCCGGCCGGTACGGCGGTCGCGGCGATGCGAGTAAAGATCCGCATCTGCCATGGTCGAGACCGTGCCGCCGTGGATGTTGCCCAGGACCATGCCCGCCGCCTGCAGGCGCTGTCGCGCCAGCGCGAACAGATCCACCTTCCAGTGGCCGGGCCGGGTCGCCACGAAGGCCGAAGCAGCGGCCGCGTCGTGGCCGACGAAGGCGTGGTACACCTCTTCGCCGATCTCGTAATCGGCCGGTCCCGCTGCCGGGCCCAACCACGCGCGCAGCTGTGCCGGCGGCGTCTGCATGGCGGCCACGGTGGCCTCCAGCATGCCGTCGGCCAGGCCACGCCAACCGGCATGGGCAGCGCCCACCTCGCTGCCATCGGCAGCGGCGAACACCACCGGCAGGCAGTCCGCAGTGAGGATCGCCAGCACCACGCCAGGTACCGACGTCACCGCGGCATCAGCCACCGGATCGCTGGCTCCTTCCACCGGCGGCGCGCCAAAGCGCAGCACGGTGCTGCTGTGCACCTGGCGCAGCCAATGCGGCGCCGACGGCAACGCCAGCCCCTGCTGCAGCAACTGCCGGTTGTGCTCGACATTGGCCGGCGTGTCACCGTCGGCCGCGTGCCGGTTGCCCAGGTTGAACTGGGCGAACGGCTCCGGCGAGACGCCCGCGCCGTGCCGGCGCGTGGTCAGCGCATGCACACCCGGCAGCGTCGGCCAATCGGCCTGCAGCAGCGGCAGCGCGGTACTCATTACCAGCGGTCCCGCTCGCGCTCGGCGAAGGCAGCGCTGTCTTCGCGCAGCACCTTCATCAGGTGCAGCATGTCGGCCGGCGCCGGCGCAGTGTTGCGCACCGGCTCACCGCTGATCGGGTGCACGAATTCCAGGGTTTCGGCATGCAGGGCCTGGCGCTTGAAGCCGCGCAGCGCGGCCACCAGCTCGTCGCTTGCCCCCTTGGGCAGCTTCAGCGCGCCGCCGTACAGCTGATCGCCCACGATTGGATGACGCAGGTGCGCCATGTGCACGCGGATCTGGTGGGTGCGCCCGGTTTCCAGGCGGCATTCCAGCGCCGTATGCGCGCGGAAGCGCTCGCGCAGGCGGTAATGGGTCACCGCTTCCTTGCCATCCTCGCGCACGCCCATCTTCAGGCGGTCACGCGGGTGGCGATCAATCGGCGCATCGGCCGTACCACCGGCCACCAGCGCGCCCATCACCACGGCCAGGTACTGACGGTGCACGTCACGGGCGGCCAGCTGCTCGACCAGCGCGGTCTGCGCTTCCAGCGTGCGGGCCACGACCATCACGCCGCTGGTGTCCTTGTCCAGGCGATGCACGATGCCCGCACGCGGCAGCACCGCCACCGACGGGTCGCGGTACAGCAGCGCATTGACCAGGGTGCCGCTGTGGTTGCCGGCGCCGGGGTGGACGACCAGACCAACCGGCTTGTTGATCACCAGCAGGTGCTCGTCCTCGAACAGCACGTCCAGCGGGATGTCTTCCGGCTCGGCGGTGGTCTGGGCTTCCAGCACCACCTGCAGGGTGACCACCTCGCCGCCGCGCAGTGCATCGCGCGGGCGCGCCTGTGCGCCGTCCAGCAGGACGTCGCCGGCCTTGATCCACTCGGTCAGGCGGGAGCGGGAGTATTCGGGGAACAGCTCGGCCACGACCGCGTCGAAACGACGGCCGGCGGAGGTGTCGGGGACAATGGCCTGGCGGGCCGATTCGGAGGGTTGTTCAGACATGGCAGGGGGCATCTTTGAAATTTTGGGGTCCCGGCGAGCCGGTTTCAGTCGCTGGACAGGACACTAGGCTATCATCGACCCTTCGTATTCCAGCCGCGTCCCGCATTGACCCCATGATCCGACGCTCCGTCCTGCTCTCCGCGCCCGTCCGCCTGACCGCCCTTCTGCTGGTGCTGGTCATCGTCGCCACCGGCTGCAACCGCGGCACCAAGGGCGATCGCCCTGATGAAGGCACCCCGGTCGAACAGCTCTACGAAAAGAGCCACAAGCTGATGCAAGGCGGCAACTGGAGCGGCGCTGAAGCCAGCTTCCGCCGTCTGGTGGCACAGTATCCCTACGGCCCGTACACCGAGCAGGCGATGATCGAATCGGCCTATGCCCAGTACAAGGCCGGAAAGCACGATGACGCCGTGTCCAGCATCGACCGCTTCATCCGTACCTACCCGACCCACCGCAACATCGCGTACCTGTACTACCTGCGCGGCCTGGCCAACTCCAACCGCAATACGGTTTTCCTGCGTCGCGTATGGTCACTGGACGCAAGCCGCCGCGATCTGTCCACGCCGCATCAGGCGTATTCAGACTTCAACATCGTGGTCGACCGCTACCCCAACAGCCGCTATGCCGCCGATGCGCGCCAGCGGATGCTGGTGCTGCGTGACGTATTCGCCCAGCACGAGCTCGACAACGCCCTGTACTACATGCGCCGTGGCGCCTGGGTCTCGGCCGCAGGCCGCGCCAACTACCTGCTGGAAACCTACCCGCAGAGCGCGTTCCAGAACGATGCCGTGGCGGTACTGGCCGATTCCTACACCCACCTGGGCAACAAGACCCTGGCCGACGATGCCCGCCGCGTCCTGCAGCTGAACCAGCCGGACCACCCGTGGCTGGAAGGCAAGTGGCCGAAGTACCCGTGGATGATCCGCAAGCTGAACCCGTTTGCCGGCGAGAAGTCCGCCGCCACCGGCCAGCGCAACGCGCGACTGGAAAAGAAGTAAGAAAAAAGGCCCCGCAAGGGGCCTTTTTTTTGCCTGGCAGCTCCACGCCATTGGTGGCTGGGACCATACATGGCGCGGACCAGGGTCCGCACCCACCCAGCGCTCGCCTCAGCTCTTGTAGCCGTTGCTGATCGGATACCGGCGCTCACGCCCGAACGCGCGGCGCGAGACCTTCGGGCCTGGCGCGGCCTGGTGGCGCTTCCACTCGCTGATGCGCACCAGACGCAGCACACGATCCACCACGGCCGCGTCATAGCCGGCGGCGACGATCTCCGTGCGCGACTGCTCCTGGTCGATGTAGCGGTACAGGATGCCGTCCAGCACATCGTAGGCCGGCAGCGAATCCTGGTCGGTCTGGTTCTCACGCAGTTCGGCCGATGGTGGGCGGCTGATCACTGCCGGCGGGATCACCGGCGCGCCGCCCACCGTGTTGCGCCACTTGGACAGGCCGAACACCTCGGTCTTGTACAGATCCTTCAGCGGCGCGTAGCCGCCACACATGTCGCCATAGATCGTGGCGTAGCCCACCGCGTATTCGCTCTTGTTGCCGGTGGTCAGCAGCAGGCCGCCGAACTTGTTGGCCAGCGCCATCAGGATCACGCCACGGCTGCGCGACTGCAGGTTCTCTTCGGTCACATCCGGCGTGGTGCCCTCGAACATCGGTGCCAGCGCCTGCATCAGGCCCTGGAATGCCGGCTCGATGGAAACGGCTTCCAGCTTCACGCCCAGCGCCTCGCACTGCTCGGCGGCCAGGTCGTTGGACATGCCGGCGGTATAGCGCGAGGGCAGGCGCACGGCGGTGACGTTCTCCGCACCCAGCGCATCGACCGCCATCGCCAGCACGATCGCCGAGTCGATGCCGCCGGACAGACCCAGCCACACCTTCTTGAAACCGTTCTTGCTGCAGTAGTCCTGGATGCCGCGGGTCACCGCGCGCCAGGCCAGCGCGTCCATGCTCTCGTCGCCATCGTCCATCCACACGTGTGGCATGAAGCGGCGCGTAGCGCCGTCGTACTCCACCACCAGCCACTGGTCGACGAAGGCGGCCGCCGCCGGATGCACCGTGCCATCGCCATCGGCCACCACCGATGCGCCATCGAACACCAGCGCATCCTGGCCGCCCACCACGTTGAGGTAGGCGATGGCCGCGCCGCTTTCGCGGGTACGCGCAGCCAGCACCGCATCGCGCTGGGCGTGCTTGCCGCGCTCGTACGGCGAAGCGTTTGGCACCACCACCAGCTGCGCACCGGCACGCACCGTATCGGCCAGCGGCTCGGCGAACCACAGGTCTTCGCAGATCAGCAGGCCAACCGGAATGCCATCAACCTCGAACACGCAGCTGCCACCGTCCGGGTCGACATCGAAGTAGCGGCGCTCGTCGAATACCGCGTAATTGGGCAGCTCGCGCTTGCGGTAGGTCTGCTCCACAAGTCCATCGCGCAGCACGCTGGCCGCGTTGTAGACCACCGCACCGGCCGCCTGCGGCCAACCGACCACGACGGTGATGCCACGGCAGGCAGCGGCAAT
The DNA here is from genome assembly GCF_900184195.1 of Stenotrophomonas sp. yr243. Taxonomy (NCBI): domain Bacteria; kingdom Pseudomonadati; phylum Pseudomonadota; class Gammaproteobacteria; order Lysobacterales; family Lysobacteraceae; genus Stenotrophomonas; species Stenotrophomonas sp. yr243. The sequence continues at coordinate 333,063 of NZ_FXWT01000002.1, forward strand.
GCGGGTCATCGCCTGCTCGCACTCGTACAGGAAGCCCGGGCGCAGCAGCAGGTCCTCCGGCGGATAGCCGCTGACTGCCAGCTCGGGGAACATCACCAGCCCGGCGCCGTACTCGTCGCGCGCCTGGCCGATCATCTCGATGATGCGCTCGGTGTTGCCGGCGACATCGCCAACCGGGAAGTCGAACTGCGCCATCGCGATGCGGATCGAAGCCATGAGGGTCCAGCCTGTGGTTGCAATACGCACATTGTAGCGCCGCGCCATCTGCGCGCCGGGCGCTCCCACTCCATGGACAGGCCCTGCTCAGTAGATCCACGCCATGCGTGGATGGCGCTCGGCCCGGGGTCAGATCCCCTTTTGCGCGGCAAAAGGAATCTGACCCCATTGCAGACGCAGAAAGGCCGCCCGGAGGCGGCCTTTCTGTTTGAAGCAGCCGAGCGTGGGCTCGGCTCTACAGAATCGTCTGCCGGAGGCAGTCGATCTTATTTCACCAGCTTGGCGATGGCAGCGCCCAGGTCGCCCGGCGAACGCACGGTGACGACGCCAGCAGCTTCCATTGCAGCAAACTTGCCTTCGGCAGTGCCCTTGCCGCCCGATGCGATCGCACCGGCGTGGCCCATGCGCTTGCCGGCCGGAGCCGAAGCACCGGCGATGAAACCGACGACCGGCTTCTTCACGTGGTTCTTGATGTACTCGGCACCGGCTTCTTCAGCATCGCCGCCGATTTCGCCGACCATGATGATGCCTTCGGTCTGCGGGTCTTCGTTGAACAGCTTCAGGCAGTCGACGAAGCTCAGGCCGTTGATCGGGTCACCACCGATGCCGATGCAGGTGGACTGGCCCAGGCCGACTTCGGTGGTCTGCTTGACCGCTTCATAGGTCAGGGTGCCCGAACGCGACACGATGCCGATCTTGCCCGGCTTGTGGATGTGGCCCGGCATGATGCCGATCTTGCACTCACCCGGGGTGATGACGCCCGGGCAGTTCGGCCCGATCAGCACGGTGTCCGGATGCGAACGGGTCAGCACGTTCTTGACGCGCAGCATGTCCAGCACCGGGATGCCTTCGGTGATGCAGACGATGACCTTGATGCCGGCAGCAGCGGCTTCCAGGATCGCGTCAGCCGCGTACGGCGGCGGCACGTAGATGACCGAAGCGTTGGCGCCGGTGCTCTGCACGGCGTCGGCAACGGTGTTGAAGACCGGCAGGTCGATATGGGTGGTGCCACCCTTGCCCGGGGTCACGCCGCCAACAACCTGGGTGCCGTACTCGATCATCTGAGTGGCGTGGAAGGTGCCCTGCTGGCCGGTGAAGCCCTGCACGATCACCTTGGTGTTCTTATTGATCAAAACTGACATTGGATTTCCTTCGGTGTCGGATCAGGCGGCGTTCTTGACAGCTTCGACGACCTTCTTGGCACCGTCGTTGATGTTGTCGGCCGGGATGATGGCCATGCCGCTGTCACGCAGCAGTTGCTTGCCTTCTTCCACGTTGGTGCCTTCCAGGCGCACCACGACCGGAACCTTGACGCCCACTTCCTTCACAGCAGCGATGATGCCTTCGGCAATCATGTCGCAGCGGACGATGCCGCCGAAGATGTTGACGAAGATGCCTTCGACCTTGTCCGAGGACAGGATCAGCTTGAACGCTTCGATGACGCGCTGCTTGTTGGCACCGCCGCCCACGTCCAGGAAGTTCGCCGGCTCGCCGCCGTTGAGCTTGATGACGTCCATGGTGGCCATGGCCAGGCCTGCGCCGTTGACCATGCAACCGATGTTGCCGTCCATGGTGACGTAGTTGATGTCCAGCTCCGAAGCGATCACTTCGGTCGGATCTTCCTGGGTCTTGTCGCGCATGGCGACCAGGGCCTTCTGGCGGAACGCGGCGTTGTCGTCGCTGTCGAACTTGCCGTCCAGCGCGTACAGGTTGCCGTCGTCCAGGATGGCCAGCGGGTTGATTTCAACCAGCGCCAGGTCCTTTTCGTTGAACAGGCGGTACAGGTTCACCATGATGTTGGCGAACTGGCCGGCCTGCTTGGCGGTCAGGCCCAGCTTGAAGCCGAAATCACGACCGTGGTAACCCTGCACGCCTTCGACGAAGTCGACGTTCAGCGAATGGATCAGCTCCGGGGTTTCAGCGGCGACCTGCTCGATCTCCACGCCGCCTTCCGAAGAAGCGATGTAGGTGATGGTCTTGGTGCCACGGTCAACCAGCACCGACAGGTACAGTTCCTTGACGATCTCGCCAGCGGTGGTCACCAGCACCAGGTTGACCGGCAGTTCAACGCCAGCGGTCTGGTAGGTGGCCATCTTGGTGCCGAGCATCTTGGCCGCAGCGGCCTTCACGTCGTCGGTGGTCTTGCAGAACTTGACGCCGCCAGCCTTGCCGCGGCCGCCAGCGTGGATCTGCGCCTTGACCATCCAGGGGCCCTGGCCCAGGGAGTTGGCAGCGGCAACAGCTTCGTCCGGGGTCGCAGCGACCTTGCCGGCCGGGACCGGGATGCCGTACTCGGCAAGCAGTTGTTTTGACTGGTATTCGTGGAAATTCATGCGTCACCGTGGGAATAGGAACGACCGCACGCAATTCCTCAGGGCCCCGGCGGGGCGCCGGCATGGACCGCGGCGGGCCCACTATTGTGGCCGAGCCGGCGCCGGGGCGCAAAGAAGTATGGACAAAAGGCCGCAACCGGCCAGATTTCCACGGGCATTCAGGCAGTTGCGGCACGGCCCGGCTCGCCACCCAAAGGCCGGCCCGGGCCGATTGCGCAGCCCAGCCCGCTACAGGCCCCCTATACTGGTCCCGTAAATTCGAGCCCACGGTGCCGGCAACCGGGCAGCGAGCACATCCGACGATCGGGGGACGTCGGGCAGGTTCGGCCCACCGCCGGCATGATCCAGTTCCAGGCAGCCAGAAGGGGAGTTCCGGCGTGTCACCCAGTGCTTCATTGATCGACCGCATCGAATCGATACCGCGGCGAGAGCTGTATTTCTTCGCCCTGTACCGGGTGCTGATCGCCTCGGTCATCGCCGCCCTGCTGTACAGCCCGCTGTCGGCGATCAGCGGCGAAGCCCATCACCCCCGCCTGGCCTATTCGGTCGGCGCCGTCTATCTGCTGTTGTCGCTGCTGCTGCTGGTGATCGGCCGCAACGAGCGCTGGCTGCGGCCCATCGTCGTCGGCGGCGTGCTGCTGGACATCGTCGCCGCCAGTCTGCTGGCACATGCCCTGCCCGGCGCCAGCGCCGGCATCTCGATGTCGCTGCTGTTCAATATCGCTGCCGCCGCCACCCTGCTGCCGCTCAGCTGGGGCCTGCTGCTGGCGCTGGCCGCCAGCGTCGCCACCGCCGCCGAATACCTGTGGAAGGTCCTGGAAGGCGGCGATCCCACCCGCACCCTGGCCGAGCTGGCGATGTTTGCCACCAGTTACCTGGCGCTGGCCTTCATCAGCTACCAAGTCGGCAACCGTGCGCGCCGCAACCAGCAGCTGGCCAACCAGCGTGGCGACGAAGTGGCCAACCTGTTCCAGATCAACGAACTGATCATCCGCCGCATGCGCACCGGCGTGGTCGTGGTGGACGCCGACAACCGCATCACCCTGGCCAACGAAGCCGCATCGATTCTGCTGGGCGACAACGACGGCAACAGTGAATCCGGCCGCCTCGACCTGGCCAGCGTCGCCCCCGAGCTGGCGCGCCGCCTGCAGCGCTGGCGCAACGGCTGGGCGCAGGACGAAATGCCGCTGCAGCTCAACCCCGACCAGCCGGAAGTACAACCGCGCTTTGCCCGCCTGCTGGCCGGCAGCGACCTGGTGCTGGTGTTCCTGGATGACTCCAGCGTGGTCTCGCGCCGCGCCGAATCGCTCACCCTGTCGGCGATGGGGCGCTTCTCGGCGAGCCTTGCCCACGAGATCCGCAACCCGCTGGCGGCCATCAACTACGCCGTGCAGCTGCTGGAAGAAGGCACCGGCTTCAACGACAGCGACCGCCGCCTGCTGCAGATCATCCACCAGCAGTGCCAACGCACCAACGGCATCGTCGAGAGCGTGCTCGGCCTGGCCCGGCGCGAACGCGCCAACCCGGAAAACGTGGACCTGGCCGCCTTCGTGCGCCGCTTCGTACTGGAGTACAAGCAGGGGCAGACGCTGGAAACCGACAGCATCGAGCCGATCATCAACGACACCTCGGTGCCGGCACAGGTCGACCCGCGCCATCTGTACCAGGTGCTGACCGTGCTGGTGCACAACGCCCTGAAGTACGGCCGCATCGGCCAGCAGCCTGCGCGCGTAAGACTGCGCGTGGCCCAGCACGAACGCAGTGCGGTGATCGACGTGATGGACCGTGGCCCCGGCATTCCCGAGACCGTCGCCGCGCAGCTGTTCCGCCCCTTCTTCACCACCTCCGAGCACGGCACCGGCCTGGGGCTGTATATCGCCCGCGAGCTGTGCAGGGCCAACCAGGCGCGGCTGGATTACATCCCCGTCCCCGCCGGCGGTTCCTGCTTCCGCCTGGTTCTGCCCGGCCCGCACACCTTGCTGCCACACTGATTCCGTGCCTCAAGCATTTGTCGCATTCCACCCCCTCGGCTATCTTTCCCACCCATGAACGAAACCCGCAGCGCCCTCGTCGTCGACGATGAACGCGATATCCGCGAACTGCTGGTGTTGACCCTCGGCCGCATGGGCCTGCGCATCAGCACCGCCGCCAACCTCGCCGAAGCCCGCGAGCTGCTGGCCAGCAATCCGTACGACCTGTGCATCACCGACATGCGTCTGCCGGACGGCAACGGCATCGAACTGGTCAGCGAGATCGCCCAGCACTACCCGCGCACGCCGGTGGCGATGATCACCGCCTTCGGCAGCATGGACCTGGCAGTGGAAGCGCTGAAAGCCGGTGCCTTCGATTTCGTCAGCAAGCCGGTGGACATCGCCGTGCTGCGCGGCCTGGTCAAACATGCGCTGGAACTCAACAACAGCGAACGCCCCGTTGCCGGCCCAGCTGCAGAACAGGCCGCGCGCCTGCTCGGCGACTCACCGGCCATGGATGTGCTGCGCGCCACCATCGGCAAGGTCGCGCGCAGCCAGGCGCCGGTCTATATTCTGGGCGAATCCGGCGTAGGCAAGGAACTGGTTGCGCGCACCATCCATGCGCAGGGCGCACGCGCGGCCGGACCGTTCGTGCCGGTCAACTGTGGCGCCATTCCCACCGAGTTGATGGAGAGCGAGTTCTTCGGCCACCGCAAGGGCAGCTTCACCGGCGCCCATGCCGACAAGCCGGGGCTGTTCCAGGCCGCGCATGGCGGCACCTTGTTCCTGGATGAAGTGGCCGAATTGCCGCTGCAGATGCAGGTGAAGCTGCTGCGTGCGATCCAGGAGAAATCGGTGCGCGCGGTTGGCGCACCCAGCGAAGAACCGGTGGACGTGCGCATCCTTTCAGCCACCCACAAGGACCTGGCCGAGCTGGTCGAAGACGGGCGTTTCCGCCACGACCTGTACTACCGCATCAACGTGATCGAACTGCGCGTGCCGCCGCTGCGCGAGCGCCGCCAGGACCTGCCGGCGCTGGCCGCGTCGATCCTGGCACGGCTGGCCCGCAGCCATGGCCGCGCCACCCCGCTGCTGGCGCCCTCGGCACTGGACGCGCTGGCCCAGTATGGCTTCCCGGGAAATGTGCGCGAGCTGGAGAACATCCTGGAACGCGCGCTGGCGCTGGCCGAGGAAGACTGCATCGGTGCCGACGACCTGCGCCTGCCGCAGCACGCCCCGCGCTCGCCGGGCAGTGCTGCTCATGCCGAAGCCGTGGTTGATCTGCACCCCGGCAGCGCCGCCCTGCCCTCGTACATCGAGCAGCTCGAGCGCAGTGCCATCCAGCGCGCGCTGGAAGAAAACCGCTGGAACAAGACCCGCACTGCCGCGCAGCTGGGCATCACCTTCCGCGCACTGCGTTACAAGCTGAAGAAGCTGGGGATGGAATAGGTAGTGCCGGCCGCTGGCCGGCAACCTCATGCGCCACGCATCCACGCATGGCGTGGATCTACTGGACACTGACCGCCATCCACGCATGGCGTGGATCTACTGCATCAATCCTTGGTGACGCGGTTGATCTCGGCCAGGCTGGTCACGCCCGCGGCCGCCTTCTTCAGCGCCGACTGCCGCAGATCGTTCACGCCGATCGCCTGCGCGGCCTCGGCAATCTGCAGCGCGTTGCCGCCCGCCAGAACGATGGTGGCGATCTCGTCGGTCATCGGCATCACCTGGTAGATGCCGGTGCGACCCTTGTAGCCTTCGGTGCATTCATCACAGCCAACGGCTTCATACAGCTCGATGCCCGCATCCAGCTGCGCCTGGGTGAAGCCCTCGGCCAGCAACGCATGCGCAGGCAGGTTGGCCGGGCGCTTGCAGTTCGAACACAGGCGACGCGCCAGGCGCTGGGCGATCACCAACGTCACCGAACTGGTGATGTTGTACGGCGCAATGCCCATGTTCATCAGGCGCGCGATGGTCTGCGGCGCGTCGTTGGTATGCAGCGTGGACAGCACCATGTGGCCGGTCTGCGCAGCCTTGATCGCGATCTCGGCAGTTTCCAGGTCGCGGATTTCGCCGACCATGATGATGTCCGGATCCTGTCGCAGGAACGAGCGCAGCGCTGCGGCGAAGGTCATGCCGCGCTTGTTGTTCTGCTGCACCTGGTTGACGCCGGGCAGGCGGATTTCCACCGGGTCTTCGGCGGTGGAGATGTTGCGGGTCTCGTCGTTGAGGATGCCCAGCGCGGTATACAGCGACACCGTCTTGCCCGAACCGGTCGGGCCGGTCACCAGCACCATGCCGTAAGGCTTGTGGATCGCGTCCAGGAACAGCTTCTGCTGATCCGGTTCGTAACCCAGCTTGTCGATACCGAGCTTGGCCGCGCTGCCATCGAGGATACGCAGCACCACCTTCTCGCCGAACAACGTCGGCAACGTGCTGACGCGGAAGTCGATCTGCCGGGTCTTGGACAGGTTGAGCTTGATGCGACCATCCTGCGGCACGCGCTTCTCGGCGATATCCAGCTGCGCCATCACCTTCAGGCGCGCGGCAATGCGCTGGTTGAGCTTGTTCGGCGCACGCGCGACCATCTTCAGAAGGCCGTCGATGCGCAGGCGCACGCGGTAGTCGTCTTCGTAGGGCTCGAAGTGGATATCCGACGCGCCCTTACGGATGGCATCGACCAACACCTTGTTGACGAATTTGACCACCGGGGTGTCGTCGCCCTTGGCGTCGATACCGCTGTCGGTGCTGGCCATGTCGTCGTCACCACCGCCAACATCGAGGTTGGCCATGCCGTCATCGTCACTGCCCAGCGCATCGCCCATGGTGTCGTGGCTGGCATGCCACTGCTCCAACGTGCGGCGGATCTGGTCCTCGTCCACCAGAATCGGTTCCACCACCAGATTGGTGTGAAACTTGATCTCATCCAGCGAGTGGGTGGGGTTGCTGGTACCGACGAACAGCTTGCCACCGCGCTTGAATAGCGGCAGCACGTTGTGCTTGCGCAGCAGCTCCTCGCTGACCAGGTTCATCGCGTTCTGGCTGCTGTCGAACGTGGACACGTCGAACAGCGGCATGCCGAACTCGAGTGAGTTGGCGGCCGCGAGCTGGGCAGCGCCGACCACCTTGTTCTGGGCGAACCAGGTTGGCAGCGGCTGACGCGCAGCGGTGGCCTTGGCCATGGCGTCGCGGGCGGCGACCTCATCCAGCGCCCCGTCCTGGACCAGGCGACGGGCCAGGCCGGTGATGCCGACGAGATTGGCAGTGGTAACGACGGTCATATGAATCCTTGGCTCATGGGTCTGGCGGTGCAGTGCGCCCTGCGAAGGCGCAGCGCGGGGCAGCAGAACCCGTCGCACCCCAACGGCGCACGGCATCGCCAATCCATGAGCAATGTTGCCTTGCCCGGCGTTGCCGGCCCGGCAGGCATGATCCTGACTCCCCCGGGGATGATAGCCCCGTCAACGGTCCGCCGACATCCCATTGGAGGGCGGAAATGTGATCAACAGCCGGTCGGGCGATAGCGCGCTTCGAATGCGCTGCCGTCGCAGCTCCAGATGCCCTCGGCCGAGCGGCGTAGGATCAGGTCTTTGCCTTCCAGGGCGCTGTGTCCCTTCAAGGTGCAGCTGATATGGCCGACGCCGGAGTCGCTGAGTTCGGCCTCGACGTTGGAGCAGTGCGCGTTCTGGGCTACACCGATGTAGGCCGGCGTTACCAGGCTCGCCGAGCGGGCCTCATTGATGAGGATCTCCACCTTGGTCTTGCCTGGAGTGATATCGGCCAAAGCCGCAGCCAACTGAGTGCGGACGATGTACGGCTGGAACGCCACCGTCGCGATGGCCGCCAGGATGGCGATGATGGCCACCACGATCATCAGTTCGATGAGCGTGAAGCCCTTCTGCGTGTTCATGACTCCCCCTGTTTGATCCAGCAATCCCCATCGCTGTGTGCTGACGTATTTTCATGTTCCGGTCAGCACAAGGCCCGCAAAAGCGGGCCTTGTGACTATCGCATGCAAGGCTAGGAAGAATAGCTCCTACGCCCCCCATTGATCATGTCGATCAGCTGCAGCCCTTGGGCTTGAACTTGGCGTCAACAGCAGTGGTGACACAGGCGAAACCGCCGGCAGTCGTGATGGCGCCAGTGGTCGCATCAACAACCGAATCCGTGTAAGTCAACGCGATGGTGGAGGCGGAACCGATGCGGCCCGGATCACGGATGGTGCAAGTCATACCATCACCGTCCACGGCGATCGTCGAGCAGCTGCCGGTCGAGGTGCCCTGGAAGCCAGCACTATTCGGATTCGGATCGCGACCTGCACTCTTTTCCATCTCGAACTGGGTCTTGTGCGAGGCCAGGTCGGCCAGGGCAGCGGTGACCTTCGACTTCGAGGTGTAGTCCTGGTAAGCCGGCAGTGCGATGGCAGCCAGGATGGCGATGATCGCGACGACGATCATCAGTTCGATAAGGGTGAAGCCCTTCTGGTTCTTCATTGTGGTACATCCCCAAGATAGTGGTGGTTGATTTCAGTGCACAGGTTACGAGCCGGCATCGCCGGATGAGCGGGTCCTGTGCCCTGCGGGTGGATCAACGCAGGTTGCGTGCCAACCCCGGCACGCCTCCCCCTGGATTTCCCCGCGCCCATGATGGCAGCAATTTCGTGGATGGGAACCCCCCGCATCCGAATCTGCGATGGACGCGGCAAAGTGACGCAGTGCGTCACCTTTGGTCGGTCGCCGGCACGAAATTGCATTCTGGCCGGCTCACCAACTGCCCAGACGGCAACGAACCCGCTACCATCGGCAACTGGATGCCCGTCTGGGGATGGCGGGCCGGGGAGCCAACATGTCTGTCAGTCGCAGTGCGATCAAGAAAGAACCGGTGGCGCGCGCCACCATGGAGCTGCAGCCGTTTGTCTGGGAGGGGACCGACAAGCGGGGCGTGAAGATGAAGGGCGAGCAGCTGGCCAAGAATGCCAACCTGCTGAGGGCCGAACTGCGCCGCCAGGGCATCAACCCAGGCACGGTAAAAACGAAGCCCAAACCGTTGTTCGGTGCTGCCGGAAAGCCGATCAAACCGCGGGACATCGCCTTCTTCAGCCGGCAGATGGCCACGATGATGAAATCCGGCGTACCGATCGTGTCGGCATTGGACATCATCGGCAGCGGGCACAAAAACCCGCGCATGAAGAAGATGGTGGACACCATCCGCACCGATATCGAGGGCGGCTCCTCGCTGTATGAGGCGGTCAGCAAGCATCCGGTGCAGTTCGACGAGCTCTACCGCAACCTGGTGCGGGCCGGCGAAGGCGCCGGTGTGCTGGAAACCGTGCTGGACACGGTAGCCACCTACAAAGAGAACATCGAGGCGCTGAAGGGCAAGATCAAGAAGGCGCTGTTCTACCCGATCATGGTGGTGGTTGTCGCCATGCTGGTCAGCGGCATCATGCTGGTGTTCGTGGTGCCGCAGTTCGAGGATGTGTTCAAGAGCTTCGGCGCCGACCTGCCCGCCTTCACGATGTTGGTGGTGAACCTGTCGCGGTTCATGGTGTCGTGGTGGTGGTTGATGCTGATTGTTGCAATTGGAACGGCGGTCGGTGCAGTAATGGCCTACAAGCGTTCGCCGAAGATGCAGCACGCCATGGACCGGTTCGTGCTGAAGGTGCCGGTGATCGGCCAGATCATGCACAACAGCGCCATCGCCCGCTTCGCCCGTACCACCGCTGTGACGTTCAAGGCGGGCGTGCCGCTGGTGGAGGCACTCGGCATCGTGGCGGGCGCTACCGGCAACACGGTGTATGAAGAGGCGGTGCTGCGGATGCGCGATGACGTGTCTGTGGGTTATCCGGTCAACGTATCCATGAAGCAGACCAACCTGTTCCCGCACATGGTCATCCAGATGACCGGCATCGGCGAAGAGGCTGGTGCCCTGGATGCCATGCTGTTCAAGGTGGCCGAGTACTACGAGCAGGAAGTCAACAATTCGGTGGATGCCCTGAGCAGCCTGCTGGAACCGATGATCATGGTGTTCATTGGTACCATTGTTGGCGGCATGGTGATTGCCATGTACCTTCCCATCTTCAAGCTCGGCGCCGTCGTCGGATAAAACATACATGGCATTTCTCGACCAGCATCCCGGCCTCGGCTACCCCGCTGCGGCCGGCCTGGGACTGCTTCTGGGCAGCTTCCTGAACGTCGTCATCCTGCGCCTGCCCAAGCGGCTGGAATGGCAGTGGAAGCGCGATGCGCGCGAAGTGCTGGAGGAGCCGGACTTCTACGAGCCGCCCCCGCCGGGCATCGTGGTGGAGCCTTCGCACTGCCCGCACTGCAAGCACAAGCTGGCCTGGTACGAGAACATTCCGCTGTTCAGCTGGATCATCCAGGGCGGCAAGTGCCGCCACTGCAAGGCACCGATCTCCATCCAGTACCCGCTGGTGGAAGCGCTGACTGCAGTGATGGTGCTGGCCTGCGTGTGGCAGTTCGGCTTCGGCTGGCAGGGCTTCGGCGCGATCGTGCTGACCTGCTTCCTGATCGCCCTGTCCGGCATCGACCTGCGCACCCAGCTGCTACCGGATCAGTTGACCCTGCCCCTGATGTGGCTGGGGTTGATAGGCAGCATCGACAACCTGTACATGCCGGCCAAACCGGCCCTGCTCGGCGCCTTGCTCGGCTACCTGTCGCTGTGGTCGGTGTGGTGGCTGTTCAAACAACTGACCGGCAAGGAAGGCATGGGCCACGGCGATTTCAAGCTGCTGGCCGCGCTGGGGGCCTGGTGTGGCATGAAGGGCATCCTGCCGATCATCCTGATGTCGTCCGTACTGGGCGCCATCATCGGCTCGATCTGGCTGTACAGCCGTGGCCGTGACCGGGCGACGCCGATTCCCTTCGGCCCCTACCTGGCCCTGGCCGGCTGGCTGTTCTTCATGTGGGGCGAGCCCCTGCTGAACCAGTATCTGGTGATGAGCGGGCTGCGCTGAGGGGAGTCCCCATGAGCCAGTATGTGGTTGGCCTGACCGGCGGCATCGCCTCGGGCAAGAGTGAGGTGACCCGGCGCTTCGAGGCGCTGGGAGTCGTTGTGGCCGATGCCGACCTGGCCGCGCGCGCGGTGGTGGCAATCGGCAGTCCTGCCCTGTCCCTGATTGCCGAGCGTTTCGGCGCGGACATGCTGCTGGCCGACGGCAGCCTGGACCGGGCGCGTCTGCGTGCCCACATCTTTGCAGACCCGGCCGAGCGGACGGCGCTGGAAGCGATCACGCACCCGGCCATCCGACGTCTGATGCAGCAGCAGTGCGAGCAGGCCGCCAGCCCCTATGCGCTGGCGGCGATCCCGCTGTTGACCGAAGTGGGCGGCCGCCAGGCCTACCCGTGGCTGGACCGGGTGCTGCTGGTGGACGCGCCCGAGGCGGTACAGCACGCCCGGCTGATGCAGCGCGACGGCATCGACGCCGCGCTGGCCAACCAGATGATCGCCGCGCAGGCCCGCCGCGCGCAGCGCCTGGCGCTGGCCGATGACGTGGTGGTCAATGATGGCCATCCGAATGACCTGCAGGCGCAGGTGGAGCGCTTGCACCTGCGGTATCTGGGGTTGGCTAGCGGGTAAGGGCGGGCTTCACCCTGCATGGCTGATGTCGCCTCTTGAGTGATCTGCATCGCGCGCAGGACGATGCCCGGCCGGGGCAATTCACAACCCCGAGGCAATCAGCGATCTTGAATGCCCCTGCGGATTGCCAGATCCACACACAGGACTGCGAGAAGAAAGAAGATCATCGCAACACCCCATTGATACGCCAACGGTCCGAAGAGATGCTTGACCATCGTGCCCACGCCACAGAACACGCGGCACCGACCGGACAGTTCGCTGACTTCATAGTGCAGCACTGCCCAACCGCTCAAAGCCGAGCAGGCGGCGAGGGCCAGACCGAACAGTACGACAAGGGGCCTACGTTTTGGCCTGCGTTTTGGTCTACGTTTTGATCTACGCTTCGACATGCCTCGCCCTTGTGTCGACGTTTCCCGGAAATCCTTGGGCAACCGTCCTTTTGCCTACGATATCCGCCGGCTCGCCATGAACCTGCCGACACAAATGACAACAGTCTTTGAAAGACTATTGAATGACGGCCAGATCACGGCCGCATTGGAGCACATCCGCGCCCATTTGGACTCGGATAGTGGCGAGGCTGTTTTTCTCGCCGCCCATCTGAGCATATCCGGCGAAACGTCCGAAGTGTTTGAGGAGCACTCCATCCGTCAGCTCCGTGCCGCAGCCGCGAAGAGCTATGCCCCGGCGATTTTGCAACTCGGCATGCGCTATCTGTTCGGCGACTCAGTGGAAATCGATGTTGCGCGCGCGGCCACCTGCTTCAAATCGGCAGCCGAGGCAGGTTATCCCCCAGCGATGTACGAGTACGGCCTTGCTTTGCTCCATGGCAAGGGAGTGAAGCAGGCCAGGACAGAGGCCCGTGCCTGGATCAGGCGTGCCGCTGAAGGTGGGGACGAGACTGCGCAGGAGTTCGTACTTGCGTACGGACTCATGCACGCCGGTGACTGACGCACTGTCGCGATCCGAATAGGAGCCTGCAGCATGACGGGCATCGTGCTTGCTCGACTACCAGTCTGATCTGGTAACAACCGCCGGGCGTGGCCCGGCGCTGTTGGATACCCATGGAACAGTCGCGCAGTGCGGGGATGAGCATCCACGCATGGCGTGGATCTACTCCAGTTGCTGGCGGGCGTAGCGGGCCAGTTCGCGGGCGGCCAGCAACAAACCCTCCACTACGTCCGGCGGCAGTTGCTGGCCTGCACTGCCCTGCACCCGGGCCGCTTCGGCGGCGTGCAGCATCTGGATCAACGCATTGAGACCGGCCAGGGTGCGGCTGAGGCTGGCCAGGGTCACTGCCTGCGACGGGGTGAGACCTACCCCCTGCCGGGTCTGGCCATCGGCGTTGTCGCGGCCATCCATGCGCGCCATTAGTGCCGGTAGCAGGTCGCTGGGTTCGGCCAGCACGTCTTCGATGCGTTCGGCGATGTCGGCCGGCAACTGATCGGCGGATTCGCCGACCAGGCGGCGCAGGTTCGGATAGGTGGTGCGTGCAGACATGGCAATGCTCCTCGCAGACGGCAAGGCCACCCGCGGATGCGGGGTGGCGGACGGTGCGGGTTGGCGTACCGGAGACCCAACAACTCGAAAGCAAGGAAAAAGACTCCAGCGGACTCTTGCGAGTCCCCACGCACCGCCCGCCGAAGCAGAAGGCATGCGGTGCATTTTCCATGATGGCCAAAGCGCATCTGGAGCTTTCAAGTTGTCGGGTTTATTCAGGACGCCAATCCCGGCCAGGGCGATGGCCCCAGCCATGCCATCTCGCCAGCTGCATGCACTACGGTCATGAGGCGAAAACGCCATGTGGGCCAACCGTCTGCGGAACCGTGCGGTGTGACACGCGCATAGCGCGGAGTGCGTCACGCAGGTGTCGTGCTGGACCAGAAACGCCGCGCCTTCGCGAAAGCTGCATTGCCGCTGCATGCGACATTTCGCGCCGAGTGGGAGATTTCGACGACGGGTGGATTCGTGCCGACCAAGGTCGGCACCTACCAAAGCGGCCGACATTTCGCGCCGAGTGGGAGATTTCGACGACGGATGGATTCGTGCCGACCAAGGTCGGCACCTACCAAAGCAGCAGCCAGAATGGGTTACAGCGGCTTCGGCGAGAACGTCAGCGTGGCGATCACGCCACGGGCGCCGCCCGGGCGCACGCTTACCTGCCAGCCGTACAGATCGCACAGGCGGCTGACGATCGACAGGCCGATGCCGCCGCCCTGCGAGTGGCCAGCATGGGTACCGCGATAGCCGCGCTGGAACAGCTTGGCGGCATCCTCCTCGCTCAGGCCGGGCCCGCTGTCGGTCACCGATACGGCATTGGCGCCCACATGCACGCGTACCTCGCCATCCTGCGAATACTTCACCGCGTTGCCGATCAGGTTGCCCAGCGCCACCGACAACGCCGCTTCGGGGGCGTCGATGACCAGATCGCGTCCACCATCCAGATGCAGTTCCAGCGGCTTGCCACCCAACTGGGCGCGATGCGCATCCAGCAGCTGTTCGGCCACACGGGCCACATTGCTGCTGCCCTGCCCGCGCTCGTTGCGCGACAGCAGCAGCAAGGCACCGATCAGATCACTGCACTGCTGCTCCGCCCGCTGGATGCGCTGCAGGCGCTGCAGGACCTTTTCGTCCAGGCCCGGGCGGGTCAGCAGCAGCTCGGTAGCGCCACGGATCACCGCCAGCGGCGTACGCAGCTCATGGCTGACGTCCGCATTGAACTCACGGTCGCGCTGCACCACTTCGGTCAGCCGCGAAGAATAGTCATCCAGCGCCTGGGCCAACTGCCCCACTTCGTCATCGGGGAAGCGCGGCGCCAAGGGTTCGGGGTCGCTGGTGCCGCCACGGTACGCACGCAGGCGTGCGGCCAGATCCGAGACCGGCTTCATCACCTTGGAGGCCGACCACCAGCCCAGCACCAGCGACAACAGGCTGAACACCAGCACCGACAGGAACAGCGCGCGGTTGAGCTGCTGCCCACCGCGAACACTGTCGGTCATGTCGTAGGCCAGGAACGCCCAGGCATCGGGGGTCTTGCGCACGGCCAGCTTGTAGGAATAGCGCTCACCGCGCTCGTCCACACCGCCCATGTTGTACAGGCCGTCCTTGAACTCGTACCAGTCCGGCTCTTCCTCGCGCAGCGCATCGAACTTGTCCGGCTTGATCAGGCGCGCGCGCATCTGCTGCACCGGCAGATCGGGGTTGCGGTCCGGGCTTTCGTAGTAACGCCGCACGTACTCGCTGATGTTGCGGTTCATCACGTCTTCCACCAACTGGTTTTCCACCCGCATGCGGGCCCAGTTGGTGGCGAACGCGAACAGTGTCGTCAGGCAGAAGCCCAACAACACGAACGAGACGATGATGCGGCTGCGCAGGCGTCGCCGATAAGGCGTGCGCCGGCGCTCCCCCTTGCTTGCCACAGAATCAGGCTTCCGGCGTGGCGATGCGGTATCCGATGCCATGGCGGGTCTGGATCATCGGCACTTCAAAGGGCTTGTCCACCACGGCGCGCAGGCCATGGATGTGCACGCGCAGCGAATCGGAATCCGGCAGCTCTTCGCCCCAGACACGGGTTTCCAGTTCCTGCCGGGTGACCACGGCCGGGGCCGCTTCCATCAACGCCTGCAGGATTTTCAGCGCGGTCGGGTTGAGCTGCAGCAGCTTGCCCTGGCGGCGCACTTCCAGCGTATCCAGGTTGTACTCCAGGTCACCGGTTTCCAGCACGCGGGTCTGCACGCCCTTGCCGCGACGCGACAGGGCGTTCAGACGTACTTCCACTTCCTGCAGCGCGAACGGCTTGATCAGGTAGTCGTCAGCACCGGAATCAAAGCCGGCCAGTTTGTTGTCCAGCGAATCGCGCGCGGTCAACATCAGCACCGGCGTCTGCTTACGTGCTTCGTTGCGAAGCTTGCGGCAGACCTCGATACCGTCCATGCCCGGCAGGTTGAGATCCAGGACAATCGCGTCGAACTCGTGCACGACAGCCAGATGCAACCCGGTCACTCCGTCGGCAGCGAAGTCCACGGTGTGGCCCCGGTCCTCCAGGTAGTCGCCCAGATTGGCCGCAATGTCGCTGTTGTCTTCGATTACCAGGATTCTCACTGTCACCTCTATTTAACGAAATTGCCGCCGCGATGGGCCTGATCCATGTCACGCAGTGCGTTACCCCTCGCCCGGTTGCGCTCGGCAACGGTCATGCATTGCGTGGACGACATGTTGGATCCAATGGCCTTCTCACGTCGGCATATTAGACGACTATCTTCACGTGCCTGTGTCAAAACCGTGTTCACGATCTGCTGATCGTTGAAGATCTCAGTTCGTACCGATTCAGGCATGGCTTCCCTGGCACCATACCTTTCGGCCGCGCTGCGGATGCGCACCAGGGTCTCGCGCACCCTGCCACGGTCCTCCTGACGCAATTCGGAATAGGTTTCGCCATCGTTGAGCTCGAGTTCGATGCGCTCGACCTGCTGCAACAACGGCTTGCCCGGCAGGAACACCTCCCCGGCGGTCTTGGCCGCTGCCGAAGCAGAAGCCAGGATCAATGCCGAAACCAGAACCAACATCACTGGCTGTTTCATGACAAACGAATCCCTGTTTGAGGTGAACGCCGACTGTATGCGGATGCGCGCTCGGCCAGCAAGTGCTGCCCGGCGGGGTGCAGGTGGCCCTAAAGCTTGGAATCCGGGTTCAAGTTGCTGTAGGTGCGCTGGTCGTTGAGCAGGGCCTTGCCCTTCTCTTCGATACGGCGCCGTTCGGCCACGGTCATGCAGCGGCTCTTGGGCATGTTGCTGCCCGTGGTGCGCTGGTATGAGCAGATCTGCCGGCTGTCGTCGTGGGCGCGCGTCAGGATGCTGTTGATCCGCTCCTGATCGTTGAAGACGTCGTTCTGCACCTGCGGTGGCAGCTCCTGGACGTTCTGCCGGTCGCCCATCCGCTGGGTGATCCGCGCCAGTGCCTGCTGGACCTGACTGCGGTCGTCAGCTGAGATTTCGTTGTAATCACCCTGCTGCAGGGCTTTTTCGACCTGGCGGACCTGCTCGGCCACCGGGCCCTGGCGGTCCATCTGCACAGCGGCTTTTCCCGGCTTGGCCAGTGCAGCGCCAGGCAGGCACAGCAACAGCACGATCATCGTGGTGCGGTACATCGCCAACCCCCCGATCCTTCGGAACGAAGGCCCAACTCTACGAGTGTCCCCGCGCGCCCACAAGGGACCCTTGGCAGGGGGACATCGAGCATAAAAAAGACCCAGGCGGTGCACCCGCCTGGGCCTGAAGTTGTATCCCGATACCGATCCTGCTGAGAGGCAGAGCTGCGGTTCGTTGAAGGCTACGCCCGGGGCGATTAAAGCGGTGTTAAACCCGCCAACCCTGCCTGAATTAAATTGCAAGACATTGAAATATCAGGATCTTTTGATTTTCTCGACATGCTCGATGATGCGAGCGGCCACATCCACCCCGCAGGCAGCCTCGATCCCTTCCAGACCCGGGGTGGAGTTCACCTCCAGCACCAGCGGGCCGCGCTCGGAGCGGATCAGGTCCACCCCACAGACGCCCAGCCCCAACGCCTTGGCCGAGCGCACCGCCACCTGCTGCTCGGTCCGGCTGGCCTTGGACGCCACCGCAGTGCCGCCGGCATGCAGGTTCGAGCGGAAATCCCCCTCTGGCGCCTGGCGCTGCATCGACGCCACCACCTGGTCGCCGACCACGAAGCAGCGCAGGTCGGCACCCTTGGCCTCGCCGATGAACTCCTGCATCAGGAAGTTGGCATACAGCCCTCGCAGGGCTTCGACGATGCCACGCGAAGCACTGGCCTTTTCGGTGAGGATCACCCCGCGGCCCTGGGTGCCTTCATTGAGCTTCACCACGTGCGGCGGCGGGCCGAGCATGGACAACAGGTCGACGGTGTCATCCGGGTTGTCGCCAAAGACGGTGACCGGCATGTCGATGCCCTTGGCCGCCAGCAGTTGGTGCGCCCGCAGCTTGTCGCGCGAGCGCAGGATCGCGTCGGACGGGTTGGGCGTGCGCGCGCCCATCAGTTCGAACTGGCGCAGTACGGCCGTGCCATAGCGGGTGACCGAGGCGCCGATACGCGGGATGACCGCGTCCACACCGGTCATGGGCCGTCCCTTGTAGTGCATGGAAAAGCCGTCCGCGGCGATGCGCATGTAGCAGCGCAGCGGATCCAGGATGCGTACGGTATGGCCGCGCGCGCGCGCAGCCTCGACCAGCCGACGGGTGGAGTACAGCCGGGTATTGCGGGACAGGATGGCGAGCTTCATCGCAGTGGGATCGGTCGGCAGGCGCGCAGCATAGCGTGGCGGCGTTGCGCCTGGATGATGCTGTTCGGTCAACGCGCGGTAGTGGCTGCCCCGCTCAATCGGAGCCTGGCAGCGCCGGCGGATAAGCGCGCGCCGCTTCGCCCAGCGCCGCGATGCAGGCCATCTGGATTGCCGACCCACTGAAAGCCCCCTGATAGATCTGCCCGATCAACTGCGCTGCCTCCGGACCACCGGCGCGCCCGAGTGCTCGAACCGCTTCAACCTGTTTGGCCGAGCCGATGCCGGCGGAAAGAAAGATCCGATGCAGCGCGGTGACGACGTCATCCCTGCGATCCATGCCTGGCTACTCCCTGAAATGAGAGCAACACGCTAGCGAAGACCGCAGCGGCCGGACATGGGGATTGTTTGAATCTGTACGCCGTGCGCAAACAAGAACCCCGGAAGCGACAATGCCGCTTCCGGGGTCTGGGTTCTGGAGCGGGCGAAGGAAATCGAATCCCAACCCGCGCAACCGAAGCGGCAGGGTCCATGGTAGTCAACCAAATCTATTCTCTTCCTCGCTGCCGGGGAGAAGCATCACCGGAAACAGAACGAAAACCCCTAGAGGAACCAACGCAATCACAACGAACCACCCAGACTCATCAATGTCGTGCAGTCTTCGAATGGTCAGCGCGAGCATTGGCAGCGGGAAAAGCATGAGTGCAACCAACGCTACCACCCGTCCCACATCCCCGAGAAGCGAGGACAGTTCCCAGCTGTGTAGATCGGTGCCGATCAGCCAGTATCCGGCATTGTCCAAGCTATAGCTGAGCGCCGCGACGAGAGCAGCAAGCAGAAAGAACGACCAGAATTCTGTCCGGTTGGATCGCCCTGAAAAATCAAAGCACCGTCTGATTGGCAAAAGTGCAGCGATCATTCGCGCTCCGGACAACGGATGATGAAAACCTCCAGCTAACGATCTTTTAGCATCTCCAAACCAAGCAACGACTGAACTATCGGTTCGACAAGAACCGGAAGACCGAAAGAGGAGCGAAGGGGATTTCCAGTTCCGCGATCTCCACGCCAAGACGGCGCAGACAGGGCCTGTTTGGCAAACGAGATTCGCGAGGTGCCGGCCCGGCTGGGGCATTGACCGGTCACCACGACCGGGATCCACGCGCAGAAGAAAAGACATCTCAAAGCCACTTCGACGCATTGAATTGCGGAGCGGTCCGGATATCGCGGAGCGGCTGGAGAAGCCGCGGACCTTTGGGAGGCATGGAGCGGGCGAAGGGAATCGAACCCTCGTCAGTAGCTTGGGAAGCTACAGCTCTACCATTGAGCTACGCCCGCGTTGCCCGACAAGTCTATGCGGGGCACGTGTTCAAACGCAACGGGCAGGCCCTTGCAGCCTGCCCGGCGAGTAGACGGCAAGCCCGCAGGCCTGCCGTCGTGTGCATCAGAAGCTGCCGCTGAAGCTGGCAAACAACGTCGCGTCCTGCGCACGCTTCTGCAGGGTGGTGGCGCTCAGGCCGATGTTGCTCTGCAGGCCGAACAGTTCCATGCGCGCCCCCATGATGGCGGTCGCATAGTTCTTGTCGAAGTCCATGCCCGGCACGCGGTACATGCCCACGTCCGGCAGGCTCTGCACCCAGGCGCTGGCCTGCTTGGTGTCTTCGAACTCGTGGTCGTAGGTCACCTGTACGTACGGCTTGACGGTGCCGCCGTCGAAGCGGGCCTGCCAACCGATACGGCCCACGGTGGAATCGACATCCTGCTTGCCGTAACCCAGCGCGGTGGCGAGGGTGCCGGCATCGGCGCTTTCGGTGTAACCGTCGATCTTGACCTGCTGCCAGATGACCGAAGCGATCGGACCGTGGCGGAAGCCGCCTTCGGTGCCGAACTCGTAACCGGCGTTCAGGGCGGCGGTCAGGTTGCTGCCGTCCGGCGAGCCGCCGTGTTCGCGGGTGGCCGGGCCGAGCTGGACCTTGCGGTTCACGTCATAGGACAGCCAGGTGTAGCTGACCTGGCCATTGACCCAGATGCGGTCGCCATACCAACCGGCGAACAGACCGGCCGTGGTGTCCTTCTGGGTGAAATCGCCGCGGCTGTTGCCGAAGTCGGCGTTCAGGCGGCCAAAGCCGGCGAAGCCGCCGAAGACCATGCCGTCACGTGCCCAGTCGACACCGAACAGGCCGGCCGGAGCCAGGCCGTCGTACAGATCGGCGTGGTCGTAGCGCTGCATGTCGCCGCGCACGCCGCCCCACCACGACAGGCCGTCAGCCGGGCGGCCAGCCCGGTGCAGGCTGACCTGGTCGGCACGCGAGCGGCCGATGGTCTGCGCCGAGTGGCTCAGCACCTGCTGCAGGCGCGGGCCTTCCAGGATCGAAATGGCGTACTGGCCCAGCATCTGGTGCGCGGCCGTGGTCGGGTGCACGTCATCGGCGAACAGGTAGGTACTTGCCGCATCCGGGCGCACATAGGCCAAGGGACTGCAGGTCAGCGACGACGGCACGGTGCAGGCCCGGCCGGTGACGTTGCTGAAGCCGTACATGCCCGGGCTGGCGATGATCTCGCGCAGCAGCGTGTAGGTGTCCAGTGGAATGAAGTCGATGCCGGCCTGCTTGAGGCCGCCATAAAGCGCGCTGTTGTAGGCGTTGGACAGCGCCGTCCCCTGCACGCGCGCGGCAGCGCCGCGATCGATGAAGCCCGGAGTGGAGCCGATATCGGGCAGGTTCGGAACCAGCACGTACTCGGCGCCGGCCTGCTTCAGGCTGGCCACGATGCCGATCTGGTCAGTCACCGCGGAGCCGATGACGGCCGGCGCCTGGGCCGGATTGGTGATCTGGAACAGGTCGTTTGCGCCACCCCACACGGTGTACAGCGCGCGCGGATCCGCCTTGCCACCGTTGGCGGCCAGGTAGTTGGCGGTCTGCGTCTTCAACGACGGCACCAGCACGTTGCCCAGCTGCGGGTTGCGGAAGTCGGTGCCGACCCGGGCGCCGCCGACAGCGTAGTTGTCGCCGGTCTGGCCGTTGCCGTTCGGGCTGGCGTTGGTGCCGTAGTAATCGGCCACCCACTGTGCCCACTCCCAACCGGGGTTGGTGGTGGACTGGCCGGTGACCGGACGCACGTCGGCCGGCAGCAACGGACGGAAGTAGCCGCTGTCGGTCAGGCTGTCACCGATGAACACGGTGCGGGTGAACGGGGATTCGCCTGCCATGGCCGGCAGCGCGGCCAGCGCGATCGCGGCCGCCATGAGGGAGCGGATCGGGCGTTTGCTGAGCAGCATGTAAAAACTCCTGTGGGGATATCGTTGAGGATCCGACGCACGTACGCCGGCGCACGGTGAATGGTTTCACTGCACCGCCAATTGCTCACGCTGCGCCGCCGCATGGATTGTCGCCCGAGCCAGGCCTGGTGGGCTTTGCCGGTGCGAGCGTAGCGCGCAACTTGCAACGGTTCCGATGCGAACCGGCGATCAGCGACAATGGCCGCATGAACATCCAGCTCAATGGCGAACCCCGCACCCTGCCCGCTTCGGCGACCCTCCTGGACCTGCTCGCGGCCGAGCAGCTGCTGCAGCGCCGGGTGGCGGTGGAGGTCAACGGCGAGATCGTCAGCCGCAGCCGTCATGCCGAGCATGTACTGGCCGAGGACGATGTGGTGGAGATCGTGCATGCGCTGGGTGGTGGTTGAAGCAAAGCCCGCGCCCTGCGCTCGCCGGGCACGGCCCGGCGCTACCCGTTCTCACGTCTCCGGTAGGGTCGACACGACGACCCCATCTTCAGGCGGATAAGCGATAATCGCGCCATGAACGCTCATGTCTCCCCCGATTCGCTGGTGATCGCCGGCAAGACCTACAGCTCGCGGCTGCTCACCGGCACCGGCAAGTTCAAGGATCTGGAAGAAACCCGCCTGGCCACCGAGGCCGCAGGCGCCCGGATCGTCACCGTGGCCATCCGCCGCACCAACATCGGCCAGAACCCGGGCGAACCGAACCTGCTCGACGTGCTGCCGCCGGACCGTTACACCATCCTGCCCAATACCGCCGGCTGCTACACCGCCGAGGATGCCGTGCGCACCTGCCGCCTGGCCCGCGAACTGCTAGACGGCCACAACCTGACCAAGCTGGAAGTGCTGGGCGACCAGAAGTCGCTGTACCCGGACGTGGTGCAGACCCTCAAGGCCGCCGAACAGCTGGTCAAGGACGGTTTCGAGGTGATGGTCTATACCTCCGACGACCCGATCCTGGCCAAGCGCCTGGAAGAGATCGGCTGCGCTGCGGTGATGCCGCTGGCCGCGCCGATCGGCTCGGGCCTGGGCATCCAGAACAAGTACAACCTGCTGCAGATCATCGAAGACGCCAAGGTGCCGATCATCGTCGACGCCGGCGTGGGCACCGCCTCGGACGCGGCGATCGCGATGGAGCTCGGCTGCGACGGCGTGCTGATGAACACCGCCATTGCCGGTGCGCGCCACCCGGTGCTGATGGCCAGCGCGATGCGCAAGGCCGTGGAAGCCGGCCGCGAGGCATTCCTGGCCGGCCGCATTCCGCGCAAGCGCTACGCCAGTGCGTCCTCGCCGATCGATGGGTTGATCGGCTGATGACCAATCCATTCGACAGCGCCGGTTCGAAGGCGCCGCCCAAGCCGTTCACGGTCAACGAAGGCCGCCGTGAAGTGCGCAGCTTCGTGCTGCGCCAGGGCCGTTTCACCCCCGCCCAGCAGCGCGCGTTCGACGAGCGCTGGCCGCGGTTCGGCCTGGATTTCAGTGGTGAACCGCGTGATCTGGATGCCACCTTCGGCCGCGATGCGCGCAAGGTGCTGGAAATCGGCTTCGGCAACGGCGCCGCGCTGCGCTTTGCCGCACAGCACGACCCGAGCCGCGACTACATCGGCCTGGAAGTGCACGCGCCCGGTGTCGGCCGCCTGCTGAACGCGCTGGCCGACGACAACGCCGACCACGTGCGCCTGTACCACCACGACGCGGTGGAAGTGCTGGAAAAGGAAATCGCCGATGGCGCGCTGGACGAAGTGCGCATCTATTTCCCCGACCCGTGGCACAAGAAGCGCCACAACAAGCGTCGCCTGATCCAGCCGGGTTTTGCCGAACTGCTGGTGCGCAAGCTGCGCTCCGGCGGCCGTCTGCACTGCGCCACCGACTGGGAGGATTACGCCGAGCAGATGTGGGACGTGCTGGATGCCACCCCCGGCCTGGTCAACCGTGCCGGCCCGCGTGGCAGCGTGCCGCGCCCGGACTGGCGCCCGCAGACCCACTTCGAGACCCGCGGCCAGAAGCTCGGCCATGGTGTCTGGGACCTGTTGTACGACCGCACCTGATGAACGCCTGAGGACGCCGCGCCCGACATGGATACCGCGCTGACGCTGACCACTGACATGAAGCTCGTGCTCGGGCTGGTCGGCTTCACAATGGCGATGTTCCTGTTCGAGCGCATCCGCGCCGACGTGGTCGCGTTGGTGGTGCTGGTGGTGCTGGGCGTGACCGGCCTGATCGCGCCGGAGGAAATCTTCGGCGGTTTCTCCGGTAACGCGGTGATGAGCATCATCGCCACCACCATCCTCGGCGCCGGGCTGGACCGCACCGGCGCGCTGAACCGCCTTGCGGCCTGGCTGCTGCGGCGCGGCCACGGTGTCGAGCAGCGTCTGCTGATGATGACCACCGCCATCGCCGGCCTGAACTCGTCCTTCATGCAGAACCCATCGGTGATGGCGCTGTACCTGCCGGTCGCCTCGCGCCTGGCCGCGCGCACCGGGCTGACCATGCAGCGCCTGCTGCTGCCGATCTCGGCGGCGATCGTGATGGGCGGCGCGCTGACCATGGTCGGCAACTCGCCGCTGATCCTGCTGAACGATCTGCTGGCCTCGGCCAACAACAACCTGCCCTCCGGCCTGGCCACCATCGAGCCGCTGCGCATGTTCGCGCCGCTGCCGATCGGCATCGCCCTGCTGATCGCCTCGCTGCTGTATTTCCGCTACTACGGCGACCGCAAGCTGGTGGAAGAGGAAAGCCTGGTCAACGACGGCACCACGCCGGCCCGCACCGAGAGCTACTTCGCCAAGACCTACGGCATCGAAGGCGATGTGTTCGAGCTGGTGGTCACCGCCGAGAGTCCACTGGTCGGCATGACCCTGGGCGAAGCGGAGAACCTGCACGATTCACCGCTGCTGCTGGCGCTGAAGACCGGCAATGACACGCGCCTGGCGCCGCCGGCAGAAATGCGCATCTGGGTGGGCAGCGTGCTGGGGGCGATGGGCCCGCGCGAGCAGATCCACGATTTCGCGCAGAACCAGTTCCTGCGCATGTCCTCGCGCCTGAAACACCTGGGCGACCTGTTCAATCCCAGCCGCGCCGGCATTTCCGAAGCGGTGGTGCCGCCGACGTCGAACGTGATCGGCAAGAGCGCGGCCGACCTGCGCCTGCGCAAGGAACGCGGCATCAGCCTGCTGGCGATCAACCGCGACAAGCAGGTGATCCGCGAAGATGTGCGCGATGTGCAGCTGCGCGCCGGCGACATGCTGGTCTTCCACAGCATCTGGACCGACCTGGCGCAGGCCGCCAAGAGCCGCGACTTTGTGGTGGTCACCGACTACCCCACCGGCGAACAGCGCCCGCACAAGTTCAAGATCGCCATGGCGATCTTCGCCCTGACCATCCTGATTGCGCTGACCAGCAAGCTGCCGGTAGCACTGACCCTGATGACCGGCGTGGCCGGCATGCTGCTGACCGGCGTGCTGCGCATGGACGAGGCCTATGCCTCGATCAACTGGAAGACGGTGTTCATGATGGCCGGGCTGATTCCGCTCGGCTGGGCGATGGATTCCAGCGGTGCCGCGGCCTGGGTGGCCGGCCATACCATCGACAAGCTGCCCACCGGCATTCCGATCTGGGTGCTGGAACTGGCGCTGGCCCTGCTGACCACGGTGTTCTCGCTGGTGATCAGCCATGTGGGGGCGACCATCGTGATGGTGCCAATTGCGGTGAACCTGGCGCTGGCGGCCGGCGGCAATCCCACGGCCTTCGCGCTGATCGTGGCGCTGTCGGCGTCCAACAACCTGATGACGGCGTCGAACCCGGTGATTTCGATGATCACCGGCCCGGCCAACTACACCCCGCGCGAGATGTGGCGGGTCGGCGGCCCGCTGTCGCTGATCTACACCTGCGTGGTGGTGGTGATGATCAACCTGATGTTCTGAGGGTTGGGTTTGTTGGCAGGGCTGCGCCCTGCACCCGCAGAGGCAACGGCAACAGCCGGAGCAACAGCAAAAGCTGGCTATCCGTGGGTTGGCGGGGTGGGTCCGGTGGCGGGGGACGCTGCAAGTACGTCCCTGTAAGCTCGGTCGCGCCATCCATGGCGCTCACGCCCCCGCAACCGGACCCACCCCGCCTTCGACAGATCGCCGCAATCTGCCTGAACGGCGTCGTGCACCGCTTTGGTAGGTGTCGACCTTGGTCGACACGGTAGATCCACGCCATGCGTGGATGGATCTCTGGATACCTGTTGATCTGTTGGGTGCGGACTGTTGGCTTGGTGGGTGCGGACCGTTGGTCTGCACACCGATGCATCAGGCCAGGTAGACCTGCCCGTCGCGTACGTCCACCGGCACGGCGCGCAGGCGGTCGCCCTTGCAGGGGCCGGCGATGCAGTCGCCGCTGTCCAGCGCGAACGAGGCGCCGTGGGCGGCGCAGACCAGGTGGCCTTCGCGGCTTTTCAGGAACTGGCCGGGTGCCCAGTCCAGGCGGCGGCCCGCGTGCGGGCAGATGTTCAGGAACGCACGCACCTGCTCACCGTCGCGGTACAGCAGCAGCGACTCGGCATCGCCATCGACCACCGCTTCAACCTCGGCAAACGCGCCATCGGCAATGGCATCAAGGGTGATCAGGGCAACAGCGGCAGTCATGGCGAAGGCTCGGACGGAATCGCGCATTGTCGCATGCCTGGTCATGTGACTAGCTGCGACATGAACACAAGTCATTGATCCGTAATAAGCCAAGGCTATATTTAACGAGTTTTTCACTCAATGACAGTGGCAGCTGCCGATACTCATGGCTCGCTGATTTCCAGCCTATCGAGCCACCATGTTCAATCGCGATTTCGCCTTCAACCAGTTCCGCACCCTGTTTGCCCCGCGCAAGCCGCGCCATCCGCTGGTGCGCGTTGCCGTTGGCCTGCTCGGCCTGGCGATCCTGGCCGCGATGGTGTTCATCGGCGTATTCGTCGGTGCGGCCATGATCCTGGTGGGCCTGGCGTGGAAGCTGCTGGCTTCGCGCAAGCCCGGCCCGAGCCGCCCGGCCGACCCGAACGTGGTCGAGGGCGAGTACCACGTGGTGCGCAAGTCGGCGCTGCCGGCCTCACGCTGATCGACGCTGCCCGCTGACGGCGGGCCTTGCTGCGTTCTAGACTGCGGGCACTCCCTTCCTGGATGCCCGCATGTCCGATGTCTCCGATGTGATCCCTGCTGCAGCCACGCCGCGTGTACCGGTTGTGGGTGGCGGCAGTTTTCCCGTGCACCGCATCTACTGTGTCGGCCGCAACTTCGCCGACCATGCGCGTGAGATGGGTGCTGCCGTGCCTGCAGCAGACGATCGCGGCCGCCCGATGTTCTTCACCAAGCCGGCCGACGCCATCGTGGTCGGCCACGATGATGTGATCCCCTATCCGCCGGCCACCAGCAACCTGCACCACGAGGTGGAACTGGTGGTGGCGATCGGCCGTGACGCGCCCGCCGGCGAGCTGGCCGTGGGCGATGCCGAGGCACTGGTCTACGGCTATGCCGTGGGCCTGGACCTGACCCGCCGCGACCTGCAGGCCGCCGCCAAGGAAAAGGGCCACCCGTGGGATTCGGCCAAGGGCTTCGATGCCTCCGCGCCGATCAGCGAGATCGTGCATGCCGGTGAAGTCGGTGACCTGGCTGCGCTCAACCTGTCGTTGGAGATCAACGGCGAAGTGCGCCAGCAGTCCCTGCTCGACCAGATGATCTGGAACGTGCCGGAGATCCTGCACGAGCTGTCCAAGCTGTGGCAGCTGCGTGCCGGCGACCTGGTGTTCATGGGTACGCCGTCCGGCGTGGCCGCGCTGAAGCCCGGCGACCGTTTCAGCGCACGCCTTGAGAACGTGGCCGAGCGCCACGGCGTGATCGCCGGCTGACATCACCTGCGCTACCCTGCGCGCTGTCCCCCCTCGCCCTCAGGAGAAAAACAACAATGGGAATGCTCACCGAGTTCAAGGAATTCGCGATGCGCGGCAACGTCATCGACCTCGCCGTCGGCGTGGTCATCGGCGCGGCCTTCGGCAAGATCGTCACCGCGCTGGTGGAGAAGATCATCATGCCGCCGCTGGGCATGCTGATCGGCAAGGTCGATTTCTCGCAGCTTGCGTGGACGCTGTCGCCGGCCAGCATCGGCGCCGATGGCAAGGAAATTCCGGCGGTGGTGATCGGCTACGGTGATTTCATCAACACGCTGATCCAGTTCGTGATCGTGGCCTTCGCCATCTTCCTGGTGATCAAGGTGATCAACCGCCTGTCGCGCAAGCAGGAAGCGGCACCGGCAGCGCCGGCCGAGGAAGTGGTGTTGCTGCGCGAGATCCGCGACAGCCTGAAGAAGTAAGGTGTCGGGCGCCGTTGGCGCCCCCGCCGCCTGTAGAGCCGAGCCCACGCTCGGCTGATCTGGAAACGGCAGCCGAGCATGGGCTCTGCTCTACATGACACGCGAAAGCCCCGCTCCGGCGGGGCTTTCGCTTTGCTGCATCTGGCGGAAAACAGCATCCGCAGCAGCCATGACCTCCCGCCCATGCGCGGCGCTGAACGACTGTTAAGCTCCAAGGCTTACACCCTTCCCGGAGCTGTCCATGCGTCGCCGCGTCCTTGCCATCGCATCCTCCCTCGCCCTGCTGGCCGCGCCGGCCTTCGCGGCGCCGCATGCCACCACCCTGCCGCCGGCCTCGCTGGCCACCGCCGCACAGCTGCGCGACCAGGCGCTGGCCGATGACACCGGCTGGAAGGTGGTCGAATCGCTGACCACCGAGATCGGCCCGCGCATCGCCGGCAGCGAGGCCGATGCCCGTGCCGTGGCCTGGGCCGAAGCCAAGTTCAAGGCACTGGGCTTTGACAAGGTATGGAAGGAACCGGTGACCTTCCCGAAGTGGGAGCGCCGTAGTGAACACGCTGCGGTGACCGGCAGGAACCCGCAGCCGCTGCAGATCACTGCGCTGGGTGGCAGCCCGGGCGGCACGGTGGAAGCCGAGGTGGTGCGCTTCGCCGATCTGGCCGCGCTGCAGGCTGCACCGGCCGGTTCGCTGAAGGGCAAGATCGCCTTCGTCGATTACCAGATGCTGCCGTTCCGCGATGGCCGCGACTATGGCCGCGGCGGCGCGATCCGCAGCAAGGGCCCGTCCGAGGCCATCCGCAAGGGCGCGGTCGGCTTCCTGATGCGTTCGGCCGGTACCGATTCGCACCGCGTGCCGCACACCGGCATCACCCGCTTCGATGATGGCCTGACGCCGGTACCGTCGGCGGCGCTGTCGGTGCCCGACGCCGACCAGCTGGCGCGCCTGCTCGCCCGTGGCGCAACCACGGTGAAGGTGGCGCTGGACTGCGGCTGGGATGGCACCGCGACCTCGTACAACGTGATCGGTGAGATCACCGGCCGCACGCTGCCGAAGGAAGTAGTCGTCATCGGCGGCCATCTGGATTCATGGGACCTGGGCACCGGCGCAGTCGATGACGGCGCGGGCGTGGGCATCACCATGGCCGCCGGCCATCTGATCGGCCAGCTCAAGCAGGCGCCGAAGCGCACCATCCGCGTGATCGCCTTCGCCAACGAAGAACAGGGTCTGTATGGCGGCAAGGCCTACGCGGAGGCACACGCCAAGGACGTGGCCCTGCACCAGCTGGCCGCCGAGAGCGATTTCGGTGCTGGCCGCATTTACGCCTTCAACACCGGTTCGCCGAACCCGGAAGGCTCGCGCGAGGCAACGAAGCAGATTGCCGAGGTGATGAAGCCGCTGGGCATCGAGTACCAGGCCGACAAGGGTGGCCCGGGACCGGACGTCGGCCCGCTGGCGGCCAAGGGCGGTGCATGGGCATGGCTGGCGCAGGATGGCTCGGACTACTTCCACCTGCACCACACCGCCGACGACACGCTCGACAAGATCGACCCGAAGGCGCTGGCGCAGAACGTGGCGGCCTACACCGTGTTTGCCTATCTGGCCGCCGAAGCCGATGGCAGTTTCGGCAGTGAAGCGAAGGCCACCACGCCGCCGAACGAATGAAGCCGCATCAACGCATGACGTGGATCAACGCTTGACCAGGTAGCGCCGGGTCATCCCGGCGCTACCTGCCTGGGCACTTACTCCGCCCACACGCTGGTATTGCGAACCCCCAGCAGCTTCGGATTGAACAACGGATCACGCCCGTGACGCCGGTGGTTTTCGTAATCGCGCAGTGCTGCCAGCGCGGGCCTCTGCAGCAGCAGGATGGCGATGATGTTCAGCCAGCTCATCATGCCTACGCCGATATCGCCCAGCGCCCACGCGACTGTCGCACTCTTCATCGCCGAGTAGCCCGTAGCAGCCAGGAACAGCAGCTGGAAGGCACCCATCACCCACTGTCGGGGACGATCGCGGCAGAGGTAACTGACGTTGGTTTCGGCCATGTAGTACAGGGCGAGGATGGTGGTGAAGGCGAAAGGCAGGATCGCCAGCGCGACGAATGACTTGCCGAAGCCGGGCAAGGCCGACTCCACCGCGTGCTGCACGAAGCGCGGCCCCGCTTCCACGCCAGGAAGGTTGCCCAGCAGCAGTCGTGCCTCATCGGGCACACCGTTCACCGCCGGGTCGTAGACGTTGTAGAGCCCGGTGGAGAGAATCAGGAAGGCCGTCGCGCTGCACACGACCATGGTGTCGATGTACACCGAGAACGACTGCACCAGCCCCTGCTTCACCGGGTGCGACACTTCCGCTGCGGCGGCAGGATGCGCGCCGCTGCCCATGCCCGCTTCATTGGACAGCACGCCACGACGCACCCCCCATTGGATCGCGGTGCCGATCATCGCGCCGAATGCGGCATCGACACCGAACGCGCTGCGCAGCACCAAGGCGATGACCTCAGGCACTTTCTCGATATTGAGCACCATCACCACCGCAGTGACCAGCAGATAGGCCACAGCCATCACCGGCACCACCCATTCGGCGACGCGCGCGATGCGACGTACGCCGCCGAGCAGGATCGCCGCCAACACCACCAGCAGCACACCGGTGGTGACCATTACCGGAACATCCCACGCTTCGTTCACCGCACTGGTGATGGCATTGGACTGCGTGCCCGCCAGCATCGCCCCCGCCAGCACCGTGACCAGCGCGAACAGCACGGCGTACCAGCGCTGGCCCAAGCCCTTTTCGATGTAGTACGCCGGACCACCGCGATACTGCCCCTTGGCATCGCGATCCTTGTAGATCTGCGCCAGGGTGGACTCGATGAACGCGCTTGAGGCACCGAGGAAGGCGACCACCCACATCCAGAAGATCGCGCCGGGACCACCGAAGGCAATGGCCATGGCGACACCGGCGATGTTGCCTACGCCGACCCGGCTGGACAGCGACAATGACAACGCCTGGAACGGCGAGACACCGGCATCGGAGCGTTCGTGGCGGAACATCAGGCGCAGCATGTCCGGCAGCGCGCGCAGCTGGATGAAGCGGGTACGCACGCTGAAGTACAGACCCGTCGCCAGGCACAGCACCACCAGGTACGGGCTCCAGACAACGGCAAGAACGGCATTGACGATCGTTTCGACATTCATCGCAGGGCCCCCATCAGAAGAACATGCCCAGGGCGACCTGGGGGCTGATGATGCGGCCGGTATTGCGACCGGCAACGGTGAATTCGACGCCGGCAATCACCCCCAGCGACGGACTGAAGTGGTACTCGATCGCCGGCGCGAAGGTCAGGTTGCGGCTGGCAGGACGGGCCTCATCGATGCGCTGGAGCGTACCGGCCGCATCCGGTGCGAAGCCGGTCAGCCGCTGGCCGCTTTCACGGCTGGCGGCCATTTCCATGACGCCCACCCAGCGTTCGTTGAAGCTGTATTCGGCGCCCACCGAAAGACCCAGCACCGAACCGCGCGCGATATGTCCCTGGAAGCCGTCATCGGTGCCATACACGCTGCCGCCGGAAATCGCAGTGCGTGAGGGCGATGGCCCGGCACTGAGCTGCGCGCGCCAGCGCAGCGGGCGATCGTTCGCCAGCCACACCACCTGCTGCACCGCCAGCGCAGCCACGGTGCGCTGCGTGCCGTCACCCTGGGCGTCGAGTGGGTTGCCGGTGATCCGGTCGTGACTGCCGGTGCTGAAGCGCTGCACCAGTGCAACTGACACCGCCGGCGTGGTGCCATCGGCACTGGAAGGCTGCAGCAGGTACTGCAGGCGTGCGGTGGTGTCGCCGGCGCGGAAACCACTGCTGCGCGCGTTGCCTGATTCTGCACGCGAGGCACTGAGGTTGACCTGGGCGGTCACCCGATCGCTGAACCCGTAGGCGATGGGCACCACCATCGCCCACGCGCCACTGCGCTCGTCGCTGCGTTGACGGTCGCCGTTGTGGTCGAAGGACGAGGAACTGTCGACCCGCACCAGATAGGGTTCGACGTACCAGCGACCTGCCGGCATACCGGCAGGATTGGGGGTGATCAGCGGGCCGGTGAAGTTGACGCCGTCGAGCGTGCGCTCGTTGGCCTGCGCGGACACGGCGGCAAGCGCACTGAATGCCAGTACCAGGCAGACACGCACCGTACTGCGGGGAGGATGATGCATGGGGACCACTCCTGTACGACGTTGGATGGACTTCCACCCTGCGTCGCCGGGAACGGCACACCAATAAGGAAACTTTCAATTCGTCATGCATGCTTTGCGCATCGCACTGTCAGGAAATCCACCGGGCGTTGCCCGGCGCTACCGGTGAACCGTGCGCGCCTTGCGTAGTGCAACGCAGGGGGCACCTTCCCGGCACGAGGAAATCCCGCACGACGTGGATCTGCTCCGATCCGCGGGCACCGGCGTTACCCGGCGCCCGCAAACCCACCCATCAGCCGCGCTGGCTGACCCACTGCGCCAGCAGCACGGCCGTGGCGGAAGCGACATTCAGGCTTTCAACCGCGCCACTGCCGGGAATCGACAGCTGCTGGTCACACTGGCTGGCCAGGCCGCGATCCATGCCCTCACTTTCCGCGCCCATCACGTAGACCAGGCGGGCCGGCAACGATGCGCGGAACACGTCATCGCCACCTTCGACCAGGGTCGCGGCAAGGCCGAAACCGGCCGCGCGCAGCTGCGCCATCGCTTCTGCGTCTTCAGGCAGCTGCACCAGCGGCACCGACTCTGCACCACCCTCGGCCACGCGTGCGGCCGCGCCGGAAAGTGCCAGCGTGCTGCTGGCAGGCAGCAGCAGCGCCTTGGCACCGAAGTGCGCGGCAGAGCGCAGGATCGCACCGAAGTTGTGCGGATTGCCGACGCCATCCAGCCACAGTGCCAGCGCCGGGCCTTCGCCCAGTTCGGCCAGCCACTGCGCCAGCGGCAACACCGGCGCGCGCAGCACGTCGGCCACCAGGCCTTCGTGGTGGGTGGTAGCGGCCAGCTTGTTGAGGTCGCCCTCTTCCACCACGCGGTAGCCCACGCGGTTGGCCACGCACCACTTCAGCACCGGCTGCATGCGCGGAATCAGTGACTCCACCAGGTACAGCTTGCGCAGCGCCTGCGGACGCTTGGCGAACAGGGCCTGCACCGCGTTCCAGCCATACAGGCGCAGTTCGTCGTTGCCACGCCCCGGCGGTGGCGGGGTGCCGCCCTCACGCGGTGGCAGCGGGGTGGCCCGCGGCGGTCGCGACGACGGGCGGCGGGCATTCTTCCAGGGATCATTCACTACGGGACAACTCCAGCTTGCGTTGACGCCAGAAATCGGCGTTCTTGATGCCCAGGGCATCGGGGTCGAAGATCGGATCCAGGCCGAGCTTCTTCTGTCGTTCGTAATCGCGCAGGGCCAGCATGGCCGGCTTCTGCACGATGAGGATGGCGATGATGTTCAGCCAGGCCATCAGGCCCACGCCGATATCACCCAACGCCCAGGCCAGGGTGGCGTTGTGGAAGGCACCGAACACCACCATGCCGATGATGCCCAGGCGCAGCAGCAGCACGGTGAACGGCCGCTTCCTGTTGTGGTTGACGTAGGTCAGGTTGGTTTCGGCCATGTAGTAATAGGCCATGATCGTGGTGAAGGCGAAGAAGAAGATCGCCACCGACACGAACGCCGAGCCCCAGCCCGGCAGCACCGCTTCCACACCCGCCTGCGCGTAGCCCGCACCTTCGGGAATGCCGGCCAGGCCCTGGAAGATCGGCTCAGCGCCGGCCACCGGCGAATACACGTTGTAGGTGCCGCTGGCCAGGATCAGGAAGGCGGTGGCGGTGCACACCATCATGGTGTCGAAGTAGATGGCGAAGGCCTGCACGTAACCCTGCTTGGCCGGGTGCGAGACCTCGGAGGCCGCCGCAGCGTGCGGACCCGAACCCTGACCCGCCTCGTTGGCGTAGATGCCGCGCTTGATGCCCCACTCCACTGCCAGGCCCATCATCGCGCCGAACGCGGCGTGGGTACCGAAGGCGCTCTTGAAGATGATGCCGAACATTTCCGGCACGCGGTCGTAGTTGATGATCATGATGACGATGGCCATCAGGATGAAGCCGGCCGCCATGAACGGCACCACCACTTCGGCGAAGTTGGCGATGCGCTTTACACCACCGAAGATCACCACGCCCAGCAGCAGGGCGACGACGATGCCGATGCCCAGCTTCAGCGCCTGCACCGATTCCATGCCGAAGGACTGGCCATCGAGCGGACCGCACAGCGCGGTGCCACGGCAGGCATTGATGATGCTGTCGGCGATCGCGTTGGCCTGCACGCCAGGCATCAGGAAGCCGGCGGCGATGATCGTGGCGATGGCGAAGGCCATGGCATACCACTTCAGGCCCATCGCCTTTTCGATGTAGTAGGCCGGGCCACCGCGGTAGCGGCCTTCGGCATCCTTGGTCTTGTAGATCTGCGCCAGGGTGCATTCCACGTACGAGGTGGATGCGCCGAGGAAGCCCATCACCCACATCCAGAAGATCGCGCCGGGGCCGCCGAAGGCGATGGCGGTGGCCACGCCGGCGATGTTGCCGATGCCCATGCGGCCGGCCATCGACATGGCCAGGGCCTGGAACGAGGACACGCCGGCGTCGGATTTCTCACCGGACACGGTCAGGCGGCACATCTCGACGAAACCACGGATCTGCATGAAGCGGGTGCGCAGGCTGAAGAACAGGCCGGCGGCCAGGCACATGAAGATCAGCGCCTTGCTCCAGATGATGCTGTTGATGAAATGTACGGTAGCTTCCACGCGCGCTCTCTCCAGTCGGCGGGTTGTGAGGACGTCCCGTCGGCTGGAAGGGACCGGTCGATTCTCCCTGATCGACGGTCGCTGCGATAGCGCTGTTTTGTAGAGCCGAGCCCATGCTCGGCTGCCGTCAGGGGCCCAAGCCGAGCACGGGCTCGGCTCTACAGCGGCCAGCCCGCGTGTTCAGGGCAACGCGGTGCGCACCCGGGCGAAGCGGCGCAGGTCATGCAGGACGCCGCGCTTGTAGACGGCGCAGCGCTCCACGCCCTCTTCCTGAAAACCGTTCTTTTCCAGCACCCGGGCCGAGCCCAGGTTGAAGTCGACCACCGTGGCCTGCAGCCTGAACAGGCCAAGCTCGTCCATCACCCAGGGCGCGAACAGACTGACCACACCGGTCATCAGGCCCTGCCCCCAATGGGCCTGGCCGAGCCAGTAGCCCAGTTCAGCGGTATGCCCGCGCTCGGCCACACCCTGCTGGGCACCCACGCTGCCGCAGGCCTGGCCGTCGATCTCGATGGCCAGGTTCAAGGTGCCGGGGGCCAGCACGCGCCCGCCCAGGAACGCTTCGCCATCCTCGCGGGTGTACGGGTACGGGAAGCGGTCACGCAGCCCACGCGAGACGTCCGCGTCGTTGGCGTGGCGCAGCAGCGACGCCAGGTCATCGCTGCGCCAGGGCCGCAGGAGGAAGCCTTCGCCCTGCAGAATGCGCGCCGGCTCAGGCATGACCACCGACCGACGGCGAGTCGGCCTCCTGCTTTTCCAGCTCGCGCTTCACCGCTTCCGGCGAGCGGGTATACGGGGCCAGCCGCGCGTAGAACGCCGGCACCACGAACAGCGACAGGAAGGTGGAGAGGGTGACGCCGAAGATGATCACGATGCCGATGGTGCCACGGCTGGCCGAACCCGGGCCACCGGCCACCACCAGCGGGATGGCGCCGACCACGGTGGCGATCGAGGTCATCAGGATCGGACGCAGGCGCACCATCGCCGATTCGATGATCGCTTCGCGCACGGTTCGCCCGTCGTCACGCAGCTGGTTGGCGAATTCGACGATCAGGATGCCGTTCTTGGCCGCCAGGCCGACCAGCATGACGATGCCGATCTGGCTGAACAGGTTCACCGTGCCGCCACTCAGCCACAGGCCGACCAGCGCACCGAGCACACCCAGCGGCACGGTCAGCATGATCGTCAGCGGGTGGATGAAGCTCTCGAACTGTGCGGCCAGCACCAGGTACACCACCAGCAGGGCCATGGCGAAGGTCAGCAGCACCGCACCGCCTGCACTCTGGTACTCGCGCGATTCGCCCTTCCAGTTCACCTGCGCGTACTGCGGCAGCTCTTCGCGGGTCACCTGCTGCGCCCAGGCGATGGCCTCGCCCAGCGGATACCCCGGTGCGAGGCCGGCACTGATGGTGATCGAGCGCAGCCGGTTGAAGCGGTTCAAGGTGCCCGCTTCGGCCACTTCGCTCAGCGTGACCAGGTTGGACAACGGCACCAGTTCGCCGGAGGTCGCTCGCACGCGGATCGCGGCGAGGTCGGCCGGGCTGGCGCGACCATCGCGGCCGGCCTGGACCAGCACGTCGTACTCCTCGCCGTTGTCGACGAAGGTGGTGACGCGGCGCGAGCCCATCATCGTTTCCAGCGCCGAACCGATCGCGGTGACCGGCACGCCGAGGTCGGCCGCACGCTGGCGGTCGATGTTCACCCGCATCTGCGGACGGGTTTCCTTGTAGTCCGAGTCCGGGCCGACCAGGCCGGGGTTGTCGGCCATGCGCAGCAGGATGCGGTCGCGCCACTGCGCGATCTCGGCATATTCCGGGCCACCCAGCACGATCTGGAACGGCTGCCCGCCACTGCGCACCAGGCCGCCACCGACCTGGGTGCGTACGCGCACGCCACGGATGGTGTCCAGTTCCTTCTGCAGTTCGTTGGCTACTTCCGGCGTGCCTTCGCTGCGCTGGCGCCACGGCTGCAGGAACACGCTGACGCGGCCGGTGTGCATTTCCTCGCTTGCGCCGAAGCCGCCGGGCACGCGCGGGTTGGCGCGCACGATCGGCTTGTCCGCGCCCACATGCGGTGCCAGCAGCGCTTCCACCTGCTGCACCTGCTGCACGGTGTAGTCGTAGCCGGCACCCTCCGGGCCGTCGATCATGATCTGGAACGAACCTCGGTCTTCGGCCGGGGCCAGTTCCGAAGGCAGCACCTTGATCAGCAGCCAGCTGGCCGCCAACGCAGCGACCATCACCAGCAGGTAGATCCAGGTGCGATTCACATGATGATCGAGCACGCGACCGTAAGCGCCAGCCAGGCGTTCCAGATTGCGGTTGATGAAACCGTGCAGCCCGCGCGGTGCTTGCCCGGTATGCGGCTTGAGCAGCTTGGAGGCCATCATCGGGGTCAGCGTCAGCGCGACGAACGCGGACAGCGCGACCGCTGCGGCCAGCGCCACCGCCAATTCACGGAACAGGCGCCCGGTATTGCCTTCCAGGAAGCCGACCGGCAGGAACACCGCCACCAGCACGGCGGTGGTGGCGATCACCGCGAACGCCACCTGCGCAGTACCGCGCTTGGACGCCACCAGCGGCGGCTCGCCCAGGTCGATGCGGCGTTGCACGTTTTCCACCACCACGATCGCGTCATCCACCACCAGGCCGATGCACAGCACCAGCGCCAGCAGCGTCAGCAGGTTGATCGAGAAGTCGAACGCATACAGCGCGATGAACGCCGCCACCAGGCACACCGGCACCGTTACCGCCGGAATCAACGCCGCGCGGAAGCTGCCGAGGAACAGCCAGATCACCGCCAGCACCAGGATCATCGCCTCCACCAGCGTCGCGTACACACGGTCGACGGCGGCCTCGATGAAGGTGGTGTTGTCGAAGGCAACGAAGATCTGCGTACCCTTGGGCAGGGTCAGTGCAACACGTTCGGCCTCGGCGCGCGCGGTGCGCGCCACGTCCAGCGAGTTGGCGGTGGAGGTCTTGACGATGCCCAGGCCGATGCCGGGCTCGCCATTGCTTCGGTAGTACGCG
Source organism: Stenotrophomonas sp. yr243 (assembly GCF_900184195.1). Taxonomy (NCBI): domain Bacteria; kingdom Pseudomonadati; phylum Pseudomonadota; class Gammaproteobacteria; order Lysobacterales; family Lysobacteraceae; genus Stenotrophomonas; species Stenotrophomonas sp. yr243. The sequence continues at coordinate 370,909 of NZ_FXWT01000002.1, forward strand.
CGACGCTCGGCCGAGGCCAGCTCGATCTTCGCCACATCGCCCATGCGCACCACGTAGCCATCACTGCCCTTGCCCAGCGGGATGGTCGCGAAGTCTTCGGGCTTGATGTAGTTGCGCTCCACGCGCAGGGTGAAATCGCGGTCGGTGGATTCGATGCGGCCGGCCGGCAGTTCCACGTTCTCGTTGCGCAGCGCGGTTTCGATGTCGCCGGTGGTCAGCCCGCGTGCGGCCAGCTGGTCGCGGTCCAGCCAGATGCGCATCGCGTAGCGCTGGCGGCCACCGATGCGGACCTGGGCCACGCCGTCGAGGCTGGAAAAGCGGTCGACCACGTAGCGGTCGGCGTAGTCGCTCAGTTCCAGCGTGTCCATGGTCGAGGACACCATGTTGAACCAGATGATCGGATCGGCATCGCTCTCGACCTTGGCGATCTCCGGTGGCCGTGCCTCTTCGGGCATGCGGTCGGCCACGCGGCTGACCGCATCGCGCACGTCGTTGGCCGCCGCTTCGATGTCACGGTTGGAGGTGAACTCGATGCTGACCTGCGAGCGGCCGTTGGTGCTGCGTGCGTTGATCGTATCGATGCCTTCGATGCCGGCCAGCGCGTCTTCCAGCACCTGGGTGATCCGGCTCTCGATCACCGCTGCCGAGGCACCGGTGTAGTCCACCGACACCGAAACGATCGGCGGGTCGATGGCCGGCAGTTCGCGCAGGGTCAAGCGGGTGAAGGACATCACGCCCAGCACCAGCAACAGCAGGCTCATCACCACGGCAAACACCGGCCGCTGGATGGAGATGTCAGACAGCTTCATCCGCCGTGACCCTCGGCAGCGACCGGTGCTTCAACCGTCGCCGGCTGCGCGCCACTGGCGGGCGCCGCGTCCGTGGCCGCCACCTTCAGGCCTGCACGCAGCTTGCCGGTGCCGTCCACCACGATGCGCTGGCCTGCCTGCAGGCCCTGCTTGATCTCGACCACGCCAGCGCGACGTGCGCCGGTGACCACGTCCACGCGTTCGACGGTGTCATCGGCCTTGATCCGGTACATGAAGCTGTCGCGACCGACCTGCACCACGGCAATTTCCGGCACGACCAGTGCGGGTCGATCGGGATGGAACAGACGCACGTCGAGCAGCATGCCCGGACGCAGTGCGTGGTCGCCGTTGGCGAAGTCGGCACGCACGGTCACCGCACGGGTAGCCGGGTCGATACGTGCATCGATGGTGCTGACCTCGCCTTCGAAGGTGCGTCCCGGCCAGGCCACGCTGGTGGCCTGCACCTTGTCGCCCGTGGTCAGCGCGGCCAGTTCCACTTCCGGCACCTGGAAATCGATGTGCATGCGCTCGACGTCGTCGAGGGTGGCGATCACCGTGGTCGGCGTCAGCAGCGTGCCCGGGCTGATCTGGCGGATGCCGAGGACGCCGGCGAACGGCGCGCGCACACGGCGGTCGCCGATGTCCGACTGCATCTGCGCCACGCGTGCTTCGGCGGCGTCGCGGATCGACTTCTGCGTATCCAGAGTCGCGCTGGACACCAACCGCTGTGCCGCCAGTTCGCGCTGGCGCTTGTACAACTGGTCGGCTTCGCGGAAGGTCGCCTGCGCCTGCACCAATGCGGCTTCCTGGGCCTGCCCGCGCAGGGTCACCAGCGGCGCACCGGCGGCGACCTGCTGGCCACTTTCGAAATGCACGCGCTCGACGATCTCGCTCACCTTGGCGGTCACGCTGATCGACTCGCGCGCCTTGGCCGTACCCAGCGCCTGCAGCGTGTCGCTCCACTGCATCGCGTGCACGACCTGCGCGGTGACCGGCACGGCTTCGCCCTGCCGACGCGCGGCGGCCTCCTGTTTGCCTGCGCACCCGGCCAGCACGGCCAGGCTGAGGCCAAGGGCCAGGGTCGAAGCGATACGAGCCAACATGAACAATCCTGAGCGATCCACGGCCGCCGAGTGTAGGCAAGGCCCCGCAAAAGCGATATGTGCCAAGCGTTTACCGGTGTGGAACAGGTACTGCGATAGCGCTGTGCGCCCATTCCATGCAAGGGTCCGCAGCACGGTGTCGGTGTATGTCGGGATGTATCCCGGCGCGCCATGAGCGGCGACGCCGTCGTAGAGTCGGGAGGCCCGGCCGAGGGCGCCGGGCGGGGTCGGAACCTGGCGGGGATCCGACCCCGTTTTCTTTGGACGCAGGCCTTCTTTCCCCGGCGGATCAGTACCGGTAGTTCACCTTCATCCACAGGCTGCGGCCGGGCTCGTTGATGCGCACCGGATCGGCCGGGAAGCCGAAATCGGCACTACCGGCCAGATTCAGATGCTCGCTGTAGGCGCGGTCGAACAGGTTGTCGACGCCGGCGCTGAGCTGCAGCTGCGAACTGAAACGATAGGCGGCATTGAGCGCCAGCGTCGCAAAGCCGCTGCTCGGCCCGAGGTCCTGCGCCACCACGTTGCCCTGCCCGTCCGCGACCCGATGCTGATGGGTGACCGCGCGCACCAACGCGCCGGCACTCCAGCGCTGGCCTTCCCAGTCAGCGCTCAGGCGCGCTTCCAGCGGCGGCATCTGCGGCAACGGGCGATGCTGGGCGCGGTTCTCGCCCCAGGCATAGGCCAGCGTGCCACCCAGCTTCCACTGCTCGTCCAGCTGCAGCTGCAGGCCGGCCTCGGCACCGGCGATGCGTGCCTGCACGTTGTCGGCCTGGCTCATGCCCATCATGCCGCTGCCGCGATAGGTGAACAGGATGTAGTCCTGGATCTGCCCCGCATAAGCCGAGACCCAGGCCTGCACGCGCGGGCCCTTGTATTGCAGGCCAACGTCGAGCTGGGTGGTGCGCTCGGGCTGGATGCCAGCGAACGCGTTCACCGCACCTGCGGGCCCATGATCGGGCGAGAACAGTTCCCAGTAGTCGGGCATGCGCTGGCTGTGGCCAAGGCCGGCATACCAGGTCAGGCCGTCGGCGAGATCCTGTTCGTAGCGCAGGAACCCACTGCCCAGCCATTCCCTGCGGCGCTGGCCGGCGGTGGGATTGGGCATCACCATCATCATGCCGCCGATGTCGGCGCGCTCATCGCGTACGCTGGCACGATCGACGCGCAGGCCACCGATCCAGCGCTGGTCGGTGCCGGCGCCGAGGGTCAGTTCGGTGAACGCACCGTAGCGGCGGAAGTTGGCGTCGGTGTTCCAGTCCGCCTGTCTGTAGGTGTCGCGCCCCATGCCCATGCGGCCGCGATGTCGGCTGTCCTCGCCGTCGACGCCGGCCACCAGCTGCACGTCCTGCCAGCGCCATTCGGAGCTGATGCGCCCACCCTGCGTGCGGCGATCCACGTTCGACGCCATCGGCATCGGCATCATGCTGTGCGGGTTCGGTTCGCGCAGCGTGTAGTTGTCCATCACGTGATCGGCTTCGTTGTAGTACACGTTGGCCTGCAGCGTGTCCCACGCCCCGGGCAAGTTGCGCTTCTCGAAGCGCGCGGCGTAGCTGGTGCGCTCGAACGCGGCACCGTCCATGCCGCGCCCGGCGTAGCGCGCGATCGCATCGCCGGCACCGGCGGATACTTCAAGCAGGGTATCGGCATCAGGCGTCCAGCCAACCGCTACGTCGCCATTCCACTTGCGCCATTTCGACGGAACCACATCACCATTGCCGTCCTTGTAGTCATCGGCTTCGGAGCGATTGCCGCTGGCACGCACATAGCCCGTCGGATTGCCCAGAGTGAGGTCCAACACCTGGTCGTTGCGGTTGCGCGAACCAACCAGCGTGCTGGCATCTGCACGCAGCCCCGGCTCGTCGAAACGCGGGGTATCACGCTCAAAACGCACGGTGCCCGCAGACGCACCCGCGCCCCAACGCACGCTCTGCGGGCCCTTGATGATCGTCAGCCGGTCAAAGCTCTCCGGCGAGATGTAGGACAACGGATTGTCCATGCGCGAGGGACACGCACCAATCAGATTGCCATCGTTGCTGAGGATGTTCAGCCGTGAACCGAACATGCCGCGCAACACCGGGTCGCCGTTGGTGCCGCCATTGCGGATGGCGGAAAAGCCGGGAACGGTCTTCAGGTAATCGGCGCCATCGCTGGCCGGCACCGGCTGCCGCGGCAGGCGCGGATCGGTCACCCAGTGCAATGGCGAGGACGGTGCAGCGGCGGTGACCACCAGCGTATCCAGCGTCCGCGCTTCTTCAGCGGGCGCGGCATGGGCGAAGGGCGCGGTCAAGGCAACGCCAAGGGCAAACGGCAGGCGCGCACGGGCGCCCGCGCCGGGAAAAGTCATTTTCATGGAAACAGCTCCAAGGTACGCACGCGCGCACGACGCCCTTGCAGGCATCGTGCGACGGATTCGATAGGGAAATCAGCGGACGGTGGAGATCGGCGGCGGGCCACGCGCGGCGTGTGCCGGCCAATGCAGCAGCGGCAGTCGCAGCTGTGACCACGGGAACACCAGCGTCGGCCGCCACAGCAGGGGCAGCAGCAGCACCAGCACTGCCAGCCACGGCAGCAGGCGCATGGCCAGCACGCAGTACTCGCAGGCCTCGCCATGCATGGCGTGCGGATCGGCGGGCGGGCTGGGCACAGCCGGATCTGCATCGTGGTGCGCGTGACCGGCCATGGCCATGTCGCGCATGTCATGGCTCATGGCCGTATGGTCCATGCCTGCCATGCCCGCATGATCCATCGGCTGCGCCTGCAGCGCGCGGCTGACCAGCGGCGCGAGCACCATCAACAGCGTCGCGATGAAGGCGAGCTGGAGCAGGGTTCGATGCAGCTGGACGGTACGGATCACCGCGCTAGTTTAGAGGTGCCCCCCGGGGGCGCCGTGCGACGAACCGTCGCAGGAGAGGGTTTATCGGCAGAGCTGCGCCCTGCACCCGCAGAGGCAACAGCAACGGCAACGGCCGAAGCAACAGCAGAAGCTGGCTTCCTGTGGGATGGCGGGGTGGGTCCGGTTGCGGGGGACGCCGTAATCCCGTCCATGGGGGCTTGGCCGCGGCATCCATGCCGCGGACACCCCCGCAACCGGACCCACCCCGCCTTCGACAGATTTCCGCGATCTGTTGGAATGGCTCTTGGGGTCAGATCCGTTTTCCGTAGGAAAACGGATCTGACCCCAGATTGATTTCGATATCTGAAAGAGATTCATCCACGCATGGCGTGGATCTACCGTGTCGACCAAGGTCGACACCTACCAACAGCCGTCGGAATCTGTCAGAGGCGGGGCGGTGTCGGATTGCGGGGTGTCCGCGGCATGGATGCCGCGGCCAAGCCTACAGGGACGTACTTGCGGCGTCCCCGCACTCCGACACCGCCCCGCCACCCCACGGAATGCACGCTGTTGCTGTTGCTGTTGCTCCGGCCGGTAGCAGGTGCAGGGCGCAGCCCTGCTCGACCAACCCTCAGACCGTGATGGTCTGCGTCAGCGATTCCCAGGTCGGCGGCACCGGCCAGGACGCGGCCTGGTTGCCGTCCAGCACCCGCCGCAGGTCGCGCGGATCGATCTGCGGGGCCAGCACGTGCACCAGTTCCAACGCGTAATCGCGCAGCACCCGGTCGCGCGGCAGCACCGCCCAGGCGACGCACTCGGTGATCGGCGCCGGCGCCGGCCATACCCGCAGGTCTTCATCGTTGGCGCTGATCGCCATCTCGGCCAGCAGCCCCACCCCCAGACCCGTGCGCACATAGGTCTTGATCAGGTCGGCGTCCAGCGCGGTCAACGCCAGATCGGGTACCAGGCTCTGCGCGGCAAAGGCGCGCTGCAGGGAGGAGTTGGGTCGGGTCGAGGATTCGTAGCTGATCAGCGGCTGGCGGGCCAATGCTGCCAGGTCCGGTACGCGCCCGGCGCGGTCCAGTGGATGGCCCTTGGGCACCACCACCAGCCGCCGCCAGCGGAACAGCGGCACGGCGATGCCGTCGCTGGGTTCGCTGCCGGCAGTACTGATGATCGCGATATCGGCATCGCCCTGGTTCAGCCGGTCCAGCGCATCGGCCTCACCCGCCTGCTGCAGGTGCACGCTGACCTGCGGATAGGCCTGCTTGATGCGCGCCACGGCCGGCGGCAGCACGAAGCGCGCCTGGGTGTGGGTGGTGGTCAGGATCAGCTGACCCTGGCTCTCGCGGCGCTGGTTGGCCGCGTAGGTGCGGATGTTGTTGGCTTCGGACAGCACGGCGCGGGCGCGGCTGATCACTTCGGTGCCGGCCGGCGTGACCGACTCCAGACTGCGCCCCTTGCGTACGAACAGCAGGAAGCCCAGTTCGTCCTCCAGCTGCTTGAGCTGCTTGGACAGGCCAGGCTGGGTGGCATGCACCCGCGAGGCGGCGAGCGTGATGTTCAGCTCGGCGTCGGCGATGGCAACCAGATAGCGCAGCTGGGTCAGCGTCATGGCAGGCGGGCGGTGTGGGGGCGGAGGTCCACTCTAGGGTCAATTGCCGTCACCAGCTTATAACCAAAGGTTGTTTAAGAAAGGTATCTGGTCATTTCCGGGCGTCATATGCCGGCGCTACGGTCAGCCGGCAGCCGCTGGCCTGAACAGCCAGCCCTCTTCCCTTATGCCCGCCGAGCCCGGCGCGGCCTGTTCCTGGAGCGCTCCCATGGCCCTGTACGACTCCATCCTCGACACCATCGGCAACACCCCCATCGTCAAGCTGCAGCGCTTGGCGCCGCAGGGCGTGGCCGTGTACGCCAAGGTTGAATCCTTCAATCCGGGCGGCTCGGTGAAGGATCGCCTGGCACTGGCGATCATCCTCGATGCCGAACAGCGTGGCCTGCTCAAGCCGGGCGACACGATTGTCGAAGCGACCTCGGGCAACACCGGCGTCGCCCTGGCGATGGTGGCCGCCGCACGCGGCTACAAGTTCGTGGCGACGATGGTCGAGACCTTCTCGGTGGAACGCCGCAAGCTGATGCGCGCCTACGGCGCAAAAGTCATATTGACCCCGGCTGCCGAGCGCGGCAGCGGCATGGTGCGCAGGGCGCGTGAGCTGGCCGAGGAGCACGGCTGGTTCCTGGCCAGCCAGTTCGCCAATCCGGCCAACCCGGCCTACCACCGCAACACCACCGCCGCGGAGATCCTGCGTGATTTCGCCGGCAAGCGGCTGGACTACTTCGTCAGCGGCTGGGGCACCGGCGGCACCTTGACCGGCGTCGGCGAGGTGCTGAAGGTCGCCCGCCCCGACACCCGCATCATCGCCACCGAACCGGCAGGTGCCGCATTGCTGAAGGGCGACGACTGGAAGCCGCACAAGATCCAGGGCTGGACCCCGGACTTCGTGCCCGATGTGCTCAACCGCAGTGTGGTGGACGAACTGGTGACGGTGGAAGATGACCGCGCGATCGCCACCGCCCGCCGGCTGGCGGCAGAGGAAGGCATCTTCGTCGGCATCTCCGCCGGTGCCACCGTGGCCAGCGCTTTGGACGTGGCAGATCGCGCTGAACCGGGCGCAGTGATCCTGGCGATGTTGCCGGACACCGGTGAACGCTACTTCTCCACGCCGCTGTTCGCCGACGTCAATGAAGGTTCCGACGACGACTGGTTGGCCGGTCTGCCCTGATCGCCGCGTTGTCGATGACAGCAGGATGACGCCCACCCTCGCGGTGGGCGTTTCCATTTGGGCAATCCTGACTGGGCATTGCTGTTGCAAGCGGACCGTTTCTCCAGGAAATCAGAAGCAATCCACTTCAGGAACTTTCGTTTCGCCTGTGCGCGGCGCTCGCTTCAGCCTGCGTGAAGGCGTTGCCGGCCATCGTGCATGAACAGCGCGGATCGCAGTGCATGAGACGGTCATGACGCAGCATCGATGCCCTGTCCCGCAAGATGCGGGTGCAGCCAGCGTGGGCACGGCGCGCAACAACTACAGGCAGGAGACGGACGCATGAAGATCGAAGTGTGGCAGGGCGACATCACGGCCCTGGCGGTGGATGCGATCGTCAACGCGGCCAATGAATCACTGCTCGGCGGCGGCGGTGTCGACGGCGCGATCCACCGTGCGGCCGGCCCCGGCCTGCTGGCCGAGTGCGAGCGTCTGCCGGAGCTGCGCCCCGGCGTGCGCTGCCCGACCGGTGAGGTGCGCGCAACCGATGCCCATGCACTTCCGGCACGGCACGTACTGCACACCGTCGGCCCGGTCTGGCACGACGGCCAGCGCGACGAGCCGGCACTGCTGGCGAACTGCTACTGGAAGTCGCTGCAGCTGGCCGAATCGCTGAACCTGCAGTCGATCGCGTTCCCGGCCATCAGCTGCGGGGTGTATGGCTATCCGCTGTACCAGGCGGCGCAGATCGCGGTCACCGAAACACTGGCCTGGCAGCGCAGCCACGCCCAACCGATGCGGATCGTGCTGGTGGCGTTCAACACGGCGACCGCCAAGGCCTACCAGCAGGCGCTGTCGGCCGCAGGCCAGGTCGCCGACAGCGGACGCGGGTCGCTGCTGCCACCACTGGGCGATACCGGATTCGCGTCGGCGCATTGAAACAATGCGGGGCTTGGAAGAAAAAAGGCCGGGCATTGCCCGGCCTTTTCGTTTACGTCCGTCGCGACAGCGTCAGTTCGTTACTTCGGCGGCAGCGTCGGCCGCCGCCGTAGCAGCAGCCGATGCGGCAGCCGAAGCGGCGCCGTCGACCTGCACGCGTACTTCCACCATGCCCGCTTCGTCGCTCAGGCTGGTTACGTCCACGGTGTAGTGGCCGGCCGGCAGCGATTCTTCCAGGCGCGCGTTGGTGCCATTGCCACCATCGTCGTCCACCAGCTCCACGTTCGAACCGACCACGCGCAGCACCGTATCCACCTGGCTGGAAATCGCATCCAGGCGCACATCGGCCGGACGCGGCAGGCTCAGCAGGAAGCGGCGGCGCCCTTCGCCATCGAGCATGGCGAACACGCTGCCGGAGTTCGGCAGGGTGGTGCCATCACGCATGACCATGTTGGCCGGCAGCTCGGTGCGCTTGGCAGTCAGCTTGAAGGCGCCGGTACCGTCTTCGCCCAGGCTGCGCACGCGCAGGGTGTACTTGCCCGGTTCCAGCGGCATGCCGATGCGCGAATTGGTGCCGTCACCGCCGTCGTCGTTTTCCGACTGTGCGCCGTTGCCGTCCAGCTTCAGCACGGTATCGAACGCATCCGATTCCAGGCGGATCTCGTACATGCCCGCCTTGTCCACCTGCAGGGTGTAATCCTGCGACTTGGATACCAGCAGGTCGACGATCTCGCCTTCGGCCACCATCGGCTTGCCGTCATACGGCACCAGCTTCTCGGCGCGCAGGCGGTACGGGCCGAAAGCAGAGGGGCCGTCGGCATTGATGGCCACCTGGTAGCTGCCGGTGCCGTTGGCGCGGAATGCCAGCGAGACGTCGTCGCCGCGCTCGTAGCCCGAGCTGCTGCTGGCCACCAGCACGCCGTTGTTGAACACGGCGATCGAGCCGCGCAGCGCGCCGGTCAACTTGATGCCGACCAGTTGCTTGTCGTCCAGCTTCAGCTGGTACAGCTGATGGTGGCTGCCATCGTTGAAATTGACGCCGCTGCGCGAGGTGATTTCGCCGGATACCGGCTTGTCGAACTCCAGCGAGGGGGCCTTGCCCACGTCCGGGCTGCCACCCATCCGGTTGCAGCCGCCGACAGCCAGCACCGTGGCAACGGCCAGCGTGATTGCGGTAATACGCATGTTTTTTCTCCTTGGCCTTCCATGTATGCCCCACGCACTGGCCTGGCGTGCGGGAGGCGGCAACGATACCGGCAAAAGCAAACGCCGGCGTGATGCCGGCGCTGCGTTGTTCAGTTCATGCTGCGAAACGGATCAGCCGTTCCACTTGCCAAGCGCGGCCTGGCCGTTTTCCTTGGCGCGCTCGTAGACGGTCTTCTGCGCGGCGGCGTAGTTGCCCTTCATGTCCTTGCCCCACAGCTTCAGTGCCGCCTGCTGCATGGCACGGCCATAGGAGAAGCTCAGCGGCCACGGCAGGTGACCCATCTGGTTCATGGCATTGAGGTGTGCGGTGGACTGCTCATCGCCCTGGCCACCGGACAGGAACACCACGCCCGGCAGGATCGCCGGCACGGTGCTCTTGAGGCACATCACGGTCGACTCGGCCACTTCCTCGACGTCGGCCTGCTCGTCGCAGCCCTTGCCGGAGATGACCATCGAGGCCTTCAGGATGGTGCCTTCCAGCAGCACGTTCTGCTGGTACAGCGCGTCGAACAGCGAGCGCAGGGTGGCTTCGGTGACTTCGTAGCAGGTCTCGATGTCGTGCTCGCCGTCCATGATCACTTCCGGCTCGACCATCGGCACCAGGCCGCATTCCTGGCACAGCGCGGCATAGCGGGCCAGCGCATGCGCGTTGGACTCGATGCAGGTGCCCGACGGAATGCTCTCGCCGATGTTGATGACCGCACGCCACTTGGCGAAGCGTGCGCCCAGCTTGTAGTACTCCTGGAGGCGCTCACGCAGGCCGTCCAGGCCTTCGGTGACCAGCTCGCCCGGGCAACCGGCCAGCGGGTGCGCACCCTTGTCCACCTTGATGCCCGGAATCATGCCGTGGTCGGCCATGTACTTGGCGAACGGCACGCCGTCCTTGGTCGACTGACGGATGGTCTCGTCGTACAGGATCGCGCCGGAAATGTGCTCGTTGAGCTTCGGCGTGGTCAGCAGCAGTTCGCGGTAGGCGCGACGGTTCTCTTCGGTGTTCTCGATGCCGACGCTGGCAAAGCGCTTGGCGATGGTACCGGTGGATTCGTCGATCGCGATGATGCCCTTGCCCGGGGCAACCATGGCCTGGGCGGTTTCAGCCAGCTGTTCGATGCTCATGTACTTCCTGTGGCGGGTGCGGGAAAAACGTAAGTATAGCCCCGCTACCCGTTGCCCCGACGTGGAGGCTCGGATGGAACCGGTTCCACTGTCTGTGCGGGACAGGAAATGTCCTGCCGGATCGGGTCAGAGCCCCTCCGGGGATCTGACCCCGGGTCGGACCCGCGCAGCGGCTCCGACCCGACGCGACACGTCTTACAGGTCGCCGAGACCGCTGGCGCGGCCGTCGTCGCCGACTTCCAGCAGGCGCAGGGTATTGGTCGCGCCGTGGGTTTCCATGTGCTCACCGCTGGTAAACACCACACGGTCGCCGGCCTGCAGCATGCCGCCTTCCACCAGCAGGCGGATGCTGCCGCGTGCGGCTTCGCGCGGGGTGAAGCCACGGCTGTCGAAGTTGATCGGGAACACGTCGCGCATCAGCGCCATCTGCCGGCGGGCGCCGTCGTGGCGGGTAACCGCGAATACCGGTGCCGAAGCACGGAAGCGCGACAGGTAGCGGGCGGTGCCACCGGATTCGGTCATCGCCACGATCGCGCGCACGCCCACGTGCTGGGACAGGAACATGGTGGCCATGGCAATGGCCTGGTCGGCACGTTCCAGGTTGCGCGGCGAGGCGCCGAAGTCGGTCTCGGTCTGGAACTGGCGCTCGGCGCCCAGGCAGATGCGCGCCATCGCTTCGACCGCCTTGACCGGATACGCACCGGCGGCGGTTTCGGCCGACAGCATCACCGCATCGGTACCGTCGATGACCGAGTTGGCCACGTCCAGCACTTCGGCGCGGGTCGGAATCGGGCTTTCGACCATCGACTGCAGCATCTGCGTGGCGGTGATCACCACCTTGTTCTGCGCCAGCGAGGCCTTGATGATCTTCTTCTGCAGGCCCGGCAGCTCGGCATCGCCGATTTCCACGCCCAGGTCACCACGCGCCACCATCACCACGTCACTGGCGTCGACGATCTCTTCCAGGTTCTCGATGGCTTCGGTGCGCTCGATCTTGGATACCAGCGCGGCGTAGCAGCCGTGCGATTCGGCGATCTCGCGTGCATCGTTCATGTCCTGCGCATTGCGGCAGAACGACACGGCGATGAAGTCCACGCCGATCTTGGCGACGATGCCGATCAGTTCCTTGTCGCGCTCGGTCAGCGCGCCCAGCGACAGGCCACCGCCCTGCTTGTTCAGGCCCTTGCGATCGGACAACGGACCGTCATTGAGCACGGTGTTGATGATGCGCTCGCCCTGAACTTCCACCACCTGCAGCTGCATCAGGCCATCGTCGAGCAGCAGCACGTCACCGGCGGTCACGTCCTGCGGCAGGCCGAGGTAGCTCACGCCCACCTGGGTAGCATCGCCGGGGCCGGCATTGGTGCTGGCGATCAGGTCGAAACGGTCGCCGGCCTTGAGATGCACCTTGCCTTCGGCGAAGCGCTCGATGCGGATCTTCGGGCCCGGCAGGTCGGCCAGGATGCCCACTTCCACGCCCACACGCTGCGCGGCGGCGCGCACATCGGCGGCACGCTTGGCCTGGCCGGACGGGTCACCGTGGCTGAAGTTGAGGCGCACCACGTTGACGCCGGCGCGGAACAGATCCTCCAGCACGCCCGGCGGATCGGTAGCCGGACCGAGGGTGGCAAGGATCTTGGTGCGACGCTGACGCTCGAACATGATGGATGGGCCTCTCCCGTTAAAGGACGGAAATTAGCACATCCTTCACGTCCAATGTATACGGTTACAGCCTTGTGCTGCCTGACTCTGCGGGACATCGCACGGACATGTTCCGGACATACGCCGGCCGATGGCAGCGGAAACGCCGCCGGGCAAGGCCCGGCGCGCTGTCTCGTCTACGTCAGGCCAGCAATGCCAGCAGCTGCGTCGGATCACGGGCCAACTGCCCTGCACCGGCCTCGGTCAGCTCCTGCTCGCCACCAAAGCCCCACAGCACGCCCACGCTGCGCAGGCCGTGGTGACGGGCGCCTTCGATGTCCATGCGGCGGTCGCCGATCATCCAGCAGCGTTCCGGTGCCGGCTGCAGGCGGTGCAGCGCTTCGCCCACCAGCTGCGGCTTGCTGCTGCGCGAACCATCCGGCGTTGAACCGATCACGTCCTCGAACAGGTCACCAAAAGGCAGATGCTCGACGATGCGGCGGGCATGCGGCTCGTTCTTGGCGGTGACCACCGCAAGACGGTGACCCCGTTCGTGCAACGCACGTACCACCGTTTCGATGTCCGGATAGATCGTGTGCTCGCGCCAGCCTTCCACGTCGAAGCGCTCGCGATAGAAGGCCACGGCCTGCTCCACCCGTTCGGCATCCCCGAACAGCGGCGCGAAGGTGGTGCGCAGCGACGGACCGATCCAGCCCAGCAGCGTTTCCTGCGGCGGCACTGGGTGGTCCATCTTCTGCAGCGCATAGGCGATGCAGGTGGTAATGCCCACTTCCGAATCGATCAGCGTGCCGTCCATGTCGAAGAAGAGCGTTGCACGCGCTTCTCCGTCCACCCGCAGGTCGACGCTCATGCGCCGCGCGCGGCCAGGGCAGCCACCGCCGGCAGGGTCTTGCCTTCCAGGAATTCCAGAAATGCGCCGCCACCGGTGGAGATGTAGCTGACCTGCTGGGCGATGTCGAACTTGTCGACCGCGGCCAGGGTATCGCCACCACCGGCGATGGAGAACGCCGGCGAGCTGGCGATGGCGCGGGCCAGCGCTTCGGTGCCCTTGCTGAAGGCTTCGAACTCGAACACGCCGACCGGGCCGTTCCAGACCACGGTGCCGGCCTTCTGGATCAGCTGCGCGTACTGCGCGGCGGTCTGCGGGCCGATGTCCAGGATCAGGTCATCCTCGGCCACCGCATCGACGGCCTTCACTTCGGCGACCGCGTCGGGCAGGAACTGCTTGGCGGTGACCACGTCCACCGGTAGCGGGATGTCCGCACCGCGCGCCTTGGCGTCGGCCACGATCTTCTTCGCGGTATCCAGCAGGTCCGGCTCGTACAGCGACTTGCCGACCTTGTAGCCGGCCGCCGCGATGAAGGTGTTGGCGATGCCGCCACCGACGATCAGCTGGTCGACCTTGCCGACCAGGTTGGCCAGCAGTTCCAGCTTGGTGCTGACCTTGCTGCCGGCGACGATGGCCAGCAGCGGCTTGGCCGGTGCATCCAGTGCCAGTGCCAGCGCATCCAGCTCGGCCATCAGCAGCGGGCCACCGGCAGCAACCGGGGCAAAACGGATCACGCCATGGGTGGATGCCTGCGCACGGTGCGCGGTACCGAACGCATCCATCACGAACACATCGCAGAGGGCGGCGTACTTCTTCGACAGGGCTTCATCATCCTTGCCCTCGCCGACGTTCATGCGGCAGTTTTCCAGCAGCACCAGCTGGCCCGGCTGCACGTCGACGCCGTCGACCCAGTCACGCACCAGCGGCACTTCGCGGCCCAGCAGCACCGACAGGCGCTGCGCAACCGGCGCCAGCGAATCGGCTTCGCTCCACACGCCTTCCTTCGGGCGGCCCAGGTGCGAGGTGACCATCACCGCCGCGCCCTGCTCCAGCGCGCGCTTGAGCGTCGGCAGGGAAGCAGTGATTCGCTGTTCGGAGGTGATGCGGCCATTCTCGATCGGCACGTTCAGATCCTGGCGGATCAGCACGCGCTTGCCGGAGAGGTCGAGGTCGGTCATGCGGACGATGGACATGGGCAACTCTTTGGCTCTGGAGATGGGATGCCGGTTTACGGCAGATGGTCATTGTATCGGGTGGCGATGCCTGCGGCAGGCAGAGGCAACAGCAGGTGCAACAGCAACGGCAACGGCCGAAGCGCTGGCGCTTCGTGGTGCTGTGGGTGGGCCGGGGCGGTGTGAGCTCGCGGGGGACGCCGTGAATCCATCCCTGGAGGCTCGGGCGCGCCATCCATGGCGCTTACGCCCCCGCGAGCCCACACCACCCCGGCCTCGACAGGTTCATGAGACGGGGCGGATGGCAAAGGCAAGAGCGGTTTGTGATGTCGGATGGAGAAGGAATGTAGAGCCGAGCCCATGCTCGGCTGGAGGTTTCGCGGCGAGCAGCCGAGCGTGGGCTCGGCTCTACAAAAAGCGCGCAGCAAAGCTGCTTTTGCTCTTCTTTTTCTCTTCCGTGGGTGGACGCACACGGAAACTGTCAGAGGCCGGGCGGGTGGGCTGGGCAGGGGTGTCAGCCGCATGGATGCGGCTGCCAAGCCTACAGGGACGTACTTGCGGCGTCCCCTGCCCAGCCCACCCGCCCGGCCAAGCGAGGCTTTTGCTCCCTGCGACCAACCGACCACCCACGAGGGGCTGCGCCGTTCGCTGCAAACTACGCCGAAGGCGACGGCTTCTGCTTCAGCAGGCTCAACGCCAGTCCACCGACAACCAGCACGCCCAGCCCCAGCAGCGCCCACAGCAGCCACGCCTTCCAGTCGTGCTGCGGCTTCAGCGCCGCATCACCGGCCAGCGTCTCCGGGCTGCCTTCCAAGCGTGCCAGCGTCGGCTGCCACGACGGATCATTGCGCTGGCGCAGTTCCTCGATCAGCACCGTGATCGGTGCCTCCGCACGGCGCGCGGTGGTACTGCCCACGGCCAGTGCGTAGGGCGCTGCGCCCTGGCTGAGGAACACCATCACTTCCGGTTGATAGCCCAGGCGCAGCGTCGGCGCGCTGGTGGTCTCCACCGGGCTGGCTACCAGCTTCCAGTAACGGTCGCGGTACATGCCGCCCAACGGCTGTGCCGCCGATTGCTGGCGCTGGCCCGGGGCCCCCTGCTGCAGCTGATAGGCGATCCAGGGCGCGCTGCGGCGCTGCCATTCGGCGGCAGCGTCATCGCGACTGAACAAGGTCCACTGCACCAGGCTGTTGTCGGTGCTGGCCACGTCGGCGCGGGTCACCGGGAATCGGCCATCCAGCTCAAAGGTGAATTCCCCCTTGCCCTGCGCGGTCGGTGCCAGCGACAGCCACTCCCAGGGCACCGTTGCCGGCGCCGGCGGCAGTTCCGCCAGGACGCTGCGCAGCTCCGGCAGGCGCGCCTCGCCCTGCGGCAGGATCCGCAGGTAGCGCACGTTGCTGTCGACCTGCAGGCGGCGCTGCAGCAGGCGCTTGCCCGCGCGCTGCAGGTCCACCAGGGGGACGTCGCGGGCGATCGACTGCCAGCGCTGCAGATCGTCGCTGGCATCGAGCTGCACCTGCGCCTGCAGTGGCTGGCTGCTTTCGGCCCAGTCCAGCACCAGCGATGCCAACGGTTGCTGGCCGAGCACGCTGGCATCGATCAACCAGCCACCCTGCCCGTTCGCTACCGCACCACCACCAAGGCGAGCTTCGACCCGGCGCACACGGCCGTCGGTGTCGCGCTCGGTCAGCAGCTGCAGGTCGTTGCGCTGGGCCTCGGCCAGCGGCGGCAGCGGGAACCACGGCAGCTCGCGCTGCACCGGTGGCTGCGCCAATGGCTGGTCCGGCGCCAGCAGCGCCGACGGCAACGCTTGGCCGGCGGCGTTGAACACCTGCAGGTCGCCCAGGTCGGCTGCGCCTGCGCCGCGATAGATCGCCGGCTCCAGCACCACCCGGTAGGCGCCGGACTGCGCGCTGGACAGGCTCAGCGGCCATTGTTCGGCGTACTGCGCGCGGTAGTCCGTGGCCTGTGCAGCAACTGCACCGGCCACCCCGAACAATACCGGCAGCAACGCTCGGCTCCACTTCCTCATTGGTTTTCCTCCACGGTTGGCGGCGCGCTCGGCGGCGCGGGCGCCAGGTAGCCCACCACAGTGCACAGCAGGCCGTAGGCGATGAACGATGCAATTCCCAGCAGGTTGCCCAGGTGCTGGCGATCGATCAGCACCAGCTTGGCCAGCACCACGGCCATCAACACCGCACCGACCATCCACAGCACACGCTGGCCGCGACGCGAGCCCCACACCCAGGCGATCACACCAAGCACGCTCCACAACACGGTCAGGCTGGTCTGGGCCAGGCTGAAGCGGGCCATCGTCGGATCCCAGACCACCCCGCCCCAGTGATGCACGCCATGCAGCACCGTGCTGGTCAACGCGATGAAACCGGCCACGGCCAGCACTGGCACACGCAACCGCTGCAGCGACGCCGGTCCCTGCGCGTCATACAGCCAGCGCGCGATCAGCAGCAGGCTGACCCACTGTGCCAGTTCGGCAGGATTGAGCAGCGGCAACCACGGCAACGGCGTGGCGTCGCCCGCCAGGGTCAGGCCGAACAACCAGGCCAACGCCAGCACCGCGAAAATCACGCTCTGCAGCGGCAAGCGCACCGGATCAAACGCGGCACCCAGCGGCCAGCGCAGCACGTTCCAGCGCCACAGCGACAGCGCCGCCAGCAGCAACCACGGCAGGGTCACCAGCAACGCGGTCCAACCCTGCGCCAGGCGCGCGTCGCCGCCGCCCCACAGGGCCAGCAGCGAAAGCAGCGACGGCCACAGCAGCCACCACAGGAACTGGGCGATACGGGCCACGCCACCACTGCCCTGACGCAGGCACAGCAGGCTGCGCACGCCGAGCACGGCGAACACTGCCCATGCCAGCGCGCCATAGCCGGCAAACGGCTGCTGGTGCGCATCGCTCTGCAGCAGCGCCAGCGGGAAGCCTGCTGCCAGCATCACCAGCGCGGTCACGCCCAGCGCACGCGCCGGCATACGGCGCTGTACTTCCGACGCCAACCAGGCGGTGACGGCGGCCAGCACCAGCACGGCATCGGCCTGCGTCGAATGCTGGAAGAAGCGGCCGATTTCATGCACCAGACCGCCCAACCACCACAGCAGGCCCCACAGGTAGTACGCCAGGGCGATGTCATGGCGCTGCCTGCGCTGGTAGCTCCACGCCGCCGCGAAACCTGCCACGGCCAGCAGCAGCGCGCCGATCGCAGTCGGGTTGAGCAGGAAACGCTGGTCCTGATGCCAATGATCGGCCCCCACCACGAACGCGAATGCGGCAGCGAGCTGCAGCAGTGCACCGGTCACCTGCGGCAACCAGCGCTTCTGGCGCAACCCCAGCCACGCCAGGCCGGCACCCTCCAACGCGAATACCGCGCCGGTGGCCCGCGCCGAGAATGCCAACGGCACTGCCAGCGTCGCAAAGCCCACGGCCAGTACCGCATGCGACTGCGCCAGCACCGTATACGACGCGCGCGCGATCAGGGCGCGTGCCAGCAATGCATAGATCGCGGCCAGGCCCAGCGCACACAGGGCCAGCGTCATCGGCTGTTCGTGCAGCATGCCGGCCTGCAGCGAGAAGGCGATCAGCGGCGTGCCGAACACCAGGCTGCCGTCGACCAGATCGCGCCGCCCAGCCGGCTGCCGGCGCGCATACAACAGCGGAATCAGCAGGTAGAAGGCGAAGAACAGCAGCAGGAACGGTTCGGTGCTGGCGAACTTGGCCGCGTCGTACTGCAGCACGCCCCAGAACGTGCCGATGCCGAAGGTGAACGCGAAACCGAGCAGGTTCAGCACACGCCACGGCCGATACCAGGCGATGACGAAAATACCCGCGTTGAGCACGGCGTAGTAGCTGAACAGCCCGACGTGGTTACCACTGCCGGTGGACAGCCACAGCGGCGCCATGAAGCCCGCCAGGATGCCCAGCACCGCCAACGTGCGCGAGTTCTGCACCACCGCCAGCACGCACAGCCCCGCCACCAGCGCGATCGAGCTGGCAAAGGCGAAGCCGGGTGCGAGCAGATCAAAACGCTTGAAGGCAGCGAAAATGGTCAGCAGCAACACGCCGATGGCGCCGCCCTGCAAGGCCAGCGCGAACATCCGCCGGCGCTCGCGCTGGTGCCAGCCGAAGGCCAGCAGGCCCAGCGCACCGACGGTGATGCCCGCCAGCCGCAGTTCGACCGGTACCACCAGCCAGCCCTGATCGCTGACGTACTTGAGCAGCGCGGCGACACCGGCCAGCAGCACCAGCATGCCGATCTTGACCGGCACGTTGCCCTGGGTGAACCAGTGTTTGACCGCGCCAATCGCGCGCTCGACCAGGTTCGGCAGGGCCGGTTCGGCCGGCAGCGGCGGCAATGTCGGCTCCGGTGGCAACGGCGGTGGCGGCAGCGGACGCGCGGGTGGGGCCGGCGGCGGCAGCTCTTCGCGGGCGGCGATCGGCGCTGATGCCGGAGCGGCCGTGGGCCGCAGGAACGAGGGCTCGCTGCTGGGTTCGCGTGTTGGCGCAGGCGCGCGCGGCGGCTCGGCTACGGCCGAGGGCGCACGGCCTACCGTCCCTGCCTGGCTGGGCGCGACCTGCACGGTCTGTGCGGCCTCCAGGGCGGCGACCCGCCGGCGCAGGCCGGCAATCATCACCAGCGCCACCACCAGCAGCAGCGGTATCGCCAGCAGGACCAGTACTGCCAGGACCAAGAGTGCTTCCATTCCTCGCCTTCCAATGCGATCCCGCGCCACGATGGCGGCGGTCGACGGGCCCATGCTACGTCAGGCCGGGCCCCTTAAACGACGAACCCCGGCCAGGCCGGGGTTCGCGTGACGATCTTCGCAGGCCTTACTTGGCCGCGACGACCTTGGCCATTTCCAGGCACTTGTTGGAGTAGCCCCACTCGTTGTCGTACCACGACACGAGCTTGACGAAGGTGCCGTCGAGGGCGATGCCGGCGTCGGCATCGAACACCGAGGTGTGGGTTTCACCGCGGAAATCGGTGGCAACCACCTTGTCTTCGGTGTAGCCCAGGATGCCCTTCAGCGCGCCTTCGCTCTGTGCCTTCACTTCGGCGCAGATCTCGGCGTAGGTGGCTTCCTTTTCCAGCTCGACGGTCAGGTCGACCACCGACACGTCCGAGGTCGGGACGCGGAAGCTCATGCCGGTCAGCTTCTTGTTCAGTTCCGGAATGACCACGCCGACAGCCTTGGCTGCGCCGGTGGAGGACGGAATGATGTTTTCCAGGATGCCACGGCCGCCGCGCCAGTCCTTGTTGGACGGGCCATCGACGGTCTTCTGGGTGGCGGTGGCCGCATGCACGGTGGTCATCAGGCCGCGCTTGATGCCCCACTTGTCATTGATGACCTTGGCCAGCGGCGCCAGGCAGTTGGTGGTGCACGAAGCGTTGGAGATGATCGCCTGGCCGGCGTAGGTCTTGTCGTTCACGCCGAACACGAACATCGGCGTGTCGTCCTTCGACGGTGCCGACAGGATGACCTTCTTGGCGCCGGCATCGATGTGCTTCTGCGCGCTGACCTTGTCCAGGAACAGGCCGGTGGCTTCGAGCACGACGTCGACGCCGACTTCGTCCCACTTCAGGTTGGACGGATCGCGTTCCTGGGTCAGGCGGATCTTCTTGCCGTTGACCAGCAGATCCTTGCCATCGACGGCTACGTCGGCCTTGAAACGGCCGTGCACGGAGTCGTACTTGAGCATGTAGGCCAGGTAATCCGGCTCCAGCAGATCGTTGATGGCCACGATTTCGATGTCGTCGCCGAAGTTCAGCACCGCCGAGCGCAGGACGTTACGCCCGATGCGACCGAAACCGTTGATACCAACCTTGATTGCCATGTTCTCAAGCTCCTGCAGCCGCGACAGGTGCGGCGGGGTGGATAGGGCCCACAAGTCTAGCAGGCCGGCCTTGACCACCGCCGGCCAAGGCCGGCCCCGGGACGGGGGCCGGACAGGATTTGATCCGGATCAAAGCGTTAGCGCGGCGTGAGGCCGAGACTGGCCACATCCACCCAGCAACGAGATCACCCCCATGCGCAAGACCTCCCCCCTGATCGCGGCCAGCCTGGCCGCCGCCCTGTCGCTGGCCGCCGCGCCGGCCATGGCCCAGTCCAAGGGCGACTGGACCCTTTCCGCCGGCGTGCACCAGGTCGCCCCGAAGTCGAACAACGGCTGGCTGGCCGGTGGCACCCTGAAGGTCGATGTCGACAACGACGTCAAGCCGACCATCACCGGTGAGTACTTCATCGCCGACAATCTGGGCATCGAAGTGCTGGCGGCGCTGCCGTTCAAGCACGACATCAACATCAACGGCCTGGGCCGCGTGGGCAGCACCAAGCAGCTGCCGCCGGTGGTCACCCTGCAGTACCACTTCAACAGCAAGGGCAAGGTGTCGCCGTTCGTCGGCGCCGGCCTGAACTACACCACCTTCTTCAGCGAAGACACCACCGGTGCGCTGGCCAACAGCAAGCTGAAGCTGCAGGATTCGTGGGGCCTGGCCGCGCATGCGGGCATCGACTTCGCGATTGGCGAGAAGGGCGCACTGCGCGTGGACATGCGCTGGATCGACATCGACAGCAAGGTGAAGCTGGACGGCGAGAAGATCGGCACGGTCAACATCGATCCGCTGGTCTACGGCGCGTCCTACGTCTTCAAGTTCTAAGGGGTTGTTTGGCGGGGGCTTCGCCCCCGCTCCCCCGCTACAGGCAAAACCCTCGCAGCATGTTGCCCCGGTATGTGTGTGCCGGGGCTTTTTTGTTGGCGCGACGGGCGCAGGTCCCGGTGTGGGTCGAGGCAGGGGAAGGTGCCGGGACACGCCGTAAACCCATCCATGGGGGCTCGATGGCGCCATCCATGGCGCCAACGGTCCCGTCCCCTCCCCCTGCCCCGCCCTTCCACTTCCCACGCGCGCGCAAGCGCAAGCAGAAGCCGACATCCGCATGGCGCAGTTGCTATCGGCCGGATGCGATCGCGCGCCGCAGGATGTGATCCTGCATTTGATTCTGATTCTGCTTTTGACGTTTGCATCCGCCAGCGCGGCCATGTTGGATGGTGGCTGCAGGGGCAGGCGCTGCGGGACCGTCCGCGGCATGGATGCCGCGGCCGAGCCTACAGGGACGTACTTGCGGCGTGTCCCGCAGCGCCTGCCCCTGCAGCCAGCTGCCCAGCGAACAGGAACGCGCCGCTTTCCATCAACCACCCATCTCCCCCGCTGGCTAGAATGAGCGGATGAAAGCACTGCACTCCCTGTTCCTCGCCGCCGCCCTCGCGCCGGCCCTGCTGACCCTGTCCGCACCCGCCCACGCCTGGGGCGCGCAAGGCCACCGCCTGGTCGCCGAAGTCGCCGACAGCCGCCTCAACCCGACCGCACGCACCGAGGTCGACCGCCTGCTGGCCACCGAACCCGGCGCCACCCTCGCCAGCATCGCGCCCTGGGCCGACCAGCTGCGCGCCAAGGACCCCGGCCTGGGCCGTCGCTCGGCCGGCTGGCACTACGTCAACATCGCCGAAGATGGCTGCCACTACGAGGCGCCGAAGCACTGCAAGAGCGGCAACTGCATCGTCGAAGCGCTGAAGGCGCAGAGCGCGATCCTCGGCGACCGCAGCCTGACCGATGGCGAGCGCCTGCAGGCGCTGAAGTTCGTCGTGCACCTGGTCGGCGACATCCATCAGCCGATGCACGCCGGTTACGGCCATGACAAGGGCGGCAACGATTTCCAGCTGCAGTTCGGCAACCGCGGTACCAACCTGCACTCGCTGTGGGACAGCGGCATGCTCAATACCCGCAAGGTGGACGATGCCGGCTACCTGCCGGTGCTGCGCGCGCTGCCGGCGCCGAAGCTGGCACGCCAGTCCAACCCGCAGCGTGATCCGGTCAGCTGGGCTGAAGCCAGCTGCCGCATTTCCGTGCAACCTGGCGTTTACCCTGCCTCGCGTAAGATCGGCGACGACTACACCACGCGCTACAGGCCAGTGGCCGAAGCGCAGCTGCGACTGGCCGGCGAAAACCTGGCGCAGTTGCTGAACCGCGTGCTCGCCACACGCTGAGGAGTATCCGATGTCGGTCCAGGTGCAATCGTTCTTCCACCGTGACAGCAATACCTTCAGCTACCTGGTCAGCGACCCGGCCAGCAGGGAGGCCGCGCTGATCGATCCGGTACTGGATTACGACCCGGACACCGACGCCAGCAGCGAATCGCCGGTGCGCGCGATGCTCGATGCCATCGCGCAGCAGCGGCTGCACGTGCGCTGGCTGCTGGAAACCCACGCCCACGCCGACCACGTGTCGGCGGGGCGCCGGCTCAAGCAGCGATTCCCGCAGGCGACGTTGGCCATCGGCGAAGGCATCCGCGCGGTGCAGGCCACGTTCGCACCGCGCTATGGCCTGCAGCTGCCCGATGAGCATGCGGTCTTCGATCACCTGTTCGCCGACGGCGAGACCTTTGCACTGGGAGAGTTGCAGGGGCGCATCATCGCCGTCCCCGGCCACACCAGCGACAGCATCGCCTATCTGATCGGCGATGCTGTCTTCACCGGCGATTCCCTGTTCATGCCCGATGGCGGCACTGCACGCTGCGATTTCCCCGGCGGCGACGCCGCGCAGCTGTACCGTTCGATCCAGCGTCTGCTTGCCCTGCCCGATGCCACCCGTGTGTTCGTCTGCCACGACTACGGCCCGGGCGGCCGCGATTTCGCCAATGAAACCACCATCGGCGAACAGCGCGCGCACAACATCCACGTGCATGACGGCGTGGCCGAAGCCGAATTTGTCAGCGTGCGACAGGCGCGTGATGCGACGCTGGCAGAGCCAACGCTGATGCAGCCGGCGGTGAAGGCGAACATCCAGGGTGGCGCGTAGGGGCCGCACGGTCGCTTCATCGCGGCGGGAATGACGCGGCGTCATTTGCCCTGCGTGCGCACCACATGCTGGCCCTTCACGATCTCGAAGGTAAAGGCATACAGCAGGCTCACCGGTACCGGCTCGACGCGCTCGGCGCCTTCGCAGTCGCCACGGTCGCTCGGCACCTTGCCCGGTGCGAAGTGGCAGACGGCGGCGGGTGAATACTTCCACATCGACACCGCCTGCTGCGCCGCCTGCAGCAGAGGCGCATTCTCGATTGCCGCGCCTGCAGCGCATTCGCTGCGGTCTACCAGCGCCAGGCTTCGCTCGACAGCGCCTTCGGCATCGATCACCACCTGCAGGCAGATCGTGGTCGGCGCCAGCTCGGTACGCGGGTCACGATCACCAATCTGCGGATCCGGCGCCGCATACAGTTGCGGCATCCGATAGCCTTCGGTCGCTCCCAGCGTGTACGCCTGCACCTGGCCGCTGCCGCCTTTCCCTTCCGCATGCAGGCGCTGATGGCCGACACTCTCATTGCGGGTATCGACGGTGGTCAGCCGTTCCTGTGTGGCGCAGCCCGCCAGCATCCCCGCCGCCAACAGCAGCGTGATGCGCATCACCTGGCGGTCTCCGTCACTTCATCGCTCTCATCCATGGCGAAGGTGATCGGAATGCGCACGGCGCCCGCCACCGGCTTGCCGTTCTTCAGCGCCGGGCGGTAGGTCCAGCTTCGCGCTGCTGCGATCGATACCGCTTCGAACACGCCCGGATTGGTGGCGCTCACTACACGCACATCGCTGACAGCACCGTGCGCATCAACGTCGACGCGGAGCACCACGACGCCTGTCTGGCTCTGCTCGAACGCGCTCTTCGGGTAGCTCGGCGGCGGCATCTTGTCGACCTGGATCTCCCGATCCATGACGGCCACCGCTGGGCCGACCGCCATTGCGCCACTCTGGCTCGCCCACGCCACCGCCCCCATCCCCAGGCACAACCCGACCACCAGCACCTGACCCGACACCCACGGCAATGCCTTCCGCTTGGACTGCTTCAACATGGCGATACGCTCCTTCAACACAGGTTGGCTGCGCCAGTGGCAGACCGCCGGCGCAACCGGGTGGACCAGCTGCGCCTTCAGCAGCGTGCTGGCGTACAGGCCGCGCAGCGCGGGCTGCGGGGCAATGGTGCGGGCATCGCAGGCCAGTTCCTGGTCACGCAGGAAACGACGTGCGGCCCATGGCTGCAACGGGTGGAACCAGAACATCGCGCGCATCAGCAGCAGCACGCCGTTGGCCCAGTGATCGCCGTTGCGACGATGGCTGAGCTCGTGCTGCAGGATCAGGCGCTGCTCCTGCGCGGTGAACTGCTGGTCGAAGTCGGGGCCGACCACGATGCGCGGCCGCCACAGGCCCACCAGCGCGGGTAGCCCGGGATCGCCACTGGCCTGCCAGCTGCCATCGGCGCGTGCCCGCAGGCCGCCCATGCCACGTTCGAAGCGATGCTGTGCGCGCAGGTCGCGCAACAGGCAGACGGCCGCGCCCAGCGCCCACACCAACAACAGCAGCAAGGGCCATTGCAGAGATGACGCAGGCAGTCCCTCCACTGCTTCGGGCACCACCTTCAGCGGCAGCGTTGGCACATGCTGCAACAGCGCGACCTGCGGCAAGGGGAGCAGCAGCGCGGCCAGCAGCAGCGGCAGCAGCCACCAGCTGCGATACACCAGTCCAGCGCCTCCCAGCCGCAACAGCAGCGGCCGCACCGTTGCCAGCAGAATTACGCCCAGCGCCAGCCACAGGCTCGCCCGCCACAGTCCGTCGAGCAGCTCATTCATCGTCCAGCTCCTGGATCAGCTTCTTCAGTTCGGCGATGTCCTGTGCGCTGAGCTGGCCGCGTTCGCTGAAATGCGCCACCAGCGGTGCCACCCGGCCCTCAAACACACGCCCGAGGAAGTCCTGGCTCTGCGCCTGCACCCATGCCTGGCGCTGCAGCAGCGGCCGGTACAGATAGCGCCGGCCATCGCGCTCGGCGGCGATCGCGCCCTTGGTCAGCAGGCGGTTGAGCAGGGTCTTGATGGTCGGCTCGGCCCAGTTGCGGTGGGCCAGTGCCGCCACGACCTCATCGGAGGTGCGCGGTGCCTGCTGCCACAGCACCTCCATCACTACAGCCTCGGCTTCGCTGATCGGGGTCATGGTTTACATCCGTAATCGATGACTTGATTACGCGCGTAATCGATTCGACTGTCAAGCCCTCGACCGGTACTTCATCGCGCCTGCGCCAGCATGAGGGGCCTCCATCGCAGGTACCGGCATGAAGCCCTTGCGCAAGCGTGATTTCCCCGTCGAACAGGCCCGGCGCTTCCTCGAACCTGGCCCGATCGTGCTGGTCAGCACCGCGTGGCGGGGGCAACGCAACCTGATGACGATGGGCTGGCACATGGTGATGGGCTTTTCGCCCTCACTGGTGGCCACCTACCTGTGGAACGAGAACCACAGCTTCGGGCTGGCCCGCGGCAGCTGCGAGTGCGTGATCAACGTGCCGGGAGTCGAACTGCTGGACACCGTGGTCGACATCGGCAACTGCAGCGGCCGCGACGTGGACAAGTTCGAACGGTTCGGCCTGGATGCGGTGCCGGCGCGGGAGGTGGGAGCACCCTTGGTGGGCCAGTGCCATTCCAGTTTCGAGTGCCGCCTGCACGACGACAGCCAGGTCGAATCGAGCAATCTCTTCATCTGGGAAATCGTGCGCGCGCACGTGGCGCCGCGCCCAAAGCTGCCGCGCACGGTGCATTACCGCGGCGACGGCCGGTTCATGGTCGCCGGCGCCGAAGTCTCGCGTCGACGGCGGTTCAAGCCCGACATGCTGTAATGCCAGCACTCCCCCAAGCAGGATCGCCCCGGATGACCGAACACCTCACCGACCTCGACGCCGCCGTTGACTGGCTGTTCGCGCGCGTGGATGGGCCGCTGCGGATCGGTGCACCGCTGGCGCTGGGCAAACCCCACCGCCTGCTCAACGCCCTGTATGCGCGTGTCGAACAGGACCCGTCGCGGCCGCTGCAGCTGTATACCGCGCTGTCACTGAACCCGCCGCGGGCAAAGGGAGACGGCCTGGAGGCGCGCTTCATGGCACCGTTCGCGGCGCGCCATTTCGGTGAAGACTTTCCGCGCCTGGCCTACGCCGATGCAATCGCGCGCGACGCATTGCCAGCGCATGTACAGGTGGAAGAGTTCTACATGCAGTCCGGTGCCCTGCTCGGTTCGCGGCAGGCGCAGTCCAGCTACACCAGCCTCAACTACACCCACGCTGCCGACGCCGTGGCCCAGCGCGCGCCGCAGGTGATCGTGCAGAAAGTGGCGATGCGGCCGGACGACCGGCGCCTGTCGCTGTCCTGCAACAACGACATCACCCAGGACACACTGGACGCGATGACCGCGCGCGGCCTGCCGCGCCCGCTGCTGGTCGCCGAGATCGATCCGCAGCTGCCGTATCTGGGTGGCACGGCCACGGTCGACGTGTCCTTCTTCGATCTGGTCATCACCCCGCCGCCACCCTATCCGGCGTTGTTCGGGCTGCCGCGGCAACCGGTGGCCGACGCCGACTACGCCATCGGCCTGTATGCCAGCACCCTGGTGCGCGACGGCGGCACGCTGCAGATCGGCATCGGCACCTTGGCCGATGCACTCAGCCATGCATTGGTGCTGCGCCACACCGACAACGCGCGCTATCGGCGCGTGTTGGACGCGCTGGACCCGCAACTGGCCAGCCATCCGCTGGTGCAGGAAATCGGCGGGCTGGAGCCGTTCGAGATCGGCCTGTACGGCTGCAGTGAAATGCTCAACGAGGGCTTCCGCCGGCTGGTGCAGACCGGCGTGATCAGGCGCAAGGTGCATGATGACCTGGCGCTGATGCAGCGCATCGAGAACGGCAGCACGCTGTCCATCGACCACGCCACGTTGGAGGCGGAGGGCGAGTATCTGCACGGTGCGTTCTACCTGGGCTCATCCGAATTCTACGAATGGCTGCGCACCCTGCCCGAGGACGAATGCCGGGCGATCGGCATGCGCCGCATCAGCGAGATCAACCAGCTGTACGGCGGCAACGAAACGCTGGAACGCCTGCAGCGCCGGCACGCACGCTTCTTCAATTCCTGCATGATGGCCACCGCACTGGGCGCAGCGGTGTCTGATGCACTGGAAGATGGACGCGTGGTCTCCGGGGTGGGCGGCCAGTACAACTTCGTGGCGATGGCGCATGCGCTGCCGGAAGCACGCAGTGTGTTGATGTTCCGCGCCGCGCGCGATGACAAGGACCAGCGCGACTCCAATGTGCGTTGGAACTACGGGCACACGACCATTCCGCGCCACCTGCGTGACATCTATCTCAACGAGTACGGCATCGCCGATGTGCGCGGCCTGACCGACGACGACTGCGTGCACGCGATGGCGGCAATCACCGAAGCACCGTTCCAGGGTGCGCTGCTGCAGCAGGCCTTCGCGGCACGCAAGCTGGCAGCAACAGCACAGCCTGATGTACAGCGGCAGCAGCGCAACACACCGCAGGCACTCGCTGCCGCGCTGGCGCCGTTCCGCAACGATGGCACCCTGCCCGATTACCCGTTGGGCAGCGACTTCACCGAGATCGAACAGGTGCTGGTGAAGGCACTGGGCTGGCTGAAGGCCAACACGCAGACGCGCGGCAGCAAGCTGCGCACCGTATGGGACGCGCTGTGGCAGCCTGCAGGTGATGGCGACGCGGTGTACCTGCAGCGGATGGAACTGCAGTCGCCCAAGGACTTCGGCGAACGGCTCAACGCACGGTTGTTGAGGCTGGCCCTGGCACGCACCGCGTAATCGCGCGGATGGTAGCGCCGGGCCATGCCCGGCGGATAACGATCAGTGCCAACCAAGGTTGGCACCTACCGCAGTGGCGCGGCACGCTATTCTGTGCGGATGAACGACGATTCACGTTTCCTGCACGACCTGCAACGCCGCCAAGCCGATGGCGAGCATCTGAGTTATCTCTGCTTCTGGGGCCACCAGCCGCCGCGCGCAGGCGTGGCGGCGTCGTGTTTCAGCCAGTGGTACGACGCAGGCTTCAGCATCGATGGCGTGCACTACCCCACCGCCGAGCACTTCATGATGGCCGGCAAGGCGCGTCTGTTTGGTGCCACCGACATCCTCGAACAGGTACTCACCAGCCGCACGCCCGACAAAGTGAAAGCGCTGGGCCGGAAGATCGAGGGCTTCGATGAGGCTCTCTGGGCGCAGGCGCGCTACGCCCTGGTGGTCGAAGGCAACCGGGCCAAGTTCTCGCAGAATGCGGCGCTGGGCGATTTCCTGCGTACCACGACAGATCAGGTGCTGGTGGAAGCCAGTCCGGTGGATTTCGTCTGGGGAATCGGCCTGGCCAAGGATCACGCCGACGCACACAACCCGGCGCAGTGGCGCGGATTGAATCTATTGGGGTTTGCGCTGATGGACGTGCGGGACGCGATGTAACGCCTATCCACGCATGGCGTGGATCTACTGGCGCGCGGGCAATTCGTTTCGCTCCGCAAACGAGAAAGGCCGGCTTGCGCCGGCCTCCCCGTATTCCATTGCAGTGCGGCTTACAGCGCCTTGGCGGCTTCCACCACGTGCGCGGTGGTGATGCCGAAGTGCTGGTACAGCTTGTCGGCCGGGGCCGAGGCACCAAAGGTGTCGATACCGATCACTGCACCGTCCAGGCCGACGAACTGGCGCCAGAAGCCGGTGATGCCGGCTTCGATCGCCACGCGCTTGCGCACGGCGTTCGGCAGCACCGATTCGCGGTAGGCCGCATCCTGGCGCAGGAACACATCGGTGGACGGCATCGAGACCACGCGGGTCTTCAGGCCGGCCGCATCCAGCTGCGCCTTCGCTTCGGTCGCCAGCGAGACTTCCGAACCGGTCGCGATCAGGATCACGTCCGGGGTGCCGGCAGCATCGGCCAGCACATAGCCGCCACGCTCGATCTGTGCGATCTGCTCGGCGTCGCGCGGCTGGTGCGGCAGGTTCTGGCGGCTGAACACCAGGCAGCTCGGGCCGTCCTGGCGGGTGATTGCAGCCTTCCAGCTCACTGCCGACTCGACCGCGTCGCACGGGCGCCACACGTCGTTGTTCGGGATGTAGCGCAGCGAGGCCAGATGCTCCACCGGCTGGTGGGTCGGGCCGTCTTCGCCCAGGCCGATCGAGTCGTGGGTGTAGACGTGGATGGCGTGGGCCGGGATCAGCGCGCTCATGCGCACGGCATTGCGGGCGTAGTCGCTGAACACCAGGAAGGTGGCGTCGAACGGAATGAAACCACCGTGCAGGGCCAGGCCATTGGCGATCGCGGTCATGCCGAACTCGCGCACACCGTAGTACACGTAGTTGGCATTGGCATCGTCGGTGGCGACGGACGTGCTGCCCTTCCACAGGGTCAGGTTCGAGTGCGCCAGGTCGGCCGAACCGCCAACGATTTCCGGCAGCAGCGGTGCGAATGCTTCGATGGCCAGCTGCGACGCCTTGCGCGAAGCAATGGTCTGGCCTTCGGCGGCAACCTGGGCGATGTAGGCATCGGCCTTGGCAACGAAGTCGGCCGGCAGATCACCATGCGAGCGACGGGTCAGTTCAGCGGCTTCGGCCGGGTACTGCGCAGCGTACTTGTCGAACTGCTGCTCCCACTCGGCCTGACGCAGGGTGCCGGTACCGCCGGCACGCCAGCCAGCGTAGATCTCTTCCGGAATCTCGAACGGGCCGTAGTTCCAGTCCAGCGCCTTGCGGGTGGCTTCCAGTTCGTCCTTGCCCAGCGGTGCGCCGTGGCTGGATTCCTTGCCGGCCTTGTTCGGCGAACCAAAACCGATCGTGGTGCGGCAGCAGATCAGGGTCGGCTTGCCGTCCTGCGACAGTGCCGCTTCGATACCGGCCTTGATGCTCTCCGGATCGTGGCCATCGACGCCACGGACCACGTTCCAGCCATAGGCCTCGAAACGCTCCGGGGTGTTGTCGGTGAACCAGCCTTCGGTGTTGCCGTCGATGGAGATGTGGTTGTCATCCCAGAAGCAGACCAGCTTGTGCAGGCCCCAGGTGCCGGCCAGCGAGGCGGCTTCGTGGGAAATGCCTTCCATCAGGCAGCCGTCACCCATGAACACCCAGGTACGGTGGTCGACGATTTCCAGCTCCGGGCGGTTGAAGCGCTGTGCCAGCAGCTTCTCGGCCAAGGCAAAACCGACGGCGTTGGCGAAACCCTGGCCCAGCGGGCCGGTGGTGGTCTCCACGCCCGGGGTCTCGTGACGCTCCGGATGGCCGGCGGTGTGGCTGCCCAGCTGGCGGAATGCCTTCAGCTGCTCGATCGGCAGGTCATAGCCGCTCAGGTGCAGCAGCGCGTACTGCAGCATCGAGCCGTGGCCGTTGGACAGCACGAAGCGGTCGCGGTTGAACCACTGCGGGTTGTTCGGGTTGTGACGGTGGTAGTCGTTCCAGAGGACTTCGGCGATGTCGGCCATGCCCATGGGCATGCCGGGGTGGCCGGACTTTGCGGTTTCAACCGCATCGGCGGCGAGGAAGCGGATGGCGTTGGCCAACTGGCGACGGGTAGGCTGCGTCATGGTTCTGTCGGAATCGGGAGGCGGCCGCGGAACTGCGGGCGGCCTATTGTCCCACAGACGCCGGGCGGGGTCAGGCCAACAAGGGTGGTCGTGCCGGCCGCTGGCCGGCAACGTCGTGATTTCCGCTGGATTCCGCATATGAAAAGGGGTCGGAGCCCTTTCCTGCGGAAAGGGCTCCGACCCCGATCAGGTATTGCCTGGGTCAGTTGTCCAGACGGGCCGCGGCGGCAGCGATCTCGGCCGGGGTGTCCGCAGCTTCGCCCTTGGCCACCAGGGTGGTCAGGGCCAGGTCGCCGGTCACGTTCAGCGCGGTGCGGCACATGTCCAGGAAGTGGTTCACGCCCAGGATCAGGCCGATGCCCAGCGGGTTGACGCCGACCATCGCACAGATCATCGCCACCACCGGCAGCGAGCCGGACGGCACACCGGCGGTACCGATACCACCAAGGATGCAGACCGCCATCACCATGACCTGCTGGCCGATGCTCAGGTCAACACCGAAGAACTGGGCGAGGAAGATCACCGTCACGCCCTCGAACAGCGCGGTGCCGTTCTGGTTGGCGGTGGCGCCCACGGTCAGCACGAAGCGCGACACGCGCTGCGGCAGGCCCATCTGGTCGGCCACACGCAGCGCGGTCGGCAGGGTGGCGTTGCTGGAGGCGGTGGAGAAGGCCATCACCGTGGCCTCCTGGGTCTGCCGGAAGAATGCCAGCGGCGAACGCCCCGACAGCCATACCGCGGTGCCGTAGGTCACCACCATGTGCAGGCCCAACGCCAGCACCACCACGCCCACGTAGGCACCCAGGCGGATGATCAGATCGAAGCCGAACAGCGCGGCCAGGTTGAACATGAAGCAGGCCACTGCATACGGCGCCAGGCGGATGACCAGGTTGATCAGGGTCATCGAGATTTCGAACACGCCTTCGATGGCGCGACGCAGCGGGGCCACCTTGGCCTCGTCGGTCAGCACCATGCCGATACCGAACATCAGCGCGAAGAACATCAGCGACAGGATCGCGCCATTGTCCGAAGCGGCCTGCAGCACGTTGCTCGGCACGATCGACAGCAGCATGTCCATGCCCTTCGGCGTGCCATGGATGCCAGCCACGATTTCCTTGCTGCGCTCAGCGTTCTCCGACAGCATCAGCGCGGCCACCTGCGGGTCGACGCCGGCACCGGGCTTGAGCAGGTTGACCAGCACCAGGCCGATACCCACTGCGATGCCGGACAGCAGCACGGTGTAGGCCAACGTCTTCCAGCCGATGCGGCCAAGGGCGCGGATGTCGCCCATCTCCGACACGCCCATGATCAGCGCCGAGAAGATCAGCGGCACGATCAGCATGAAGATCAGGTTGAGGAACAGGCCCGAAGCCGGGGTGGTGACGTAGTCCATTACCCACTTGGCACCGGTCTGCAGGCCTTCGATGCTGCCGCCCAGGGCATGCACGATCAGTCCCAGGACCAGGCCGATCGCAAAGCCGATGCCCATCTTCCAATGCAAGGGCAACTTCTTCTTGTCGGCAGCAGCTGCTGTCATGCGCGGGATTCCTCGAAAAATGAATCTACTCTAACAAAGCGCGCAAGCCGCGCCGGTTCAGGGTTGCCGCGGCGGATACAGCGGCGGCAGCCCAGTGTCGACGGCGCCGCTGGCGCCCGACCAGTGCGGTCCGTCACGGAAGCTTTCGCGCAGGCGGGACCGCAGCACGGAGACATCGCCCATCCCGCCCCAGCGCGCCTGCTGCAACGCCTGCAGGGTCTGCCGCTGGGCCGGGTCGGCCAGGCGCTCGATCACCTGTTCCAGGCGCTCCACGCCCGCCATCGAACACAGCAGCGCCTCCACCTGGTCGAAGCCCTCGCCATCGATGGCCCGGCGCAGCTCGGCCACACTGGCACGCGACGACGGCGCAGGTGCAGTGGTGGCCCCAGTGCGGAGAACCGGGCGGGCATGGGCGACCGCATGGCGACCACGTCGCCATCCCCATGCCAGGGTCAACAGCCACAGCAGCGCCAGACCTGCGGCTGCTGCAATCCACGGCCACGGCCGGGTACCGGCTGCGGTCGGTGCAAGAGAGGATGCAACGGCAGGCGCGGCGTCTTCCGGCAGCGCGGCATCGGTATCGATCGGTTGTGCCACGGGCGCGCCGGCCCGGCCTGCCGCCACGGCCAGATCCAGATCCGGCAGGCTGGCCTGCTGGGCACTGCCGCTGTCCACGTTCCACCAGGCCACGCGTGGCCCGGGCACGCGCAGCGATCCAACCTGCCGCGGCACGATCGAATAGCGTCGGGTGATCTTCAGGCGTGGCGTACTGCCGTTGAAGGTCTCCTCGTACTGGGCCGGTTCGGCGAACACCTGTGCGGCGTCGCCGAGGTCGGGCACGGGCAGATCGGTGAACTGGGCCCGGGTAGCGCCGTTGGCGATCGCTTCGACCATCACGGTGGCCGCTTCGCCCGTGCGCGCACTGCTGGGTGCAGTGGTGTAGCGCAACTGCAGGCTGTGCAGAGGCAACCACGGCTGCACAGCCTGCGCCGGTTGCGCCTGTACCTGCAGCGTGCGTTCGGCACCGACGGCATTCATGCGGCCATCGCCACCGTTGCCGAAGAAGTCATCGAAGAAGCCCCCTGCACTGCGGCCGGTGAAGCGCACGCCAGGCACACGCAACGCACCGCTGCGCTCGGGGATCAGCAGGAAGCGACGTTCGACCACGTTGTAGCGACGGCCGTTGACCTGGCGCACGTCACTACGGTCCTCGCCCACCCGCTGCAGCGAAGCGCCACTGGGAGTGTCGAGCACCAGTTCGCCCGACGCCAGCTGCGAAGCGAAATACAGCCTGACCACCACGCCCACGCTCTGCTGCACGTAGGGCGTCCGGTCATCCACCTCGGTTTCGATGAAGGCGGTGGCATTGCTCTGTGGGGTAGCCACCACGGCATCACTGACCTGCAGCGACAGGGGGGCGGTGCGTGCACTGCCGACCTGCAATGAAGGCACCTGCAGCGTACCGGTGCGGCGCGGCGTCAGCGCAACCGTATAGAGGTTGCGCTGCTGGACGCCGCCGTTGCTCCACTGCACCTGGCGATTGCTGCTCTGCGCGCTGAGCGCGAAATCAGCATTCAACGGTGCATAGTCCGGTGCACCTTCGTCGGTCTCGATGTGCAGGGTCACCGCATCACCGGCGGCAATGCTGTCCTGTTCCAGCCAGGCGCGCGTCTGCGCCATGGCCACCATCGGCAGCCACAGCAGCAGCATCGCCAGCACAGGTAGAGGCCACCGGAATTGCCTGCTCGCCATGCCTGTCATCGCCCTTCCCTCTTTCTACGTTCGTTTTCCAACTGGAACTTGGCCCGCAGCAGTGCCCCCGGATCATCCGGTACGCGCCGCATCCAGGCCTCCACGGCCTGCTGCTCCTCGCGCTGTTGCGGTGTGCCGCCAGCGCCGCGCACTGCCGTCTTGCCGGCTTCGCCAGCACGCGCCTGCTGCAGGGCTTGCTGCATGCGCTGACGCTGCTGGGCATCGGCCTGCGCCTGGGCCTGCGGGTCAGCTGCCTGCGGCGGCTCCTGTTTCGCACCCTGCTGGCTGGAGCCTGCAGACGCTGGATTCTGCTGGCCCTTCTGGCCCTGCGGTTGCTGCTGGCCTTGTTGACCCTGTTGAGGATTCTGCTGGCCTTGCTGCGGATTCTGCTGGCCTTGCTGCGGATTCTGCTGGCCCTGCTGCGGATTCTGCTGGCCCTGCTGCGGCTGATTCTGCTGCCCTTGCTGCCCTTGCTGTCCCTGCTGGTTCTGCTGCTGGCCCGGCTGCGGCTTCTGCTGCCCCTTGCCCTGCCCCTGGCTGTTGCTCGGTGGCGGCTTGCGCTTGCGCGCAGCGTCGACCACGGCGCGGTTGGCGACGGCGTCGGCCATCTGCGGGTGGCGCGTCAGGGCCTTGTCGTAGGCGGCGATGGCGCCGTCGTAGTCACCCTGGCGGGCAAGCACGTTGCCGAGGTTGTACCAGCCGGCGTCGCTGTCGATGCCTTCGAACTGCTTGCGGGCAGTAGCGAAATCACCTTGACGGTAGGCCTGCACGCCCGCAGCCAGGCGCGCATGCTCACGCTGGTCGGCACGCTCCCACAACGTGCCCGCTGCAGGTGCAGGTGTCTGTGCAGCTGTCGGCGCGCGCGGCTGCGCCTGCAGCTGCCCGCTCAAGGGCAGAAGACCCACGGCCAGCACTGCCGCCAGCACCGCACGGCGGCGGAACGCCAGCAGTGCCAACAGCATCACCGGCGGCAACAACCAATAGCCTTCGTCCTGCCATTGCCGGGCCTGTCCGGGCCGCTGCAGTGCGCCTCCATCGCTGGCATCCAGCACGCCCAATGCCTGCAGGTCGCGATCATCGCTGGCGATGCGCTGGTAACGCCCGCCGCCTGCGGTGGCGACGGCACGCAGGCTGGTTTCATCCAGCGCGGCCTGAGCGATCTGGCCTTGACCATCGCGATAGGCGGCGCCGGACGGCGTGCCCAGGCCCAGCACCGACACCTGCAGGCCGAGACCACGCGCCTGCGTTGCCGCAAGCATCGCTTCGCTGTCAGCCTGGTCGCTGACCAGGAGAATCTGGCCGCGCAGGGCACCGGTCTGCCGCAGCAACCGCACCGCCCAGTCGATGCCACGGTCGGCGCGCTGGCCATCACGCGGCATCACCTCCGGCGCCAGCGCATCCAGGTACAGCGCCACGTTTGCAGCGTCGTCGGTCAACGGCGCCACCGTATAGGCATCTTCGGCATACACCACCAGACCCACCTGCCCGCCTTGACGGGCACGCAGCAACGCACCGATTTTTGCCCGCGCCTGCAGCAGCCGCGAGGGTGGCAGGTCGGTCGCGGTGATGCGGCTGGAGAGATCCAGCACCACCACCAGCGGCGCGCTGGCCTGATAGACCGGCTGCGCCTGCTGCCGCCAGCTGGGGCCAGCCATCGCCAGTGCAGCCAGGGTCCAGCCCAGCAGCAGAGCCCATGGCAGGCGCGCGCGTCGCTTCCCCTCACCGGCCAGCAGGTGGGACAACAGATGGGCGTCGACTGCCTGCCGCCAGGCGTCGCTGCGCCGCTGCCGGTATACGGCCACCGCCACGATCAGCGGCAGTGCCGCCAGCATCCACAACCACTCCGGGCGCAGGAAATGCAGCGCGCTCCAATCGAACGTGCTCAAGTCGAACGCGCTCCAGTCGGGCATCTTCAGGAAGGTGGCGCTCATCGTCGGCGCTCCGGCCATACCCACGCCAACGCGCCCAGCAGCAACGCGACAGCCAGCGGCCACGCATAGCGCTCGTTGCGCGGACGCAGTGTCGGTCCCTTCGCGGCGATCGGCTCCAGCCTGTCCAGTTCGGCATAGATGCCGACCAGCTGGTCGGTGTCACGCGCACGGAAGAAGCGGCCGCCGGTCATCTCGGCGATCCTGCGCAGTGTTGCCTCGTCCACCGGGTCGCGGTCGGCGGCCACGGGAATGCCGAAGAACCGCGCACTACCGTCGCTGCCAAAGGCCACGGTGTGCACGCGCACGCCTTCGGCACGCGCCAGCTCGGCGGCGCGCAGGGGCTCCAGCACACCGGCGTTGCTGACGCCGTCGGTCAGCAGGATCAGTACACGCTGCCCTTCGGGCTGGTTGCGCAGGCGTTTGACCGCCAGCGCGATGGCATCACCAATGGCCGTCTCGCGCCCGGCAAGACCGACCACGCTGTCGCGCAGTTGATCGCGCACGCTGGACAGATCCGCAGTCAACGGCGTGAGCGTGTAGGCACGATCACCGAACACCAGCAGGCCGACGCGATCACCGGCACGACGGTCGAGGAAATCGGCCAATACCGCCTTGGCAGCGGTCAGGCGCTCTACCGCCTGTGCGCCGAGCACCATGTCCGGCTCGCTCATGCTGCCGGACACGTCCATTGCCAGCATCATCTGCCGGCCTCCCTGCGGCGGGGTGATCGCCTCGCCCAGTTGCTGCGGCCGCGCCATCGCCACGCACAGCGCCAGCCAGGCCAACCACAGCAAGCTGCTGCGCAGCCAGGAAACCCCGATGCGACCGCCGCCAGCCAGTGCTTCCAGTTCGGCAGCAGCGTAGGGTACGCGCAGCGCCGCGCCCGGGTCGGCACGCCGTTTCCACGCGTACATCAGGATCGGCAACGGTAGTGCCAGCAGTGCCAGCGGCCACGCCAGCTGCAGATCCGGCCACGGCCAGTAAGCTGCCAGCGCGCTCATCGGCGGCGCTCCTGCAGCAACGCCAGGTAGCGCGCCCGCGCCCACGTGCGCACCTCGGCCACGGCAGCGGCATCCACGTGTGGACGATAGGCCCCCTCGGCCAGCAGATTGCGCTGCGCAGCCGGAAGGGTGTCCTTGGGGTCGACGTACTGCCACCATGCGTCATCGCGCAGGGCTTCGCTGCCCGGGCGTGCCTGACGCGCCGCACGCCGCAGCAGGCTGGCGATGGCTGCCAGTTCCGACGGCGCGCCGTTCAGTGCCGCAATCTCCTGATCGAATACTCGCATCCACTGTTGGCGGCGACGACGGCGACGCCAGGCCAGCGCAGCGACGATTGCCAGCAACAGCAGAACCAGTGTGATCAGCATCAGCCAGCCAGGTGCGGGTGGCCACCACGCTGGCGAGGCCGGCAACTGCACATCACGCAGTGGCAGGGAGGCACTCATGCCGGCACCTCCGTCGGTGCCGGCGCCAGCCAGGCATCACTGGGCGCATCGGTGGAAAGCACCTGCACATCGACGCGACGCGCGGCAAGCTGGCTGCGCAACTGCTTCAGGGGTTCGACGAAATGCGCTTGCCAGTGCGCCTGCACATCGCTGCGACGCAGGTCCAGGCCGATGCGCTGCTGTGCGGCAAGAAACTGCAAGGGGGCCGCCGGCGGTTGCAGCTCCAGCGGATCGACCAGCAGCAGCAGACTCAGGTCATGGTGTTGGGCCAGTGCGCTCCAGCGCGCTGGCGGAATGCGGATCGCCTGCTGCGGATCGGCCAGTACCAGCATCCGCGCGCCGGGCCGCAGCACCCGCCCGGCATGGTCCAGCGCGCGCTCCAGGCCGAGGTCATCGGCGGGTGCCTGCGCGTACCAGCGGGTGAGTGCATCGAGTACGCGCAGTACACCGCGCGCACCGCCGGCCGGTGCGATCGGTGCTTCACGATCACTGCCGCGCAATGCACCGATGCGGTCACCGCGGCGCTGCGCAGACCATGCCGCGACGGCACCGGCGCGCGCCGCCTGCACCGACTTGAAGCGTACGCGGGTACCGAAATACAGCGCAGGCGACGTATCGGCAACGATCAGGGTGACCCGTTCGCGTTCTGCCTGGAACAGTTTGGTATGCGTGCGCCCGGTGCGTGCGGTGACGCGCCAGTCGATGTGGCGCGCGTCGTCGCCCGCCACGTACTCGCGTGATTCTGCATATTCCATGCCGCGTCCGCGCAGCGGCGAAGGTGCCTGGCCTGCGCTGCCCGCGCGCCCTCGACGAGGCGGCGGCGGACGCTGCGCCAGGCGGCGCAGTGCCACCAGCTCGGCCAGCTGCGGTCGCAGACCATCGCCTTCGCTGGTACCCGGAGCAGGTCCGTTGGTCGTGCCGGTCATGCGCGCACTCAGGGTGCCGGTACCCGGGCCAGCAGTTCCTGCACCAGGCGTTCGCCATCCCAGCCCTCGGCGATGGCTTCATAGCTGGGCAGGACCCGGTGGCGCAGCACATCGGCAGCCACGGCACGCACGTCGTCGGGGGTGACAAAATCACGCCCAGCCAACCACGCCCGCGCCCGTGCGCACCGTTCCAGTGCGATGGAGCCGCGAGGGCTGGCGCCCCACGCGATGCGGCGCGCCAGCGACGCGTCGTAGCGCGAAGGGTCGCGCGAGGCCAGCACCAGCTCGATCAGATAGCGCTCAAGCGCAGGGGCCATGTGCAGTTCCAGCACCTCGCGGCGCGCATCGAAGACATCCTGCATCGGCAGTTTTTCCGGCGCCGCTGCGGCCTCGCCAAGCGCACCCCTGGCACGCTCGCGGGCCAGCCGCAGGATCTCCGACTCGGCCGCCTGGTCCGGATAACCGATGCGTACGTGCATCAGGAAACGATCCAGCTGCGCTTCCGGCAGCGGGAAGGTGCCTTCCTGCTCGATCGGGTTCTGCGTGGCCATCACCAGGAACAGCGACGGCAGCGCGTAGGTGTGGCGGCCAACGGTGACCTGGCGTTCACCCATCGCTTCCAGCAGCGCGGACTGCACTTTGGCCGGCGCGCGGTTGATTTCATCGGCCAACAGGATCGGATGGAAGATCGGCCCCGGCACGAACTCGAAACGCCCTTCCTGCGGGCGCCAGATCTCGGTGCCGGTCAGGTCGGAAGGCAGCAGGTCCGGGGTGAACTGCACACGTGCGAAGTCTGCTTCCAGCCGCGCCGCCAAGGCCCGGATGGCCGTGGTCTTGGCCAGGCCCGGCGCACCTTCCACCAACAGATGGCCATCGGCCAGCAATGCGATCAGCAGGCGTTCGACCAGCGCCGCCTGGCCGACGATCTCGGCCGACAGCGCGTCGCGCAGGTTGCTGAAGGCCGCATGCAGGCGCGAGGTGGCGGGGGCAGGCGGCGGAGAAATGGATTCGGGCATCGGCGGAGGCAGGTTCATGGGGGCCTTTGACCGGCACAGGATGGCTCGGGTTCCCCACATCATCGCAGGCCCTCTGCCTGCTGGCATCAAGAACGGCTGAACAGCGTCCACGCATGGCGTGGATCTACTCACCCATCCACGCATGGCGTGGATCTACTTGGGGGACATGACATGGATCCATTGCGCCCATCCACGCATGGCGTGGATCTACTGGCGCAAACGACGCGGGGCCGCACGTGGCGGCCCCGGTCGGATGCAACAGGTGCAACGTCTCAGTTCTGGCGCGCCACGCGCAGGACCTTCGGGGTCACGAACACCAGCAGTTCGGCCTTGTCCTTGTTGCGACCGCGCTTCTTGAACAGGTTGCCGAGGAAGGGCACGTCACCCAGGAACGGTACCTTGCTGACACTGTTGCGGTCGGTGAACTCATACACGCCACCGATCACCACGGTCTGGCCATCTTCCACCAGCACCGCGGTATTGACCTCGCGGCGGTTGATGGACGGCACCGTACCGTAGCCCTGCAGCTGGATCAGCTGGTCGACCTCGTCCTTCTTCACCGCCATGTTGAGGAACACGCGGTTGTCGTTGGTGATGGTCGGGGTGACCTTCAGTTCCAGAACCACTTCCTTGAACTGGACGTTCGGGGTGGCCACACCACCGGCGCCACCACCACTGATGGTTACATAGCCGATTTCCTTGCCCTGCTTGATCAGCGCCTCGCGCTGATTGGTGGTCACCACCCGCGGATTGGAAATCACTTCACCACGCGATTCCTCCTGCATGGCCGACAATTCCACGTCAAGCAGATAGCCGGCATTGAGGATCGACAGCGCCAGCGAACCAGGATTGCTGGCCGTTGCCACCGGCAGGTTCCAGTTCAGGCCGCGGGTGATGGCCGAACCGACCGAAACCGGCGGCGGACCCACGCGGCCACCGGCGATCCAGTCGCGCTCGGCCTTCGCGTTCGTGCTGGCGGTGTCCACCTGCGATTCGCGGGTCTTCCGATTGGCCTCAAGGTCGCCGCTGAAGTACACGTTGTCACGGCTGCCACTGATACCAAACTTGGCACCCAGTTCGCGAGCGAATGTGTCGGTAGCGATGACGATGCGTGCTTCGATCAGCACCTGGTCGACCGGACGGTCGATGACGCTGATCAACTCGCGCATGCGCGCGATCTTCTTCGGAATGTCGCTGATCATCAGTGTGTTGGTGCGCTCGTCTGCGACGATGCGCCCACGTGCCGAGAGGAAGCCACTTTCTTCCTGCGAACTACCGCCACCACCACCGCTGCCACCGCCACCACCGCCACCGATTCCCTTGGCCTCGGTCAGCGCTTTGAAGATCTGCGTGGCGCTGTGGTAATTGACCTGGACGTAGTCGGTCACCAGGTCTTCGCGGTTCTCGATGGCGATGCGCGCGTCTTCCTTCTCCTGCTCGAACTTGGCCAGCTCGGACTGCGGCGCAACCCACACCACGCTGCCGTCACGACGCTTGTCCAGGCCCTTGGCACGCAGCACGATATCCAGCGCCTGGTCCCACGGCACGTTGACCAGGCGCAGGGTCACATTGCCCTGCACCGAATCGGAAGCCACCACGTTCAGATTCGACTCTTCGGCGATCAACTGCAGCACGGTGCGCACGGGCACGTCCTGGAAATTGAAGGTCACCGGCTTGCCGGCATAGCCACGCTGCGGCACACCCTTGGCGGCCTGGGTCACGCTGCCGGCAGTGACTGCGCCAACAGCGGCCTGCGCCTGCCGTGGGCTGATCTCCACCACATACTCGTTGCCACTCTGGTAGGCCAGCGACTCGACCGGACCGCCCGTGCTCAGCACCAGCTGGGTGCCGGCCCCGGACGGCTTGGCATCGATGCGCTGCACCGGGGTGGCGAAGTCGGTGACGTTCATCGGCTTCTGCAGATTGGCCGGCAGGCGTGCGTTGCCGACATCGACAACCACGCTGTTGCCCTGGCTGCGCAGGTCGGGCATGGCGCCCTGGCCATCGAACTGCAGGATCAGGCGGCCCGCGCCGTCATCGCCACGCTTGAAGTCGATACGCGAGACCGACAGGCCTGCCGGCGTAGCGGCCGGCGTCGCCGCCAGCGCCGTGCCGGTCGGTTTTTCCGACGGTGCGGCGGCCAGCGCCGGAGCGCAGGCCAGCATCAACGCGACTCCCAGCGCGCTGATGCGGTTCAAGGTAGAGCGCCGGATGGGACGCAGCCCCTTGGCTTGGTGAAAGGTCATCGTGCTATCCCCAGTAAACGATCATTGATCTTCCAGCGCGAGCGTTGCTGGACGTTCCAGCCAGCCACCCGCGCCATCCGGCACCAGTTCGATCAGCTCCACGCGGTCTTCGAAGACCGCGGTGACCCGCCCGTCGCTCTGCCCCAGGTAACCGCCGGGACGCACCCGGTAGGTCACCTTGTCCGGCCCCATCACCAGCGCCACGGTGCCGGCGCCTGTTCCGATGGTGCCGACCATGTCCAGCGCGTCCAGCGGGAAGCCTTCCATCGGCTCCTTGCGCCGGTTCGGATCTGGCCGCAGTCCCCCATTCCCCTGCTGCGGGTTGGTCCAGGCATCGGTGAACGGATCGCGCATGCCCTGCGCGGAATACTCGAAGGTCTCGAACTGCTGCATCACCGGCAGCGGCTCCAGCGGCTGCGCCGGTCGCGCACGCTCGCTTTCGACCCACTTTTCCAGGTTGGGTGAATCACCCGGCGTACTGGTCACGCCACGGCCACAGGCGGCCAGCAGCAGCACCGTCAACGCCATACCACCACGTGCAATGAAGGAACGGATCACTTCTTCGCCTCCTTGCCCGCTTCAGCCTTCTGCTGTTCCTCGACCTCGGCCTCATCCAGGTAACGGTAGGTCTTGACCGTACCGGACAGTTCCAGCGCACCGGCACGGATGTTGCCGCCGGTCTTGTCCTTGGGCTTGAGGTTGATGTCGTGCATGGTCAGGATCACCACCCGCGGCAACGAGGC
This sequence comes from Stenotrophomonas sp. yr243, assembly GCF_900184195.1. Taxonomy (NCBI): domain Bacteria; kingdom Pseudomonadati; phylum Pseudomonadota; class Gammaproteobacteria; order Lysobacterales; family Lysobacteraceae; genus Stenotrophomonas; species Stenotrophomonas sp. yr243. The sequence goes on from NZ_FXWT01000002.1 coordinate 413,396, forward strand.
CACGCCGCTGACGAAGGCACCGAACTGGTGGTAACTGCCCACCATCCGCAGCTTGATCGGCTTCTCGGCGTAGAACTCCTTGATCTGCTCCTGCTCCGGCTCGAACAACTCGTTGGACAGGCCGCTGGACAGCGCGGTCTGCGAGATGTCGATGATCAGGTCAGGCATCTCGGTCTTGCTCGGCAGCTGCCGCAGCATCTGCTGCAGGACCTGCTCCATCTGTGCCAGCTGCTGCTTCAACGGTTCCAGGTTGACCGCGCGTTCCTGTTCCTTGGTGAACTCGGCACGCAGCTCGGTTTCGCGCGACTCCAGACCGGCCAGCTCCTCGCGCTTGCCGCTGACCAGCAGCATCCAAAGCACGAACATGATGACCAGGGCGATCAACGAGCAGAACACGATCTTCGCGTTCCTCGGCCAGTTGCCGATGTCGTTGAAGTCCAGGTTCTTGATGTCGACTTTCTTGCTCATGCGCGATCCCCCTGCAGCGGGGCGTGGAAGGCCTGCGGCGGCTGCGCCAGGCGGCTGCCCTCAGGCTTGGGTGCGGGTGCGGCCTGCGCGGGCTTGGCCGGTGCAGGCGTTGCCGCCGGTGCCGGGGCCTGTGCTGGAGCAGTTGCAGGCGTGGCTGCCGGTGCCGGAATAGATCCCGGCGCCTGTGCGGCAGCAGCCGGCGCTGCGGCGTCGGGCCCTGCGCTGAGCGGTGCGACGGTCGGTGCCACCGGCGCGGTGCCGGCCACGCTGCCATCAGGGTTCAGGCCCGGAGTGGTCGCTGCTTCCTCGCTCTGCGCGGGCAGCTTGACCTTGACCTTGAACACGTACGGCAACGCCTTGATGTCAGCCACCGGGCCGGTCGCGCGTCCTTCCTTGTCCTTGTCCGGCTCACGCGCCTCGATGATCGCCAGCTCCGGATTGGTCATCCAGCCAGAAACTTCCAGGTTGCGCATGTAGGCCGAGACACGGGCGTTGGACTGGGTGCGGCCTTCCAGCGTCAGCACGTCGCCTTCCTGCTGCAGGGCGGTGAGCACCACGCCATCGGGGATGGTGCGGACCAGCGCATCGAACAGGTGGACCATCTGCGAGCGCTTGGCCTGCAGCTGCTCGATCACGGCCTTGCGGGCCAGCAATCGATTCTTCTGCTCGTCAAGGCGGTCGATTTCCTTGTTCTGCTCCTTGACCTTGTCGATCTCGGTCTGCAGGTAGGCGTTGCGATCGTTCTGCCCGCTGACCTGCATGTCGTAGTAGAACCAGATCAACAGCGACAGCAGCAGGCCACCGAGGGCGGCCATACCCAGCATGATGCCGAACTCGCGCTGGCGTTGCTTGCGCCGTTCGGCGCGCCAGGGCAATAGATTGATGCGCGCCATCAGTCAAAGCTCCTCAGCGCCAGACCGGTCGCGATCATCAGCGCGGGGGCGTCCTGGGCCAGCGCGTGCGCCTGCACCTTCGGCCCCAGGGTCATCTGTGCCAGCGGGTTGGCGACCACGGTCGGCACGCCCAGCTGTTCCTCGACCATCTCCGGCAGGCCTGCAAGGGCAGCACAGCCGCCAGCCAGCACGATGTGATCGACCCGGTTGAATTCGCTGCCTGCATAGAAGAACTGCAGCAGACGGCTGATCTGCTGGACCGTGGCTTCCTTGAACGGCTCCAGCACTTCCATCTCGTAGCTTTCCGGCAGCCCGCCCTGGCGCTTGGCCAGACCGGCTTCCTCGTAGCTCAGGCCATAGCGGCGCATGATCTCGTCGGTCAGCTGCTTGCCACCGAACACCTGTTCGCGGCTGTACAGGCTGCGGCCACCACGCAGTACGTTGAGGGTGGTCATGGTGGCGCCGATATCGACCAGCGCAACCACGCCCTCGGCCGAAACCGGCAGCTCGCTGGCCACCAGGGCGAAGGCGTTCTCGACCGCGAAGGCCTCCACGTCCATCACCTTGGCCTGCAGGCCGCCCAGTTCCAGTGCGGACTGGCGCAGTTCAACGTTTTCCGAACGCGAGGCCGCCAGCAGCACCTGGACCATTTCCGGGTTGTTCGGGATCGCCCCGATCACCTCGAAGTCCAGGTTCACTTCCTCGATCGGATACGGAATGTAGTTGACCGCTTCCAGCTCGATCTGGGCTTCCATGTCGTTCTCGTCCAGGTCGGCCGGCATCGGGATCACCTTGGTGATCACCGCCGAACCGGCCACGGCCGCAGCGGCCAGCTTGGCCTTGCTGCCGGAACGGTTCATCGCCCGGCGGATGGCCTCTCCCACGGCCTCCACTTCGACGATGTTCTTCTCCACCACCGCATTCGGCGGCAGCGGTTCCACGGCGTAATGTTCCACACGGAAACGGTTGCCGCTGCGGGAAAGCTGCAACAGCTTTACCGCAGTCGAACTGATGTCGACGCCAATGAGCGGCGACTGACTTTTTGGGATGAGCCCCACGGTTTCTCCCCTGCCGACGGGCACTTGGACGCAAGAGCTGCGTCCGCGCATTAATAACGTATTCTTAGCAAATGGCAACCGCCCTGCTGTGACATCCCTCACAGGATGAACACGCAGCCCCTGGCGTCCCCTTGCACTCCCCAGTGCCGGCCCCAGCCGCCACCTTGCGTAATCTATACTCTGCGACCACGAAATTCGCAATCGGAATCTGACACCGATGACCCGTCTCCGCCGCTGGCTGCGCTGGATCTTTCTTGTTGTCCTGGTCCTGGCGCTGGTCGGAGCGGCCGCCGTTGGCGGCCTGTACTACGCCGTTTCTTCCAAGCTTCCCGACGTGCAGACCCTGCGCGATGTGGAAATGCAGGAGCCGATGTACGTCTACGCTGCCGACGGCAAGCTGATGGCGGTGTTCGGTGAGACCCGGCGTACCCCCATCACCATGAAGGACGTGCCGGAGAAGCTGAAGCAGGCGTTCCTGGCCACCGAGGATGCCCGCTTCTACGAGCACGGCGGCGTGGACTACAAGGGCATTGGTCGCGCGGTGTGGCTGCTGGCCACCACCAACGACAAGCGCGTGCCCGGTGGCTCCACCATCACCCAGCAGGTGGCCCGCCAGTTCTTCCTCAGCTCCGAGTACAGCTACACCCGCAAGCTGGCCGAGATCCTGCTGGCGCGCAAGATCGAGTCCGAGCTGAGCAAGGACGAGATCTTCGAGCTGTATCTGAACAAGAGTTTCTTCGGCAACCGCGCCTACGGCGTGGCCGCCGCCGCCGAGTTCTACTACGGCAAGAAGCTGGGCGAACTGGACCTGGACGAGATGGCCTCGCTGGCCGGTATCCCCAAGTTCCCGTCCTCGGGCAACCCGATCTCCAACCCGGAGCGCGCCCGCCAGCGCCGTGACAACTATGTGCTGCAGCGCATGGCCGACCTGAAGTTCGTCAGCCAGGCCGAGGCCGACGCGGCCAAGGCCGTGCCGATGCACGCCACCGCGCATGAGCCGCCGGTGCAGGTCGATGCGCCTTACGTGGCCGAGCTGGTGCGCCAGGAAATGATCGCCCGCTTCGGCGGCGACGTGGTCAACAAGGGCTACCACGTCACCACTACCATCGACGCGACGCTGCAGACCGCCGCCAACCTGTCGGTGCGCGACGGCCTGCTGCTGTACGACCATCGCCACGGCTGGCACGGTGTGGAAAAGCAGGTGCAGCTGGGTGCCGGCGATGATGCCGCCGCACTGGCCGAGCACCTGCGCGGCACGTTCTCGCAGTCCGGCCTGCTGCCGGCGATCGTCGCCAGCACCGGCGCCGACGGCAGTGCCACTGTGGTACTGGCCAACCGCAGCGAGATCGTGCTGCCGGCCGGTGCCGCCAAGTGGGCCAACAAGAGCCCGGCCAAGCTGGTACAGCGCGGCGACATCGTGCGCGTGCGCGCCGGTGCCAAGGAGGGCGAGTGGCTGCTCGACCAGCTGCCGCGCGGCCAGTCCGCACTGGTCTCGCTGGACGCCCATAGCGGCGCACTGAAGGCGCTGGTCGGCGGCTTCAGCTTCTCCGGCAACAAGTTCAACCGTGCCACCCAGGCCCGTCGCCAGCCGGGTTCGAGCTTCAAGCCGTTCGTCTATGCGGCCGCCTTCGACAAGGGTTACAACCCGGCCTCGATCGTGCTCGACGCCCCGGTCGTGTTCCGCGACCGCCGCGGCAAGACCTGGGCGCCGCAGAACGACGGCGGCGGCTTCCGTGGCCCGATGCGCCTGCGTGAAGCGCTGGTGCAGTCGCGCAACCTGGTCTCGGTGCGCCTGCTTGATGGCATGGGCGTGGACTACGCGCGCAAGTACATCAACCAGTTCGGCTTTGCCGAATCCGAGCTGCCGCCGAACCTGTCGATGTCGCTGGGTACTGCCTCGCTGACGCCGCTGTCGGTGGCCCGTGGCTATGCCGTGTTCGCCAACGGTGGCTCGCGCGTGGACACCTGGCTGATCGACCAGGTGCTCGACCGCGATGGCAACCTGGTGTTCAAGGAAAACCCGGCGATGGCCTGCCGCGACTGCGCTGGCAGCAGCGACCAGCCGGTGAACCAGGTGGTGGATGGCTTCAACTTCGGCGCCCCGGCACCCAAGGTTGACGCCACCGCCGCCGCCAAGGCGGAAGCCAAGACCGAAACGCCGGCCGCACCGGTCAACCCGGACGCGCGTACCGCACCGCGTGCCATCGACGCACGTACCGCGTACCAGCTGGTGTCGATGATGCGCGACGTGGTCCAGCGCGGCACTGGCGCCCAGGCCAAGGTGCTCGGCCGCGAGGACGTGGGCGGCAAGACCGGCTCCACCAACGATCACCGTGACGCCTGGTTCTCCGGCTTCGGCGGCCCGTACGTGACCACCGTGTGGGTGGGCCGCGACGACTTCCGCTCGCTGGGCTACCGCGAATATGGTGGCAAGGCGGCCCTGCCGATCTGGATCGACTACATGCGCACCGCGCTGAAGGACACCCCGATCGCGCAGAACGAACCGCCGAGCGGCATGGTCCAGGCCACCCTCAACGGTGCGGTGGAGTGGGTGAAGGTGGAAGACATGGACCGCCTGACCGACTACGACCTCAACCTGCAGAGCACCCCGCAGGCCGACGCGGCCGCGTTCGATATCTTCTAAAGGCGCAGGTTCGGTGGGTGCCAACCGTTGGTTGGCACTGCCCTTTGTAGAGCCGAGCCCATGCTCGGCTCCGGGGGCCCGCGGTAGAGCAGCCGAGCATAGGCTCGGCTCTACAGCATCAACGGCACCCTCTTGCTCGGGTAAACGCCAACCCTCGTTGACACCTCCGTCAAATACCCACGCAGATGTCACATGCCTGCGTTAGTCTGTGGCCAGGTCGCAACAGGGAGTCATCGCATGCACCGCGCTCACCAGCATGCTGCCAGCCAGACCCGCGAACGGCGTCATCGCCTCGCCCACGAAGCCGCCCGGCTGATGGCCGAAGGCGGAATCCGCGACTTCCACCAGGCCAAACTCAAGGCCGCCAGCCGCCTCGGCATCCACGACGATGCCTCGCTGCCCCGCAACGTCGAGATCGAACAGGCCCTGCGCGAGTACCAGCGGCTGTTTTCCGGCCCACAACACGGCAACGAGCTGCAGCGGCGGCGCGAGTCCGCGTTGCGCGCGCTGGAGTTCCTGCACGGCTTCTCACCGCGCCTGGCCGGCCCCGTGCTGGACGGCACCGCCGACGCCAACAGCCCCGTGCAACTGCATCTGCACAGTGACGACCCGGAGGCCGTGCATCGCTTCCTGGACGAGCACCGCATCCCCGCCGAATCGCGCACGCGGCGCCTGCGGCTGGACCGCGAGCGCAACCTGGACGTACCGGTGTGGGTGTTCAGCGCCGAAGAACTGACCTTCGACCTGGCCGTGCTGCCCTACGACGCCCTGCGCCAGGCACCGCTGTCGCCGGTGGATGAGAAACCCATGCGGCGGGCGTCGGCCACGCAGTTGCGGCAGCTGCTGGCCGAGACGGAGATCACCGCCTACATCGGCGGCTGACCGAGGTAGAGCCGAGCCTGCGCTCGGCTCGGCTCAGGGCCGCCATATTTCGCGCGGAGAGCAGCCGAGCATGGCTCGGCTCTACGGGAAGATCAGCTTTTCCTCGGACGGGGTTGCCAATCGTGCCAGCCACGGCACCGCAGCACGGTACGGGTACTCGGCCATCATGCGCGCATGCATCTTCTGCAGGTCATGCAGGTTCCAGGCGTGCGAGTACACGTCCTGGAAATCATCCGCCCAACCACTGCGCACGCGCATGCGTTCGCCATCAAGATTCGGTACCAGGTACCACGGCACCTGCAGGATCTCGGCCAGTGCCTTGTTGCGTACAGCACTCTCGTGCCCCGACCGCTGCAGCTGTTCGATGCGGAAACTCACGCGGCGGCAGGGAAAGGGCATGCAGGCACCGGTAGCGTTGATGTAATCGGCGATATCCGCGTACATGTCCGCCTGCAGCTTCATCGGTACCGGGTCCTGCAGCGTCTGCCGCACCCGCAGCGTGCGCTGGGTGCTGCCGCGGATCTCCGCGGCACTGTAGAAGGGATGACCCGGCGTCGTGCCCCCGTGGCGCACCAGCACGATGCGATGGATCGCTTCGTCGGTCAGCACTTCCACCCGCACGGCGGCGGCTTCCGGATGGATGCGCGGCTGCGGCACGTTCACCACGCGCCAGAACCCCCACACCATCAGCCCCATGCAGATCATCAACACCAGGCACGCCAGCGTCCACGTATCCATGTCGTGGGTGACGTAGCGGATGCGGGCGCGCCAGACGTAGTAGCGCCGGTAGGTCATGAAACGGCTCATGAAGCTATACATCGCAATTTCCTCTGCAATGGCCCCGGCGCGGCGGGGCTCGTTACGCGCACCACACCGGGGCGCCATGGCTTACCAGCCGATGCCCACACCCACGCCCATGCTGCGCTCACCGCTGTTGGTGAACGCACCATTGAGGCTGAAGGTGGCTGAGCCCTTGTCGTTGAGTACGCGCTGGTAACCCACCGCCATGGCCGACTCGCCCTCGGCATAGCCCACGCCCGCGCCGAGGCGGTTGTAGGTGGCCAGGCCAGCGGTGTTCATGGCCATCGCCGTCTGCGCACTGCTCATCGCCGCCATGCGGTTGAAGCGCTTGTCCATCTTGTCCAGGCGACGCTCGAAGTTGCTGATGGCACCATCGGTGTACTCGTTGGCGCGGGCCAGCATCTTCTCCAGTTCAGCGGTATCGACCTGCGGCGTGGGCGACGGCGTGTCGTCCTGCTTCGACTTCGGCTGAGGCGTGGGCGACGTGCCCTCGCCTGCCGAGGCCACCTGCGGCGAATCGCTGGCTTCCGGCGTTGGCGTGACCTGTTCGGTCGGCGCGGCCGAAGCCGTAGCCAATGCACGTGCCTGCGGCTTGCCATCGACGCGCTGCTCCAGCCCGTCCATGCGGCCATTGAGCTGCTGCTGTACGGCATGCAGCTGGCCACCGTTGACCGCCTCGCGGCTGCCGGCGGCGATCAGGCCGTTGGCCACGTTGGAGATGACCATGCCGTTGGCGCCGGCCAGGGTGAGCAGGGCGGTGCCGTCGCTGCGGGTGGAAGGCGTTTCCTGGAAGACCGAGCGGAGCTGGGTTTCGACGCGGTCCATGCGGGAGCCGGTGATGACTACGGCGGCGTCGAGGGTGGTGAGAGCGTCGTTGACGGTGCTCTGATGCTGGCCCTGGACGTTGAAGCCGGGGGTGGTGACGTTGCCGTTGGCGTCGATGTTGCCGCCGAGGGCGGACAGGGCGCCGCGGAGCTGGCCGATGGTGGCTGCGTCGTTGGCGTTGCGGCCGTTGGCTACGTTCACAATTCGGCGTTTCAGGTAGTCATTGCCAACAGAAACTGTGCCCACCTGATCCGCGACAGACTCAGCCCCCAATGCAACACTACCGTCAGCGCCGCCGAGGACTTGGCTAGCTGCACCAATAGCAACACCGAATCTCGCGTTGACACGGGATCCACTTCCCACGGCGAATCCATAGAAGCCACTCTCTGAAACCCAAGCCCCCCGGCCCAGCGCAATGGAGTTGGTCGCCTCCGCCGTGGCGTAGCTCCCTAGAGCTGTCGCTCCGGTTCCACCAGCAACTGCATCACCACCAAGAGCCACACCTAGCGCCCCAGCAACTGCCCCGCGTGATTGGTCGTCAGTGCCCACCGCAAGCCAGGCCGAATCAGCTTCAACTTTCGAGAGACGAAGATTCGTCTCATGCAGCTGACCTCCATTGACAAGATCGCTGCTGTCGCCATCAATGCGTCCCTTGGCGGCTCCAGTTAGACGAGAGCCCCCAAAGTCGACCACGCCATCAGGATCTGACGCCTCCATGAAACCACGCGACTTCAGTTCCTCCAGATGGATACGGTTGCGCGCGATATCTTGCCTCGCCTCAAACAACTGGCTACCAGTCACTGCATCGCGACTACCTTCAGCAATACGCCCATCGGCCAAGTTCGATAGAACCATGCCCTGCGCGCCTGTCAGATTCAGCTGGCCAACTCCATCCACCCGGGTCGAGGGTGACTGTTGGAACGTCGCACGCAGCTGACCTTCGAGGCCATCTACGCGACTTTCTGACCTGACCACTGCACCATCGAGTGCAGCCAAGGCATCTCCGACATTGTTCTGCTTGCCACCTTGCACGCTATAGACTGGCCCGACAACGTTCCCCAAAGCATCCAAGCCTGCACCGCCACCCAGCCCGGCAAGAGTTTCGTTGAGCTGCGCGATTGTGGAGACGTCCCCCTCTGCGATACCTCGACTTACATTCACCAGCCGGCGCTGGTACAGACTCGTTCCAAAGGAGACGGTGTCAGACTCCCTTGCAATTGATCCAGCCCCCACGGCGACGGACCTGGCCGCACTTGCTTCAACCCTACTATTCGCGCCAACCGCCGTTGTTTCAACTGCCGCTGCGCGCGAACCGGCACCGAGCGCGAAAGAACTCTCCGCCCCCTTCTCCACAAGTGCCCCTCTACCGAGGGCTACAGAGTTCTTGCCACCCGCGTTGGCATATGCACCTACTGCGGTTCCTCCCTCATGTTCAACGCTTGCCTGCGCCGAATCACCGATGGCCACACCCAAAGAACCCGATCTGGCGGCTTCGCTGAGGCTGTCGCTTCCAATACTCAGGAACTTTCCAGCGCTCTCGATTGCATTGACGCGCTCATTGGTCGCAAACAACTGACCACCATTCACAGCATCCGTGCTGGTCGCAGAACTTATATCCCCCGCCGCCACGCCCGATACGCGCGCACCCTCCATATCCACCAGACTGCGATCGACACTGAACTTAACAACGCCATCCAGATCCGGATCGAAGTTATCGAAGTCCGCACGCAGCGCATCCAGCTCGAGCCGGTTATCTGTGATACGCCCGTCCTGATTCGTCAGCTGCTGCGCATGCCCGGCTAGAGCCTGCCGCTGCGTCTCCACCAAGGCGTTGGTTGCAAACAGCTGCTGCCCGGTCACCGCATCCGTGCTGCCCGCGCTCAACGCTCCGTTGGCGATGTTGTAGATGCGCCGCTTGGCACCACTCTTGTTTGCGACATCCACGATGGTCCCAGTGTTCTCTGCACCCAGGCGAACGCTGCCGCTCGCAGATACCTGCCCCACCAGTCCGCCCAAGGCATCAGCCTTCAGCACAGCGCCATCGGCCACGCCACGGGCAGCGTCGGCCGCCGTCTTCGCCGCGGTTGCCGCCGTGCGCACACTGGTCACTTCGCTGTTGGTGTTATCGAGCTGCTGCCCAGTTACCGCATCGGTGCTGGAAGCGCTGAGCACGCCGTTGGCCAGATTCTGCAGCTTGCGCTTAACGCCGGTCTTGTTAGCCACATCGATGACGGTGCCGGTGTTGTCAGCGCCCAGGCGCACGTTGCCGCTCGCCGACACCTGCCCCACCAGACCATCCAGTGCCGCCACCCGCGCCTGCGCACCATCTGCGGTCGCCTTCACAGCAGCCACGCTGGTGTTGGTCGCATGCAGCTGCTTGCCAGTCACGGCATCACTGCTAGACGTATCCACGGCGCCGTCGGCCACATTGATCACTTTGCGCTTCAACGAGCCATTGCCCACGGAAACCTGATTGGCTGCGGTCGTTACCGAGCCATTTCCCAGAGCCACCGCGCCCGCATGCGTCGCACTGGCGCGATCACCGAGCGCCAACGCGCTCTGTGCCGTAGCACTCGCCTGATTACCCAGTGCCGAGGCATACAGGCTGCTGGCAACCGCTCCGCGCCCGACCGCCGTCGCCTGGCTGGCAGACGCGTTGCTCTGGAAGCCAAGTGCCGTTGCGTGCGTGCCTTTCCCGGACGCCTCATGACCGACAGCAACGCCCCTATCACCCGTTGCAACAGCATCTAGTCCGAGCGCTACCGCACCGTTGCCACTGCGGGTGCCAGCACCGATGGACACACCTCCGTTGCCACTGATCTTGTTACCCGCGTCATCCACCGTCGCGCGAGCGTCTGCGCCCATGGCGACGCTCTTGCCGTTGTAGGCTTTGGCGTTGTTACCCAGTGCAGTACTGATGCCGTAGCTGGCCTGCTCCGCGACAGCTCCCGCGCCCAGTGCCACCGCACTGGCATTCAGCCGTGCAGCCGTTGCGTCGGCTGCTGCCTGCGCCTTGCTGACATTCGCATTGGCGGCGTTGAGCTGCTTACCCGTAACCGCCTCGGTGCTGGTCGTGCTCAGCGCTCCATCCTTCAGACCGGTGATGGCGCGAACAGCATTGGACTTGTTTCGGACATCCAGAACGGTGCCGGTGTTCTCACCGCCAAGACGCACGTTGCCACTGGCCGATACCTGGCTGACCAGGCCACTGACCGTATTGGCCTTGGCCAATGCAGTGTTGGCATTGGTATTGGCCGTAGTGGCCGTGGACTGCGCTGCCGTGGCCGTCGTCTTCGCGGCATCGGCTGCAGTTCTGGCACTGGTCACATTGGTGTTGGTTGCATTGAGCTGCTTGCCCGTCACGGCTTCAGTGCTGGATGCAGAAAGCGCCCCGTCCTTCAAGCCGGTGATGCTGCGAACGGCGTTGGACTTGTTACGCACATCCAGCACCGTACCGGTGTTCTCACCACCCAGCCTTACGTTGCCACTTGCTGATACCTGGCTGACCAGGCCGCTGACCGCATTGGCCTTCGCCAGCGCTGTGCTGGCATTGGTGTTGGCCGTGTTGGCGGTGGATTGTGCTGCCGTGGCTGTCGTCTTCGCTCCATCGGCTGCGGTCTGGGCCTTGGTTACGTTGGAGTTGGTTGCATACAACTGCTTGCCTGTGACCGCATCACTGCTGGTCGAGTTCAGCCGCGCATCGGCCACATTGACCACCCGACGCTTCACGCTGCTGGTACCGACCGAAACGGTGTTGGCCTCTGTGGCAAGCGATCCACGACCAAGTGCCACAGTGCCATTTGCCGATGTCTTTGCACCATAACCAACAGCCACACCGTCGTACTCTGCGCGCGATTCCCCACCCAGTGCGATCGCACCCGTCCAGCCAATACTGCCCGCGTACGCATTGCCGCCGATGGCAATCTTTGAGACGCCAGCCCCGGCGTCCGTCATGGAACCACTTCCCACGGCAATGGAGTTTTCGGTTTGAGCCTTGGCATTCTGCCCAAGCGCCGTTGCTCCAATCCCGTTGGCCCTACTGTAGGTGCCTACAGCAGTGCCATATCCACCGTTCTCGGTGACGGCATAGTGACCGAGCGCAATGCTGTTATCTCCCCATGCCTCCGAGAGGCTCCCAAGCGTCACGCTTCTCGCACCCGCGGCACGGCTGCTGATACCTGCCGCGAGACTATGTTCACCGCTGGCACGTGCTTCCGACCCCAGTGCCATGGACTCCTTGCCGTCGATGACACTCCAGTTGGCGCGCGATGTGTTGCTGTACACATCGCCACGATTGACTGCGCGGGTCTCGAATGCACGCCCGCTGGCGCCAGCCGTTGCGACGAAGGCACTCATTGTCTGTCGTGCCCACCAGGCTGTGTCATCTTCGTCATCCTCGCGCGCGCCAGCAGTCGGCACCACCAGCAACGAAAGAAGCACAAGACTCCCTGCACGAACGGTGGAAGACGCCTTTCCGCGCGATGGTGCCAGTTCGCTGGCCACCACCCAGCACTGACGGACGCGACTCCATAGACGGCGATAGATACGATTCATTGGATCTCCTTAACAGGGATGTCAGAAAGAACCCCACCAGCGCCGCTGGCGGGGCTGAGGAATCAACCGGCGCTGGGCGCCAGGGTCTGCAGGTGCTCGCGATAGCCATCGCGGGTCAGTCGGTAACGCATCTGCAGCGTGTGTCCCGGCTGCACGGGGAAAGGCAGCTCCAACGCACTGCCGGGATACAGGCTTCGCGACACGTCGTGCGCAGTGCAGCGCGCACCATCGCAGTCAGCGATGCTGGTGATGCCTACGCGCACAGTGCCGGTGTTGCGCAGGCGATTGCCTTCCACCTGCACCGCCATGGCCGGCTGCGCGGGCAGCACATTGACCAGTGCGCCCCATATCAGGCTGACGCCGACATTCGCCTGCGCGCGCTCGCCCTCGTCTGCGCGCTCAATGACGTCAGGGCCACGCACGCCTTCGAAATACACGCGGTAGGCGGTTTCCTTCTCGACCGGCTGCAGCGGAATTACCCGGATCAGGCGATTACCGCCACCAGCCAGCGCGAACTTTCCGGGCGTGATGGCGATGGCCGCTTCGCCGGGCTCGACCTCGACCTCGTGTTCTTCTGCACCGGCCGGGTCGACGATGCGCTTGATCGAGGCCTGCACGTACTGCGGCAGGGTGGACTGCGAATAGATGCGGATCTGCGCGCCCTTCTTCACGTCCACCGACGTGCGCATGGGGTGCACGGTGAGGTTGGCGTGGGCAGGCATCGCCATCAGCAGCGACAAGGGAAGCAGGCAGCGAATGAGAGGCTTCATCGGGGGCTCCATGGGAATCAGGGCGTGACAGTGGGAACGCGCAGTTCCACCTTGAGATCGCCGTCGTAGTAGCCGGGGCGTTTGCTGCTGACCGGCACGCGGGGGGTTTCCAGCGTCAATGGCGTGGGCACGCAGAACACCGGCTGCGTCATGCCGGGCAACAGCACCAGGCGCAGCTTGGCGGTATCGATGCCGTGCAGCAGCTGCTCCACGCCGTTGCGCAGGGGCATGGCGCTGCCGTTGTGATCGAGGGTGACGGTGTAGTCCACGCGTTGCGTGGCATCGCTGCCGCCGTCGGTATGCCAGACCGAATAGCCGGAAGGCCCCGGAGGACGTGGCCCGCTGTCGCGCACGGTGACGCCCAGGTACTGGCTCTGCGAGCCCAGTCCGTCGTACAGGCACATGTCGAGTTGGGTTCGGCCGCCGATGGTCTGTGCGAGCGGGTCGTACTGCAGGTTCAAGCCGACGTGTGGAGTGACCTGGTCGAAGAGCGGGAAGTAGATGGAGACCGCGTTGTAGTCGGTGATGGTGAAGTCGAAAGTGATGACATTGGTCAGCACCGTCCCTTGTGCTGGATCCACTTTGAGATCGAGCTGGAGCTCACCGTGCCACTGACCCGCTACCAGTCTCCTGAGTTCTTCTTGTGGAAGTACAAGCCTTACTCCGGTACCTAGCGGCTCATCAACATTGCATTGGTCCCAAGCTGCTGAGTAAAGCGGATACACGTACAGGGTCCAAAAATCGTTAGTGCATGCACGACCCGACACGATCCGTCGCAACCAACCGTTCAATCTCACTTCTGTTGGAAGACCGGATCGTTGTTCGACCATCCTGAGTACGATTTCCGACGATCCGAATAGCACATCCTCATCGCCAGAGGTTCTGCAGCTGCCTTGCGAAGGATCCACACTGGATCGGCAGGTCAGATGTATCTGGCCAAGCTTGCGCGACACGTCACGACTGAAGCCCAGAACCGTCCTGTCTGGCCAAATCTCCAGATCACCTGGCATGGACGATCGATCCCACGCAAGCGTCACCTGCTGAACTATCGGACTGGGATCGGTCTCCGGCGGCTGCTGCGCCATCGCCCGTGGCGCCAACACCACCAACGCGCACAGCACCGCCATCACCCACCACACCCGCCGGTTCACTGCGCACCTCCCGCTGCCGCAGTCTGCGGCGTGGCGGCAATCAACGCCTGCTCCTGCAGCAGTCGCGTCACCCGTGCCTGATGGCGGATGTCGGCGGGCAGCTGCGCTACGGCCAGCGGTTCGCACTGCACAGTGCCCACCAGCATCACCACGCTGCGGCGCTCACGCACCTGCAGCGGGCAGTGCAGCAGCCTGTCGTCCTGCAGCAGGTACAGGGTCTTTTCGCGTCGTGGGAAGTCGGCCACGAAGCCTCCATTGCTGCCGGTGCCGGGCACCGGCGCGTTGAGAATGCGGGCGCCGCGCAGCGGTGCACCGGCGATGTCGTGGGCGTTGCCGATGAAGGTGTAGGTCACTTCAATCGGCACCGGCATGCGCACCAGCCGCCCGGGCGAGAGGAACAGCGGACGTGCGCCGCCGACACCGCTCACACGCACGGCGGCGATGCTGTCCAGTGCGCTGGCGTCCTGTACTTCGGCGCGGTGCGATTGGTAGGCGGAAATCGGCAGCAGGCGACGTTCGCCCAGCTTCAGCCGCTGCCGGCGCAGTCCGCCCACCTGCAGTTCGGCGGCCACGCCGGTCAAGTCCAGATCGTCAGTGCCGTCCACCTGCACCGCCAGCCCGGCATCGGCACCCACGCCTGCGCCCCAGTACAGCCCGCGCGAGCCGATGGCCAGCCCGGAACTGTGCGTGGCGCTGTACGCCACCTCGTTGCCGCCCTGGTGCTGGTAGCGCGATACCGTGGCGCCGGTTTGGCCGATGCGGTTCTGCAGCTGCCCGCTGAGCGTGGCGCTGTAGCGTTCGTTGTTGTTGCCACGCAATTCGCCGGACACTTCGCGGTACTGGTCTTCGTATTCCTGGCGCAGGGTCTGGCCGGCGCTGTAATTGATGTCCGGTCGTGCGTGCTGCGGCTGGCGCACATCCAGGCCGTAGCGCCGCTGTGAGCTACCGCGATCACCGCGCTGCAGGCGGTTGAGGCTGAAGTTGAAATAGATGCCGCGGTCACGCCCGTCGCGCAGGCCGCCGCCGCTGGTCTGCTGCCACACGCCGATGCGGCTGGACACACTGAACTCGCCCCAGCGCTGGCTGCGGCTGTAGCTGGCCTGCCAGGTGCGGCTGAGCTGCGGCACGCGCGTGGGCTGTGGAATCCACGGCGGCAACAGCGGGTCCAGCCCGGCCAGCGGATCATCCCCCAGCCCCGGCTGCACGGTACCTGCGCGCCAGGTCTGGCGGCGGGTATAGGCCACGTAGGCATTGCCACCGGCCAGCGGCAGTGCCATCGAGGCGCTGAGCGAATCGGCACAGCCGAGCCGGTCGCGTGCGTCATCCTCGAACTGGCAGGCACGGCCGCGCATGCGCTGGTGGTACACATTCCACGAGGCACGGCGACGATAGGACACCTGATGCTGCTGGCCACGGCTGCCATCGCTGCCGTGCATGCCGCTGAGGGTGGCGCGGATCTCCTGGGTGGCGAAGACATGGCGCAGGTCCAGCCGCAGTTCGCCATAACTGAAGCCACCAAGGTCGGCGAGGCCGGCCGTCATCGCCACGTTGCGCGACATCGGCACGCGCACGCCGCCCATCGCCGCCAGCTCATCATCGAAACGATCGCTGCGGCGCTCGTTGCGGCGGCCGCCCTGCAGGAACCACTGCACGCTGCTGTCGGTCCAGTCGCCGCCCTTGTCGAACGGCGCGTCCTCGCTGCGTACCAGCACGCCGTCTTCGTAGATGCGCAGGGTGATGGTGTAGTTGCCCAGCGGGAACCGGCGCGTATCGAGCTGGTTGATGCCGGCCTGCAGATAGAAGGTCTGCAGCAGGCGCTCGCCATCGAAGGCGTCCACCCGTGCATCGCGCGCCAGCAGCACGGTAAGCGGCGTGGCCTGCACGGCGGCAGCTGCATCCACGTAGGCCTGCGTGGTACCCAGCCGCAGGCCCTGGAAGCGATCCATCGGCAGCATGCTGAAACTGAAGGTGCCGCCCTGCGGACTGCTCAGGTTGCGGCGGTCCATGCGCCCAGCCTGCAGGTAGTGCTGCTGCCCCAGGTCATGGCGGTAATAGGCGTTGTCCAGCTGGAAATCACGGGTGGCGCGGCCACCACGGTAGTGCTGCTGGCTGAAGGTCCAGTCGGCGGACAGGTGCCCGCGCTGGAACACGCCCAGCGCGCCCATGCCCTGCGCAGCCAGCGACTGGTAGCCGCGGCCACCGCTGACGTTGAGCGTGTGCTGGTGCAGGAAGGCGTTTTCGGCATTAGCGCTGACCTGGTGGTAGCGCTCGGCGGCCGGTTCGCCGGGAATCCATTGGCGGGCGACGAACAGGCGCACGGCGCCCTCGCCTTCGTCATACAGCGCGCGCACGGCGGTGGGCTCCTCGGGGGGATCGATGTAACCGCAACCGGCGCTGGCGCCACCATAACGGCAGGCCAGATGGCTGTTGCGCGGCAGCGGCTGCGACAGCGCCGGCAACAATGCGGCCTGTGCCTCGGCGGGGAGCTGCAATGCCTGCAGCGCCTCGGCCGGGGCTTCCAGCTGCACGTGTTCCAGGGTCACGCGCACCGGCACCAGCCCGGTCGAACGACCGAACAGGCGTACCTCGAGTTGTTCGGTCTGGCCTTCGACCAGATCCTCGAAACCGGCGGGAACGCCGCGCGCCGCGACCAGGGGCGTGGCCAACGACAGGGCGAGCGCGACCGCCAGCCGGGTGACGGCGGGTGCGGGAGATTTCATGGGGGTGTTACCGGAAGCGGCCGGCCCGGCAAGCGGGCCGGCGCGGGCGCCTTACGGGCTGGTGGTCTTCTGCTGCATGGCGATGGTGACGATGCCTTCGTACTGGCCACCGGCAGTGATCGGCGCCTGGTTGGTCTGCGCGATACGCAGCGGCATCGGAATCGATGCGCCCGGCAGCGCGCCATCGAACAGGTCGGAGGCAAGGAAGTCCTGCGCGGCCACGGTCAATGCCTTGCCGTTGAGGCTGACGGTCAGCGGCACCGGGGCGCCAGCGCCCGAGGTGTGCAGCAGCTGCGGCGCGCTGCCGACGCGCACTTCGATGTCCTGGTCGATATCGTTGGAGTAGATACGCACCTGCTGCGACCACGGCACCAGGCCGTTGACCGGGTTGTGGACCAGGTTCACCACCGAATCCAGCGCGGTGCCGTCGGCCTTCAGCATGGCCAGGGTCGGGTCGACGCTGGCCCAGACCTTGATGTCGGCGTCGAAGGCATGGGCGGACAGCGAAAGGGTGGCCAACGCTGCAGCGAGCGTGGCCTTCTTCAGAATGGCGTGCATGGTTGTCTCTCTCGGACAGGGGGATATGAAAGCTCCCCTCCCCAAGGAGAAAGGGAGGGAAGCGCCGTCCGCAGAGGTGGGTGCGGCCGACGAGAGAATGGTAGGTATGCCTACCCCGCGCCGGCCATTCAAGCTTTCCTAAATAACTGAACGTTAAGGAGATTCTTTGAAGGCGTTCAATGTTTGAGGGTTATGCAAATTTCCTCATTCGGCCTTTGCAACAAACCTCATTGCGCGGCATGCACTTTGCAGAGTCGAGCCATGCTCGACGCACGGGTGCACCACCGCCGCCTCAACGCGTGCTGACGATCCGCACATGATCCACGTCGATGTCGGTAGGCTTGAAGCGGTGCGTATCCACTTCACCGTGCAGCTCCACCACGGTGGTCGCGCTGACGGCCTGGTGGCTGGGCAGATCCTTGTCGTCGATTTCCACATCGATCTCGCCGGTCGCGTCCTTGAAGCGGTAGCGCTCGTGGCCGATCTTGGCCACCAGCGTGCCCTGCAGCACCACCGGCTGGTCGTCACGCTGGTCGCGTGCTTCGGCCACCGTGGTGACGGCACTGGTGGCGCCCGGGCCGGTGTACTGGGCAAAGGCCCCAGCGCTGAACAGGCTCAAGGAAGTGGCGAGGAGCGCAAGGGTGAGTCGTCGGTTCATGGTGTTCTCCATGCAGGGATAAGTGCCCTCAGGTTCTATCGCCTCGAATGTGATGCCCATGCAATAACTCCGAAAAGATGTGAAAACGACATCCAATGTCAGAAACCATTCATCCCGGACCCGACGCCTCTTTCAGGAACGATTCCATGGCCGCCACCAAGGCCAACGGCGTCTCGTTCATCGGGTAATGCCCGGCATCCTGCAGGACCTCCATCGCGGCCTGCCGGTAGCGGCACAGATACGTGCGCTCCATCAGTGCACGGTTGAAGGTGGGATCGTGCCCACCCACCAGCACCTTCAACCGATGAGTGCCGACGATCTCATTGCTGAAGTCGGTATCCGCCCACGCTGGAAGATAGGCAGCAAATGCCGCAGGTGAAGCATGTGCCGCCGAATACGCGGCCTTCCAGTCGAGCCATTGCGCCGGCAGCCGTCCGCCAGTGCTGCGATCGATGATGGTCCGGCGCATGCCGACGTCCCCGGCTGCCGCTTCAAGCAGGCCTCGCGTCGCGGCGTCGTAGGCAATGCCGCCGCAAGGCACCGGCGCAATGGCCACCATGCCGCGTATCCGTTCCGGCGCAAGCACCGCCATGCGTTCAATGGCCATGCCGCCCATCGAATGACCTGCCACG
The DNA here is from genome assembly GCF_900184195.1 of Stenotrophomonas sp. yr243. NCBI lineage: Bacteria > Pseudomonadati > Pseudomonadota > Gammaproteobacteria > Lysobacterales > Lysobacteraceae > Stenotrophomonas > Stenotrophomonas sp. yr243. Next base: position 432,010 of record NZ_FXWT01000002.1, read on the forward strand.
CTGAAGCGTTCGTGGCCGAGGGACGTCATCAGGTCCAGCGCATCGGAGGCGATCTCGTCGATGGTGTACGCGCCGGGCGCATCGCGCATGCCGCCGTAGCCGCGGCAGTCCATGAAGAGGTAGCTGAACTCGTCGCGCGACAACCATGGCTCGATCGGCTCGAACGCGTGCGCGTCGCCGAACCAGCCGTGCACGACCAGGACAGGGTGCGATCCGTGCCCCACGCGATGAAAGGTATTGGCCATGGGATTCCAGTGCAGTTGGGGGAATCCCCGATGCTAGGCATCGCACGTCAGTCGCACCGTTGATGACGGGTCAATCGCTATAGAATCCGGGCCATGCGCAACTCGCTGCTTGATCCCTACGAAGACCTGCCACGCGATGTCGTGGTCACCTCGAACGACTACGCAGCCGAGTTCACGTTTCCCCGCCATGCTCACCGGCGAGGGCAGTTCGCGTTCGCTGCGCGCGGCACCATCAGTGTGGCCACGCCGCAGGGGCGCTGGCTGGTTCCGCCACGGCGCGCCTGCTGGGTGCCTGCAGGCCTGGCGCATGAGATGACCACGCGGGGGCCGGTGACGATGCTCAACGCTTTTCTCTCCGCCGAGGCGGCCGACGCAGTGGCGCTGCCGGAGCACTGCCGGGTGTATGCGGTCTCTACGCTGCTGCAGCAGCTGCTGCAGGCGGCGGTGGACCTGCCCCCGCTGTACGATGAAGACGGACGCGCAGGCAAACTGATGCAGTTGCTGGTGGCGGAAATCGCATCGATGCCGGTACTTTCCCTGCATGCGCCGCTGCCTGCCGATGCACGCCTCGCACGTGTCTGTCGTGCCCTGTTCGATACTCCCTCACTGGCGGCCCGCCTTGATGATGTTGCCGCCGAGGCAGGCATGAGCCGGCGCACGTTCACGCGCCTGTTCCGCGCCGATACGGGGGTGGGTTTTGCCGAGTGGCGGCAACAGGTGTGCCTGCTGGCGGCCATCGAGCGACTGGGACAGGGCCAGGCAGTGACACGCGTGGCATTGGACCTGGGCTATGCAAGCCCGAGTGCGTTTTCTGCGGCCTTCCGGCGTGTGCTGGGATGTTCACCGAGCCGGTACGCGGAGGCGTAGTACCGGGCCTGCGCGTGGTTGTTGCTCGCGCTGCGCGCGTGCGTCGAGCGTGGCTCGACTGTGCAAATGCTCAGGCGCAACTGGATGGCATCAGGCCGCCTCACGGCGGCCTGATGGGTCTCACTCAACAACAGGTTCTCAGAAGAAGATCGCGTACAGGATCAGCAGCGGAATCGGTACTCCCAGGAACCAGAGCAGAAGCGTCTTCATGGCAGGTCTCCTTGCATCAGATGCGGATTACAGGTCGCGGCGACGGCCGCCCCAGGTGGCGCTGAGGCTGGCGAAGAACGCGCCGATCAGCAGGGTGATGAACAGCCACAGCGCGGCATAGGCCGTTGCCTTGCGGGCATCGTCGGCAACCTGCTTGGCGGTGGTCTTGGCCTTTTCCAGCGCAGCACGCATGCGGGTCTGCACGTCAGTCACACGGGCCTGCGCTTCGGCCGGGCTCATGCCCGTCTCGCGCGCGATCAGCTGCGACAGGTACTGGGTATCGGCCGGGTCCAGGCCATCTCCCTGCAGACTGTTGACGATGATGCGGTTCACTTCGGCACGCACTTCGCGGCGGTCACCCATCGGGCCATTGCCCGGCATCGGGCGCGGCGGCGGCGGGGCCGTGCGGGCGTCACGTGAGCCAACGCTGGCGGCGGCCGGGGGCGGCGGTGCGGTAGGGTCCATCGGGCCGTTGCCCGGTGCTGCGCCCGCTGTCGGCGGAACCGGAGGTGCACCGGCGGCGTCCGGGCCCGGCGTGGTGGCGTTGCGGAACAGCGAATCCACCCAGTAGTCGAGGTCGCCTTCCTGACCGCCGGCAGCCGCAGTGCCGACACCGGCAGCAGCCACACCTGCGGTGGAGACCGCGGCGCCTGCGGTGGCACCAGCCACCTTTGCGCCGGCGCCCAGCACGCCACCGATGGCCGAGGTCAGCAGACCGGCAGTGAGCAGCGTGGCCACAGCCCACGACACGAAGCCGTGCGCCGTATCGCGGAAGTAGGTTTCATCGCCGTGGATCTGCGTCCACTTGGTGCGCAGGCGGCCTGCCAGATAGCCGCCCAGACCGGAAGCGGCCAGCGCGGTGAAGGTGAGCCACGCGACGCTGGTCCAGCCGAAGGTTTCCTTGGAAACGCCCTCGAACGACCACGGCGATACCGAGGACAGGCCGAGGCCTACACCAAGGATGAGCAGGATGAGGGACAGTGCAGCAGCGGCAACGGCGCCGGCGAAAATGGCGCCCCAGGACACCGCGCTTTCGCTGGTGGGCGGCACGATGGGAGTGGTGACAACAGTCGCGACGTCGGGACCAAGCGGGCCGCGCTCGGGTGGGTCGAATCGGGTACTCATGGGGTCGAACGCTCCGTATCAGGTGCTGCGGGTGCAGCTGGCGTCCTGAGGCTGCGCGAGCGCTTGTGAAGCTGATGAGACCCTTGAATCACGCGCTCTTGGCGCGGAGAACAGCGTGCCAACCAAGGTTGGCACCTACCAAAGGCGGAGACGCGGTAGATCCACGCCATGCGTGGATGATGTTTCGCGAGCGCCGAAATCATGCCAACCAAGGTTGGCATCTACCAGAAGCGAAACAAAAAAAAACGCCCCGCGATTGCGGGGCGCCTTCAGCACAACCTACCGCAGGCGATCAGCCCTGGTAGTCGCGCACGTCGTGGCCGGTGTAGACCTGGCGCGGACGGCCGATCTTCATTTCCGGGTCGACCTGCTGTTCCAGCCAATGCGAGACCCAGCCGGAGGTACGGCCCAGGGCGAACATGACGGTGAACATTTCGGTCGGGATCTGCAGCGCCTTGTAGATGATGCCGCTGTAGAAATCGACGTTCGGGTACAGCTTGCGGGCGACGAAGTACTCGTCCTGCAGCGCGGCCTGCTCCAGCTTCACAGCCACGTCCAGCAGCGGATCCTGCACGCCCAGCTGCTTGAGCACCTTGCCGGTCATCTCGCCGATGACCTTCGCGCGCGGGTCGAAGTTCTTGTACACGCGGTGGCCGAAGCCCATCAGGCGGAAGCCGGAGGTCTTGTCCTTGGCCTTGAGCACGGCCGATTCGACGTTGTCGGCCGAACCGATCTCTTCCAGCATCTTCAGCACGGCTTCGTTGGCACCGCCGTGGGCCGGACCCCACAGCGCGGTGACGCCAGCGGCGACCGACGCGTACGGATTGGCACCGGTCGAACCGACCAGACGCACGGTCGAGGTCGAGGCGTTCTGCTCGTGGTCGGCGTGCAGGATGAACAGCAGATCCAGCGCCTTGACCACATCCGGGTTCAGCTCGTACTGGCCATCAGCCGACTCGAAGGTCTGCTTCAGGAAGCGGCTGACGTAGTCCAGCGAGGTGTCCGGCTTGTTGGCCGGCAGGCCCTTGCCGTGGCGGTAGATCAGCGCCGACAGGGTCGGCACCTTGGCGATCAGGCGCACGGCGGCCTGGCGGCGCTGTTCGGCGTCGGACAGGTCCAGCGAGGCGTGATAGATGCCCGACAGCTGCGCGATGGCGGCGGTCAGGATGGCCATCGGATGGGCATCCTTGGCGAAGCTGCCGATCAGGGTGTTGATCGACGCATCGACGTTGGCTTCGGCAGCCAGCTCGTCGGTGAAGGCCTTCAGCTGCTCGGCGCTCGGGCGCTCGCCGTTGATCAGCAGGTAGGCCACTTCGACGTAGCTCGACTTCTCCGACAGCTGCTCGATCGGGTAGCCGCGATACAGCAGCACGCCCTTGTCGCCGTCGATGTAGGTGATGGCGGACTTGCAGCTGGCCGTCGCGGTGAAACCGGAATCGTAGGTGAAATACCCCGTTTCCTTGGTCAGCTTCGCGATGTCGACGCAGTCGTTGCCGAGGGTGGGTTTGATGACGGGCAGAACGACCGACGTATCGCCGGCGTTGAGCGTGACCTGATCAAGATCGGACACTGTGTGCGCTCCTTCATGGGAAGGCGCCTGCCCAAGCGCATTGGTCAGGCACGTGAATGACGTCCTCGGCCTGTGCCGGGGATCAGGTCATTATCGCACAGCAGCATTTGCCGGGCGCTAGACAGAAGTCGTAGACGACAGGCAGCCGACACCCTGCCAGCGAGCGGCCGGGATCGGCAAACGCGTTGTCACAAGGACGCAGTGTTCCGTCCATCCAAACGCCCGTTGGGCAGGCGCCGGACAAAAACAAACGGCCGCGCAGAGCGCGGCCGTCGGTTCGAACCGGGTACGACGTATCAGCGCGCGTAGCGCTTCTGGAACTTGTCGATACGGCCCGAGGTGTCGATGACCTTGTGCTTGCCCGTGTAGAACGGATGCGAAGCCGAGGAAATTTCAACCTTCACCAGCGGGTAGTCGTTGCCGTCTTCCCACTTGATGGTTTCCTTCGTCGCCATGGTCGAGCGGGTCAGGATCTTGAAATCGGAGGTGACGTCATGGAAGACGACGTCGCGGTAGTTCGGATGGATATCGGCCTTCATGGGCTCACACCGTAAATGGGCTGGTGGTCAAGAGCGGCATTATAAGCACTGGTTGCCGCCCGGGGCAACCAGTGCGGGGGTCGAACTTCAGTCCGCGCCCAGGGCCTGTCGTACCAGGGCCTCGAAACGCCCCTGGTCGTAGGCCATCAGCAGATCGCAGTTGTCCGGCTGGCCGGTCTGCCGGTTCCAGTCGACGATGGTCGCGCCGCGGCTGAACGTGCCGTTCAGCTCTACGTTCAGCGGCCGCGACTCGACCTGCAGCTGCCCTTCCGGGTTCAACGCCCAGGCCATGGCCAGCGCATCGGCGGTGTACCAGCGCCCGCCCTTGCTGTCTTCAGACAGGCCACGGGTCTTGCGCGAGATCAGCTCGTAGAAGCGCGCGCGATCGGATTCGGCGCCCAGCCACTGTTCGGCTTCGGTCAACGGCAGGCCGTGGGCAACGGTGGCTTCCCAGTCCGACACCAGCAGGTGCGGGAACGCGGTGAACACCACATGCGCGGCTTCCGGATCGAAGGCGATGTTGAATTCAGCAGCGGGAGTGATGTTGCCGTGGCAGGTGACTGCACCGCCCATCACCACGATGCGCTTGATGCGCTGGGGCAGCGTCGGGTCGAGCTTCAGGGCCAGCGCCAGGTTGGTCAGCGGACCGAGCATCACCAGCATCAGTTCGCCGGCATGTTCGTGCGACAAACGCAGAATCGCCAGCGCGGCGTGCTCGGCGTCGGCCTGGCGGCTCGGCGGCGGCAGATCGACGTCGCCGTAGCCATCGCGGCCATGCACGTGGGCGGCGTCAACGGAGGGATGCAGCAGCGGATCGGGGCTGCCGGCGAACACCGGCACGTCGGTGCGGCCGACGATGTCGCAGAGCTTGAGGGCGTTGCGGACGGTGTACTGCAGGCCTACGTTGCCGGCGGCGATGGTCAGGGCGACCACGTCATGCCGTTCATCGGCGAAGGCCATCAGCAGGGCCAGTGCGTCGTCGACACCGGGGTCGGTATCGATCAACAGCGGGATCTTCTTGGTCATCGTTGCCGTCTTCAGATCGGCAACGAAGTGTGGACCGGGAAGATGACCGTTGCAAGTACGGGGGTTCGGCAGGGCGGCGCCCTGCACCCGCAGAGGCCGGAGCAACGGCAACGGCAACGGCAGAAGCTGGCATTCCGTGGGATGGCGGGGTGGGTCCGGTGGCGGGGGACGCTGCAAGTACGTCCATGTAAGCTCGGTCGCGCCATCCATGGCGCTCACGCCCCCGCCACCGGACCCACCCCGCCTTCGACAGTTCTCCGCGATCTGTCGGAATGGCATGGCCTGCTCTTGATGGGTGTCGACCCTGCTGCTGTTGGTGGGTGTCGACCTTGGTCGACACGTGGATCCACGCATGACCTGCTGTTGGTGGGTGTCGACCTTGGTCGACACAGTAGATCCACGCCATGCGTGGATGGACGTCGAAAGGATCGAGAACAATGACGTAATCGGCCTGCCTTGCAGGGCCCCGCTGCAATTGCAGCGTTTTCGACTTTTCCAATGATTCTCATTGAAGCGACGAGGGCTGTCGTGGACATCATGAGAGGCCATCGACAACGGATGGCACGGGCTTGCAATCCCGTTTGACTGCCTTGTTGTTTACGCTTGCCTGCCGGCGTTGCGCGCGTGTTACTGCGTGGCGTCCGGCAGGCAATCCGTCCGTGCGTTTTATGGCGGGCGGTGCGTGGGGGCCTCGTGCCCGCCGGCGTTCTTGAGGCAGTCACCGGTATTGCAACCACTCACCGTCCGCCACCCTCGCCTTCGCGTGGGTGGCCTCTTGCCTTGCGCACAAGGACTGCCGACATGACCGCATCCCGCTATCCCTTCCTGTTCGCCACGCTGGGCGACGCCGCCGCCAGCATCCCCGATGAACTGGCACGCGCACTGGAAACCACGCTGTCCGCCCCCGCGGCTGCCCATGCCGACGACGGCTTCACCCTGCTGGGTTGCCTCAAGCGCATCCGCCAGGGTGAAGGTGCCGATGGTCAGCCGTGGCCGAGCCGCTGGCATACGCCGGGCCAACGTGTGGCGCTGGCCCGCATCGACCGCGCCAATGCCGGGCTGATCCTGCTGCTGGAGATGCTGCATGCCAGTGAGCGCGTGCGCGTGGACGGCGAAGAAGTGCAGAAGATGGGCGATGACATCCGCGAAGGACTGCTGCTGGCCTGCCGTGGTTTGTCCGAATACATGGGTACGCAGTTGCCGGCCGTCTAGCAAATGCCAGTAGATCCACGCCATGCGTGGATAGGCTTTTGGCTTTTGTAGAGTCGAGCCATGCTCGGCTCACGCGCGCAGCGCGAACAGCAGCCGAGCATGGGCTCGGCTCTACCAGTCCGCGGCGGACGTCCTGGCCCTTGCGGGGTCAGTGCCCTTTGCTCGGCAAAGGGATCCGGCCCCAACCGGTCAATCAGGCCGAGGCGTACCGCACGGCGGTACCGATCCAGCGCTGCACCACGCGATCTGCAAGCGCCGGTTGCTGCGCCAGCAGGCGTTCGGCCAACTCATGCACACCCGGCAGCAGGCCCGCATCGCGCGCAAGATCGGCGATACGGAATCCGGCCAGGCCGGTCTGGCGGGTGCCCAGCAGTTCGCCGGGACCGCGCAGTTCCAGATCCTTCTCGGCGATGACGAAACCGTCGTTGGTCTCGCGCATGGTCTGCAGGCGCTCGCGCGCCATCTGCGAAAGCGGTGCCTGATACAACAGCACGCAGCGCGATACCGCAGAACCACGGCCGACGCGGCCACGCAGCTGGTGCAGCTGGGCCAGGCCCAGGCGCTCGGCATTCTCGATCACCATCAGCGAGGCATTGGGCACGTCAACGCCGACTTCGATCACCGTGGTGGCCACCAGCAGGTCGATGTCGCCGGCCTTGAACGCGACCATCGTCGCCAGCTTCTCGGCCGCTTTCAGCCGGCCATGCACCAGCCCCACGCGCACGCCGGGCAGCAGCGCCTGCAGCGATTCGTAGGTGGCCTGCGCGGGCGTGGCATCCAGTTCTTCACTTTCTTCGATGAGCGTGCATACCCAATAGACCTGCCGCCCTTCCTGGCAGGCCAAGGCGATGCGCTCGATCAGTTCCGGGCGACGATCGTTGTTCAGTGCAACGGTCTGCACCGGCGTGCGGCCCGGCGGCAGTTCGTCGATGGCCGATACATCCAGGTCGGCGTATTCGGACATCGCCAGCGTGCGCGGAATCGGCGTGGCGGTCATCACCAGCTGGTGTGGCACGTTGTTGCCGCCCTTGCCCTTGTCGCGCAGCGCAAGCCGCTGGTGCACGCCGAAGCGGTGCTGCTCGTCGACGATGGCCAGGGCCAGATCCTGGAACACCACCGCCTCCTGCATCAGTGCGTGGGTACCCACCACCACCTGCGCTTCGCCGTTGGCGACCTGTTCCATCACCTTCGCGCGCGCCTTGCCGGTGACCTTGCCGGCCAGCCAGGCAATGCGTACGCCCAGCGGTTCCAGCCAGCCGCGCAGGTTGTTGAGATGTTGTTCGGCCAGCAGTTCGGTGGGGGCAGCCAATGCGACCTGCTTGCCCTGCTCCACCGCCAGCATCGCCGCCAACGCGGCCACTACTGTCTTGCCCGAGCCGACGTCGCCCTGCACCAGCCGCAGCATCGGGCTGGGGCGCGCGAGGTCTTCGCGGATCTGCTTGAACACGCGCGCCTGCGCACCGGTCAACGCGAATGGCAGCTGTTTCAACAGCGCCTTGGCCAGCTTGCCGGGGCCGGCCAGCGGCGGCGCGTGGTGCGCCTGCAGCGCAATGCGCTGGCGACGCAGGCTGAGGTGGTGCGCCAGCAGTTCTTCCATCGCCAGCCGGCGCTGCGCTGGGTGGGTGCCGGCAGCGAGTGCGGCCAGGTCTGCATCCGGCGGAGGCTGATGCACAGTGAGAAGCGCACTGCGCAGCGATGGCAGGCCGAGGCCATCAAGCCAGCCTGTCGGCAGCAGTTCCAGCGTGCTTTCTTCCGGCAGGCGATCAAGCGCCTGGCCGATCAGCTTGCGCATCGTCATCGGGCCGACGCCTTCGACGGTGGGATACACCGGGTCGAGGCGGTCGCCGAGATCGGGATCGTCATTGCGCCCCAGCACCTGGTAACTGGGATGGACGATCTCCAACCCCAGGTGCCCGGGCTTGGGCGTACCGAAGCAGCGCAGCCGGTTGCCGACCGCGAACTGGCCGACCTGCTGCTGGCGGAAGTGGAAGAAGCGCAGCACCAGGGTGCCCTGCCCTTCGTCTTCCACCGCTACCTTCAGCATCGGCCGGTAGCGCATGCCGCGCTCGACGGCGACCACCCGCACTTCCACCTGCGCCGGAACACCGTTGCGCAGGTCTTCGATAAGGGTCAGCCGGGTGCGGTCTTCATAGCGCAGCGGCAGGTGCAGCCAGAGATCCTGCAGGGTGGCCAGGCCACGCGCCTGCAGCTTGGCGGCCACGGCCGGACCGACGCCGGCGAGCATCGCAAGCGATGCTTCACCGGACGGTGCCAGTGCCGGGGTGACCGCCGCCTTGCGTGCCACGTGGCGGTCAGTCGATGACCATCACCGCGTCGACCTCGAAGTTGGCGCCCTTCGGCAGGCCGGAGACTTCGATGGTGGAACGGGCCGGGAACGGGGCCTGGAAATAGTCCTGCATCACGGCGTTGACCTTGGCGAATTCGGCCAGGTCGGTCAGGTACAGGCCGAGACGCACGACCTTGTCCAGCGAACCGCCCGCGGCTTCGGCCACGGCCTTGAGGTTGTCGAAGGCGCGACGGGCCTGTGCTTCGACGTCACCCACGCCGACGATGTCGCCGGTGGCCGGGTCGAGCGGAATCTGGCCGGAGAAATACACGGTGTTGCCGGCGCGCACGGCCTGCGAGTACGGGCCGATGGCGGCCGGGGCCTTTTCGGTGTTGATGATCTGGCGGGACATGGGTCGCTCCGGTGCGTTGGGGGAAAACAGAGCGGTGATTGTACCGGGTGGGGGTGCATCCACGCATGGCGTGGATCTACTGGCGACGAACCGCCTGCACGACCGACAGGCGGCGCAGGCGACGCATCACTTCGGCCAGGTGGTTGCGGTCGCGCACCTGGATGTTGAACGCCAGCACGGCGGCGTTGAAATCACGGTCCAGGTAATCCACGCGCTCGATGTTGGAATGGCTCTGCGCGATTGCCGCAGCCAGCTGCGCGAGCACGCCGGTACCGTTCTCCACTTCCACCACCAGCGAGGTGTCGTAGTCGCCGGACACGGTGGTGTCCCAACCGATCAGCACCCAGCGCTCAGGCGACTTGCGCAGTTCGGCCAGGTTCGGGCAATCCATGCGATGCACCACGATGCCCTTGCCGGCGGTGTGGTAACCCATGATGTCGTCGCCCGGAATGGGCTGGCAGCAACCGGCGAAGGTGACCACGCCGCGCTCGCTGCCATTGATCAGGATCTTTTCCTGCGAGCTGTGGCGCGAATGCGCGCCGCCGCGCAGTTCGGCGTACGCCATCAGCGCCTGCGCGGCCTGGGTCGGCATCCAGTTGCCCAGCGCGACTTCCGCCAGCAGGGCCTCCAGGCGCGGGAAACGATGTTCAGCCAGGAAGGCATCCAGACGGCCCTTCGGCAGGCGCTCCAGCGAGCTGTCCATCGCCTCCAGCGCGCGGTCAAGCATGCGATGGCCCAGCTGCACGGCATCTTCGTGCTCCAGCTGCTTGAGCTGGTGGCGGATGGCGGTGCGTGCCTTGCTGGTGACCACGAACTCCAGCCACTGCGGCTTGGGCGTGGCCGAGCGCGCGGTGATGATCTCCACCGACTGCCCGGACACCAGCTTGGTGCGCAGCGGCACCAGTTTCTTGTCCACGCGCGAAGCCACGGCCATGTTGCCGACATCGGTATGCACGGCATAGGCGAAGTCGAGCGCAGTGGAATTGCGCGGCAGGGCCAGGATCTTGCCCTTCGGCGTGAACAGGTAGACCTCATCCGGGAACAGGTCGACCTTGACGTTGTCGAGGAACTCCAGCGAGGAACCGGCGGCACGCTGCGAGTCGATCAGTTCGACGATCCAGGCATGCGCGCGGCTCTGCGCGCTGTTGGGCGAGTCACCGCCGAACTTGTAGGTCCAGTGCGCCGCCACGCCGCGCTCGGCAATCAGGTCCATCTCTTCGGTGCGGATCTGCACTTCGATCGGCGAGCCATACGGGCCGAACAGCACGGTATGCAGCGACTGGTAACCGTTTGCCTTGGGGATCGCGATGAAATCGCGGAAGCGCCCGTCCAGCGGCTTGAACGCAGCATGCACTGCGCCCAGCGAGTGGTAGCACTGCGGCACGCCGCGCACGACCAGGCGGAAGCCGAACACGTCCATCACCTGGTCGAAGGATTTGTTCTCGTCGCGCATCTTGTTGTAGATGCTCCACGGGGTCTTGATGCGGCTGACCAGGCGGTGCTCGATGCCCTCCTTGGCCAGGCGCTGCGACAACTGCACCTCCACCTGCGCCAAGGCCTCGCGGCGCACCACCGGCTGGCTGCGGATGTGTTTTTCCAGGATCGCATGGCGCCATGGGTACAGCGCCTTGAAGCCGAGGTTCTGCAGTTCGCTCTTGACCAGGCTCATGCCCAGCCGCTGCGCGATCGGGGCGTAGATCTCCAGCGTCTCGCGGGCGATGCGACCCCGCGCTTCGCGGCTCTGCGCGCCCAGCGTGCGCATGTTGTGCAGGCGGTCGGCCAGCTTGATCATGATCACGCGCAGGTCGCGCGACATCGCCAGCAGCATCTTGCGGAAGCTCTCGGCGGCCGCTTCCTGGCGGTCGCGGAACTTCAGCTTGTCCAGCTTGGTGACGCCGTCCACCAGCTCGGCCACGGCTTCACCGAACTCGGCCGACAGGGCCTCGCGGGTCAGCGGGGTGTCTTCGATGGTGTCGTGCAGGATCGCGGCGATCAGCGCTTCCACGTCCAGGCCGAGCTCGGCCAGCACCTGGGCCACGGCCACCGGATGGGTGATGTAGGGCTCACCCGACTTGCGCGTCTGCCCAGCGTGCGCGGAGGCGCCGACTTCCCACGCACGGCGCAGCAGCGGCAGCTGCTCGGGCGGCAGGTAGTGGGCGGCGCGTTCGAGCTGGAGGACGTAATCGGGTACGGCGGCAGCGGGGACTGCGGCGACCTTGGCAGTGGGGCCTGGGTTCATGGCCAAAGCCTATGCCAGCGCGACGTTTACGGCAAACCCTGAATGCGAAACAGCCCGCACGGGGCGGGCTGTTCGGCGTATCCAGCGAAGACGTTGATCGATGCGATCAATCGTCGTTCTTGGACATGTCTTCGTCGGCGACCACTTCAGCGGCGGCCCACTCCAGCGCTTCGCGCTCGGCGCGCTCACGTTCGGCCTTCTCGACTTCGTCGATCAGCGCGTTGTCGATCTTGCGGGCAGCGATCTCGCGCAGCGCCAGCACGGTCGGCTTGTCCTCGGTCTCGCTGTTGTCCAGCGTGGCCTGCACGCCATTGGCGAGCTGACGGGCGCGCTTGGAGGCCATCATCACCAGCTCGAAACGGTTGTTAACGACTTCCAGGCAATCTTCTACGGTAATGCGGGCCATACGGGCTCCCGGCGACCGGTCGGCCGCTCAGTCGAATGAGGGAAAGGGGACGGAGTGTACTGGCAGGGGCTGGACAAAATCAAGCCGACCCCCACCGGACCCTTTAGGAATCAATCAGTTGAACTCGCATCCGGGGTCAACAGCGCCTGGATCAGGCCGGCGTGCCGGACCTTCTGGGCCTCCCGGCGCAGGCGGCTGGCGGTGAAGATCGCGCACAGCTCGTCCACGGCGGTGTCGAACACTTCATTGACGATGACGTAGTCGAATTCGTTGAAGTGCAGCATTTCATCGCGGGCGGCGCCCAGGCGCTGGGCGATGACCGCCTCGCTGTCCTGGCCGCGCTTGCGCATGCGGTCCTGCAGGGCCTGCTTGGACGGCGGCAGGATGAACACCGTCACCGTGCCCGGCACCAGCTGGCGCACCTGCTGCGCGCCCTGCCAGTCGATCTCCAGCAGCACGTCCTGGCCGGCGTTCAGCTGCGGCTCCACCGACTGGCGGGCGGTGCCCTTCCAGTCGCCATGCACCCAGGCATGTTCGAAGAAGTCGCCGGCGGCGATCATCTCCTCGAACTTCTCCGCGCTGACGAAGTGGTAGTGCTGGCCGTTCACTTCACCCGGGCGCATGGCCCGCGAGGTGAAGGAGATCGACAGGGCGATCTGCGGGTCGCGCGCCAGGGTGGCGTTGACGATGCTGCTCTTGCCGGCGCCGGAGGGCGCGGCAACGATGTACAGCGTGCCGCGTGCGATCGCGGCCGGGGGCGTGGAAATGCTCATTCGATGTTCTGCACCTGCTCGCGGATCTGGTCGATCAGCACCTTCAGCTCGACGGCGGCATTGGACGTGCGGCTGTCCACCGACTTCGAGCCGAGCGTGTTGGCCTCGCGGTTGAACTCCTGCAGCAGGAAGTCCAGGCGGCGGCCAACCGGCTCGCGCTGCTTGAGCACGCGACGGATCTCGACGATGTGGCTGGACAGGCGATCCAGTTCCTCGTCCACGTCCAGCTTCTGCAGCCACATCACCAGTTCCTGCTCGGCGCGGCCGGGATCGACCGGATGCGGCAGGTCGGCCAGGCGGGCGGCGAGCTTGGCGCGCTGGCCGTCGCGAATGGCTGGAATCAGCGTACGGACCTCGGCGGCGATGCGCTCGATGGCATCCACGCGCTCGGCGATGGCCGTGGCCAGCGTGTTGCCTTCACGCTCGCGGGCGGCGATGAAGCCGTCCAGCACCTGGTCCAGCAGCGCCAGTGCTTCAACCTGCAGGGCTGCGGCATCGGTGGCCTCGCCCTGGGTGACGCCCGGCAGCTGCAGCAGGTCGGTGAAGCTGACCTGCAGGTTGGGGAAATCGGAGGTCAGCCGGTGTGCCAGCTGGCCCAGCTGGCCCAGCAGCACCTCGTTGATCTGCAGGCTGGCAGCCGATTCCGGCGCGCGCAGGCGCATCACCAGATCCAGCTTGCCACGGCTCAGGCGGGCGGAAATGCGCTCGCGCAGCTGCGGTTCCAATGCGCGCAGTTCCTCGGGCAGGCGGGTGCCCACTTCCAGGAAGCGGTGGTTGACCGAGCGCAGCTCGCAGCCCAGCGTGCCCCACGTGGTGGAACGCTCGCCGCCGGCATAGGCCGTCATGCTTCGAATCATGGATGTATCCGGTGCTTGCAAAGGGGGAATGGTACCCTAGCGGTCTCTTTTGAGCCCCTTTCCCCGCCCCGTGAAGGCCGCGGGGATGGCGGCGTACTCCCTTTCCCTACGGAACCTGCCCCATGTCCGATTTCCGCCCCAGTGGCCGTCAGCCCGATCAGCTGCGCCCGGTCGTCATCCAGCGCGGTTTCACCCGCCACGCCGAAGGTTCGGTGCTGGTCTGTTTCGGTGAAACCCGCGTGCTGTGCACGGCCAGCATCGAGAACCGGGTGCCGGGCTTCCTGCGTGGCAAGGGCGAAGGCTGGGTGACCGCCGAGTACGGCATGCTGCCGCGCGCCACCCACACCCGCAGCGACCGCGAGGCCGCACGCGGCAAGCAGGGCGGCCGCACGCTGGAGATCCAGCGCCTGATCGGCCGCAGCCTGCGTGCCTGCGTTGACCGCAACGCACTGGGCGAACGCACCATCACCCTCGACTGCGACGTGCTGCAGGCCGACGGCGGCACCCGCACTGCTGCCATCACCGGCGCCTATGTGGCCCTGGTCGATGCGGTGAACGTGCTGATGAAGCGCGGCGACATCAAGCGCAACCCGATCCTGGGTGCCGTGGCAGCGGTGTCGGTCGGCGTCTACCGCGGCACCCCGGTGCTGGACCTGGATTACGCCGAAGACAGCGACTGCGACACCGACATGAACGTGGTGATGAACGATGGCGGCGGTTTCATCGAACTGCAGGGCACCGCCGAAGGCCATGCCTTCCGCCGTGACGAACTGGATGCGCTGCTGGGCCTGGCCGAAAAGGGCGTGACCGAGCTGCTGGCCGCGCAGCAGGCAGCGCTGTCGGCATGAACCGGCGCATTGCCCTGACCACCCTGGTGGTGGCCGACTATGACGAAGCGATTGCCTGGTACACCGGCAAGCTCGGCTTCCAGCTGCTGGAAGATATCGACCAGGGCAGCAAGCGCTGGGTAGTGGTCGGCCCGACCGATGGCAGCGCCGCCGCCCTGCTACTGGCCCGCGCCAGCAACGACGAACAGCGCAGCCGCATCGGCAACCAGACCGGCGGCCGTGTCGGCTTCTTCCTCAACACCGATGACTTCCGCCGCGACCACGCGGCGATGTTGGCTGCCGGTGTCGAATTCCTGGAAGAACCGCGCGAAGAACCCTACGCCACCGTCGCGGTGTTCCGCGACCTGTACGGCAACACCTGGGACCTGTTGGAGCCCCGCTGATGAAGAAGCTTGTCCTGGCCAGCCACAACGCTGGCAAGCTGGTGGAAATGCAGGAAATCCTCGCCGACCTGCCGCTGCAGATCACTTCGGCCGCCGAACTGGGCCTGGGCGATGTGGAAGAGACCGGCCTGACCTTCGTCGAGAACGCGCTGCTGAAGGCGCGCGCCGCCTGCGAAGCGACTGGCCTGCCGGCGCTGGCCGATGATTCGGGCCTGATCGTCGATGCCCTCGGTGGTGCGCCGGGTCTGTACAGCGCGCGCTATGCGGGCCATCCGACCAACGCCGCGGCCAACAATGCCAAGCTGCTGGAAGCGATGGCCGGCATCGCCGATAGCCAGCGCAGCGCCCGCTTCTATGCGGTGATCGTGCTGCTGCGCCACGCCACCGACCCGCAGCCGCTGATCTGCGAAGGCCGCTGGGAAGGACAGATCATCCGCGAACTGCGCGGCAGCAACGGCTTCGGCTACAACCCGGTGTTCCTGGATACAGCCCACGGCCTGACCGCTGCGGAAATGGAACCGGCGTTGAAGAATGCCATCAGCCATCGCGCCATCGCCCTGCAGCAGCTCAAACAGCAGCTCAAGCAGCAGCTCGCGGCCTGAACCAGCGTCCAACAGGAGACTCAAGGATGACCGTGAAGCGCTACCGCACCGGAATGGAACTGGTGCAATTGCTTGCCGTACTGGGACTGATCAGTGGTGCGATCTTTGGCGGCATGTTGGCGTGGGCAGGGAAGGAATCCTGGTGGGCGGTGCCGGTGGTTGCGCTGGTCGGCATGACCGTCATCACGCTCATCGGCGCGCCCATCATGTGGCAGCGCGTCGAACTGGACGGCGCTGCAGGCCACCTGCGCTATCACAACATCGGCAGCCTGCATCGGTGGCGCCATGTGGCACTGGTGGACGTGCTGGAAGTACGGCTTGACAGTTTTGCCGACAAGCGCAAAGCCATGGTCTCCGGTCTCCATCTGTGCATGCGCAATGGCTGCAGTCCTGCGCGCCACCGTTTGATGGACAACGCTATAGGCAGCTACAAAGGGCCCTCGCCCTTCTTCCGCCAGATTGCCGCTGCCGTGCTTCGCGCGCAACCGCGCTCCCTGGTCGACCCCCTTCTGCGGGCGGCGGACTGATCTGCCGCTCCCCCCACGTCTGCATCACGCCAGCCATGCCGCACGCCCACAACCACGACCACTGCAACCACCTGCCCGGCGAGTCCTGCGGCCACGACACCCCGCCACGTCTGGTGCCGCCGCCGCTGGCGCTGTACGTGCATCTGCCGTGGTGCGTGCGCAAGTGCCCGTACTGCGATTTCAACTCGCACCAGGCCAAGGGCGAACTGCCCTTCGATGCCTACATCGATGCGCTGGTGCGCGACCTCGACCAGGACCTGCCGCTGGTCTGGGGCCGGGTGGTCAGCAGCGTGTTCTTTGGTGGCGGCACGCCCAGCCTGTTCCCGCCGGAAGCCATCGACCGCTTCCTGCAGCAGGCCAGCGCACGTCTGCGCTTCGCGCCCAATGCCGAGATCACCCTGGAAACCAACCCGGGCACCGCCGAGCACGGCCGCTTCGACCGCTACCGTGCGGCCGGCGTCAACCGCCTCAGCTTCGGCATCCAGAGTTTCGATGATGCGATGCTCAAGCGCCTGGGCCGCATCCACGACAGTGGTGAGGCCGAGCGCGCGGTGAAGATGGCGCAGGACGCGGGCTACGACAATTTCAACATCGACCTGATGTACGCCCTGCCGGAGCAGACCCTGGCCGGTGCCGAGGCCGACCTGGAACGCGCCTTCGCGTTGCAGCCGACCCACATCTCGCACTACCAGCTGACCCTGGAACCGAACACCGTGTTCTTCGCGCGGCCGCCGCAGGGCATCCCCGATGAAGACAATGCGTGGGACATGCAGGAACACTGCCAGGCGCTGCTGGCGCAGGCCGGTTTCGGCCAGTACGAGGTGAGCGCCTATGCCCGCCCCGGCCGGCAGAGCGCGCACAACCTGAATTACTGGCGTTTCGGTGACTACCTCGGCATTGGCGCCGGCGCACACGGCAAGATCAGTTCCGGCGCCGAGGAGCACGTGCTGCGGCGCTGGAAGCACAAGCACCCGCAGACGTTCATGGATACCGCAGGCACGGCGGCATCCTTCGGCGGCGACGAGGTGATCGCCGCCGATCGCCTGCCGTTCGAGTACATGCTCAACCTGCTGCGCCTGCACGAAGGCTTCAGCCTGCGCGACTTCGAATCGCGGACCGGCCTGGCCCGCAGCGTGCTGGACGTTCCTTTGGCCGAAGCGGTGCAGCGCGGCTGGCTGGTGGTGGCGGACGGGTACGTGCAGCCAACCGAGCTCGGCCGGCGCTTCACCAACGATGTGGTGAGCCTGTTCCTGGAAGATTGATCTGCCTGCCGCGCGGCCATGGAAGGCCGCGCTGAATGAATCTGCCGCTAAAGTAGCGCCGCCACCGGCCGACACGGTAGATTCCAAGTTCGATACGCGGGAATCCGGACCCCCTCGCCGATGTCTGCTGTCTTCTCTCTTTCCAGTGCCGACACTGCCCGCTTGGCCGCGGCCGACCTGCCGCCGCGTGTACGCGAGCTGCTGGGCGCGTTGATCGGCCTGTGCCACCAGGCCCTGACGGCACCGCTGATCCTCACCGTGGAAGCGCTGGAGCAGACCCTGCTGCATGACGCCGACCATGCCCGCAACCCGCAACAGCAGGCCGATCTGCTGGGCCAACGCGGCCAGCTGCATGCATTCGCCGGTCACTTCAGCGACCGCATGCTCGATGCACTGGCTGATGCGCTTGCGCGGCTGCGTGAACCGGCCGCCCCGGTCGTGGCCGCCGTCACCCCACCGCCGTTGCCCGGCATGCTGGGGTTGACCCTGGTGGCCGAGCATGAGGTCGACCGCGACCTGCTGCTGACCGAAATGGTGCGCCGGGAAACACTGCGTTCGGCCAACGCCTTGAACCTGCTCGGCCAGCGTCTGGGTGTTGTTGCCGGCACACCGGCTTTTGAAGCCGATACCCTGCCGCTGGCACCGCAGGCCCTGTGCGCGATGGTGCGCAAGCTGGCCGAACAGGATGCCCTCAGCGCCGACGTCCAGATGGCGCTGTACCGCAGTTTCGAGCGGCAGGTACTGGAACGGCTGGGCGATGTGCTCGACCGCGCCAATGCGCTGCTGGCACAGCACGGCATCCTGCCGGGCCTGGTCTACACCCCGTACCTGGCGCGTTCTTCCAGCACCCGCCGGATCATCACCCAGTCGGTCGGCAGCGGCCGCAGCGGACGCCCGTCACCGCGCCCGCCCACGCCGATGACCGGTTGGGGTGGCTCGGCACCGGCCGGCTCTTGGTCGACATTGATGCAGGACGCTCTCGCCGATGCGACAGCGCCCGGCTCGTCGGTCGGACGGACTGTGCCGGCCAGCAGCATGCTGCATGAGATGCTGCAACGGGCGCGGCAAGCTCCACAGCCAGCGGCTGAAACGGCAGCCCTGCCCAGCGCGGCAGTTGATGCCGTACTGGCGCGCCTGCAGGGCCAGGCCAGCGCCGCCAGCGCCATGACCGATCTGCAGGCCGCCGTGGTCGCCCAGCTGCGCAGCGAGCATGGCGCGCAGGCAAACCTTGGTAGCCGCGACAGCGACAACCTCGATCTGCTGCGCCTGCTGCTGCAGCAGGTACAGCAGCAACAACGACCGGATCCGGTGCCGGCCGCGCTGCTCGCGCGCCTGCAGGTGCCACTGGCGCGCGCAGCGATGGCCGACCCCGGATTCTTCGTACGCGACGAACACCCGGCACGCGAACTGCTCAACCATGTCGCTGAAGCCGGCGCCAGCTGGCTCGGCGATGACGATGTCGACCCGCAGCTGCTGCAACGGCTGGCGCAGAGCGTACAGGGCCTGCTCGGCCAGGATGCACGCACGCCCGAGGCCTTTGCCGCCGCCAACGAAGAGATACAGCAGCACCAGCGTGCCGCCGCGCACCGCGCCGAACTGGCCGAGCGCCGTCACGTGGAAGCCGCACGCGGCAAGGAACGGCTGGAACTTGCGCGACGCCAGGCCAATGCGCAGATCGATCAGTGCTGCGACACGCAGGAACCGCCACGCTTCGTGCAGACACTGCTGCGCCAGGCCTGGGCGGACGCATTGACGCTAACCCGCCTGCGCCACGGTGATGATTCGCCGCAATGGCAGCAGCGCCTGCAGCAGACCGAACGCATCGCGGCGATCACTGCCGAGGCCGCCAGCGAAAGCAGCTCGACCGATGCATCGCTGGCCGCCGAGGTTGAATCGGCCCTGCTGCAGGTCGGCTACCACGCAGAGGAAGCCGCAGCCGTCGCGCGCCGCCTGTCCACGCCGGGTGGTGAAGACGAAAGCACCTCACGCACCGAACTCAGTGCACGCCTGAAGGCGCATGCACGACTGGGCGAGCACGCAGGCGCACAGGCCCTGACAAACGACGCCACCCCTCGCAGCGAAGCCGAAGAGGCCTGCTACCAGCAGTTGTGCGCGCTACCCTTCGGCAGCTGGTTCGATATCGACGATGGCGAAGGCACACTGCGCCGCCAGCGTCTGTCCTGGTACAGCCTGTTGACCGGCCATGTGCTGTTCGTCAACGCGCGGGGACAGAAGATCAGCGAAACCACCCTGGACGCCCTCGCCCGGCAGATGGATGCCGGACGCGCGCAACTGGTCACCGAAGACAAGGGCCGGCTGGTCGATCGCGCTTGGCAGGCGAGCTTGGGCGCACTGCGCACGCTCGCCGGACATCGCCCGCAGGAGCCCAATGCATGAGTACCCAGCCCCCTGTGGATACCCGCCGCGCACCGCGTCGGCAGGTCTCCGATCTGATACCGGTGACCGACCAGATGCGCGATAGCGTGGTCGGCCGACTTGGCAATGTGTCCGAGACCGGCATGCTGATGCTGGCCAGCGCCACGCTGCGCGACGATGCGCTGTATCAGTTGCGCTTCCCGTTGCCGTTGGCCGATGGTCGCAGCGAGCTGATCGACGTCGGCGTACACCTGCTGTGGAGCGAACCGGCGCATGCGCCCGGCCAGAGCTGGGCAGGCTTCCGCTTCCTGACCCTGTCACGCGAGCATCGGCAGCAACTGCGCCAATGGATCGGCGAAGACGACGACGAGGCACCGGTTTCGACGGGCTGAGTGCCGGTTCCGGCACAGCGGATTGCGTCGGTATCCGGCAGAATCTAAGGCCGTTTCCCGTGTCGAGCCACCGCAATGATCCAGCAAGACCCCGGCGCCCTGTATCCCGACCACCTGGCCGTGCTGTGCCGACGCGCCGAGCAGGCGCTGGCACGCGGCGGCTTCGACCACCTGGTGGTGCCCAGCGGCACCCTGCACTACCAGGTCTTCGACGACCGTGACTACCCGTACGCGGTCAACCCGCAGTTCAAGGCCTGGCTGCCGCTGACCCGCGTACCCAACAGCTGGATCGTGTTCACCCCGGGCAAGCGCCCGGCGGTGATCTTCCACCAGCCGTTCGACTACTGGCATGTGGTACCGGACGCCCCGAGCGGCTGGTGGGTCGAGCACTTCGACATCCACATCATCCGCACGCCCGAAGAAGCGCTGGCGCTGCTGCCGTCCGATCCGGCGCGCTGTGCGATCCTGGGTGAACCGCAGAGCGCGCTGGGCGCCTATGTGCCCAACAACCCCGCGCCGGTGGTGAACTACCTGGAATGGCATCGCGGCAGCAAGACGCCGTATGAAATCGCACTGATGCGCCAGGCGCAGGTGCTCGGCGTGCGCGGCCATCGCGCGGCCGAAGCGGCGTTCCGCAATGGCGCCGACGAGTTCAGCATCCACATGGCCTATTGCCAGGCCGTGGGCCAGGACGCCACTGAACTGCCGTACGGCAACATCGTGGCCCTGAACGAGCACGCCGCCGTGCTGCATTACACCGAGCTGGGCCGCAAGGCACCGCAGCCGCTGCGCAGCTTCCTGATCGACGCCGGCGCCAGCGCGTATGGTTATGCCAGCGACATCACCCGCACCTACGCCGCCGCCGGCCATGACGAGTTCGCGGCAATGATCGAAGCCGTCGATGCCGCGCAGCAGACGATGTGCGCAGCGGTGCGCCCGGGCTTCGACTACAAGCAGCTGCATGTTGACGCGCATCTGTCGCTGATGGGCGTGCTGAAGGACTTCGGCGTGATCAAGGTGTCGCCGCAGACCGCGCTGGAAACCGGCGTCAGCGCCGCGTTCTTCCCGCATGGCATCGGTCATCTGATCGGCCTGCAGGTGCACGACGTCGCCGGTTTCGCCGCCAGCGACGAAGGCGGCCGCATCGAGCGCCCGGCCGGCCATCCGTATCTGCGCCTGACCCGCGTGCTGGAACCGGGCATGGTGGTGACGATCGAGCCGGGTCTGTACTTCATCGACATGCTGTTGAACGAAGTGAAGGCTGCCGGCCATGGCGATGCGATCAACTGGGAGCGAGTGGATTTCTTCCGCCCGTATGGCGGCATCCGCATCGAAGACGAAGTGCTGTGCACTGATGGCGAGGCGGACAATCTGACGCGGCCGGTGTTTGCGGCGGCGAACGGCTGAGGCCCTCGTGGTTGGTCGCGAAATGCATCGAGACTACTGAGGCTTGGCCGGGCGGGTGAGCTGCGCAGGGGACGCCGTAAATACGTCCCTGTAGGCTCGGGCGCGCCATCCATGGCGCTTACGCCCCTGCGCAGCCCACCCGCCCGGCCACGGACAGTTTCCGTGTGCGGCCAGCCACGGAAGAAAGAAAGAAAAGCAAAAGCGGGTCGCTCGCTGCGCT
The DNA here is from genome assembly GCF_900184195.1 of Stenotrophomonas sp. yr243. NCBI lineage: Bacteria > Pseudomonadati > Pseudomonadota > Gammaproteobacteria > Lysobacterales > Lysobacteraceae > Stenotrophomonas > Stenotrophomonas sp. yr243. The sequence goes on from NZ_FXWT01000002.1 coordinate 453,795, forward strand.
CGCTCTGTGTCGACCAAGGTCGACACCTACCAACGGCCGCGCGTCCCAACAACCGCGCGTTCCAACAATCGCCGCTACCAACAGCCGCAGGAATCTGTCAGAGGTGGGGCGGTGTGGGTGGGCAGGACCGTTGGCGCCATGGATGGCGCCATCGAGCCCCCATGGATGGGTTTACGGCGTGTCCTGACTACCCACACCGCCCCGCCATCCCACGCAATGCCGCTCTGGCTTTGGCTGTTGCCTCTGCAGGTGCAGGGCTGCAAGCCCTGCCGAAAACCCTTACCCCGCCATCAACGCTTCGATCTCGTCGGCGCTGCGTTCCAGGCCCTCGGTCAACACCCGATGCCCGTCGTCGGTGATCAGCACGTCATCTTCGGTACGGATGCCGATGCCGCGCCAGCGCGGTTCCACCGTCGTGTCGTCCACGCCGATGTACAGCCCCGGCTCGATGGTGAAGGCCATGCCCGGCTCCAGCAGGCGCGAATCGCCGGCCAGGCGGTAATCGCCTACGTCGTGCACATCCAGCCCGATCCAGTGCCCGGTCTTGTGCCGGTAGAAACGCTGGTACAACCCTTCGGCAAGATTCTTTTCCAGCGTGCCCTTCAACAGGCCCAGCTGCAGCAACCCCTCGGTGAGGGTCTGCACCGCCGCCAGATGGCCCATTTCGTAGGCTACCCCCGGTTTGGCCTGGGCCAGTGCCGCCGCCTGCGCCGCGCCCACCAGATCATGCAGCGCGCGCTGCTCGGTGCTGAAACGACCGTTGACCGGGAACGTACGGGTGATGTCACTGGCATAGCCGCGGAACTCGGCACCGGCATCGATCAACACCAGTTCGCCGTCGCGCGAACGCGCGTTGTTGTCGCGGTAATGCAGGACGCAGGCGTTGCGGCCGGCGCCGACGATGCTGCAGTACGCAGGCACCGCGTCGTTGGCGCGGAACACCCGCTCAAGCTCGGCCTGCAGTTCGTACTCGTGGATGCCGGCCTTCGCGGCCTGCATGGCGGCACGATGCGCCAGCACACTGATATCGGCCGCGCGCTGCATCAACGCCACCTCGGCACCGGACTTGAACAACCGCTGCTCGTGCAGCAGATGGCCCAGTTCCAGGAACTCATGCGGTGGCTGCGCACCGTGGCGCACCTGCGAACGTACACGGTTCACCCAGCCGATCAGCTTCAGGTCGAAATCCGCATCGCGGCCGAAGTGGTAGTACACCCGCGACCGCCCTTCCAGCAGGCCCGGCAGGATGTCGTCCAGATCGGTGATCGGGTAGGCATCGTCCATCGCGTACTGCGCCACAGCGCCTTCCTGGCCGGCGCGACCGCCATCCCAGGCTTCGCGCTCGGGATCGCGCTCGCGGCAGAACAGGATGGCTTCGCCGTGGCGGCGACCGGGAATCAGCACCAGTACCGCTTCCGGCTCCGGGAAGCCGCTCAGGTACTGGAAATCCGAATCCTGCCGGTACGGATAATGGGTATCGAGGCTGCGCACCTTCTCCGATGCCGCCGGCAGCACCAGGATCGCGTCTTCACCCGCCATGTCCATCAACTGCCGGCGACGACGCTTGTACTCGCCGGCAGCGATGCCGGTGCGCTGCTTGATATCCATCAGTTCAGGCGCTGCCGATGGCGCGCGGCCAGCACCACGTCACCGTGCAGCAGCAGCACCGCCACCCGGATGAACTCTTCGATCTCCGACAGGGCTTCGTCGTCATCGTCACCGCCGGCTTCGAAGTCCTCGCTCGAGGCACGGGCCAGGCTGGCCAGGTCGTTCAGTGCTTCCTCGCCTTCTTCGGACAGGGTCGGCCGGTGGCCGCCACTGCCCAGGCCGAAGCCGCCCAGGAAAGAACGGGTCCAGCTGAACATGGCGTCCGCCTGCGCGGCCACGTCGCTGCTGTCGGTCAACAGCAGCTCGAAGGCGAAGTCACGGTCTTCCAGCTGCTTGATGGTGGCCTCCAGCAACTGCGCCAGCGCACTGTCGGCAGCCACCTGCGGCAGATTGTCGTCGGCCAGCACGCGCGCGGGCCAGTCATTGCCGGGGGCACCGCCAGCGGCCAGCCAGCCGCACAGCCCGCCATGCAGCTCGGCAGCAGTGGCGCCCAGGCCCAGTTCCTGGCTGGCGCGGGTAACGTCGTCGACGGAGGGAAGTTCGGTCATCGTGCGGCTCGTTCGGAAGGGAAACTGCGGAGCGCGCACGCGCGCGCCCGTGAGCCGGGTAGTGTAGCAATGTGTCCGCCTGCTCTCCGTAGCCGCCGGGGCCTGCTGCGACAGTGCTTGACCGCCCTGACCCGGCTTGCCTATCGTGCGGGCATGGAACCCGCCGATCCCCTTGCCCAGCTGCAGGCCTTCGCCGCCCGTGTGGAGGCGTTGCTCGACCGCAACCAGCGGCTGGCCGAGGAGAACCGCAGCCTGCGCCACCAGCAGGAACAGCTGGTGGCCGAGCGCTCTACGCTGCTGGCCAAGAACGAGCAGGCGCGTTCGCGGGTGGAAGCGATGATCACCCGGCTCAAATCCCTGGAGCAGCACACATGAGTGCCGAACCGGTCAGCGTCCGCATCCTCGACCGTGAATACACGGTTGGCGTCGGTGGTGATGAACGCGACAGCCTGATGGCGGCCGCCCGCCTGCTGGACGCGCGCATGCGCGAGATCCGTGGCAGCAACCGAATGGCTGCGGTTGACCGCATCGCGGTGCTGGCAGCGCTCAACCTGGCGCACGAACTGCAGCTGCTGCGCGATGAGAACGCCCGCCAGGCGGTGGCCCTGCAGCAGACCCTGGCCGACCTGAACCGGCGTCTGGACCGGGCAATCGACAGCAGCACGTGAGAAAGGCGCGGAATGCGCCTTCTCTTTTCTGAATTGGCACGCACTGTTGCCGACGAACGGCCTATCCAGATCCTGCGTGCTGGCTATAATGGCCACGCGTTCTCTGCGGTACTCGACGGCATGTGCAAACATTCGCCTTGTCCCTTAAGAACGACACCGGGAGCGCGACAGCGCCGGGAGTGCAGGTCCGCCTTGCAGCGGGAAGCCCGATGGTTCTCCAACGTTCCCACTTGAGCCCGCGGGTTCAAGGTCGTTTCGCATGCATCGACATTGCGGAGAATGCAATATTCCAGCAAGGGCGGCGTCTTCGGGCGTCGCCCTTGTTCTTTCCGGCACAATGACGGCTGATCCTTGCCGCATGCTGCCATGACCGACCCGCGACAGGCCCTGCGCCACGACCTGCGGCAACGCCGCCGCGACCTTTCCGCCCCCGCCCGTATCGCCGCTGCCGAATCGCTGGCCGATGCGCTGCTCGCGCTGCCGTTCGCCCCGCGCGAAGGCGCCGTGGCCGGCTACTGGGCGCTGGATGGCGAAATCGCCCTGCACCGCTGGCAGCTGCAGCTGCCCGACACGCTGCGCTACTGCCTGCCGGTACTGCACGGCGATGTGCTGCGCTTCGCGCCCTGGCGCCCCGGCCAACCGTTGACCAGCAACCGTTACGGCATCCCCGAACCGGACATCGCCCTCGAAGACACCCTGGAACCGGCGCAGATGGCCCTGGTGGTGACACCGCTGGTGGGCTTCGACGCACAGTGCCGGCGGCTGGGGATGGGAGGCGGCTGGTATGATCGCAGCTTCGCCTTCCGCCATGATCGGCCGGCGCCACCCTGGCTGGTCGGCGCGGCATTCTCGGTGCAGCAGGTCGAGTCCTTGCCGGTAGCGTCCTGGGACGTGCCGGTGGATGCGATCTGCACTGAAGCCGGCACCCTGCTCCCTTCCGCTGCCCCCGTGAACGCATGACCGCCCGCAAGCGCTACTGGCTGATGAAGTCCGAACCGGACGCCTTTTCCATCGATGACCTGGCCAAGGTCAAGGTTGAACCCTGGAATGGCGTGCGCAACTACCAGGCGCGCAATTTCATGCGCGACGGCATGCAGGTCGGCGACGGCATCCTGTTCTACCACTCCAATACCAAGGTGCCCGGCATCGTCGGCCTGGCCACGGTGGCCAGCGCGGCCTACCCGGATGACACCCAGTTCGATCCGAAATCCGACTACCACGACCCCAAGAGCACGCGCGAGAACCCGCGCTGGATGCTGGTGGACGTGGCCTTCGACCGCAAGCTGAAGCAGGTGATCGCGCTGGACGAGATCAAGCTGCACGCCGAGGAACTCGGCGAAGGCTTCCCGCTGGTTGCCAAGGGCAACCGCCTGTCGGTGTTCCCGGTGACCGCCACGCAGTGGAAGCTGCTGCTGTCGCTGGAAAAGAAATCCTGATTCCCTGCCTGAGAGCTCCCCGCAATGTCTGAAGCCAAGCGCCTGGCCGCCGAAAAGGCCATCGAGTACGTCGAAGACGGCATGATCGTCGGTGTCGGTACCGGTTCCACCGTCGCCTATTTCATCGATGCGCTGGCCCGCATCCAGCATCGCATCAAGGGTGCGGTGTCCAGTTCCGAACAGAGCACCGCGCGCCTGAAGCAGCATGGCATCGAGGTGATCGAACTGAACCACACCGGCACCCTGTCGCTGTACGTTGATGGCGCCGACGAGTGCGATGGCAACAAGTGCCTGATCAAGGGCGGCGGCGCTGCGCTGACCCGCGAGAAGATCATCGCCGAGGCCAGCGAGCGCTTTGTCTGCATCGTCGACCCGAGCAAGCAGGTGCCGGTACTGGGCAGGTTCCCGCTGCCGGTGGAAGTGATCCCGATGGCACGCAGCCTGGTCGCCCGCCAGATCCGCGACATGACCGGCGGCCAGCCGACCTGGCGCGAAGGCGTGGTGACCGACAACGGCAACCAGATCCTGGACATCCACAACCTGCAGATCACCGATCCGGAAAAGCTGGAGCGCGAGCTCAACCAGTTGCCGGGCGTGGTCTGTGTCGGCCTGTTCGCACGTCGCCGTGCCGATGTGGTGATCGTCGGCGGCGAGCCGCCGATCGTGCTCTGACCCTTCGAAGGACCCTGACGATGTCGTTGCTGCGCTCCCTGCTGATGCTTCCGCTGCTGGCCCTGGCCGGCTGCGCCACCGATGCCGCCCGCCACTGGGTGGAACTTGACGGTGCGCGCTATGTCGTTGAACTGGCCACCAACGATGAAACCCGTGCGCGCGGGTTGATGTTCCGCGACCAGATGGCCGAAGACCACGGCATGCTGTTCGTGCATGACCGCGAGGAAATGCAGGCGTACTGGATGAAGAACACCAAGATCGCGCTGGACATCCTGTACTTCGACAGCGAGCGCAAGCTGGTGAGCCAGCAGCGCGACGTACCGCCGTGTTCTGCCGGCGACATGTGCCCGCCCTACCCCAGCGGCGGTCCGGCGCGCTTCGTGCTGGAGCTCAATGCCGGCCAGGCGGAGAAGCTCAAGCTGAAGGATGGGACCGAGCTGACCTTCGGCCCGGGTATCGAGAAGTAAGGGTTCGGCCGGGCTGCGCCCGGCCCCCACCGAATCAACATCAAATGCAACATCTGGGCGACCGAGGGATGGCGGGGCGGTGTGGGCTTGCAGGACACGCCGTAAACCCATCCCTGGGGGCTCGTAGGCGCCATCCATGGCGCCTGCGGTCCTGCAAGCCCACACCGCCCCACCCCTGACAGTTTCCCGCTGCTGTTGGTAGGTGTCGACCTTGGTCGACACGGTAGATCCACGCCATGCGTGGATGGAAGGACGATGACGTGACGAATTCACGCCACGCTGCTTGAAACCGCCCACGATTGCCGCCAGTCTGTGGGCATGCAGGACCGGATCACACTCCCCGACTGGGATGCACTGGCCGCCTTCGACGACGAGGCGCTGCCACTGCTGCCGACCGCGCTGCTGATCGCGCGCGATGAATATCCCGATCTGCAGCCGTCGACCTACGATGCGCTGGTGCAGAGCCACGTCGAGCACCTGCGTGCCGAGGTGGACAGCATCGAGCACAGCCCGCTGAAGATGGCGGCCATCAACCGGCATCTGTTCGATGAGCTGGGTTACAGCGGCGACCACCAGGAGTACTACGACCCGCGCAACAGCTACCTCAACCAGGTGTTCGAGCGCCGTCTGGGCAATCCGATCTCGCTGGCGCTGGTGCAGATGGAAGTGGCGCGACGGCTGGGCATTCCGCTGGACGGCGTGTCATTTCCCGGTCATTTCCTGGTGCGCCTGCCGGTCGACGATGGCGTGCTGGTGATGGACCCGTTCAACGGTGGCCGCCCGCTGGACGTGGACGAACTGCGCGAGCGCGCCAAGTCGCACCTGGGCGGGCAGATGCCCGACGACCAGGTGCTGGCGCAGATCCTCGATCCTGCACCCAGCCGCGCGATCCTGATCCGCATGCTGCGCAACCTGCATGGGGTCTATGCCGAGGCCAGCGAGTGGGATCGTGCCGCGCGCAGTGCCGACCGCCTGCTCAAGCTCGCCCCCGAACAGGACGATGCCCTGCGTGATCGCGGCCTGGCCTATCTGCAGCTGGACTACCTGGCCGGGGCTCGCACCGACCTGGGCCTGTACCTGAAGCGCAACCCCGAGGCCAGCGACGCGCAATGGCTGCGCGAGAAGCTGATTGATCTCGGCGGGCCAGCACCACGGCTGCATTGAGTGAGGTTGTCGGGTGTGTGGACCAACGGTCCACACCCACAGGAGGGCCTGGCGGCCCCCCCTCAATCGACTTCGACCATCTCGAAATCGTCCTTGGTGACGCCGCAATCCGGGCACGTCCAGGTCTCGGGAATGTCTTCCCAGCGCGTGCCCGGGGCGATGCCCTCTTCCGGCAGCCCATCCGCTTCGCGGTACAGGAATCCGCAGACCACGCACATCCAGGTACGCAGGGTGGTGGGGGTGGCTTCGCTCATCGGATAATCAGGGCTGGATTCACGGGCCGCCATTGTCCCATCGCGGTCCACTCACCGGTAGCCATCGATGACTTCTGCTTCCCCGACGCCCCGCGGCGTCTACCTGATCACCCCGGATGAACCCGATACCGCCCGCCTGCTGGCGCGCACCGCGCCGCTGCTGGCCGCCGGTGCCACCTGGCTGCAGTACCGCAACAAGACCGCCAGCGATGCCCTGCGACAGGAACAGACCACGGCCCTTCAGGCCTTGTGCGCCGCCCATGGGGTGCCGCTGATCGTCAACGACGACCCGGTGCTGGCCCAGGCCATCGGCGCGGCCGGCGTGCACCTGGGCGGCACCGACGGTGACATCGGCGCCGCCCGCACCCTGCTCGGCCCCGACGCCATCATCGGCGCGTCCTGCTACGACCAGCTGGCCAACGCCGAGCGCGCCGTGGCTGCCGGCGCCAGCTACGTAGCCTTCGGCGCGTTCTTCCCCACCACCACCAAGGTCACCAGCAGCCGCGCCCACGTTGACCTGCTGCGGCAAAGCGCCGCACTGGGCGTGCCGCGGGTGGCGATTGGCGGCCTGAGCCCGGACAATGTCGGTCCCATCATCGATGCCGGCGCCGATCTGCTGGCCGTGGTCAGCGGCATCTACGCCGCGCAGGACCCGGTCGCGACCCAGCGCGCCTACCTCGCCCGATTCGATACGCAGCAGTAATCCCCAGGAAACCCCATGAACCACGACCAGTCCCACGCCCTGTTCTCCCGCGCCCAGGAACTGCTGCCTGGCGGCGTCAACTCACCGGTGCGCGCGTTCAAGTCGGTTGGCGGCGAGCCCTTCTTCGTCGAGCGCGCCGACGGCGCCTACCTGTACGACGTCGACGGCAACCGCTACATCGACTACGTGGGCTCGTGGGGCCCGATGATCGTTGGCCACAACCACACCGCCGTACGCCAGGCAGTGAAGAAGGCGATCGACAACGGCCTGTCGTTCGGTGCGCCGTGCGCAGCGGAAGTGACCATGGCCGAGACCATCACCCGCCTGGTGCCGTCGTGCGAGATGGTGCGCATGGTCAACTCCGGTACCGAGGCCACCCTGTCGGCGATCCGCCTGGCGCGCGGTGCCACCGGCCGCAACCGAATCGTCAAGTTCGAAGGCTGCTACCACGGCCACGGCGACTCGTTCCTGGTCAAGGCCGGCAGCGGCATGTTGACCCTGGGCGTGCCGACCTCGCCCGGCGTGCCGGCCGGCCTCAGCGAACTGACCCTGACCCTGCCCTACAACGACTTCGAGGCCGCCACCGCATTGTTCGAAGAACAGGGCAGCGAGATCGCGGGCCTGATCATCGAGCCGGTGGTGGGCAACGCCAACTGCATTCCGCCGCGCGCAGGCTACCTGCAGCACCTGCGTGCGCTGTGCACGCAGTACGGCACGCTGCTGATCTTCGATGAAGTGATGACCGGCTTCCGCGTTGCCCTGGGCGGTGCGCAGGCGTACTACGGCATCACCCCGGACCTGACCACCTTCGGCAAGATCATCGGCGGCGGCATGCCGGTGGGCGCCTATGGTGGCCGTCGCGAGCTGATGCAGCAGATTGCCCCCGCCGGCCCGATCTACCAGGCCGGTACGCTCAGCGGCAATCCGGTGGCGATGGCCGCCGGTCTGGCCATGCTGGAGCTGATCCAGCAGCCGGGCTTCCACGACGATCTGAGCGCACGTGCCGCACGCCTGTGCGCGGGCCTGGAAGCGGCCGCTGCCGATGCCGGTGTAGCGGTGACCACCACCCAGGTGGGCGCGATGTTCGGCCTGTTCTTCACCAGCGAAAAGGTGGAGACCTACGCCCAGGCCACGGCCTGTGACATCCCGGCGTTCAACCGCTTCTTCCACGCGATGCTGGACCAGGGCGTGTTCCTGGCACCGTCGGCGTACGAGGCCGGCTTCCTGTCCAGCGCACACGATGATGCGGTGATCGAAGCGACGCTGGCAGCGGCGCGCGTGGCGTTCAAGGCGGCCAAGGGCTGAGCCCACGCCCGGTAGATGCCAACCTTGGTTGGCATTGCCGTGGCACGGCATCCACGCGTGGCATGGATCTACCAGGCTGCGTGCGGCGTTCCACCTGTAGAGCCGAGCCATGCTCGGCTTACCGCGCGGAGAGCAGTCGAGCATGGCTCGACTCTACAGACGGCATCAACCGAAGACGAACTTGCCCTTCATCATCGCGAAGTGGCCGGGGAACGAGCAGAAGAAGGTGTAATCGCCGCCTTTCTGCATGCCCTTCGTGGAAAAACGCACGCGGGTGGTCTCGCCACCACCGATCACCTTGGTGTGGGCCAGAACACGCTTGTCGGCCTTCGGCAGGTAGCTGTCGGCCAGGGTCATGCGCATGCCCGCCATCGCCACCGGCTGGTAGTCGGCGGTGCGGGTCAACACCCAGTTGTGGCCCATCGCGGTGGCGGCCAGCTTGCCGGTGTGGCGCAGGGTCAGATCGATTTCGCTGCAATCGGCGGCCACCTTGATCTCGCGGCTGCTGAAACTCATCTGGTCGGTGCTGTCGATGCTCACCGCACATACGCGCGCCATCGCCGACGGCGCCAGCATCAACGCGCCCAGTCCCACCGCTACCATCCAAGCCTTCATCATTGCGTCTCCTGCAGGTTCGATGGCCATTCTAGGCAGCGGCCTGCCCGCCCGGCTGCGACCGTGTGTCGCAGTGGTGGTCCAGGGTTTGCGCGGGGTTGCGGCAATGGCATGCTCGACCGATGCGGATCGATCTTCTCCTGCTCGATGTCGACGGCGTGCTGGTGCACTACCAGCGCGCACAGCGCGTGCTGCACCTGGCACAGGCGCTGGACGTGCCGACCGCGCACGTGCAGGCCGCGCTGTACGACAGCGGACTGGAAGCGGCACACGACAGCGGCACGCTGGATGGCGGGCGCTATCTGGCCAAGCTTGGCGAACTGCTCGGCACGACGGTAACGCTGCCAACCTGGGTCGCCGCTCGCCACGCGGCCAGCCACCCTCAACTGCCAGTACTGCAACGGCTGCAGGAACTGCAGGTGCCGATCGCGGTGCTGACCAACAACGGTGCGTTGATGGCACAGGCGCTGCCGACGCTGCTGCCGCAACTGTTTCCTGCATTGCAGGATCGCGTGTTCTGCAGCGCGGACTTCGGCCTGCGCAAACCCGCGCCGCAGGTATTCCTGCGCACGCTAGCGGCCCTCGGCGTGGCACCGGGGCACACGCTGTTCGTCGATGACCTGTTCGCCAACGTGCGCGGCGCGCGCGCAGCCGGCCTGCATGCGGAAACCGTGCAGGACGGACGCGGACTGGGCAAGGTACTGAAGCGCTACGGGGTGCGGTAATCCGCAATTCTGTAGAGCCGAGCCCATGCTCGGCTGCTGTTGCCTGACATCGCGATGAGCCGAGCATGGGCTCGGCTCTACGGAGGTTCCGCAGCAGTAGGGTCGGATCCCTGTCCGCAGGGGAGGGATCCGACCCCGGCGTCGGAACTCAGCGCGCGGCGACGAACGCGGCAATCGCCGCGCGCAGGCGCTTCAGGCCTTCAGCCACTTCTTCGTCGGTGATGTTCAGCGACGGCACGAAGCGCAGCACATCCGGACCGGCCTGCAGGGTCAGCAGGCCCTGCTCGGCGGCGTGGTCGAGGATCGCCCCGGCCTGGCCGGCGAAATCCTTGCTCAGCACCGCGCCCAGCATCAGGCCGCGGCCGCGCACTTCGCTGAACACCTTGAACTCGTCGTTGATGCGGGCGAAACCATCGCGCAGCGCCTTCGACTGGCGGCTGACATTGGCGGCGATCTCGGCCGAGGCCAGCTTGCGCAGCGCCACGCGGGCGACGGCCGCGGCCAACGGATTGCCACCGAAGGTGGTGCCGTGGGCACCGAACTGCATGGTTTCGGCCACCTTCGGGCCGGCCAGCATCGCACCGATCGGGAAACCGCCACCGAGCGCCTTGGCCAGGGTCACCATGTCCGGCACCACGTCATCCTGCCAGTGCGCGAACAAGGTGCCGGTACGGCCCATGCCGGCCTGGATCTCGTCCAGCACCAGCAGTGCGTTGTGCTGGTCGCACAGTTCGCGCACGCGCTTGAGGAAACCGGACTTGGCCGGCATCACCCCGCCCTCGCCCTGGATCGGCTCCAGCATCACCGCCGCCACGTCACCGGCGGCCATCGCCGTTTCCAGCTGCACCTCGTCGTTGAAGTCGATGTAGCGGAAGCCACCCGGCAGCGGCTCGTAGCCTTCCTGGTACTTCGGCTGCGCGGTGGCGGTCACCGCGCCCATGGTGCGGCCATGGAAGCTGCCGCGGAAGGTGATGATGACCCGCTTGTCGGCCGGACGGCCCTGGCTGGAGGCCCACTTGCGGACCATCTTGATCGCCACTTCATTGGCTTCGGCGCCGGAGTTGCACAGGAACACACGCTCGGCGAAGCGGCTGGCCTTCACCAGTTCCTCGGCAAGGTGCAGCGGCGGCGCGCTGTAGAAGACGTTGCTGGTGTGCCACAGCTTGCCGGCCTGTTCGACCAGTGCGGCCACCAGGTCCGGGTCGTTGTGGCCCAGGCCGCACACGGCGATGCCGGCGGCCAGGTCGATGAACTCACGGCCCTGGCTGTCCCACACGCGGGCGCCCTGGCCTCGCTCCAGCACCACCTGGCGGGGCTTGTACACCGGCAGGTAGTAGTGCGACAGGGAGATCAGCGGATCGGTAGCGGCAGTCATGGCAGTCGGCAGGGTTCAGGAACGCCCATTCTCGCGCCGGAACCGGTGCGGCACAATGCACGCATGCGACCGTTTTCCGCCCCCCAGCTGAACCCCGCCACCGAGACCGGCTGGCGCCGCCGGTGGTTCGACATCATCTACCGCCACGACAGCCGGCCCTCGCGCAATTTCGACCTGCTGCTGGTGTACGCGATCATCGCCAGCGTGCTGGTGGTGATGTTCGACAGCGTGCAGCGTTTCCACATCGCCCACGCCGACTGGCTGTACGTGCTGGAATGGGGCTTCACCATCCTGTTCACCGCCGAATACGTGCTGCGCCTGGCGGTAGTGAAGCGACCGCTGCGCTATGCGGTGAGCATCTGGGGCATCATCGACCTGGCCTCGATCCTGCCGACCTACCTGTCGCTGTTCATTCCGGGTGCGCAGAGCCTGCTGGTGGTGCGCGCACTGCGCATCCTGCGCGTGTTCCGCATCCTCAAGCTGACCCGCTACATCGAAGAGAGCGGCGTGCTGATGCAGTCGCTGTGGCGCAGCCGGCGCAAGATCCTGCTGTTCCTGTTCACGGTGGTCACCATCACTATCATCGCCGGCACCCTGATGTACGTGATCGAGGGGCCGAACCATGGCTTCACCAGCATCCCCAGCAGCATGTACTGGGCGGTGGTGACGATGGCCACGGTCGGCTTTGGCGACATCGTGCCGCAGACCGTGCTCGGCCGCTTCGTCACCTCGGTGCTGATCCTGATCGGTTACAGCATCATCGCTGTGCCCACCGGCATCTACACCGCCGAGCTGGCCAGCACCATGCGCGATGCCGAACTGGCCGCGCGCCGCGATGCACGTGGCTGTCCGCACTGTGGGCTGGAAGGCCACGAACCTGATGCACGCCACTGCCGCAAGTGTGGCGGACCGTTGCCGGATACGTTCAGCCATTGACGCCGATGCCGGCCAGCGGCCGGCACTACCAATGCCTGCGGCAGTAGATCCACGCCATGCGTGGATGCAACATCCTGCATCCACGCACGGGAGGACAATCCGCCGGCTCAGTTCATGCGGTTGCTGGTGGTCACCAGGTCGTTGTAGGCCGCGACCACCTTCGATTGCGCCCCTTCGGGTGCAGAGATCATGCTTCCTTTCGCCTCAAGGTCGGCCTGCAATTCGCGTGGGGTGAACGGCTTGCCCGACGCCAACCGGTCGATACGGCGCCCGGCGTCGCGCACCAGCACATCGGCCGAGCGCTGCACATGTGCCCACATCGGGTTGTCCTTGCCAACGCCGGCATTCTGCATCTCGGCCAGCATCGCCTGGTAGGCGGCCAGCTGCCGCCGGGCCTCCGCCAGCTCCGGTTCGTCGCCCTTCAGGGCCATCACCAACTGCTTGCCGTCACCGACCATCCGCAGGTGGTAGTACGCAAGAGAACGGCCTTCGTCCGCTTCGATCTGCTTGAGCTGCGCGACACGGCGCTCCTGTTCGTTCATCTCCAGCGCCGCATCCAGCACTTCGCTGGCCTTGAAGAAATCGGCATACGCCTGCATCAGCGGGGCATGCTGGGTACGCATCCCTTCGCCGCTGTCGCGCCGATAGTCCTCGCGGGTGAAATAGCCGTCAGCGTGTTCGATCAACGCATACAACGACTGGAACGCCTTCTGGTAATGCCGCACCGGCTCATCGAGCGGCGTGGCTGGCGTCTTTGCCAAAGCATCGGTCAACGCTTGGCCACAGTACTCGACACGATGCGACAGCACCTTGCCCGGCGAGCGCGGCTGCGCTTCCTTGCCCGTCGGGCCCGCTTCGTGATCGCTGATCCAGGCGGTGTAGGTCTGGAAGCCGTCGTGGATGGGCTGTTCGACGCCGTTGTAGCACTCGATGTAGGCGTTGATCTTCTGCAGGCCGGGATCGGCTGCGGACAGTCCTGTCGATCCGTTGCAGCCAGAGAGGGCGGCGGCAGTGCCAAGCACAAGCAGAGAAAGTACACGCGCGGAAGAATTCAAATCGGTTCCTTGCAGATATGAGACGCCGCATATTCTCGCGCGCAGCGGCACAGCCCGCATACACGGGTCCCCGCGCCATTGAGGCGACGGGGCACTCCATCCTTCACGTCGCAATCAGCCTGCTCGAATGCGACAGAAGTTGCGTGCAGCACGCCGGGTCACTGGCGATTGCTCTGGAACACCAGTGCGTTGTAGATGTGCAGAAGGCGGCCGGCCGAGCCGCTCGGGGCCATCGACGGCGACGCAAGCATCCTCTGCTCGAAGACGGTGTAGGGAACCTTGCCGCTGACCCGCTGCAGCCGCTCCTTGCCTTCGCGGCGGAAGTTCTCGGCCTCGCGTTCGAAGCTGTTCCAGTCCAGCTTGCCCGGCTCCTTATCGGCCACCTTGGCATGCGCTTCGTCGGAAATGCGGTTGAAGGCATCCAAGCGCTCCCGCGCCCTGGCCACGTCGAAGTCGTCCTCGCCCATCATGTCCATGATCGCTTTCGCTTCCAGCATCATCGCCAGACGGTAGTACTCGCGCGTGCGCCCTTCGGCCTGTTCCAGCGCTTTGAGCTGTTCGCGCTGGGCAGCGTCGTTCTGGCGCTCCAGTTCGGCGTTGAACGTTTCACTGGCAACCACGAAATCCTTGAAGGCGGTCATCAACGACGCATGCAGCTGCTTGCCCTTGGCAAACCTGTCGTCTTCGTAGTCCTGACGCTCGTAGTAGTCGTGGGCTTCCTTGCTGATCGGCACCAGTGCCTTCAGCGCCTGCTGGTACTGACCTGCAGCGGCATCAAGATCGGCAAGCGCCGGCTTGGCGGCGATCGCTTCGGACACGGGGGCGTCGCATTGCTTCATGTCGTAATCGCTGATCTCGAACGGTCCGTACACGTTCGTCTCGCGACCGCTCGGGCCGGCGTCCACGTCCTTGATCCAGCGCGTATAGGACTGGATGCTGCCGTGCGTTTTCGAATCAAGCGCGTTGAAGCAGCCGATGTAGGCGTTGAGCTTCGCGGTCAACTGCTGCTGGGCGTCGGCCGGCGCCGCGCTGGCCTCCGGCTTTGCGGAAGAACCCGCGCCGCCGCCGGCTGTGGGCGTCTTGTCGCCACAGGCGGCCAGGATCAACGACAACGAAGCGGCCAGCGCCGCAATGGAAAGAGTACGTGACATGGGCTCACATCCCTGTTGGAAACGATTACAGCCGCGCATTCTAGCGCAGCGGGCCGAGGCTGACAGCGCCCCCCCCGCTCCCGTAAACCAAGATCAATCCAGGAACAGATCCGGCAGCAACGGACGCGACGCATCCACCGCGTACCCGGAAAGATCGGTCACGCCGGCTTCGGCCAGCACCTCGTCATCGATCAGGAAACGGCCGTGGAAGCCGGCCCCCTCGCGCACCAGCACCGCATGTGCTGCATCGGCCATGATCTGCGGCGTGCGGCAGCCGCCGATGTCCACACCGGGAATCATGTTGATCGCATCGGTCGCAATGACCGTGCGCGGCCACAACGCATTGACCGCCACGCCCTGCGGGCCGAACTCGGCGGCCAGGCCGAGAGTGACGAAGCTCATGCCCATCTTCGCCAGCGTGTAGCCAGTGTGCGCGCCCCACCACTTTGGATCGAGGCTCGGCGGCGGTGCGAGGGTCAGGATGTGCGGGTTCGGCGCCTGCAGCAGGTACGGCAGGCAGGCCTGTGCGCAGAGGAAACTGCCGCGCGAATTGACCTGCTGCATCAGGTCGAAGCGCTTCATCGGCGTGTCCAGGGTGCCACGCAACCAGATGGCGCTGGCGTTGTTGACCAGAATGTCGATGCCACCGAAGGTGTCCACGGCGGCAGCAACGGCTGCCTGCACCTGGTCTTCCTCGCGGATGTCGCACTTCAGCGCCAGGCCCTGGCCACCCGCTGCGGTCACCGCCTCGGCGGCAGTGTGGATGGTGCCCGGCAGCTTCGGATTGGGCACCGACGACTTGGCGGCAATGGCGACGTTGGCGCCATCGCGCGCGGCGCGCAACGCGATGGCCAGGCCGATGCCACGCGAGGCACCGGTGATGAAAAGGGTTTTGCCCTGCAGACTGCCCACGTTCCACACTCCAGCGTATGCAATGAGCCGCTAGTATGCCGCGCCGACGCGGAGTTCACCGCACGTTGACGATACTGGCGCCCCGGTCACTGCACGAGGTCCATGCCATGCGCTGTTCCCGCCTGTTGTTGCCTGCCCTGAGCCTGGCCCTGCTTGCTGCCTGCCAGGGCCGCTCGCCTGAACCCGGCAGCGCGCCGGCCAAGGATGACGCCGCCAGCGTCGACAAGGCGGCCGGTGATGGCAAGCTGCGCTGGAGCGAGGCCGTTGTCTGGGATGGCGACCTCAACGCCTGCCGCCAGGGCGACAGCGCGGCCACCCGCGATTGCCTGCGTGATGCGATGCGTGCCGGCGGCGCCAGTGCCGATGCAGTCACCGCCGCCGAACAGCTCTCCACCGGTGGCGAACTGGCCTACGTGACCGCCTGGCATGAACATGACGGCCTGGGCGTGGCCACCGTCGAATACCCGTTCCGCGCCAACACCAATGAAGGCACCCGCCTGGTCGATGCCGGAGGCAAGCGTATCGACGTGGATGCGGTGCAGCTGGACGACACGCTGCGCGCCGATCCCGGCGTGCAGGAGGTGCTGAAGGCGAACCCGCAGGCCACGCCGTTCGCGCCGGCGCAGGCCGCGGGTACCGCGCCGCTGGACGGTGGTGGCATCCGCCTGCTGTACCGCACGCCGCTGCGCGACTGCCATGCGTGCCCGGATGTGGGGCAGCTGCAGATCGGCTATGACTTCGATGGCAAGCGCAACTTCATCGGCCAGCAGGTGGTGCCGGTGACGCCGTAGCAGGCTGCGCCACGCCACAACGCGCATCCACGCATGGCGTGGATCTACTGATACCCGCGCGCCTGCTTGCTCAGCAGGTGCGGCGCGATCCATCGATGCACCGGTGCGACCGGCAGCATGTACAGGCGGCCGAACGCGTTGTGGGTGTGCACCACCGTTGCCACTTCCAACGCATCGCCATGCCACTGCAGCGCCAGCTGCACGCGCAGATGGCGGTCGTCGTCCTCCAGCACGATGGCATCTTCGCCCAGCGCCTGCAGGGTGAAGATGCCAAGGCGTTGCCCGGGCTGTGGATCGACGGTCTGCTGCACCGCGCGCAGCGAGCCGAGATCCTTCATGCGCAGCAGCCGCATGCCACGGTTGCGCAGGCCCATCAGCCCGTCGAACCAGCCCGGCACCGCCGCTGCCATATCGCGGTAGGCCTGCAGCGCCGAACGCCCGTTGCGCGGCGCCGCCTCTTGGCAGGCATGGACGAAATCGGCACCCGGCAGTTGCGAACGCAGCACACTGCCTTCGCTCAGCAGCGTGCTCACGGCTTGGGCCCCTGCCCTTCGTTGTCTTCCCAATGCAGGATGCGGCGGGTGACGAAGCGGTAGACCGGCTTGCCGGTGGCGAACCAGAGGTCGCGCACCCACGAGGTGCGCTTGAGCACGCGCTTCTCCACCGGCGTCAGCGACTCCCGGCAGTACATGCGCTTGTGCTTGAGCAGGTGGCGCAGGTCTTCGCGCGCCAGCAAGCGCATCCAGCGCGAGCGCGGGTCGCCGATCACCGCCAGCTGGAAGTCGATCAGCGCCGGGCGCCCGTCCTCGGTCACCAGCCAATTGGCTTCCTTGGCCAGGTCGTTGTGGGCCACACCGCGCCGATGCAGCTGTTGCAGCAGGCGGCGCGCGGCGCGGAACCAGGCCACGTCACCGCGCGGCGGGCGCTGGTACATCGCGTCACCGGCCATGAAGCTGCGGTCCAGGTGGCGGCCGCTCCAGTCCAGCAGTTGCGGCACGTCGGCCATGCCGTGGATGTGCTTCAGCGCGCGCGCTTCGCGCCGCGCCAGCCACCACGCAGGCAGCCGCAGCCACAGCGGCGTGGCCCCCAGATCGCGGCGCACGAAGGGGCCTTCCAGGCCCTGCACGAGGAGGATCCGGCCAAAGCTGTCGGCCTTCAGTGCATGCGTTGGCGCGTCGTTGGATACAGGCATGGCGACATTCTAGGCGATGCCGATGGTTGCAAACGGTCACCAAGCGGCTGGGAACCAGTCACCTTCACGCCCCTATAATCAGGAAATGGACTCTTCATGGATCGACGCCACCCTCGCGTGGATTGCCGCTCATCCCGTGTTGGCGGGTGCGGTCATCTTTCTGATCGCCTTCTGCGATGCGGTCATCATTCTTGGCGCCATCGTGCCGGCGCTGCCGTTGCTGTTTGCCGTCGGCGTGTTCATCGGCCTGGGCCAGATCTCCGGACCGTATGCGGTTGCGGCTGCGGCGCTGGGTGCGTTCGCCGGTGATGGCATCAGCTACTGGATAGGCCGGCGCTGGGGCGACCGCCTGCGCGGCGTCTGGCCGTTCAGCCGCTACCCGCAGCTGCTCGACCGCGGCGAAAACCTGTTCCGCCGCAATGCATTCAAGAGCATCCTGATCGCCCGCTATGTCGGTGCCATCCGCCCATTCGTGCCCGCCATCGCCGGCATGATGAAGATGCCCACCAGCCGTTATGTGCAGGCCAGTGGCATCGCCAGTATTTCCTGGGCTGTGCTGTTCCTGGCCCCGGGCTGGATCCTCGGCGAAGCCTACGACACCGTCGCTGCAGTTGCCGGCCGGCTGGTCGTGGTGGCCGGCCTGCTGGCGGTGATCCTCAGCCTGGTCTGGGCCATCGTGCTGTACGGCTATCGCTGGTCGGCCGCGCGCATGGACAACTGGCTGGCCCGCCTGCTCGACTGGTCCAACCGGCACCCGACACTCGGTCGCTACACCGTCGGCGTGCTCGACCCGAAGCGCCGCGAGTCGGTACCGCTGGCGATGCTGGCGCTGATGCTGCTGCTGTTGGGCTGGGGCTGGTTCGCCCTGTTGACCGTGGTGGTCGCCCATGGCGAGCCCCTTGCGGTGGATCTTCTGGTGCACCAGGCAATGCTGGCCCTGCGCAATCCGCTGGCCGATTACCCGATGGCCGCGTTGGCGTCGTTGGGCGCATGGCAGGTGCTGCTGCCGGCAACCGCTGCAGCGATGGGCTACCTGATCTGGCGCCGGCGCTGGATGGCGGCCGCCCATTGGCTGGCCGCATTGGCCTTCGGCCTGGCCCTGACCAAACTGCTCGGCGCCACCGTCGATGTGGTGCGCCCGATCGATGCCAGCAGTGGCTTCGGCTTCCCGTCGGTGTCGGTGACCATGGCCACCATCACCTTCGGCTTCTTCGCGGTGCTGATCGCCCGCGAAATGCCCGGCCGCACCCGCGTCTGGCCGTACTTGGTATCGGGCATCGTGGTCAGCCTGATCGGCTTCTCGCGCTTGTACCTGGGCGCGCACTGGCTGAGTGACGTCATCGGCGGCATGTTGTTCGGCACGTTCTGGCTGCTGGTGCTGGGCATCGCCTACCGCCGCCGCTTCAACCGCTCGTTCTGGGTCAAGCCGGTGGCCTGGCTGTTCTACGGCGTCTTCGCGGTGGCGGCGATGTGGTACGCGCCGCGCAACATCGCCATCAAGCTGGAACGCTTCGAGCCGACCCTTCCGGCGCCGCTGGCGATGGACGCGCAGGCCTGGTGGCAGCACGACTGGGCAAAGCTGCCGGCACGCCGCAACGAATTCGACGATGACCAGCGCTGGCCGCTGGACGTGCAGGTGGCCGGTCCGTTGGCGCAGCTGCAGGCGCAGCTGGAAGCGCGCGGCTGGCAGGTGCAGGCCCAGGCCGGCTGGCAGGAAGCGCTGCTGATGCTGGACAAGAACACCGGCGCCGATGAACTGCCGGTGCTGCCGGCGACGCTGGATACGCGCGTCGAAGCGCTGCTGATGGTGCGCCAGGGCGCGCAGGCCGATGAGCGCTACGTGCTGCGCCTGTGGCAGGCCCCAGCGCAGCTGCAGCCGGGCGACACCCCGTTGTGGCTGGGCAGCGCACAGACGCTGCGCTACGAGCGTCACTTCCAGTGGATCGGCATGTGGCACCCGGTACGCGGGATCGATCCGGCGTTGAACGCTGTGAAGGAAGCGGTACAGGCGCTGCCTCAGCAGGAAGCCGTGCACCCGGAGACCGGCCTGCCGGTGCTGCGGTTGAAGACCACCGCGCCCTGATGGATCCGCCGGGCATGGCCCGGCGCTACCGTCCCCGCTTTGGTAGACGCCAACCTTGGTTGGCGCTTTCGGGCAAAGGCCGCCAACCAAGGTTGGCATCTACCGGTTCTGTCCTGATGGATCCGCCGGGCATGGCCCGGCGCTACCGTCCCCGCTCTGGTAGTCGCCAACCTTGGTTGGCATCTACCGGTTCTGGCTTGGTTGGCATCTACCGGTTCCGTTTTGGTGGGCGGCTGCCGGTCTCGGCGTTCCGTCGTTACGGCATCCAGCCCAGCAGCTGCTGCAGGCGCTGGTGCGGGTCGTCCAGCTGCAGCAACTGCAGGCGCTGCTGTTCGCTCAGCGGCAGCAGTTCGCCCAGCCGCCAGCTGACCCAGCTGGCCTGGTCCATCAAGGCCGGCGTGGCCGGTGCGAATGCCGTGCCCGCCTGCTCGATGATGTGGTCCAGTACCGTCGCCAGCAGCGCATGCTGCGGACGCAGTTCGTCATCGGGATCCTCATCGCACCAGCGCACATCGGCCACCACCAGCCCGTTGTCGCGCACGCGCGTGCGCTCGACATGGAAACGGCGGGTGCCGCGCAATCGCAGCTGCAGCACGCCATCGGCGCCGACGTCGAAATCCTCGATCTTCACCTGCACGCCGAAGGCGGCCGGCGTTGCCGGCGCTCCCACTTCGTGCCCTTCCAGGATCAGGCAGACACCGAAACCTTCGCCGCTGCGCCCAGTTTCGCGGACCAGATCCAGGTAGCGCGGCTCGAAGACGCGCAGGCCGATGGCCGCTCCCGGAAGCAGCGTCGTATGCAGCGGGAACAGCGGCAGCGAACCCTCACCGCTCATCGTGCCTGCAGTCCTGCCAGGAAGCGGCGCGGTGCGCCGTCGAAGCCACCGTTGGACATGAACACCACATGGTCGCCGCTGCGCACGTCGGACTGCAGCTGCGCCAACAGCGCATCGGTATCGGCCACCGCATGTGCCTGTCCACGCACTGCCGCGATCACCGCTGCCGCATCCCAGGCCAGCTCCGGGCGGTGCAGGAACACCACCTCGTCGGCCAGCGCCAATGACGGTGCCAGCGCTTGGGCATGGGCCCCCAGCCGCATCGAATTGCTGCGCGGCTCCATCGCCACCACGATGCGCGCATCACCGACCTTGGCACGCAGGCCTTCGAGGGTGGTCGCAATCGCGGTCGGGTGGTGGGCGAAGTCGTCGTAGACGGTGATGCCATCGTGGTTGCCGATCACTTCCATGCGGCGCTTGACGCTGCGGAAGCGCGCCAGCGCCGGGATCACCTCGGCTGGCGCGACACCCACTGCGTGCGCAGCGGCCAGTGCAGCCAGGCCATTGAGCACGTTGTGCCGGCCCAGCAGCGACCACTGCACATCGCCCAGCGCCTGCCCGCGATGGTGGACGCGGAACGCACTGCCATCGGCGGCCAGCAACTCGGCATGCCATTCCAGCGACGGATCGAAACCGAAGCGCTCGACCGGGGTCCAGCAGCCCATCGCCAGCACTTCGGCCAGGTGCGCGTCTTCGCCGTTGACGATCAGGCGGCCGCGCGCCGGCACGGTACGCACCAGGTGGTGGAACTGGCGCTGGATCGCCGCCACATCGGGGAAGATGTCGGCGTGGTCGTATTCGAGGTTGTTGAGGATCGCCACCAGCGGCCGGTAGTGCACGAACTTGCTGCGCTTGTCGAAGAACGCGGTGTCGTACTCGTCGGCTTCGACAACGAATTCGCGGCCCTGGCCCAACCGGGCAGACACGCCGAAGTCCTCGGCCACGCCGCCGATCAGGAAGCCGGGGGAGCGGCCGGCATTCTCCAGCAGCCAGGTCAGGATGGTGGTGGTGGTGGTCTTGCCATGGGTGCCGGCCACGGCCAGGGTGTCGCGGCCCGGCAGGACCTGCTCGGACAGCCACTGGGCGCCGGAAATGTAGCGCTGGCCGGCATCCAGCACGGCTTCCACGGCCGGATTGCCGCGCGACAGCGCGTTGCCGATCACCACCTGCGCGGTGCCTTCCGGCACGCTGTCGGCGCGGTAGCCTTGGTCCAGGGTGATGCCCAGCTGCTCGAGCTGGGTCGACATCGGCGGATAGATGGCCTGGTCGCTGCCGCTGACCGTGTGGCCCAGTTCCCGCGCCAGGGCGGCCACGCCACCCATGAAGGTGCCGGCGATTGCAAGGATATGTACGCTGCTCATGACCGGGGATTGTGACCGATCACGGCTGTATAGGGCCATTGTCGGCAACAGGGTAAGAGAACCCCTACAGTCACTGTGAGAAAACTCCAACCGCATGTCAGGGAATTCCCGATAGCGATGTTCTGTGAACCCGGACACAATTCAGGATGCCAGCCGCAGTACCCGAACCGGTCCTACTCCCCAAGAGGCCATCCCCAAGGGAGCTCATGCTGTGGGGGCCCTGAGCAAGCCCTTTGCTGGCACCTATGAAACGAAACAGGCCTGATCCTCGCGGATCAGGCCTGTTTTTTTGCGCCTGCGGCGGCCGGCATTGACCGGCCAGCCGGGTCAGCGCTTGATCGCCGCCAGGATGCGGGCTTCGATCTCGTCGAGCTCGCCGACGCCATCGACGCGGGCCAGGGTGCCACGGCCAGCGTAGAAGTCGACCACCGGAGCGGTCTGCTCGGTGTAGACCTGCAGGCGCTTGCGCACCGATTCCGGATTGTCGTCGGCGCGGCCCTGTTCCTGCGCACGGCCAGCGATACGCTCGACCAGCAGTTCGGTGGCCACATCCAGCTGCACCACGGCATCGAGCGGCTGGCCAATCTCGGCCAGCATGCCGTCCAGCGCGTTGGCCTGGGCCACATTGCGCGGATAGCCGTCAAGGATGAAGCCCTTGGCGACATCGGCCTGGGCCAGGCGCGACTTCAGCATGCCCAGCAGGATCTCATCGGACACCAGGTTGCCGGCATCCATCACCGACTTGGCCTGCTTGCCCAGCTCGGAGCCGGCGGCGATTTCCGCGCGCAGCATGTCGCCGGTGGAAATGTGGGCGATCTCGAGCTTTTCCTTCAGGCGCGTCGCCTGTGTCCCCTTGCCCGAACCGGGCGGTCCCAACAGAACCAATCGCATTGACCTGACTCCAACGTGTTGAAAATAAAGAAGGTTCGCGTCCCGGACGGTCCGGTATCGCTGCACCGCAATAGCGCCACTTTAGCGCATCCGGGTAATGTCCCTGCAATGTCCCCTCCCCCGAGCAGGTAGAAGCATGCGCAATGGCACCCTCCTTTACGCCCAGTCCGGCGGCGTCACCGCCGTCATCAACGCCACGGCCGCAGCGGTGATCGAACAGGCCCGCGCCAAGGGAATCAAGGTCCTGGCCGCGCGCAACGGCATCCTTGGCGCCCTGCGCGAGGAGCTGATCGACACCAGCAAGGAGAGTGCTGCGGCCATCCGCGCCCTTGCCCACACCCCCGGCGGCGCGTTCGGCTCGTGCCGGGTCAAGCTGAAATCACTGGAGGCCGACCGTGCCCGTTACGACCGCCTGCTGGAGGTCCTGCGCGCCCACGACGTGCGCTGGTTCCTCTACAACGGCGGCAACGACTCGGCAGACACCGCCCTGAAGGTATCGCAGCTGGCAAAAAGCTCCGGCTACGACCTGACCTGCATCGGCGTGCCCAAGACCATCGACAACGACCTGGCGGTGACCGACACCTGCCCCGGCTTCGGTTCGGCGGCCAAGTACACGGCCGTGTCCGTACGCGAAGCGGCGTTCGACGTGGCGGCCATGGCCGAGACCTCCACCCGCGTCTTCATCTACGAGGCGATGGGCCGCCACGCCGGCTGGTTGGCCGCGGCCGCCGGCCTGGCCGGCACCGGCGAGGACGACGCCCCGCACATCATCCTGTTGCCCGAGCGCGCCTATGACGAGGCCGCGTTCCTGGCCAAGGTCAAGGCCGTGGTGGCGCGCGTGGGCTACTGCGTGGTGGTGGCGTCGGAAGGCATCGCCACCGCCGATGGCCGCTTCGTCGCCGACGCCGGCGGCGGCAAGGACTCCTTCGGCCATTCGCAGCTGGGCGGCGTGGCCGCGCATCTGGCCGGGCGGGTCAAGGACCAGCTGGGGCTGAAGGTGCACTGGGCCCTGCCCGACTACCTGCAGCGATCGGCCCGCCACCTGGCCAGCAAGACCGACTGGGAACAGGCCCAGGCGGTGGGCAAGGCGGCAGTGCAGCTGGCGCTGAAGGGACAGAACGGGGTGATGCCGGTGATCGTGCGCAGCAGCGATGCGCCGTATCGCTGGAAGATCGAAGCCGCACCCCTGTCGAAGATCGCCAACCATGAGAAGAAGATGCCGGCCAGCTTCATCCGCCGCGATGGATTCGGCATCACGGCCAAGGCGCGCGCCTACCTGCAGCCGTTGATCAAGGGCGAAGCACCGCTGCCCTACGGTAGCGATGGCCTGCCGAAGTACGTGACGCTGAAGAACGTCGCGGTGAAGCAGAAACTGCCAGCGTTCGAAGGCTGACCCCTTCGTCCCCTTTTTGCGAGGAATGCCATGGCGTTGCGTGTTGTTAGACTTGGCTCACCGCGTGCGCCCGGTGAAGGACTGCGCATCGGCACGGTGCGCCGCCCGCCGCGCGGTGTGCCGCGCAGCGAGTTCGCGAAGCAGGACTGGTACGACGTCTGGTTCCCGACACTGTCACCCAGCGCGGAGCTGGTGAAACAGGCGCACGAGGCGAAGACCGCCGCCGACTGGACGGCGTTCTTCCGTCACTACAAAGTCGAAATGAAGGCACCCGATGCGGCGCACGCGCTGGACCTGCTGGCGGCGCTGTCGCAGCACAGCGATATCGCGGTGGGCTGCTATTGCGAGGATGCAGCGCACTGCCACCGATCGGCACTGCGCGAGCTGCTGGTTGCGCGCGGGGCGAAACTGGCGGAGTGATCAATGGGCTGCCGGCCAGCGGCCGGCACTACCCAGATCTCTCTTCCCGCCATGCGTGGATGCTTGGCCTCAATTGCAGGCCTTGCCTTCCATCTGCAGCTGCGCGGCGAACATCGTCACCTGCGGGATCTTGCCGGCGGCGGCCTGCTTCTTGGCTTCTTCCAGATAGATGCGCGACTGTCCCTGCCCATCCAGCGCCTGGGCGTTGTTCACCGGCAGACGCCACACGCGCACCACCGCCTGCTGCGCCGGGCAGGCCGCATTCGGCACACGGATCACGTCATTGAGCTTCCAGCCCTTGTCGGCGCTCGGCTGTGCCTTGGCGTAGTCGACAAAGCGGGCGCGCGGCTGGCACTGCTCGCTGGTGCGCACCGCCGAGAAACGATAGGGCTCCGCGGCCTGGCCGGTGAACGCGCCTTCCAGGCGGGCACAGGCCTCGGGAATCTGCCGCAGCGTATGCACTGCACCGACCGCCTGCGGTGCACCGACCGCGCGCTGCAGTTCGGGTGCTTCCGCCGCGAAGGCAGGCAGGGCCGGGGCCAGAACGGCAAGCATCAACAGGGACGGGCGCATGGGGATTCTCCGACAGGACTGCGCGCAGGCTTGCAGAGGTTGGCTTAACGGGGTGCAAAGGCGCATCCATCGAGCAGCCGCTGCGCTCGCCGGGCGCGGCTAGTCGAGCATGGCTCGACTCTACAACTAGCCGGACGCATACTGCGGACACCAGGGAATGCTGAACACCGCCATACGTCGGACGACCACCAAGGTCGGTACGGGTTGGTTCCAGGCTGCAGCCCGTCGTCCCCCTCGTGGTGCAGTTCATCGCCACTGGATGCTTGTCCATCCATTCTGCGGAGGGGTCTAATGCTGGAACGTCACGGGCTGTCATTGGCGCTGGGCTGCGCCATTCTCGCGATCCTGTACGGAATCGTCTCGGCGCGCTGGATCCTGCGCCAACCCACCGGCAATGAACGCATGGTCGCCATCGCCACGGCCATCCAGGAAGGCGCGCGCGCCTACCTCAACCGCCAGTACCTGACCATCGGCATCGCCGGCGTGGTGCTGTTCGTGCTGGTCGGCATCTTCCTGAGCTGGTACACCGCGATCGGCTTCGCGGTCGGTGCGGTGCTGTCCGGCGCAGCGGGCTACATCGGCATGAACGTGTCGGTGCGCGCCAACGTACGTACCGCAGAGGCCGCGCGCCATGGCATCAGTGCGGCGATGGACGTTGCCTTCCGCGGCGGTGCGATCACCGGCATGCTGGTGGTCGGCCTGGGCCTGCTCGGCGTGGCCGGCTACTACGCACTGCTGCTGCGGCTGGGCCTGCCGATGGAACAGGCACTGCATGCACTGGTCGGCCTGGCCTTCGGTTCATCGCTGATCTCGATCTTCGCGCGCCTGGGCGGCGGCATCTTCACCAAGGGTGCCGATGTCGGCGCCGATCTGGTCGGCAAGGTCGAAGCGGGCATTCCCGAGGACGACCCGCGCAACCCGGCGGTGATCGCCGACAACGTCGGTGACAACGTGGGCGACTGCGCCGGCATGGCCGCCGACCTGTTTGAAACCTATGCGGTCACCGTGATCGCTACGATGCTGCTGGGTAGCCTGATGCTGGCCGAGGCCGGTGCCAATGCGGTGCTGTACCCGCTGGTGCTGGGCGGTGTGTCGATCATCGCTTCGATCATCGGCGCGCTGTTCGTGAAGGTGAAGCCCGGTGGCTCGATCATGGGCGCGCTGTACAAGGGCGTGATCGTCTCCGGCGTCCTCGCAGCGATCGCGTTCTATCCGATCACCACCGGGCTGATGGCCGACAACGTGCATGGTCCCATCGCGCTGTACGGCTGCGCGCTGATCGGCCTGGTCCTGACCGGCCTGATCGTATGGATCACCGAGTACTACACGGGCACCCAGTACAAGCCGGTGCAGCACGTGGCGCAGGCATCCACCACCGGACACGGCACCAACATCATCGCCGGCCTCGGTATCTCGATGAAGTCCACGGCGCTGCCGGTTATCGCCGTCTGTGTGGCGATCTGGGGCGCGCACGCGCTGGCTGGGTTGTACGGCATCGCCATCGCCGCCACCGCAATGCTGTCGATGGCGGGCATGATCGTCGCACTCGACGCCTACGGGCCGATCACCGACAACGCCGGCGGCATCGCCGAGATGGCCGAACTGCCCTCGGAGATCCGTGACATCACCGATCCGCTCGATGCGGTGGGCAACACCACCAAGGCGGTGACCAAGGGCTATGCCATCGGCTCGGCAGCACTGGCCGCGCTGGTGTTGTTCGCCGACTACACGCACAACCTGCAGGCGGCCAATCCCGGCCAGGAGTTCCGCTTCGACCTCAGCGACCACACGGTGATCATCGGCCTGCTGATCGGCGGCCTGATTCCCTATCTGTTCGGCGCGATGGCGATGGAAGCGGTCGGTCGCGCGGCTGGCGCGGTGGTGGAGGAGGTGCGGCGGCAGTTCCGCGAGATCCCCGGCATCATGCAGGGCACCGCCAAGCCGCAGTACGACAAGGCGGTGGACATGCTGACCCGCTCAGCGATCCGCGAAATGATCGTACCGTCGCTGCTGCCGGTGGCCGTGCCGGTGGTGGTCGGCCTGCTGCTGGGGCCACGCGCGCTGGGCGGGCTGCTGATCGGCACGATCGTCACCGGGCTGTTCGTGGCCATTTCGATGACCACCGGTGGCGGTGCCTGGGACAACGCCAAGAAGTACATCGAGGATGGCCACTTCGGCGGCAAGGGCAGCGAAGCGCACAAAGCAGCGGTGACCGGCGACACCGTGGGTGATCCGTACAAAGACACCGCCGGCCCGGCGATCAACCCGCTGATCAAGATCATCAACATCGTGGCGTTGTTGCTGGTGCCGCTGCTGTAGATCCACGCCATGCGTGGATGACGGCTCCGATGGGGTCGGAGCCCTTTCCCGCGGAAAGGGATCCGACCCCGCCGCCGGTCCACGGTGTTCCGGTAGATCCACGCCATGCGTGGATGGCCGACCCGGATGCCGATCACCGCCCGCGCAGGAAGAACGACACCGGCACCATCACGTCCACCGGGTCGCCGGCCACTTCGGCCGGCGGCGCCGGCACCGGGCTGGCGCGCTGCACGGTGTCCAGCGTCTCCTGGTCGAGCAGTGCGAAGCCGCTGCTGCGCTCGATGCGCGGCGCCGACACACGGCCGTCGCGGGCAACCGCAAAGCGCACATAGGCCACGCCCTGCTGGCGCAACCGTTCGGACTGGCGTGGATAGCGCCGATGCTGTTGCAGGTGTCCCAGCAGCAGCCCCTGCCAGGTGGCGCTGGCACTGCTGCGTTCGCCGGCCGTGGTACGCGGTGCAGCGTAACGTTCTGCTGGCTGTGCAGGAACGTCCGGTGGCGCCAGCGTGCGATCGACGTTGGCGTCCGCAGCTTCCTCTGTCGGCTTCGCAGGTGGCTCGAACGGGGCCGCAAGTTCCCCTTGTGGCAGCGCCGGCGCTTTGATCTGTTCGTGTTGCTTCGGCACGGTCACGCGCCGCTGCTGCTCCTGCTGCAATGGTCCGGCGGGCAGCGCGCGCGGCGGTACCGGCGGCGCCTGCGCGGCGGGCGCCAATTCCAGCATCAAGGCGGCAGGAGGTGCCACTGCTATGACCGGCGGCATGCGCGACGCCCACCACCACAGCGTACCGATCAGCACCGCATGTGCCAGCAGCACGATCGCCAGGCTGGTCGCCCAGCGCTGCAGCCCGCTCATCGAGCGCCCTGCTCCAACCCGACCAGGGCGACCTTCAGGTAACCGGCACTGCGCAGAGCATCCAGCGTCGCCATCAGGTCTCCATAGGAGACGCGCTGATCGGCACGCAGATAGAGACGCTGCGACGTATCGCCATGCGTTGCCGAGCGCAGCGCGTTGGCGAGGCCATCGCGTGCCACCGGCGCCTCGCCCACCCGCAGCGACAGGTCGGCCTGCACGGTCACATACACCGGCGCATTTTCTGTCGGCGTCGCCTGTGCACTGCTGGCGGGCAGCTGCACCGGCACCGACACCGTAGCCAACGGCGCGGCCACCATGAAGATGATCAACAGCACCAGCATCACGTCGATGAAGGGCGTGACATTGATCTCGTGGGCTTCTTCCGGGGTGTCATCGCGTCCGGATGCGGTCCTGATCGCCATGCCGTGCCTCAGTTCACTGCACGCAGCGTGCCTGCCGGCGCACGGCGTGCAGCCCGATCCAGATCACGCGACACCAGTTGCTGCACAGCTGCGGACAGATCGCCCAGCAGGCCGCGCAGGCCCGCCAGCACCCGGGTGAAGTGGTTGTAGACCAGTACCGCCGGGATCGCTGCGACCAGACCGAGCGCGGTAGCCAGCAGCGCCTCGGCGATGCCTGGCGCAACCACGGCCAGGTTGGTGGTGTTGCTGTGGGCAATGCCGATGAAGCTGTTCATGATGCCCCAGACGGTGCCGAACAGGCCCACGAACGGCGCCACCGCACCAATGCTGGCAAGCACGCCGATGCCACGACGCTGGTTGCGTGCGGTCTCCAGTTCCAGACGCTCCAGTCGTGACGCCACCCGCTCCTTGATTCCCTCGCGGTGATCAAGTTCCTGCGACAGATGCAGCTCGGTGCGCGCAGCATCCAGCATGGCGGCGGCGATGCTCTGCTGCAGTGCGGGCTCGCTACCTGCAACCGGCAGGCTGGGTGCCGACAGCAGCAGGCTTCGTGCGAGGCGCAGGGCGCGCGCCTGCCGGGCCAGTTCCCAGCCCTTGGCCAGCAGCACGGTCCAGGTGGCCAGCGAGGCTACAGCCAGGGCAATCATCACGCCCTTCACCACCACATCGGCAGCCAGGTACATGCCCCAGGGGGTCAGTGCGGGGGCGGCCATGGGAGCCAGATCAGCAGGCAGCATCGTCAGAGGTTCCATTGGAATCGGAAGAGGTGGCGCGACGGCGGGCAGCGCGCGGATCAGCAGCATCATCCACGCCCACCAGCGGCGCAGGATCAAAACGGGGCGCCGGTCGACTCAGGACATAGCCGGCACTGACGGCAAAGAACAGGCCAACGCCCAGCAGCAGGCGCCAGGACGGGTGTGCGCCCCAGCAGAACATCGCAAATCCCACCGCCATACCGGCGCTGGCGAACGCTTTGCCCTTGCGCGACACCGCGCCCTGCTCACGCCACAGGCGCAGCGAAGGGCCGTAGCGCGGATGCGCCAGCAGGCGCTGCTCGAACTTCGGCGAGCTGCGCGCGAAGCAGCCCACCGCCAGGATCAGGAAAATGGTGGTTGGCATTACCGGCAGCAACGCACCGATCACCCCGAGGCCGACCATCACCCAGCCCAGCGCGAACCAGAGCCAGCGCATCAGCCCTGCGCCTGCGCGCGGTAGGCGTTCATCAGGCGAATTCCACTTCGACATGTCCATGCACGCTGCGGAACGCAGCATCGGCGGCATCGATCACCTGCTGCTCCTGCTCGGCACTCAGTCGCACCGCGTCCAGCGCAGCGGTGAACTCACGCCAGTGGCGCGCGGCACCATCGGGATGCGCCGCCAGGTGACGCGCGCCGAAGTCGCGGTCCAGGCCGAGCCTGGCAGCCATTTTGTACAGCACGGTGCCCCCCAGGTTGGAGCCTTCGGCCACGTACAGCCAGCCCAGCGCTGCGGGCAGCGCCAGGTGCAACGGCAGTGCGGGGATGTCGGCGTCCGGCAGGGTCTGTTCCAGATCCTGCAGGTCACGTGCGACCTCTGTCAGGCGGCGGCGTTCACCGAGATCAGGCAGCAGTGCGTCCAGCGCAGGGTTGGCATACAGCGCATCGATGCTGCGGTGAAAGCGGTACTGCACGCGCAGGAAACGGGCGAAATTGCTGCGGTCGGCGAAGATGTCGCCGGCCATGATGCGCTTGTCCAGCGCACCGTGGCTGTCGCGGGTGGCGGCCTTCAACCGCAGGCTGCGGCTGTCTTCGGGAGCGATGTATGCGTTCATGGGGGAATGCCAAGAGGGTCGTCCTGCTGTAGACGTCTGCTGCGGGGGTTTCCCCAAGCCCGTGTGCGCCGATAATGGGCCATCCCCTTCTTCCACCCGGAACCGACGATGATCACCACCGAACCGCGCATGACCAACCTGTTCCTGCAGCTGGGCCTGGACGCCAGCGCCGAGGGCATCGCCCGCTTCATCCGCGAGCACCAGTTGGCCACCGATGTGGAAGTGGCCGAGGCACCCTACTGGAATGATGCCCAGCGCCAGTTCCTGAGCGAATCTCTGCAGGCCGATGCGGCGTGGACCACCGTGGTCGACGAACTGAACGAAGCGCTGCACGAAGCGGCGGTGAAGGCAGCGACCGGGTTGTAAGCGTTCGCCGGGCATGGCCCGGCGCTACCGATTGCATGACAAATGCGGTGCGGACCAAGGTCCGCACCCACCCTTGCAGATCGTCAGTAGATCCACGCCATGCGTGGATGGCCGGACCCGATGGGGTCAGAGCCCTTTCCGCAGGAAAGGGATCCGACCCCGCCGATCAGTACTTCCAGGTCAATGCCAGCCGCGCGGTGCGGCCTGGTGCCGGCATCACGCCCAGGGCAAGCGGGTCCAGATAGTAGCGGTCAGTCAGGTTGTCCACGCCCGCTTCCACCGACAACTGGTCGTTGAAGCTCCAGCTGGCGAACAGGTCGACCAGCGTGGTCGGCCGGTACAGCTGCTGGATCGCCGACAGGCCCACGTTCCAGTCCTTGTCCAGTTTGCTGATCGGACCCGCGTTGTGGACCACACGGGTGCCGAAGGTCAGGCGCTCGTCGAACAGGCGCGAGCCCAGGGTCAGGTTGACCATGTAGCGCGGCGGGTTCTGCGTGTTGGTGTATGAACCCTCGAAGCCACCGTCCACGCAGTTGGGCGTGTTGACCAGCTCGTCATTCTTCCGCTGTGCGCCGTAGGCACGACGCTCTGCGGCGATGTCCGGCGCGCAGGTCTTGGCCTTGAAGTAGTAGTGCGCGGACAGGTCGGCAAACACCTTGCCGCTGTCATAGCTGGACTGGAATTCCATGCCGGAGACCTTGAACTGGTCGACGTTGCGGATCAGGCCGGCCGACAGCGTGCGGTAGTCACGGGTGATCAGGTCATCGATGCGGGTATCGAAGTACGCCAGCTTCAGCGCCAGGCGGTCGCCGTTGGTGAACAGGTCGTAGCGGATGGTGCTGGCACCGACCTCCCAGCTGCGCGCACGTTCCGGCTTCAGTTCGCCCACCGGCTTGGCAGCGGTGAACAGGCCCAGCGTGGTCTCGAACAGGCTCGGCAGCTTGGTGCCTTCGGCGTACTTCACGTAGACCATGGTGTCTTCGCTGAAGCGATAGGCCACGCTGGCGGTCGGCGAGAACGCGGTGTCACGGCGGCGGATCGGCTGCGACCAGGTCCAGCTGACCGGCACTTCCAGATCCTGCGCCTTGCCAGCGTCGTAGAAGTTCCAGCCACCGATGTCGCCGACCGTGCCCTTCTTGTACGGCGAGGCCAGCAGCGATTCCTGGGTGAAATTGCCGTTCGCATCCGGATACCAGTTCAGCAGCGCAATGCGCTTTGCGCGCCACGACGGCAGCTTGGGGTTGCCGTTGAGCAGCTCGGTATAGCGGTACTGGCCCTGCACCTCGTAGGCGTCAGGGGTGGCCAGGCGGTTGCGGTCATGCACATCCACCCGGTTCCAGCGACCACCGGCCAACAGCTCCCAGTGTTCGTCGGGCTGCCACTTCAACGACGCCACGGCACTGTATTCCTTGCGCTCGGCATTGCGCAGGAAGCGGTTGTTGACCAGGTCGTCGTGCATGATCGGGCCGGAGCTGCCCGGGGCGATGTCTTCATCGCTGTAGGACAGGCCGTAATCGAGGGTGAAGCGGCCGGCACTGCTGTCGAACACCGAGGTGTTGCTGGCGTCCAGACCGAAGCGTTTCTGCCGCAACGGGTTGCGGTAGGCATCCTTGTAGCCGGGATTGCCGCTGAAGCTGGGTGCGTCGTACCACTCGGTACGGCGATCGAAGTACCACGGAGTGATGCCGGTCAGGCTGTTGTACATCACGCTGTCGGTGTCGGTGTACGAAGCGTTGACGCGCAGGTCGACCAGGTCGCTGTCCGGGTTGAAGCGGTAGCGCAGGCTGTAGCTGTCCATGTCGACGTGGCCTGGATCCCATTGCGGGATGCGGTCACGTTCGACGCGGATGATCTGCGACGCCATGATCTCGCCGGCGGTGCCTTCGTAGCGGCGATAGCCGGCTTCCAGCGTCTGCGCGTCGTCGATGCGCCAGGTGCCCTTGAGCAGGGTCGATTTCGAACGCGAGGACGTGTTGAACACTTCGGTGCGCGGCGGATTCAGTGGCGCCAGCGTGCGCCGGGTCTGCGGGAAGTCGTCGTAGCCATGCTTGCCGGAGAAGTAATTGCCGTTGTCGCGGTACGCGTAGGCAGCGACCAGATCGAAACGGTCCCAGTGACCTGCCGCAGCCACGTTGAAGAACTGGCTGCCGGTGGCGCTGCGATCAGTGCGCGGTACCGCACTGTAAGCCGGCAGGTTGTTGGCACTGGCGTTGGCCAAACCACCACGCACACGTACGCCGAAGTCGCGGCCCTCGCGCAGCACGTCACCGATCTTCAGCGTCTCCATTTCGACCACGCCACCGATACCACCAGAGGCGTTGGCCTGCAGGCTCGGGCCTTTGGTGATGGTCAGGCTGGAGATCAGGTCCGGATCGAGATAGGTGCGCTGCGACTGCCCGGCATAGCCCCGATAGGTGTCCATGCTGGACTGGCCACCGTCGATGATCACCGGTACGCGGCCCTGGCCCTGGATGCCGCGGATGTTGACGTCGAAGCCGTTGCCCACGCGCGGGTCTCCCGCAGTGACGCCGGCCACACCCTTGACGATGTCGCCGTTGGACGTACCGCGGAAACGCTCCAGCGCGACGCGGCCGATGGTGGTGGTCGAACCCACGCTGCGATAGCTGTCGAGCAGGCGCGCTTCGTCGCTGGAGGCGCCACTGTCAACACGGTCTCCCGCCACGCTGAGGGTATCGGTGACGATCACACCGCCCGTCTTGCCCGCCGCTGCGACCTCCAGTGTCACCGCATCGTCGCTTACCCGGCGCACGCTCAGGCCGCTGCCGCGCAGCAGACGTGCGAGGGCCTCGCCGGCTGACAGCGTGCCGCTGACCGGTTGCGAGATCACCCCCTTGGCCAGCGTGCTCGGATAGACCACCTGTACACCGGACTGGCGCATGTAGGCGCGCAGTGCATCGTCCAGCGGTTGTTTGCGAATATCGAAGTGCTGTACCGCAGCCGGGCCAGCGGTGCTGGACTGCGCCATCACGGTGGGGGTGGCGGTTGCCAGGCCGGCGGCCAGCAGCGCGATGCACAGACGGGACGGGCGCGGTGCGCGGCCCGGGCGGCGGAATTCGTACATGGGGGGAACCTGTCAGAGGAGCGTGGCCGCGGGCGCGGCATCATCCGCGCACGCGCGGACCCAACGACGTACGTGGCGGCGGCGGGTACGTTCGTGGATGAGACGCGTGGCGGCGTGCGATCCCCAAGACGGATGCGATGCATCCGCTGCATCCGCGGATGGCGTGGCGTTACCGGTGGACGATTGCCACACCCAGTGGCAGGCGGGTGACCTGCAGACCGGCGGTGGCCGCCAGCGCGTCCAGTGCCTGCTCCGGATGATCGACGCGCAGCGCCGCGCTGACGGCTGGAAGCGCCTGGAGATTGCCGCGCACGAACGTCGGCCCTGCGCGATAGCGACCGACCTCGTGCACGGCATCGGTCACGCTGGCCTGCTCCAGCAGCAGCTCGCCCTGTCGCCAGGCGCCGATGCTGTCTGCGGCAACGTCGGTCAGGCGCAGCACGCTTCGATGCTCGCCATAGCCCGCACGTTGCCCCACCTGCAGATAGGTCCAGCCGCCATCGACCGGACTGGCCACGCGTACGCGGCCCTGTCCGACTTCGGTCTCCACCCCGGCGGCAACGTGGGCAACCGTGAATGCGGTGGAGATGTCTTCCACCACACCGTTGCCAGCCGCGACGCTGAAGCGCCTCTGCGCATCGGGCGCCACGTAGAACCAGGCACGGCCACGCAGCAGTTCAATGCGACGACGCTGGTCATCGAAGTGCACGGCGATCGCACTGTCGGCATCGAGCACGGCACGGCTGCCATCGGGCAGATGCACATCCTGCACGCGGTGGTCGCTGCGATGATCCGCCTGCAGGCGCAGCCAGGCATCGGGCCAGACCACCAGCATTGCCAGCGCAGCGGCGGTGGCCATGGCCCAACGCAGCCGCCGCGGGCGACGCGCTGCCTGCCCGCGTTCGATGGCGACCGGACGCGGCCCCACACTGCGCCACAGCATGCGCTCATGCTCGAATGAACGCCGATTCGCAGGCTCGGCCAACCAGCGCTCGAACGCATCCATGCGCGCGTCGCTGATATCGCCGGACGCCAGGCACACGATCCAGTCCCTGGCCTGTTCGGCCACGGCATCATCGGCGGTGCTGCGGGGTGTCGGGGGCGGGCTCATCGGCTGGCGGGGGACACGATCAGAGGTGGGCGGAAGGACTAGACCGCATGGGCGGCCTGCGAATCAAGACGCACGGCGGGTGTCCGCCCCCAAGCCGGATCGTTCATCGACCGCTGCGTGCCCAGGCAAGCCGCTGCAGCGCAGCGCGTACGTGGTTCTCCACCGTGGTCACCGACACACCCATGCGCCGGGCGATGTCGGCCTGGGTCAGGCCCTGCAGGCGATTGAGATGGAAGATGGTACGCGTCGGCTCGGGCAGGTGACCGGCGGCATCGAGCACGCGCTGCAACTCATCCTGCGCCATCACCTGCTCCTCCGTGGAGATCTGCTCGTCCTCCTGCCACAGGTAGTGCTCGGCCAGCAGGCGGTTGCGCCGCGTCGATTCGCGGCCATGGTCGGTGGCGAGGTTGATGGCCAATCGATAGAGATAGGCGCGCGGATTGTCGATGCTCTGGCTGTTGTCGACCCCGCGCGCCTTGAACCAGACCGCCTGGATCACGTCTTCCGCCCCGCTGTCGCCACCGAGAATGCGCTGCACGCGCCGCAGCAGTGCCGATCGTTCGCGGATCAGCAGTTCGGTCAGGGTGACGGCGTTGGAGGACATGCGCGGCGACGGGGCAGACGGGGGCGGCGCGCATGCTACTCCGTTAATGCGAATAAATCACGTTTGCATTCACGAGCCACTGCATCAGAGACAGTCTGTCAGGCCGTCATAGACGCTCGTGGTCGTGCCGGGCAACGGGGCATCAATCGCCTCGTGCCCGGAAGCCTGCCAGACCTGGAGCAGCTCCTCCAGCCGGGTTGCAGGCGCCAGCGGCAACGTGCAGGCGTAGGTGCCATGGTCGACGTCGATCCGGCCGTCCTTCTGCACCCAGGTTTCGCTGCCAGCGAAGGTCCAGACGCAGCTGTCGACCACGCCTGTCGCGCGTTCCACCGAGCAGCGCAGGCGCATGGCCCACAGGTTGTAGTACTGCCCCTCACAGAACGTGTCGCCACAGACATCATCGAACCCGCGCACCAGCATCCGCTCGGCAGCGAGGAAGCGCTCCCGGCCGGTCGCGGGATCGGGATAGTCACGGGCGTCCACGAACGCCGGCGCCGCCTGCGCGGTTCCGGCCAGCAGCAGACCACAGAGCAGCCATCGTCCCGGGAAAGCACGCATCAGGCGCCCCTCCTCTGCAGGCAATCAGGCAGCACCTCGAACAGACCATGATCGAGCCCGGGCAGCGGCGCCATCAGGCCATCCGGCGCCTCCAGCGAGGCAAAGAAGGCTTCAACCGGCACCCCGGGCTGCATCTCCACCGGGCAGGTCCAGTGGCCGTTGTCGACCTGTACCTGCCCTGTGTCGGGTTGCACCGCCAGTTCGCTGGCCGCCAGCACCCAGACGCAGCGCTGCACCGTTCCCCGGTGGGCCAGCACGGCGCAGCGGAACTCCAGCACCCGGTAGTTGCTGTAATCGCCTTCGCAGAAGGTATCG
Source organism: Stenotrophomonas sp. yr243 (assembly GCF_900184195.1). Taxonomy (NCBI): domain Bacteria; kingdom Pseudomonadati; phylum Pseudomonadota; class Gammaproteobacteria; order Lysobacterales; family Lysobacteraceae; genus Stenotrophomonas; species Stenotrophomonas sp. yr243. The sequence goes on from NZ_FXWT01000002.1 coordinate 490,368, forward strand.
GCGCACACCGCGGCGAATTCGCGGGCGAGCGCGTCCTCCAGCGCAAAGGCCCGTTCCCATCCAGCCTCGTCGGCAGGGTAGTTGATCAGGTCGACATGCGCCCCGCGTGCGAGCGCGGGCAGAGGCGCCAGCAGCAGGACGGCGCAACAGCACCAGCGGTTCCAGTTCATGGCAAGGCTCCTTGGTATGGAGCTCCAGCCTGCCGGGGCGGACTGGGGCGAACCCATCGGGGAACCCCGCTCAGGCCCCTCCGCCGGGGGAGAGTGCGCAGGTCGGCGCCGCCCTACCCTGCACAGCGACCGGCAAAGGCATAAAATGGCGAGCTATCCGTCTACACCCCCACCTGGAGCACACCATGGGTCTGGAACTCGTCTCGCCCGGCAAGAACCCGCCGGAAGAAATCAACGTCATCATCGAGATCCCGAAGGATTCCGAGCCGGTGAAGTACGAAGTGGACAAGGAAACCGGCGCGATCTTCGTCGACCGCATCCTGTCGACCCCGATGCGCTACCCCTGCAACTACGGCTACGTGCCGAGCACCCTGTGCGGCGACGGCGATCCGGCCGACGTGCTGGTGGTGCTGCCGCTGCCGCTGGTCCCGGGTTCGGTGGTGCGTTGCCGTCCGGTCGGCGTGCTGAAGATGAGCGATGAGGCAGGCAGCGACGAGAAGATCCTGGCCGTGCCGGTCACCAAGGTGTTCGGCGGCTACGCCCACGTGGAAGACATCGAGCAGGTGTCCAGCCACTGGCTGGAGCGCATCGGTCACTTCTTCGAGCACTACAAGGATCTGGAGAAGGGCAAGTGGGTCAAGCTGGACGGTTGGGGCGGCGCGGCTGAGGCCAAGCAGATCCTGATCGAGGCGCACCAGCGCCACCTCGACAGCAAGGCCTGAGACTGAACAGCATTGCTCCGGCGCACGGCGTCGGAGCGATGCGAGTCACGTTTCATGACGGCGGCACATCACCTTTGCCGCCGTATTAGGTAAATTGCGTCACTTCACACGTCGTCGACATCGACCGTCGAGACAGCCAGGGGAATGTGTCGTGCGTATTCTGCTTGTTGGGGATACAGCCAGCCTGCCGGCTGAGCTGACCGAATTCATTGCCGATCTTGGGGAAGACTGGCAGCCGCTGACCGCCACCGATGGCCATACCGCGATGACTGCGGTCGCCACCCAGGGCGTGGACGCGGTGATCGTCTGCCCGCAGTTGCCCGATCTCAACGCAACCACGTTGCTGGGACAGATCCGCACCTTGCGCCCGGAGACCATCCGCATCGCACTGGTCGATGCGCAGCATGGCAACCGGCCGCCGCCGGCACGCCTGATCGGTGTCGCCCATCGTTTCCTTCCGCTGCCATTGGCACCGGAAGTGCTGCTGGAAGCACTGACCAGCCTGGAAGAGCTGCGCGAAGTGCTGGACAGTCCACGCCTGCGCGATGCCATCGGCCGCATCGAGAAGCTGCCCTCGCCGCCGCATCTGTACCTGAGCCTGACCCAGGCATTGGAACATGACGACGACGCCGACAGCGCCGATGTCGCCAAGCTGGTCGCCGCCGACCCTGCGATCGCGGCCAAGGTGCTGCAGCTTTCCAATTCGGCGTTCTTCAGCCAGGGTCGCACCATCGCCGACCTGCGCACGGCCGTGACCCGCCTGGGCCTGGCGACGCTGCGCGATCTGGTGCTGGCCAGTGAAGTGTTCTCTGCGCCGACCTTGTCCGGCGCCGAGCGCAACTCGCTGCAGCAGCGTGCCTTGATGGCCTCGCGATTGGCCGCACGCCTGCTGCCCGACTCCAGTGCCGAACTCGGTGCCACCGCCGCACTGCTGGCCGACATCGGCCTGCTGCTGCCGGGCGTACGCAACGAGCGCAGCGAACCCGAGCTGGCGGGCGACGACCGCCCCGGCCATGCCGAAGCCGGCGCCTATCTGCTGGGCCTGTGGGGCCTGCCGATGCCGATCATCGAGGCCGTGGCGTTCCATCTGCAGCCGCAGCGCGCGAATACCCGCAGCTTCTGGGTGACCGGTGCGGTGCACGTGGCACTGGCACTGGTCAACGGCGATCCGGTGGATGAAGAGTATCTGCAGCGCGCCGGTGTGCTGAACAAGCTGCCGCAGTGGCGCGAGCACGCCAACAGCCTGATGGGGCTGGTGCCCAGCGACGCCTGAGGCGTAGCGGCAGGCGAGTGCGCAGGGGAGGAAAGGCAGGCCGGGTGGCCTGCCTTTTTTCGTTGTGCCGTTGTGCCGGAACGTTCATCCACGCATGGCGTGGATCTACCCAGTCGGTGCAGCGCGCAAACAAGAAAGGCGGACCTTGCGGCCCGCCCTCCTCTTTCTGCTGTCACGCTTCGATGGATCAGAAGCGCTGGGTGTACTTCATGTAGTAGTAACGACCGATGTCGAAGCCACCGTAGTACGAGAAGCTCGAGTTCGGCTGGCTGTACATGACCGGGCCTTCGTGGTTGAACACGTTGTTGGCACCGACCGAGACCGTGGCCTGCCACGGCAGGGTGTAACGCACCTGCACATCGTGGAAGGTGTTCGAACCGACCTTGCGGGTCGGCTGACCCAGGGTGTAGGCCGAGCTGAAGTCAGGCAGGTTGCACTCGGTGTCGTAGGAGCACGGCTCCTTCATGCTCGAGTAGTAACGCACCGCCCAGTTCACGCCCAGGTTGCCCAGGCTCCAATCGACATTCAGGTTCGAACGGACACGGAAGTTCGCACCCCAGTCACCGGTTGCCCAGCTGGTGTGCTGCTCGACCGGGGTCTCGGCTTCGTTGTCGCGCTTGTACTCGAGGTAATCGACGTAGGTGGTCTTCCAGTCAACCACGATCTTGCCGAAGGAGAACTCCGGCAGGCGGTACTTGATGCCCAGGTCGTAACCTGCGGTTTCCTGGTAACCACCGTTGATCAGGGTGCGGGTAACGTCGACCACCTGGTTGACGGTGCGGCCTTCGGTACCACGGCTGAAGCGGTCACACGCCGACGCCACGCCCAGCACGTAGCACTGGTTGAGGATCGAGGTCACCGACTCGGCGGCGATCACGTTGTCGATGCGGATCTTCCACCAGTCCAGGCTGACGTCCAGACCCTGCACGAAGTTCGGGCTGTAGACCAGGCCGGCCGTCCAGGTCTTGGAGGTTTCCGGCTGCAGTTCCGGGTTGGAACCGGATTCGAAGGCGCTGTAGGACTGGGTGCCCGGGCCGGTCGACTGTGCGCCACCAGAGGTGATCTGGCGGAAGTTCGCCGGAACGCCACGTGCGCCGCAGGCCGCGGCAACCGACGGGTTGCGCGAAGCCGAACCGAAGCTGCTGTCGCACGGATCGGTGTAGGCGTCGAAGGTCTGCGAGGTGCCGCCGTACATGTTGGCGATGTTCGGCGCGCGGAAGCCCGTCGAATAGGTCGCACGCACCAGCAGGTCGTCGATCGGCTTCCACTTCAGGCCGAACTTGCTGTTGATGGTGTCGCCGAAGGTGTTGTAGTCCGAATAGCGACCGGCCATGTCGAGCGACAGTTCCTTGGCGAACGGCATGTCGGCCAGCACCGGCACGTTCAGTTCGACGTAGAACTCGTCGAGCTTGTAGCTGCCCTTGGTCGGCGCGCCGGCCAGGTCGGTGCTCAGGCCCGACTGCAGCAGTGCATCCGGGTTGTACTCACCACTTTCCTGACGGTGCTCGTAACCGGCGGCGATGGCCAGGTCACCGGCCGGCAGCGTGAACAGCGAACCGGAGATGTTGGCGCTGTAAGCCTTGGTGGTGTTGGTGTAGGTGTCGTGGCTCGGCAGGAACAGGTAGGCCTGCAGTGCCGGATCAGCCAGCGAACCATTGCCGGTGGAGCCGTACGGTGCCAGCGGGTTCCACGGGGTGCAACCCGCGATCACCTTGCCCGGGGTACCGCAACGGGCAACGTCGCCGTCCATGAAGGACGGGCCGACGGCGTTCTGCACGTTCGGGATGAACAGGTTGCCGGTGCCGGTCTTGACGCCCTTGTTCTGGTTGTAGACGTAACCCACGTCCCAATCCCAGAACTTGTCAGCGAACTCGAACGAACCTTCCAGGCCGGCCGAGAAGCGGAAGGTTTCCTGCTCGGATTCGGTCTGGCGCGGGAACTCGGAGGTGCGACGGATGAAGTTCGCGTCCTTGCCCAGCGGGTTGTAGATGCTGTCGCCCGACAGCGGGGTGCCGTAGACCTCGGACTGGTACGGGTAGCCGGCAATCTGCGAAGTCGCGGTACGCTTGGTGTACAGCACGTTCGCGGTAGCGCGGATGTTGTCGGTCAGATCGTAGTTGCCGTTGGCGAACACCGAGCGACGGGTCAGCTTGTTCTGCAGCCACATTTCACGGCTGGCATTGGTGTAATCGCCGGTGCCGAATTCGCGGAAGTCGCCCATGCCGTTGCCGGCACCGGTATTGGCGCGGGTGTACCAGATGTCATCGTCGGCATCCTTCGGGGTGCCCATGTCATCGATCAGCACGCCCTGGTTGGATGCCGGCGACCAGCCGTTGGCATCGTCCGCGGTCGGGTTCGGATGGAAGCGACCGTTCGGGTAGCGGCTGAAGGAACGATCCTTGGCCTGGACCTCGTCTTCCTTGCTGTACTCGGCGCCGAAGGTGATCGAACCGCGCTCACCGGTCTGGCCGTAGACGAAGTTGTAGACCTGCTTCTGGCCGTCGCCCTGGCCGTACTGGCCACCGTAGACGCTGGCTTCCAGGCCGTCGAAGTTCTTGCGGGTGATGATGTTGACCACGCCGGCGATGGCGTCGGAACCATAGATGGCCGAGGCGCCATCGGTCAGCACTTCGATGCGCTCCACGACCGAGGTCGGGATCGATGCCAGGTCGGTGTAACCACCGGTGCTGGTGCCCATGCGCTTGCCGTCCAGCAGCACCAGGGTGCGCTCCGGGCCGAGGTTGCGCAGGTCGACGTACTGGCCGCCGACTTCTTCGCCCGAAGAAAGGGCATCGGCGCGGCTGATCGCCGGCGAACCGGTCGCCGACAGGTTCTGCACGATGTCGGCAACGCTGGTGAAGCCCTGCTTTTCAATGTCGGCGCGCTGCAGCGCGATCACCGGCTGCGCGGTTTCCATGCTCGCCTGACGGATACGCGAACCGGTGACCGAAATGCGGTCCAGGTCGGTCGTGCCGCCGGCAGCTGCGTCCTGCGCCGAAGCGAAGGACGGTGCCAAGGCAAGCGCAATGCCGGCCGGCAGCAAGCCGAGCCGCACTGCGGGAATACGAACGTTCATCAATCTCTCCAAGGTACGTGTTAGTAGCGTGTTAAAACGCCGTAGCACGTTACGATTGCGTTGCAGCGCTGTATTTGCGCGACACAACCGGAGACTTTGCGGAGTGTGGCGGAAGCTGTCCGTCGTTCTCGCGGAAGCGCGAGGCGGACTGGCCGTAGCGGGCGCGGAAGGCACGCGCGAAGCTGCAGCAGTTGTCGAAACCGCTGGCGGCAGCGACCTCGCCGACCATCATGTCGGTATCACGCAGCAGATCGGCCGCGCGCTCGAGGCGCAACCGTGCCGAAAGCGACTGCGGACTTTCCTCGTACAGGCTCTGGAACGTCTTGGAGAGATACCAGCTGGAGAAGTTGGTCAGCTCGGCCAGTTCGCCGATGCGCACCACGCGATGGCTGTTGCCTTCCAGATACAGGCGCGCGCGCTGCATGCGACCGAACACCTGGCGCTTGCGGCTGCGCGAGCGGCCCGGGCAACGCTGTACGTTGTCGGCCAGGCTGCGCTGCAGACCGGCCAGATGCAGCAGCAACGGACGCAGTACCTGCGCCGGCTGCCCGCTGGCGAGGGCGTCACGCCACAGGCGCAGTGCCACGCGTGCATCGGCACGGTTCATCAAGCCGCGACCGGCGTACAGGCCACAGTCGGCCATCTCGGTCAGCACGCGCAGCGCTTCGACATTCAGGTTCAAACCGACGCACAAGCCATTCCGCCCCGCCTGGACCAGCGGCCTGGACTCTTTCTCGAAGGCGATCCACTCGCCCTGGCGAAGGCGGAACCGTCCTTCCTTGGCTTCCACCCACGAGGTACCGCGCACCTGCATCCAGACGCTGAAGCTGGTGCCGGAGGTCTGCAGGCTGCCGAGGCGGGCAACACCCATGCAGGTCGGCGCGACATCGTCGATCGCCTTGTCGAGGGATACGGTTTGGCCACGATCGGCCAGCGAGAGTTGACGCATGAGGGCACCACGGATTTGCCAAGTACAGGCCTCCGTTTTGCCAAATCAGGCGGCAACGCGTCAGGAAAGACTGCCGAGATCGCCACGAATTCGCGGCGAGATCGTCACGAAGAAATTACGAAGGCCCTTTCTCGTTCAATATCAGCAACTTGGAGAATGCAGGGAACAGCGTTGGCGGTTGTTCGGGGAGTCGCATCACGCCAATGTCGGCGCCATCGCTGATGGCCAGTGCCAGGTACAGGCTGTTTCCGTCGGCGCTGGCGCTGAGTCCATTGCCCGCGCTCAGGCGCTGCGCGTCCAGGCAGCGCTCCGCCTCTTCGCGTCCGGACTGGATACGGACCAGCGTCGTGCCACAGCTGGCACTGCTGCCGAGGTAGTCGATGCTGCCGTTGCCGGCCACGGTCCAGGTCCGGTAGCGCCAACGGCTCGGCCGGTCTTCACTGACCTGCTGCACGCTGGCCGGGGTCAACGCCGCGTCCACCGACCACAGCCCGCCGGCTGCCAGCCGGGTGAACAGCACACGCCCGGTACTGCGGTCGAAACGCGCCTGCGACACGCCTTCCAGGCTGGCCAAGCGCCGCCATGGCTGCGCGCTGCGGTCGAACAGGCTCAACCGGGTGTGCTGGTCGGCGTCACGTTCAACCACCAGCAGCTGCTCCGCATCTGCACCGTACAACGCCTGCAAGGGCTGCTCTGCGGGAACCGGAAGACGATGCAGCTGCTCATCGCGCGGTGCGATCTCGTAGACCACGGCTTCGCCATGCTCATCGCGGCCCACCACCAGCAGATGCCGGCTGTCGGCCGACCAGTCGGGTGCCTGCCGTGCTTCCGGCTTCAACCCTTCGATCGGCCGCAGCGACTCCGGCCGCTGCATGTCGGCCCACCACAACGCGAAGCTGCCGGAGCGATCGGAACTGAACACCAGTTGCCGTCCATCCGGCGCCACCATCGGTTGCCCATCGCGGCCACTGGAGGCGAACAGTCGCTCGCCCGCACCGCCCTGCGCGGGCATCCTGAACACGCCGAACTGCGCGCGCCGATGCACGAAGGCCAGCATGTCGCCGCGACGGGAGACGGCTGGCCACTGCGCATCGTCGAGCCCGGCGTCGCGCAGCGTGCGGCGCTCGACGTCGAGGTAGTACAGGCGCGCTTCGCTGTCCACACGGCGACCAAACACGATATGTCGACCGTCGCCCAGCCATGCCCAACCGCGCAGCTCGGCCGATTCGGTCGTCAACTGCTCCGGCGTGCCACCGCTGGCAGGCATCCGCCACAGGTCGCCCAACTGAGGGTTGCGGACAAACACCAGCCATTTGCCATCCGGGGAATAGCGCGGGGCGTAGTCGAAATCATCTTCATCGACCGCGTAGTCCAGCGCCCGCCATTGGCCGGTGGCCAGATCGAGCACACGGATGCCGCGATGGGCGTAGCGACCGACCATGCTGCCGAAGACCAGGCCACGGCCATCGGGCGTCCAGTCGAAACTGAGCAGCTCGGTGCCGTCGCAGCGCGTGGCCTGGCGCACGGCGCCGCCTGTGGCACTGGCGATCAGCACCTGGCAGCTGGCATCGGCACCAAAGCGGGCGAAGGCGATTTCGCGGCCATCGGGCGACCAGTTCGGGAAACGGTCGCTGGCACCTGCCGGCGGCGAAAGCAGCTGGCGTGCGGGCGCGTTGCCGGAGGTCTGCACCTTGATGGCGTTGCCGCCCTTGCCATCGTCGTTGGCGCCTTCGTAGGCGACCTGCGATCCGTCAGGCGAAAGTGTGGGATAGGTCTCAAAACCGGCTGTGGCGGTAATCAAGCGATACGGCCGCTCAGGGCTTCCGATCACCCGCGTGCCGTTCTCCACTGCCGCATCCACCGGAGAATTCACCGGCGCCGGGCGGCGCAGCAGCAGCACGCTCAACACCACCAGTGCCAGCAGCATCACCACGCCCAGCGCCAGCAGCAGGCGACGGCGGAGACGCCGCCAGCGGCGACTGCCGCGTTCAACCACGGCCGCGCCGGCATGGGCGACGGCGTTTGGCGCAGGCAGCTGCGATGCGTTCGATTCCTCTGAAGGAGCGATCGCATCGGTCTCGTGGTCCGCCAGCGGCTGCACCGGCACCAGCAGGCGGTAGCCGGTCTTGGCAATGGTCTCGATATACGCCTGGCCATTGTCGTCGTCGACGCTGAACGCCTTGCGCAGCTGCGTAACCGCCTGGGTCAGCACATCGTTGGTCGGCAGCGTGTCCGGCCACACCTCGGCGAACAGCTCGTCACGGGTCACCACCCGCCCCTGCTGCCGCATCAACATGCGCAGCACGCCCAGCGACTTGGGCGTCAAACGTCGTGTACGGCGCGCACCTGCAACTTCAACCTCACGCGAGGACAAAGTAACGATGCACTCGCCGACGCGGACGCGGTCGGATTCAGGCAACTGGATTTCGCTGTTGATCATTCGTTGCTATGGGGTTGAAACAGGCCGCGAACACTGTTTACCAGCGATCCATTCCCATCCTTGGCATAGCAAGAAGCCAGATTCCGCACAAAGCATCGGCGCATACCGCAAAAAAAACGAAGCCTCCGGATATTAGCCTATGCAGGTTACCTCGCCTATCGCGTGGTCGACATCAGGCTCTCTCTCGCCGACGCATTCACATAATAAGCATCATCATTCGCGCCCTTTTGGGCGCGATATTTTTATCTGGCGTTCATTTTCAGAAGCGTTTCAGCATGGTCAGGCCGACCAGGCGCGAAACCACCAGCGCTACATACATGACGCCGGAAAACTGCTCCAGCATCACCAGCGCGCGGGCCTGCGGATGCAGTGGTACGACATCACTCAGCCCGACTCCGGACAATAAGCTGAAGCTCAGATAAAGCAGCTCCATCCACGTGCGCTGCGTTCCACCAGTGGCGCCCTGGAAACTGCCCGGATACCACTGCTGACATACGGCAAAGGTAAAAGCGAATGCCCATGCCAACAACGTGAACGTGGCACCGGCGGCGAACAGCTCGTCGCGGGTCACCTTGTGGTCCTGCAGCATGTAGGCGATCAGCGCACCAGCGGTATAGAAATACAGCAGGCTTTCCAGCAGTTGTGCGGTGATGCCCAGTGCCGGCCGGTCGAGCAGGGCCGCGGAAAGGGAAAACACCACCGCCGGAATGGCCAGCACCAGCGCCAGCCAGGTTCCCAGCGGGCTGCGCTGCACTACCCACAGGGCCAGGCCGAGCACGGCCATGCCAAACACCCCTACAGCCGCGCGCCCGGCAGCGGTTTCGTCCAGCGCCGGGTACAGCAATACCGACAGCAGCTGAGCCCCGAGCAGCCAGGCAGAGGGATGACGGCGGGCGATGGCCAGCCAGCGGGTGGTCACGGCAATGGGCATGGTTCCTTGTCCCCGGGGAACGATGGGCCGAGGATAGCGGCATGTCCGTGAGATGGGTGATGGGATGACGCCGGGCATGACCCGGCGCCGCCCATCTGCGATCAGCCCTGTTGGTAGACCTCGGCGCCGGCTGCACGGAACTGTTCGGACTTCTCCTGCATGCCCTTCTCGGCGTACTCGCGCACGTCCTGGGTGATCTTCATCGAGCAGAAATGCGGGCCGCACATCGAACAGAAATGGGCCAGCTTGTGCGCGTCCTTGGGCAGGGTCTCGTCGTGGAATTCCTTGGCCTTCTCCGGGTCCAGGCCGAGGTGGAACTGGTCGTCCCAGCGGAACTCGAAGCGTGCCTTGCTCAGTGCGTTGTCACGCACCTGCGCACCCGGGTGGCCCTTGGCCAGATCCGCAGCATGGGCGGCAATGCGATACGCCATGATGCCGTCGCGCACGTCCTGGCGGTTGGGCAGTCCCAGATGCTCCTTCGGGGTGACGTAGCAGAGCATGGCGGTACCGAACCAACCGATCATTGCCGCGCCGATCGCGCTGGTGATGTGGTCATAGCCCGGCGCGATGTCGGTGGTCAGCGGGCCGAGCGTGTAGAACGGCGCCTCGCCGCACTCGCGCAGCTGCTTGTCCATGTTCTCCTTGATCAACTGCATCGGCACATGGCCGGGACCTTCGATCATCGTCTGCACGTCGTGCTTCCAGGCGATCTTCGTCAGCTCGCCCAGCGTTTCCAGCTCGCCGAACTGCGCCGCATCGTTGGCATCGGCGATGCAGCCCGGGCGCAGGCCATCACCCAGCGAGAAGGTCACGTCGTAGGCCTTCATGATTTCGCAGATGTCTTCGAAATGCGTGTAGAGGAAGTTTTCCTTGTGGTGGGCCAGGCACCACTTGGCCATGATCGACCCGCCGCGGCTGACGATACCGGTAACGCGCTTGGCGGTGAGTGGCACGTAGCGCAGCAGCACGCCGGCATGGATGGTGAAGTAGTCCACGCCCTGCTCGGCCTGTTCGATCAGGGTGTCGCGGAAGATCTCCCAGGTCAGCGCTTCGGCGCGGCCGTCGACCTTCTCCAGCGCCTGGTAGATCGGCACCGTACCGATCGCCACCGGCGAGTTGCGGATGATCCACTCGCGCGTTTCGTGGATGTGCTTGCCGGTGGACAGGTCCATTACCGTGTCACCGCCCCAGCGGATCGCCCACACCAGCTTTTCCACTTCCTCGGCAATGCCCGAGGACACCGCGCTGTTGCCGATGTTGGCGTTGATCTTGGTGAGGAAGTTGCGGCCGATGATCATCGGCTCGCTTTCCGGGTGATTGATGTTGTTGGGCAGCACCGCACGGCCGCGGGCGATTTCGTCGCGCACGAATTCCGGGGTGATGAACTGCTGGATCGACGCGCCGAATGCTTCACCCGGATGCTGCTGCAGCAGTGCGGCATCACGGATCGCCTCCAGCCGCTGGTTCTCGCGGATGGCGACAAATTCCATTTCCGGGGTGATGATGCCGCGGCGCGCATAGTGCATCTGGGTAACGTTGGCACCGGCCTGCGCGCGACGCGGCAGGCTGCGCGCGGGGAAGCGCACCGGATCCAGCTTGGGATCGTGCTCACGCGCGCGGCCGAACGAAGAGCTGAGGCCATCAAGCTGTTCGGTGTCGTTGCGCTCCTCCACCCAGCCGCGACGCAGTGCCGGCAGACCGGCAGACAGATCGATGCGCACGTCCGGATCGGTGTATGGGCCGGAGGTGTCGTAGACGGTGACCGGCGCGTTCTCTTCGCCACCGAATACGGTGGGCGTGCGGGTCAGCGCGATCTCGCGCATCGGCACCTGCAGGTCCGCGCGCGAGCCGGGCACGTGGATCTTGCGCGAGCCGGGTATGGGCCGGGTCACGGACTCGGAGAGTTGCTGGGCCTGTTGCTGCAGGGCAGAGAGCTGTGCGTTCATCGGGCATCGTCCAGGAAGGTCAGGGACGAAGCGGCGGCGCACTGCATCCGCGCACGGACGGCACCAAGGCGGTCCTTGGGCGGGGTCGGGGCACGGCTGCATTGCAAAGCTTCCCTACGCCGGTATGAGCCGGATCAGGTTCCAAGGGACTATCTCAACCGTGGCCACAAGGCCGCGGTACCCCCGCTTCTTGGTGCGCATTAGAGCATAGACCGCCTGCCTCCGGAGTTGCCTCCGGGGTCAGATCCGTTTTCCTGCGGAAAACGGATCTGACCCCAATTGCCATTCGTTAACAGAACCGTGACGTCGCATTCAGTAACGTGCACGCGCACCGCACCGTTGCAAGCGGTGCTTTCCCTGCCGCCATCGCGGCTCCTGTCCGGTGTGCGCACGCTGTCGCCGGCCCACTCCCCGCAAGCTTTTGCTCGCTCCCCTCAATCCCTTGATCGGAGAAGCTCCTTCATGGTGTTTCGCATTTCCATCGCACTGGTGCTTGCCCTGGTGCTGCTGGCCGGCCTCGCGCCCGGCCCCTTCAATACCGTCGTGCAGGCGGCGCTGGGCGATGTCATCCGCAGCGTCGGTTGGCTGTACCTGCTGGTCGTATTCCTGGCACTGGTATTCCTGATGTACCTGGCGTTCGGCCGCTTCGGCAACCTGCGCATCGGCGGCGAAGACGCCGAGCCCGAGTTCTCGCGCGCCAGCTGGATGTCGATGCTGTTCGCTGCCGGCATGGGCATCGGTCTGGTGTTCTGGGGAGCTGCCGAGCCGATCTCGCACTTCACCAAGCCACCGGAAGGCATTGAACCGCAGAGCATGGACGCCGCGCGTGCATCGATGCGCTATGCGTTCTTCCACTGGGGACTGCATCCGTGGGCGATCTACGCGCTGATCGGTCTGGCGATGGCCTGGTTCCAGTTCAACCGCAATGGACGCGGACTGGTCAGCGATATGCTGCAGCCGATCATCGGTCGCCACCACCGCGGCTGGATCGGCCGCGTCGTCAACATCGCGGCGGTGGTTGCCACGGCGATCGGCGTGGCGACGACGCTCGGCTTCGGCACCATCCAGATCGCTGCGGGCGTGGAGCGCGTGTTCGGCCTGGAGGCTACGGTGCCGGTGCAGATGACCATCATCGCCATTGCCTTCGTGCTGTACATGGCTTCCACCGCCAGCGGCGTGGAGCGCGGCGTGAAGTGGCTGTCCAACTTCAACCTGGCGCTGGCGGCGTTGCTGGCCGCAACCGTACTGGTGCTGGGGCCGACCGGATTCATCTTCGATACCTTCACCACCACGCTGGGCTCCTACCTCAACCAACTGGTGACCATGAGCCTGCGCATGTCGCCGTTCTCCGGCAGCACATGGGTGGCCGACTGGACGATCTTCTATTGGGCCTGGTGGATTTCCTGGGCACCGTTTGTGGGCTCGTTCATCGCGCGCATCTCGCGGGGCCGCAGCGTGCGCGAATTCGTGATCGGCGTGGTGCTGGCACCGACGCTGCTGGGTTTCTTCTGGTTCGCCGTGTTCGGCGGGACGGCCTTGTGGGCGCAGATCTTCGGCCACGCGGATCTTGTACAGGCGCTGGGCAATGGTTATGAGACGGTGCTGTTCACCCTGTTCGACAGCCTGCCGGCGTCGCTGATGCTGTCGGCGGTGGCGTTGGTGCTGCTGATGATTTTCTTCGTGACCTCGGCCGATTCGGCGGTACTGGTGTTGGCCAGCATGTCCACCGACGAAGCCGGCGATCCGCCGCTGAAGCGCAAGCTGGCGTGGGGCATCGCGGTAGCGTTGATTGCGGCGGCATTGCTGCTGGCCGGTGGGCTGGATGCGCTGCAGGGAATGATCACGATCGCCGCGTTGCCATTCGCATTGCTGATGGTGCTGGTGATGGTGTCGCTGTACCGGGTGCTTGACCAGGAGTACACGCGCGAGCGCCGGCAGACGCAGCGCCAGCGACGCATGATCGATGCGTGGATCGCACGCGAGATGGCAGCGCAGGAAGAGACCCAGGCGGAGGCGGCGCGGGCGCAGGATTCGGATTGAGGGTGTTTTGCAGCCTGCGGCTGCACCGCTTTTTTCAAGCAAGAGCAAGTTCAGAAGCCAGAGCGGCTCTGGGTTTCTGCTGGTTGGGCGAGGCGGTGTGGGTGGGCAGGACACGCCGTAAACCCATCCCTGGGGGCTCGATGGCGCCATCCATGGCGCCAACGGTCCTGCCCACCCACACCGCCCCACCCCCGACAGTTTCCCGCGGCCGGTAGGTGTCGACCTTGGTCGACACAATCTATCCACGCCATGCGTGGATGAAGGTGTATCGGAAAACACGAAGGGGTCGGATCCGTTTTCCTCTGGAAAACGGATCCGACCCCAACCCAAAGCGCGCGGCTGTTGCCTTTGCTTTTGCTCTTCTTCTTTCTATTCCTGCGGTGGCGGCCGCAGGAAACTGTCAGGGGCCGGGCGGGTGGGCTGGGCGGGGGTGTCAGCCGCATGGATGCGGCTGCCAAGCCTACAAGGACGTACTTGCGGCGTCCCCCGACCAGCCCACCCGCCCGGCCCGATTACATGATCCCGCTTCTACGAACCCCCACCGCAGAGGGGGCTCAGCCCGGTGGCCGGAAAACCTCAGTACCCCGCCGCCTGCCCATCCTTGCGACTCTCCGACGCGCCGTAATACACGCCCGTGTCCGGATCACGCAGGATCGCCTGGTAGCCGCCGTACGGACCATCGGCAAACACCACGCGGTGTCCCTTGCGCATCAACGCACGCACCGTCTCGTACGGGAACCCGGTTTCCAGATTGACCTCGCCACCATCGGTCATCGCCGTCGCCTGCCCGGTCGGCTCGGTCGAGCCCTCGTGCTGGATGCGCGGCGCATCGCCGGCTTCCTGCAGGTTCATGCCGAAGTCCACCAGGTTCATCACGATCTGCGCGTGCCCCTGTGGCTGCATCGCACCGCCCATCACGCCGAAACTGGCGTACGGCTTGCCGCCCTTGGTGATGAAGGCCGGAATGATGGTCTGGAAAGGACGCTTGCCCGGTGCGTAGCCATTGGGATGGTTCTTCTGCAGCACGAACATCTCGCCGCGATCCTGCAGGATGAAGCCAAGCCCCGGCGGCGCCATGCCGCTGCCCATGCCGCGGTAGTTGGACTGGATCAGCGACACCATCATGCCGTCGGCGTCGGCCACGGTCATGTAGATCGTGTCGCCCTCTTCCAGCTGCTTCGGCGTACCCGGCTGTACTTCCTTCAGCGCCTTGTCCATCGAGATCAGCGCGCGGCGCTGCGAGGCGTACTCCTTGGAAATCAGCTTCTGTACCGGTGCCGGCTGGAAGGCCATATCGGCGTAGAAGCGCGCACGGTCGGCGAAAGCGAGCTTCTTTGCTTCCACGAACAGGTGCACGTGCTCGGGCGAGCCGAACGGAATCTTCGAGAAGTCGTAGCCTTCCAGCACGTTGAGGATCTGCAGCGCGGCGATACCCTGGCTGTTCGGCGGCAGCTCCCACACGTCATAGCCGCGGTAGTTGCTGCTGACCGGCTCAACCCACTCGCCATGATGGTCGGCCATGTCCTGGTAGCTCAGGTAGCCGCCATTCTTCTTGAAGTAGTCGCCGATGGTGTGGGCAATGTCGCCCTTGTAGAAGGCATCACGCCCGCCGTCGGCAATCTTCTGCAGGGTGTCGGCCAGGTTCGGGTTCTTCCACATCTCGCCCTTGCGCGGGGCGTGGCCGTCGACGGTGAACTGTTCCCTGAAACCCGGATACTGCGACAGCTTCGGCACCGAGCGATCCCAGTAATAGGCGATCACTTCGGCAACGGGATGACCCTCGCGCGCATAGCGGATGGCCGGCGCCAGGTTGTCGGCCATCGGCTTGCGGCCGAACCGGTCGTGCAACGCGAACCAGCCATCCACTGCGCCCGGCACCGATACCGGCAACGGGCCGGTGGCCGGAATCTCCTTCAGGCCCCGGCGCTGGAACTCGGCCAGGGTGAGCGACTTCGGCGAGCGGCCGGAGCCGTTGTAGCCGTAAAGCTTCTGCGTCTTCGGGTCCCACACGATGGCGAACAGGTCACCACCGACGCCATTGCCGGTGGGTTCCATCAGGCCCAGCGCTGCGTTGGCCGCGATGGCGGCATCGACAGCGGAGCCACCGCCCTTCATCACGTCCAGCGCGATCTGGGTGGCCAGCGGCTGCGAGGTGGCGGCCATCGCATGCGGGGCGATCACCTCCGAACGGGTGGCGAAGGTGTGGCCGGTGATGCGGTCGGCAGCCTGGGACAGCATGGGCACGGCAGCCAGCACGGCAGCCGCCAGCAGGGAACGGGCAAGACGTCGGGACACGGTCGGGTTCCGATGGAAGGGTGGTGACCCGATCTTCGCTGCTGCGGCGATCAGGGGCCATCGGGCATAGGTCATGGACGACAGTCCTTTGGTGGGTGCGGACCTTGGTCCGCACTGCTTTCGGCTTCGATGACTCCGGCGCGGACCAAGGTCGGTAACTACCAAGGCGAAATCACCCGGAATCCGCGCAAAAAACCCATTGAAAAGAGTGAATTCGGGTTCACCGAAACACTTTCAGCGGCAACCATCCTTGTGCCACAAGCGATTGCACTGCATGCAGCGGAAACTGACAGGAATATCGCTGCGAGGGTTGACAGCGCCGAAACGGCTGTGGTTTTCTCGATCACATGTTGCATCACAACACGCCACCGCGAACCCACATCGAAGCCGCCGATACCGGCGCCGCCTCGCTGCGTTCGATTCTTGTGCTCGTACTTATTACCCAACCAACAGGTGCGGGACGAGCCAGCGTGTAAGCAACAAATACACCGGAACTCTTCAAAACCCGCACCCGCCCAGGTGCGGGTTTTTTCATTTCAGGACCTGGTTTCAGACGCAACCACCATGACCAACGCCCATCGCACACCCCGGACCCGCTGCACCACGAATCCTCGTGGTGGCAGTACCTGTGCGACGCGCGGCGCTGCCCTCCCCGCTTTTCCCTGACCGGCCGGTACGTCGATTCGACTGCCGGCCGTCTTTTTTCTTCCCACCCGCAAGGAACCTCCCCCATGAGCACCAACGAACTGCCCCAGACCAAGATCGCCGTCATCGGCTACGGCAGCCAGGGCCGCGCGCACGCGCTGAACCTGCGTGAATCCGGCTTCGATGTGGTGGTAGGCCTGCGCCCGGGCGGCCCCACCGAGGTCAAGGCGCAGGCCGATGGCTTCACCGTGAAGGCACCGGCTGATGCGGTGAAGGACGCCGACCTGGTTGCGGTGCTGACCCCGGACATGGTGCAGAAGAAGCTGTACGAGGACGTGCTGGCGCCGAACATGAAGCAGGGTGCGGTGCTGCTGTTCGCGCATGGCTTGAACGTGCACTTCGACATGATCAAGCCGCGCGAAGACCTGGACGTGGTGCTGGTCGCGCCGAAGGGCCCGGGTGCACTGGTCCGTCGCGAATATGAGATCGGCCGCGGTGTGCCGTGCATCTGGGCGGTCTACCAGGACAAGAGCGGCAAGGCCGCCGAGTACGCCCTTGCCTACGCAGGCGGCCTGGGCGGCGCGCGCGCCAACCTGATCCAGACCACCTTCAAGGAAGAAACCGAAACCGATCTGTTCGGTGAGCAGGCGGTGCTGTGCGGCGGCGCTTCGGCGCTGGTGCAGGCGGGCTTCGAGACGCTGGTGGAAGCCGGTTACCAGCCGGAAATCGCCTATTACGAAGTGCTGCACGAACTGAAGCTGATCGTCGACCTGTTCTACGAAGGTGGCATCTCGCGCATGTTGGAGTTCATCTCCGAAACAGCGCAGTACGGCGACTACGTCAGCGGCCCGCGCGTCATCGACGCCGGTACCAAGGAACGCATGAAGGAAGTGCTGAAGGACATCCAGGACGGCACCTTCACCAAGAACTGGGTGGCCGAGTACGAAGCGGGCCTGCCGAACTACAACAGGTTCAAGCAGGCCGACCTGGAGCATCCGATCGAGAAGGTAGGCAAGGAACTGCGCGCCAAGATGGTCTGGTTGCAAGGTCAAGCCGCGTAACAACGCGGCACCCCCACCCGCTCTGCAAGGTTCCCCCATGAACTCTCCCACACACCGCAGCGCGCCGCCCAACGGCGCGCGCTGGCTGACCCAGGCGCTGGAGGCCGAGGGTGTCCGTACGCTGTTCGGTTACCCGGGCGGCACCATCATGCCGTTCTACGACGCGCTGGTGGATTCGTCGCTGAAGCACATCCTGGTGCGCCATGAGCAGGGCGCGGCACTGGCCGCCAACGGCTTTGCGCGCGCCAGTGGCCAGGTCGGCGTCTGCGTGGCGACCTCCGGGCCGGGCGCGTCGAACCTGGTCACCGGCATCGCCGATGCGATGCTCGATTCGGTGCCGATGGTCTGCATTACCGGCCAGGTCGCCACGCCGCTGCTGGGTACCGATGCGTTCCAGGAACTGGATGTGTTCGGTTTGACGATGCCGATCGTCAAGCACAGCTGGCTGGTGCGCAGCGTCGATGATCTGCCGCGCGTGGTGGCCGATGCCTTCCGCATCGCCCGCGAGGGCCGTCCTGGCCCGGTGCTGATCGACCTGCCCAAGGATGTGCAGCTGGCCGATGCCAGCCACCTGCCGGCGCATGTGCCGGCCAGCGTGGAGCCGCCGCCGGCCGCCGCCGCCGACGCCATCGCCGACGCCATCGCCGCACTGGCCGCGGCCGAAAAGCCGGTGGTCTACGCTGGTGGTGGCATCGCCCTGGGCGATGCCGTGCAGGATCTGCGCGCGTTCGTCGAAGCCAGCGCCATTCCTACCGTGATGACCCTGCGTGGGCTGGGCGCGCTGCCTCCCCAGCACCCGCAGTCGCTGGGCATGCTGGGCATGCATGGCACCCGTGCGGCCAACATGGCCGTGCAGGAGAGCGATCTGCTGCTGGTGCTGGGTGCGCGTTTCGATGATCGGGCAACCGGCAAGCTGGCCGAGTTCGCGCCGTTCGCCCGCGTGGTGCACATCGATGCCGATGCGTACGAGATCTCCAAGCTGCGCAGCGCCGATGTCGCCGTGCCCGGCAACGTCGGCCATGCCATCCGCGCCCTGCGTGCGGCCTTCCCCTCCCCCAAGGCCCACCAGGACGCATGGCGCAAGCGCTGCGCACAGCATCGCGACCGCTTCGCCGCCCGCTACGACGCACCGGGCCAGCACATCTACGCCCCGGCGCTGCTGAAGCGCCTGAGCGAACTGGCGCCGACCGATACGGTGATCGCCTGCGACGTCGGCCAGCACCAGATGTGGGTGGCGCAGCACTGCCGCTTCAATCATCCGCGCAACCACCTGACCAGCGGTGCGCTGGGCACGATGGGCTTCGGCCTGCCGGCAGCAATGGGCGCGCAGTTCGCCTGCCCTGAGCGCACGGTGGTGCTGGTGTCCGGCGATGGCAGCTTCATGATGAACGTGCAGGAGCTGGCGACCATCGCCCGCTGCCGCCTGCCGGTGAAGATCATCCTGCTGGACAACAGTTCGCTGGGCATGGTGCGGCAGTGGCAGGAACTGTTCTTCGCCGAGCGTTACAGCGAGATCGACCTGTCCGACAACCCGGACTTCGTCGCCCTGGCCAAGGTGTTCGGCATCGCGGCCACGCGCATCGATGCACGTGATGACGTCGAAGGCGGCCTGGCCGCACTGCTGGCCGAGCCCGGCCCGGCACTGCTGCACGTGGCCATCGATGCACGCGCGAACGTGTGGCCGCTGGTGCCACCCAATACCGCCAACAGCACCATGCTGGAAAGCAACCCTGCACATGCACGCCAGGAGATCCCCAATGCAATACCGGCTTGACCTGGTGCTGCAACCGGCCGAAGGCGCGCTGCTGCGCGTGATCGGCATGGCCGAACGCCGCGGCTTCGCACCGCGCGCGATCACCGGTGCGCCGGTGGCCGCCGATGACGGCCGTTGGCACCTGCAACTGGTGGTGGACAGCCAGCGCCCGCCGGAAACACTGTGCCGGCAGATGGAAAAGATCTACGACTGCGTTTCGGTGCAGATGACCGCACTGGAAGGAGTATCCGCATGAACGCCCGTACCGTATTCACCACGGTGCCGGTACGGAGGCGTCTTCTTCGCCACCCGTGCACGCATGCGCTGGTCGGCAACACCCTGCTGGTGGCCCATGCCGGCCGCTGATGCCAGCACGGAAAGCGATGTCGGCGACGTAACCGTTGCCGACGTACTGGCTGCGCAGGCCCGCCTGCGCCGCTTCCTGCCGCCCACTCCGCTGCATCATGCAGAGCGCTTCGGCACCTGGCTGAAGCTGGAGAACCTGCAGCGCACCGGTTCGTACAAGGTGCGCGGCGCCTTGAATGCCCTGCTGGCCGCCCGCGAGCGTGGCGATACCCGGCCGGTGATCTGCGCCTCGGCCGGCAATCACGCGCAGGGCGTGGCCTGGGCCGCCTATCGCCTGGATGTGCCGGCCATCGCCGTGATGCCGCATGGCGCACCGGTCACCAAGATCGCTGGCGTCGCCCATTGGGGCGCGACGGTGCGCCAGCATGGCAACAGCTATGACGAGGCCTACGCGTTCGCTGTCGAGCTGGCGCAGCGCCATGGCTACCGCTTCCTGTCCGCGTTCGACGATGCCGATGTCATCGCCGGCCAGGGCACCGTCGGCATCGAGCTGGCCGCGCATGCGCCGGACGTGGTGATCGTACCGATCGGCGGCGGCGGCCTGGCCTCCGGCGTCGCCCTGGCGCTGAAGTCGCAGGGCGTGCGCATCGTCGGTGCACAGGTCGAAGGTGTCGATTCGATGGCCCGCGCGATCCGCGGCGACGTGCGCGAGATCAATCCTGTGCCGTCGCTGGCCGATGGCGTGCGGGTGAAGATCCCCGGTTTCCTGACCCGCCGCCTGTGTACCTCGCTGCTGGACGATGTGGTGATCGTGCGCGAAGCCGAACTGCGCGAGACCCTGGTGCGGTTGGCACTGGAAGAACACATCATCGCCGAGGGCGCCGGGGCGCTGGCGCTGGCCGCCGGGCGTCGCGTTGCCGGCCGCCGCAAGTGCGCGGTCGTCTCCGGCGGCAACATCGATGCGGGCGTGCTAGCCGGCCTGCTCACCGATATCCGTCCGCGTCCGCCACGCAAACCGCGCCGACGCCGGGCAGAAACTCCGCGCTCGCCCAGCAAGGCGACCGCCACCGCTTTCCCCACGCCTTCCCCTTCCCCCCTGCAAGCCGTCGCACCCGCTGTCGAGGAGATTTCCCTGTGACCACCATCGAACGAATTACCACCCCGCGCATCCGCATCTTCGACACCACCCTGCGTGACGGCGAGCAGTCCCCCGGCTGCAGCATGAGCCCGCCGCAGAAACTGGTGATGGCGCGTGCGCTGGACGAACTGGGCGTGGACATCATCGAGACCGGCTTCCCGGCCAGCTCGCAGTCCGACCGCGAAGCGATGGCCCTGATCGGCCGCGAGCTGCGCCGCCCAAGCCTGAGCCTGGCGGTGTTGTCGCGCTGCCTGCAGGCGGACATCGAGACCTCGGCGCGTGCACTGGAAGCGGCGGCCAACCCGCGCCTGCATGTGTTCCTGTCGACCAGCCCGCTGCACCGCGAGCACAAGCTGCGGATGACGCGTGAGCAGGTACTGGAATCGGTACGCAGGCACGTAGCGCTGGCCCGCTCCTACATCGATGACGTGGAGTTTTCGGCCGAGGACGCCACCCGTACCGAGCTGGACTACCTGATCGAGGTCTCCCGCGTGGCGATCGCTGCCGGCGCCACCACCATCAACCTGCCCGACACCGTCGGCTTCACCACGCCGGAAGAAATCCGCACGATGTTCCAGCAGGTCATCGCCGGCGTCGCCGATGTGCCGAACGCAGGCAATGTGATCTTCAGCGCACACTGCCACAACGACCTGGGCCTGGCCGTGGCCAACTCGCTGGCCGCCATCGAAGGCGGCGCGCGCCAGGTCGAATGCACCGTCAACGGCATCGGTGAACGCGCCGGCAACTGTTCGCTGGAAGAAATCGCGATGGTGTTGAAGGTGCGCCAGGCCTTCTACGAGCAGGACACCGCCATCGACACCCCTCGTATCGTCGGTACTTCGCAGCTGCTGCAGCGCCTGGTCGGCATGCCGGTACAGCGCAACAAGGCCATCGTCGGTGCCAATGCCTTCGCCCATGAATCGGGCATCCACCAGCACGGCATGCTGCGCCATCGCGGCACCTACGAAATCATGCGTCCGGAAGACGTGGGCTGGGAGGACTCGCAGATGGTGCTGGGCCGCCACAGTGGCCGCGCCGCCGTCGAAGCGCGCCTACGCGCACTGGGCTTCTGGCTGGAAGAAGACGAGCTGAAGCTGGTGTTCGAGCAGTTCAAGGGCCTGTGCGAGCAGCAGCGTGTGGTCACCGACGCCGACCTGCAGACACTGATGCAGGGCGGCTCCAACGCACAGGGCTACCGCCTGGCCTCGATGACCATCAGCGATGTCGGCAGCCGCGCCAATGCGCTGGTCGAACTGTCCGACCCGGACGGCAACCGGGTGGCCGAGACCGCGCAGGGTGATGGTCCGGTCGACGCCCTGTTCGGCGCCCTGTCGGCCGCCACTGGCGTGCAGCTGATGCTGGACAGCTACCACGTGCACAGCGTCGGCATCGGTGCCGATGCACGTGGCGAAGCCAACCTGAGCGTGCGCCACGAAGGCGTCGAGTACGACGGCACCGGCACCAGCAAGGACATCATCGAAGCCTCCGCGCTGGCCTGGCTGGACGTAGCCAACCGCCTGCTGCGCCAGCGCCAGGCCAACGCCGGCGTCAGCACTGAAGCACCTGCCACCGCCACCGCCACCGCCTGAGGAATCCAAGATGAGCGCCTTCGACACCGCAACCGCCACCAGCAGCGCTGGCCAGCAGTGGAATGCCCAGGACTATGCGATCGATGCCGGCTTCGTGCCGACCCTCGGTGGCGCCGTAGCGCGTCTGCTCGACGCGCGGGCCGGCGAGTGCATCCTCGACCTGGGCTGTGGCGATGGCGTGCTCACCACCGAACTGGCCCTCAGCGGCGCACACATGCAGGGCGTCGATGCTTCACCGGAAATGGTGATCGCCGCCCGTGCACGGGGTGTCGATGCGCAGGTGATGGACGGTCACGCCCTGACATTCGACGGTGCATTCGATGCAGTGTTCAGCAACGCGGCGCTGCATTGGATGGCCAACCCGGACCGCGTGCTGGAAGGCGTGCGCCGCGCCCTGCGCCCGGGCGGCCGCTTCGTCGCCGAGTTCGGCGGTCATGGCAACGTGGCCACGATCGTTGCCGCCGTGCAGGCCGCGCGCGTCGCCCACGGCCACGGTGCCAGCGCATTCCAGTGGTACTTTCCCACCGCCGATGGCTACGCCGAACGCCTGCGTCAGCATGGCTTCCAGGTGCAGCTGACCGAATGCCTGCCGCGCCCGACCGCGCTGCCGACCGGCGTTGCCGGCTGGCTGCGGGTATTCGCCGCACCGCTGCTGGACGACCTGCCGGCCGAGGCGCGCGCCACCGTGCGCGATGCCGCCACCGCCCTGCTGGCCGATCTGCCGCGCAACGCCACCGGACAGCCGCTGGCCGACTACGTGCGCCTGCGCGTGCTCGCGCGCCGGCGCTGACCTGACCCTGCTACTTTCTCTTCGATGTCCGCTACTTCGTACTCCTGCCAGGCAAACGCATGACTTCCGCACCCCGCACCCTGTACGACAAACTGTGGGACGCCCACGTGGTGGTTCCAGAAACCGACAGCGCGCCCGCCGTGCTGTATATCGACCTGCACCTGATCCATGAGGTGACCTCGCCGCAGGCCTTCACCGAACTGCGCGAACGCGGCCTGAAGCCGCGCCGTCCGGATCGGACCAAGGCGACGATGGACCATTCCACGCCGACCCTGCCAGCCGCCGCCGACGGTACGCTGCCCTACGCCAGCGCTGCCTCCGAAGCGCAGGTCGCCATGCTGGCGCGCAACTGCGCCGAGCACGGCATCGAGCTGTTCGACATGGCCTCGGACAATCGCGGCATCGTCCACGTGATCGCCCCGGAACAGGGCTTCACCCAGCCCGGCATGACCATCGTCTGCGGCGACAGCCACACCTCCACCCACGGCGCGTTCGGGTCGCTGGCCTTCGGCATCGGCACCAGCGAAGTCGGCCATGTGCTGGCCACGCAGTGCCTGCTGCAGCGCAAGGCGAAGACGTTGGCGATCACCGTCGATGGCAAGGTCGCACCGGGTATCGGCGCCAAGGACGTGGTGCTGCACATCATCGGCGTGATCGGCGTCAATGGCGGCACCGGTCACGTGATCGAGTTCCGCGGCAGCACCATCGAAGCGATGGACATGGAGCAGCGCATGACCCTGTGCAACATGTCGATCGAAGCCGGTGCACGTGCCGGCATGGTTGCGCCGGATCAAGTGACGTTCGACTTCGTTGCCAATACACCACGTGGCCCGAAGGGCGCCGACTTCGACGCCGCCGTGTCCCGCTGGAAGCAGCTGCGCAGCGATGAAGGCGCACGCTTCGACAGCGAGGTGCACATCGATGCTGCCGACATCCGCCCGACCCTGACCTGGGGCACCCACCCCGGCACCGCCATCGCGGTGGACGCGCCGATCCCGGCGGCCAACGATGCCGCCGCGCAGAAGGGCCTGGATTACATGCACTTCCAGGCGGGGCAGACGCTGGCCGGTACGCCGGTGGACGTGGTCTTCGTCGGCTCCTGCACCAACGGCCGCCTGAGCGACATGCGCGAAGTGGCGCAGGTACTGCGTGGTCGTCGCGTCGCCGAGCGCGTGCGCATGCTGGTGGTGCCCGGCTCTGAAATCGTCAAGCGCCAGGCCGAGGCCGAGGGCATCCACGAGATCGTGCGCGCGGCCGGTGCCGAGTGGCGCGAGCCGGGGTGTTCCATGTGCATCGCCATGAATGGCGATCTGGTCGCCCCCGGCCAACTGGCGGTCAGCACCAGCAACCGCAATTTTGAAGGCCGCCAGGGCCCGGGTTCGCGCACCCTGCTGGCCTCGCCGATGAGTGCTGCCTGGGCCGCCGTGCAGGGCCACGTGGCCGATGCCCGTGAACTGTTCGCACAGGAGGTGGCCTGATGAGCGGCTTCCGCACCCTGAGTTCGGCCAGCGTGGTGCTGCGCCAGACCAATATCGATACCGACCAGATCATTCCGGCGCGGTTCCTGTCCACCACCGAGCGCGCCGGCCTGGGCCGCAATGCGTTCAACGACTGGCGCTGGCAGGCGGATGGTTCGCCGGTGGCCGACTTCGCTTTCAACCAGCCGCACAACGCCGGCCGCAGCATCCTGCTGGCCGGGCGCAACTTCGGCTGCGGTTCGTCGCGCGAACATGCGCCCTGGGCGCTGACCGACCTCGGCCTGCGCGCCATCGTCAGCAGCGAGATCGCCGACATCTTCCGTGGCAACTCGCTGAAGAACGGCCTGTTGCCGATCGTGCTGGACGAAGCCGACGTGCAGGTGCTGATGCAGCGCCCGGACGACGAGCTGACCATCGACGTGGCCGCGCGCGAGCTGCGCACACCCGATGGCCGCGTCTACTTCTTCCCGTTGGACGGCTTCTCGCAGACCTGTCTGCTGGAAGGTGTGGATCAATTGGGTTATCTGTTGGGCCGTGCCCCTGAAATCGAACGTTACGAGAGTGAGCATGCACGCTGAAATTGTTGTCCTGCCCGGTGATGGCATCGGCCCGGAAGTGGCCGCCGCTGCGGTCGCCGTCCTGAACGCCGTCGCCGAACGCTTCAACCACACCTTCACCTTCAGCGAGCACGACATCGGTGGCATCGCCATCGACCGTCACGGCGAACCGCTGCCGGCCTCGACCCTCGCCGCCTGCCAGGCCGCCAACGCGGTGCTGCTGGGCGCAGTGGGCGGCCCGAAGTGGTCCGACCCGAACGCCAAGGTGCGCCCGGAGCAGGGCCTGCTGGCGATCCGCAAGGCGCTGGGCCTGTACGCCAACCTGCGTCCGGTACGCACCCACGAAGCCGCACTGCACGCCTCGCCGATCAAGGCCGAGCTGCTGCAGGGCGTGGACTTCGTGGTGGTGCGCGAACTGACCGGCGGCATCTACTTCGGCGACAAGACCCGCGATGCCGACAGCGCCAGCGACCTGTGCCGCTACACCATGGCCGAGATCGAACGCGTGCTGCGCAGTGCCTTCCGCCTGGCGCAGCAGCGTCGCAGCAAGGTCACCTCGGTGGACAAGGCCAACGTGCTGGAAACCTCACGCCTGTGGCGTGACGTGGCCGCGCGCATCGGTCGCGAAGAGTTCCCGGACGTCGCGCTGGAACACCAGCTGGTCGATTCGATGGCGATGCACCTGCTGGCCAAGCCGCGCGAGTACGACGTGATCGTGACCGAGAACATGTTCGGCGACATCCTCACCGACGAAGCCTCCATGCTGGCTGGTTCGCTGGGCCTGCTGCCCTCAGCATCGCTGGGCGAGCCGGGAGCGGTCGGCATCTACGAACCGATCCACGGTTCGGCACCGGACATCGCTGGCAAGGGCATCGCCAACCCGTACGCGACGATCTTCAGTGCGGCGATGCTGCTGCGCCATTCGCTGGGGCTGGAAGCCGAAGCTGCAGCGGTGGAAGCGGCGGTGCATGCGGTGCTGGACGATGGCGTGTTCACCGCGGATCTGGCCGCCAAGGGGCAAGCAGTGAGTACTGCGGCGGCCACCGACGCGGTGCTGGCCAAGCTGGGATGAGTCGTCAGGGTGCCGGGCTGCGCCCGGCCCCCTTTCTCTGCATATCCCGCCCTGCTTCACTCAGTGCGGGATGTTCGCGTTCTCAGGATCGCTCTCCGCCTTGTGCATCTGCGAACTGCTGCATCCGGTCAGTACACTGCCGTCGTCAGCTCTGGCCACTACGCGTTCGTTGATGCGGATGCTGCCCGACGCCAGTCCGCTGCGCGAAGCTTCGCGTTGCCAGACCTGCACGCCGGCCTGCTGGTCGGCAGCGTTCAGGCCAGCGTCGAGCAACACACTTGCTACGCTGACCCTGCCGAGGTCCGCAGCAAACAGGCCAGCAGGTGCGACGAGCAGCCTGTCGGTGTCCACACCCTGGATCTGCAACGGCGTCTGCATTTCGATCTGGAAGACAGGAAGCACCGTGCCCTTGATCGCATGCGTGGGGGCCGACACTGCGCGCACCTCTGCCGGCCATTCGCTCTGCGGCTGTTCCATCACCTGCTGCAGCAAGCGCCCGGCGCGGCGCAGGGCCGCATCGTCGGCACGGCACTCGATGGCTGCTGTGAGGTCATTGGCATCGGCACGCTGCTGGCGATCCGGTGACAGCGCGACTTGCATCCCGACATGTGGCGCGGTGCATCCCAATCGATATTCATCGCCATCACTTCGCACCATGATCGACGGGGTCGACACGCTGCCATCGACGGATTGTGCGGACCACACCTTGAACGGCTCACGCAGTGTGCTCGACCGCAGCTGCAGACCATGGCTGGCAACGATCCGATCGCGCGCCTCAGCATCGATGGCGATGGAGAATCCCTGGTCATCTGCGAAAACACGCCGGGTCTGCACGCCCTGCACGGTCAACAGCACCGGCATATCGATGACGGTCACCGCAGCATCGTCGGCATCCCCGGTGCGCTCGAGATGCCAGTCACGCAGATGCAACGGACGCCTGTCCGGGTCGCCGTAGCGTGCGGCACGCAGGGTGTTGGCGACGATCTGCCGGGTGTCTGCACTGGCACGGCATTCGAGAACTGCAAGCAGATCCCGCTGGAAGCGGGCGGCCTCAGGATCACCGCTCGCTGCATTCGCATTGACAGTGCCGGCCAGCGCCAGCAGCAGGAACGAGGTGCGAAGGGACGCGGGGAACATCGCAGGTACTCCAGCCCGGGAACAGCCGCATATTGTGCCTGCGCAACCTGTGCAACGCCGGTTTACTGAGTCGCCAGAGCAGGACGAGCCGGGCATGGACCCGGCTCCATCCCGCGCCACCCTGCATTACTTTGTGGTGTAACCACCATTGACCAGGATGGTCTGCCCGGTCATCCACCAGCCGTCGGTCACCAGGAAGCGGATCCACGGCACGATGTCGGCGATGTCGGTCAAGCCGGTACGGGTGAATGCCGACAGCGCCGCGGCGGTCTTGTGATACGCCTGCGCATCGGCACTCTCGGCCGGATAGAAGAACGGCGTATCCATCGGCCCGGGACCGATCGCAGTCACCGAAATCCCACGCTCGCCAAATTCCTTCGATGCTGCACGGGTGAAGTGTTCCACCGGCGCCTTGGTACCGGCGTAGCTGGAATAGAACGGCGTGAACGCGCCGAGCAGCGAAGTGACCAGCGTGCAGATGCGGCCGCCGTCGTTGACATGGCGTCCGGCTTCCTTGAGGAAGAAGAACGCCGTCTTCGCGTTGACCGCGCTCATCTGGTCGTACTCCGCTTCGCTGATCTCCAGCATCGGCTTCTTCAGCACTTTGCCGACGGTGTTGATGGCGATGTCAGGGCGACCGACGGCGGCAACTGCGTCGGCGAACAGGCGCTCCATCGCCGCAGCCGAGGTCAGATCGGCCTGCAACGCCACGGCCTTTGCACCTGCGGCCTGCACGGCTGCGACGGTCGCCTCGGCATCGGCCTGGGTGGCGGCGCTGTTGTAGTGGATGACGATGGCCTTGGCGCCCTGCTCGGCGAAGTCGCGGGCGATCAGCCCGCCGAGGTTCTTGGCGCCGCCGGCGATCAGCACGGTCTTGCCCTGGATACGGTGGTCGGTCATGGCATCGGTCCCGGAAAGGGGCTGCCGGGCTGGCAACCCTGTGCCGACGACGATATCGTGCAGAAATTGCGGATAAAGCCCGCAACATTGACTTAACTTTCCAGAGTGGGCGAACAATGGACCGGATCGAGCGTTTCCGCATCTTTGCCCGGGTGGTGGAGTGCACCAGCTTCACCCGCGCCGCCGACCAGCTCGGCCTGCCCCGTTCCACCGTGTCTGCGGCCGTGGCGGAGCTGGAGCAGCGTCTGGGCACGCGCCTGCTGCAGCGCTCCACCCGCAGGGTCTCCACCACCCACGATGGCGACACCTTCTACGTGCGCTGCCTGCGCCTGATCGCCGAAATGGAAGATGCCGAGTCGCTGTTCCGGCAGGAAGATGCGCAGCCGAGGGGCCTGTTGAAGATCGATGTACCCAGCCGGATCGGTCGCCGCATCATCGCCCCGGCCCTGCCCGACTTCTTTGCACGGCACCCCGAGGTCGAGCTGGACCTGGGCATGACCGATCGCGCGGTGAATCTGATCGAGGACGGCTGCGATGCGGTGCTGAGGGTGGGCCAGCTGGGTGACTCCAGCCTGGTGGCCCGCACGCTGGGCCAGCTGGACTTCGTCAACGTTGCCGCGCCTGCGTACCTGGACGAGCACGGCGTACCGCAGCATCCTGCCGACCTGCAGCAGCACCGCGCGGTGAACTATGCGTCGCCGACCACGGCGCGGGTGGAGCCGTGGGAATGGCAGGAAGGCGCGCAGCTGCGCACGCTGCCGATGACCGGCTGGGTGCGGGTGAACAACGCCGAGGCATCGATTGCCTGCTGCGTCGCGGGGCTGGGACTGCTGCAGATTCCGCGCTACGACGTGCAGGCCGAACTGCACTCCGGTGCACTGGTGGAAGTGATGCCGCAGTACGTGGCGCAGCCGTTGCCAGTGACCCTTTTGCTGCCGCACCGGCAGCATCGCGCGCAACGTGTGCAGGTGTTCCTGGATTGGCTGGAGCCCTTGTTGCGGGGCGGTTTGCAGCTGCAGTAGATCCACGCCGTGCGTGGATGGACGGGCCAGGACATCCGTAGCCACCCATGGGGTGGCTCTACTGGTAGATCCACGCCATGCGTGGATGCATGCATCCGTGCCAACCAAGGTTGACAACCACCAGGGCAGTGGCCAACCGCAGTAGATCCACGCCATGCGTGGATGCGCGCATCCGTGCCAACCGAGGTTGGCACCTACCAGGGGCGGCGGCCCGGGAAACCCGGGGCATCACGCCCCGGACTCGTCCGGCTTGACCCGGAACCACGCCGCATACAACGCCGGCAGGAACACCAGCGTCAGCACCGTGCCCACGATCAACCCACCCATGATCGAAATCGCCATCGAGCCGTAGAACGCACTGCGCGACAGCGGAATCATCGCCAGCACCGCCGCCAGCGCGGTCAGCACGATCGGGCGGAAACGCCGCACCGTCGCATCGATGATCGAATGCCAGCGGTCATGCCCGGCATCGATGTCCTGCTGGATCTGGTCGATCAGGATCACCGAGTTGCGCATGATCATGCCCGCCAGCGCGATGGTGCCCAGCAGCGCCACGAAGCCGAACGGCGCGCGGAACAACAGCAGGAACAGCGTCGCACCGATGATGCCCAGCGGCGCAGTCACCAGCACCATCGCCGCACGCGAGAAGCTGCGCAGCTGCAGCATCAGCAGCGTGGCCACCACGATCAGGAACAGCGGCATGCCGGCCTTGATCGAGTTTTGCCCGCGAGCCGAATCCTCCACCGAGCCGCCGGTTTCCAGCAGGTAGCCGCTGGGCAGCTCGGCGCGAATGCCATCCAGCGTCGGCACGATCTGCTGCACCACGTCCAGCGGCTGCATGCCATCGCTGATGTCGGCACGCACGGTCACCGTCGGCAGACGGTTGCGGTGCCAGATGATGCCGTCCTCGAAGGCGTATTCCAGCCGCGCGACCTGCGACAGCGTCACCGCGGTGCCACTGCTGGTCGGAATCGCCAGGCTGCCGAGCAGGTCCAGCTGCGCGCGCTCGTTGTCCGGGCCACGCAGCAGCATCTCGATCTGGCGATTGCCTTCGCGATAGGTGCTCACGCTCATGCCCGACAACGAACTGCTGAGGAACTGGCTGACCTGGGCACTGCTGACACCCAGCGCGCGTGCGCGGTCCTGGTCGATCACCAGCCGCACCACCTTGCTCGGCTCGCTCCAGTCCAGGTTCACGTTCATCACGTGCGGGTTCTCGCGCACCTTGGCCTCGACCTTGCGCGCAATCGCCTGCACCTGTGCGATGTGCTCGCCGGACACGCGCATCTGCACCGGATAGCCGACCGGCGGCCCATTCTCCAGGCGCGTCACGCGCATCTGCACATCGGGGAACTGCTTTATCACTTCCTTCAGCATCCAGTCGCGGGTCGATTCGCGGGCCTTGGCGTCTTCGGTGAGCACCACGAACTGGGCGAAGTTGGTCGCCGGCAGCTGCTGGTCCAGCGGCAGGTAGAAGCGCGGCGAACCGGTGCCGACGTAGGCCACGTAGTTGCTGATGCCTTCGCGGCCCTTCAACAGCTTCTCCAGCTTGTCGGCCTGTGCCTGGGTCGCGGCCAGCGACGCACCTTCGGCCAGCTCGATGTCCACCATCAGTTCCGGGCGGGTCGAATCGGGGAAGAACTGCTGCGGCACGAAACGGAACAGCATCAGCGAACCGATGAACAGTGCGATGGTCGCACCGATCACCCACCAGCGATGGCGCAGGCAGGTATCCAGGAACGACCGGAAGCGGGTGTAGAACGGCCGCTGGTACGGATCATGATCGTGCGCATGCTCCTTCGGAGCGATCCAGCGCGCGAGCGACGGATGCCGGTCAGCCCACTGCAGGCGTTTTGCGCGCCAACGGCCCGCCAGACTGTCCGGCTTGGGCAGCTGCGGATTGAACAGGTCCGGCAGCATCTTGTCGCCCAGGTACGGAATGAACAGCACTGCAGCAATCCACGACACCACCAGCGCGATGGTCACCACCTGGAACAGTGAGCGGGTGTATTCACCGGTGCTCGATGCGGCAGTGGCGATGGGCAGGAAGCCAGCAGCAGTGATCAGGGTACCGGTCAACATCGGGAATGCGGTGGATTCCCAGGCGAAACTGGCCGCACGCAGGCGGTCATAGCCCTGCTCCATCTTGGTGGCCATCATCTCCACCGCGATGATCGCATCGTCCACCAGCAGACCCAGTGCCAGCACCAGCGCACCCAGCGAAATCTTGTGCAGGCCGATGTCGAAGTAGTGCATGACGAAGAAGGTCATCGCCAGCACCAGCGGAATGGTCACGCCCACCACCAGGCCGGTACGCAGGCCCAGCGAGAAGAAGCTGACCAGCAGCACGATCACCACCGCTTCGGTGAGCACCTGCACGAACTCGCCCACCGACTCTTCCACCGCATGCGGCTGGTCGGACACCTTGCGCAGCTGCATGCCGGCCGGCAGGGCCTTCTGCAGGCGTTCGAACTCGGCATCCAGGGTGGCGCCGAGCTTGAGGATGTCACCGCCGTCCTTCATCGCCACCGCCAGGCCGATTGCATCCTGGCCCATGAAGCGCATCTTCGGCGAAGAGGGGTCGGCAAAGCCGCGCTTGACCTCGGCGATGTCGCCCAGGTGCAGCGTGCGTTCGCCCGCCTGGATCGG
Organism: Stenotrophomonas sp. yr243; assembly: GCF_900184195.1. NCBI lineage: Bacteria > Pseudomonadati > Pseudomonadota > Gammaproteobacteria > Lysobacterales > Lysobacteraceae > Stenotrophomonas > Stenotrophomonas sp. yr243. Next base: position 522,307 of record NZ_FXWT01000002.1, read on the forward strand.
GAATCTGCGGATGTCCTCGATCGAATCGAACTGCCCGGTCACGCGCAGCTGCACGCGGTCAGTCGGGGTTTCGAAGAAGCTGGTGGCGCTGACCGCATTCTGGTCGGCCAATGCCTGCTGCACCTGCTGCAGCGATACGCCCAGCGTGGCCAGCTTGGTGTTGGACAGCTCGATCCACACCTTCTCGTCCTGCAGGCCGACCAGGTCGATCTTGCCGACGTCGGGCACGCGCTGCAGCTCCAGCTGGATGCGGTCGGCATAGTCGCGCATCACCGCGTAATCGAAGCCTTCGCCGGTCAACGCATAGATGTTGCCGAACGTGTCGCCGAACTCATCGTTGTAGAAGGGCCCGACGATTTCCCTCGGCAGCGTCGCGCGGATATCGCCCACGCGCTTGCGCACCTGGTACCACAGGTCCGGGATCTGCTTGGAGCGCAGGCTGTCGCGCGCCATGAAGATCACCTGCGATTCGCCCGGCCGCGAGTACGAGCGGATGAACTCGTACTCGCCGGTGTTCATCAGTGCTTTTTCGATCGGCTCGGTCACCTGCCGCGAGACCTGCTCGGCGGTGGCGCCCGGCCACATCGTGCGTACCACCATCGCCTTGAAGGTGAACGGCGGATCTTCGGACTGGCCCAGGTGCTTATACGACCAGGCACCGATGACGGCGAACGCCAGCATCGCGAACAACACCAGCGCACGGTTGCCCAGCGCCCATTCGGAGAGATTGAAGCGGCGCACGGGTCAGTGCTCCTTGCCTGCGGACGGCGCCGGCTTGGCGGCCGACGGTGCCAGCACCGGGCGGTTCTGGCGATCGACCGGCGTCACCACCTGGCCTTCGCGCAGCAGATGGCCGCCGGCAGCGACCACCCAGTCCGCCGCGCCCACACCGGATACGACCGGCACGGCCTGCGCGCCATAGGCACCGACCTGCACCGGGGTTGCCTTCAACGCACCACTGGACGGATTGACCACCCACACGCTGGCCTTGCCGTCACTGCCGCGCAGCACGGCCGCCAGCGGCAGCTGCAACGCGCCGCTGCGACCGGCAGTGGCGAACACCCGCGCACTCTGGCCCAGCTCCACTTCGCTCAGTGCTTCCGGCGCCAGGCTGACCCGCGTGGCATAGGTACGGGCCTGTGCATCGGCGGCCGGCGCGATCTCGCGCAGGGTACCGGGCAAAAGCTGGCCCGGGCGGTTCCACAGTTCCACCTGTACCGACTGGCCGACCTTGTAGTCACGGATGTTGCTTTCCGGCAGCGCGATCAGCACCTCGCGGCCACCATCGGCGGCCAGGGTGAACACCGTCTGCCCCGCGCTCACGACCTGCCCGGCTTCGGCCTGGCGGCTGGCGATCACGCCATCGGCGGGCGCGCGCAGCTGCGCGTACTCGGCCTGGTTGCGGGCCACGGCAAGGTTGGCCCGGGCGGCATTGGCCTGGCCCTGCGCGGCCTTGAACGCCGCCGTCTGCTGGTCCAGTGCCGAGCGGCTCACCAGCTGGTCTTCAGCCAGCTTGGCATAGCGCTTCTGGTCATCGCGGGCGCGCACCAGGTCTGCTTCCGCCGCCGCCAGCTGCGCCTGCGATGCCGCTGCCTGCGAGGCGTAGTCGGCCGCATCCAGCTCAGCCAGCAGCTGTCCCTTCTTCACCCGCTCGCCTGCGTCGACGTGACGCTTGACCAGATTGCCGCCAACACGGAACGACAGCGGGCTTTCCTGGCGGGCACGCACCTCGCCGGGGTAGGCGGCCGCGGCTTGTCCATCCTGCGTGGTGGGATGCACCACCAGCACCGGGATGGCCGCCACCGGCTCGGCGGCCTGCTTGCCGCACGCTGCCAACACCACGACCAGTACGCCTACGCCCAACCAACGCATGTTTTTCATGAGGTACAGGACCTGAAAAGAAATCCGGGGGGAACGCGCCGGCAACATACTGTTGCAACGCGGACATTAGTGAACCAGCCGGTATAGTATAAATATCGAACCGCTTGGTCTAGTATTAGCGGGATGAGTTCTCCCACTTCCCGAAAGCCGTCGGCCAAGCCTGCTGCCAAGGCTGCCGGTCCTGGGCGCCCCAAGGATCTGGGCAAGCGCGCGGCGATACTCGAGGCAGCCAAGACACTGTTCATCGAACAGGGCTACAGCGGCGTGAGCATGGACAGCATCGCGGCCCAGGCCGGTGTCTCGAAGCTGACCGTATACAGCCATTTCGGCGACAAAGAGACCCTGTTCTCCGAAGCTGTGCAGTCCAAGTGCATCGAGATGCTGCCCGACGCGCTGTTCGTGGCCGACGTGGAAGGCCCCCTGCGCGACCAGTTGCTGGGTATCGGCATGGCGTTCTTCGAGATGATCACCTCCGACGCGGCACTGTCGATCCAGCGGGTGATGATGGCCCCGGAGACCGACGAGCGCCTGCGCGAACTGTTCTGGCAGGCCGGGCCCCAACGCACCTGCGAGGCGCTGGCCGACTTCATGCGCTTGCGTGCCGAGCGCGGTGAACTGGACATCCCCGACTGCTACATCGCCGGCCAGCAGTTCCTGACCCTGGTGAAGGGCGAAGTGCACATGCATATGATGTGCGGCATGCCACTGTCACCCGTCGAGACCGATGCTGCGATCCACGTGGCCGCGAGTGTGGATTTCTTCCTGCGCGCCTACGCCCCGCGAGAGGCCGGAACCGCTGGATAACCAAAACTGAACGAACCGGAGGTCGCGATGACTTCCGGCACTGCGACCCCGGCCACCCCGCAGCTGATGCTCTGGGCGCGCCGCCGGCCTCCGGCACCGGTAAAATGGCCGGCCCACTGCGCTGGATTTGAACCTCATGACGATTGATTACGCCCACGCCCGCGAACTGATGGTGGAACAGCAGATCCGTCCCTGGGACGTGCTGGACATCAAGGTGCTCGACGTCCTGGCCCGCCTGCCGCGCGAGGCCTTCGTCGCCGACGCACACCGGGCGCTGGCCTATGCCGATGTCGAACTGCCGATCGGCAACGGCCAGAAGATGATGAAGCCGGTCATCGAGGGTCGTACCCTGCAGGCACTGGATCTGCAGCCGGGTGACGAAGTGCTGGAAATCGGCACCGGCAGCGGCTTCCTGTCGGCCTGCATCGGCGCGCTGGCGCGCGACGTGCTGAGCCTGGAAATCGATCCGGAACTGGCCGCCGCCGCGCGCGCCCGCCTGGATGCCACCGGCCTGGGCACCAACGTGCGCGTGGAAGTGGCCGATGGCCTGGCCTGGCAGACCGAACGCCGCTTCGACGTGATCTGTGTCACTGGCGCCGTTGACGTGGTGCCGTCACAGTTCGCTTCGTGGTTGCGTCCGGGTGGTCGTCTGTATGTCATCCAGGGCCGTTCGCCGGCCATGGAAGCGCTGTTGGTGAAGGCCGATGGCAGCACCGAGTCGCTGTTCGAGACCGATATCGATTACCTGCGTGGTGCCGCCCCGGCCCCCCAGTTCCACCTCTGAGTCCAAGGAAGCCGCAATGATCCGCCGATCCCTCGCTGTTGCGCTGGCCACTGCCCTGCTGCCGTTGTCCGCCCATGCCGCCGACCTGCTGCAGGTCTATGAAATGGCGCGCAATGGCGACCCGCAGCTGTCCGCCGCCGAATCCACCCGGCTGTACGACAAGGAAGGCGCCGTGCAGGCGCGTGCTGCCCTGCTGCCGCAGATCAATGGTCAGGCCCAGCTGAGCCGCACCCGTACCGAAGCCAATGCCGATGCCAACTCCGGTTCGGTCACCAGCAAGCGCCGCAACTACACGATCGACGGCTCGCAGACGCTGTTCAACTGGACGCAGATCAACAACCTGCGTTCGCAGCGCGAGCTGAGCAAGGCGGCGGATTTCACCCTCGACTCGGCCAACGACAATCTGATCGTGCGCACCTCGGCAGCCTACTTCAACGTGCTGGTGGCGATCGAATCGCTGAACGCCGCGCAGACCAACGAAGCGGCCGCGAAGAAGCAGTTCGACTTCGCCGACAAGCGCCTGGAAGTGGGCCTGGCGCCGATCACCGACGTGCACGAAGCACGCGCCCAGTACGACCAGGCACGTGCCAACGCGATCGTTGCGCAGAACACCCTGGCCGACAATTACCAGGCCCTGACCGAACTGACCGGCCAGCCGGTGATGAACCTGAAGGGCCTGCCAGCCGATTTCCGTCCGGAAGTGCCGGCCAACCGCGGCAACCTGGACCAGCTGGTGCAGCAGGCGACCACGCAGAACCCGGCGCTGAAGGCGCAGGAGCTGAAGGTCGGTGCCGCCGAAGCCGGCGTGCAGGCGGCCCGTGGTGGCCACTACCCGACCCTGTCGCTGGGCGGCAGCTGGGGCAAGACCGCGACCTGGGGCGACAGCACCGGCGCCGGTTCGCTCTCGCCCGATGCACGCACCAACAGCATCGGCCTCACCCTGAGCGTGCCGATCTTCTCTGGCGGCGCCACCCAGTCCGGCGTGCGCCAGGCCTTGGCCCAGCGTGACATCGCCCAGGATGGTTTCGAGCAGCAGAAGCGCGCGCTGGACCGCAACACGCGCAATGCCTACCAGACCCTGGTACAGGGCATCAGCGAAGTGGAGGCCCGCCGTCTGGCCGTGGTTTCCGCACAGAGCGCCTACGACGCTTCGCAGGTCGGCCTGGAAGTGGGTACCCGCACGGTGCTGGACGTGATCCAGAACCAGCGCATCCTGTTCTCCGCCCAGCTGGATTACGCGCAGGCCCGCTACAACTTCCTGCAGAACCGCCTGCTGCTGAGCCAGGCCGTGGGTGGCCTGGATGTCGCCGAACTGCAGGACCTCAACCGCCTGCTGACCCAGGACGCGGGCAACCCGTCCACGACGACGAACTGAGTCGGCGTCACCGGTCTGATCGAAAAGCCACCCTCGCGGGTGGCTTTTTTTTGGCTCGCCACGCCGGCAGGTCTACCTGGAACACCAGACATATCGGTGGACGAGCCTGCCGCCCAGCAACACAAGCAGGACCATCAGCACCGGTACGAAAGTGCGGGCCATGACGGCCGGCAACAAGCACAGTGCGGTCGCCACAGGTGCGAGCACCATCGGGAGGAGCCTGCGCTCGTCGGTCGCCGCCCTTGCCTGGCATTGGCTGCGGGCAACGCCGGCGCACATGGCGGCCAGTACCAGCAGGCCTGCAGGCCCCGGCAGCTGTGGAAGCCAGCTCTCCGGCAGCAACAACGCCAATACCGCGCCCAGCACGGTCAGTGCAAGCGTCAGCAACAAGCGCGCGTTGGCGCCCGCATTGCCGCACGCCGGCGGGCAGACCTCCAACCCCAACCGCGCGGCCAGCAACAGCAACACGATCTGCAGGGCCGCCAGCCCCGCGCCGCCCGCCAACGGCAACAGTGGCAGCAACCATTGCAGCTGCGGCACACCCTGCAATGCCACCGACAGCGGTCGCGTGCTGGCCAGCGCGGCAAACTCGACCAGGCCCGACTGCAACGCAGCCAGTACCATCAGCCACACCATCGCCAACAGCACCGCTGCGCCGGCGGCTCTGGAAATCTGCGAACGAGCGCGCGGGACCGTGCCGCAGAATCCCGCCAGCAGGCCTGCACCGAGCAGCACACCGAGCAATGCCACGCTCGCTGCAAGCACGCCGCCCAACCCAAAGCGATAAGGCGCGATGGCCGAGGGCAGCCACGGAATCCAATGGGCGTAGTGCACATGGCGAGCCGCCAGCAACAACAGCAGCAAGCCAACGCCCAGCTTCACCGTCAGCAATGCACAGGCCAGCAACAGCGCGCGCGGGATCCGCAGCAAAGCGGTGGCCGCCCCCAGCAGCAACAGCATGATCGACGCCGCCATCGGCAACGGCATCCACTGTGCGGGCACGGCATCGATGACCTCCGCGGCTGCGTACAGATGGCGTGCCATCGATTGCGCCAGGCCTGCGATGGTCACCGTCAGTTCCAGCAGCAGGGCAATCACCAGTACATCCGCAGACAGCTTGCCCCAGGCGGCACGCAGCAGACCATGAAGACCGGAAGCATCCGGCGAGCGCCGCATCGCCATGCGCAGGCAGTACAGCATCGGCAGCGCGCCCAGCGCCGCCAGCAACAGGCTGAGGACAATGGCGGGCCCCGCCTGCGCCGCCGTGTGCTGGCCGACCAGGGCAACAACGCTGCCACCCATCAGCAGGGTCAGCGCCACCACCAGCAGATGGTCGGTGCCCAGTCCTCCGGGCTTCGCACTGGCCTGCAGCGCGTTTCCGTTGTCGCCGATCATTCAAAGCTCCCTTGATGTCGCCCAAGCGTGGTCGACAACAGGCTGGCAGCCTGATGCGGCAGGCGGAATCGAAATCTGCGCCATACGAACAATGATGTGACAGCTTGCACGCCGCGGACGGCGGGAGCGGTCCGGCTACGACAGAATCAATGCCATCAAGCAGGCTTGATACAGGCGATCGCGACAGAGCCAAGGCCGGGTCGGCCTTGAGACGCCTGACGGCGACAGGCAGGGTCTCAGGCCAGCGGGGGCGGCAGGTGCGGAGCCACCAGCTGCAGGGTCCGCTGCAGCGCGCCGCGCCCATTGCTGACCAGCGTGCAACCGGCACGGGCCATGTCCTCGCGCGCCTGCGCGTCATCGAGCAGGTGCAGCAGCAGATCGCCCACCGCCTGCACGTCCTCTCCGATCAGCAGTGCGCCGGCCTCACGCATGCGCCGCGAGATCTCGGCGAAGTTGTGCAGGTGCGGGCCGGTCACCGCTGCGGTGCCCATTGCCGCAGGCTCCAGCAGGTTGTGGCCGCCGATGGCCTGCAGACTGCCACCGACGAAGGCGACCTGGGCACAGCCGTAGAACGGCATCAGTTCGCCCAGCGTGTCGATGACGAAGACATCGCTGCTGGCCCCTGGCCACTGCTGTGCGCGCCGCGTCGCCACGCTCCAGCCCTGCTCGCGGGCCAGCGCCTCCACCTTGGGAAAGCGCTCGGGATGCCGCGGCGCCCACAGCAGCAGCAGGTCCGGGTGCTGCTGGCGCAGACGGCGGTGCAGGTCGATCACCGCCTGCTCTTCGCCATCATGCGTGCTGGCCGCGATCCACACCGGGCGCGTGGCCGATACATGGGCATGGAACTGTTCGATGAAGGGCTGCACGTCCGGCGTGGCGATGTCGAACTTCAGGTTGCCCAGCGCCTGCACCTGTTCCGGCGCCGCACCCAGCTGCACGAAGCGTGCGGCGTCATCCTGCGATTGTGCGGCCACGCAGGTGACCGTGCGCAGCGCACGCCGGATCAACGCCGCCAGTACGCGGTAGCCGCGCAGCGACCGTGCCGACAGGCGCGCATTGAGGATGTAGACCGGAATGCGGCGGTCGCGGCAGCCGAACAGCATGTTCGGCCACAGCTCGGTTTCCAGGATCAGCGCCAGGCTGGGCTGGAAGTGACCGAGGAAGCGGTTGACGCTGCCCGGCACGTCGTACGGCAGGTACACGTGGTCCAGCGCATCGCCCCACAGCGCGCGCACCCGTTCCGAGCCGGTCGGGGTGATGGTGGTGATGACCCAGCGGATGTCCGGCCGCTGCTCGCGCAGCGCATTGACCAGTGGTGCAGCGGCGTTGACCTCGCCCACCGAGACCGCATGCAGCCAGACCCGCGGCTGGCCGCTCGGCTGCGGATAGGACGCATAGCGTTCATCCCAGCGCCGGAAGTATTCACGGACCCGGAAGCCGCGCCAGACCAGGTGGTACACGGTGATCGGCAGCAGGAGGTACAGCACGGCCGAGTACAGGCCACGCAGGATCCATTCGACAGGGTCTTTACGCATGCGGCAAGGATACGGGAGCCCCTCGGGAAAGACACGCGGCGGGGTTGGTAGAATGGCGGCATGTCCGATGCCACCACCGCCGTCCGTCCGTCGCTGCGTGATCCACGCAACTGGCCGATGTTTGCCGTCATGTTCACTGCCTTCGGGATCGCCCGGCTGCCGTGGATGCTGCAGCGCGCGCTCGGCCGTGGGGTCGGCTCGATCGCCTGGCGCCTGGCCGGCAGCCGCCGCCATGCCGCCGAGGTCAACCTCAAGCTGTGCTTCCCCGAGAAGGACGAGGCCTGGCGCAAGCGCCTGGTGCGCGACAGCTTTGACGCCTTGGGTGTGGGCATCTTCGAATGCGCGCGCTCCTGGTGGGGCAGCATCGACAGCATCCGCCCGCAGGTGCACATCGAAGGGCTGGAACACCTCAAGCAGATGCAGGCCGAGGGCCGCGGCGTGCTGCTGGTCTCGGGCCACTTCATGACCCTGGAGATGTGCGGCCGCCTGCTGTGCGACCACGTCGACCTGTCCGGCATGTACCGCAAGCACAAGAACCCGGTGTACGAGTGGGCGGTGAAATTCGGCCGCCTGCGCTATGCCAAGGCGATGTACGCCAACGAGGACATCCGCGCGACGGTGCGCCACCTGAAGAAGGGCGGCTTCCTCTGGTACGCGCCCGACCAGGACATGCGCGGCAAGGACACCGTGTTCGTGCCGTTCTTCGGCCACACCGCATCCACCATCACCGCGACCCACCAGCTGGCGCGGATGACCGGTTGTGCGGTCATCCCCTACTTCCATCGCCGCGAAGGCGGGAAGTACTTCCTGAAGATTGGTGCGCCGCTGGAGAACTTCCCCAGCGAAGATGTCGAAGCCGATACCGCGCGGGTCAACCAGGCCATCGAACAGATGGTGCGCGAGGCACCGGACCAGTACCTGTGGATCCATCGCCGTTTCAAACGCCAGCCCGGTGGGCGGAGCGATTTCTACAAATGAGATGACGGGCGGTCGGAAACGCCCCATCCACGCATGGCGTGGATCTACTGACGGATGGCGCCATCCACGCATGGCGTGGATCTACTGAGCAGACACGACCATCGTCCCGCGCACTCCAGTAGATCCACGCCATGCGTGGATGCTCTCCGTTCCGACGCCGGAATCTACAACGGCCAGCGGCACCAGGCGTGCGGGTATTCCCCCAGCTCGCCGGCCAGTCCGGCCCGCACCGGATTGGCCAGGATGTACATCGCCTTTTCATGAAGGGATTCATCGGTGCGCACCGCATGGTCGTGATAGCCGTGCTGCCAGAGTGGTCCTTTCCGTCCCAGTTGCCGGTTCAGCAGCCGACTGCTGCGTGATTTGAGCACGGCCATGCACTGGGCCAGGGTTCCCTTCTACAGTTCCATCAACCAGTGCAGGTGGTCGGGCATCACCACCCAGGCGAGGCTGTGACTGAAGGCATTGCGTTCGATGAAACGCAGGGTATCGACCAGGACCGCCACGTTGGCGGCATCGGCGAACAAGGGGGCACGGCCAACGGTCGCCGTGGTCAGGGAATAGATGTTGCCTGTGCGGGAGTAGCGACCGTAACGGAGTCTGGGGCTGGCCATGGGCACAGACTGCGGGTTGCGCGACCCTGCGTGCATTGGCGGACCACCTCGCGGCAGGTCGGGAAAAGCCGCGACGACGGCCAATGTTCATGGGAAAGCCCATCCACGCATGGCGTGGATCTACTGATCGGCATCTCCGGTAGATCCACGCCATGCGTGGATACGACCACCCGCCCCGCGCAATCCAGTAGATCCACGCCATGCGTGGATACGACCACCCACCCCGCGCAATCCAGTAGATCCACGCCATGCGTGGATGCGGACATTACGCGGCGCGCGGCAGATCGTCCGGTTCGCGCGCCAGCAACGTGCCGACGAACAGCGCGGCCAGCAGCACGGTCAGGCCGCCCCAGAACGCGGAATAGAACGCCAGGTGGGTATTGAGCGGGAACACGGTAACCGCCAATGCCAGCATCGCTGGCCGTGCACGCTCGCGCGCCGCTGCCGGCGCGAAGCGCCATGCCCGCCATGCCTGCGCCACCGCTGCCAGCCACAGCAACAGACCCAGCACACCGGTCTCGGCAAGAATCTCCAGCACGATCTGGTGGGCGTGCAGCGCCGGCATCGTGCCCCACACCGCCGGCCCTTCATCCGCAACGCAATGGGGATAGGCATCGCGGAAGCCACGTGCACCGACACCATTGATCGGATGCGCTTCGATCATGCAGGCCGCCGCGTTCCAGATGCGGGTACGACCGGACAGTGCCTGTTCGACCCCGTCCTCGCCACCGCCCCAGGCCATTGCCGTGCGCGCCACACGCTCCCGCAGCTGCGGCACGCTGGCGGTCAGTACGCCCGCCGAGAGAACACCCACCAGCGCGAGCAGGCCCAACCGCTTCCATCCCAGTTGGCGCACGCCACTGTAGACAACCACCAGGCTGAAGGTGATCCATGAGGCACGGGAGCCGGCCAGCAACAGCACCACGCCCACCGCAGCAGCGGCCAGAAACCAGCCCGCATTGCCGAAACGGCGCGCCACCGGCAACAACAGGAACGGCGAAAGACTGGCCAGCACCTGGCCGAATTTCAGGTTGCACGGCCCAAGCGCTCCGCTGAGACGATCAGCCAGCGCGGCTTCTGCAGCCGGGCACAACGCGTGGCCGCTGATGGCCAGCTTGATCTGCTGCAGCGACCAGAACCAGGGGCTGGTACCTGCCAGTGCCTGCACCAGCGCATCGAGCGTCCACAGGCCGGTGATCACCGCCAGTCCGCCCAGGGTCAAGCGCCGCCGCTGCGGGGTGGCCACGGCGATCGCCACCAGCCACATGAAAGGCAGATAGCGCAGCCCGGCCGCCGCTTTGATCCACGACGCCGACGGGTCGACGGCATCGAAGGCCGAGAACGCCTGTGGCAACCAGTAGCCAAGGAAAAGAATCGATGTCAGCGCCCACGCTGCCGGGCTCAGCAGATGCGGTCGATGCTGCACCCGGCGGATGACCATGCGTGCCGCCGCGTACAACGCTCCCAGGCCCAGCACGGTTTCGGCGATGCCTGGTAGTGGCCACAACGCGACGTAAGCCAGCACCCACCAGGGTGCCCAGCGGCCAGCGCGCTCGTCGCGCAGGGGCGGCGTGGCGTCAGCCAGCGAGGTCGGCATATAGGCGGAGGGTATCGCGCTGCATGGTCTGCAGGGTAAACGGGATACGGCCCGGCAGCGATGGCGGCTGTGCCAGCAGGGCCAGCGCACGTTCACCCAGCAGCTGCGCACTGCCCAGCGGTACCGCACCACTGGGCTGCAGCTGCTGCAGCAGCTCGCCCACGCCGCCGTGGTCCCAGCCCAGCACCGGCCTGCCGACCGAAAGCGCTTCGACCACGGTGCGACCGAAGGCCTCCGGCTTGTCCGACAGCTGCAGCACCAGATCGCTGGCGGCGTACGCCTGGGCGATGCGCGCGGTCGGCGTGCTGATGTGCACGGCACCGGTCACGCCAAGCGCGTCTGCCTGCTTGCGCAGCTCTGCCACATAGGCCTCGCGGCCAGGCTCGTCGGTGCCCAGCATCCACAGCTGTGCCGGCACGCCTGCTGCACGGACATCGGCCAGCAACTGCAGCGCGTGGGTGTGGCCTTTCAGCCGGGTGCCACGACCGGGCAGCAGCAACAGCGGTCCATCGACCTGGGCCAGCCATGGATAGTCCGCCGCCAGCGCCAGCCGGGGCCGCCGATCGGCGCGCGCCACACGAGGGAACTGGCTGACATCCACGCCGCGCGGGATCACCTGCAGCCTGTCGTGGGCCACCGTCGGGTAATGCGTATGTACGTAGTCGCGCACGCTGTTGGATACACAGATCACGCGTTCGCCGCTGGTCATCACCGCGCTGTAGCGACCGGGCGAGTTCAGCCCATGCACGGTGGTTACCCAATGCGGGCGCTGCGCTGGCTGCATCGCACGGATCGCATACAGCCCCAGCCAGGCGGGCAGGCGCGAACGGGCGTGGACAATGTCGGCGCCCACTTCGGTGAACAAGCGGCGCAGGGTCGGCAGATGGCGCAGCGTCAGCAGCGACTTGCGGCCGATATCCAGGGTCAGGTGCTCGGCACCGCTGTCGAGCAGCGGCTGCACCAGGCGGCCACCGGCCGACACCACCAGCGCGCGATGGCCGGCAGCGACCAGGGCCGCGGCGATTTCAAGGGTCGAGCGCTCGACACCACCGGAGTGCAGCGCCGGCAGCAACTGCACCACGGTCAATCGGCGCATCGAGGGGGCGGCCGCTTAGTCGGCCAGCACGAACACGGCGCCGCAGTAAGCACACTGCGCTTGCCCGTTGGGTTCGTCTTCGATCGGCAGGTACACCCGCGGATGCGAGTTCCACAGCGCCATTTCCGGAGTCGGGCAGCTCAGCGGCAGGTCGCTGCGGTGCACGGTGTAGCGCTTTTCGGCGTTGGCGGGCGCGGTGGCGGTATGGCTCATGGCGGATGTCGATGAACGGATTGCGAGGCCTGCGATTCTAGCATCTGGGCCCGGCAAACACCGTGCGCTGCGTGGCCGCTGCGCGCGTTGGCCTGCTTCAGGCCAATGCCCTGGCCTCGCCATGCAACCGCCCTGCCCGCTCCCCGGCGGCGGCGCCGAGCCACGGCGGCAGGAAATCCCCATGCGCACCAGCCAGTTCCGTGCAGAACCGGTCTTCGTTCGAATTTCCCGCATTTGGATCGAACTAAATGGCACTTGTCAGGGCGCTGCCAGCTGTTGCAGCATCGGGTCCGATCCATTCCTGACCCGATCGCATGGCCCGCCCCCCACCGGACCTGCATCGCCTCCCGACTGCCCCGTGGCGGGCGGGGCGATGCTGTCCGTGGTGTTCGCCGATGCGGGTTCTGCCTGCCGCCTGCCCTACCGGGAGACCCTGCATGACCCTGTCCGATCCACGCCGCGCCCTGCTTCCGCTCGCCCTGGCCCTGGCCTGTGCGACCACTGCGACACCGGTGCTGGCGCAAGGGCTGCAGACCTCCTTCGAGCCGGGCGAGCCGGCACCGGCCAGATCCGCTGGCGCGCTGTCCGTCGACGTCGGCAGCGGCCCTGGCGCGCCGTACGCGGCCAAGCGCAACGTCGGCTACAGCGGCCTGCATGCGTTGCACTACAGCGCCAATGGCGGCCAGGCGCGCCGCGAACTGTTCAAGACCGATCTGCCCATCGACGCCGACACCACGCTGTCCTGGCTGGTACTGCCGGAGATCGTCGGCAAGGACACCGTGGCCTCCACCTATGTCTCGCTGGACCTGCTGCTGGACGATGGCAGCCGCGTATCCGCTAGCGGCGCGCGCGACCAGCACGGCGTGGCGCTTGGCGCACAGACGCAGGGCGACTCGAAAACGCTGTATCCGCAGCAGTGGGCGCGCAAGGCGGTACGCCTGGGCGATGTGCCCGCGTTGAAGGGCCGCCGCGTGATCGCCATCGAGCTCGAGGTGGCCAGCGCCGATGGCGCCCCCGTGTCGGGCTGGATCGACGACGTGCGCCTGGACGCGCAGCCACGGCAGACACCGCAGCGTGTCTCCGACTGGGTGCTGACCACGCGCGGCACCCAGGCCAACGGCACCTTCTCGCGCGGCAACAACTTCCCGGCCACCGCTGTACCGCACGGCTTCAACTTCTGGACGCCGGTGACCGATGCCGGCGCACTGAACTGGCTGTACCGCTGGAACGAGCAGAACGATGCGAAGAACCGGCCGCAGCTGCAGGCGCTCGCCCTGAGCCACCAGCCCAGCCCGTGGATGGGCGACCGCCAGACCTTCCAGGTGATGCCCTCCGCCACGCGCGGTGTGCCTGAAGCTGATCGCAGCAAGCGGGCACTGTCCTTCGACCGCGCACAGGAAAGCGCGCGCCCGTATCGCTACGACGTGCGCTTCGACAACGGCATCGCCGCATCCATCGCCCCCACCGACCATGCCGCGCTGTTCCGCTTCGATTTCCCCGCAGGTGGCGACGCCAACCTGCTGTTCGACAACGTCGATGCGCGCGGTGGGCTGACCCTCGACGCCGCCACGCAGACGTTGTCTGGCTACACCGATACCCGCAGCGGCCTGTCCAACGGCGCCACCCGCATGTATGTGGTGGCCAGCTTCGACAAGCCGTGGCGCAGCAGCGGCCGGATCGGCACCGGCCGCCCGACCGGCTACATCAAGTTCGACGCAGGCAGCGAGCGGCGGGTGACGATGCGCATCGCCACCTCGTTGATCTCCGTCGAGCAGGCGCGCCACAACCTGGCGCTGGAAATCGCCGCAGCCGATACGCTGGAAAGCGTGGCCGGGCGTGCACAGGATGCGTGGGATGCGCGCCTGGCCCGCTTCGACATCGGCAACGCCAGCGACGACCAGAAGACCACGCTGTACTCCAGCCTGTACCGGCTGTACCTGTACCCCAATTCCGGCCACGAAAATGCGGGCACCGCCGCCGCTCCCGAATGGCGCTATGCCAGCCAGGCCAGCGCCGCCGATGACAACACCGACGGCAGCGCGACGCGCAGCTTCGCGCCGGTGCGCGACGGCAAGGTCTTCGTCAACAACGGCTTCTGGGACACGTTCCGCACCACCTGGCCGGCGTATGCGTTGTTCACCCCGGATGATGCCGGGCAGCTGGTACAGGGTTTCATCGAGCAGTACCGCGCCGGTGGCTGGATCGCACGCTGGTCCTCGCCCGGCTACGCGGACCTGATGGTCGGTACCAGTTCGGATGTTGCCTTCGCCGATGCATGGCTGAAGGGCATCGGCGGCTTCGATCCCGAAGAGGCCTATGCCGCAGCGCTGAAGAACGCCACGGTGGTGCCGCCGGACCGCCACGTCGGCCGCAAGGGCATGGAGCGTTCGACGTTCCGCGGCTATGCCAGCGCCGATGTGCACGAGGGCATGTCGTGGACGATGGAAGGTGCGCTCAATGATTTCGGCATTGCCAACATGGCCGATGCGCTGGCCAAGCGCGCGACGACACCGTCCGTGCGCGAACGCTACGCCACCGAAGCCGACTACTTCCGCTACCGCGCCGCCAGCTACGCGACGCTGTTCGATCCGGCCGCCGGCTTCTTCCAGGGCCGCAAGCCCGATGGCAGCTGGCGCCTGGATGCCAAGGATTACGACCCGCGCGTGTGGGGCCACGACTACACCGAATCCAATGGCTGGACGTTCGCCTTCACCGCCGCGCACGACGGCGAAGGCCTGGCCGCGCTGTACGGTGGCCGCGACAAGCTGGCCGCCAAGCTCGACACCTTCTTCGCCACGCATGAAACCGCCGACGCCGCGTTCGCCGGCTCCTACGGCGGCACCATCCACGAAATGACCGAAGCGCGCGATGTGCGCATGGGCATGTACGCGCACAGCAACCAGCCGGCACACCACATCCCGTGGATGTACCTGTATGCAGGACAGCCATGGAAGACCCAGCAGAATGTGCGCGAGATCCTGTCGCGGCTGTATGTCGGCAGCGAGATCGGCCAGGGTTATCCGGGCGACGAGGACAACGGCGAGACCTCGGCGTGGTACGTGCTGGCCTCGCTGGGCCTGTATCCGCTGCGCATGGGGGCGCCGGAGTACGCGATTGGTTCGCCGGCGTTCCAGCATGCGCGCGTCGAGCTGCAGGGCGGCGCGGTGCTGACCGTCAATGCAGCACAGAATTCGCGTGAGAACGTGTACGTGCAGTCGTTGAAGATCAACGGCAAGCCGTGGACGAAGACCTGGGTGCCGCACGAGGTGATCGCCAAGGGTGCGACCCTGGACTTCGTGATGGGCCCGCAGCCGTCACGCTGGGGCAGCGGCATGGATGATGTGCCGCGCTCGCTGACCGCGCGTGGCCAGCGAGCGCAATTGCTGCACGATCTTCTGGGTGGCGGCGCGCAGGCAACGCTGGCCGACGGTCGCGCCCTGCCCGCGCTGGTGGACGACGATGCCACGACGGCGGTGCCGCTGGGTGGTGGCGCGACCATCGCGCTGAGCCACGTGGGCGATGGCGTACCGACGATGTACACGCTGACCAGCGGTGATGGCGCTATCCGCGGCGGCGAGTGGACGCTGGAAGCACGTGCCGGCAACGGGCGTTGGGTAACACTGGACCAGCGCCGCGGAGAAGATTTCACCTCGGCCCGGCAGACCCGTCCGTTCCGTATCGCTTCGCCCTCACGCTACGCCGAGTACCGTCTGCGCCTGGCTGCGCCGGGGCGCCTGCAGCTGGCCGAGATCGAACTGTTGGCGCCCTCCCCCCTACAATGACGTCCATGCGCCTACGTTTCCTCCCCCTCGCTCTTGCCGCCCTTGTATTTCCAAGCCTCAGCCACGCACAGCCGCAGACCCAGGCCTTCGATGGCCAGGTCAGCCGTGAAGGGGTGACCCTGTACTACCAGGATGCTGCCGGTGCGCTGGCCGCGCCGGTACGCAAGCGCATCATCGATACGTTCTACTTCGCTTACCTGCGCGAGCGTGCGGACTTCCGCCCGGCCGCACCGAACGAAGTGCGCATCGTGATCGATCCGGCGTACAACGGCGTCGCCTTCGTCGGTGACAAGGACAAGGCCAGCACCATCACCATCAATCCGGGCTGGCTGGCCCAGCACCCGGATGACATCGATCTGGTGACCCACGAAGCAATGCACATCGTGCAGGGCTACCCCAGCTACGGCGACAAGCGCGTGCCGGGCTGGCTGGTGGAGGGCATCGCCGACTACGCGCGCGATCGCTACGGCATGAACAACGCCGCTGCGGGCTGGGCGTTGCCGGACAAGCTGAGCCAGGGCCAGACGGTGGAAAGTGGCTATCGAGTAACCGCTGCATTCCTGAAGTGGGCCGAAGCGGCGCACCCGGGACTGGTGCTGGCACTGGACAAGGATCTGCGCGACGGGCGCTATGCACCCGCGCTGTGGCAGAAGCATACCGGCAAGACCCTGCCGGCGCTGTGGACGGAGTACGCCAAGCCGCGCTCCCCGGCCCCTGCGCCGCCGCCCGCGCGACGCGCGAAGCGGCGGTAAGTTCGACGCTGCCGGGGCGATGCCCCGGCGGCCTTCAACGCGATTGCACGAAGCCGGCGTACAGCGCGAACAACTGCTGGAAATACCGCTTGCTCACTCGACTGCGCATGACACTGCTCCGCCCATGGAAAGTTGGTCGGGCCCAGGGTGGGAAGGCCGGTCCGGTCCCTTCCCACGGCCAGGCCGCGTGGGCGTATTGGGCCGCAATGGCATTGCAGGGAAATGACCGCCGGGCTGCAATTCATCGGGTAGCGCCGGGCCATGCCCGGCGGCATGCGAGAAGCGCCGCGCTGCGCGCTCGCCGGGCATGGCCCGGCGCTACCCGATCCGGTTTCCGCTGGGCGGAAACAGAAACGCGCCCCGAAGGGCGCGTTTCTGCAGATCGCAGCGGAACGAAGGCTTACGCCTTCTTTTCCGCCTCGATCTGTTTGCGGATCTGTGCATCGACCGCGGCAATCGCGGTCATGTTCAGGATCCGGCGCGAGGTCGCGCTGGTGGTCAGGATGTGCACCGGCTTGTTGACGCCCATCAGGATCGGGCCGATCGCCACGCCATCGGTGAACACGCGCACCAGGTTGTAGGCGATGTTGGCCGCTTCCAGGTTCGGCAGCACAAACAGGTTGGCACGGCCCTGCAGGGTCGAGCCCGGCAGCAGCTTCTGGCGCAGGGCTTCATCCCATGCGGTGTCGCCCTGCATTTCGCCGTCCACGTTCAGACGCGGGTTGCGCTTGAGCAGCAGCTCGCGCACCTGGCGCATCTTCAGCGCATCCTTCGAGTCGTGGCTGCCGAAGTTGGAGTGCGACAGCAGTGCCACCTTCGGCTCGACACCGAACAGCTTCATGCGGTACGCCGCCTGCAGGGTCGCTTCGCACAGCTGCTCTGCGGTCGGGTCTTCCTGCACGTGGGTGTCAACGAAGAAGAACACGCCCTGCTGGTTGATCACGCCGGTCATCGCCGAGGTCGAGGTGACCTTCGATTCCAGCGGCAGCACGCTGCGCACGTAACCCAGCTTCTTGTGGAAGCGGCCGACGATGCCGGTCAGCATCGCATCGGCTTCGCCACGGGCCACCATCACGGCGGCGATCAGGGTCGGGCGCGAACGCATCAGGTTCTTGGCGGCGGCCACGGTGACGCCACGACGGCCAGTCAGGCCGTGGTAGTACTGCCAGTATTCGTTGAAGCGCGGGTCGTCATTGATGTTGGTGACTTCAATGTTCTCGCCGATCTTCAGGCGCAGGCCGAGGCGTTCGATGCGCGATTCGATCACTTCCGGGCGGCCGATCAGGATCGGATGTGCCAGGCCGTCATCGACCACGTTCTGCACCGCCTGCAGCACCACTTCCTCTTCGCCTTCGGCATACACCACGCGCTGCTTGTCGCTGCGCGCGCGGTCGTAGACCGGCTTCATCATCAGGCTGGTGCGGTAGACGAACTGCGACAGCTTCTGCCGGTAGGCTTCCATGTCGGCGATCGGACGGGCGGCCACGCCCGAATCCATCGCGGCCTGGGCCACGGCGGCCGACAGCTCCACCAGCAGGCGGCGGTCGAACGGACGCGGGATCAGGTACTCGCGGCCGAAGCTCGGGGTTTCACCGCCATAGGCCGAGCCCATGTCGGTGGCAGCACGACGGGCCAGCGCGGCGATCGCGCGCACGCAGGCGATCTTCATTTCCTCGTTGATCGCGGTCGCACCGACGTCCAGCGCACCGCGGAACAGGTACGGGAAGCACAGCACGTTGTTGACCTGGTTCGGGTAGTCCGAACGACCGGTACCGATGATCGCGTCCGGACGCGCAGCGCGCACCAGTTCCGGCATGATTTCCGGGGTCGGGTTGGCCAGCGCGAAGATCACCGGGTCCGGCGCCATCGTCGTGACCATCTCGGCGGTCAGGATGCCCGGTGCCGACAGGCCCAGGAAGATGTCCGCGCCGTCGACGATCTCGGCCAGGGTGCGCTTGTCGGTGTCGCGCGCATAGCGCTGCTTTTCCGGGTCCAGGTCGGTGCGACCGGTATGGATCACACCCTCGCGGTCGAAGGCCAGGATGTTCTCCGGCTTCAGGCCCAGCTGCACCAGCATGTTCACGCAGGAAATGCCGGCCGCGCCCATGCCCGTGGTCGCCAGCTTCACTTCTTCGATCTTCTTGCCGGTGATCGCCATGGCGTTCAGCACTGCCGCACCGACGATGATCGCCGTGCCGTGCTGGTCGTCATGGAACACCGGGATCTTCATGCGCTCGCGCAGCTTGCGCTCGACGATGAAGCACTCCGGTGCCTTGATGTCTTCCAGGTTGATGCCGCCAAAGGTCGGCTCCAGCGAGGCGATGATGTCGACCAGCTTGTCCGGGTCGTTCTCGTCCACTTCGATGTCGAACACATCGATGCCGGCGAACTTCTGGAACAGCACGCCCTTGCCTTCCATCACCGGCTTGCCGGCCAGTGCGCCGATGTTGCCCAGGCCCAGCACCGCGGTGCCGTTGGAGATCACCGCCACCAGGTTGCCGCGGGCAGTCAGCTCGCTGGCCTGCTGCGGATCGGCCTTGATCGCTTCACAGGCGTACGCCACGCCCGGCGAATACGCCAGCGACAGGTCGCGCTGGGTCAGCATGGGCTTGGTAGCGGAAACCTTGATCTTGCCGGGCGGAGACATCCGGTGGTAATCGAGGGCGGCCTGTTTGAAATCTTCGTTGGACATCGATGTGGGTTACATGAATGGGCAGAAGGGACAGGGGATCATACCCCCGTTGGAGCGGTCGGACCTGTCGCTATGCTGTCGCAGTGATGCTGCGACCGCACAATTCCATGGCGTATGCGACGTTATCAGAGCACAGCTTCGGCGCTGGCGATGACAGCCGTGGGACGCCTTGAAACGCTGCGGGGCCGTGCCACTGTCGTGACCGGCCCCGCAGTACCACACACCCGGGTCAGCCCTTGGCGGGCAGCGCCTCGGCCATCGCCAGCGGCACGGCATCGACCGGCGGCGGCAGTTCGCTTTCGCGACCATCCAGCGCCAGCTTCAGGCGGTCGCGGTCCAGCGCACCTTCCCAGCGCGAGACCACCACCGTGGCCACCGCGTTGCCGATGAAGTTGGTCAGCGAACGGCATTCGCTCATGAAGCGATCCACGCCCAGAATCAGCGCCATGCCGGCCACCGGCACTTCCGGCACCACCGCCAGGGTGGCGGCCAGGGTGATGAAGCCGGCACCGGTGACGCCGGCCGCGCCCTTGGAGCTGAGCATCGCCACCAGCAGCAGCGCGATCTGGTGGCCCAGGGTCAGTTCGGTGTTGGTGGCCTGGGCGATGAACAGCGCGGCCAGGGTCATGTAGATGTTGGTGCCGTCCAGGTTGAACGAGTAGCCGGTGGGGACCACCAGGCCGACCACCGACTTGCTGCAGCCGGCACGCTCCATCTTCTCCATCAGCGACGGCAGCGCCGACTCCGACGACGAGGTGCCCAGCACCAGCAGCAGCTCGGCCTTCAGGTAACGGGCCAGCTTGAACACCGAGAAGCCGCACAGGCGGCAGACCACGCCCAGGATCACCGCAACGAACAGGAAGGCGGTGAGGTAGAACGAGCCGACCAGCCAGGCCAGGTTGACCAGCGAGCCGACGCCGTACTTGCCGATGGTGAAGGCGATGGCACCGAAGGCACCGATCGGCGCGGCCTTCATCAGGATGTGCACCAGCTTGAACACCGGCGCGACCAGCGCTTCCAGGAAGTTCTGGATCGGCTTGCCCTTCTCGCCCACCGAGGCCAGCGCGATGCCGAACAGCACCGCCACGAACAGCACCTGCAGGATGTTGCCGTCAACGAAGGCACTGAGCAGCGTCTTCGGAATGATGTCCATCAGGAAGCCGACCAAGGTCAGGTCGTGCGACTTCTCGACATAGCTGTGCACCGCGGTCTGGTCCAGCTCGGCCGGGTTGATGTTCATGCCGGCGCCGGGCTGCACCACGTGCGCCACGATCATGCCGACGATCAGCGCCAGCGTGGAGAAGAACAGGAAGTACGCCATCGCCTTGGCGAACACCCGGCCCACCGTGCGCAGATGGGTCATGCCAGCGATGCCGGTGACGATGGTCAGGAAGATCACCGGCGCGATGATCATCTTCACCAGGTTGATGAAGGCATCGCCGAGCGGCTTCATCTTCTCGCCGATCAGCGGCTCGTAGTGGCCGAGGACAGCGCCCAGGACGATCGCCACGATCACCTGGAAATACAGCTGGCGGTAGAGCGGCAACGGCTTGCTGGGCACCGGTGCAGCGGTCGGGATGTGCATGGCGGACTCCGGAAGGGGCGTTTTCAGGCACGTACGGCCCCGGAAATGCACGGGAACCGTTACCGTGGAAACTGATCGCATGCCCTGGATTGCGGGATCAGGGGTGCGACCAATGGACGCCTTTGTACGCGCCACGCACCGCCACGCAGATAACCTATTGGTACTAGCCCCCCGGTTCAGGTGGCTGCGCTGCCTACACTGGCGCCGCACCGCTGATCGCGGGGATGCCGGTGGCCCGACCTGAACGGCCGGGCGCGTCATTGCGAAAGTTCCGGCCATTGCGGCCGTTGTTGTCCTGTCCACACGCAATCTGAGAGAGCCGCACCATCATGCGCCCGATTCCCACCTTGCTCGCCCTTTCCCTGGCGGCGCTTCCCGCCTTCGCTTCGGCTGCCGATTTCGACAACTGGCCGACCAAGTACACCTTCGGCGACGGCACCGAACTGGCCGCTACCGCCAACATCGCCTACGACTACAACGACTTCTCGTCCGCCAGCGGCATCGAGGATGACGACGCGGTGCGCCGCAAGGAATTCGGCGCGACCCTGAAAAAGAAGGGCGTGTACGACGCGATGGTCTACTACGACTTCCAGGCCGATACCTGGCTGGACGTGTTCGTGCGCTTCGAGAGCAAGGCGTTCTTCGGCCGCGATGTCGGCCGCTTCCGCTTCGGCTACATGAAGACCCCGGTCGGCCTGGATGCCAACACCTCTTCGCGCGCCGGCAGCTTGCTGGAAACCGCGCTGCCCGTGCAGGCGTTCTACGCAGGCCGCCGTACCGGCGTGGAATGGGTGCTGGAGCGTCCGCAGTACCTGCTGCAGGCCGGCGCCTATGGCGGCAAGGACCTGCAGGGCGACAACCCCGGCACCACCCAGGCGGTGCGTGCGGTGTGGACACCGGTGAAGGCACCGGGCGATGTGATCCACCTGGGCCTGGCCTATTCGCAGGAAAACCCGCGCGGTTACCACGATGGCCGCGACGTGCATCATGAAGCCAGCGCGCGACTGCGCGCCCGTCCGGAAGCCGGCCTGACCGACATCCGCCTGGTCGATTCGGGCGCCCTGGTCACCGCCGACCAGATCCGTCGCACCGGCCTGGAAGGTATCTGGATCCGCGGTCCGTTCTCGCTGCAGGCCGAAGCGCTGCAGGCCACCGTCACCCGCAATGATGGCAAGCCCGACTACACCGGCCACGGCCAGTACGCGATGGCCAGCTGGGTGCTGACCGGCGAATCGCGCCCGTACAACGCCGGCGCCGTTGCCAACATCAAGCCGGCGCACGACTACGGTGCAGTGGAACTGGTGGCCCGCTACAGCCGCCTGGACCTGGACGACGGCAGCATCCTCGGCGGCCGCCAGCACGACCTGACCCTGGGCGCGAACTGGTACCTGACCAGCCACTTCAAGTTCCAGGCCAACTACGTGAAGGTCGACGCCAGCCGTCGCGGTGTGCACAGCACCCCGGAGATCTTCGAACTTCGCGCGCAGATGCATTTCTGATCCCTTCCACGTGTCAGATCCCGGCGGGCGTGTACACCGCGCCCGCCGGCCCTGCGTAGACTGCCGCCATGTATTGGCTCAGCCGCCACCGCCTGCAGTTGCTGACCGTTCTGGTGATGGTGGCCGGCACCGTGCTGTGCGCGGTCGCCGCCGGCCACTACGCCTGGCGTCGCGCCCTGGGCACGGAAAGCGCACAGGTGCAGCGCCAGCTGCAGCTGTATGGCCAGGGGCTGCAACAGCGCATCGACCGGTTCGGCACCCTGCCGCAGGTGATGGCGCTGGATCCGGACCTGCAGCACGCACTGCGGGTACCGCCCTCGCCCGCCGAGCGGCAACGCCTGAACCTGAAACTGCAGCGCGCCAACCAGGTCACCCGCACCTCGACGCTGACCCTGGTCGGCCGCGATGGCGTGGCCGTAGCCGCCAGCAACTGGGACCAGCCGACCAGCAACGTCGGCGAGGATTACAGCTACCGCCCGTACTACCAGCAGGCGCTGGCCCATGGCCGTGGCCGTTTCTACGGCATCGGCATGACCACCGGCGTGCCCGGCTACTTCATGTCCGAGGCCATTCTGGATGCCGACAGCCAGCGCATCGGCGTGATCGTGATCAAGATCGAGCTGTCCGCGCTGGAACAGGAATGGTTGAACAGCCCGGACGTGGTGCTGACCAGCGACAACCACGACGTGGTGTTCCTGGCCAACCGCGATGCTTGGCGCTACCGCCTGCTGCGCCCGCTCGGCGCGGAGGAACGCAACGAGATGCGTGCGGCGCGGCAGTATGCCGATCGCTCGCTGCAACCGCTGCGCGTGCGCACCGAAGATGTGCTGGCCGATGGCGGCCGCATGGTCCGCCTGCTCGACCCGCCACTGCCGCAGGCAATGCTGTGGCAGACCCTGGCGCTGCCCGACGAAGACTGGAGCCTGCATCTGCTGCATGACGCGGGCGCGGCCACCAGCGCTGGCCGGGGCGCGGCCGTGGCCGGCGCCGCCGCATGGCTGGCGCTGGGATTCCTGGTGTTGTTCGTGCAGCAACGGCGTCGCCTGTCCAAGCATCGCCAGCGCAGCCGGCGCGAACTGGAAACCCTGCTCAAACAGCACGCCCAGGAGCTGCGCACCGCCCAGGACGGCCTGCTGGAAGCTGCCACCGACGCCGACGTTGGCTTGAGCCGCAGCCTCGAACATCTGCCCCAGGGCGTGGTGGTGATCGACAAGGAGCAGCGCCTGGTGGCGTGGAATTCTCGCTATCTGGAGCTGTTCCGCTTCCCGGCGGGGCTGGTGCGGGTGGGCCGCCCGATCGAAGAACTGTTCCGTTTCAACGCACGTCGTGGCCTGTTGGGCCCCGGTCCGATCGACGAAGCCATCGAACGCCGCCTGACCCACCTGCGCAGCGGTCGCCCGCACATGCGCGAGAGCGAGAAGGACGACGGCACGGTGCTGGAGATCCGCGGCAACCCGCTGCCCGATGGTGGCTTCGTCACCAGCTATGCCGACATCACCAGTTACAAGAACGCTGCGCGCGAACTGCGCTCGCTGGCCGATGCGCTGGAACACCGCGTGGCCGAGCGCACCCAGGATCTGGACGAAGCCCGCCGCGAGGCCGAACAGGCCAACCGCTACAAGACCCGCTTCGTCGCCTCGGCGGTGCACGACCTGCTGCAGCCGCTGAATGCCGCGCGCATGTTCGTGTCGGTGCTTCGCGGGAAACTCAGTGACCCAGCGCAGCAGCAGACCAGCGACCATATCGACGCCGCGCTGGCGGCGCAGGATGCGATCCTCAACAGTCTGTTGGATATCTCGCGACTGGAATCGGGATCGTTGCAGGTCCGCGTGCGCGCTTTTGCGCTTTCGCCTTTACTGGAAACCCTGGCGCGCGAGTTCGGCATCGCCGCACAGAGCCGTGGCCTGCAGCTTGACTGGGTTGACACTCACGCGGTTGTGGTCAGCGACGAAGCGCTGCTGCGGCGGATCCTGCAGAACTTCCTGTCCAATGCGCTGCGCTACACGCCACGTGGACGCGTGCTGATCGGCTGCCGGCGCGCAGGTGACCAGCTGCGCATCGAGGTGCATGACCAGGGCCCGGGCATTCCGGAAAGCCTGCAGGGCGAGATCTTCGAAGAATTCCGCCGCCTGAACGACGGCGTGGAGCAGGAACGTGGCGCCGGCCTGGGCCTGGCCATCGTCGAGCGCATCGGCCGCCTGCTCGGCCACCGCATCAGCCTGCGTTCCACGCTGGGCAAGGGCAGCGTATTCGCCGTCAGCGTGGCACTCGGGCGCGCCGACGAGGTGATTGCACCGCCGGCGGCGCCGGTCATCGCGACCGAGCCGTCTGATGACAGCCCACTGCGCCAATGTCGGGTATGGAGCATCGATGATGACCCGCATGTCTGTGCGGCGACCCGTGCCCTGCTGGAACGCTGGGGCTGCAATGTGGAACTTGCCGACGGCCCGCAGGGCGCGGTGGAAATCGCCAGCGCGTTGAACGTGCCGCAGCTGTTGCTGCTGGACGTGCGCATGGGGCAGTGGCACGGACCGGACCTGTATGAAGCGCTGTGCACGCTATGGCAAGCGCGGCCGCCGGTTATCCTGGTGACCGCCGAGCGCGATGATGCGCTGAAGGCGCATGCTGCCGAGAACGGTTGGGGCTTCCTGCTCAAGCCCGTGCGGCCACCGGCGCTGCGTGCATTGATGACGCAGTTGCTGTTGCGGCATCGGGGGTAAAGTTGTCGCACCACGCGCGGACCATCGGCCGCTCTTTGAGAGGAGGCTGAAAAGCGACCCACCCATGGATAGAGGATGGGCATAGTCTGAACAGCAGACGAGCCATTGCCCTACTTACCACCGTTGCTGAAGATCAGAAAATTGCATGACCGGGCCAATCGGCCAGCCAGACCAGAGGCATTGATCGTGCCCGTTTCTCCCGCACCTCCTGCATCTGCAAGATATTTCAGCCCGATCGTGGCGACGCTCCTCGGCCTTTGCTGCAGCGGATGCATCGATGGCAAACCACCGAAAGCAGACGGGAATCAACAGGGAATTACAGAAGAAAGCAGCATCGGCCAGCGTCATCCAGACACGCCCGACTCAGCCAACCCGCGTGGCCGCACATTGTCGAATCAGGGCATTTCGGCGTCGAGCGGGAATCGTACGGAACGCACATCCGAGTACCTTCAGGTCGAGTCTGGATTCATAGCAAACAGAGGCATCTCAAGCCAGACGGCTGACGACCTTCTGCGATCCAGCCGTAGTACCCATGATGCAATCGACCGCATGACCATCGACGCAGCATCCAGCCCTGATGCGCAGGACCTGACCAGGCACTATCGATCATCTTTAATCCGCGCAATGGGTCAGAACGCGGTTCTTGAGCGCCTCGCGTGCGGCCTGAGCATATGCGTTGGCATCGCTCGAGCCAGAAGCAATGCCGATCACCAGGCATGGGGCCAGAGGCTGGCGTCAGACCGATCGTCTCCCACATACGGCTACGTCGAAACATCCGAGGGTCTGGGCGCGGAATACGAGAACAGATTCATGTTCTCTACCGATCCGGAACTGAATTCGATCAGCGGAAACTGATCGAGGAAGCGGAACAGAATCAACAACGACCTGGTACACGAGTCAATTCAATGACCTGCCGCGATCAGCCATCCATCCCAGCGCGCGCATCACCTTCTGGCTCCAGCGCCTTCACCAACACTGCCGCCTGCGTGCGGCTGTGGCATTCGAGCTTCTTCAGGATCGCGGTGACATGTACCTTCACCGTGTTCTCGGCCAACCCCAGCTCATAGGCAATCTGCTTGTTGAGCAGCCCGTCGGCCAGGCACAGCAGCACCCGGAACTGCTGCGGCGTGAGCTGCGCCAGGCGGCTGGCCAGCAGCGCGTCGGCCTCGGAACGCTCGGCGGCCATCGCCGGGAACCACAGGCCACCATCGAGTACTGCCGCCACGGCTTCACCGATGGTTTCTGCAGGCGCGGACTTGGGAATGAAACCGGCTGCGCCGAACTGCTGCGCGCGGCGGATCACCCGCGGATGATCGTTGGAAGACAGGATCACCACCGGGATGTCCGGGTGCGAACCGCGCACGTGCAGCAACGCGGAAAACCCATGTGCGCCGGGCATGGTCAGGTCCAGCAGCACCAGATCCACATCGGGCTGTGCGTCCAGCGCCGCGGCCAGTGCTTCGGCGCTGGCGACCTCGCGCACCTGCGCCAGCGGCAGGCTCTGCCGCAATGACTGCACCACCGCCGAACGCAGCAGCGGGTGGTCATCGGCGATCAGGATGGTGTATTCGCTCATGCGGCCATTGTACGGGCAGCAAACGGCCTCCGCCGGGCATGGCCCGGCGCTGCCAGGGCATCAGCGCCCCGCAGGCTCCACGCTGCTGCGCCAGGCATCCAGGAACTGGCGGCGCTTGAGCACATCCAGGTAGACCAGCAGGCCGGGGCCGAGCTGGATCGGGCGGCGGCTGCGGCCGGGCGCATCGTCGCCGCGTGCATCGCCGCGCACGATCGGCATCAGCCGGGCCTCGCGCGCGAGCACCTGCTGGCCGCGTGGCGACAGCAGGTAGTCGAGAAAGCGTCGCGCTTCCTGCGGGTGCGCTCCAGTGCGCGGAATCACCGCGGTGCGCAGTACCACCAGCGTGTAGTCCTCCGGCTCGACGATGGCCAGCGGTGCGCCCGCATCGATGCGCGCCTGCGCATACGAGCCCAGCACGTTGTAGACCAACGACAACTGACCGCTGGCCACCTGGTCCAGCAACACGCCGGTGCGCTCCTCGCGCACCACCGCGTTGTCCCCCAGCGCACCAAGCAGGGCGCCGGCGATGCTGCCGCGCTGGGCATCCTGGGTCGCCAGCAGGTATCCCACGCTGCTGCGTTCGATATCGTAGGTGCCGACCTTGCCGCGCAATGGCGCGCCTTCCGCGCGCAGCAGGTCCAGCAGTTGTCGACGCGTGTGCGGCACCTTCGCGGCCGGCAGCCTGCGCGTGTTGTAGACCATCACCACCGGCTCGTAACTGATGCCGAACGCCTCGCCACGCCACTGCGCCCACGCAGGCAGCGCCTGGGTCTGCACCGAGCGGTGCGGCAACGCATGACCGTCGTTGACCAGCTTGGTCTGCAGGTCCATGCCGCTGGAGATCAGCAGATCTGGCGACGCAGGTCCGGCGCGGTCACGCAGGTAACGCGCGTACAGGTCCTGGGTGATGATGTCTTCGTACACCACCTCGCTGCCCGGATGCAGCCGCTGGTAGTCGGCAATGACCTCGGCGAAGACTTCGATATCGGTGGTGCCGTGGATGCGCAGCTGAGCAGTGGCGGTGCCCTGTGCGGGAAAGCGGCGTACATCGCCGGGCGCAGCGAGGGCCGGCACGGCCAACAGCAGTGCAACAGTGGCGGCGAACAGGCGGATCATGTGCTGCTCCGGGGCAGGCGGATGGTGGCGACCAGGCCGCCCTGCGGTCGATTGCTGAGATCGATCTGGCCACCATGGCTGTCGACCACCCGCTTGACGATGGCCAGGCCGAGGCCGGCACCGCCGGAGGGCGCGCCCTCGCCCCGTGCGAAACGCTCGAACACGCGTTCGGCATCCGCAGCGGCGATGCCCGTACCGTGGTCAGCGATGGTCAGCACGGCCTGCGCGCCCTCAGCGGTCAGCGCGATCTGCAACGGACCATCGCCGCCGTACTTCAGCGCGTTGTCGACCAGATTCTTGATGGCCTCACGCAGCAGCAGCGCGTCACCGCGCACCTGCACCGGCTCGGCCGTCATCGCCAGTTGCACGCGCGGGGCGGGCCCGGCCTGCGGCAGCGCTTCGTGCAGCGCCTGGTGCGCGGTCTCGGCCAGGTCCACGGTGGCGAAGCGCTGCAGATGTGATCGATGGATCACGCTGGCATCGCTGAGCAGCTGGTTGAGCAGGCGGCTCATGTGAGTGGCGTTGCGCTCGATCGCCAGCAGGCTGCGCCGCATGTCCTGCGGGTCGTCGTCATCCAGCGCCAGCTGCGCCTGCGCGCGCAGCGCTGCCAGCGGCGTGCGCATCTGGTGCGCGGCCTCGGCCATGAACGCACGCAGGGTTTCATTGCTGCTGGACAAGCGCTCCATGAAGCGGTTCAACGCTGCCACCATCTGGTCCATCTCGCGTGGCACGCGCGCGTCCAGCGGTTTCAGGTCGGACGGCTCGCGGCGTGACAGTTCGCGCTCGACCCGGACCAGTGGCCGGAACGCGCGGTGCACGCCGAAGGCCACCAGTGCCAGCAGCAACCCCGACAACACGCCGATCGCCAGCAGCGCGCGGTTGACCAGTTCCTGCGCCACCGCTTCGCGCGCACGCCGGGTCTGCCCCACCTGCACCTGCACCTCGCCCTGCGCGGAGGCGGCGGCAAAGCTGCGCCCGACCACGACGAAACGCACGGTCTCGCCACTGTAGGCTGCATCGAACAACTGCGGTTGCGTGCCCGGCCGACGCGGCGACGCTGGCAGGTCGCCGTAGCCGGTGATCAGGTTGCCACGGCTGTCGGTGACCCGGTAGAACACGCGGTCTTCCGGCGCCATCGCCAGCAGGTCCAGCGCCGCATACGGAAGGTCCACCTGCCACTGGCCGTCCACCAATGCCACCGAATCGGCGATGGACAGCGCCGAGGACACCAGCAGGTGATCGTACGAGCGGTTGGCGGCGCGCTGGCCGTAGTCGCGCGCGGCGAACAGCAGCGCTACCGCGAACACCGCCAGCAACGCGCCCAGGTACAGCAGCAGGGTGCGCCGCAGAGATCCCGGCGCGGCAGGCGCAGCGCGCGCATCAGCCATCGGTGTCGGTGCTGCCATCGCTGGCTTCCAGCAGGTAGCCGACACCCCGCACCGTGGTGATGCGCAGCGGTGCGCATGCCAGCTTCCTGCGCAGGCGGCCGATATACAGCTCGATGGCATTCGGCCCCGCTTCGTCATCGAAGCCGAACAGGCCATTGCCGATCTCATCCTTGCCCACAACCTGGCCGATGCGCCCGACCAGGATCTCCAGCAGGCGATATTCGCGGTTGGGCAGCTCGATCGGCTCGCCATCCAGGGTCACCCGGTGCGCAGCGTTGTCGAACTGGAAGCCGCCGATCTGCACCACTTCGCTGGCCTGCCCGCGTGCACGTCGCAGCAGCACACGGCAGCGCGCTTCGAATTCACGGAAGTCGAATGGCTTGCCCAGATAGTCGTCAGCGCCGACATCGAGTGCCTGCACGCGATCTTCGATGCCATCGCGTGCGGTCAGCATCAGCACCGGGGTGCTGTCGCCGCGCTCACGCATGCCGGCCAGCACCCGCAGCCCATCCAGCTTGGGCAGGCCGATATCCAGCACCACCAGATCGAAACTCTGGTAACGCAGCACGCTGGCGGCGGCCAGGCCGTCGGCCTGCCAGTCCACCGCGTGACCACTGCGGCGCATGCGACGGATGATCGCATCGGCCAGGTCCGGGTTGTCTTCGACCAGCAGCAGGCGCATGGGCGGGGGCGTGAGGGGGGAAACGAATGCTACCGCATGGCGCAGGGTGCGCCCGCCGGTCATGGACCGGCGCTACCGGGGTACACCGCATGGGTAGCGCCGGGCCATGCCCGGCGGTCTTTTACGCTGCACCGCACAAACCGCTGACAGGACGATGACAGCTTGCGCGACACAGACTGCGGCCGCGCACCGTCCGGTGCCCACGATTGCCGCGCGCCTGGCGTGCACCTGGGAGGGTTTGTGGAATTGAGCATTGCCTGGCGGCGTCCTGCCGCCATGATGGCCCTGGCTGCGCTGGCCGCGCCGGCCTTCGCGGAGGACGAGCGTCCGGTGACCGCCACGGTCGGCGGCCGCCTGCACCTGGACTTCGCTACCTTCGACAACGACAACCGGGGCACGCCGAACAAGGACGACACCGAGATCCGCCGCGCCTGGGTTGACGTTTCCGGCAAGTTCTTCGTGGTCGACTACAAGCTGGAAGCCGATTTCTCCGGCGACCGCGTCGAGGCCAAAGACGTCTACCTGAGCCGCAGCTTCGGCGATGCCGGCCGGCTCACCGTGGGCCAGTTCAAGCAGTATTTCTCGCTGGATGACCGCACCGGCTCCAACTACGGCAGCTTCCTGGAGCGCGGCAACGCCGGCACCACGCTGGCACCGCTGTACCGGCTGGGCGCGTCCTGGCAGGCCAATCCGGGCGATTTCACCTGGGCAGCCAGCGTGTACAGCCTGGAAAGCATCGATGCCTGGCAGGTGAAGGGCCGCGCCGCCGGTGGCCGCGTCACCTGGGCACCGGCCCCCAGCGACGGCGACGTGCTGCACCTGGGCCTGTCGCTGGCCCGCGAGGCCTACGACAACCCGGGCGGCAACGGCACGCCAGGCCTGAAGATCCGGCCGCGTCCGGCCGGCCATCTGTCCGACGAGAGCCGCCTGACCCTGGTCGACTTCTCCGCCGGCCGCGATACCGACGTCAACAAGTGGTCGCTGGAATACGCGCAGGTGCGCGGCCCGCTGTCATGGCAGGGCGAGTTCAGCGGCGCCACCTTCGATGACGGGGCCCAGCGCGGTGATGTGATGGCCGCCTACGGCATGCTCAGCTGGTTCGTCACCGGCGAGAGCCGCGCCTACGACCGCAAGACCGGCCGCTTCGCCCGGGTCAAGAACATCCGCCACAAGGCCGGTGCCTTCGAAGTGGCCCTGCGCTACGACCAGATGTGGGGCGCACAGCACCTCGATGGCCAACCCGATCTGCGTCGAGGCAGCACCGAAGGCTGGACGCTGGGCGGCAACTGGTACCTGCGCGACAACCTGCGCTTCATGCTCAACGTGATCGAAAGCCGCAACCGCGATCGCCTGGCCGGCACCACGCTGGACCGCACGCGTGCGGTCACCGGGCGCCTGCAGTTCGACTTCTAAACGCGTTTTTCCCGGGCGCGCACGCTCCCGGGCCCCTTCCACGTCCCACGTCCTGTTTCCTCTAGGAGTCCGCAGATGATGCTGAGCATCCTCGGCTTTGGCATGGTCATTACGTTCATGTACTTGATCATGAGCAAACGACTGTCGCCACTCGTTGCCCTGATCACCATTCCCATCATCTTCGCCCTGATCGGTGGCTTCGCCGCCGGCATCGACGAAATGATGCTGGAAGGCATCAAGAAGATCGCGCCGACCGGCGTGATGCTGATGTTCGCCATCCTGTACTTCGGCGTGATGATCGATGCGGGCCTGTTCGATCCGCTGGTGCGGATCATCCTGCGCTTCGTCAAGGGCGACCCGATGAAGATCGTGCTTGGCACCGCCGTGCTGGCGATGCTGATCTCGCTCGACGGCGATGGTTCGACCACCTACATGATCACCGTCTCGGCGATGCTGCCGCTGTACCAGCGGTTGGGCATGAACGCGCTGAACATGACCTGCGTGACCATCCTCGCCGGTGGTGTGATGAACCTGACGCCGTGGGGTGGGCCGACCGCACGCGCGGCCACCGCACTGCACGTGGATCCGGCCGATGTGTTCGTGCCGCTGATCCCGTCGATGGTGATCGCCTGCGCCGGCGTGCTGCTGCTGGCCTGGTACCTGGGCCTGAAGGAGCGCCGCCGCTTGGGCGTGGTGACCCTGCCCAAGGGTGGCAGCTGGATGGACAACAGCGTGTCCGACGACGGCAATACGCTGCCGACCGTGGAAGATGCCGAAGACACCAAGCGCCCCAGGCTGCTGTGGGTGAACCTGGCGCTGACCGTGGCCCTGATGAGCGCACTCATCATCGGTGTGCTGCCGATGCCGGTGCTGTTCATGATCGGCTTCGCCATCGCGCTGGTGATCAACTATCCGAACCTGGCCGAGCAGCGCCGCCGCGTGGTCAGCCATGCCGGCAGCGTGCTGTCGGTGGTGGCGCTGATCTTCGCCGCGGGCATCTTCACCGGCATCCTCAACAACACCGGCATGGTCGAAGCGATGTCGCACAGCTTCCTGGCGATCATCCCCGACAGCTGGGGCCCCTACCTGGCAGTGATCACCGCTGTAGCGTCGATGCCGTTCACCTTCTTCATGTCCAACGACGCGTTCTACTTCGGCGTGCTGCCGATCCTGTCCGAAGCGGCCGGCAACTACGGCATCACGCCGGTGGAAATGGCCCGCGCCTCGCTGGCCGGGCAACCGGTGCACCTGCTCAGCCCGCTGGTGCCCTCCACCTATCTGCTGGTGGGGCTGGCCAAGGTCGAATTCGCCGACCACCAGAAGTTCACCCTGAAGTGGGCGATCGCCATTTCGTTGTTGCTGATGATCGGCGGCCTGTTGTTCGGGCTCTACCCCTTCACGACCTGATTCCCTTGCCAAGGAGCGTTCTGCAATGACTCTTCGCATCGCCTACGTCACCAGCGGGATGGGCAGTGTCGGCACTGCCATCTGCCAGAGCCTGGCCCGTTCCGGCCATACCGTGGTCGCCGGCTGCGCACCCAACTCGCCGCGCAAGGCCAACTGGCTGCGCGAGCAGCGCGAACAGGGCTTTGATTTCATCGCCTCCGAAGGCAACGCGACCGATTGGGCGTCGACCACGGCGGCCTTCGCCAAGGTGCGTGCCGAAGTCGGCGAGGTGGACGTGCTGGTCAACAACTCCGGCGGCAGCCGCGACCTGCTGTTCCGGCAGATGACGGTGGAGGACTGGAATGCGGTGATCGCCTCCAACCTCAACTCGCTGTTCAACCTGACCAAGCAGGTGGTCGATGGCATGGCCACGCGTGGCTGGGGCCGCATCATCAACATCGGTTCGGTCAGCGCCCACAAGGGCCAGATCGGCCAGGTGAACTACGCCACGGCAAAAGCCGCGATGCATGGTTTCAGCCGTGCGCTGGCGGCTGAAGTCGCCTCGCGCGGGGTCACCGTGAATACCCTGTCGCCAGGCTATATCGCCAGCCAGGCGATCAGCAGCTTCCCGCCGGACGTGCTGGATCGACTGGCCGCGTCGGTGCCGGTGCGACGTCTGGGTCGCCCGGAAGAAGTGGCCGGCCTGTGTGCCTGGCTGGCCTCGGATGAGGCCTCCTACGTGACCGGTGCGGACTATCCGGTCAACGGTGGCCTGTACATGGGCTAGCTCTTTCCACGCAGGGCGTGGGTCTACTCCCCTCCCCCGGTAGATTCACGCCCTGCGCGGCTTCCCCCACGACGCCATTCGTTGGTTTTTCGTAAACAAGGTTTCATGTTCCGTTCGCATAGTGGCCATGCGCCGCGCCCCCGGGCCGGTGACCATCCCCCATGCAATGGACCATCATGCAGACCCGATACCTGACGATCGCTGTGGCGATCGCGCTTTCCGCCGCCAGCGCCCACGCCGCTGAAGCCACCGACGCCACCGCCGATACCGCGCTGAGCGCGCAGACGCTGGATACCGTCTCGGTCATCGGCCAGGGCGAGACCCGCCAGGTGCAGCGCATCACCACCGTCGACAAGCAGGTGTTGCCGCCAGGTACCAGCGGCCAGAAGATCCTCGACCGCCTGCCCGGCGTGTCGGTGCAGTCCAACGACGCGTTCGGTGCGAATGAAGAATCGCAGACCATCAGCCTGCGCGGCTTCGACAAGAGCCGCCTGGGCTATACGCTGGACGGCATTCCGCTGGGCGACAACAGCTACGGCAACTACAACGGCCTGAGCATCGCCCGTGCACTGATCGCCGAAAACCTGGCAGGCGCCGAGCTGTCGCAGGGCATCGGTTCGCTGGGCGTGGCCTCGACCAGCAACCTGGGCGGCACCATCCAGTACTTCTCGATGGATCCGTCCACCGAGTTCGGCGGCCGCGCCAGCATCACCGCGGGTGATGACAACCAGCGCCGCGGCTACCTGCGCGTGGACACCGGCGACATCAACGGTTTCTCGGCCTATGTCTCCGGCGTGCACCAGGACCAGGACATGTGGGCCGCGCCGTACCAGAACCAGACCACCCGCCAGTTCAACGCCAAGGCGGTGTGGAACGTGGGCGACAACCGCTTCGGCGCCTTCGTCGCCACCTCGCGTG
Organism: Stenotrophomonas sp. yr243; assembly: GCF_900184195.1. Classification (NCBI taxonomy): domain Bacteria; kingdom Pseudomonadati; phylum Pseudomonadota; class Gammaproteobacteria; order Lysobacterales; family Lysobacteraceae; genus Stenotrophomonas; species Stenotrophomonas sp. yr243. The sequence goes on from NZ_FXWT01000002.1 coordinate 556,875, forward strand.
CCAGCCAGGCCAACTACGCCTACCTGTCCAAGGACATGCTGGCGCGCGGCCTGGGTTACGACTGGAACATCTATGCACCGGACTGGGATCGCGCCGTCGCGGCTGCGTACTGTGCACCGGGCACCTACAACAAGGCGCGCTGCGCGTTCAGCGGCGGCGTCAACAGCATCGACGATGCGTACTACCAGAGCCGTGCGCTGCGCGACGACAACCTGTACTCGATCGACGCCGACATCCGCCTGGGTGAGCAGGGCCGCCTGAAGCTGCTGGGCTACCACCATGAGAACCGTGGCCAGGGCCACTGGTGGGCACCGGGCCAACCGTCCTACCCGGGCACCGACAAGATGCTGCCGATCTCGATCCGCAGCACCAACTACACCATCAACCGCGACGGCGTGACCGCCGCGCTGTCGTGGACGGTGGGCATCCATGAGCTGGAAGCCGGTGTGTGGTACGAACAGAACGACCATAACGTCTCGCGCAATTTCTACTACATCAGCGGCCCGTTCCTGGACGACCTGTACCTGCAGAACCCGGACCGCCGCCTGTTCAACCAGGACTTCGACATCCGTACCCGCCAGTTCTACGTGCAGGACAGGATGCGCTTCCTCGACCAGCGCCTGACCGTGGACGTCGGCATCAAGAGCCCCAACACGCGCATGACCGCCAAGGCCCAGCCGGGCGTGGAAACCAGCATTGCCTCGGGCACGCTGACCGCCAAGGAATCGGTGCTGCCGCAGCTGGGCGTGGGCTTCAAGCTCAACGCCAACAACGAAGTATTCGCCTCGTACGCCGAGAACATTGCTGCCTTCGTCGGCGGCGGCAGCGGTGGCCCGCTGCAGGTGTCGCCGGAATCGTTCGCGGCCAGCGCCGGCCTGGAGCCGGAGAAGTCCAAGAGCCTGGAAGCGGGTTTCCGTACCTTCGGCGAGAAATACCAGGCCTCGATCGCGGCTTACAACGTGAAGTTCGACAACCGCCTGCTGTCGCTGAACCCGTGCTCGAGCATCGAAGTCGGCACGCGTCCGGAGTGCGTGACGCGCTTCATCAACGTCGGTTCGGTGAAGAGCCACGGTGCCGAGCTGACCTTCATCCTCAAGCCGGTCGATGGCCTGCAGTGGTACAACGCGTTGTCCTGGAACAAGACCACCTACGAGGATGACTACACCTCGGGCGGTGCGATCGTGCCGGTGGCCGGCAAGATCACCGTGGATACGCCGCAGCGCATGGCGTCCAGCGAGATCAGCTGGAACCGCGACGGCTTCTTCGCCAGCCTGCGCGCCAAGTACACCGGCAAGCGCTACTACACCTACACCAACGACCAGTCGGTGCCGGGCGTGACCACCTTCGATGCGGGTGCCGGTTACGACTTCGGCCCGGGCATGGGCCTGCGCAACGTGCGGGTGTCGTTGAACGCGACCAACCTGACCAACAAGCGCTATGCGGGCCAGCTGAGTTCGTTCGCACCGACCGATCCGAAGGGCACGCGGTATGCGATCCATGCGAGTGCACCGCGGCAGGTGTTCATGACGGTGGCGGCGGAGTTCTAAGTCGAAAGCGGGCGCTGCGGCGCGGGGATGCCGCAGCGGGGCGAGGTGGGACGGGCCGAGGCAGGACACGCCGCAAGTACGTCCCTGTAGGCTCGGTCGGCGCATCCATGCGCCTCACGGTCCTGCCTCGGCCCGTCCCACCTCGCTCGACAGTTTCCCGCCCCGGCGCGGAGGCAATGGAAAGCAAAAGCAAAAGCAAAAGCAAAGAGCCGGGCAGTGCCCGGCTCTTTGCTTTTCAAGCGCAATCCCTTCGGCGCGGTGATGTGCTGCCGCCCGCGCGGGAAACTGTCTGGCGGCGGTGGGGCACCCTGGCCAGGACCGTGAGGCGCATGGATGCGCCGATCGAGCCCCCATGGATGGGTTTACGGCGTGTCCTGGCCAGGGTGCCCCACCGCCGCCAACCGATATCAATCAAGGCGCCAGCGCATCATCCCGCCAACGCATTTCATTCCGGCGCCAGCTGGTCCATCCGGATGCGGTTGGCGAACAGCGAGAACGCCAGCATGCCGGCCAGGCCATTCGCCCGGCTCATCCAATGCGGCAGCCAACGCGGTGGCTTCAGCACGCCCGATTCGAACAGCGGCGCGAACGCGATCGCATCGGTCAGGCTCATCTTGCCGGCAAACAACCAGCGACAGACCTGCAGGCGATCCTCGGCCAACATGTGGCGGAAGAACGTGTGCACCGACACCAGCCCGCGCAGGTACACCGTGTCCTTGGTGAAGGCCAGGCCACCAGTCGGCGGCACACCGCGGAAGACCCGCTGCGCCGAGGCGAAGCTCTCTTCCGGGTTCTGCCCGGCATCGCAGAAGTAGCGGAATACCTCGATGAAGTCCGCACCTTCGCGCGCCATCGCGATCGCCTCGGTACGCAGGCTGATGCGCTTCAGACGCTCGATGTCGATGCTGCCGGTGATCTGCTCGGCGAATGTCGCCAGCCCTTCCTGTGTGGCCGTCACCCGTGGCGAGGACAGCGCCAGGCTCGGCAGCACCGGCTGCGCGCGACCGTTCAACGCTGTCAGCGAATGTACCAGCGCTTCGTGGTGGAACAGCTGCGCGCGGTCGTAGGCGCTGAAACGCGCGCTGGTGCGCAGGCGGATGCGGGTCGCTCCGGCCGCCGCCTTGGAGACCAGATCCGGGTCCAGCTGCACCTGGATGATGCGTGATTCAAAGAACGCATCGAGGTCATTCTGCAGCTGCAACTGCAACGCGATCGCCGAAACCGGCACCTGTTCTTCCGGTGCCAGCAGTTCGTGATCCAGTTCGGCGGCGATCTGGATGAAGTGGCGTGCTGCATCGCGCGTGCTCGGTCCGTTGCCCGGCAATGGTTGCTCGGGTGAACCGAACAACTGCACCGAGCAGGCATCCACGGCCGCGGTACCGAGGCCTTCCAGCAGCTGCGCAGCCAGATCCCAACTCTGCGCGGACTGCCGCACGTAATGGCCCAGCGGATGGCTTTCATCGCATTCGGCAGCAAGCGCCGCCAGCGCGCGACGCTCGTCGCTGAAGTCCAGCTTCGGGTAGTCGACCACCGGCAGCTTCGGCTGGCCGCGGGCCACGCTGTCCAGGAAGGGTGCTTGCAGGGTTGCCGGCCAACTGGTCAGGCCCAGCAGGCGGATGCCTCCTACGGCCTCGACCAGGCGCGCATCGAGCGCTGCATGGTGGGCCACGTCACGGTCAAGCGTCGCGGTCGGTTCCATGGGCGGACTATAGCGCCCTGCCCTTGCTTTGGTAGGTGCCAAACTTGGTTGGCAGCCGCCGACGGCGGGCTTCGGACGCGTTCGTGCCAACCAAGGTTGGCACGTACCAGAAGCAGGCAGTAGCGGGATCATTGCCGGGGTCAGAGCCCATTGCGGCGCAATGGGATCCGACCCCGCGATCCGGGTCAGCGCCTACGCGGCTTGCCCGCGGGGCGGAACTGCTGGCCCTTGCCCTTCCTGCCGCCACGCTCCTGCGCGGTCTCGGCCTGGCGCACGGCCAGCTTCGCGGCGGCGGCGGCCACTTCTTCCTTCAACTTGAAGTAGTTCTGCAGCCGGCTCTCTTCAATCTCACCGGCGTCGATCGCCGCACGCACGGCACAGCCGGGTTCCTGCTGGTGCATGCAGTCGCGGAAGCGGCACTGCGCGGCCAGCGCTTCGATATCGGCGAAACCGCCCTCGGCCAACGTCTCTTCGCCGGTCGGCTTCAGTTCGCGCATGCCGGGAGTGTCGATGAGGCACGCGCCCATCGGAAGCGGCATCAGCGCGCGGTGGGTGGTGGTATGGCGGCCGCGCGAATCGTTGGCGCGCACCGTGTTGGTCTTCATCCGCTGCTCGCCCAGCAGCGTGTTGGTCAGCGTCGACTTGCCCGCACCGGAAGACCCCACCAGCACCACCGTGTGGCCGGGGCCCAGCCACGGCTCCAGCACTGCAACACTGTCCGCATCCAGGCCGTTGATCGCGTGCAGGGCAATGCCCTGCATCTCCAGCTCTTCCAGTACCGCCAGCGCGTCTTCGCTGTACTCGGTCTGGTCGGCCTTGGTCAGCACCACCACCGGTTCGGCACCGCCACCGCCCACCAGCAGCAGGTAGCGTTCAATACGGCGCGGATTGAAGTCCGCATCCAGCCCACAGACGATGAAGACGGTATCGATGTTGGCCGCGATCACCTGCTGATGGTAATGCTCACCGGCGGCACCACGCTTGATCGCGGTACGTCGCGGCAACAGGGCGACGATGCGGATGCCGTCCAGCAGCACCCAGTCGCCAACCGCTGGCCGTTCGTGGCTGGGGAAACGCGGGCGCTGCCATTCCGGCAACGATTCGGCCTTGATCGACGCCTCCGGGCCATCCGCCACCACGTAGTGGGTGCGGTGCTGTTCGATCACCCGCGCCGGGCGGGCCTGCGGGTGCGCAGCCATCACAGCCTGCCAGTCGGCCTGCTGCGGCGGGCCCGGCCAGGGCCAGCCGATGGTCTGCAGGGCGGTGAAATCGGGGGTCTGGGTCATCGCCGCCATTCTACCTGTGCGATGCCGCCCAGCCCAATGTTGGCGGGCCCTGCAGCCCTTGCCATGCGCTGCAGCAATTCCGCTACCATGGAACCCCCATGCCTTCTGCGGCCCACCGCCCATGTCAACTCCCTCGCCCAAACCCCTGGTCATCCGCGAGCGCCTTTCCGAAGTGCGCTACGAAATCCGCGGAGAACTGGCGCGGCGAGCCCGGGAGCTGGAAGCGCAGGGCCACAAGCTGATCAAGCTCAACATCGGCAATCCCGGCGCTTTCGGCTTCCGTGCACCGGAACACCTGCAGCGCGCCATCGCCGATGACATGGGCCGCACCGATCCCTACACCCACCAGCAGGGCCTGCCGGTCGCCCGCGAAGCCATCGCCGCCGCGTATGCGCGCCGTGCTGCACCAGATGCCCACCCCGACCGGGTGTTCGTCGGCAACGGCGTCAGCGAGCTGATCGACCTGTCGCTGCGTGCGCTGCTCAACCCGGGCGACGAAGTGCTGGTGCCCTCGCCGGACTACCCGCTGTGGTCGGCCTCGACCATCCTCAACGACGGCCGCCCGGTGTACTACCGCTGCGCCGCCGAGAACGGCTTCCAGCCGGACCCGAGCGAGATCGAGACGCTGGTGTCCTCGCGCACCCGCGCCATCGTGCTGATCAATCCGAACAACCCCAGCGGCGCCAGCTACCCGCGCGAACTGCTGGAGCGCGTGGTCGAGATCGCGCGACGCCACAACCTGCTGCTGCTGGTCGATGAGATCTACGACCAGATCCTGTACGACGACGCGGTGTTCCAGCCGGTCGCACCGCTGGCCGGTGACCATCCCTGCCTGACCTTCAGCGGCCTGAGCAAGGTGCACCGTGCCTGCGGCTGGCGCGTGGGCTGGGCCCACCTCAGCGGCGACGACGCGCGCCTGGGCGACTTCCGCGCCGCGCTGGATCTGCTGGGCGCACTGCGCCTGTGCGCCAACGTGCCGGGCCAGTACGCCATCGACGCGGCAGTGAATGGGCCGGACACCATTTCCGAGCTGTGCGCACCGGGCGGCCGTCTGTATGAAACCCGCCGTGCGGTGATCGAAGCCTGCGAGGCCAGCGAGCACCTGTCGCTGGTCGCCCCCGCCGGTGCGCTGTACGCGTTCCCGGCCGTGGTCGGTGCCGCCGCCAAGGGCTTCGACGACCACAATTTCGCGCTGGACCTGATGAACAACGATGGCGTGCTGGTGGTGCCGGGCTCGAGCTTCAACGTGCCTTACCGCCATCACTTCCGCGTGACCCTGCTGCCGGAGGCGTCGGTGATGCGCGACGTGTTCGCCCGTATCGACCGTGCCCTCGCCCGCCGTGCCGAAGACGCCACCAAGGTGGTGCCGCTGAAGCCCCGCCGGTCGGTGGCTTGATCGATGGGATTGTCGTATCTGGCCTTGGGCGATTCCTACACCATCGGTGAAGCGGTCGCGGCCGAAGGCCGCTGGCCGCATCAGCTCGCCGCCGCCCTGCGCGCGCAGGGCATCGATCTGACCGACCCGCAGACCATCGCCACCACCGGTTGGACCACCGACGAGCTCGACGCCGGCATCGACGAGGTGGCGCCGCAAGGACCGTTCGACTTCGTCAGCCTGTTGATCGGCGTCAATAACCAGTACCGCGGGCGCCCGCTGGACGAGTACCAGGTGCAGTTCCAGGCCTTGCTGCAACGTGCGATCGGTTTTGCGGGTGGCCACGCGGACCACGTGCTGGTGCTGTCCTTCCCGGACTGGGGCACCACGCCGTACGGCGCAGGCAGCGGTCGCGATCTGGCCCGCGTCGAACTGGAGACCGACGAGTTCAACGCGGCCGCCGAGGTGATCAGCACCCAGCAGGGTGTGGCCTTCGTCGACATCACCGATATCAGCCGCGACAACGGCGCAGACCCGGCGATGATCGCCGAGGATGGCCTGCACCCGTCCGCACGGATGTATGCGCTGTGGAGCGCGCGTGCGCTGCCGGTGGCAGCGCACCTGCTGGGCAGAACGGACTGACACGATGGACGGCACGCCACGGAACGGCACGCCCCTGCCCTGTTCGCCGCTTGATGCCGGACAGGCACGCCTGATCGCCGAGTCCTTCCGGCCGATGCATGCCTGGGGCAGCCGCCGCGATTACTACTACACCCGCGGCAAGCTGGGCAGCGACCCGCTGTATGACGGCGTACTGCAGCACCTTCCCGACGACGGCCAGCCGGTGCTCGACCTGGGCTGCGGACTGGGGCTGTTCGCGCACGTGCTGCGCCAGCGCGGCCGCCAGCAGGTGTACCTCGGGGTCGACGTGGACAGCGACAAGATCGCGCGTGCGCAGCGCGCCGGCACCGACCTGGCCGATGCACGTTTCGACTGTCTGGATGTGCAGGCACCCTTGCCAGCGCATGCAGGGCATGTGCTGCTGCTGGATGTGCTGCAGTACCTGGACGAAGCGCCGCAGCTGGAGCTGCTGCGCGTGGTGAGCGCGCGGATCGCGCCCGGTGGCCGCCTGCTGCTGCGTACGCCGTTGGCGACCGGCGACCGCCGCGACCGCACCACGCGGGTGGCCGATCGCCTGGCGTGGCTGGTCGGCTGGATGGGCACGCGACCGCGTCACTACCCGGATCCGCAGCGGCTGCAGGCCACGCTGGCCGAGGCGGGGCTGCAGGTGGCTCCGTTGCGTCCCCTGCATGGGCGCACACCGTTCAACAGCTGGCTGTTGGTTGCCGAGCGTCCGGGAACTGCGGCCAACGGCTGAGCTCCTCGTGGTGGGCAGCGGTCTACGAGGGCTGCCCGGGCGGGATGGGCTGCGCGGGGACGCCGTGAACCCATCCTTGGGGGCTTAGCCGCGCCATCCATGGCGCGGATACCCCGCACAGCCCATCCCACCCGGCCACGGACAGTTTACGGGGGCGTCCACCACGGAAGACAAGGGAGAAAAGCGAAGAGCAAAAGCGGGTCGCTTCGCTCTTGCTGCGCCTGGCGCTCGCCGGGCGTGGCCCGGCGCTACCGGTCAGCCGGCCGGCAGTTCGGCCTTCAGGCCGCGCTCGTCCAGCGCCTGCAGCACGCGTTCGATGATGGCCAGGTTGTGGCCGTGGGCGGCACCTTCATGCAACAGCACGATCGCGCCCGGGCGCAGGTCGGGCAGCAGACGCGCCAGCACGCCGTCCGGTGTGCAGCCGACGCCATCGTAGCCCCGGGCGCTCCAGCCCACGCGCACCAGGCCCAGCTTGCGCAGTACCGGTGCCACGAACGGGTTGGTCATGCCCACCACCGAGCGGTACCAGCGTACCGGTCGCCCGCTGACCGTCTGCAGCGCATGCTGGCAACCCTCGATCTCCGCCGCCATCGTGCCCGGACCCAGCCGCCAGAAGCGCGCCTGCGGGTGGCTGTGGCTGTGGTTGCCGAGGTCGTGTCCGCGACGCAGGATCTCCTCCACCAGGGCCGGATGCGCCAATGCGCGCTCGCCGACCAGGAAGAAGGTCGCCCTTGCCTGGTGCCGGTCCAGCAGATCCAGCACTGCAGGGGTCTGCTCACTGGGGCCGTCGTCGATGGTCAGCCAGACACGGTTGCCGGCATCGGGCAACCGGCTCAGCACCGGCGCGTAGAAGCGGCTGTTGGGCAGGAACACCGGCACCATGAACAACGCGTGGCTTGCCACCATCATCGCAAGGCCCCAGTGCCAGCCAGCCAGCACCCAGGCCAGGATCACAGCCAACTGCGACAGCACCAGCCAGGGCACCCAGCGCCAGGGCCGGGTCGGGATGCGATGCAATGTTCCTGCGCTGGTCATTCCCCATGATGCCATGGGGGGTAGAATTGATGATTCGAATTTTCGGACCCATGACTGCCATGTCCCTCGATCCCGCCCTGCGTTCGCGCATCGAAACCATCCTCAACGACGACCGCGTCGTGCTGTTCATGAAGGGCCAGCCTTCGATGCCGCAGTGCGGTTTCTCGGCCAAGGCCGTGGGTGCCCTGCAGGACCTGGGCGTGGAGTTCGCCCACGTCAACGTGCTGGCCGACGCGGAGATCCGCGAAGGCATCAAGGCCTATGGCGACTGGCCGACCATCCCGCAGCTGTACATCGACGGCGAACTGGTCGGCGGCAGCGACATCGTGCTGCAGATGGCCGCCAGCGGTGAGCTGAGCAGCGTGCTGGGCCTGGCCGCACCGGACCGCACCCCGCCGCGCATCACCGTCACCCCGGCCGCAGTGGAAATGCTGAAGGGCGCGCTGGCCGATTCGCCGGGTGCGTCGCTGCAGCTGGGCATCGATGCGCGCTTCCAGCCGAACTTCCAGCTGGCTCCGTACGACGAAGGCGCGATCGCCGCCGAGTCCAACGGTCTGCGCGTGCAGTTCGACCTGGCCAGTGCCCGCCGCGCCGACGGCATCACCATCGACTGGGTCGACGACATCCGTGGCAAGGGCCTGGCGATCGACAACCCGAACGCGCCCAAGCCGGTGCAGGAAATCAGCGTGCGCGATGCCGACGACCTGGTGCGTGCCGGCAACGTGATGCTGGTGGACGTGCGCCCGGCCGAAGAACGTGCCATCGCTGCGGTCGGCGTGCCGTTCAAGAGCTTCGATGGCAACGGCCGCGCCGAGCTGGAAGCCCTGCCGAAGGACACCGCCCTGGCCTTCCTGTGCCACCACGGTGGCCGCAGCGCGCAGGCAGCAGAGCAGTTCCGTGCGCTGGGCTTCAGCAAGGTGTTCAACGTCACCGGCGGCATCGACGCCTGGTCGGACGAAGTGGACAACGGCGTGCCGAAGTACTGATCGGCCGCAGTTGATACACAGGAAAAACGCCGGCGAAAGCCGGCGTTTTTTGTTGAGCCCATCCACGCATGGCGTGGATCTACTCCTTCCGGGTTACCCGGCAAACCCGCCTTCGGCCAGGTAGTCCAGTTCTTCCGGCGACGGCATGCGGCCGAGCACCGCATTGCGGTGCGGGAACCGGCCGAAGCGGCGGATGATGTCGCGGTGCAGTTCGGCGTACTGCAGGTATTCCTTGTCACCCAGCACGTCGAACATCGCGACCGAGCGATCCTGGTCCAGCGGATCTTCGGAATGCTCGAACGGCAGGTAGATGAAGGCGCGCAGCTTGGGTACCAGCTGCAGGTCCAGCCCCTCTTCGATCGCGCGCATGGCGTAGTGCCGGGCCAGGCCGTCGGTGGCATAGGAATGGGCCGTGCCGCGGAAGCAGTTGCGCGGGAACTGGTCCAGCAGCAGCATCAGCGCCAGCGCACCCTCGGCGCTGCCCAGCCAGTGCTCGCGCGCGCGCGATGCGGCGGCATGGTGTTCGTCCGCGAACAGCGTGCGGAACCGTGCATCGAACGCATCATCGCGGGCGAACCACTTTTCAGGGCCCGCGTCTTTCCAGAATTCCACCACTTGCGCGGCAACGTCCATCACCTACTCCCCAGGGCCGGCGCACCGCGCCAGGCCATCATCATCATTCGTCGAAGCGCAGGTGGCGGACCGACTTGCCGTTGCGCCGGATAAGCTTAAGCGCCTCGATGCCGATCTGGATATGGTTTTCCACGAACTGCGAGCTGACCTTGGCGTCGGACGCCTCGGTCTTCACCCCGTCCGGGATCATCGGCTGGTCTGAAACCAGCAGCAGGGCGCCACTGGGAATGTGGTTGGCGAAGCCGGCGGCGAAGATCGTAGCGGTTTCCATGTCGATGGCCATGCAGCGCATCGCCCGCAGCCGCTCCTTGAAGGCCTCGTCGTGCTCCCAGACCCGGCGGTTGGTGGTGTAGACGGTGCCGGTCCAGTAGTCGTGGCCAAGGTCGCGGATCATGGTCGAGACCGCACGCTGCAGGGCAAAGGCGGGCAAGGCCGGCACTTCCGGCGGCAGGTAGTCGCCCGAGGTGCCTTCACCGCGGATGGCCGCGATCGGCAGCACCAGGTCACCCAGCTCGTTCTTGCGCTTCAGCCCCCCGCACTTGCCCAGGAACAGCACGGCCTTGGGCATCACGGCCGACAGCAGATCCATGATGATCGCGGCATTGGGGCTGCCCATGCCGAAGTTGATCATGGTGATGCCGTCGACGGTGGCACTGGCCATGGGCCGGTCCAGACCGATCACCGGCGCACCGGTCAGCGCGGAGAACGTATGCAGGTAGCCTCCGAAGTTGGTCAGCAGGATGTGCTGGCCGAACTGGTCCAGGGGCACGCCGGTATAGCGCGGCAGCCAGTTGTCGACGATGTCCTGCTTGCTCTTCATGGGCGGTCCGGTGCGGCGTGGGGCCGATATTGTAGGCCCCCGCCTGCCCCACCACACCCGCTGCGACAACGAAGAAGGGCGACCCTGCGGCCGCCCTCCTGGGGGTTCCCTTGGGAACCGGATGGCTTAGAAGCGCACCGACCAACGCAGGTTGGCGCCATGGTCGCGGCTTTCATCGCCAAACTGGCCGGTGTAGCCCAGTTCCAGCTGCTGGTTGGCCGTCAACCAGGCCGACAGGCCCAGCTCCGCCACCACCGCGCTGTCGGCGATAGGAGCGCCGCTGACTGCGAAGGTATCGCCGCCGCTGGCAAAGCCCAGCCTGGCCACCGGGTTGCGGTCGCCCGATGCGTGGCGGTAACCCACTCCGCCGCGCACGTGCAGCCAGCTGTCCTGCTGGAACGAAGCCTTCAGGCCCTTGTCGAAGCGCACACCGGCAGTCGCCAGGGTGGTGCGGGTATCGTCGACGTTGCCCTGCAGGGCCGCCGCACCACCGCGCTCATTGATCGACTTCATGTCCACTTCAACACGTGCCACCTGCAGGTACGGCTCCAGGCCTGCCTCGCGGCCGCCGAAGCGGTAGCCCGCCTCGATGAAGGCCTGGCGGGTACGCCCGTCGTAGCGCGCGCTCAGCGTATCGCTGTAGCCGGCAAACGCCAGCTCACGGGTGCTGTCGACCTCGTGCTCGCTCCACGCCAGGCCGCCACGCAGGCCGAAACCGCCCCAGTTGTGGCTGGCGTATGCACCGAAGTGGGTGTTGTCGATCTTCGACTTCGCCCGACGGCCATCCTGCTGCTTGACGTCGGTACGGCCGGTGCCGGCCAGCAGGCCCACCTGCCAGCCGCCGAACTGACGGTCCACGCCCACCAGCAGGCCGTTGCTGTTGGCCTCGGTACGGGCAGTGTTGGTATTGCCATCCAGCGTGCCGTTGCCACCGATTGCCTGTACCCACACACCGGTCGCGGCGGCTTCGTCACCGCCCGGCGAGATCGCGCCTACGCGGCGCGACAGTGCCGCATCGCGCACATGGCGGCTGCTCTCGACCAATGCGATCGACGCAGCTGCATGCAGTTCGCCGCTGAGGCTGTCCAACGCTGCGCCCACCTGCTGCGGGAACAGCGTGGTCAACGGCTTGGGCAGGCCCTGGTTGATCGCCAGGGTATCGGCCACGGCAGCGACCGCGCGCTGGTTGTCGGTGGTGGCCGAGCTGGCCAGCGAGTTGCCGCGGGTCACTTCGATGCGTGCGCCACTGGCACCATAGGCCAGGCTGAACTGCATGAAGGGCGAGAATGCGCTGAAGTCGGTCGTGGCGAACTGCCCGTTCACGCCGCCATCGGCGCGGATGAAGTTGAACTGCTCACCCAGGTAGTAAATGCCCGGTTCCGGCAGTGCCACCAGGGTGCCGCCGAGGGTGGCGGTACCGGTGACATGCAGCTGGTCACTTCGGCTGCCTGGTGCCACCTCGGCCTGGTACACGCCGGTCTCGGTCTGCACGTAGTCACCGTTGATGGTCAGCGTGCCGATCGAATTGCCCGGTGCGATGGTGCCCTTGACGATCGTGTAGCCGAGCGTGCCGGTGCCCTTCAACGTGGCGCCTGCTTCCACCGCGGTCATACCACCGACCTGGGTACCGTTGAACGACACCACACCGCCGACGATATCCAGGATGGTGTGGTCCAGTACGCCCGTGGTGCCCACCCGGGCAGTGCCGCCATACATGTAGAAGATGGTGCTGCTCAGCGTGCCGTCCACCTGCAGCGTGCCGGCGCGCATATCGATGTTGTCCATGCGCACCTTGCCGGTCTCGGTGATGCTGGCGGTGCCATCGGTCATGTGGAACAGGCGACCATCGACGGTACCGGCAACCACCAGCTTGCCGCCGGCGAGATCGATATCCGTGCTGCTTGCCACCGATCCGACGTTGAGCCAGGCCTCGCCACCTGCAACACCCAGAGAGGTCGATACCAGCGAACCGTTCAGCACGAAGCGGCCGCCCGGCACCCACACGCTGCCCAGCGTATTGGCGCCATCAAGCTCCAGCACGCCCTCGCGCACCACCGCGCCGTTGAAGCTGTTGTCGCCGCTCAGGCGCAGCCAGCCGATGCCGCTCTTGGTCAGCTTGCCCGGGCCGCCGATGTCATTGGTCCAGTCGTCCCACGCGTCGCCTTCCCACACCTTCAGGCCGCCGGCCTTCTGGTTCATCACCACGTTGGTGTCCACGCGCAGCGAGCCGTAACCTTCAATGGCCTTGGCCAGGTTCATCATGCCCCAGCCGTAGACGTCGTCAACGCCGGCCGCACCGAGATCGGTGGCGGTGGTCAGCAGCACGTCACGCACCTGCGCGTTGTCCAGATACGGGAAGCGTTCGAACAGCAGGCCCAGCGCGCCGGTGACGTGCGGTGCCGCCATCGAGGTACCGGTCATGTCCTCGTAGGCATAGGTCGGCATGCGCTGCTGGATGTCCAGACCGATATCGTTGCCGGTCTGGAACGGCGTACCGATGATCTGCGAATCGGCACCGTAGGCCGTGGAGGTGATGTCGCTACCCGGCGCAGCCAGGCACCAGTTGGCGCTCAGGCCACAACGCATGGAGCTTTCTGCCAGCACCAGGTTGCGGTCGACGTTGACCACGCTCAGCCAGTACGGCTCCAGGTCCGCCTGGACGCGCGGCAGCGTAGCGTGCACGCCCGCAATCGGTGCGTTTTCCGGCGAGGTGTTGTACGGATAGGTATTGCCGGCTGCCCACACCTGGATCATGCCGTTGGCGCGCGAACCATCACCGATGATCTGGAAGTAGTCGTCGTAGGCCGGATTGTTGAAGAACTGCGCAGCCTGCTGGTCAGCGGTGGTCGGCTCGTTGGTGAAGCCCCAGCTGTGATTGACCGCCCGCACCTGCTGCGCGTTCAACTGCTCGTACAGGTCGGCAAACACCTCATCGGACGCACCAATGCCAACCGAGCCATTGCGGTACTGGTTGGTCGACGGATCGACGTCCCATACGGTGAGGCTGTTGAAGAACAGGCGTGCCACGGAAAGATCGGCACCAAAGGCAACGCCGTGGGTACCGGAGCCATCGCGGTTCGCAGCGATGGTACCCGACACGTGCGTGCCATGGGTGTTGTAGGCCAGACCCTCGAACAAGCCCTGGCGATTGACGTTGTCGATGTTCGCCTGGTCCATGTCGAGCAGGGTCATGTCGATCGCCACGTCATTGCCATCGCTGCTGAAGCAGGCATCCGGCCCGCTCAGCATGGTGGTGTTGGTGCACGATGATCCGTCAGCCAGGCGATCAGCGAGGTGGATGCTGCGGTGGTTCTTGCCGGCGAATTCGGAGTGATCCAGCCCGGTGCCGCTGTCGAACACACCCAGGCGGATACCTGCACCGGTCAACCCACGCGCGTACGCGGCGTCAGCATTGACGGCCTGCAGGCCCCAGTCGCGGTTGAACTCACTGGTACGCCAACTGGCGCGATCAGCGGGGGTGCCCATCACCGGCTGCGGCTCGCCACTGGCCATCGGCGCGATGCTGATCGATGCCGGCAGCGATGCAGAGGCAGGCGCTGCGGTCAGAACCGGACGCGCGAATGCAGCCTGCAGGCTGCGCTGGTACTGGTAACGGGACAGATCGTCGGTATTGCCCTGGGCCAGTGCCGGCAGGGTGGCTGCCATCAGCAGCGAGCCAACGATGGCCGATGCGAGCGGGGAAGGCAGGATCGAACGACGGAGAGAGGTGGAGCGATACGACGTTGCAACAGTCATCGGGGATTACGTCCTTGATTCCATGGATTGTTTCAGGTGCTGCTCCCTCATGGAGCACGGTGGGAACACCTTCGCGGCGAGTCAGCGCGCGCTCACCCGCATGTCGCTATCGACCGGGTGCCATGCAACTTAATATATTTTTCACATGCGCACTGTCGGGAAAATCCCTACTTCGCCCCTGCCCAAGGTCACTTGGCAAGCAGGCCAGTCTGCAGCTAGCGTCGATGGGTTGAACACGCTGCCAAGGGGATCTGCATGACATCGACGTTGTTGCGCGCCGGGTTGGGTCTGGCGCTGCTATCACTGAGCACGGCGCCGGCCGTGGGCGCTTCGCGCTTCGTGGCCGATCCCTACCCGAGCACCTACCAGGCGCATCCCGATGGGCCGTTGCTGATCCAGAACGCCACCGTGCTGACCGGCACCGGCCAGCGCCTGGACAACGCCGATGTGTTGCTGCGCGATGGTCGCATCGTCGCCGTCGGCGATGCGCTGCAGGTCGATGCCAGCGTCACCCGCATCAATGCCGACGGCAAATGGGTGACCCCGGGCCTGATCGACGTGCATTCGCACCTGGGCGTCTATCCCAGCCCCGGCGTAAGTGCGCACAGCGATGGCAACGAGATGACCGCGCCGGTCACCGCCAATGTCTGGGCCGAGCATTCGGTATGGCCGCAGGACCCCGGTTTCCAGGCGGCACTGGCCGGCGGGGTGACCAGCATGCAGGTGCTGCCCGGCTCAGCCAACCTGGTCGGTGGCCGCGGTGTAACGCTGAAGAACGTGCCTGCCACCACCTACCAGGCGATGAAGTTCCCCGGCGCGCCGTGGGGCCTGAAGATGGCCTGCGGCGAGAATCCCAAGCGCGTCTACGGTGGCGGCAAGGGCGTGGCACCCGCCACGCGGATGGGCAACGTCGCCGGTTACCGCGCAGCCTTCATCGACGCGGCCGACTACATCGCCAAGAGCACGCCGAAGCCGGCCAAGCGCAAGGGCTGGTTCGGCAGCGACAAGGGCGACAGCGCCGGTGACGCCGGCGGCAAGCGCGACCTCAAGCTGGATACGCTGGCCGGTGCGATCCAGGGCGACATCCGCGTGCACATCCACTGCTACCGCGCCGATGAAATGGCCACCATGCTCGACCTGTCCAAGGAATTCGGCTTCAAGGTGGCCGCCTTCCACCACGGCGTGGAGGCCTACAAGCTGGCCGACCGGTTGGCTGCCGAAGGCGTCTGCGGTGCACTGTGGGCCGACTGGTGGGGCTTCAAGATGGAGGCCTTCGACGGCATCGCCGAGAACATCGCGCTGGTCGACCGGCCGAAGAACAGCTGCGCCATCGTCCACTCCGACTCGCCGGAAGGCATCCAGCGCCTGAACCAGGAAGCGGCCAAGGTGATGGCCGCCGCGCGCCGCGCGCACATGCCGGAGATCGCGCCGGAACGCGCGATCACGTGGATGACCGCCAACGCCGCCAAGGCGCTGGGTATCGAAGCGCAGACCGGCACGCTGGAGGCCGGAAAGATGGCCGACGTGGTGATCTGGAACGGCAACCCCTTCAGTTCGTATGCGCTGGCCGAACAGGTCTTCGTCGATGGCCGCCGTGTGTACGACCGCAGCACGCCACCGGCAACGCCGCGGTCGGATTTCCAACTTGGGCAGGAGCTGCGCTGATGGGCATGTTCAAGGCAATGGCGAAGCCTGCCGCAACGCTCGGCGCTGCCGTCATGGCGCTGGCCTGCATCGCATCGTCTGCGCAGGCGCAGGACCTGCTGGTGCGCGGTGCGACCGTCGCTACCGCCAGCGCACGCGGCAACGTGGAGGATGCCGACGTACTGGTGCAGGGCGGCATCATCCGCGCGGTGGGTCGCGGCCTGTCCGCACCGGCTGGCGTGCCGGTGGTCGAGGCCAAGGGCCGCACGCTGACCCCTACCCTGTTCGGTGGCATCACCGAGATCGGCATCGAGGAAGTGTCCGGCGAATCGAGTACGGTCGACAGCGCGCTGAAGATCGGTGAGCAGCCGTTGCGTCCGGAGTTCGACGTGACCCTGGCCTACAACCCCGCTTCGGTGCTGATTCCGGTGGCACGCCTGGATGGCATCGGCTTCACGGCGCTGGGCGCGGCCACCGGCGGTGGCTTCGTCGCCGGCCAGGGTGGCGTGGTGCGCTTCGATGGCAGTGCCGACCCGATCGGCCCGCGCGCCCTGTTCCTGCGCCTGGGTGCTGCAGCATCTGAACTGACCGGACAATCGCGCGCGGCGCAATGGATGCTGCTGCAGCAGATGGTCGATGAAGCACGTGGCCAGGTCGCCGCCGACTCGCCGCATGCGCTGCTGACCCCGGCCGGTCGCTGCACGCTGGCCCGCTACCTGTCCGGCCAGGGCCGCATCGTGGTGGAAGTGGACCGCGCGGCCGACATCCGCCAGCTGCTGCGCTGGGCGGCCCGCGAGAAGGTGAGGATCGCCATCGCCGGCGGTGCCGAGGCCTGGCAGCTGGCACCGGAACTGGCAGCGGCCAAGGTACCGGTGTTCGTCGATGCACTGGGCAACCTGCCGACGACCTTCGACCAGATCGGCGCCACCCTGGAAAACGCCGCGCGGTTGCAGCGCGCCGGCGTGCCGGTGGCCTTTGCCCAGCGCGACGACGCCTCGCACAACGCGCGCAAGATGCGCCAGCTGGCCGGCAATGCTGTAGCCAATGGCCTGCCCTGGGCCGACGGCCTGGCCGGGCTGACCCGGGTACCGGCCGAGGTGCTGGGCGTGGCCGACCAGATCGGCAGCATCGAGCCGGGCAAGCGTGCCGACCTGGTGCTGTGGGAAGGTGATCCGCTGGATGTGGCGCACTATGCCGAACAGGTCTGGCTGGGCGGCCGCGCGATGCCGATGCGCTCGCGCCAGACCGAACTGCTCGACCGCTACCTGCAGCGCAACGCGCAGCCCTGACCGCTACAAGGAGCCCCCGATGCCCACCCTGCGCTGGTATTTCGACTTCGTCTCGCCCTATTCCTACCTGCACTGGCAGAAAGTGAAGCGGCTGCCGCAGTTCGAGCACATCCAACCGGTACCGATCGCCTTCGGTGCGGTCCTGCACCATCTGGGCAACCTCGGCCCGGCGGAGATCCCGGCCAAGCGCCGTTTCATGTACCGGCAGCTGCTATGGACCGCGCAGGCCGAGGGTACCCCTCTGCGCTTCCCGCCCGGGCATCCGTTCAACCCGCTGGCGGCCCTGCGCCTGTGCCTGGCCGCGGGCGCCAGCACCGAGGCGGTGGATGTGCTGTTCGACTGGATCTGGCGCGACGGCCACGCGGCCGACAGCGCCCCGGCCCTGCGCGACCCCGCCACCCGGCTGGGTATCAGCGATGTGGAGGCGGCCATTGGCGAGCCGGCAATCAAGGAACAGCTGCGTCGCAACACCGATGCGGCGATCGAGGCTGGCGTATTCGGCGTGCCGACCCTGGCCATCGACGGTGAACTGTTCTGGGGCAACGATACCCACCCGCTGATGGCGGCGGTGCTGGAGGACCCGGGCCTGCTGGATCGCCCCGACTGGCAGCAGGCGGTGGCCCTGCCGATGGCAGTGCAGCGCAGTCGCTGAACAGGCAGTGGCGCATTTCCCTCGCGCGCCCGATCCGGTTTTGAGATAGTTTTCACATTTCCGAACCTACAACCGCCCTGGAGGGGGAGCCGCGGATGCGCATCGGAATCGTCGTCGACTCGGCCTGCGACCTGCCGCAGGACTTCATTGCCGAGCACAACATCGTGCTGTTGCCGATCACCGTGCGGATCGGCGAAGCCGTGCTCGCCGACCACCGCGACGAGCAGGCAACGCTGAGCTTCCTGCACGCGCACGTAGCCGAGCACGGCGCCGAAGCGGAGACCATCCCCTTCAGCGTCAACCAGATCCGCGACCTGTTCCTGCAGCGGCTGGTGATCGACTACGACCACGTGTTCTGCATGACCATCACCAAGACCCGCAGCCCGATCCACGACAACGCACTGCAGGCCAGCTTCGCCATCCTCAACGACTACAAGCCGGTGCGGCAGGCGGCAGGCTACAACTCGCCGTTCGCGCTGCGCGTGCTGGACACCCAGAACCTGTTCGCCGCACAGGCAGTGACGGCGGTGGAAGCGGTGCGCCTGCGTGCCAGCGACGCCAGCGTGCAGCAGATCCGCGAGCGCTTGGAAGAACTGGCGGGCAACGTGCACGGCTACATGGTCACCCGCGACCTGTACTACATGCGCGCCCGCGCGCGGCACAAGGGCGACCGCAGCGTCGGCCTGCTCAGCGCAGCGCTGGGCAGTGCGCTGGACATCAAGCCGGTGCTGCATGGCTATCGCGGCGAGACCGGGCCGGTGGCGAAGATCAAGGGTTTCGACAATGCCGTGCTGAAGCTGTTCGGCGTGGTCGGCCAGCGCGTACGCGCCGGACTGATGACGCCCACGGTGTGCGTCAGCTACGGCGGCGAACTGGACGAACTGCGCGCCCTGCCCGGCTACGCGCAGATGAAGGAGGTCTGCGCCGGCCATGGCGTGACCGTGTACGAATCGGTGATGAGCCTGACCGGCATGGTAAACGTCGGCAAGGGCGCGGTCACCGTGGGCTTCGCCGATGGGCCGCATCGGTTTGAATGAAGGCCAACCACGCAGTGGAATCTGCACATCGATTCCACCGCGCTTATGCCAGCCTAGCGCCACCTCAAGGAGATCAACATGCCTGCGCAGTACCACATCAGCCTGCCCGAACCGTCCAAGGCCCGCGGCAACGACCCCGACCTGTCTTTCCATTCGCAGGGTGCCGCCGGCTTGGCCGAAGAACTGCAGAACGCGCTGCGCAATGGCAGCCTGTTCGAGCGCTGGCGCGACAAGCAGCCGGACCCGGATGCGGTGGAGCCGCAGTGGGGCGTGACCGATCCGGAGGCCACCGTGACCGGTGAGCAGAAGGATCTTCGCATCAACCTGGTGGCCACCACCCGCATCGACAGTGATGTATTCAAACAGCGCCTGCGCCTGCTGGCCGGGCACCACTGGGAACTGCGCGACGTGCGCTGAGGTGCCCGCCGGGCATGGCCCGGCGCTACCTGCCTTGCTCTACTACCTGCCCCGCTTTGGTAGGTGCCAACCTTGGTTGGCACTTTCCAAAAGGCTGCCAACCAAGGTTGGCATCTACCCGTTCCTCGTTGCCGGCACTACCGAGCACCAGGATCTGCTGCTATCGTGCCGCCGCCAACGGCGACTGCACGGATTGCACATGGACCCCAAGCTCAAAGCCCTCATCGAGCAGACCAACCTGTCGGACCTGCTGCCGTCGGCGCCCAAGGAAATGGACCTGCAGCAGCCCGTGGCGCCGCCGGAACCAGCAAAGCCGCCGCCCGCCCGTTCCACCAACGATGCACTGCAGGTGTATTTCGGTGGCACCGACATGGTCGGCAAGCTCGCCAACGCGCCCACCAGTGGGCGCATAAAGACTTTCGCGATGCTCCTGCTGGGCGGGCCGACCATCGTGCTCGGCCTGCTTCTGCTGGGCATGGTCTGGACCGAGCCTGGCAAGTCGGTGTTCGCGCTGGTCTACGGCACGGTCATCGCAGCGGTGTTGATCGGCATCTGGCCTTATCTGCTGTTCCGCAAGCGCGAGAAGTCGTCGGACTGACGCGGACTGCCGACCAGGGTAGTGCCGGCCGCTGGCCGGCAATCCATGCATCCTGCAGCTGCCGGCCAGCGGCCGGCACTACCCATCCTGCGGCCTACCAACCGCCGCCCAGCGCGCGATACAACTGCACGCGCGCAATTGCGGCTGTGGCCTGGCTGTTGGCCAGCGCGGCCTGATTGTCCAGCGCGATGCGTTGCGTGCTCAATACATCCAGCATGTCGACCACGCCTGCCTGGTACTGCCGACGCGCAGCGCCCAGCGCCGTCTCGCTCTCATCCACCGCCACATGCAGCTGCGCGGTGCGTTGCTGTTCGGCGGCATAACCGTCGATGGCGTCGTCCACTTCATGCCAGGCCTGCAGCACGGTACGGCGGAACTGCAGCGCCGACTGTTGCTGCTGCAGCCTGCTCAACGCCAGGTTGGCCTTCAGGCGTCCGCCCTGGAAGATGGGCAGGCTGATCGACGGCCCGATGCTGAAGCGGTGGGCATTCCAGCCATCCAGGTCATCCAGCTGCCTGGCCTGGAAACCGGCATCGCCATTCAAGGTGATGCGCGGCAGGAAGCTGGCTTTGGCCACGCCGATGCCAGCCGTGGCTGCATGCAACGCAGCCTCGGCACGGCGGACATCGGGGCGACGCTCGGCCAGCTCACTGGGCACGCCCACGGCGACGGTCGGCAACGCAGGCCAGTCGCGGCGCGCGTTCTGCAACTGCGCGTCCAACGTCTGCGGTGGCTGCGCCAGCAGGAACGCCAGAGCATTGCGCAGTTGTGATTCGCGATGCCGCAACGGCGCGATGCGCGCCTGCAACGATGCCACCTGTGCCGCCGCACTGGACACCTGCAACGTGCTGGCCACGCCCTGGCGTTGGCGCGCTTCGGTCAACCGCTTGATGTCGTGGGCGATGCTGAGGTTGTCCTCGGTGATGGCCAGCAGCTGGCGTGTTGCGCGCAACTGCAGGTAATCGCGCGCGGTTTCCGCCAGCAGCGCGATACGCACCGCGTGTGCATCTTCCTCGGCCATCTGCACGCGTGCGTCGGCGGCTTCTACCTGACGGCGTACGCGGCCCCACAGATCCAGTTCCCAGCTCATGCCGATGCCGGCCTGGAACAACCCATAGTCATCACGACCGCCATTGCCGGACGGATCGTTCAGGCCTACCTCGCTGTTGCGCGCGCGCGCGCCGCTGGCGGTGGCGCTGACGCTGGGCAGGCGTTCGGCAGCGGTGATGCCCCGCGCGGCGCGGCTCTGCTGCACGCGGTTGGCGGCCAGCTGCAGGTCGAGATTGGCCTGCAGCACCTGCGTCGCCAATTGCCCCAGCAGCGGGTCATCAAAACCGGACCACCAGCGGGCGTCGTCATCCAGCGCAGCTGACGCCACCGCTTCGCCCTGCCAGTGCGTGGGCAGTTCGGCCTGCGGGCGCACGAAGTCCGGGCCCAGCGTGCAGGCGGCCAGCGCCGTGCACAGTACCGCTGCAGCCAGTACACGTGGGAATACGCGGATCATGCGCCCTCCCCGCCCTTGCGGCGCTGCTCGTGCTGCGCACTCTGCACCCGCTGCGGGCTCTGCAGATCCACGCTGGCTTCCACCGACATGCCGGCACGCAGCTGGCCCAGCAAGGCCTGCCCGGGCTCCAGCACGATCTTCACCGGAATGCGCTGCACCACCTTGGTGAAGTTGCCGGTCGCGTTCTCCGGTGCAATCGCGGCGAACGTCACGCCGGTGGCTGGTGCGATGCTGTCGATATGGCCACGCAGCGGCGTGCCGGGGAACACGTCCACCGTCAGCTCAACCTGCTGCTCCGGCTGCATGCGGGTCATCTGCGTTTCCTGGAAGTTGGCGACCACGAAGGCGCGCTGCAGCGGCACCACCGCGGCCACCGGCGTGCCCGGGGTCAGGTAGGCACCGACGCGCACTGCGCGGCGCCCGACCATGCCGTCGATCGGTGCGCGCAGCTCGGTGTGCGACAGATCCAGCTCGGCGCGTGCCTGCGCGGCTTCGGCACGCTGCACGGCCGCCTGCGCGGCCTGCACCCCGGCAGTGAGGATGTCGGTGCGCTGGCGCGCGGTCGACAGTGCGGCCTGCCCCTGTTGCAGGTGCGCATTGGCCACGGCCTGCTTCGACTGCGCCTGCTGTGCGTTCTGCACGGTACCGGCACCGTCGCGGGCCAGCTCGCGGTAACGCTGCTGGTCGGCGCTGGCCAGGGTCAGTTCGGAGCGACTGACATCCACGCTCGCCCTGGCCTGTTCGATCAGCGAGCCCTGCTGTGCCAGCGCTGCTTGAGCGTTGCTGAGCTGCGCACGTGCGTTGGCCAGGTCGGCGCGGGCGGCCAGCAACGCGACCTGGTAGTCACGGTCATCGATGCGGGCCAGCACGTCACCGGCTTTCACCGCTTGGTTGTCTTCCACCTCCACCGCGCTGACGAAGCCGGCGATCTTGGGTGCGACCACTGTGTAATCGGCGACCACATAGGCGTTGTTGGTGGTCTGGTGGCGGCCATCGCGCAGCAGCAGCCATGCGGCGCCGGCCAGCACCAGCACGCCCAGGCCGAGGCCGGCGTTGAGATACGTTCTATTGATTGTCATGAGGGGTTCCTGCGAAGGGAATCAGGCCACGGCACGTGGCGGATGGATGCGGGTGGGCATCCAGGCAATGAGGGGAATGAAGGCCAGCGCGACCAACGCGACCAGCAGGTAGAGATCGGCCGAGGTCAATGCCTGCACCTGCGCATGCAGGCGCGCGCCGAGTTGCGGCCCATCGGCCAGCCACGGCTGTTCGCCGAGGCGGTCGACCAGCACGGTGGAATGGAAATGTCGGCGTCCCTGCGCGACCGCTTCAAGCACGCCGCTGGCCAGTACTGCGGCAAAACCCTTCACCGTGTTGAACCACGCCGAGGCGAAGGGGCCGTCCTGTGGCGCAAGGCCACCGGTGGCCAGCATCAGCAGCGGCAGTACCGCCATCGGCTGCGCAAACACCTGCAGCAACTGCACCCACAGGAAGTTGTCGCGGATCCAGCTCACGTCCAGATGTGCGCCCAGCCAGCAGGCCAGCGCCAGCAGCGCCAGGCCGGTGGCCTGCACCCAACGGCAGTCGATCGCGCGGATGTTCAGCAATGCGGCTACCAGCGGCAGCGCGATTACCTGCGGCACGGCCACCCACAGCAGCATCGGCGCGGTCTGTTGCGGCCGATAGCCCTGCACGCTGGCGAGGAAGCCGGAGGGAATGGAGATCACCGCCAGCAGCACGAACAGCACGCCACCGAGAGTGATCAGCGAATAGCTGAGGTTGCGGTTGGCCAGCAGCTGCAGCTTGAAGAACGGCAACGGATGGAACCACTCGTTGACCATGAAAAGCACCAGCAGGCCCGCGCCGCCTCCCAGCATCAGCGTGATCAATGACGAGTCGAACCAGTTCAAGCGCGGGCCCTGCACCAGGCCCAGTACCAGCAGCACCAGCGCCGGCAGGCCGAGCATCAGGCCGACGCCATCGAACTGTGCGAAGCGCTCCAGGCGCAGGGGATCCTGTGGCAGGCCCCAGCCGACCATCGCCATCGCTGCCAGGCAGTACGGCACGATCTGCCAGAACGCCCAGTGCCAGCCCACCTGCTCCACCCAGAACGCGGCCAGCGGGGTGCCCATGCTCGGCCCGAAGGTGGCGGTCAGTGCGTAGGCGGCCAGGCCGTACAGCTTGATGCCCGGCGGCAGGAAGCGCAGCGCCACGCTCATCAGCAGCGGCGGCAACGCGCCACCGCACAGGCCCTGCAACGCGCGCAGCACCAGAAAGGTCGGCAGGTTGGGTGCCAGCGGGCACAGCACGCCCAGCACCATGAACCCGCCGATCATCGCCAACGCGAAGCGGCGCAGCGAGAAGGTGGCGGCGCACCACGGTGCGAACGCCATCGCGCTGACCGACATCGCGCTGTACAGCGCCACGATCCAGCTGCCTTCATCGACGCTGAAACCCATCGCACCGCGGATGTCGGCCAGTGCGACCTTGGTGACGTTCTCGTTGAAGCCCGACACCAGCACCGCCAGCAGCACACCGCACAGCCCTACCAGGATGCGCCGGTCGAGCCCAGGTGCAGCGACGGGACGGGACGCTGCCGGCGCCGGCAGTACGGCGGCAGGCGTGCTCACTGCCGGCTGCCGATCCGTGCAGTGCACGGCATATGTGGAGTCATTGGATTGCGCTCAGTGAAACTATCGGGAGCGCAGTCTAGAAAGGCCGTTGCCTGTGAAAAATGGCGTGTCCGGCATCGCAGGCGTGCGTCCGGCGCACGCCTGCAGGCGATCAGCGGCGGGCCGCCTCGACTGAATCGCACATCACCTTGATCGCCCGCCGCAGCCACTGGTGCGCAGGGTCGTTGTCCATGCGCGGGTGCCATGCCTGCACCAGTGCCACGGTGCGTACCGGCACCGGCAGCGGGAACATGCGCAGCGGCAGGCCCATGTGGGTGATGCGGTCAAGCATCACGCTCGGCATCTGCGGCAGTACCAGGTCTGAATCAGCAGCAGCGAAGATCGCACCGTGGAAGGTGGGAATGACTACCGCTACCCGTCGCTGCAGGCCGAGCACGGCCAGTTCCTCGTCGATCGGGCCGTGCGCCAGCCCGCGCCGGGACACGGCGATGTGGTCGCAGGCCGCGAAGCGCTCGGCACTGATGTCACCGTCGAACAGCGGATGGTCCTCGCGCGCGGCGCCCAGCAGCGAAGTGGTGAACAGATGCTGCACCTTGGTTTCCGGGCTGTGCTTGCCCGCCGTACTGATGTACAGGTCGATCCGCCCCTGCACCATCGCATCGTCATCGGTATCGCCCTCGGGCACGAAGCGCAGCATGCAACGCGGCGCCTGCTGGCGGAACACCTCGCGCAGGCGGCCGCCATAGCTGCCGATGAACACATCGTTGGCGCGCACGCTGAACGTGCGTTCCAGGGTGGCCATGTCGACCTCGCGGCCGGCATTGAACACGCGGTGTGCCTGCTCGATCACATCGCGCACCTGCTCACGCAGTTCCAGCGCGCGGGGTGTGGGAGCAAGCCCACGGCCGGCGCGCACCAGCACCGGATCGCCCAGCGCCACCCGCACCCGGCCGAGGGTACGGCTCATCGCCGGCGCACTGAGGTTCATCCGCCGCGCGGCGGCGGCCACGCTGCATTCGTCGATCAGCACATCCAGTGCCAGCAACAGGTTCAGGTCCGGCAGGGGCATGACAGTCTCCCGTAAATGCGATGACTCTACTGCAATCCAAACCAGCCAGAGTTGCGTCCTGCGCACGCATTGACTGCGGCGCACGGCATGGGTGCGCGCGACGACATGCGCGACCATCACCGCCCTGCAAAGGAGCTTTTCATGTTCAACACCCTGCTGGTCGCGCTTGATGGCGGCCCCCAGCACGACCGCGTGCTGGACCTCGCCGCCGCCATGGCTGGCCCTCGCAGCCGTCTGCACCTGCTGTGCGTGCTCGACCCCGAATTCGCACTGGCAGCAGATTCCAGCGATGCCGACCGCCGCGAATATCCCGCCGCCGCCCGGCAGCAGGCGCATGCCGAAGCCGTGCTTGCCGACGCCCTGGCCGAGCTGCGCGAGCGCGGCGTGGACGCCATCGCACAACTACCGTCCGGCGACCCGGGCGAAGTGATCAGCGCGCAGGCGCGCCGCCTGCAGTGCGATCTGATCATCATCGGCCACCGCCACCTGTCACGTCTGCAGCGTCTGTTCGAGCCCTCGGTCGGGCAATGGACCATCGACCACGCGCCCTGCCCGGTGCTGGTGGAAACGCGCGATCCCTAGGTACTCCCGGCATGGCCTCACGTTCCCCTGTATTTCCCACCCGCGTGAGTTATCGCGCCTTCGGCCGTCAGTTCAGTCGCGGCGAACAAGCCCTGCTGGCTGCACTGCGGCAACTGGGCGACCCTGCGCTGCAGGCCGAGGGCCTGCTGCAACTGGCCGCCCTGGGCCTGGATGCCGAAGGGCGCGACGCCTTCCGTGAACTGCTGCCATTGCTGGCCACGCCGCATGCACCGATCGAGCTGCTGCCGGCCGGGTCGCCGTTCATTTCCGCCAGCGAACTGGACCTGCTGGTCTGTCTGCTGCGCATTGCGCAATGGCGGCACGCACGCCCACGCGAGGACGATGTGCTGGCGCCGCTGCGTCGCCAACTGGCATGTTGTGCGACGGCGGTGCACGCCACGCCGTTGATATTGCGGCAACGGTCGCTGTCACCAGTGGGCCTGCGCCTGCTGGATCCGGCCGGATGGCTGCGTCAGCGCTGATCGGCCGCGCACCTTCCTGCCGCGGCGGTAGTCCAGGCGTGCTAACAGTCCAGCGTGTCGTGCGCACCCCCGTGGTCGTCCAGCACGTGCGCGTGCAGGATCACCCGGTTGCGGCCTGCACGCTTGGCCGCGTACAGGCCCGCATCGGCATCGGCCAGCAACTGTTCGGCGCTGGCCAGCGCCGGCGGATGCAGGTAGCCCACACCCACGCTGATGCTGACCGGGCCTTCCGGCAGCGGCAATGCTTCCACCGCCTCGCGCAGACGCTCGGCCAGTGCCAGCACACCCGACAGCGGGCTGCCGGGCACGATCACTGCGAACTCCTCACCGCCATAGCGCGCCACGCTGTCGGCCGCGCGCCCGGCGGTGGCCTGCAGCACCGCAGCCACCGCCTGCAGGCAGCGGTCGCCGGCGGGATGACCGTGCTGGTCGTTGAATGCCTTGAAATGGTCGATATCCACCAGCAGCAACGCCATCTCGCTGCCGCTGCGGCGCGCACGGTTCCATTCGGCCAGCAGCAGCGTATCGAACTGACGGCGATTGGCTACGCCGGTCAGGCCATCCTGCCGCGCCAGCTGATCAAGACCCGCCTGCCGTTCCAGCAGGTCGATCTGCAGCAGGGTGCTGCGGAGGCCGAAGCCCAGTGTCGCCACCACGAAGCCGGTCACCGCCAAAGGCCGCGCATGATCCACCACCAGGGTGCCGACCACCAGCAGCAGCAAGGGCAGGATGATCGGTCCGCCCGCCTGCACCAATCGCAGCAGGCGGGGATGCAGCACGAAGCCCGGCGCAGGTGCCTGGCGCAGCGCCAGTACCGCCAGCAGCAGGAACGGCAGGTCGATCAACAGATCGTTGTAGGCGCCGAACGACTGTTCGGAGGTGTAGTGATTGATGTAGAACGCCAGCAGCAGATAGCTCAGTGCGTACAGCGCCAGCGCGCGGTAGAAGCTGCGCCGTTCAGGCGCGTCGCCGGCGACCCAGCGCACCACCGCGAAGCCGGCGATGCACAGGTTCTGGATGTCGAACATGCGCTGCATGTGGGCCATCGCCTGGTCATCGATATCGATACGGTCGGCAAAGGACTGGGTATGCACGAAGAACAGCACGCCCAGCAGCGCGGCCATCACGCCGTCGATCAGGCTGATCATCCGGCGTTCGCGACGGGCGCGGGCCAGGATGAACACCAGTGGCACGCCGTACAGCACATACAACAGCAGGCTGGCGCGCGGGGTGATGTCGGACCGTCCGGCCCCCAGGGCGTCGGCCATGTTGAAGGCCATGCCACCGGCCCAGAGCAGCAGCGCCATTGCCGTGGCCCGCCAGCCCAGTGCAGCGCGGTCGCGCTGGCCGCGCCACAGGCAGGCCGCGGCGGCCAGCAGAGGCGCCGCGGTCAGGAACACGAACGATCCCCCACCGGCCGTACCCGGCCAGAACGCCACGACCACGCCATGGCAGATCACGAACATCAGCGCCAGCACAACCAGCATGCATCCCCCATGCGCAAGGCCGTATGGCGGCACGATAGCGCGCCGCCACGCCACAGCGGCGTGATCCACTGCAGCAAACTGGACTGTTCCTGCACCGCCCGGTAGTGCCGGCCGCTGGCCGGCACTCCCAGGAAAGCCCGGGGCCGCAGGTTGCCGGCCAGCGGCCGGCACTACCGGCAAACCGTCAGGCGTATAGGGCGCGGGCGTGGTGGGCGATGTGCTCGCCGATGAAGCTGGCGATGAAGTAATAGCTGTGGTCGTAGCCGGGCTGCAGGCGCAGGCTCAGCGGATGGCCGGCGGCATCGCAGGCCTGCTGCAGGCGCTGCGGCTGCAGCTGGGTGTGCAGGAACTCATCGCCCTCGCCTTGATCGACCAGCAGCGCCAGGCGCTCTCCGGCGTTGGTCACAAGCTGGCAGGCATCCCACTGCGCCCAGTCGGCCGGGTTGTCACCGAGGTAGGCGGTGAACGCCTTCTGTCCCCACGGCACGTGACTGGGCGCAACGATCGGCGAGAACGCCGACACGCTGCGGTAACGGCCCGGGTTGCGCAGCGCGATCACCAGTGCACCGTGGCCGCCCATCGAATGGCCGCTGATCGCGCGCGCATCGGTAGCCGGGAAGTTCGCTTCAATCAGCGCCGGCAGTTCCTGCGCGACGTAGTCGTGCATGCGGTAGTGCTTCGCCCACGGCGCACGGGTGGCGTTGAGATAGAAGCCCGCGCCCTTGCCCAGGTCATAGCCCTCGGCATCGGCCACGTCATCGCCGCGCGGACTGGTGTCCGGGGCGACGATGATCACGCCGTGCTCGGCTGCATAACGCTGCGCACCGGCCTTGGTGATGAAATTCTGCTCGGTGCAGGTCAACCCGCTCAGCCAGTACAGCACCGGCAGCTTCTGGCTGGCGGCCTGCGGCGGCAGGTATACGGCGAACTGCATGTCGCAGCCCAGCGTGGTGGAGTGATGGCGATAGACGTCCTGCCAACCGCCGGCACAGGCGCGGTGTTCGATACGTTCCATGATGTTCTCCTCCGCGGCGCGTCAGCGCACGCGTGCTCTGGTAGATGCCGACCTTGGTCGGCTTATCCACGCACGGCGTGGATGCCTTTGTTGATCAGTTCGTCCAGCTGCGCCAGCAAGCGCAGCAACGGCTCGACGCCAGGCTGGCCATCAAGATTGCGATACGCCACCGCTGCCACGTTGCTGCGCGGCGGCCACTGGCCATCAGCGCGGGCCTCGTGCAGACGCGGCAGGAATACCTGCCCCAGCCACTGCTCGAACGGCATGCCATCGTCGCTGCCGAAGGCCGAGGTCACCGCACGCGGTGGCCCCACTTCACCCACGACCCAGCCCAGCGCGCGCAGCGCCTGCTCGATCGGGGCCACCAGGGCCGCGCGCGGGTCTTCCGCACGCGGCCGGCGCAGGGCATCCAGCCAGCCCATGACACGCCTCAGTAATGGACCACCGAACGAATCGACTTGCCTTCATGCATCAGCTCGAAAGCTTCGTTGATCTTGTCCAGGTCCATGGTGTGGGTGACGAACGGCGCCAGCTCGATATCGCCCTTCATCGCGTCTTCGACCATGCCCGGCAGCTGGCTGCGACCCTTCACGCCGCCAAACGCGGTACCCATCCACTTGCGGCCGGTGACCAGCTGGAACGGGCGGGTGGAGATCTCCTGACCCGAACCCGCTACGCCGATCACCACGCTCTGGCCCCAGCCACGGTGCGCGCATTCCAGCGCCGCACGCATCACGTTGACGTTGCCGATGCACTCGAAGCTGTGGTCCACGCCCCAGGTGGTCATTTCAACAATGACCTGCTGGATCGGCTTGTCATGATCCTTCGGGTTGATGCAGTCGGTGGCACCGAATTCGCGGGCCAGCTCAAACTTGGACGGGTTGGTATCCACCGCGATGATGCGGCCGGCCTTGGCCTGGCGCGCCCCCTGGATCACCGCCAGGCCGATACCGCCGAGGCCGAACACCGCCACGCTGTCGCCTTCCTGCACCTTGGCGGTGTTGTGCACCGCGCCGATGCCGGTGGTGACGCCACAGCCGAGCAGGCAGACATGCTCCGGATTCGCGTCCGGGTTGATCTTCGCCAGCGACACCTCGGCAACGACGGTGTATTCGCTGAAGGTCGAGCAGCCCATGTAGTGGTAGATCGGCTCGCCGTTGTAGCTGAAGCGGCTGGTGCCATCGGGCATCACGCCCTTGCCCTGGGTGGCACGCACGGACACGCACAGGTTGGTCTTGCCGCTCTTGCAGAACAGGCATTCACCACACTCGGCGGTGTACAGCGGAATCACGTGGTCGCCCGGCTTCACGCTGGTCACGCCCTCGCCCACTTCCACCACGATGCCGGCGCCTTCATGGCCCAGCACCACCGGGAACAGGCCTTCCGGATCATCGCCGGACAGGGTGAACGCATCGGTGTGGCAGACACCGGTGTGGGTGATCTTGACCAGCACTTCGCCCTGCTTCGGCGGGGCGACGTCGATCTCGACGATCTGCAGCGGCTGGCCGGGACCAAAGGCGACGGCGGCACGGGATTTCATGATGGCACTCTCCAAAAAGGCTTGCGGAAAACAGGATGCGCGGCGCTGTGTCGCGCCGTCGTTCATTTCAGGTACGAGCGGATCAATGCGCTCATGTCGCGCACGCGTTCGGCGCGTTGTTCATCGGAGGCGGCGGGCTGGCCGAACTCCTCGCGCAGGTGCGCTTCCATCACTTCGGACATCAGGCCGTTGACCGCACCACGGATGGCGGCGATCTGCTGCAGCACCGGCCCGCAATCGGCGCCGGCTTCCAGCGCGCGGTCCAGCGCATCGCACTGGCCGCGGATGCGGCGCACGCGGGCGAGAACCTTCTTTTTTTCTTCGAGGGAGTGCGGCATGACGGGCCAGCCTCGGAACTATACTGGGGGATAGTATACAGAAACCAATTCATACCTCAATCAAACACGCCCTGACCCGCCAACCGGGTCAACTCCTCCACTACATAGCGCACCTTCGGCCGCAGGTGCCGCGTCTGCGGCCACAGCGCGTGAATGTCCACGTGGTGCTGCATGCAGTGATCGAGCACCGACTGCAGCGCGCCGGACTCAAGATGCCGGCGCACCAGCGATACCGGCATCTGGCAGATGCCCAGGCCAGCCAGCGCGCCTTCGATCACCGCATCGCCATCATTGAGCTGGTAGGTGCCGCTGGGAATGAACACACCCTGGGTGCCCGCATCGCCCATCCGCCAGGCTACGGGTTGTCCATGGCGGTAGCCGACGATGCTGCGGTGTGCATGTAGATCGTCAATGGTCCGTGGCGTGCCGTGCGCCTGCAGGTAGCCCGGCGCGGCGCAGGTCACCAGCCGCTGGCTGGCCAGCTTGCGTGCGACCAGGTGCTCGGCGTGGTGCAGGCCGCCGAAGCGGATCAGCAGGTCGATGCCTTCCTCCAGCGGATCGACGAAGTGATCGGTGAAGGTCATCGTCAACTGCAGGTCCGGATACTGCTGGCACATTTTCAGCAGCACCGGAAGTAGCACCAGCCGACCGAACGAGGACGGCATGTCGATGCGCAGGCGGCCGCTCGGCAGATGCGCAGCCGAGCCCAGGCAGGCTTCGGCTGCCGCGATTTCATCCAGCGCCGCAGCGCAGGAGGCGTAGTAGGCCTCGCCATCGGTGGTAAGCGCGATGCGCCGGGTGGTGCGATGGAACAGGCGCACCCCCAGCCGCGCTTCCAGCCGGGCGATGGCCTTGCCGACCGCCGAGCGGGAGATGCCCAGCGCGTCGGCCGCCTCGGTGAAGGTGGCCGAGCGCGCCGTGGTGACGAAGGTCACCAGGCCATTCAACGATTCGACGGGGAGCATCGGCAGGCTCGCTCATTGGGGACAGATAGTCCCGCTTGACGGGAAATTTACCGCCTTTATGCGCCCGCATGTCAACTCCATCATGGTGTTGTCGCGCCGTTGGCGCCCTCCCCCGTTCCGAGATGACTGACATGACCGCCCCCCTGTTCCGCCCGTTCGACCTCGCTGGACTGCCCCTGCACAACCGCATCGCGATGGCGCCGATGACCCGCGCCCGCAACCCCGGCGCCGTCGCCAATGCACTGACCGCGCAGTACTACCGGCAGCGCGCCAGCGCCGGTCTGATCATCAGCGAAGGCACGCCGGTGTCGGCGCAGGGCCAGGGCTACATCGACGTGCCCGGCATCTGGTCCGCTGAACAGGTTGCCGGCTGGAAGCTTGTCACCGACGCCGTACACGCTGCGCAGGGCGCGATCTTCGCCCAGCTGTGGCACGTCGGACGCATGTCACACACCTCGCTGCAGCCCGACGGCGGCCAGCCGGTGAGCGCCGGTACGCGGGCG
The DNA here is from genome assembly GCF_900184195.1 of Stenotrophomonas sp. yr243. Classification (NCBI taxonomy): domain Bacteria; kingdom Pseudomonadati; phylum Pseudomonadota; class Gammaproteobacteria; order Lysobacterales; family Lysobacteraceae; genus Stenotrophomonas; species Stenotrophomonas sp. yr243. Next base: position 589,145 of record NZ_FXWT01000002.1, read on the forward strand.
GTGGCGAGCGATCCGAAGAACACCTCGTTCGTGTATCTGGACGACGGCAGCCGTGGCCATGCCGATCCGACGCCGCCGCGCGCACTGTGCACCGACGAAGTGCCGGGTATCGTCAGCGACTTCGTACGCGGCGCTGAAAATGCCATCGCTGCCGGCTTCGATGGCATCGAACTGCATGCTGCCAACGGCTACCTGTTCGAGCAGTTCCTCAACCCGATCACCAATGATCGGCACGATCTCTACGGCGGTTCACTACGCAACCGCGCACGGCTGATCCTGGACACCGTCGATGCGATGGCGCAGCGGATCGGTGCACAGCGGATCGGCGTGCGCCTGGCGCCGAACAGCCAGACTTTCGACATGCCGGCCTATGCAGAGAACGAAGCCACCTATCTTTATCTGGCCGAAGAGCTTGGCAAGCGCGGGTTGGCGTATGTGCATCTGAACGACAACTACCTGCGCGGCGTGCCAGTCATCGGCGAGGCGTTCCTGAGGACCTTCAAGGAGACCTACGGCGGCACCGTGATCCTCGCCGGTGGTCTCACCCGTGAGCGTGCTCTGCGACTGGTCGAGGACGGCATCATTGATCTGGCCGCGTTTGGCCAGCCGTTCATCGCCAACCCGGATCTGGTCGAGCGCCTGCAGCGCGATGTGCCGCTGGCCGTTCCGGATCGCAGCACCTATTACGGCGGTGGCGTCGAAGGCTACCTCGACTACCCGCTCGCACAGTAGATCCACGCCATGCGTGGATGCGATGCGCTCCTCGCCACCGAGCACATCAGAGTGCTTTCTCCACCTTGGTCGAGTCCGAATCAAAGGTCAGCACCCGGGTGCTGATCTCCCCCTTGGCTGAATCCTTGCGACTCAGTTCAAGCCGCCCCTGGTTGCCCTGTGCAATCAGGCTGGCAGCGAAGCTGCCTTCATTGGACAGCGCGGTGATCACGGCCGTGCCATCGGCCGCGACCTTCATACCCGCCCGATCGCGCACCTTGTAACCCACGCCAACTGGCGCATCCAGCGCCATCACCGCGGCGCCGTTGGCCATGGTGCCGATGCCCCCACGTTCATCGCCCATGGCGTCATAGATCGTCAGCCCCGCCGCACGCGAGTTTCGCGGGATGTCATCGGCGTCCTCGGCAATCTGCACCCGCATGCGCCCTTCGCTGTCGAGCACGGTCAGCTTGTAGGTGCGGAGCTCGGGCACCACGCTGACATCGGGCGTAGCGACGCTTGTCCCGATCAGCGCCAGCGATGCACCCAGCACGAGCATCGATGCTGCCAGCAGATTCCCGCGACGGACCCTGCGCTCAAGTCTTTCCAGGCGTACGGCCACATTCTGCTCATGCATGTTGCACTCCTTGTTGTTTGTACGATTGTTGCGACATCGATCAGGGTCGACCTGAAGATGTCGTACTGTCGCCATCCAGGGTGATCACCCGCGTGGAGGCGCTGCCCTCCACAAAGCCCACACGGCTCAGTTCCAGCCGCCCTTCTGCGTCCTTCGCGGCAAGGCTGGCGGCGAACCCTCCCGCGTTGGACAGAACACCGACAAACGCCGAGCCGTCCGCTCCTACCTTCATTCCGGCTCGATCGGACACCCGGTAGCCGACGCCGCGAGGCGCATCCAGGGCGACGGTCGCACTGCCAAGGTCATCGGTGACCACGCCGCCGCGCTCCTGTTCATTGCCATCAAAGATGATCAGCCCCGCTACCCGTGCGTTGCGCTTGATGTCCAGGTCCGGGGCATCCTCGCCGATCTCCACGCGCTTACGTCCTTCGCGGTCGAGCACGATCAGCCGCTGCGTGCGGATCTCCGGGACGATGCCGGATTCCGGTCTGGCAAGGCCGAAGTCGGCCATCGCCATCGAGATCCCAAGCACGAACATGGCCGCTGCCCGCAGAGGCCACTGACCGACCTGCCGCTCCAGAACTCGCAACCGCACTTCCACTTCCAGGTCCTGCATGGAATCCTCCATGGCATCCAGGCCACCTTCGAAACACCCGGCCGGCACCCCGATACGGGACTGCAGTGCGATGCTAGACGTCACATCCATGCCCAACAACATGACGAAAGTCCCGATGGACCTCATCACCGCCTCCTTCATCGTCAACCTCGACGTCCCCGACATCACCACCGCCGCAGCCTTCTACACCCGGGCCTTCGCCCTGCACACCGGCCGCCGCCTGGGCGCCGGCGCGCTGGAACTGCTCGGTGGTCCCGCGCCGCTTTATCTGCTGCAGAACGACGCGGGCAGTACAGCGACCGAAGACGGCAATGTGCGCGATTACGAGCGACATTGGACGCCCGTGCATCTGGACTGGGTGGTCGCTGACATCGACGCTGCGCTTGCCCGCGCCGTTGCGGCTGGGGCCACCCTCGAACAGGCCGTGCGCGAACACAGCTGGGGAAGGATCGCCGTGCTGGCCGATCCCTTCGGCCATGGCTTCTGCCTGATCCAGTTCAGCGATGCAGGCTATGACGCCCTGCTGGCGTAGCACGCGGGTTCACCACGGCAACGGCACCGCCTCGCCATTCGCGCGTTCGCCGTAATACAGCGACGGCAGCAGCCGCGACAGGAAACTGAACTCGGTATAGCAGTGCTTGAGCAGTCCCAGGCCGATCGCATCGCTGGCGTCGCGCTGCGGATCTTTGCTGTCCAGGCCAAGCACGAAGCGACTGCGCAGCACGCAGCCGAACGGCGTATCGCGGGCGACGTGCAGCATCTGGCCGTCGCAGGGATCACCGTGCGCATCCAGCCGAACGTGATCACCAAAACCGATGCGCGCGGCGATCACCGCCGAGACATCGCCGGCATCCTGCGCCGCCTGCAGACGCTCGGGTGTCAGCAACGTGCGCGGATCGTGGAACTTCAGCCGTGCCGCCACCGGCGGAATGTCGGCCAGCGATTCCACCGCATGGATGCTGGCGCCATGGTAACTGCGCCCACGCTGCCAGGCCGCGTCCCAGCCACGATGCTCGACATGGTCCAGCGGGTGCCACCAGCGAATGTGCTGGGTGGTCTCGAAGAAGGTGAACCACCAGTCCAGCATGCGGCCCTTGCAGCCATGCAGATCGGTGCGCACTGCGACCAGCAGGGTGCCGTCTTCGCGACGCTGGATGCCGGTTTCCAGGTGCATCGGCGCCGGGTCGAGGAGATCGTGGTGGTCCAGCCAGGCGTGAGCGTTGGCGACGGTGTCCATGGTGAATCCTTGGGGAGGTGAAGTCCGGACAATACGGAAACGCACTTCGTTTCACAATTATCGAAATGCGCTAGAATGCGCGCAATGACCGCTACCGCCCCGCCCGATCCGATCGCTCCACCCCGTCGCCGCGGGCGTCCCGCACGGCCAGAGGCCGACGTCCGCCATGCCGTGCTGCAGGCGACGCTGGATCTGCTGCTGGCGCAGGGGTACGAAGCGACCACCATCGAAGCAGTCGCCGCGCATGCCGGCGTGGCCAAGAAGACGGTGTACCGGCATGCCGGCAACCGCGACGAGCTGGTGGGCCTGGCGGTGCGCGAGTGGACCGATGGCTTCGCACCGCAGCTGCAGCGTGATGCCCGCCACGCCGATGACGTGCTGCCGCTGCTGCACGATATCCTGCAGGCGGTGTGCGCGCAGGCATTGTCAGCGCAGGCGGTGCGGGTGTTCCGGCTGTTGACCACCGACTTTCCGGGCAAGGATGCGCTGCTGCGGGCCTACCTCGACAACGGCATCGGTCGCGGGCGCGCACTGCTGGCCGATTGGCTGGCGCGGCAGCAGCAACGTGGCCTGCTGCGCGCCGGTGATCCAGAACGGATGGCACGTCTGGTGCTGTCCATGGCCGTGGCAGAACCTCTGCGCGAACGCGCCATCGGCGTGGTAGCCGAGGACGCATCGGTGGATGCGCATCTGCGTGATTGCCTGCACCTGATGGAACCGATGCTGCAGGCTGCGTAGCGTGGCTTCGTATCCATGCCGTTCAATCCCGTACGTACGGCATTCTGCTGTCCATCCGCTCAAAGCCGATCAGCGGCTTCAGCAATGCCTGTACGTCCTCTTCACTGATGCCACCGCCGGCAATGTCATCCACGCGCGCGAACAGCGCTTCCAGCGCAGCCACCTGATCCCCACGCAACCAACCGCGATGAGTGGACAGCCAGGCCTGCAGGTTCGCACCGATATCGCCTTCCGACAGCAGCGAATCATCTTCCTCCAGTTCAACCACCGCTTCGGCCATCTTGCGGAACAGGAAATCCTGGAGGTTCGCCGCCACCAGGTCGGCGCGATCATCGTCGTGCCAGACCAGCAGTACCGGCGGCTCAGCGAAGCCTGGTGCGTTGGTCCAGAAGCAATAGTTGTCGCCGGCGCCGGTGCGTGCGAACGGCAGCAGCTTCAGGTCTTCACGCACCGGGTTGTAGTGATCTTCGGCAGTCAGGTCTTCCCAGGCCGCGCGCAGTTCATTGGGCTCGATCGGTTCGTACTCGCTCGCGTACAACAGCACCGGCGGCTGTGCCTGTAGCTGTGGGAACACCTCACGGTACCAGCGCGGCCCCTGTTCGCCCCAGCTGAAGTGGTTGCCTGCGACGAGCTGGTGGAACAGCGGCGGAAAGGCTTGGCTGGAGGCCTGTTCGAGATCGGCGAGCGTGCTCATGGACGTCCTTGTTGGATGAGGGTGGTTACCTTAGCGCGCGCCTGCACCATCCACGCATGGCGTGGATCTACTGCGGAACGGCATCCACACATGGCGGGGGTCAAAATGAGCATGCGGCGATGGTCAGTAGATCCACGCCATGCGTGGATGCGACCCACTGCGATTCATTCGCGCAACATGTCCACGAACGCGCGCAACGCACCGGGCATCTGCCGCTGCTTCGGGTAATACAGCGCAAACCCGGCGAATGGTTCGCTCCAGTCTTCCAGCACCGCCACCAGCCGCCCATCGTCCAGGTACGGGCGCGCGGTGTCTTCCAGCACATAGGCCAGGCCGATGCCATCGAGCACCGCGCCAACGACGGTGCCCTGCTCGCACAGCGTCAGCCGGCCCGGTACGTCGATCTCCAGTGTCTGGCCCTCGCGCTCGAACTGCCACTTGTACAGATGGCCGCTGGCGAAGCGGAAGCGCACGCACTCATGCGCGGCCAGGTCGCGCGGATGCTGCGGTGCCGGCCGGCGCCGCAGGTACTCGGGCGAACCGACGATCAAGCCGCGCAGCGGCGGCCCCATCGGCACCGCCACCATGTCCTCGGGCACGAACTCGTGCAGGCGCACGCCGGCGTCGTAACCCTCGGCGACGATGTCGACCAGGCCATCGTTCTCGGTCAGCTCCACCCGTACATCCGGATGCGCGTGCAGGAAACGCGCCAGCCGTGGCCCCAACTGGGTTGCCACCGCCGCCCGCGTCGCGTTGATCCGCAGCAGGCCTGCCGGAACGGCGCGGAAGTGATTCATTTCCTCCAGTGCATCGTGCACCTGGCCCAGCGCCGGCTGCAGGCGCTCCAGCAGACGTTGGCCTGCCTCGGTCAGCGCCACGCTGCGGGTGGTGCGGTGGAACAGGCCCACCCCCAACCGTTCCTCCAGCGCGCGGATCGCATAGCTCACCGCCGAGGTCGACAGGGCCAGTTCGGCACCGGCGCGGCGGAAACTGCGGTGGCGGGCGACCGCAGCGAAGGCGGCCAGGTGGGTCAGGTTGTCAGTGGCCATGATTGTGCAGTCTGCCTTGATGAATCATGCCGATGTATACGCTTCTTACCCCGAGGTACGGAGCGTATTGTAAAACGCCTTTCGACAAACCCTGCCAAGGATTCCCCATGTCCCTCGCCCGTGGTTACGCCGCCCACACCCATACCGACCCGCTGGTGCCCTTCGAATTCGAGCGCCGCGCGGTTGGCCCGAACGATGTGCGCATCGAGATCCTGTACAGCGGCATCTGCCATTCCGACCTGCACCAGGCCCGCGACGACTGGGGTGGCTCGATCTATCCGATGGTGCCGGGCCACGAGATCATCGGCCGGGTCACCGAAGTCGGCAGCGAGGTCACCCGCTTCAAGGTCGGCGACCACGCCGGTGTCGGCTGCATGGTCGATTCCTGCCGCCATTGCGATGCCTGCCAGCACGACCTGGAGCAGTACTGCGCCGAAGGTGCGACCTGGACCTACAACGGTCGCGAGCGTGAAAGCGGCGCACCGACCTACGGCGGCTATTCCGACCACGTGGTGGTCGAGCAGCGCTTCGTGGTCAAGGTCTCCGAAACACTGGACCTGAAGGCAGCCGCGCCGCTGCTGTGCGCCGGCATCACCACCTGGTCGCCGCTGCGCCACTGGAAGGTCGGCCCGGGCCAGAAGGTCGGCGTGATCGGTCTGGGTGGCCTCGGCCACATGGGCGTGAAGTTCGCCAAGGCGCTCGGCGCGCACGTGGTGATGATCACCACCACCCCGGAAAAGGGTGCCGATGCCAAGCGCCTGGGCGCTGACGAAGTGCTGGTTTCGCGCGACGCCGACCAGATGAAGGCACACGCCGGCAGCTTCGACTTCCTGCTCAACACCATCCCGGTCGGCCATGACACCAACCCGTACATGGGCCTGCTCAAGCGCGAAGCGACCATGTGCCTGGTCGGTGTGCTGACCGAACTGGACCCGCCGTTGACCGGTGGCAGCGTGATCTTCGGTCGCAGGAACCTGACCGGCTCGGCGATCGGCGGCATGGCCGAAACCCAGGAGATGATGGACTTCTGCGCCGAGCACGGCATCGTCAGCGACGTGGAGATGATCGACATCAAGAACGTCAACGAAGCCTGGGAGCGCATGGCCAAGAACGATGTGCGCTACCGCTTCGTGATCGACATGGCCACCATCAAGGCCTGATCGCTGCGCTGATGGAATGAAAAAACCCCGGCATTGCCGGGGTTTTTTTGCGTACGCCCCCCCGCCGGGCATGGCCCGGCGCTACCGGATTCGTGGCGGGTAGCGCCGGGCCATGCCCGGCGGGCGCATTTTCAGTACGCGAACTCGCGGAACACCGGATCCACGTCACCGTGCCAGCGGCCATGGAACAGCGCCAGCTTGCGCTCGGCCGGGGTCAGGCCGGACTCGACGATTTCCTGCAGCACGTCCAGGAACTTGCTTTCATCCTGGCCATCGGCATTGCGCGCCGCACGGCGCTTGAGCCCATCCACCGAAATCTTCACCGCCTCGCGGGCGAGGTCGCGCACGGTGCCACCGCGGAACGGCAGGCCCATCGCGTGCTTGGGCACCTCATCACGCAGCGCATGGCGCTCGGCCATGCTGAAGTCACGCACCAGATCCCACGCCGCATCCAGCGCCGTGTCGTCGTACAGCAGGCCCACCCAGAAGGCCGGCAGCGCACACAGGCGGCTCCACGGGCCACCATCGGCACCGCGCATTTCCAGGTACTTCTTCAACCGCACTTCCGGGAACGCGGTCGTGGTGTGGTCCGACCAGTCGCGCAGGGTCGGCAGCTGGCCCGGCAGCACCGGCAGCTTGCCCTGCATGAAGTCGCGGAAGCTCTGCCCGCTGGCATCGTGGTAGATGCCATCGCGGTAGGAGAAATACATCGGCACATCGAGCAGGTAGTCGACATAGCGCTCGTAACCGAAGCCGTCCTCGAACACGAAGTCGAGCATGCCGGTACGGTCGGCATCGGTATCGGTCCAGATGTGCGAGCGATAGCTGAGGTAGCCGTTCGGCTTGCCTTCGGTGAACGGCGAGTCGGCGAACAGTGCGGTGGCGATCGGCTGCAGCGCCAACGACACACGGAACTTCTTCACCATGTCCGCTTCGCTGGCGTAATCCAGGTTCACCTGCACGGTGCAGGTGCGGGTCATCATGTCCAGGCCGAGCGAACCGACCTTGGGCATGTACGAGCGCATGATCTTGTAGCGGCCCTTGGGCATCCACGGCATTTCATCGCGCGTCCACTTCGGCTGGAAGCCCATGCCGAGGAAACCCAGCCGCAGTTCGCCGGCCACCTGCGCCACTTCATTGAGGTGGGTGCCGGTTTCCACGCAGGTCTGGTGAATGGTTTCCAGCGCCGCACCGGACAGCTCCAGCTGGCCCGCCGGCTCCAAGGTCACCGAGGCGCCATCACGCAGCAGGGCGATGGTGTTGCCGTTCTCCTGCACCGGCGTCCAGCCGAAGCGGACCAGGCCGTTGAGCAGGGCCTCGATGCCGCGCTCGCCATCGAAGGTCGGCGGACGCAGGTCATCCAGGCGGAACCCGAACTTCTCGTGCTCGGTACCGATGCGCCACTGCGAACGGGGCTTCTCGCCGGAGGCGATCTCCGCCACCAGTTGCGAGCGGTCGGTAATGGGCGTATCGGCGACGTGGCTGGGGCTCGACAAGGGGGTGGCTCGCTGGACGGTGGCAGGGGATGTGGGGCTGGGAGCCTTGCATCGCAAGGGCGCACTATAGCGTGGCGGCTCGTTACGTCATGCGACGGTGACGGGTTTCAGCATCCTACCGACACCCTCTTGACCCTCGTACACTCAGGGCCATGAGCCGCCATTCACGACATCCTGAACTGCACCGCGCCGATCGCGTCGGCTGGCTGCGTGCCGCCGTGCTGGGCGCCAACGATGGCATCGTCTCGGTCGCCGGCCTGGTGGTCGGTGTGGCCGCCAGCGGCGCCTCGGCCAGCACGATCCTGGCCACCGGTGTGGCCGGTACCGTGGCCGGTGCGATGTCGATGGCCGCCGGCGAGTATGTGTCGGTGCAGACCCAGGCCGATACCGAGAATGCCGATCTGGCGATGGAGAAGCGCGAGCTGCACGAAGACCCGCACAGCGAACTGGACGAGCTGACCGCGATCTATCGCCACCGCGGCCTGGAGCCGGCGTTGGCACGGCAGGTCGCCGAGCAGCTGACCGCCCACGACGCGCTGGGCGCCCATGCGCGCGACGAACTGGGCATCACCGAGGAACTGCGCGCGCGACCGTTGCAGGCCGCACTGGCTTCGGCCGGTGCCTTCACCTGTGGTGCCGCCCTGCCGGTGCTGACCGCGCTGCTGGCACCAGTACAGAACGTCGCCACCGCCACCACGGTCAGCACGCTGGCCGGCCTGTGCCTGACCGGCGCGATGGCAGCGCGCGCCGGTGGCGCGTCACCGACGCGAGGTGCCCTGCGCGTGATGTTCTGGGGTGCGCTGGCGATGGCCGCTGCAGCTGCGGTCGGCCGCCTGCTGGGCGCGCACGTCGTATGACCGGCATGCCCCCCACTGCCATGGCACTGCTGGCGGAGATGGCCAGCCTGGCCGGCTGCCAACGCGCCGAAGGCTACGCCTGCATCACCGCCCGCCGCGAACATGGCGCCAGTTCGGTGGAAATACCGCAGCCGCAGTTTGCGATCCTGCTGGAAGGCCGCAAGCAGGTGCGTACCGCACACCAGTCACTGACCTTCGTCCCGGGCGACATCCTGCTGATCACCCAGCGTTGCCGCATCGACGTGGTCAACACACCGGACCCGCAGACCGGCCGCTACCTCAGCGCGATCGTGCCGCTGTGCACGGAAGTGCTGGCGGCGGCGCGCACGCTGTGGAGCGAAGCCTTGCCGACGGCCGGACCGGCGCTGGCACGGCAGGCGTTGAGCGATCACGCCACGGCGCTGCGCAGCTGGCGGCAGTCGTTGCAGGATGGCCGCTACAGCGAAGCACGGCTGGCCCTGGCCACGCTGGTGCTGGCGTGGTGCCGGCAGGGCCACGGCAACCTGTTGTTGCCGCACGCACCGACGCTGGGCGAACAGATCCGCGACCGCATCGCCGCCGAACCGGCACGTGACTGGCAGTCACGCGACGTTGAAGCACACTTCGCGCTGAGCGGCGCGACCCTGCGCCGGCGGTTGGCGGCTGAGGCCACCAGCCTGCGCCAGCTGCTGACCGAAGCGCGCCTGGCCCACGGCATGCAGCTGCTGTACACCACCGACCTGCCGCTGAAGACCGTGGCAGCGCGCGCGGGGTATCGCTCTGCAGCGAGCTTCAGCAAGCGCTTCGCCGAGCAGTACGGGCTGGCTCCTACCGACATCTAGGGTTGTTCAGCAGGGCTGCGCCCTGCACCCGCAGAGGCTCTTCAAGCAACGGCAACAGCAAAGGCCAAAGCGGCATTCCGTGGGATGGCGGGGCACTGTGGGTTTGCGGGGACGCCGTGAATCCGTCCATGGAGGCTTGGTCGCCGCATCCATGCGGCTCACACCCCGCAAACCCACAGTGCCCCGCCTTCGACAGTTTCCTGGTGGCCAGTAGATCCACGCCATGCGTGGATGATTTCCTCCACCTCCATTCGATTCATTTCGATGATTCCGAATTGAATTCGAAGAGCATCCACCCATGGCGTGGATCCAAGGTCGACACCCACCAAGAGCAGGTCATGCCATCCCAACAGATCGCGGGAATCTGTCGAAGGCGGGGTGGGTCCGGTTGCGGGGGCGTGAGCCGCATGGATGCGGCGACCGAGCCTACATGGACGTACTTGCAGCGTCCCCCGCAACCGGACCCACCCCGCCATCCCACAGGAAACCCGGCTTTTGACGTTGACGTTGCTGCTGCCTCTGCGGGTGCAGGGCGCAGCCCTGCCGATACCCCCCCTTGAGCATTCCGCGCAGCGGTTTGAGCGCCGCACGCACGCGCAACGCGGCAGGCTGTGCGCACCGGGCCTGCCCATCACTCATCGAGAAGAACCGCCATGACCCTGTGCCACCTGCCGCTGCGCACCGCCCTGCTGCTGGCCCTGTCCTCCCTGCCGCTGGCCGCGCTGGCCGAGGCCACCTCGCCCGCCCCCACCCAGCAAGTGCCGGGTGTACAACACCAGCGCATCGGTGCGCTGCAGGTCACCGCCCTGTTCGACGGCGTGGTCGCGCTCGGCCGGCAGGAAGTGGTGGATGTGCCGCCAACGCTGGTCAGCCGCCTGCTCGAAGGACGCTACGTGCCCGAAGACAAGAAGGGCCTGCAGACCGCGATCAACGCCTTCTTGGTGCGCCAGGGCAAGCACCTGACCCTGGTCGATGCCGGCACCGCGCAGTGCTTCGGCCCTGACCAGGGCCAGGTGCTGGGCAACCTGCGCGCGGCGGGCGTGGACCCGGCCGAGATCGATGAGGTGCTGCTGACCCACGCCCATCCCGATCACCTGTGCGGCATCCTCGATGCACAAGGCAAACCGGCCTATCCGAATGCGACGGTGTGGCTGTCCAAGGCCGATGCCCGCTACTGGCTCGACCCGGCCAGCGAAGCTACGGCGCCGCAAGGCGTACGCTTCGCCTTCGCGCTGGCACGCAATGCGGTGGCGCCGTACCAGGCCGCTGGTCGCCTGCACACCTTCCAGCCTGGCGACGCCCTGCCCGGCCACGCGGTGGCGATGGATACCCACGGCCACACGCCGGGGCATGTGTCCTATCGCTTCGACAGCCAGGGCCAGTCACTGCTGGTGTGGGGCGATGTCCTGCATTTCCACGCAGTGCAGTTCGCACACCCGGAAGCGGCATTCGAGGCCGATTCGGACCGCAAGGCGGCTACGGCCAGCCGTCGCAGCCTGTTGCAGGAAGCCACCGCCAAGGGCTGGTGGGTCGCCGGCGCGCACCTGCCCTTCCCCGGGCTGGGTCACGTACGCAGCGAAGGCAAGGCGTATGCGTGGGTACCGGCGGAGTTCTCGCCGTTGAAATGACCCTGTGTAGAGCCGAGCCCATGCTCGGCCATCAGGGTCTCGCCGCGCTACGCGCGGCAGCCGAGCGTGGGCTCGGCTCTACAAACGTGTCGCCGGGCAAGGCCCGGCGCCCTGTTCCTTATTCCAGCCCCAGCCAGCCGCCGATGATGCCGCGGGCTTCATCCACGCCGGTACGGGCCGAGCCGGAGAACACCTGCACGCTCACCGTATCGCCGAACGAAGAATGCAGTTCCTTGCGCACCTTCTGCAGGGTCTGCATCTGCTGGCTGCGGCTGAGCTTGTCGGCCTTGGTCAGCAGCGCATGCGCCGGCAGGCCACGCTGCACGGCATAGGCCAGCATCTGCCGGTCGTAGTCCTTCAGCGGATGGCGGATGTCCATCACCACCACCAGGCCCTTCAAGGCCTCGCGGGTGCGGAAGTAGCGGTCGATGAAGGCCTGCCAGTGCGCCTGCAGGTCCAGCGGCACCTTGGCGTAGCCGTAACCGGGCAGATCGACCAGGTGGGCGTCTGGGGTGACCTGGAAGAACACCAGCTGCTGGGTCCGGCCAGGGGTCTTGGAGACCCGGGCCAGGCTGTTCTGGCGGGTCAGCGCGTTGAGCGCGCTGGACTTGCCGGCGTTGGAGCGACCTGCAAAGGCCACTTCAGAACCTTCATCGGGCGGCAGCTGCCCCATGTTGTGGGCAGAGAGGTGGTATTGGGCGCGTTCGATGAGCAATGACATGCGCATAGGATCGCATGTTGCGGCGCCGCGCGCCCGGCCCGGGGCCTTCCAGCGGGAAAATGCTGCACTGCTGCGTTGACCGTGTACGGAAACGGCGTTGATAATCCGGGCGATGCCGGCCGCCGCCGCCCGGCCGGTCCATACGGAGCTTCAGCATGCGCCACGCTCGCGTTCTTGCCGTATCCGCCCTTGCTACTGCCGTTGTTGCCGCTGCTGCCTTTGCGCAGACCACGCTGACCCCGCTGCCCGACAACGGCCCGATCAGGACCGCCTCGCTTGAGGTGGATTTCAGCAAGACCACCTGGGGCGACGCCAAGGCCGGCCAGACCAAGGCCACCGCGTGTGCCGCCTGCCATGGTGCCGATGGCAATTCCACGGTGGAGATGTATCCCAGCATCGCCGGCCAGAGCGAGCGCTACGTCGCCCAGCAGATGGCCCTGATCGCCAACGGCCAGCGCAGTTCCGGCGCCGCCGTGGCGATGGTGCCCTTCGTGCAGAACCTCACTCCACAGGACATGCGCGATATCGGCGCGTTCTTCGCCACCCAGAAGGCCAACGCCGGCATCGCCGACGACACGCTGGTGGCCGAGGGCCCGTACAAGGGCATGAAGTTCTACCAGATCGGCCAGCAGCTTTACCGCGGCGGCGACGCCCAGCGCGGGCTGCCGGCCTGCATGGCCTGTCATGGCCCCAGTGGTGCCGGCAACCCCGGCCCGGCCTACCCGCACATCGGCGGCCAGCACGCCAGCTATGTCGCCCGGCGCCTGCAGGAATACCAGGCCGGGCAGACCAACGAGACCGACAAGGCGCACTTCCAGATCATGGCCACGGTGGCGCAGAAGCTGACCGAGCAGGAGGTGCAGGCCCTTTCCAGCTACCTGCAGGGTCTGCACAACAAGGCCGACGACCTTGCCGCCGAGAGCGCTTCGACGCGACCGGCTGCCGCCCCCTGACCGCCACTGGTCGGCGCGGGTCGCCACGACGGCCCGTCGCTGCGGTATGTTTCCTTCACGCCGGCGGCTGCGCCGGCGTTGTCATTTTCAACGGAGATGCGTGTCGATGAGGTTGATTCCCCGCCTTCTGCTGTCCCTGCTGGTGCTGCTGCCGTTGGCGGCCTGCGCCGCCACCCCCGCCAACGCCCCGCTGGTCGAAGGCAAAGACTACGAGCGCATCGCCCAGCCTGGCCCGTTCCAGCCGCTGGCCGGCAAGATCGAAGTGGTCGAGGTGTTCGGCTACACCTGCCCGCACTGCGCCCATTTCGAACCACAGCTGGCCGCCTGGGCCGCCAAGCTGCCGGCCGACGTGCGCTTCACCCCAGTCCCGGCCGCCTTCGGCGGTGCCTGGGATTCCTGGGCCTTGGCCTACTACGCCGCCGACGAAGTGGGCGTGGCCAAGCGCAGCCACGCCGCCGTGTTCAAGGCTCTGCACGAGGACGGCACGCTGCCGATGCAGAACGTCTCGGCCGATGAGCTCGCCAGCTTCTACAAGGCCTACGGCGTGACCCCGGAGCGCTACACGCAGGCCCTGCGCGGCGAGGCGGTACAGAAGAAGGTCGATGCCGCCCGTGCCTTCGCCCAGCGCACCCAGGTGCCGGGTACCCCGGCCATCATCATCAATGGCCAGTACCTGGTCCGTGGCAAGAGCTTCGAGGACCAGCTGCGCATCGCCTCGGCGCTGATCGCCCAGGCCCGCGCCGCCCGCGGCCGCTGAACCAACGCACACCATCGACACGGCGCTGTCGCCGCCGCATGTCATCATTTCCCTCTGGCCGGCGCCTGACGCCGGCCCCACCTTTCCAGATGCTGGAGACGTTTCCATGAAGACCCGTTTCGCCGCCCTCGCCCTCGCAGCGCTGCTGCCGATCCTGGCGGCCTGCAAGGCCGACGATGGCACCGCCAACACCTCCGCCCCGGCAGAACCGGCCGCGACCCCGGCCAGCACCGAACCGGCTGCGCCGGCCGCGGGCAGCGAAGCCGCTGCTCCGGCTGCCGAAGGTGACAAGACCGACGCCGGCGCCGCCCCTGCACCGACCACCGCCGCGCTGACCGGCCCGGCCCCGGTGGAAGGCGCCGACTACCAGCTGATCCCGAACGGCCAGCCGTTCCAGCCGGCGGCCGGCAAGGTCGAAGTGGTCGAGATCTTCGGTTACGTCTGCCCGGCCTGCGCCGCGTTCCAGCCGCTGGTCGGCCCGTGGAAGGCTGGCCTGCCGAGCGATGTGAACTTCGTCTACGTGCCGGCCATGTTCGGCGGCACCTGGGACAACTACGCCCGTGCCTTCTACGCCGCGCAGACCCTGGGCGTGCAGGAGAAGACCCACGAGGCGCTGTACTCGGCCATCCACTCGCAGCAGACCCTGAAGGGCGAGCGCGGTGCCGATTCGGTTGATGACATCGCCAAGTTCTACGGTGCCTACGGCGTGGATCCGAAGCAGTTCGCCGCCACCATGGGCAGCTTCGCGGTCAATGCCAAGACCAACTCGGCCAAGCAGTTCGCCCAGCGCAGCCAGATCAGCGGCACCCCGTCGATCATCGTCAACGGCAAGTACCTGGTGAAGGGCAAGAGCTTCCCGGACATGCTGCGCATTGCCGACCACCTGATCGCCCGCGAACGCGGTGCAGCCCAGGCCCACTGATCAAAGAGACGTTTTCCCGGCCGTGACTTCCCCCACAACACGGACCCTGCGCTTGCTGACGGCCAACATCCAGGCCGGCTCGAGTACCCGCCGCTACAGCGACTATGTGACCCGCAGCTGGTCACATGCGCTGCCGGCGGGTCGCAAGCGCAGCAGCCTTGACGCGATTGCCACTCTGGCGCGCGGTCATGACATCGTCGGCCTGCAGGAGGCCGACCCGGGCAGCCTGCGCTCGGGCTTCACCAACCAGACCCATTACCTGGCCCAGCGTGCCGGCTTCAATTACTGGAGCCACCAGCCGAACCGGCGCATGGGCGGTGTCGCATCAAGTGCCAACGGCCTGCTGAGCAAGCTGGAACCGGTGGAAGTGCAGGACCACGCCCTGCCCGGCCGCATCGGCGGGCGCGGCGTGCTGCTGGCCAAGTTCGGCGATGGCCGCGATGGCCTGGCCGTTGCGGTGGCCCATCTGTCGCTGGGCGCAGGCTCGCGGATGGCCCAGCTTGGCTTCATCGCCGAGCTGTTGTCGGACCATCCCAATGCCGTGCTGATGGGCGACTTCAACTGCCTGGCCGAACGTCCGGAAATGCAGGTGCTGTACCAGAAGACCCGCCTGCAGCCGCCCGGCTGCATCGTGCCGACCTTCCCCAGCTGGCGCCCCGACCGCGCCATCGACCACATCCTGGTCAGCAGCGGTCTGCAGACCCGCAACGTGGAGGCGGTACCGGCTGCGTTCTCCGACCATCTCGCCCTGGCAATGGCGATCGACGTCCCCGCCGACGCCCTGCGCTGAATGCTTCTGGTAGGTGCCAACCTCGGTTGGCACGCTGATCTGGTGGGTGCGGAACGTTGCTCGTGGGTGCGGACCGTTGGTCCGCACGCTCTCAGCCGGGCATGGCCCGGCGCTACCCCGCCTGCGCCACCGGCACCTTCAACCGCCTTGCCGTCATCGTGCTGCCCACCGAGGCCAGCACCGTGCAGCCGATCGCCAACCACTGCAGGCCATGCAGGTGCTCGTGCAGCAGCAGCATCGCCCACAGCGCGGCCACCGCCGGTTCCATGCTGATCAGGATCCCGAAGGTCTCCTTCGGCAGGCGCTTGAGTGCCATCATCTCCAGCGACATCGGGATCGCGCTGGACACCAGCGCCACCACCAGCCCGGCCAGCAGGATCTTCGGTTCCAGCAACGCCGCACCGGCATGCACCACGCCCACCGGCACCACCACCAGCGACGCGGCCAGCAGCCCCAGCGACACCGAATGCCCGGCATGCAGGTGGCCGGCGCGCTTGCCGAACACGATGTACAGGCCCCAGCAGGCCGCCGCGCCCATGGCGTACAGCACGCCCACCGGGTCCAGAGCCGGGCCGCCGCCGATCGGCAGCAGCAACAGCAGCCCGACCGCCGCACAACCCACCCAGAGGAAATCGATCGGTCGCCGCGACGACAGCATCGCCACCGTCAACGGGCCGGTGAATTCGATGGCCACCGCAATGCCGAACGGGATCGTGCGCAAGGCCATGTAGAACAACAGGTTCATCAGGCCCAGGGTGAGGCCGTAGCGCAGGATCGTGATCGCATCCACGCGGCTGGTCTTCCAGCGCCACGGCCGCCAGAACAGCAGCAGCAACAGCGCCGAGAAGCCCACGCGCAGCGCGCTGGTGCCCTGCGCACCGATCAACGGGAACAGCTGCTTGGCGTAGGAGGTGCCGATGGCCAGTGCGGTGACTGAGCCGAGCACCGCCAGCGCCGGCAACATCGGCGCGATTCGAGAAGTCTGCATGCCGCCAGTCTATTGCGCCGGCGGCGAGCACTTGGCTCAATTGACGGCCCGTCCGTGCAACTTCTGCTCACCATGGCCACCGCCCCTGTGCTGGACAGCTTCGACCGCGCCATCCTCGCCCTGCTGCAACAGGACAACACCCTGCCGCAGCGGCAGATCGCCGAGGCCGTGCACCTGTCGACCCCGGCCGTGCAGCGGCGGATCAAGCGCCTGCAGGACAGCGGCGTGATTGCCGCCAACGTGGCCGTGATCGATGCCACGAAGATCGGCCGGCCGCTGACCATCATCGTCGAGGTGCGCGTGGTCAGCGAACAGCGCGAGAAGGTCGCCCCGTTCCGCCGCCGCGTGCAGGACGATCCTGCCGTGCAGCAGTGTTACTCGATCACCGGTGATGGTGATTTCCTGCTACTGCTCTCGGCGGCATCGATGGAGGAGTACGAGGCGATCACCGAGCGCTTGTTCGGTGCGGATGACAACATCGAGCGCTTCCGAACGTCCGTGGCGCTGGGCACGTTGAAGCGCGGCTTCGACGTGCCGTTGTCATAGCGCAGATGCGTTCGAGCATGGCCTGCTCCTACACTGGCAACGCATGAACAGCCCTGCCCCCTCCAACGCCAAGCGTCTGCGCCGCTGGTTGCTGCGTGGCGCCATCCTGCTGATCCTGGTCATCGCGGCGATGGCCTTCTGGAACAGCCCGTGGGCCGCCGCACCGAAGATGCTGTGGACGCTCTCGCGCATGCCGCCGGCCACGGAGCTGCCGGTGCCGGTGGACGGCGTCCGCCCGCGCCAGATCGCCGATACCTTCGGAGCACCACGCGGGCGCGACCGCACGCACGCGGGCATCGACATCTTCGGCAAGCGCGGCACGCCGGTGCGCAGCGCTACCCCCGGCGTCATCGCCGACATCCGCGACAGCGGCCTCGGTGGCCGCCAGGTCTGGGTCATCGGGCCGGGGCGCGAACGCTACTACTACGCACACCTGGAAGACTGGGCCGATGGCCTGGCGCACGGACAGGTTGTGCAGCCCGGCGACCTGCTCGGCCATGTCGGCGACAGCGGCAACGCCAAGGGCACGCCGCCCCACCTGCATTGGGGCATCTACGGCGCCGATGGTGCCCGCGACCCGTTGCCGCTGCTGCAGGGGCCGGACACCCGCTGACTGCGGCGCGGGTCTGGCCTTGGAGTCCTGCGTTCACCATTTGTAAATGGGAATAGTTCGTATTACCATTTCTTTCGTTTCCGGTGGTGCCAGGACGGCCTGCCCGCCCTTCCCCTACCCGTAGCGCCTCGCCTCCTGGATGCCGGCAGAACGCGCGTGCCCGTCCAGGAATCCCCCGATGATCCGTCCCGCCTTCCGTCCCCTGCAGCCGCAGCGGCTGTCCGCTGCCGTGTTCGCCGCACTCTGCGTGGCCACCGCCCCGGCCGCTTTCGCCGAAACCGCCGCCGACCCGACCACCCTCGACAAGGTCGTGGTGAAGGGCGAGCGCGCCGAAGGCTATTCGGTGCGCCGCACCTCGGCCGGTACCCGCTTCGACCTGGCGCCGCGCGAAATCCCGCAGTCGGTCAGCATCATCAGCCACCAGCGCATCGAAGATCAGAAGCTGGACGACATCATCGACGTGCTGGGCAACACCACCGGCGTGACCAGCACGCAGTCGGACAGCGAGCGCACCGAGTTCTACGCGCGCGGCTTCTACATCGACAGCTACCAGTTCGATGGCCTGCCCACGCAGATGGTGCAGAACTGGAGCTACGGCGACTCCGGCCTGGACCTGGCCCTGTATGACCGCGTGGAAGTGGTGCGCGGCGCCACTGGCCTGCTCAGTGGCGCCGGCAATCCGTCGGCGTCGGTGAACCTGATCCGCAAGCACGCCGACAGCGCCGAGCTGACCGGCAGCGTGTCGGTGAACGTCGGCAGCTGGGGCCGCACCCGCACCACCGTGGACGTGGGCAGCGCGCTCAACGCCAGCGGCACCGTACGCGGCCGCGTGATCGGCAGCTACCTGGACACCGACGCGCAGATGGACCGTTACAACCAGCGCAAGACCCTCGGTTATGCGGTGATCGATGCCGACCTGACCGCCGATACCCAGCTCAGCGTGGGCTACGACTACCAGCACAAGAAGGCCAGCGGCGCGACCTGGGGCGGCTTCCCCATGTGGTACGCGGACGGTAGTTCAACCCACTACCCGACGTCGTTCAATCCCTCGCCGGACTGGACCTACTGGGACACCACCAGCAAGCGCGCCTTCGCCACCCTGCAGCACGCGTTCGGCAATGGCTGGAAGTTCAAGATCGGCGCCACCCACGATCGCACCCAGGCCGATGACAAGCTGTTCTATCCGTCCTACACCGCCTTCGACAAGACCACCGGCGCAGGTGTAACGCCGATGGCCGGCTTCTACAACACCGAGCGCAAGGTCGATGGCATCGACGGCTACATCGATGGTCCGTTCCAGCTGTTCGGTCGCGAGCACCAGTTCATGGCCGGCCTGAGCTACAACAAGCGCGAGTTCGCCAACTACGGCGATTTCCAGATGGGCGGCCCGGGCTGGAACCCGTTCGATACCTACCTCAACTGGACCGGCAACATCCCCCAGCCGAACTGGAACCCACTGGCACTGGCCAGCGAAGGCACCATCACCCAGAAGGCCGGCTACGTGGCTGCGCGGTTGTCACTGACTGATCCGCTGAAGCTGATCGTCGGTGCGCGCTACACCGACTGGAAGAGCGAAGACGAAGGCAATGATCGCTCGCACAAGGTCACCACGCCGTACGCCGGCCTGGTCTACGACATCAACGACACCTACTCGGCGTACACCAGCTACACCGAAATCTTCCAGCCGCAGACGCTGCGCAACAAGCAGGGCAGCTACCTGGATCCAGTCGATGGCAAGAGCTACGAAGTGGGCGTCAAGGGTGCCTGGTTCGACAACCGCCTGAATGCCTCGCTGGCCGTGTTCCGCATCGAGCAGGACAACGTCGGCCAGGCCACCATGGACAAGGTGGATGGGCAACAGAATGAAACGGCCTATGTGGCCGCACGCGGCACGGTCAGCCGTGGCTTCGAGTTCGAGTTGAACGGCGAACTGGCACCGGGCTGGAATGCCACCTTCGGTGCGTCGCGCTACGTGGCCAAGGACATCAACGACGCCGACATCAACACCAACCTGCCGCAGACCGCGCTGAAGCTGTTCACCAGCTACACCCCGCAGTCGCTGCAGGAACTGACCGTCGGTGGTGGTGCCAACTGGCAGAACCGCATCTACTACGCGGCGCCGGTGGTGGGTCGTTTCGAACAGGAAGGCTATGCGCTGGTCAGTGCGTTCGTGCGCTACCGCATCTCGCCGGAATTCAGCGTGCAGGCCAACCTCAACAACCTCCTGGACAAGAAGTACTACTCGCAGATCACCGGCTACGGTGCGTATGGCGATGGTCGCAACGGTTCGCTGACCTTCACCTGGTCGTTCTGAGCAGGCGCGGGGCACGATCGCCCCGCACCTGTAGAGCCGAGCCCATGCTCGGCTGCCTTTCGCAACGTTGTGGGCGATCGAGCCGAGCATGGGCTCGGCTCTACCTCCACATGGGGACGCCGGGCTGAGCCCGGCGCCGTCCCCTCATCAGAACCGCAGGTCCGCGCGCAGGTACCAGTAACGGCCACGCGGGATGTCGTAGGTGGAGGCGTCATAGCCGTTCAACGAGCACGACAGGCAGATCGGCGGATCCTTGTCGAACACATTGTTCAGACCGGCCGTCAGCTGCAGCCCCTTCATCCAGTCGATCTTGTAGCCCACCTGCGCGTCATGGAAGGTGGTCGCCGACAGCGTGTTGGTGCCGGCAGCCTGGTTGCTGCACACCGGGAATGCCACGGCGTCACCGCAGTCTTCGGTCAGTTCGGAAATATGGCGTACCGTCCAGTTGGCGCTCCAGTTGTCCAGCGTCCAACCGATGCTGGCGTTGCTGGTCCATTCCGGAATCGAACTGTCAGCCACTTCCACGCCGGGCTTCTGCGGCTGCCGCTGGCCGGCCGCACCGGTGGCCTCATAGCGACCGACGAAGGTGTTCTTCCAGCCCAGCTTGAACTGGCCGATCGAGCTTTGCGGCAGGGTCCAGAACAGATCCACATCCCAGCCGTCGGTCTTGATCGAACCCAGGTTGGTCAAGCGGTTGTTGAAGCTGCTGACCGCACCGGTGCTGGCACGGGTGATGCCATCGCAGTAGATCGGGTCCAGCGTATCCACGCATAGGTCCAGCTGGGTCTGCGCGTTGATCGCCTGGATCGCGCCATCGATGTTGTGGCGGTAGAAGGTCACTTCCACGTCGAAGCGCTCCGACCACGACGCATCGTTGCCGAACCAGGGGCTCCACACGAAGCCGGCACTGAAGCTGCGCGACCGCTCCGGTTCCAGCTCGCGGTTGCCGCCGGTGGTCACCGAGATCTGCGAGTTGGCCTGCTGGAAGCCAGTGGGCACGCCCAGCGAGGCACAGTTGGCCGCACTGCCGCGCGGCGGTGTGCCGCCCAGGCCCACCGAGCACGGATCGAACAACTGCAGGTCGGCGCGCGCAGCCGAACCGTACAGCTCACCGATCGACGGTGCGCGGAAGCCTTCGGCGTAGGTGGTGCGCAGCACGAAGTCATCGGTCACCTGCCAACGCAGGCCGTACTTAGGCGTGAACTCACCACCGAAGGTCGAGTAATCCGAGTAGCGGCCGGCCAGGCTCAGGTCCAGCTTCTTGCCCAGTGCCGAGTCGGCGAAGATCGGCACGCTCAGCTCCAGGTACGCTTCATTGACGTCGTAGGAACCGGACGTCGGCTGTGACGGTACGCCGTTGTAGTGGCCGATCACCGTCAGCGGGTCAGGCTGGTACGAGCCTTTGTATTTGCGGTGTTCGAGGCCGGTGGCGAAGGACACCGGGCCGGCCGGCAGGGTGAACAGATCGCTGGACAGGTTGGCGGTGAACAGGCTCAGCTCGTTCTGGCTGCGGTCGCGCACCACCGGCTGGATCCAGCGCAGCATGTCCGGAGTGATCGAACCTGCACCACCGAAGATGTTCAGCGGCACGCAGCCTGGCGTGGCCGCGCACACCGCCGGATCGCCCAGCGCCATGTTGACGTTGTAGATGTTGTAGCTGCCGTAGTTGGTCTGCTCGGCCTTGTTCTTGCTGTACATGCCGTTGACGTCCCAGTACCAGCTGCGGTCGGCTGCCTGGAAGTTGCCGACCAGGCCGGTGGCGAAGTACGTGGTATCCACCTGCTGCTCGAACACGCGCGCGCCACCTTCCACCGGGCGGCGACCGATCAGGCTCATGTTGCCCGATGACACCAGGTCGAAGCCGAACGGGTTGTACGGGTTCAGTGCCGAGACCACGATGTTGTCGGCCAGCGGATTGCCGGTGGCGCCATCGGGACCGAAGAACAGCGGCTCCGGGCCGGCCTGGTTGGTCGACTCGCGGCGGTTGCCCAGTGCCTTGACGTACCACTGCACGTTGTCGGTGATGTCGAAACGGAACTGGCCGAACAGGCCCTTACGCTCCGACGGCGTCAGCACCATGTTGTACTCGGCGAAGTTGAAGCGGTCGGCGCTGGTGAAGCAGTGGTAGTCGTCGGTGCGGTTGCAGCCGGCGCTGCCGTCGTAACGCGGGCTGCTCACGCCGGTGTTGGGCACGATGTCCTGTTCGGCACCGGTGTTGGGATCGACGAAGGCAAAGCGTCCCTGCGGAATGCCGCCGCTGCCGAAGGCCAGGCCGGTGCCGGGAATCGGGAAGCGCGACTGCTCGCGGTCCTTCGCATACACCGGGTCCTGCTTGGTCCAGCTTGCCCCCAGGAACAGGCTGTAACGGTCGCCGCTCTTGCCCCAGGCCAGGTCCACGCCCTTCTGCGTGCCATCGCCCTTGCCGTACTGGCCATAGTTCAACGTCACCTGGCCGCCATCGAAATCGCGGCGGGTGATGATGTTGACCACACCGGCGATGGCATCGGAGCCATACAGCGATGACGCGCCGTCCTCCAGCACTTCGATGCGTTCAACGATGGCCAGCGGAATGGTGTTGAGGTCGGTGGCCGAGCCCACGCCCGAGGCCGAGGATTCGTTGACCCAGCGGATGCCATCGACCAGCACCAGTACACGCTTGGCACCCAGATGGCGCAGGTCCACCTGCGCCGAACCCGCGCCGACGCCACTGCCGTCGGGCGGGAAACCGAAGTTGCCCGACGAATTGAATTTGGCATTGAGCGCCGAGCCTGAGCCGGTGAGCTGTTGCAGCACTTCACCGATCGAGGTCAGGCCGGTGCGTTCGATGTCGGCGCGATTGAGGGTCTGGACCGGCACCTGGCCTTCCACTTCAGCGCGCTTGATGCGGGTGCCGGTGACTTCGATCGCGTCCAGATTGGTGGTGGTCGATTGGGCAGCAGCACCCATCGGTGCCAGGGCGGTCACGCACAGCGCGACGGCAACCGCCAAGGGGCGGTGGTGCAGGTAATTCATTCGCTCTCTCTCCAAAGGAATGTCGGGACATGGACTGCCGCGCTCCCCCCTGCATGGCGGCAGCGTCTCCTTTGTAAACAAGCGGTAAAGATCGCGGCGTGATGCCCGACACTCTTTCACGCAGATTTGACGATTCTGAAAGCAGATAACGTCATTTGGCTACGTATTCACCGAAGGCGGCGATCTACATCGGCGCGCTTCCGAGAGCCTGCTGCCCTAGTGCGGCCCTCCCTATGGAAGGCCGCACCGGTCAAGCCATCACTGCACGAACGCGATGCGTTGCATGCCGGTGGCCTCGGCGGCGGCCAGGATCTTGGCCATGCCGTCGTACTCGGCCGACGGATCGGTGCTGATGCGCAGCTCCGGCAGGTTGCCGGCATGCTCACTGGCCTGCGCCTGCAGGCGCGACTGCAGATCGCCGATGGCCATCGGCTGCCCGTCCCAGCTCAACTGGCTGGACGCATCCAGGCGCAGCTCGATCGGCGGCGGTGGCTCGGGGCGATCAACCACGCGATCGGTGGCCTGCGGCAACTGCACGTTGATCGGCCGCGACAACATCGGCGCGGTCACGATGAAGATGATCAACAACACCAGCATCACATCCACCAGTGGCGTGACGTTGATGTCCGCCAGTGGGCCGCTTCTTCCTGCGCTACTGAATGCCATGTGCCGCTCCCTGCAGCAGGGCCGGTCGCCCCAGCCCAAACCTACGCCGGGCAGCCGCCCTCGCGGCAGTGCGGATCACATCATCATTCAGCTGTCGTTGCCCTCTGCTGCCGTGTACGCAATGAGAAACTGAATTCAGCCACTGCCCGCTATGCTGGTCGCCATGACCCGACGATCTTCGACCGCCCTGTCCCTGCTCCCGCTGGCCACCACGCTGCTGATCGGCTGCGCGAGTGCCCAGTCCCTCGATGCCCAGAACGCCCAGTTGAAGGCCGCCATCGCGGCTGCCGAACGTGGCCAGTTCGATCCCGGCCAGGCCGCCGCGCTCAGCCGCCATCCGGCGTATGGCTGGCTGGAGTTCGCCAACCTGCGGCGCAACATCGACACCGTCGATACGGCGCAGGCGCAGGCCTTCCTCAAGCGCTACCAGGGCCAGGCCGTGGCCAACAGCTTCCGCAGCGCCTGGCTGCCCTCTGTAGCGCGCCGGCAGGACTGGCCGACGCTGCTGGCCAACTGGGTGCCGACCGACAACCTCGGCCTGCGCTGTGCGCAGCTGACAGCGCGCCAGGCCACCGGCAAGGTGGACCCGCAGTGGATCGGTGAAGCCCAGGATCTGTGGCGCAAGAACGGCAAGTCGCTGCCCGATGCCTGCGACGCCGTGTTCGCCGTGCTGCAGGCGCAGGGTGGCATGAGCGATGCCCTGCGCTGGGAGCGCATCGATGCCGCTGCCGATGCCCAGCAGCCGGCGGTGATGCGTTCGGCCGCACGCGGCCTGCAGGCGGGCGATCTGGCGCTGGCCAACACCTACGCCGCCTTCGTCGACAAGCCCAACGCCAGTGCCCTGAACTGGCCGCGCAACGAGCGCAGCCGGCGTATCGCCACCGACGGCCTGGCGAAGCTGGCCAAGGCCGACCCGGACGCCACCGAACAGCAGCTGCCGCAGTACGCGCAGGCGCTGGGCCTGAGCGCCGAACAGCAGGGCCAGGTGCGTTACCAGATCGCCCTGTGGACGGTGGCGTCCTACCTGCCCGACTCTGCCCGCCGTTTGAATGCCGTACCCGATGCGGCCTACGACGAACGCCTGCACGAATGGCGCGCACGCGAAGCGATGTCGCGCGGCGATTGGCCGGCGACGTTGGCAGCGATCCGCAAGATGGGCCCGACCCAGCGCAACGATTCGCGCTGGCGCTATTTCGAAGGACGCATGCTGGAAAAGACCGGGCAGGCACAGCAGGCGCAGCCGCTGTTCCGCGAAGCCGCACGCGCGCCTACCTTCCATGGCTTCCTGGCGGCCGACAAGCTGCAGCAGCCCTACACGCTGTGCCCGTGGAAGCCCAACGACAGCGCGCAGGCGCAGGCCGTGGTGGCCCGCGATCCGGCCATCCAGCGCGCGATGGCGCTGTACCAGATCGACCGCGCCGGCTGGGCGGTGGCCGAATGGAACAACGCACTGTCGCGCTTCGATGACACCCAGCGTCGCCTCGCGGTACGCGTGGCGCAGGACAACGGCTGGTTCGACCGCGCAGTGTTCTCCCTCGGCAAGCAGAAGCAGGAACAGCGCCTGTACGACCTGCGCTTCCCATTGCACCACGACGCCACGATCCGCCGCGAGTCGGCGCGCAATGCGCTGGACCCTGCCTGGGTGGCCGCTGAGATCCGTGCGGAAAGCGTGTTCAGCCCACGCGCGCGTTCGCCTGCCAACGCCATGGGCCTGATGCAGGTGCTGCCGGCGACCGGTGCCGGCGTGGCCAAGTCCATCGGCCTGACCGGCTACGGCGGCGCTGACAGCCTGTACGACCCGGACACCAACATCGCCATCGGTACCGCGTACCTGCGGCAGTTGATGAACAAGTACGAGGGCCTGCCCTACGTGACCATCGCCGCCTACAACGCTGGCCCGACGCCGACTGCACGCTGGCAGACCCAGCGCCCGGGCTTCGATCCGGACCTGTGGATCGAGACCATCAGCTACAAGGAAACACGCGAGTATGTTGCCCGCGTACTGGCCTTCAGCGTGATCTACGACTGGCGCCTCAATGGCGACGCATTGCCGCTGAGCGACCGCCTGATGGGCCGCCTGGTGGACAAGCGCAAAAGCTTCACCTGCGCCGCCAACGCCGACCAGGGCGGCGATTGATCGCCCGCCTTCTGTAGAGCCGAGCCCACGCTCGGCTGCTGTTCTGTCCGGTAGCGCTACCGCCTGAGCAGCCGAGCATGGGCTCGGCTCTACAGGTCGGGCATGCGATGATCCCGACCATGAAGATCTATCTTGTTGGCGGCGCCGTGCGCGACCGCCTGCTGCAGCGCCCTGCCGGCGACCGTGACTGGGTCGTCGTCGGCGCCACGCCCGCGCAGATGGAAGCGCAGGGTTTTACCGCCGTGGGCCGTGATTTCCCCGTCTTCCTGCACCCGAAGACCGGCGAGGAATACGCGCTGGCGCGCACCGAACGCAAATCCGGCCGTGGCTACCGCGGCTTCGTGGTCGATGCCGATCCGGCGGTGACGCTGGAAGAAGACCTGCAGCGCCGCGACTTCACCATCAACGCCATTGCCTGCGATGAAGACAGCGGCGCGCTGGTCGATCCCTATGGCGGCGCACGTGACATCGAGCAGCGCGTGCTGCGCCATGTCGGTCCCGCCTTCGTCGAAGACCCGCTGCGCGTGCTGCGTGCGGCGCGCTTCATGGCCCGCTTCGCCTCGCTCGGCTTCGCCGTCGCGCCGGAAACCATGGCGTTGATGCGCGAGATTGCCGCCAGCGGCGAGCTCGACGCACTGGTGCCGGAACGTGTGTGGCAGGAACTGCGCAAGGCACTGGTGTGCGAACGCCCGTCCGCGTTCCTGCGGACTCTGCACGAGGCACACGCTCTTGGCCCCATCCTGCCGGAACTGGAAGCGTTGTACGGCGTACCGCAGCGCGCGGAATTCCATCCGGAAGTCGATACCGGCGTCCACCAGGAGATGGTCAGCGACATGGCTGCGAAGCTGGCGCCCGGCGATGATCTGGTCGGCTTCGCTGCACTGACCCACGACCTCGGCAAGGGCCTGACCCCGCCCGAGGAATGGCCGCGCCACATCATGCACGAACAGCGCGGCATCAAGCCGCTGAAAGCACTGTGCGCGCGCCTGAAGATTCCAGCCGAGCACCAGCAGTTGGCCGAGGCTGTCTGTCGCGAACACTTGAACGTGCATCGCATCGACGAGCTGCGCGATGCCACCGTGCTGGAACTGCTGGGCCGCTGCGATGCACTGCGCCGGCCGGAACGGGTGGCCCGCATCGCGCTGTGCTGCGAGGCCGACAAGCGCGGTCGGCTCGGTTTCGAGGACAGCGACTACCCTCAGGGCGAAACGCTGAAGCGCCTGCACCAGGCGGCGTTGTCAGTGCAGGCACGTGATCTGGATACCACCCATTTGAAGGGTCCAGCCATTGGCGAAGCGCTGGCCAAGGCGCGTGTGAAGGCGATCGCCGCCGCCCGCTGAAGCACTTGGTAGTGCCGGCCGCTGGCCGGCAACCACAGCTTTATCAGTGCGCCATCCCACGCGTAATCGCCGCAGCACGTTCCTTCAGCTGCGCCACCGCGTCGGGGATCATCTCCATGCCCACGTCCAGGCCCGGGTTCAGCACCAGGCCGACGCCCTCGCCGATGCCTGACAGCAGCGCATGCACCGCGATGGGCATGGCATGGGCAAACTGCGGCAGCTGCTCATGCCAGATTTCCGCGCGCTCGGGCGCAGTGAACACCGCGAACATCGGCTCCCCGCCTTCGCTGGTCAGCACCAGCGGCGAAATGCTCTCGTCCCAGGCACCGTCTTCACCGATGGCCTTGTCCAGCAGTACGAACACCGGCGCGGTCAGCAGGCCATCGAGGAACTGCGAGGCCGTGAGGGTTCCATCCTGGGCCTGCAACAAGCGCACTTCCAGGTCGTTGGCGGGTTCGAACGGCGTTTCGTGGTCCATGGTGGGTTCCGGTACGTGATTGCTGGCTGCAACTTTAGCAGGCCCTGCACAAGGCTACGTACACCCCATCCCGCACCAGGATGAACCTCAGCGGCCGATCAGGCTTTCCGCTGGAATGCCCAGGTTGCGGTGCAGGTTGCGGATCATCTCCAGGGTCAATCCACGCTTGCGATTCAACACCTCATACACGCGGTTGAGCTGACCAATGGAGGGCACCAGGTCCTTGACGGTCAGACCGCCCTGCTCCATGCGGAAGCGGATTGCCTCGATGGGATCCGGCAGCTCGATCGGGTAATGCTTCGCTTCGTAAGCCTCCACCAAGGTGGCGAGAATCTCGAAGCGGTCGCCTTCTTCACTGTCCAGGGCGGGTTCGTTGTCGATATATGCCGATATCTCGCCCAATGCGATCTCATAGTCGCTTTCGGTGCGAATAGGACGAATGTTCATGGAAGCTCCACGGGGCCAGCGCCAGTCCGATCATAGTCCGCAAGGGGTACTTCCGGTATACGGTCAGCCTCCACCGTGTCCCATCCGCCACACCCACCCCGCCACTGCCAGCCCGGCCACCACCACCAGCATCACCGGCAGGCCGAAGCGATGCCGCCAGGGGATCGGCACCCCGCCAAGCTGCTGGTCCATGCTTTCGGTATCCAGCACCCAGCCGTGCTCGCAGCCGGTGCAGGCCAGCTCGTAGCGGCGCTGGTAGACGAAGCCGAACAGCAGGTCGATGCGCGCCATCTTGTAGCGCAGCTGGGGGGCGAATTCGGTTTCAGCCTGGCAGCGCAGGCAGTGGTGGGACTCGGTCGGGCCGACGATCATCACCCTCTCGTGTTGGCCGATCAGCAGCATGGCTCAGCCGTCCTTGCAGGCCGGCTGGGCGAGCAACCATGTTTCTGCGGCCAGCAGGGTGGAAGGGCCACTAGGCGTGATCTGGTCGGGCTGCAGCTTGGCGCCATCGCCCTGTCCACTGCGGTCGGTCATCACATTCCCTGTCAGCACAAGCATCGAGCCATCTAACAGAGGAACCGGGCGGTTGCCGGTGGAAAGGCCCGCGCTGGGCTGGCCGAAACTGCGGCTGCCCGGCTGACCGCGGAACGCCAGCGCCACGGCCTCGCCGGAACTGGCCGTGCCTGCACCCATCACGACCGCGACAGGTGCGGGCGACACCCGCAACGTGTAGGTGGCCTGACGCGAGCGCAGCGAGCCATTGCCGCCGGCCGTCACCGCTCCCTCCCCCTGCCGCCAGGGCTGCAGGCCGCCAGCACTGCGGAACCCACCAATCACACCTCCCTCGGGATCCGTGGTTCCATGCAGCAACGGCAACAGTCCCAACAGCATGGGCCACATATTGCCGCCGCCATTGCTGCTTACATCCACCACCCAACCGCACCGTGCACCATCATCCAAGGTGGCGATGCGCTGCTGCAGCGCCAGCGCGTACGCCTTGCGCGCCGTATAGCGCTCCTGCTCGCTCTTTCGCAGATCCTCAACGAAGGGGCTCACCTGCAATATGCCGATGCGTGGGTTGTCCTGCCGAGACGCGGACAAGGCAGCGCTCTGGCCCCCGTTCAAACGCTGGGCGCGCTGGGAACGTTGGTGCTGCTCGCCGGGCGAGATCCATCGCCCATGCCCTCCGCTGCTGCGTGCAGCCGCCTCATCCAGCACACGGCGTTGCAGAACGCGGTCACTGCCAGCGGCAGCCAGCTGCATGCGCACCTCGCTCCAGTCCACGCGGTCGCGATACAGCGACTGCGTTTCCAGCAGTTGCAACATCTGGTCACGTGCTTCAGGCGTAGGCAGTTCGACCGCAGCTTCCGCCGCTCCGGCAGCGGATGGAATCAGAAGCATGCCGAGCATGGCTACGCGCGCATCCCTGTACTTCAGCATTGACGACTCCATGTCATGTAGTGAATGGGAAGGATAACTGTGTCCAATGGCCTGGCGCTATCACGCAACGCGTCGTTTCTGGCACGACATGCACCCGCCGGGAATCTGCAACTTCACTCATTCCAACAGGCCGGCCAGCGTGTGAAATTCCTTATGCCAGCGCGTTCTGTGTTGGCCGGGATTGGCGTCCCGAACGAAGCTTTTCAGAGGCGGGCTTGCAACGACGTTGCAGGACCGAACAATGCACCGTCCGTCGTTCTGCGGCGGGCGGTGCGAGGGGATCTTCAGGATCCGCCGGCTTCATTTCCTCTGGAAAGCTTCACCGGCACGCCAACCCGCACCGCCCGCCACCTTGCATCCCGCAGGTGGCCTTGCCTTGTGAGGTTGTTGCCATGACCACGCTCTACCCCACCTATCCGCGCCTGCACACATTGCTGGGCGATGCACTGCCCGACCTGCAGCTGTCCAACGCGACTGCCGAGGCGTTGGAAGACGCGCTGACCGAAGCCGAGGAAGCCGCTCCCACGCCGGCCTTTTTCAAGCGGTTACGCGACGTCACGCGCTGCCACGCCGCCGACGGCGAGCCGTGGACGGAACTGCGCATCACGCCGGCGCGTGCCCGCGATCTGGCCTGCACCACGCGCTGCCTGCTGGCGTTGTCGGCATTGGGTGGCGTGTTGCTGGCGACACAGGCCGCGCGTGAACTGGACGACGCGGAGGCTCAATGCCCGCCGCTGACAGAGGAAGGGTTGCTGCATGCGGTGCAGCTGCTGGCCGATCACGCGGGTGCGTTGCTGGGGCGATCGCCGTTGTGATGCAGGTGTATGGGAATTGATTGACTGCTGCCAAGGCGTGTCGACCAAGGTCGACACCTACCAGGGCGGGTCATGGCGCCGGCTGGATTCGTGTCGACCAAGGTCGACACCTACCAGAGCGGGTCATGGCGCCGGTTGGATTTGTGCCGACCGAGGTCGGCACCCACCAAAGCAGCCAACGCGGCGAGCGTCACCAATCCGCACGCAGGCCGATGTTCCCTTCGATGATGCGGCGCTTGCCGTTGTCGCTGCCACCCAGCTCGCGGGTGTAATCGGCCACAGCATATGCACTGATCGTGCGATTGAAGCGCCCGACCACGCCGACACCGGCTTCCAATGCGCGTGACCGCTGCGAATTGATGATCGCATCGCTGTCGAACAGGATTCGGTCCTCGCCCGAGCGGCCATGCCAGTAATTCAACTTGAAATACGGCTGCCAGCCGTTGTCAGCCAGTTGGTAATCACCCGCCAGGCGCAGGCCGACGCGGCCGGTCCAGGCGTTGTCGTTGTCGAAGGAAATGGTGGACACCAGATCGCGTTGGTCATCCAGCGAACTGCGTTGCCAGATCACCTGCAGCTGCGGCTCCAGCCACCACGATGACTGTCCGATCTGCAGCAGCGGCTTACCCGCTTCCAGCGACAGCGTGGTGCCATCACCCTTCAGGTCGATGCCCAGCCCGCGCGACGAACGCGTGCGGCCGTCGTAGCGGCTCTGCATCGCCACTGCGTCGATGTAGCCGCCGCTGCTGTCAGTCAACGTCCAGTACAGGCCCACGTGCTTGTCGTCCAACCGGCTCTGGCCGACCAGCACATTGTCCCAGCCCACGGCCAGACCGGTGATCCTGCCATCGGCACGGGTACGGCCGACGAACACGCCGATCTGGTTGCGATGGTTATCGGCGGCAGCGGCCCAGACGTCCAGGCCCGCCTGCACGCCCATCACGTCGCCATCGAAGCCGGGCCGTGCATCGCCCTTCCAGTGGATCTCGCTGCTCTGCCCCACCAGCCGCCCCCACGCGGTGCGGAACGCGCCCTGGCTGTACAGCAGGCGCTGTTCGCCCTGGCGCTCGTGGAAGGTACCCAGGCTGGCCAGCGAGGTCTCACGCAGCAGCGGGGGCACCACGGCGTAGGCAGCGGTTTCCAGGCGGTACAGCAGCACCAGGCCGTTCTCGTCCGGCGCGGCGGGTGTTGCTCCCGCACTGGGCGGTGGCGCACCGGTGCCGGGCAGGCTGCCCCCGGCCACCGGCACGTCCGGCACCGGCGGGTCGCTGGGCGGTGCCACGGGCGGCGGTTCCGGCGGCGGCGGCGGCGGCGCGGTCTCACCGGCGGTCAGGTTCGGATCGATGGCACCTTCCGGTGGCGGTGGTGGTGCCGGGGGAATCGGCGGCGGCGGTGCGACCGGCGGTGTCGGCGGCGGCGGCGGAACCACTTCGCCACCACCGTTCGGCGCGGGGGCCGGCCCGACCGCAACCGTCGAACGCAGGTACCAGTTCTCGCCGGTGCCGGCGCTGACGCCGCCCTTGAACAGGAAATACTCGTAGGCGCCGGCCGAGACCGGTGCGAACAACGAGAACGCACCGGGCGCCGTGGTGGCACCGTTCAGCGCCTGCACCACCAGGATGCCGTCGACCAGCGTGGCTGCCCCGCTGCCGCCCGCGTTGAGGATGCCGATGCCGGTGCTGCCGGTGGCCGTGCCGCCATCGATCACCAGCCGGTCGCTGGTGGCGTTGTCCGCCGCCAGCACGGTACGCAGGTACAGCCCGCCGCCATCGCCACGGTAGTTGCCGCGCACGGTAAATACATCGCCCGGCGCGGAGCCGGTCAGATCGATGCGCCCGGCGTTGACTACATTGACCAACGTGCTGCCGCTGAAAGGACGCACTGCATGCGTACCGCTGCCTGCATAGATCGTGCTGGTGTCATCCAGGGTGAGTGAACCGGTACCGCTGACATTGTCACCGAGCACCAGATCGCCATCGAAGGTGAGCTCTGTGCTGCTGGCCAGGCTGATCGCTTCCCAGTTCTGGAAACGCGCGACGCCGCTGCCTTTGACGTTGCTGAAGCGGAGACGATCATTGCCGCTGCCACCGTCGAACAGCGGCACCGCGCCGATGTTGCCCTGGTTGAGGTTGCTCAGCGTGGCCACGTCGTCATCGGGGCCTGCGTCGATGGCGCCGTACACGATGCCGCCGCCGTTCCAGTTGAAGGTGTCGTTGCCGGTGCTCAACAGCACCTGGCCACGCACGGTGCCATCGGTGATGGTCACGCTGTCATTGCCGCCGCTGACGCTGATGTTGCCGCCGATATAAGCGGTGCCGGAGATGATGATGGTGTCGGTGTCGAAGCCGGTAACCACGTTGCCGTCGACGGTGCCGCCGGACATGTCCCACAGGTTCTTGTCCAGCTTCATGTTGACCCGGCCGATGCGGCCACCGGTCATCCACGCCTGGTCGCCATCTTCGAACGCGCCGACGATGCGGCCACCGCTCATGCGGAAGGTATCGATGTTGTCGCCCTGCTGCAGGGCACCGATGGTGCCGCCGGTCATGACGAAATCATCGCGACCACTGAACTGCGTCACCAGCCCGGTGATGGTGCCGCCGTTGACGGTCAGCTGGTCATCACCGCTGCCCTGGTCGAGGCTGTCGAGCGTCCCGCCATTGAGCAGCAGCACGTCGTTGCCGTCGCCCTGCTGGACGGCGCCAGTGATGCTGCCGGCCAGCATCTGCAGGCGATCGTTGCCGGCACCGAACTGCACGCCGCCGGTGCCGCCGCTGATGGTGCCGCGGTTGACCACGCTGCTGTCGCCTGCACCTTTGAAGGCGATGCCCCAGCCAGCGACTGCACCGATCTGGCCGTCGTTGACCACGCCGCTGCCCCCCTGCAGATACAGCGCGTACCCCTGTGCCGAGGAAATGCTGCCACTGGCGGCATTGTTGACCGTCACCACGGCATCGGCATTGATGCCTCCGGCGGTGCCGCTGCCGACGGTGCCGCTGGCCGCGATGCTGCCCTGGTTGTTGATGGTGCCGCCGGCCGTAGGGGCGACGTAGATGGCGTTGGCGTTGCTGGTACTCAGCTGCGCGCCGCTCTGTACGTTCACGGTAACGCCGCTGGCTCCGGCGCCAAGGGTGACCGGCGTCGCATCGGGGTTGGGCGCGGCCGCACTGCAGGTGACGGTCTGCCCGGCGACGGGGGCGGAGGCATCGCATCCCGCCCAGGCTGCCGGGGCGGCCAGGGCGAGCAGCGACGGCGCCGCCAGGATCTGTAACAGGGAAACGGTCAAACGACGCCGGCGGTACCCGGGCGGGACGGCATGTGACATACGGCACTCCTGGGTCGGGGGATCAGGAACTGCGAATGCTATGTACGGCGCTGCTGACGCAGTCTGCCCTGCCATGAATGGTTTCGATAGGTGAAATTGCAGGCAAGCGGTCACGTTTTTGATGTGAACCCAGGAAGTGCTCACGCGGCCTGCATGTCGATGAATGCCTTCACCATCATTGGCCCGCCAAAAGCATCCACGCATGGCGTGGATCTACTGCAATCCTGGCCCAGTAGATCCACGCCAAGCGTGGATGAGCCCGCAACCCACCAGCACAGTAGATCCACTCCATGCGTGGATGACCCGCAAACCCACCAGCACAGTAGATCCACGCCATGCGTGGATGACCCCGCAAACCCACCAGCACAGTAGATCCACGCCATGCGTGGATGAGCCCGCAACCCACCAGCACAGTAGATCCACTCCATGCGTGGATGACCCGCAAACCCACCAGCACAGTAGATCCACGCCATGCGTGGATGACCCCGCAAACCCACCAGCACAGTAGATCCACGCCATGCGTGGATGAGCCGTTCGCTACTACCTTTGCCCGCGCTCAGATCTTCAAATAAATGCGACGTCGGTCCAGCCACCACGCCACGCCCCACCACAGCGCAACGAACACCAACGCCTGCAGCATCGAGGCCAGCTCCAGCGCCTGCGGCATCGCCACGGCCAGTTGCTGCCAGACCCATCCCCAGGCGCCGGTCGCCAGCAGGATCACCGACATCACCGAAGCCCCCAGATAGGCAGTGATTGCATTGACGCCGAAGCGCCGGCCCAGCGCCGGCCATCCCTTGCGGTCGATCAGCACGTGGCCCAGCCACAACGCCAGCGCGGCCAAGCCCCCGGTCCACAGCACGTAGCTGGGCGTCCACAGCTGCTTGTTGAGCGGCAGCACGGTGGCCAGCAGCAGGCCGAGCACGGCGGTGATCGCACCCAGCGCAGCCAATGCACCGGCGCTGCCCCTGCGCAGCAGGCCGCCGGCCAGCAGGCCCAGCACGGTACTGGCCAACGCGCCGAGGCTGCTCAGCAAGCCTTCGGGGTCATGGCCCAGACCGGTATCGGCCTGCCATTGGTAGATCCAAGGCGCGAACAGGGTGGTGTCCAGACGGCTGGCCGGGTTGGTCCAGGGCGCAAGGTCACCCACGCCCAGCAGCAGCGCTGCATACCCCACCAGCAACGCCACCAGCACGGCCATCTGCATGCGCGGGCGCGCATACACCGCCAGCACGCCCACCACTGCCGCGCACAGTGCAATGCGCTGCAGCACACCCCATATGCGGAAGTGGTGCGTATGCAGTGCCCACCACACCAGCAGGTGCAGCAGCACGCCGGCAATGGCGATGCGCAGTGCGCGTTCCAGCACCCCACGTGCAAGTGCCGGGCGTGCAGCGCGATCCAGCGCGCGCGGTGCGACGCTGAAGGCCATCGACACGCCCACCAGGAACAGGAAGAACGGGAACACCAGGTCGGTCGGTGTGCAACCGTGCCATTCGGAATGACGCAGCGGTGCGAACACCGCGCTCCAGTCACCGGGGTTGTTGACCAGCAGCATCGCCGCCACGGTCATGCCGCGCAGGGCGTCGATCGAGCCCAACCGGCGTGGCGGCGTGCTGCTCATCGTCAAGCTGCCTCGTACTGGCCGGCGATCCACGTACCGCGCACCCGCAGCGCATCGTCCAGCAGCACCAGGTCGGCCTGGTAGCCCTCGGCGATATGACCCAGGCGATCATCGACATTGAGGAACTGCGCCGGATAGGTCGAGGCCATGCGCGCGGCTTCGGCCAGCGGCTGGCGCAGCAGCTGCACGGTGTTGCGCACGGCGGTGGCCATGTCCAGCGCTGAACCGGCCAGCGACCCGGCGGCGTTGCGCACTACGCCATCGATGGCGGTGATGGTTTCGCCATACAGCACGTAGCTGGGATCGTCCGCACCGACCGGCGGCATCGCATCGGTCACCAGCAGCAGGCGGCCGCGCGGCTTGGCCGCCAGCGCCACGCGCAGGCTGGCCGGATGCACGTGCACGCCATCGACGATGATGCCGATCCAGCTGTCGCGATCTTCCAGCGCCGCACCGACCGCACCGGGCTCGCGGCCCTGCAGCGGCGACATCGCGTTGTACAGGTGGGTGAAGCCACGCACGCCGGCATCGAGACCGGCACGGATCTCTTCATAGGTACCGGCGGTGTGGCCGGCGGC
This sequence comes from Stenotrophomonas sp. yr243, assembly GCF_900184195.1. NCBI lineage: Bacteria > Pseudomonadati > Pseudomonadota > Gammaproteobacteria > Lysobacterales > Lysobacteraceae > Stenotrophomonas > Stenotrophomonas sp. yr243. The sequence goes on from NZ_FXWT01000002.1 coordinate 625,255, forward strand.
AACGATCACACCGCGTTCGACCAGCGCGCGGATGGTCTCCAGCGGCACGCGCTCCGGCGCCAGGGTCAGCAGGGTCACGCCGTTGTCCAGCGACGACGCCAGTTCGATCTCTTCCTCGTCCGGCACGCGGAACTTGCTGGCATCGTGCGTGCCTTTGCGCGCCGGTGCGATGTACGGACCTTCCAGGTGGATGCCGATCACGCCCGGCACGCCCTGTGCAATGGCCTCGCGCATCGCACCGATCGCCTCGCGCATCACACCGAGGTCATCGCTGATCAGCGTCGGCAGCATCGCGGTGGTGCCGAAGCGTCGATGCGCACGCGCAATCGTGCGCAGCGAAGCCACGTCGGGCGTGTTGTTGAACAGCGCACCACCACCACCATTGACCTGCACATCGATGAAGCCCGGCAGCAGCCAGCCGCCACCCAGGTCCACCTGCTCGACGGCCGTGCCCAGCTGCGGTGCAGCGTCGGGCAGCAGCGCGCTGATGTGGCCGTCTTCGATCACGACCGCAAGATCGTCGCGGAACTCATCGCCGGCAAGAATGCGGGCATTGCGCAGCACGGTTGCCATCACACCGTCTCCGTAACCTTGTTCAGATGCGGCGGCAGATCCGGGTTGAAGCCGCGGCGCAGCGCCAGTGCGTTGATCGCGCGGTAGAAGCTCTGCACCGTCAGCAGCGGCGCACACAGCGGATGCGGCGCAGCAGCGACCGGCAGGTTGCCGCCAGCACCGGCCAGCCACACCTGGGCGCCACGTGCGGTGAATTCTTCGGCCACGGCGCGGGTGCCGGCACCGGTTTCATCAGGCTGGGCGAAGGCCAGCACCGGGAAGCCGCGATCGACCAGCGCCATCGGCCCATGCTTGACCTCGGCCGAGCTGTAGGCCTCGGCGTGCAGGCTGCAGGTTTCCTTGAACTTCAGCGCGGCCTCCTGCGCCGCGCCGAGCCCGAGGCCACGGCCGAGCACGAACAGGTTGTTGGCCTCCACCAGGCCCTCGGTCACTGCGCTCCAGTCGCACTGCCAGGCCTCGCGCATCGCATCGGGCAGCAGGTCCAGGGCATTGCGCAATGCGCTGTCCTGCTTCCAGTACGCCGCCAGCTGCAGCAGCGCGGACAAAGAGGCGAGGTAACTCTTGGTCGCCGCCACGCTTTTCTCCACGCCCGCATGCAGCGGGATGACCGTGTCGGCAAGCTGTGCCAGCGGCGAATCCTCGACGTTGACCAGCGCCACCACGCGCGCGCCAGCGGCCTTGGCCGCCTCGGCATTGCGCAGCAGGTCCGGGCTCTTGCCGGATTGCGAAATGACGATGAACAACGCACCGCGCAGCTGCAACGGTGCGGCGTAGACCGAACCCACCGACGGCGAGGCCGAGGCAACGACCAGGCCCAGCTGGGTTTCCAGCAGGTACTTGCCGTAGGTCGCGGCATGGTCGGAGCTGCCGCGTGCGCAGGTCACCACGAACGGCGGCGGCGTAGCGCGCAGGCTGGCTGCCAGCGTCTCCATCACGGCATGGTTGCGGGCGAACTGGCGGGCAACGACCTCGGCCGCTTCGGCGGCCTCGGCGAACATCAGGGTGGCGGTGGGGTCGGACAGCGACATGGCAGGCTCAGGAAGGATCGGAAGGAAGGGGGCGGGCGGCGGCAGGACGCATCGGTGCGGTGGAGCCACGCACCACCAGCTGTGGCACGAAGCCCTGGTTGTGCAGCGGCGCCGGCGCATCGTCGTAGGCATCACTGCGCAGCTGCGCGATCAGCAGGCGCGCGGCATGGCGGGCGATGTCCTCGGTGGCCTGCTTGGCGGTGGTCAGCGGCGGCCACGACTGGCGCGAGAACGGGCTGTCCTCGAAGCCGGCGATGGACAGGTCGTAGGGCACGTTCATGCCGGCCGACTTCGCGGCGGCCAGCACGCCGGCGGCGATTTCATCGTTGGAACCGAAGATGGCGGTAGGCGGTTCGCGCAGTGCCAGCAGGCGCCGCGCACCGCGGAAGCCGTCATCGAAGGTGTAGTCGCCCTGCACCACCAGATGCTTGTCCACGGTCATGCCGTAGTCCTTCAGCGCGGCCTCGTAACCGGCGTAGCGCTCGCCCGACGACCGGTGCGAGGTGCCACCCCAGAGGAAGCCGATGCGCTGGTGGCCCAGTTGGATCAGGTGTTCGGTGATTTCATAGGCGGCTTCGCGGTCGTCGACGAACACGCAGGCGCCATCGGCCGGATCTTCGGTGGCGGCGATGATCCGCACCAGCTTGATGCCACGCGCGGTAAGCGCCTGGACCAGGTCGCGACGTTCGGACATCGGGGCGGTCAGCACCAGCCCGGCCAGGCGCGAGCGCTGCACCCAGTCGGCCAGTTCATCGGCCAGCAGCGGCGAACTGGAATCGCACGGATGGATCTGCAGGCCGAAGCCGGTTTCACGACAGGCGGCGAGCACGCCGTTCTGCACGCCGATGATGTGGTACGGGTTCGGGTTGTCGTACACCAGCCCGATCACGAAGGTGGTGCCGCTGCGCAGGTTGCGCGCGGAGGGGTCGGGTTCGTAGTCGAGCTCGGCGATGGCACGCAGCACCCGCGCACGGGTGGCCTGCATCACCGAGGGCTCGTTGTTGATCACCCGCGACACCGTCTTCAGCGAGACCTTGGCCTTTTCGGCAACGTCCTTGATGGTCGCTCTGCGCATCGGCTTTTCCTGGGGTTGGCTGCCGTCCATCATCGCCGATCAGCCCTTGTCCTGCGGCAGGCCGACGCGATGGCCGACCACCGAGTAGAACAGGATGTACAGGTAGCACGGCACCATCAGCAGCAGGAACACCAGCTGGAAGTCGATGTGCTGCTTGAGCACGGCGAACAGCTGCGGAATGATCGCGCCGCCGGCGATGCCCATCACCAGCAGCGCCGAACCGGTTTCGGTGAAGCGGCCCAGGCCACGGATCGCCAGCGGGAAGATCGCCGGCCACATCATCGCGTTGGCAAAGCCCAGCAGCGCCACGAAGGCGACCGACACATAGCCGTGGGTGAAGAAGGCGCCCAGGCAGAACACCACGCCCAGTACCGCGGAGATGGTCAGGTAGCGCGATTGCGAGACCACTCGCGGGATCAACGCCAGGCCGACCACGTAGCCGATGAGCATGGCAAACAGGGTGACCGCGGTGAACATCTTGGTCTGGTCCAGCGGCAGGTCGAAGCCATGACCGTAGGTACCGATGGCATCACCGGCCATCACTTCCACGCCGACGTAGACGAACAGGCACAGCACGCCCAGCCACAGGTGCGGGAACTGGAAGATGCTGCTGCGCTCGGCCTTGCCCGGTGCGCCGGCCGGGGTGGCATTGGCCTCGGAGGCCTTGATTTCAGGCAGCGGCGAGAACAATACCGCGACCGCCAGCACCACCAGCAAGCCGGCCATGGCCAGGTATGGCGCGTGGATCTTGGCCGCGAACTGGTTGAGCAGCGTGGCCTTGGTGGCCGCATCGGCGGCCTGCACCTGAGCGTCGAGGTCACCGATGCCATGCAGCACCAGGGTGCCGATCAATATCGGCGCCAGGATGCCGGCGATCTTGTTGCAGATGCCCATCATCGCGATGCGCCGTGCGGCGGTTTCGATCGGGCCGAGGATGGAGATGTACGGGTTGATCGCGGTCTGCAGTAGTGCCAGTCCACTACCGATCACGAACAGGCCGCCGAGCGCGCCGGGATACCAGCGCTGCGTGGCGAATTCACCGAACAACGCAGCGCCGCCTGCCATCACCAGCAGGCTCAGGCTGAGGCCCTTCTTCATGCCCGTGCGGCGCAGGATCCACGACGCCGGCAGGGCCAGGAAGAAGTAGGACAGGTAGAACACCATCAGCACCAGGAAGGCGCCGACCTCGCTGAGCTCGAAGGCGAGTTTGACGAAGGTGATCAACGGGCCGTTGAGCCAGGTGAAGAAGCCGATCAGGAAAAACAGCACGCCGACGATGGCGATGGACGAGGCCACGTTCGGGCGTGCGCTTGCAGCGGGGACGGCTGACATCAGGAAGGCTCCTGCGGCGACGGCCGCAGAACACGGCGTCGGAGAGTGGCTGGGAACAACGTTGTCACATTCTTTCGGTGGACGACGACCGTTTGTCAACTTCCATGCACGGGCCACCACATCGGATGCTGCACTGCGCAAGCCCGCTGCACGGCCATCCGCTGAATGCGCTTCGCCCTTGAAGCCCCTTGCTGCAACGGTTCTGCCATGGATGCCGCACTCACGCCATGTAAACGTTTACGGCGATCTGCATTCGCTGCGGCGCAGCAACGAAAGTGTCACGAACTCGTTGACATCGTTGTCAACGCGGTTACAGACTCCGCCCCAATCGCCGGCTTCATCGTTGCCCTTCCCGGGGCCGGCCTCACCTGCTGCAGGAGCCCGCGTGACCGCCAGCCATCCCGCCCCGGCCCATGTCCTGTCCCGCGTCGCGCCCTCGTTCCTGGCTGCCGACGTTGGCGGCACCCATGTGCGTGTTGCCCGGGTCCAGGCCAGCGGCGACGATGCCCATCCGGTGCAGGTGCTCGATTACCGCAAGTACCGCAATGCCGACCATGCCGGGCTCAGCGCGATCCTCGCCGACTTCCTGGCCGAAGGCCCGCGCCCGTCGCACTGCGTGGTCGCCACCGCCGGCTATGCCCGCGAAGACGGCACGGTGATCACCGCCAACGTGCCCTGGCCGTTGTCGGCCCGGCAGATCGAGGCCGACGTCGGCCTACAGCGGGTGCACATCGTCAACGACTTCGAAGCCGTGGCCTATGCCGCCGCACAGGTCGATGCCAGTGGCGTGCTGCACCTGTGTGGCCCGGACAGTGCACCGCGCGGCCCGACCCTGGTGGTCGGCCCCGGCACCGGCTTGGGCGCAGCGCTGTGGATTCCCACGGCCAACGGCCCGGTGGTGCTGGCCACCGAAGCCGGGCAGCCGACCCTCGCCGCCAGCACTGACCTGGAAATGGCGATCGTCCGTCACATGCAGCGCGACCGCGCGCATGTGTCGATCGAACATGCGATCTCCGGCCCCGGCCTGATGAACCTGTACCGCGCGATCTGCGCACTGCAGGACCAGGCACCGGCGCTGGCCAGCCCCGATGCGGTCACCGCTGCGGCAATGGCCGGTAGCGATCCGCTGGCACGGCAGGCGCTGGATGTGTTCTGCGGCCTGCTCGGCAGCACCATCGGCGACATGGCCCTGTTCTATGGCGCCCACGGCGGGGTCTACCTGGCCGGTGGAATCCTGCCGCAGATCCGCGAGTACCTGCGTACCAGCACCTTCGTCGAACGCTACCTGCAGAAGGGGCCGATGGGCGAGGCGCTGGCACGCATCCCGGTGAAGGTGGTCGAACACGGACAGCTGGGCGTGATCGGCGCTGCCAGCTGGTACCTGCTCCACGCCGACGCCTGAACCTGCAAACGGCTTCAACGCAATCGCAGCACGCAGTACGTGGCACGCCAATGCCCGGGACATCGCCGCCGCCCCGCGCACGTCATCGCAACCGCAATCCCATATCGCCGCCGGCATCCAATCGAGTGATGAGGAGAGACATCATGAATACCCGCAAGACCTTGCTTTCGGCCGCCATCATCAGCTGCATCGCCTTCAGTGCGCACGCGCAGCAGGCCGCCCCGACCGCCACCGATCTAGACACCGTCACCGTTACCGGTATCCGCGGTTCGATGGAGAAGTCGCTGGACACCAAGCGCGAAGCCAATGCGCGCGTGGAAGTGGTCACCGCCGAAGACGTGGGCAAGCTGCCGGCGCACAACGTTGCCGACACCCTGCAGCGCCTGCCGGGCGTCAACATCAGCTCGTCCAGCGCCGACGAAGGCGGCTTCGACGAAGCCGACCGTGTCAGCCTGCGCGGCACCAGCCCCAGCCTCACCCAGACCCTGATCAATGGCCACACCGTCGGTTCGGCCGACTGGTTCGTGCTCAGCCAGGGCAACAACGTCGGCCGCAGCGTCAGCTACTCGCTGCTGCCGTCGGAACTGGTCAGCTCGGTGGAAGTGAACAAGTCCTCGCAGGCCAAGCTGCAGGACGGTGGCACCACCGGTACCGTCAACATCATTACCCGCAAGCCGCTGGAGTTCTCCAAGCAGTTCACTGCGGAAGGCTCGATCGGCATGGTCCGTTCGGACCAGGCCAAATCGAACGACCCGCAGCTGTCGGCCCTGTTCAACTACAAGAACGATGAGGGCAACTTCGGCGTGATGGTGCAGGCCTTCAGCCAGAAGCGCGAACTGCGCCGCGAAGCGCAGGAAGTGCCGGGTGGCTTCTTCCAGATCGACCCCAACGGCGCCGTTGCCAAGTCCAACCCGGACCTGGCGGGCGTGTACGCCCCGGGCCTGCTTGGCTCGACCCTGTTCGAACAGACCCGCGAACGCAAGGGCGGTCTGGTCTCGTTGCAGTTCAAGCCGCTGGACAACCTGACCCTGGGCCTGGAAGGTTTCAGTTCGGAACTGAAGGCCAACAACTACAACCGCAACTTCATGCTGTGGGGTGGCCGCATCCTCAATGACCGCACCGTTGAAGACGCCAATGGCAACAAGGTCCTGATCCCCGGCCAGGCACCGAACCCCGGCTACGTGGTCAAGGATGGCGTGTTGACCAATGCCACCTTTGCCGGACAGGCCGATCGCGATTACGCGGTCTACGACATGATCTACCGTGAGTCGAAGGCCAAGACCAACTACATCACCTTCGACGCCGATTGGCAGATCAACGACAGCCTGGGCATGAAGTTCCAGGCCGGCAACACCAAGGGCACCGGCGATACGCCGCGCCAGTACATCGCCGAGGTCAACCTGGCCCGCGGTGGCGGCGCCAACTGGTCGACCCACGGTAATGGCTCGCCGATCGACTGGAACGTCGGTGGCAACATCGGCCCGAGCGGCGTGACCGACTTCGGTACCTGGGGCAACCAGCAGGTCACCGCGGTCGACAAGGAAAAGTGGGCAACGGTCGATTTCAACCAGTACTTCAGCAACGCAGGCGTCCTTAATTCGCTCGACTTCGGTGCCCGTTTCGGCGACCACAAGCGTGAGTCGAAGTCACCGGAAGGTGCAACCCCGGGCGCGATCTGGAATGCTCTGAAGAACGGTGCCACTGCCGGTTTCCCGGGCGGCTTCGCCAGCAACATCGGTGGCAGCTTCCCGCGTGATCTGTGGTACTTCACGCCGGGCGCGTTGAAGGACGCCGTGACCAACAACTCCACCTGGTTGTCCGGCAATGACGGTCCGACCGGCCGCCACAACTACGGTGCAGAGTGGAAGGTGTCTGAGAAGAACTTCGCCGCCTACGTGCAGGCCAACCTCAGCGGCGACCGCTGGAGTGGCAACGTCGGCCTGCGCTACGTCAACATCAAGCAGGACATCGACACCTACGCAGCAGCCACCGGTTCGACCGTACCGGATGTGAGCAGCCTGTTCGGCGCCTGGACCCGCCAGGCGTTCGACAACAAGCACAACCGCGTGCTGCCCAGTGCCAACCTGAAGTTCGACCTGCGCGACGACCTGGTACTGCGTTTCGCAGCGTCGCAGACCCAGACCCTGCCCGACTTCTCGGCGTTGGGCGCTTCGTCCTACGGTTCGGACCTGAACCGTACCGGCGGCGGCGGCAACCCGAAACTGAAGCCTGTAGTGTCGACCAACTTCGACGCCAACCTGGAGTGGTACTTCATGCCGCGCGGCATGCTGTCGGTCGGTGCCTACTCGATGCGCCTGAAGGACTACGTCGCCTTCAGCACCGAGAAGGAAATGCTGTTCAGCGAGCTGACCAATCGCCTCGAGGAATACAACATCTCCCGGCCGAGGAATGCCGACGGCAAGGTACGCGGCATCGAAGTGGCCTATGAGCAGCCGATCGGCGAGTACTTCGGCGTCAACGCCAACTACACCTACGCCGATGGCAGCACCGAACACACCTGGGCCGACGGCAGCGACAACCTGCTGGGCACCTCGAAGAACACCTACAACGTGGGTGCCTACTTCGAGAACGACACCTTCGGTGCACGCCTCAGCTACACCCGCCGTTCGTCGTTCCTGATCGGCCTGTCCGGTGCCAACCCGTACTACCAGGATGACTTCGGCACCCTGTCGGCATCGCTGAGCTACAAGGCCACCGACTGGCTGAGCATCAGCCTGGATGGCCTGAACCTCAACAACCCGACCTACAAGTACTACCAGACCGCGGCCATTCCGACCTCGTTCTACAGCAACGGTCGCCAGTACTACCTGAACTTCCGCTTCAAGTACTGATCCAGCGGCAGCTTCACCGCCGAGTCGTGCACGCACGCCGGGCCTGGGTCATTCCGGGCCCGGCGTTTTTCATGTATAGCGAACATCGCACCCGATCCAAGGAGTCCTTCCGATGACGAAGCCCACCCGCGCCAGGATGCGCAGCCTTCTGCTGCTGGGCAGCCTGCTGGCCGCCCTGCCCGTGCTGCCGGCACTGGCCGCCGATGCTCCGGCACTCGATACCGGCCCCGGCCCGCAGCTGCGCGCCGGCAGCCTGATGTTGATTCCCGCACCGGCCAACGTGCAGCGCGGCAACGGTGCGGGCATCACCGTCGGCGCGGCCACCGTGTTGCAGGCCGATGGCGAAGCCGCACAGCGTGTCGCTGCACAGTTCGCCGATCTGCTGGCGCGCAGTGGTGGACCGCGCCTGGCAGTGGCCAACGGCAAGACGGCGGCCAAGGGCGGCAGCATCCGCTTCCAGATCGTGCCGACCTTCCGCGACAGTGGCGAGGGCTACACGCTGGAAAGCACCGCGCAGGGCGTGCTGGTGCAGGCCGGCAACGAGACCGGCCTGTTCTACGGCGCCACCACCCTGGCCCAGCTCGCCACCGGCGGCAGCAACGGCGTGCTGCCGGCCGTGCAGATCCAGGATGCGCCGCGTTTCAGCTGGCGTGGCTTCATGCTCGACTCGGCGCGACACTTCCAGAGCCTAGACGAGATCAAGCGCGTGCTCGATGCGATGGCCGCGCACAAGCTCAACACGTTCCATTGGCACCTGACCGACGACCAGGGCTGGCGCATGGAGATCAAGCGCTACCCGAAGCTGACCGCGATCGGCAGCTGCCGCCTGCCGGCCGGTGACGGCGGCATCGATCCGGTCAGCGGCAAGGAACATCCGTACTGCGGCTTCTATACGCAGGACCAGATCCGCGAAGTGATCGCGTACGCGGCCGCGCTGCATATCCAGGTGATTCCGGAGATCGATGTCCCCGGCCACGCCACGGCTGCCATCGCTGCCTATCCGGAACTGGGGACGATCAACACGCCACTGAAGCCGTTGAGCGAATGGGGCGTGTTCCCGAACCTGTTCAACGTCGAGGATGGCACCGTCACCTTCCTGGAAAACGTGCTGGAAGAAGTCATCGCCCTGTTCCCGGCCAAGTACGTGCACGTGGGTGGCGACGAGGCAGTGAAGGACCAATGGGAGGCCTCAAAGCAGGTGCAGCAGCGCATGCGCGCGCTCGGCATCAAGGATGAGATGGCCATGCAGAGCCACATCATCAAGCGCCTGGAAACCTTCCTGGAAGAACACGACCGCCGCCTGATCGGCTGGGACGAAATCCTTGAAGGCGGCCTGCCGCCGCAGGCCACGGTGATGTCCTGGCGCGGTACCGAGGGTGGGCTGGCTGCGGCAAGCGCGGGCCACGATGTGGTGATGTCGCCGGTCAGCCACCTGTACCTGGATTACCTGCAGACCGCCTCGCCGAACGAGCCGCCAGGCCGGCCGACGCAGGTGAACCTGGCCAAGCTCTACAACTACGAACCGGTGCCGGCCGAACTGGCCGCCGACAAGCGCGGTCACATCCTCGGCCTGCAGGCGAACATGTTCACCGAGCACACGCGCACCTATGCACGTCTGCAGCACAACCTGTTCCCGCGACTGGCCGCCGTGGCCGAGACCGGCTGGAGCACGCCGGAGCATCGTGATTTCCGCGACTTCCTGGCCCGTCTGCCCTCGCAGCTGCAGCGCTATCGGGCCTGGGGCCTGGCGTATGCACAGACGCCGTTCGAAGTAGGCGTGGCCTACACCGATGACCGCGCGGCGAACACGGTGACCGTGTCGCTGGCCAATCCGCTGGGCTATGAAGTGCGCTACAGCAGCGACGGTCAGCCGGTGACCGCGCAGTCGCCGCTGTACCAGCAGCCGTTGACGTCCACGCTTCCCGCGACGGTGCAGGCGGCTGCGTTCTACCAGGGCCAACCACTGGCTGCGAAGCCGACGGTGACGTCGTACACCGCGCAGTCGCTGCTGTCGCGGCACAGCGAAGAACTGCGCAGCTGCGTGGGCGAGAAGGGCCTGGTACTGCGCCTGGAAGACGATGGTCCGCGCGAAGGTGCGCGCACGGTGTTCACCGTCGACATCTTCCAGCCGTGCTGGCGTTGGCCGCAGGCACAGCTCGATGGCATCGGCAGCGTGGAAGTGCGTGCGGGCCGCATTCCGTACTACTTCCAGCTGGCCCACGACGAGCCGAAGCGCCGCTTCGAGAAGGCCCGGAGCGCGCACGGCGAAATGCTGATCCGCCGCGGTGACTGCACGGGCAAGGTACTGGCACAGGTGCCGCTGCCGGCGAAGACCGATGCCGATGGCTTCGTCACCCTGCGGGCAGCGCTGCCGAAGGGCACCTCGGGTACGGGTGATCTGTGCATCAACTTCACCGGCGACACGCGCCCGGCGATGTGGGTGCTGGATGAGGTGACGCTCCGGTAGCTGCCAACCTTGGTTGGCGCTTTACGGCGGGATCCACGCATGGCGTGGATCTACTGTAGAGCCGAGCCCATGCTCGGCTGCTCTTCAATCGGCAAGCCGAGCATGGGCTCGGCTCTACAGGAACGTTACCCCCGCCAGCGCAGCAGGATGTCGCGCAGCGGGGTCAATGCGGTGGCCATCCCCGCCAACACGCCGATGGTGTTGGCCACCGCATCCATCGGATCGGCCATGCGGTTGCTGGTCAACGCGCCCTGCGCGAACTCGATGCCGACGCCCATCAGCACCAGTCCAGCCGCCACCCACAGCAGTGGGCGGCCACGTCGGAACAACTGCACCGCGCTGCCGGCCAGGATGAAATAGGCCAGAAAATGCTCGCCCTTGTCGCTGTTTTCCGGCAGCGGGATCGGCGGCGGCGGAATCAGGCAGGCCACGATCACCGTCAGCACCGCCAACACCCACAACGCGCTCCACAGGCGTGGCCGCCGCAGCGGCTTGATCACCGGCAACGCTGCACTCACAGGCGCCAGCTCAGGTCGCCCAGTTCGAAGGCCGGTTCGAAATCGACGTCGCGCTGCAGGCCAATGGCCTGGAAACGCTCGCCCATCTCCGTTGGCAGGGTCAGCTTCTTCACCTGGTCGCGCAGCTGGATGCGGCCCACTTCATCGGTGCGCTCCTCGGCCAGGGTCAGTACCTGGTCCAGGCCGTTGCCGAGCAGGAAACTGGCCTGGCTGCAGTAACCGGCCAGTTCAAAACCGCCGTGCAGGCCGGCCTCGGCCATGGCGGTGAAATCGACCGATGCGGTGATGTCCTGCAGGCCGGGCCAGCGATGGATCTCGTTGTGCACGTGATGGCGGTAGAACGCGCGCACGGTGCCGTCATCGCGCTCTTCCTGGTAGAACTCGCCCCGGTTGTAGCCGTAATCCACGAACAGCATCGCGCCGCGGCGCAGGCCACCGGCCACCGCCTGCAGCCAGTACGGCAGCTGCGGCAGCACCTCGGAACGGTAGCCATCGGCAAAGGGCTTTTCCAGGTAGCGTTCGAGGTGGCGCACCGCGCCGTTGAGCAGGACGTCGGCCGGCTGCGCGCCACGGATGAAATTGCCCTGCCCGTCCAGTTCGACGGTTTCCTCATACACCTCGCCGTCCTTGATGAGGAAGCGCGGTGTCGGCAGCGCATCGATCACCTCGTTGGCGAACACCACGCCGTCCCAGTCGTCCTCGAACGGGCGATCAAGCCACTCCACCCGGCTGGCCAGCTCAGGCGGCAGGTTCTGCTGCAGGCGCTCGTGCTGGCGCTGGCGCAGGTCCGCGCTGGGCTCGAGGATCGCGTAGCGGGCCGGCAGCGCGTCCAGCTCGGCCAGTCGCAGCAGCACCGCCTCGGCGAAGGCACCGGTGCCGCCGCCCAGTTCCAGCATCCGTGCCTGCGCATCGAGCTGTCCTAACACCGGCGCCAGCGCATTGGCAACGCTGCCGGCGAACAGGCTGCCCAGCTCGGGGGCGGTGGTGAAATCGCCGCTACCGCCGAATTTGCTGGCACCGGCGCTGTAGTAACCCCAGCCCGGCGTGTACAGGCACAGCTCCATGAAGCGGGAGAACGGCATCGCCCCGCCCTGTGCGAGGATCTCGGCGCGCAGGGCGGCGGCCAGTTGATCGCTGTGGGCCAGGGCATCGGCTTCGGGCAGGGGGAAGGTAGGCTGCATGGCGTCTTCGAATGCGGTGACAATGGTGCACAGGATAGCCGAGCCTTGGAGGACCCTCGATGAGTGACACCGCCCCCGTGGCCCTGATCACCGGCAGCGCACGCCGGATCGGCGCGGCCATCGCCCGCCAGTTCCACGCCTGTGGCTGGTCGGTGGTGCTGCACGCCAATACCTCCAGCGCCGAACTGCAGCAGGCCGCCTTCAACCTGGACAACGAGCGCCCCGGCAGCGTGCTGGCGTTGCAGGCCGACCTGCGCGACGCCGACGCCCTGGCCGATCTGGTCGAGCAGGCGGTGACCCACTTCGGCCGCCTCGATGCGCTGGTCAACAACGCCTCCAACTTCTTCCCCACCCCGCTCGGCCAGGTCACCGCCGAGGCGATGGACGAGCTGTATGCGGTCAACGCGCGCGCACCGCTGCTGCTGGCCCAGGCCGCCGCGCCGTACCTGCGTCGCCAGCACGGCTGCATCGTCAACCTGACCGACCTGCACGGCACCGACCCGATGCGCGACCACATCGCCTACACGATGGCCAAGGCGGCGCTGGAAATGGCGACCCGCTCGCTGGCGCTGGAACTGGCGCCGAAGGTGCGGGTGAATGCGGTGGCGCCCGGTGCGATCCTGTGGCCGGAACAGGGCAAGGACGATTTCGCCCGCGAGGCGCTGCTGGCGCGCACGCCGCTGGCGCGGATCGGCACGGTCGAGGAAATCGCCGAAGCGGTGTACTGGCTCGCGGCCGAGGCCAGCTTCGTCACCGGTCACACCCTGCGTGTGGATGGTGGGCGTACGGTGAGTTGATCGTTCAGCCACCCATGGGGTGGCTCTACTGTAGAGCCACCCCATGCGTGGCTGCGTCGGGTCAATCCAGCGCGTCGGGGTCCAGCTCGACCGTCTCGAACGCTTCGCCATGCTGCTTGTGCGCGCGCCACAGCGTGGCCAGGTCCAGGCCGCTGACCGGATCGATGAAGCCCGGGGCGATATCAGCCAGCGGCTTCAGTACGAACGCATGCTTCAGTTCCGGGCGCGGAATGCGCAGATGGCCGGGGCCTTCCACCACCAGGTCGCCATAGAACACCACATCGACGTCCAGGGTCCGGTCGGAGAAACGCGGGCCGCTGCGGTCACGACCGTGCGCATCTTCCAGCGCATGCAGCCAGTCATCCAACTCCTGCAGCGGCAGGTCGGTCTCGATGGCAACGCCGTTGTTGAGGAAGGCCGGACCGTCGAACCCGACGGCAGCGGTGCGGTAGGCGGCGGACACCTGCAGCGCACCAAAGCGCTCGCGCAGGGCCGCCACCGCAGCGTGGAGGTAGCGGCGGGGGTGGACGTTGCTGCCCAGGCTCAGGAGCACGGTGGTCATGCGGTTCCGGTGACGGCAATCAGGTGGAGCGCGGGCATGCCATCGTCACAACGGCCTACCTACAATCCGGGACGCATATGATAGGGCACCGACATGACCTATTGCGTTGGAATCGAGGTGGACGAGGGCCTGGTCTTCGCCGCCGACACCCGCACCAATGCCGCGCTGGACGATGTCCGCGTGCACCGCAAACTGCACGTGTTCGAATACCCCGGCCAGGCCGCTTATGTGGTGATGGCCGCAGGCAACCTGGCCACGACCCAGTTGCTGGTGTCGCGGCTGAAGCGCGATGCCGACGAGCGGCGCACGCCGAACCTGCGCGACATGGCCCATCTGTTCGAGGCTGCGGCCTACGTCGGCTCCCTGCTGGTGGACAGCCAGGTGCAGAACCAGCACACCGAACACGGCCATGACGGGGTGAACACCCAGGCGACGCTGATCTTCGGCGGACAGATTGCCGGCGAACAGCCCGGCCTGTACATGGTCTACCCGCTGGGCAACGCCATCGCCGCCTCGCCGGAAACGCCCTATCTGCAGATCGGTGAATCCAAGTACGGCAAGCCGATCCTGGATCGCATCCTGACCCCATCCACGCATCTGGAAGATGCCGCACGCACGGCGATCGTTTCGCTCGATTCGACCATCCGGTCCAATCTGTCGGTGGGCCTGCCGGTCGACTTGGCGCTACTGCGCGCCGGCGAACTGCGGATCAGCCAGCAGCTGCGGCTGGGCGCCGATTCAGCGCTGTACGCCGACATCCATCAGAACTGGTCGCGGCGGCTGGAACAGGCGGTGGAAAGCCTGCCACGGTTTCCGTGGGAAACGACGGATCGCCCGGGCTGAAACGCCGCCGCTGCGCACCTGTAGAGCCGAGCCCATGCTCGGCTGACGCAGCCGATGCAGACAGCAGCCGAGCATGGGCTCGGCTCTACAGCGTTCCCTCGACGTCAGCCCAGTGCGTCGGCCACCGCGCGGAACACCTGCTGCATCTGCAGCGGCTTGCGCAGCAGATGCACCTCGATGCCGGCGGGGAACACATCTGCCGGCATTTCCCCGGCAGCCTCTTCCAACACCAGCGCCGGGCCACGATAGCCGAGCGTAGCCATCTCGCCCAGCAGCTGGCTGGCCGACAAAAGCTTGGAGCCGGCATCGGCAATCACCAGCGCCGGCATCGCCTCCTGCTGCATCCAGCGCAGCGCCGCCGGGCCATCGGAGGCCAGCTGCAACTGATAGCCCTGGCTGGACAGCGCATTGCCCAGCAGCGACAGGCGGGTGGCTTCACCATCGACCACCAGGATCGACTGGCCACTGCCCAGCGCCACCAGTTGTTCGATCGGCTCGCCGCCTTCTGCGCTGGCATGCATCGGCAGACGCAGCTCGAAGCAGGTGCCCTGCCCCAGCTGGCTGTTGACGTGGATGCTGCCACCGGCGCCTTCAACGATGCGCTTGCAGGAAATCAGGCCCAGCCCGGTGCCATCGGCCTTGGTGGTGAAGAACGGATTGAACAGATGCGACATCGTGTCCGCATCCATGCCGGTGCCTTCATCGACCACCGCGATGCGCAGCCAGTCCTCGCCATCGCGCTGGCCACCATGGCTGGCGGTCAGACTCAGGTTGCCGCCATTGGGCATCGCCTGGATCGCGTTGAGCGCCAGGTTCAACAGTACCTGCTGCAGCTCGGTGTAGTTGGCATCGACCACCAGCCCCTCATCCTCGACCACAAGGTCCAGGCGGACGCCATCGGGCACGTTGCTGCGCAACAGCAGCGCCACGGCCTGGAACAGGTCATCGATGTGGATGCGCTCGCTGGCCTTGCGCGACCCGCGCACGAACGACAGCATCGATTCGGCCATCTCATGGCCACGGCGACCGCACTCGGCGATCACGTCGGCCAGGTGGTGCAGTTGCGGATCTTCGGTACGCGCTTTCAGCAGGTCCGGCATGATCAGCAACGGCTGCAGGATGTTGCGCAGATCGTGGCTGAGGCCTGCGGCCAGCAACGACAGGCTTTCCAGCCGTTGCGCGCGCATCAGCTCGGTTTCCACCCGCGAGCGCTCGATGGCGCTGCGTGCCTCACGCACCGCGCGCGCCACGGCGGACGGCAGGCGCGCCGGCTGGTGCTTGATGATGTAATCGTTGGCGCCCTTCTGCAGGGCCGCCACCGCATTCTCTTCGCCCATGGTGCCGGAGACGAAGATGAAGGGCACCTCCGGCAACGCATCGCGCACGATGCGCAGCGCGTCGTCGCCGGAGAAGCCAGGCATGCTCAGGTCGGACAGCACGATGTCCGGCTGGAAGCGCGCCAGCGCATGGCGCAGGTCGTCCGCACTCTCGACACGCTCGAACGTGGCCTCAAGGCCTGCATCGAGCATCTGTTCAGACATCAGCTCGGCATCCTCGGGGGAATCTTCCACCAGCAGGATGCGCAATGCGCCGAGTGCGGGACCGGTCAGGGGCATGGGCTTACTCGATCTCCGGAGCCTGGTTGATCAGTGCCCAGAACTTGCCCAGGGTCTGCACTGCGCCGAAGAACTGGTCCACGTCCACCGGCTTGACCACGTATGCGTTCACGCCCATGTCCCAGCTGCGGGCCAGGTCGCTTTCCTCGCGTGAGGAAGACAGGATCACCACCGGCAACCGCTTCAGCTCGTCGTGTTCGCGGATCTGCCGCAGCACTTCCAGGCCATCCATGCGCGGCATCTTGATGTCCAGCAGCAGCACCGCCGGCAGGCCTTCTTCGCGGCTGGCGAAGGCGCCACGGCGCAGCAGGTAGTCCATCACTTCCACGCCGTCTTCGACGTGCACGATGGGATTGGCCAGGCGTGCTTCCTGCAGCGCATCGATCGCCATTTCAGCGTCGGCCGGGCTGTCTTCGGCAAGGAGGATGGTGCGCAGCGTCGTCATGCGATGGGGCCCTGTTTGTCCGCGTCGAGCACGGGGGGAAGATAGAAGTGGAAGGTGGCGCCGGCATCCGGTGCGGCTTCGGCCCAGATGCGGCCGCCATGGCGGGTCAGCACCCTGCGTACGCTGGCCAGGCCGATACCGGTGCCGGGATAGTCGCTGGCCTTGTGCAGGCGCTGGAAAACGCCGAACAACTTGCCGGCGTAGGCCATGTCAAAGCCTGCACCATTGTCGCTGACCGTGAACTGATGACCGCCATCGGGCTGCTGCTGGTAGTCCACGCGGACCTTCGCCGGCTCGCGGTTGGCCGAATACTTGACCGCGTTGCCCAGCAGGTTCAGCCAGACCTGGCGCAGCATGTTTTCATCGCCCACCACGATCGGCAGCGGCGCGATGCTCCACTCCACCTGATGGGCATGGCCACTGCTCTCGGCCTCGCTCTGCACGTTCGCGTCGAGCATCGCGCGCGTATCGGCCACCAGCGACTGCATGTCCACGGTCTGTTGGCGCATCGCTGCGCGGCCCAGGCGCGAATAGACCAGCAGGTCATCAATCAACGTGGCCATGCGCCGCGCTGAACCGGAGATCACCCCCAGATAGTGCTGGCTCTTCTCGTCGGCGGCGTCGCCCAGATGGCGCGACAATTTGTCCGAGAAACCGGCGACATGGCGCAGCGGCGCACGCAGGTCGTGCGACACCGAGTAGCTGAACGCTTCCAGCTCGCGGTTGACCTCCGAGACCTGGGCAACCTTGCCTTCCAGCTGCCGGTTCAATTCTTCAACGCGTGTCTGCACCGCGCGCTGCACGGTCACGTCGCTGACGGTCAGCAGCACCACTTCATCGTCGGTGTCAGGCAGCGGCATGCGCCGCGCGTTGAGCAGCATGTAACGGGACATGCCGTCGGCGCCGCGTTGTTCGTGTTCGAAATCCCACAGTTCGCGGCCGCGCAGCAACACATCGGCCAGACGCTGGCGAACCACGGGGTCACGCCATGCGCCTTCGCCTACGTTTTCCAGCAGCAGGCCATCGGCACGCTCATCCTGCAGCCCGTACAACTCGGAGAACGCGGGATTGTGCAGCTGCACGCGCAGCTCGCGATCCAACAGCACGATCGGTTCGCGCACGGTCTGCAGCACCGACGCCGCGCGCGCAGCCGCACGCTGCGACTGCCGTTCAGCCTGCAGGCGGCGGCCGATCTGTCGTTGCAGCAGCCACAGCACCAGGCCGAGCAGCGCCAGCTGCACCACCAGCGAGCTCCACGAGACGAAGTTGGTCTGCCGCTTCTGGCGCTCCGCCTGCGCGGCGCGCTGGGCCAGCAGCGCTTCTTCGCTGGCCTGCAGCTCTTCCACCAGGCCGCGGATCGGGTAGCGCGTGCTCAGGTCCTGCACCAGCTCGCGCTGGTCGCTGTTCGGCTCGGACCTGGCCAGCTCACGCGCAACCCCCATACGTCCTTCCAGCATCGACTGGATGCGGCCGATGCGGATCAGCTGGTCGGGATTGTCGCGGGTCATCCGGCCCAGTTCGGCCAGCCGCTCGGGGATATCGTTGGCTTTGGCCATGCGCTCGCGCAGGCCGGGTGCATCCACGCCCTTGGACAGCGTCAACGCAGCCGATTCGATGTCACGCACGTCGGTCTGCAGCTGCTGCAGGGCCACGGTCACCTGCTGGGTATGGGTCACCCAGGCCATGGCCTGCTCGTTGTCCTGCTGCAGTTTGCGCAGGGTCAACCACGGGACCACGATGATGGCTGCCGCTGCCAATGCCAGAGCAGGCAGTCGCCAGCGATCCCAGATGTCATCACTGAAAACCAGCGCCATAGTTCCTCGTCAGCTCAACTGCGGGAGTGCGATCCGGACAGGATCGGCCGCAGCGGAACCGGCAATATAGCGCAGCCGGTCACATCTCTGGGGTAATCGGTCCATCAGGCGGGCCGCCCACCCGCACGCGTCGAGCAGGCCCGACGCTACAAAACAGGGGCGCCCCCGTGGGAGCGCCCCTGCTGGCAACCTGCGGTGTCGATCAACGCTTGGCGGCACTGACCTTCAGCGCGGCGGCATCAACGCGGGTCACGCCCTTGATGCCCTTGGCGGTGGCGATGGCCTTGTCATGCTCGGCCTTGGTGGCGACGGTGCCGCTCAGGCTGACCACGCCATTGACCGTTTCCACCTTCACTTCGGTACCCGGCACATTGCTGCTGGCGAGCAGATCGGCCTTGACCTTGGTGGTGATCCAGCTGTCGGTGACCGGCTCGTTGGAATCATGGCGGTCGGCATGGGTCATCGCCGAATGATCGGTTTTCGGCGGGCTCTTCGCTGTGGCGTCCTGGGCGAATGCGGCCGAGGAGGACAGCGCCAGGCCCAGGGTGAGGGCGGAAGCCAACAGCGTACGGGTCGTGGTGCTCATCGTGTGGTTCTCCTACTGGTTGGTGCGCCCAGTGTCGCCAACTGCTTGTAGTGCAGGCGTGGCGCTGCGGTCATGCTCACGTGAATGGGCACATCTGCAGCGGGAATGGTTCAGCTTCCGGGCGCGTAGTCATCTCGTTTACCCTGAGGTTCCTGTCCTGCACTTTCCGATCCGCGCGGAGTCTCCCCATGCGCCCCGAGCTGCAACTGGCCTTGATCGGCTACGGCCTGGCCGGCCGCGTCTTCCACGCCCCGCTGATCCAGCACACGCCGGGGTTGGCCCTGCACAGCGTCGTCAGTTCGCAGCGCGATACGTTGCTGCGCACCTTCAGTGACGTACACATACGCGCTACCGCGCAGGAGGTCTTCGATGACCCCGCGGTGGACGCGGTGGTCATCGCCACCCCGAACGAACAGCACGCGCCGTTGGCCATCGCCGCGCTGGCCGCCGGCAAGCATGTGCTGGTGGACAAACCGTTCGCGGTGAACGTGGACGAAGCCGAGCAGGTGCTGGCTGCAGCGCGCAGTGCCGGACGCATTGCCACCGTGTTCCAGAACCGGCGCTTCGATGCGGATTTCCTGACCCTGCAGGCACTGCTTGCCGAGGGCACGCTGGGTGACATCGCCGAATGCCACGCCCATTTCGACCGCTACCGCCCGCAGGTGCGCGAACGCTGGCGCGAGCAGGATGGGCCGGGCAGCGGCCTGTGGTACGACCTGGGGCCGCACCTGCTGGACCAGATGCTGGTGCTGTTCGGCTGTCCGCAGGCGATCGATGCGGACCTTGCCGTGCAGCGCGAAGGCGGCAGCGGCGTCGACTATTTCCACGCGGTACTGCATTACCCGCGCCATCGCGCGATCATGCATGCCGGTTCACTGGTCGCGGCGCCTGCCCCTCGTTTCGCCGTGCATGGCACGCGGGCCAGCTGGATCAAGCATGGCCTGGACGTGCAGGAGGCGCAGCTGCGTCGCGGCGTTGCGCCAGGCGCGCCAGGATGGGGCATCGATCCGCACCACGGCGAACTGCTGCACTGCGATGCGGAGGACAACGTGCAGCGCAGCACCGTGGACAACCTGCCGGGTGACTACCGGCGCCTGTATGCCGACTTCGCAGCGGCGATGCAGGGCGAGGGTGAGCCGACGGTCAGCGCGCAGCAGGCGCTGCGGGTGATGCGGTTGCTGCAGGCGGGGATGGACAGCGCGCGCGAAGGGCGACGGGTGCGGTTGGGGTGATCGGCAGGGCTGCGCCCTGCACTTGCCGAATCAACGTCAACGTCAACGTCAAAAGCGGGCATTCCGTGGGATGGCGGGGTAGGTCCGGTTGCGGGGGACGCCGTGAACCCATCCCTGGGGGCTTGGCCGCGGCATCCATGCCGCGGACACCCCCGCAACCGGACCCACCCCGCCTTCGACAGGTTCACGCGGCTGTTGGTGGGTGTCGACCTTGGTCGACACGGCATTGCCTGCTCTTGGTGGGTGTCGACCTTGGTCGACACGTACATCCACGCCATGCGTGGATGTACGTCAAACCGGTGCTTACGACTTCTTGATGGCGTGGCCGCCGAATTCGTTGCGCATCGCCGACAGCAGGCGGTCGGTGAACGAGTTCGACTCACGCGAACGCAGGCGTTCGAGCAGCGACAGAGTGATCACCGGTGCCGACACGTCCAGCGCAATCGCTTCGGCGACGGTCCAGCGGCCTTCGCCGGAATCCTCCACGTACGGTGCGATGCCATCCAGCGAGGGGTTGCGCTTGAGGGCTTCGGTGCTCAGGTCCAGCAGCCACGAACGCACCACACTACCGTGGCGCCAGACTTCGGCCACCTGGGCCAGGTCCAGTTCCATCTCCTGCTTGCGCTCCATCAACGCGAAGCCTTCGGCGTAGGCCTGCATCATTCCGTACTCGATGCCGTTGTGAACCATCTTGGTGAAGTGGCCTGCGCCGGACGGGCCGACGCGCGCCCAGCCGCGGTCTTCCGCCGGTGCCAGCGTGCGCAGCAGCGGTGCGATCTGTTCGACCACCGCGGCATCGCCACCCACCATCAGGCTGTAGCCTTCCTGCAGGCCCCACACGCCGCCACTGGTGCCACAGTCCACGTAGCCCAGGTCATCTTCGGCGAGCGCCTTGGCGCGACGGATCGAGTCCTGGTAGTTGGAGTTGCCACCGTCGATGACGACGTCTCCTTCGGCCAGGTGCGGGGTCAACTGGCCCAGCGTCTGGTCCACGGTCTCGCCAGCCGGCACCATCAGCCACACCACGCGCGGCACCGGCAGCGCCGCCACTGCGGCGGCCAGCGAATCCACCACCTCCAGGCCGGCCTCGGCGGCGCGCTGGCGGGCGCCCTCGCCCGGGTCGTAGCCGACCACGCGGTGGCCACCGCGGTGCAGGCGCTGGGCCATGTTGGCGCCCATGCGGCCGAGGCCGATCATTGCAATATCCATTGTTTCACCTTCAGTTGGGGTCTAGGGTCAGGCTGCCTGGCCTGCCGGTGGCTGCGCAGTGGCGCAACTGCGCCTCGCGCCAACGCCGGTAGAGCGTGGTATGCAGATTGTGCAACGCCAAGTCGATGGAAAACGGCGTACGCGGATTCCGGTCGAGCAGGCGGATGACGTGATAACCGACAGGACGTATACCGCGTGGGTGCGCGTAGATCACGAACTGCTGGTAGAACGCATCGTCCAGCAACTGGTCCATCTGCTGCACGACGTCACGATAGCGCGGGGCCAGCTGCTCGCGCAGCGCCGGATCGCGCTCGTACAGCAGCCGCTCGAAATAGCGTTGACCCACACGCGGAATGCCCTGTGCCAACTGCCACAGGGCACGATTGCGCTGGTCGTACCAGGCCAGGCCGCCGTGCATGGCCAGCGCCTGCGCGGCACCCTCGCCCACCTCCACCACGACGAAGTTCTCCGCCTGGTTGCTGAGATCGTCCAGCGTGCCTTTGCCGAATACGTGTTCGATGAAGCCCGGCAGTCCGACGAATGCCTGCCGCCCCATCGCCGAGGTGCGCACGGCCTTGCCGTCGGCCAGGAACTGGCCGGCCTGCGCGCCCAGCAGGATGCTGTCGGTGTCGTGCAGGCCAAGGAAGGTGCCGATGGACAGTTCGTCCGCAGTGAATTCCGCATCGAAGGCCGCATCGCCGTACAGCTCGCGCTGCGTGGCCAACTGCGCGACCTGACGGCCGACACCGCACTCGGCGCGAACACGGCCGGTGTAGAACGCATCCAGTGCGCGGCTGTTGCTGGCGGCCGGTACATAGCCGCGGCCGAAGCTGCGCACCCGCTGCCAACCCTGTGCCGGGGCGCCGCGTGCGCCAAAGCCGATCCAGCCCAGCTGCACACCGGTGAAGCGGAAGGATTCATTGTCCTGCAGTGCCTGCGTAGCGCGTTGCACGGCACCGCCCAGTTCAAAGGCGTAGGCACAGACCGTGGCCGGGTCATCCAACAACTGCTGCAACAGGGCCTGCCGGTCGGCCTCGGCCAGCGATCCCGGCCAACGCACGCGCAGATCACCGGCTGCCTGCGCCTCGGCCAGCGAGGCTCGCGTACAGACCGGCCCACCGTGTACCTGCGGTGCGGTGACCGCGGTGGTGTCGAAGCGCCACCCCAGCCGCTGCAGCAGGCCCTGGGTGCATTCGGCCGTAGCGGCCAGCGCGCTGAGGGGCCAGCCCAGCAGCAGGGCCCATGCCATCACCCTGCCGTGCACGTTCAACCCTGGTCCGTTGCTGCCGGCGCTGGTTTGGGCTCAGGCCCGGCAGGGGGCGGTGGCGGCGCGGCCGGTTGCGGTTGCGGCTCTGCTTTCGCTGCCGCCGGCAGGTACTGCTGCAGGCGCTGGAAGAAGCGCCGATAGAACTCGGCATCGGTGATCGTGCTGCTGGCCACTTTCACCAGCGAGTCGTCATTGCTGCCGAACGGCAGCGACACCGAGCCCAACGCGCCCACGCCGACACTGGCCGAGGTCGGGCTCTTCTTCAGCGCATAGCGGTCCTGCACGGCGCTGACGAACACCAGCGCCTGGCTGCCACGCGGCGCACACGAGATACGCAGCACCAGTTGTTCGTGGTCATCCTCGCGCGGCTGGAAATTCTTGCTGCCCTCCACCTGCGCGTCGTCCGACCGTGCGATGGCATAGCCCTGGCTGAGCAGCGTGCGCCGTGCCGCCTCACAGGCTTCGGCCGGACGGCCATCGACGGTGCGCGAGAACGTGTCACCCGAATCGAAAGACTCGCGCAGCACCGTGCTGTCGGCGGCGCGACCACCACACGCAGTCAATGCCAGGGCACTGGTGGCGGCCAGCAGGGAAGCAGAAAGAAGGGAGGCCCGCATGGGTACTCCTGCGAAGACGGTAACCCCGAGGGTAGCCCCCTGCCCGTGTGCACCGGGTCGAAAACACCGGGCCCGGCCCCCACCGTTGTTCCCGGTTCATGCAGAAAGGGGACGGAGGGATCAAGTCGTTGGTGGCACAAACGACTTAATCCGCTCCGCCCCCTTTCAGTCAATCAGTCGGCCCAGCGGCCTGCGGCGGTGGACTGCGGCAACACCTGCGCCGACAGCGGACGGTCGGCCTCCAGCAGGTTCACCGCGTCGGCCAGGATCGAGGCCGATTCACGCAGCAGCGGGTCCGGGCGCTTCTCGGCGGCCTTTTCGCGGGCGGCATCCTTGACGATGTCGCGCTCGTTGCCGGTCAGGCCGTCATCGCTGCTGTCATCGGCCAGCGGATCCAGGGCCAGGCCCAGTTCCTTGCGCACGATCTGGCGCTGCTTGCGCTGGGTGTCCTGGCGCTCGCGTTCGGCACGACGGGTTGCTTCATTCAGCGAGACGTACTTCTTCGCCGCTTCGGTACGGAACTGCTCCACGTCCTCGTTCCACCACTGGAATTCCTTGTCGGTGGCGATACGCGCGTCGTGGCGCGTTTCCAGCTTCGGCAGCAGCGGCGCGAAGTTGCCGTACTGGGTGTGCGGCACTGCGGCGATGCGGGTCCACGGCAGCGCGTTGTCGTAGGTGCTCTCGCCGAACTCGGTGGCATCGACGCTGGCCGGGAACGCCAGGTCCGGCACCACGCCCTTGTGCTGGGTGCTGCTGCCGCTGATGCGGAAGAACTGGGCGATGGTCAGCTTCACCTGGCCAAAGCGCTGGGCTTCGCCACTCGGCCAACGGTCCAGGTCGACGATGTTCTGCACAGTGCCCTTGCCGAAGCTGGTTTCACCGATGACCAGGCCGCGGCCGTAGTCCTGGATGGCACCGGCGAAGATCTCCGACGCCGACGCCGAACCACGGTTGATCAGCACGGCCAGCGGGCCGTCCCATGCCACGCCTTGGTTGCGGTCGCTGTTGACGGTGACACGGCCACCGGATTCGCGCACCTGCACCACCGGACCCTGTTCGATGAACAGACCGGTCAGCTCGATCGCTTCATCCAGCGAACCACCACCGTTGTTGCGCAGGTCCAGCACCACGCCGTCCAGCTTGTCGGTCTTGAAACCAGCCAGCAGCTTGGCCACGTCGCGGGTGGCCGACGCGTAGTCGGCGGCGTTGCGACGACGGCCTTCGAAGTCCTGGTAGAAGGTCGGCAGCTTGATCACACCGACCTTGCGTGCCGGCTCGCCATTGGCGGCCGGGATGGTCATGGTCTCGCCCTTGGCGGCCTGTTCGGCCAGGCGCACCTTCTGCCGGGTCAGCACCAGGGTGTGATGCTTGCCGTCGACGCCGGCTTCGGCAGGAATGAATTCCAGCTTGACGTCGGTGTCCTTGGCGCCACGGATCTTGGCCACCACATCATCAATGCGCCAGCCGATCACATCTTCCACCAGCCCGGACTTGCCCTGGCCGACACCGACGATGCGGTCACCCGGCTTCAGCGTGCCGTCCACCGCAGCCGGACCACCGGCGATGATCTCGCGGATCACCACCACATCGTCCTGGCGCTGCAACTGCGCACCGATGCCTTCCAGCGACAGCGACATCGCCTGGTTGAAGTTCTCGGCGGTACGCGGGGTGAAGTAATCGGTGTGCGGATCAACCGCGCTGGTGTAGGCGTTCATGAAGAACTGGAAGGTGTCTTCGCCCTTCAGCTCGTTGACCGACTTTTCCAGGGTGGCGTAACGCTTGTCCAGCGTCTTGCGGATGTCATCGGACTTCTTGCCGGCCAGCTTCAGGCGCAGCCAGTCGTTCTTCACCGACTTGCGCCACAGCTCGTCGAGTTCGGCATTGGAAGCGGCCCACGGCACCTCCTTGCGGTCGTACTCGAAGCGCTCATCGGTGGTGAAATCCGGTTCCTGCTTCAGCAGCTTGCGCGCATAGGCCACACGCTCGCCGACGCGCTGCTTGTAGATCGCGAACACCTGGAAGGCCGGCTCCAGTTCGCCGCCGCGGATGGCATTGGCAATGCCGGCCTGGAACGGTGCGAAGCGGGTGATGTCGGCCTGGGTGAAGTACTGCTTGCCGCCGTCCAGCGTCTCCAGGTAGCGCTTGAACACATCCTTGGAGGTGGCTTCATCAAGCGCACGCGGGCGGTAGGCGTAGCGGCTGTCGGACAACAGGCCGTACACCAGCTTGGAGGTGGTCACCTGATCGGCGGTGGCGGCAGCCGGCAACGCCGGCGAGTCGGCCTTGGCCGCCAGCGCCAGCGGCGCGACCAGCGCCAGGGCCATCAGGAATGCGGGGGCTTTGAATTTCATTGACGTGCTCGAAGGCGCCTTGCCAAGGGGGAGACTGCAGGGTGTTCAGACACCGCGACAGTGCCGAAAGTTGCCGGGTTTGTCACCCGCCCACGTTCGGTGGAAAACCAGCCTAGCGGGGCCGGTGTAGCAAATTGTGAATGCATGTAGAGCCGAGCCCATGCTCGGCTGGCCGCCAGCAAGCAGCCGAGCATGGGCTCGGCTCTACGGCAGGCAGAGGTGTGCGGACCAACGGTCCGCACCCACAGGAGAAGCAGCTCCCACCCACCAGCAGGGTGTCAGGAAACGCCGGCGCCCTTGGCCTGCACGTCGGCGTGGTACGACGAGCGCACCATCGGGCCGGAGGCCACGTGGCTGAAGCCCAGCTCGTAACCGTAGACTTCCAGCGCCTTGTAGTCTTCCGGCGTCCAGTACTTCAGCACCGGGTGGTGATGCGCGGTCGGCTGCAGGTACTGGCCGATGGTGATCATGTCCACGTTGTGCGCACGCAGGTCGCGCATGGTGGCCTTGATCTGTTCGAAGTCTTCGCCCAGGCCCAGCATGATGCCCGACTTGGTCGGCACGTCAGGATGCTGCGCCTTGAAGTTCTTCAGCAGGTTCAGCGACCACTGGTAATCGGCACCCGGGCGCACGTTGCGGTACAGGTCCGGCACGGTTTCGATGTTGTGGTTGAACACGTCCGGCGGATTCTGCGCAAGGATCTCCAGCGCGCGCTCCATGCGGCCCTTGCCGCGGAAGTCCGGGGTCAGCACTTCGATGCGGGTGCCCGGCGACTTCTCGCGGATGGCGGTGATGCAGTCGACGAAATGCTGGGCACCGCCGTCGCGCAGGTCATCGCGGTCGACGCTGGTCACCACCACGTACTTCAGGCCCATGTCGGCCACGGTCTGGCCGAGGCTGGCCGGCTCGTTGGCATCGGGCGGCTTCGGCCGGCCGTGTGCCACGTCGCAGAACGAGCAGCGACGGGTGCAGACCTCACCCAGGATCATGAAGGTGGCGGTGCCGTGGCCGAAGCATTCGTGGATGTTCGGGCAGCTGGCTTCCTCGCACACGGTCACCAGACGGTTCTCGCGCAGCTTGGCTTTCAGGTTCTGCACGGCATTGCCCGAAGGAATGCGCACGCGGATCCAGGAGGGCTTGCGCAGCACCGGCACGTCGGCGAACTGCACCGGCGAGCGGTTGATCTTGTCCCCACCCATCTGCTTGACCCCGGCCTGCAACGGCGCGGTGGACGGAAGCTCGGCCTGCACGATCTGCAGGGGAATGGTGCGGGCAGTGGTTTCAGTCATGGCGTTTCCGGGGGCGGTCAGGCGGCCGCAGAGAGATCAGGCAGTTCAGGCACGGGCTGCAGCAGCAGGCCGAACTGGCGGGCCAGGTGGTCCAGCAGCACCGGCTTGACGGCGTCCATCCCGGACGGACCGCCCAAGTCTAGCACCGTGGTCACCTGCAACCCCTCGTAACCACAGGGGTTGATGCGGTGGAAAGGGTCAAGGTCCATGGCCACGTTGAAGGCCAGGCCATGGAAGGTGCAGCCGCGGCGCACGCGGATGCCGAGCGCGGCGATCTTGGCGCCGCCGACATAGACGCCCGGGGCGCCGTCGAGCCGTTCGGCACCGATGTTCCACTCGGCCAGCGTGTCGATGATGGCCTGTTCGATGCGGCACACGTAGTCGCGCACGCCGATACCCAGCCGCGGCAGGCGCAGCAGCGGGTAGATCACGATCTGGCCGGGGCCGTGGTAGGTCACCTGGCCGCCGCGATCGACGTGGACAACCGGGATCTCGCCCGGCGCCAGCACGTGTTCGACCTTGCCGGCCTGGCCCAGGGTGAACACCGGATCGTGCTCGACCACCCACAGCTCGTCGAGCGTGTCGTCGTCGCGCTGGTCGGTGAAACGCTGCATGGCGTGCCAGACCGGCTCGTAGGGCTGGCGCCCCAGGTCACGGACCACCGCCGGGCGCGGCGGACGCGCCTCGGGGGCCGCCACTTCGGCAGGGCAGCTGACGGCTACACCGTCCACTTCACTTCCGGGTGGTCGCGCAGGGCCTGGTGGGCCACGTCGTACTGTTCACGGTTCTCGGCCCGGAAGACCAGGCGCACCGAGACGTACTTGCCGTTGGACGAATGCTTCCAGCTGATGCGCTCGTTCACCACGTCAACGCCAGCAGCCAGCAGCAGGCGGGGGAGTTCATGCTCCAGGCCGCGGTTGGCCGGGCCCATCGCGCTGAGCTCGAACTGACCGGGGAACTGGAAGCCGTGTTCGGGATTGTCGGACTTGATTTCCATGCGCCCATTATCGGGCCGCAGGGCAACAAACCCAAGAGTATTCATATAGGCCGGCGGCACCGCAGGCGGGCCGCTGCGTTGCAGCTGAACATCCATTCAGGCCCGGACCCGGGTCTCAGGGCCCCCGCGTCCATCCGCGCAGCTGCCCCTGCGGTAACCAATTGTGTCGATCAGACAATGTTGTTTTCGGAACAGACAAGTGATCCCAGCGCGCTCGTTCCATCACATCGCCGGGAGTAACGTGTCGTTGCATAAAACGACAAACAAAAGCCCCCTTCCCGATGATCATCCCATCCATGCGTCACCTCGCAGCCTTCGGGCTGTCCGGCCTGCTGGCCACCGCTCTCCCCCTTTCCGCCCAGGCGGCCGAACAATGCGGCCCGGACGCGATGCGCGAGCATCCGCCGCAGGTCAATTTCCGCGTCGACAACGACCTGTTCGGCGGCCGCCACCAGGACCAGGGCTATACCAATGGCGCCCAGCTGACCCTGGTCTCGCCCAACCTGGTCGACTACACCGATGACCCCTGCCTGCCGCGCCTGGCGCGCTGGGTGAACAGCCACCTGGAAGCGCTGCATCCGGGCAAGTTCGAACAGCAGAACATGATCTTCAGCGTGGCCCAGGGCATCTTCACCCCTACCGATCCGACGCGCAGCGACCTGATCGAGGATGACCGGCCGTATGCCGGCGTGCTGCTGGTCAGTTTCGGCTTCAACGCGCGCAGTGGCGATCGCCTGCAGACCACCCAGCTGTCGCTGGGCGTGGTCGGGCCGTGGGCACAGGGCAAGCAGGTGCAGGACGCCGTGCACAGCGTGCTGGGCGATGAGAAGTTCAAGGGCTGGGACAACCAGCTGCACAACGAACCGGTGTTCATGCTGACCCACGAGCGCATGCGCCGCTGGCCGGGCGATGCCAGCATCAATGCCGACGGCTGGGGTTGGGATGCGATCAGCCACTACGGCGGTTCGATCGGCAACCTGGAAACCAAGGCGAACATCGGCGGCGAAGTGCGCTTCGGCTGGAAGCTGCCGGACGATTTCGGCAGCACCCCGCTGCGCCCGGCGGGCGAGAACACGGCGCCGACCCGGGGTGGCAAGCCGTCCGGCTGGTCGTGGCACCTGTTTGCCACCACTGATGCGGCGTGGGTGATCCGCGACATCACCCTGGACGGCAACACCTTCCGCAACAGCCACAGCGTGGACAAGCGTCATGTGGTTGCCCAGGGCGGTTATGGCATCGCCGTGATGCGCGGCCGCTGGAAGTTCGCGATGGCGCGCTACCACAGCACCCGCGAATTCGATGGCCAGCGCCAGTCGCCGGTGTTCGGCAGTTTCACCGTCAGCCGTTCGCTGTAAGCGATCGGGCTGAGGGTGGTGCCGGCCTCCCGAAACAGAAAAGGCCGGCATTTGCCGGCCTTTTCCGTTCACCGCAGCAGGCTGCGGATCATTCCGATTCCCACCACATCCAGAAGCTGTCCCACAGGCGCTTGAAGAAGCCGGCCTGCTCGACCGCAGCCACGGCCACCAGCGGCGCTTCGGCCACCAGCTTGCCATCCAGGGTGACCTTCACGGTGCCGATCTTCTGGCCAGCGGTGAACGGTGCTTCCAGGGTCTTGGGCACGTCGATGCTCGGCTTCAGGTCGTTGTAGCGGCCGCGCGGCACGCTGACCAGCATCGGCTGGGCCACGCCCAACTGCACCTTGTCGGTGGTGCCCTTCCAGACCTTGTGCTCGGCCACGGCCTTGCCCGGCTCGTACAGGCGGTGGGTTTCGAAGAAGCGGAAGCCCCAGTTCAACAGGGCCAGGCTGTCATCGGCGCGCTGCTTTTCCGACTCGCCGCCCAGCACCACCGCGACCAGACGCTGGTCACCGCGCTGGGCCGAACTCATCAGGCAGTAGCCGGCCTCGGATGTGTGGCCGGTCTTGATGCCGTCCACGCTGCCATCGCGCCACAACAGCAGGTTGCGGTTCGGCTGCTTGATGGTGCCGACCTGGAATTCCTTGATCTTGTTGTACGCGTAGGTTTCCGGGTAATCGCGCACCATCGCGCGGCCCAGCAGGGCCAGGTCGTAGGCGCTGCTGTGATGGCCCGGGGCGGTCAGGCCGTGGGCGTTCACGAAGTGCGAGTTCTTCATGCCGATCTTGGCGGCGTAGCTGTTCATCAGCGAAGCGAAGGCTTCTTCGCTGCCTGCCACGTGCTCGGCCAGGGCGATCGCGGCGTCATTGCCGGACTGGATCGCCATGCCCTTTTCCATGTCTTCCAGGCGTGCAGTCTGGTTGACCGGGAAGCCGCTGTAGCTGCCGTCGGTGCCGGCGCCACCTTCGCGCCAGGCGCGCTCGCTCATCATCACCTGGTCATCGGGACGGACCTTGCCGTTCTTGACCTCGGCGGCGATCACGTAGGACGTCATCACCTTGGTGATGCTGGCCGGGGCCAGCTGTTCATTGACGTTCTCACCTGCCAGTACCTGGCCGGTGGCGTAGTCCATCAGCACCCAGGCCTTGGACACCCTGGGTGCGGGCGCCGGCGGCGTGGCCACGGTGGCGGGGGCAGCGGCGGCGGCAGGCGTCGGGGTGGCCGGGGTCGGCAGCGGCGTCTGGGCGGAGGCCAGGCCCACCACCAGGGTGGCGGCCAGGGCAGTGGCGGCGGAACGGAAATTCATGGGACAGCAGGCTCCAGGGGACGGCCGGAAAATGAAGGATGGGGCGAGGTGGCCATTGTAAGGCCGGGGCGGCAAGGGCCGGCAGCACCGGCCCGGGCGGAATCAGTCCTTGACGATCTGTGGCGAGCCAAAGCCCAGACCCGAGATGCGCCCGGCAAGTTCCGCCGCGCTGGCATGGTCGCTGGCGGGAACCCGCAGGCGCCACAGGGTACGCCCGCCGGCAGCGATGTCGCTGATGGTGGCACCGACGATGCCGGCGGCGTTGAGCTGGCCCATCGCCCGGTTGGCGTTGTCGCGGTTGGAGAAACTGGCGACCTGCAGCATCACCGCGCCCACCACCTTCTGCGACAGGCTGGGGCTGCTGGTCGGGGCCGGGCTGCGTGGCGTGGCGGTGGCCACGACCGGCACTGCGGGACGCGGCGCGGGTGCGCTGGCGACAGCAGCAGTGGCCGCCGCCGCTTCAGCAGCACGGCGTTCGCGGCGCGACGGCTTCTGCGCCATCAGGTTGGTTTCACCCGGCTGCACCGCGCGCACTTCCACGTTGCCGGTACCGCGCTGGGTGATGCCCAGGCGCACAGCGGCGGCATAGCTGAGATCGACCACGCGGCCATCGTGGAACGGACCACGATCATTGACGCGCACGATCACCGATTCGCCATTGTCCAGGTTGGTCACGCGGGCGAAGCTGGGCAGCGGCAGCGTCTTGTGCGCAGCGGTGAACTGGTACATGTCGTAGACCTCGCGGTTGGAGGTCAGGCGGCCGTGGAACTTGGCGCCGTAGTACGAAGCGGTGCCGCGTTCAACGTAGTTGCGGGTGTCGTCGAGCACCTTGTACTGCTTGCCCAGCACCACGTAGGGCGATTTGTTGCCGATCGCCGAGCGGTCTTCATTGGTGACCAGCGGCTCGGGAATGCAGGCCACGTTGGGCACATAACTGGGTGTGGTGTCTTTCACGCCCGGCTTGTACAGGCCACCGGCGGTGTAGTTGCCACGGGTGGACAGGTCCTCGGTGGCGGCCGCGTACGGCGAGCCCTCCGGACAATGCGCCGGACGCCCGCCCTTGCCCTGCACCACCGTGCCGGACGGCTTGCCACCATGGCCGGCGGTCGCCGGCTTTTTCGGCGCGCTGCTGCAGGCGGCCAGCGCGAGGACGATCAATCCAGGGACCAGCCATCTGATGTTCATGCCGGGGGCAGCTCCTGTCCGGCAATGGCCTGCGACAACTGGAACACGGCCATCGCGTACATCTTCGAGAGGTTGTAACGGGTGATCGCGTAATAGTTCTGGAAGCCCAGCCAGTACTGCTTGCCGGCGCTGCCTTCAAGCGTGATGGGGGTGGCGGTGGCGCCCGGCTGCACCGGTGCGCTCGGCTGGTAGCCACGCTGGGCCAGATCGGCCAGCGACCAGGTGGGCATCCACTCGGTCGGGTTGAACTCTTCGCGGCCGGCAGCGAGCGTGGCAGGCACGGCGACCTGGCCGCCGCGCACCCAACCGCCCTTCTTCACGAAGTAGTTGGCGATGGACGAGAACACGTCGTCGTAGCTGGTGAACAGGTCGCGGCGACCATCGCCGTTGCCGTCCACCGCGTAATCCAGATAGCTGGAGGGCATGAACTGGCCCATGCCCATCGCGCCGGCATAGCTGCCCTTGAGCGTGGTGATGTCCAGCTTTTCCTCGCGGCCGAGCTCGAACAGCTTGGCCAGCTCATCGCGGAAGAACAGCTCGCGGCGCACTTCGCGTTCCAACTTGGCCGGGTCGCCACTGCGCGGGTAATAGAAGGCCAGCGTATACAGCGCGTCGAGCACGCGATGGCTGCCGGCATTCTTGCCGTAGCTGGTTTCCACGCCGATGATCGCCACGATCACTTCAGCCGGTACGCCAGTGCGCTGCTGTACGCGGTCCAGTTCGGCACGATGCTGGGCAAGAAACGCCTTGCCGCCGTCGATGCGCGCCTTGCTGATGAACATCGGCCGGTATTCGTTCCACGGCTTGACCCGTTCTGCCGGCCGCGACATGGCCGCGATGATCGGCTGGCGCACCTGCGCCTGGTCGAGCACGTTGCGGATCTCATCGGGCTTCAGGCCATAACGCTTCGCGGTGTCGGCAATGAATTTCGCGCGCGCGGTTTCGAACGGCACCGGGGTGAGATCGACCGGCGCAGCCGTAGCGGCTGCCGCTTCCGGCGCGGCTTCGGCCGGGCCCTGAGGCTTGGCCGCCGGGTGGCGCGGCGTACTGCTGGCCTGGGGCGAAGTCGGAGGGGACGTCGGCTGGGTCGCACAGGCGACCAGGCCGAGGGTGAGCATGCAGGCCAGAGAACGTCGAATCATCACCGCAGGTTAGCAGGTCATGGATGAATTAAAACCCCTAAGACCATGAATCACAACGATTTGCTCGCGTTCAGCACGAAATGTGAAGGCGTCGTGATTGACCTGCCCCATTCAGGCAGAGGTTGCCGGTTGCGTCCCCATCCCCGCAGACGCAACCGGCCGCCGGACCCGGTCGGTACCTGCGCGGCTGCCGCTCCCCAGTGGCAGTGCTCCGCGCTCCTTGTACCAGTTGGATCAGTACTGCTTTCCCATCCGACGCCCCTCGCGCTGCATCAAAGACGGCGCGCCATGCCGAACGGGCCGCCATTGTGCAGGCCGATTGCGACAAGTCCATTGATCAGGATCAACGCGGCGTCAAAATGTGAATTGGTGCCCACTTTTAATGGAACTTCGTCAGCGGCCATGCTGCTGTGCGGCGTTGTGGGAACGATTACAGAAATGCTCTTGCGCAGATTCATGCGTGCATCGGCGGCGAAGGTCGGCGAACGGCGCAGCTCCTCGTGGGTGGCCGCAAAGCGATTCATGGGGAGGGCCGGGTAGATGGGCTGCGCAGGGGCCGCTGCAAGTACGTCCCTGTAAGCTCGGTCGCCGCATCCATGCGGCTCACGCCCCTGCGCAGCCCATCTACCCGGCCACGGACACGTTCCTGTGGCGTCCCCCCACGCAAAGAGAAAAGAAGAGCGAAGAGCAACAGCCGGTCGCTTCACTCTGAGCCAGGCAGGGCCATGCTGCTTTTGCTTTTGATCTTTTTTCTTCTTGCGTGGGTGGACGCCGCAGGAAACCGTCAGAGGCCGGGCGGGTGGGCTGCGCAGGGGTGTCTGCGGCATGGATGCCGCGGACAAGCCCCGATGGATGGGTTTACGGCGTCCCCTGCGCAGCCCACCCGCCCGGCCCAATCGATGAATCGCATTGAGCGGCCCACCCACGAGGGGCTGCGCCGTTGGCTGGAAACCTACGCGTGTACCGGCCGGTGCCCGCGCACCGCCATCACCAGGCCGATGCCCGCCAGCAACGACACCGCCGAGGTGCCGCCGTAGCTGATCAGCGGCATCGGAATGCCCACCACCGGCAGCAAGCCGGAAATCATCCCGCCGTTGACCAGCACGTACACGAAGAACGCCAGGCCCAGGCTGCCGGCCAACAGCCGCGCGTGCGTGTCTCGTGCCTGCACCGCGATCGACAGGCAACGCCCGACCACGAACAGATACAAGGCGAACACCGTCACCACGCCGATCCAGCCGAATTCCTCGGCCAACACCGAGAACGCGAAATCGGTGGTGTACTCGGGCAGGAAATCCAACGTGGCCTGTGTGCCGTGGCCCCAGCCACGCCCCTGCATGCCACCCGAGCCGATGGCGATGCGCGACTGCAGGATGTTCCAACCGGTGCCCAAGGGATCGGCGGCCGGATCCAGGAAGGTCAGGACACGGTTCTTCTGGTACTGCCGCAGCAGCCCGAACCACGCCAGTGGCGCAGCCACCGACACCGCACTCAAGCCGGCCACCACCCAACGCCACTGCAGGCCAGCCAGCAGCAACGCAAACACGCCGCTGGCGGTCACCAGCGTGGCGGTACCGAGATTGGGCTGCATCAGGATCAGCACCGCTGGCACCCCGATCAGTACCGCTGCCGTCAGCACCGTGCGCGGCGATGGCGGCAGCGGTTGACGGTGCAGATACCAGGCCATCATCAACGGCAGGCTGAGTTTGAGCAGCTCCGAGGGCTGCAGATAGAACACGCCAAGGTTGAGCCAGCGTTGCCCGTATTTACCGGTACCGATCACATACACCGCCATCAACGGAAGCATCGACAGCGCATAGATGGCAGGTGTCCACGCGCGCAGGCGCAGCAGCGAGACCCGCGACAGCAGCCACATCGCTAGCAGACCCATCGCAAAGCGCATCGCCTGCCCCGCCACCGGTCCGTTCACGCTGTGCAGCACCGCAAGGCCTGCAGCCATCAGGATCAACAACGCGACCAGCAACGGCAGATCGATCGTGCGCACTATCTCACGGCAGCCGCCAAGCATTCGTTTCCATTTCACCCGTGGCAGGGTAGCGATCGGCGCTTTCGCCAAGCTGTCGCTGCAATGGTCATGCCCCAGCTGCCGTTCACCGGTCGCCTCAGCCCGGGAGGGCGGAGAAGTTAGATGTATTCGTCTAAATTTGAGCGTAATACCCTGAATTTAGATGTATTTGTCTAAAATTGACCTGGGCCTGTGGAACTGGCTCGGCTGCAGGCAGACGGGGCGCATGGCTGAAACGCGAGAGGGTTCACTTGAATTTTAGACAAATACATCTAATATCTGCCTTGTTTGACAATATTTAGACTTATAAATCTAATGCAGACCCTCTCCGAACTTGGATTGGCGGTCGCCCAGCGCCGCCGGGCGCTGGGCATGACCCAGATCGACGTCGCCGAACGTGCCGGGGTGGCCTCCGATACCCTGTCCCGCTTCGAATTGGGCAAGGCCACCGACTTTGGTGCCCGCAAGCTGCTGGCGGTGCTGGCCGTGCTGGGCATGGAGATGCAGTACAGCCTGGAGGGCCATGCCGGCTCGTTGGAGTCGCTTGCCCGTGAGCATGGGGTGCGGCGATGACACTCTCTGTGCATGTGGCCGGGCGCGAGGTGGCAACGCTGGAAAGCCTCGACAGTTTCAACTGCCGTCTGCTGTACAACGCCGATGTGGTGCCTGACGACCTGGTGTCGCTGACCATGCCGGTACGGCGCGAGCCGTGGGACTGGAACGATCAGCTGCAGCCGTTCTTTCAGATGAACCTGCCCGAAGGCTATCTGCTGAAAGTGCTGCAGGAGGAGTTCGGTCCGGTGATCGGCGGTGGCCCGATGAACCTGCTGTCGGTGATCGGTCGCAACATGATCGGCCGGGTGCAAGTGGTGCCGCGCGGCGCGCCGCTGGATGAGCCGACCCGGGCGGTGGATGTGGCGCAGCTGCTGCAGGGCGACAACTCAGTGGAGGCATTCGAGCAGCTGGTACGACAGCATGCAACCAGTGGTGTTTCCGGCGTCGTACCCAAGTTTCTCGACCAGCGCGAGGTCACCGATCAGGACCCGCGCAAGAAGGTCACCCTGTTCACCCGCCAGCACATCATCAAGGGCTCGGCGGCCAACCTGCCATTCATTGCGCTCAACGAGCACCTCACCATGCAGGTGGCGGCAAGGGTGCTGCCCACCGCGCGCACCGAGGTCTCTCGTGACGGACAGGCGCTGGTCGTGCATCGCTTCGATGTAGATGAAGCCGGCCAACTCAAGTACGGCATGGAAGATTTCTGTGCGCTGCTGGGCATGCGCCCGGCAGAGAAGTACGACACGACCTGGGAGCGCATCGCCAAGGCAGTACGCGACCACGTACGTGGCCCGGGGAGACAGCAGGCGCTGCGGCATCTGGCCACCCAGATCCTGCTGACCCACGCGCTGCGCAATGCCGATTGCCACGCGAAGAACGTCGCACTGCGCTACACCGGGCGCGACGATGCGGAGATCACGCCGGTGTACGACATGCTGACCACGGCGGCCTATCCCGACTTTGCACGCAATCCTCCGGCCATCAGCCTGGGCGGGCGCAAGACGTGGGAGCCCGGCAAGCTCCTGGAGCGGGCGCTACTTTCGGTGTTCAACGTTCCCGCTCGCGAACAGCGGGCCATTGTCGAGCAGATCGGCCAGGCCATCGACGAGGTGGCGCCCACAGTACGCGACGCAATGGCGCAGCACGCGGGCTTCCATGAGATCGGCAAGCGCATGCTGTTGGCCTGGCAGCAGGGTATGCAGACATTGCTTGGAAAGCAGGTGTATGGAATAGGTAGCCCGCTGCTGGGCGAATCCTTCCGCGGCCTGTCGGATCCGGAGCCGGTGAAGCCTCGGCGCGATCTCATTGGCCGTTCGGATCTGGCCCGGGACGATCCCATGGGTTGAACAATGAGGTTGCGCACGACTACTGCGCTGTTTGTCGCTATCGACACCTCCTGCACCGCATGCCCTTGGCGTCCGCATTTTCCGGGTTTCAAACAATTCTGATTGGAGCGGCAGCGCCTCCGCGCACATCATGTAGTGCCACCGACAACGGGTGGCACGGGACTCCAATCCCAAAGGACAGACAGTTGTTTACGCTTGCCGGCCGACGTCGCTTTCTCCTTGTTGAGCGACGTCGGCTGGCAATCCGTCCGTGCGTCTTTGGCGGGCGGTGCGTGGAGGGCCTCGTGCCCGCCGGAACTGTCTGTCCCCGGTATTGGAGCCACGCATCGTCCGCCACCCTCGCATGCGCGCGGGGTGGCCCTTGCCCATCGCACAAGGATGCCGCCATGTCCGCCTCCACCTACCCGTACCTGTTCGCCACGCTGGGCGAGGCTGCCCACCAGCTGCCGGATGACATCGCCCGCGCGCTGGAAACCACGCTCACCGCAACGCAGGCCGCCAACAGCCCCGGCGGCCCTACCCTGCTGGACTGCCTGCAGCGCATCCGCCAGGTGGAAGCCGCCGACGGCCAACCGTGGCCACGCAAGGGGCGAACACAGGCGCAGTGCATGGCGATGGCACGCATCGACCGCGCCAATGCCGGGCTGACCTTCCTGCTGGAACTGCTGCACGCCAGCGAACGCGTGCGCGTGGACGGTGACGACATGCAGCACTTGGGCGATGACGCCCGCGAAGGTCTGCTGCTGGCCTGCAGAGGCCTGTCGGAATATGTGGATGTGCAGTTGCAGGCGGCGTGATGCGTGCATTCCTGAGCCGAGCATGGCTCGGCACTACAAAGAGCGAAGCGACCCGCTTCTGCTCTGTTTTTCTCTTTGCGTGGGTGGCAACCGCAGGAAACTGTCGAAGCCGGGCGGGGTGGGCTGCGCAGGGGCGTGAGCCGCATGGATGCGGCGACCGAGCTTACATGGACGTACTTGCAGCGCCCCCTGCGCAGTCCACCCCGCCCGGCCAACCACGGCTGTTGCTTTCAGCAACCACCCACGAGGGGCTGCGCCGATGGCTGGAAACTACCCATACCCGCCATGCACCGGATTGTGACGACGCACCGCCATCACCAACCCGAACCCCGCCAGCAGCGACACCGCCGACGTACCGCCGTAACTGATCAACGGCATCGGCACGCCCACCACCGGCAGCAGGCCCGAGATCATCCCGCCGTTCACCAGCACATAGACGAAGAACGCCAGGCCCGTGGCACCGGCCAGCAGGCGCGAATACGAATCGCGTGACTGGCTGGCGATCCACAGGCAGCGCCCGATCACCACCAGATACAGCGTCAGCACCAGCGCCACGCCGATCCAGCCGAACTCCTCGCTCAGCACCGAGAACGCGAAGTCCGTGGTCTGCTCGGGAATGAAATTCAGGTGCGACTGCGAGCCTTCACCCCAGCCCTTGCCATCGAAACCGCCTGAACCAATGGCGATCTTCGACTGGATGATGTTCCAGCCCGCGCCCAGCGCATCCATCTCCGGGTCCAGGAACATCATGATGCGGTCCTTCTGGTACGGCCGCAGCAGCCAGAACCAGGCAACGGGCGCCACTGCCGCCACGCCGCCCACGCCCAGCCCCACCCACCACCACGGCAGGCCGGCCAGCAGCAGCACGAACACACCACTGGCGGCGATCAGCACGCCGGTACCGAAGTCCGGCTGCAGCATCACCAGCCCGGTCGGCACGCCGATGATCACCATCGCCACCAGCACCGTGTTGAAGCGCGGCGGCAGCGGCATCTTGTGCAGGTACCAGGCCACCATCATCGGCAGGCTGACCTTGAGCAGCTCGGCCGGCTGCAGGTAGAAGAACTTCAGGTCCAGCCACTGCCGGCCGTACTTGCCCGTGCCCAGCACGAACACCGCCAGCAACGGAATCATCGAGATGGCATAGATCAGCGGCGTCGCCGAGCGGATGCGCAGGATCGGCACCCGCGAGATGCCCCACATCGCCGCCAGGCCCACGGCAAAACGCACGCCCTGCGCCATCACCAGGCCATCGCCGCCAGCACTCTTCAACGTTGCCAGGCCGATCACCATCAGCGCGCCCAGGGCCAGGCACAGCACCCAGTCGAGGCTGCTGAAGAACCGCTGCAGCATTTCGCCGGCCCACCGCAGGAACGCGCTCATCGGCTGGCCTCCGCCGCGACAGTCGGGCGAGGACCGACAGGCATGGCCGCAGCAGACGGTGAACCCGGAACCGGGGCTGGCGCCGGTGGCGGTGCAGGCATGCCGATCAGCACCGGGTGCTCGCCCAGCTCGGCGGCAGCGGCGTCACCGGCCGGGCGCGCGTTCACGTCCTCGTTGTCGAAGGCGGTGATGCCGATGGCGGTGGTGCCGCGTTCGCTGTCCAGCGACTGCATGCCCTCAGGCATCTTGCCCAGCAGCCAGGCATCGAAGATCTTGCGCGCGATCGGTGCGGCCGCCGCGCCGCCATAACCGCCGCCTTCCACGGCGATGGCCAGCGCGATCACCGGCTGCTCGGCCGGCGCGAAGCCGACGAACAGCGCACGGTGGCGCAGGTGCATCGGCAGGCTTCTGGGATTGACCGCAGCCGTGCCCTTGCGGCTGACGACCTGCGCGGTACCGGTCTTGCCGGCCATCGTGTACGGCGCGCCGGCCGCCATGCGTGCGGCGCTGCCGCCGGGAAGCATGGTGGCCATCATGCCTTCGCGCACGGCCTGAAGATTGTTCGGATTGGGGCTGACCGGCTTGCTCGGGCCGGGCTCTGTCGTCACCCAGTCACTGTCGAAACCAGCACGCTGCTGCATCACCAGGTGCGGCGTGCGCAGCTGGCCATTGGCCAGGCCGCTGACACCACGGGCCAGCTGCAGCGGGGTGACCTTCCAGTCGCCCTGGCCGATGCTGATGTTCACCGTGTCGCCGGGATACCAGGCTTCCTTGCGGCTCTTCCGCTTGTAGGCCGGCGACGGCAGGATGCCGGAGATCTCGCCGGTCAGATCGATGCCGGTCGGCTGGCCGAAGCCGTAGTACTCCATGTAATGGTCGAACCGCTCGATGCCCAGGTCCAACGCCAGCCGGTAGTAATACGTATTGACCGACTGCGCGATGGACTTGCGCAGATCGGTCCAGCCGTGACCGCCACGGTGCGAATCGCCCCAGCCACGCGAGGTGCCGGGCAGGTAGAACATGCCGGTCGA
Organism: Stenotrophomonas sp. yr243; assembly: GCF_900184195.1. Classification (NCBI taxonomy): domain Bacteria; kingdom Pseudomonadati; phylum Pseudomonadota; class Gammaproteobacteria; order Lysobacterales; family Lysobacteraceae; genus Stenotrophomonas; species Stenotrophomonas sp. yr243. The sequence goes on from NZ_FXWT01000002.1 coordinate 665,437, forward strand.
CAGCACCTTGTCCTCCGGACGGCGAACGCCCGAATCGAGGCCGGCCAGGCCGATCAACGGCTTCAGGGTCGAACCGGGAGCGACGCCGCCGAGTACCAGGCGATTGAACTGCGGGCGCGACGGGTTGTCGTTCAGCGCCTTGAAGTCGGCATGCGAGATGCCGTTGACGAACAGGTTCGGGTCGTAGGACGGCAGGCTGACCATTGCCAGCACTTCACCGGTACGCGGGTCCATCGCCACGGCCGAGCCTTCCTGTTCACCGAAGGCGGCCACCATCGCCCGCTGCAGGTCGGCGTCGATCGACAGCCTCAGGTCGGCGCCGGATTGCGCGGCAACACGGCCGATGGTGCGGATCGCGCGGCCCTGCACGTTGGTCTCGACCTGCTCGTAGCCGACCTTGCCGCGCAGTTCCTGCTCGTAATAGCGCTCCAGGCCGGACTTGCCGATATGGGTCAGCGCGGCATTGCCTTCGCCGAGGATCTCCAGATCCTTGTCGTCCACCCGGCCGACGTAGCCGATGATGTGCGCGAACAGGTCGCCATAGGGGTAGCGACGGGTCAGGTACGGTTCCAGCTCGACGCCGGGAAAGCGCCAGCGGTCCACCGCGAAGCGCGCCATTTCCTCATCGCTCATGCGCAGCTTCAGCGTGACCGGCAGGAACTTGCGGCGCGCCTTGCGCGACTTGTTGAACGCCTCCAGTTCTTCCGGGCTGATCTGGATGATCTTCGCCAGCCCTTCCAGGGTGGCATCCATGTCCTTGACCTTGTCCGGGGTCACATCCAGGCGGAACGCCGGCACGTTCTCGGCCAGCAACCGACCGTTGCGGTCATAGATCATGCCGCGCCCGGGCACTACCGGCCGCGGCTTGATGCGGTTGGCTTCGGACCGGGTGGCGTAGATGTCGTGGTCCAACACCTGCAGCTTGAAGTACCAGCCGCCCAGGCCCAGCAGGCAGACCAGCACGCCGAAGAAGCCCAACGCCGCGCGGCGCCGGAACTGTTCGGCTTCGGCGTGCGGATTCTTGACCTGGCGACGCGGCAACATGGCTCAGCGCCCGCGCTTGCCGAAGCGCACCGCGTCCAGCAGCACGAACACCAGCGGCCACAGGCCCATGCCGAGCAGCGGTGCCCACCAGTACGACCACGGCAGCGTCGGCTCGCCCACCAGGATGTGGACCAGCGCGCTGACGATGCGGTCGTTGAACAACAGGCCGCCAATGGCCAGCATCTGCTGCGACATCGGGAAGAAGCGGATGCGCGCGCGGAAGCGCTGCAGGATGAAGGCCAGCATCACCAGCCGCAGCGCCTGTTCGCCCAGCACCCCGCCATACAGCAGGTCGGCGACGACGCCGCTGGCGAAGGCGATGCCGAGGCCGACGCGCTCGGGCGCTTCGATCACCCAGTACGCCAGCACCAGTGCCAGCCAATACGGACGCAGCGGCTGCAGCAGCGCCGGCAACGGCAGCAGGCCCAGCAGCAGGGCCACCACCACGCTGGCCGGCAGCACCCAGCGGTTGTCGCGAAGGCGGCTCATCGTTGCGCCTCCGGTGTGGTCGGCTGAGGTTGAGTTTGCTGCGGTTGCCGGCCAGCGGCCGGCACTACCGGAGAGGTTTGCGTCGCCGAAGGTGTGGGGGCAGCCGGCCTCGTCGCAGACGAGGACGGCTGCTGGCCAGCGGCCGGCACTACCGGGGTGGGCTGCGTCCCTGCAGGCGCGGCGCCGGTCGGCAGCGCTGTGGCATCGACCGGGCCACCGGGAGCACCCTGCTCCATCTGCAGGCGCAGGTTCGGCGGAATGCGGATCGCTGCGCCGGGGCGCAGCAGAAGCACGTCTCGGCCGCGATCAAGCTGCGCGGCCGGTTTCAGTTCACCCACCAGGAAGGCATGGGTATCGTCCGGGCGCAGCCCGGTGATGGTGCCGACCGGGAATCCCGCCGGGAAGCGACCACCAAGGCCGGAGGTGACGATCTCATCGCCCACTTCCACGCCGGCGCTGAGCGGAATGTCGCGCAGTTCCAGCTTGTCGCCGCGGCCGTAGACGATCAGGCGCACGCCGTTGCGGGCCACGGTCACCGGCACCGCGTGGTCGGGGTCGGTCAGCAACAGCACGGTGGAGCTGCCCGCAGTCACGTTGATCACCTGGCCCATCAGGCCGCCGGAATCGATCACCGCCTGGCCGACGTGCACGCCTTCGCGGCTGCCGGCATCCAGCACCAGGCGCTGTTTGACCGGATCCAGGTCGATGTCCAGGATCGGCGCCAGCTGCACGTCCAGGCCACTGCGCTCGGCCACGTTCAGCAGTTCGCGCAGCTGGGCGTTGTCCAGCGCGGCGGTCTGCAGACGGGTCAGGCGGGCGTTGGCCAGCAGCAGCTGGTTGCGCAGCTCGCGGTTCTCGGTCACCAGCTGGCCGTGGCTGGCGGCGGAGTCACGCACCTGCCCGCCGAGCTTGCCGGGCAGGCCGGCCAGCGCCCACACCGGCTGCACCAGGCTGTTGGCCTGCTCGCGCAGACGCGCCAGCCAGCCGGCCTGGTCGTCGAGGACGATCAAGGTGATTGCCAGTGCGAGATAGGCCAGCAGCCGCAGCGGGCTGGCGGCATCACCGGATCGGGAAGCGACGGGAGGTCCGGCGTAGGGCGGCACGGCAGCGATTCAACTGGCAGAAGGCGGAAGGGAAACACGCGGGCGCCCCGCCGGTGCCGACCCGCCGATGTGGCGGGCCGCACCCCGGAGGGGCGCTGCTGGCGCAGGCAGCCGGGACGGCTTATTCCGGCGCAAAGAACTCGTTGCCGTGCATGTCGACCAGTTCCAGCGCACGACCGCCACCGCGGGCCACGCAGGTCAGCGGGTCGTCAGCCACCTGCACGTGCAGACCGGTTTCCTCGGAAATCAGGCGGTCCATGTCGCGCAGCAGGGCGCCACCACCGGTCAGCACGATGCCGCGCTCGGCGACGTCGGCGCACAGTTCCGGCGGGGTCTGTTCCAGTGCCAGCTTGACCGCACTGACAATGCCCGACAGCGGCTCGTGCAGCGCTTCAAGCACTTCGTTGGAGCTGATCTTGATCATCTTCGGCACGCCCTCGGCGAGGTTGCGGCCGGAGATTTCCATCTCGATCGCTTCCGCCTGCGGGTAGGCACAGCCCAGTTCGACCTTGATGCGCTCGGCGGTGGCTTCACCGATCAGCATGCCGTGGTTGCGGCGCACGTAGTTGGTGATCGATTCGTCGAAGCGGTCGCCACCGATGCGCACCGAAGCGGAATAGACGATGCCGTTGAGCGAGATCACCGCCACTTCGGTGGTGCCGCCACCGATGTCGATGACCATCGAGCCACGGGCCTCGGTGACCGGCATGCCGGCGCCGATCGCGGCCGCCATCGGCTCTTCGATCAGGAACACGTCACGGGCACCGGCCTCCTCGGCCGATTCCTTGATGGCGCGGCGCTCGACCTGGGTCGAGCCGGCCGGCACGCAGACCAGCACGCGCGGGCTCGGGCGCAGGAAGCGCGACTTGTGCACCTTCTTGATGAAGTGCTTGAGCATCGCCTCGGTGTAGGTGAAGTCGGCGATGACGCCATCCTTCATCGGGCGGATGGTGGTGATGTGGCCCGGGGTACGGCCGAGCATCTGCTTGGCCTCGGCGCCAACGGCTGCCACCGACCGGGTACCACCAATGGCGCGATCCTGGCGCACCGCGACCACGGACGGCTCGTTCAGCACGATTCCCTGCCCACGCACATAGATGAGGGTGTTGGCCGTGCCCAGGTCGATGGACAGGTCATTGGAGAACATGCCGCGCAGTTTCTTGAACATCTGGGAGTTGATCCTGAGGGGTGTCGCGCCCAACGCGGGATGGCGAAAAAATGGGCAGAAATCGAGGTCGACAAGCCTAGCAACCTGCCTGCCGCCGAGCAAGGAGAAATCCAGCTGAACCCGCGCCTTCACAGGCTTTCGGCCTGATCGGGCATCACCCGGTTCTGGCCCTGAGCGGCACCAGCGGGTAACCTTTGCGCCGTCGGGCGCCCAAGGGCGCCGTTTGCTTGCCTGCCGAAGTGGGCCGGCCCATCCCAAAATTCACCGCATAGGCTTACATCGATGTCCGCTCTGATCTGTGGTTCTCTTGCCTTCGACACCATCATGGTGTTCCCGGACCAGTTCAAGAATCACATCCTGCCGGACAAGGTGCACATCCTGAACGTGTCGTTCCTGGTGCCGCGCATGCGCCGCGAGTTCGGCGGCTGCGCCGGCAACATCGCCTACAACCTGCACCTGTTGGGTGGCGACCCGATCCCGATGGGCACGGTGGGTTCGGACTTCGGCCCGTACCGCGAGCACTTCGATGCACTGGGCATCGACCTCACCCGCGTGCGTGTGATCGATGAGCTGTTCACCCCGCAGGCGTTCATCACCACCGACCACGACAACAACCAGATCACCGCCTTCCACCCGGGCGCGATGATGCGTTCCTACGAAAACCACGTGCGCGACGTGCCGGGTGTCAGCCTGGGCCTGGTCGGCCCGGACGGCCGCGAAGGCATGATCCAGAACGCGCTGGAATTCCACGAAGACGGCGTGCCGTTCATCTTCGACCCGGGCCAGGCGATGCCGCTGTTCAACGGCCCGGAACTGCGCGAGTTCATCGAGCAGGCCGATTACGTGGTGGTCAACGACTATGAGTCGAACCTGCTGCAGGAACGCACCGGCTGGAACGAAAAAGAGATCGTCAGCCGGGTCAAGGCCTACATCACCACCCGCGGCCCGAAGGGCGCGGTGATCCACACTCCGGAAAAGAGCTACGACATCCCGCCGGCGCACGAGCGCCGCGTGGTCGATCCGACCGGCTGTGGCGACGCCTTCCGCGCCGGCCTGATCTACGGCATCCAGAAGGGCTTCGACTGGCTGACCATCGGCCGCATGGGCAACCTGATGGGCGCGCTGAAGGTCGAGCACCCGGGCACCCAGAACCAGCGCTTCACCTTCGATGAGTTCAACGAGCAGTTCAAGCAGCAATTTGGTTACGCGCTGAGCGTGTAACCAAACTGCCCGCGCACCCGCTCGGTGGGTGTCGACCTTGGTCGACACGCTGCGCCTTGGTAGGTGTCGACCTTGGTCGACACGCTGCGCCCTGGTAGGTGTCGACCTTGGTCGACACGCTGCGCCCTGGTAGGTGTCGACCTTGGTCGACACGCTGCGCCCTGGTAGGTGTCGACCTTGGTCGACACGCTGCGCCCTGGTAGGTGTCGACCTTGGTCGACACCGCCGGCCAGCGGCCGACACCGCTCTGGTAGCGCCGGGCCATGCCCGGCGGCTTTCCGACCAGACACCTTCGGCTCCGGATGCAGCCCGCGCTGCGCGCTCGCCGGGCATGGCACCGCACCGCCCTTCCAGCTCAGGGCTTGGCCTTCTCCGGCAGGCGGTACAGCTCTTTTTCGTAGGCCAGCGTGCCCCACATCGCGTAGGCATGTGCGCGCCGTGCCAGTTCCGGCCGCAGCGGCTGCGGCTGCAGCTGATCGCTGGCCGGGTCATAGCGGAAGCCCTGCGCTGGCTTGTCCGGCTGCAGGATGGCCACATCGTTGCCCTCCATCCATGCCAGATTGCGGTCGTACTGCATCAGCGCGCGCCCCGGCTGCAGCCGTTGCAGGTCGGTCAGGTCCTGCCCCACCGTCGGGGTCGGATCGGCAATGCCCAGCAGTGACAGCAGGGTCGGCGGCAGATCGATCTGGCTGACGATGCGGGTATCGCGGCGCGCCTCGATGCCACCGCCGAGGATCAACCCGGGAATATGGAAGTTGCCGATCGGCACCATGTTCTTGCCGAACACCCGCGAATCATGGTCAGCCACCACCAGGAACACGGTGTCCTCCCAGTACGGTGAGGCCATCGCCTTGCGGAAGAAATCGCCCAGCGCGTAGTCGGCGTACTTGGCAGCGTTGTCGCGGGTCTGTTTCGGCTGCTCGTACAGGTCGATGCGGCCGTCCGGGAACTCGAACGGATCGTGGTTGCTGGAGGTGAACACCAGGCCGAAGAACGGCTTGCCCTGTGCTTTCAGCTGCCGGAACTGCTGGTCGGCCTGGCCGAACAGGTCTTCATCCGACGCGCCCCAGGAACCGACGAATGCCGGCTTGCGGTAATCCTTGCGATCCACGATGCGGTTGAAGCCATTGGCGAGGAAGAACTCGCGCATGTTGTCGAAATGGCTTTCGCCGCCGTAATAGAAGCCGGTGTCGTAGCCATGCCGCCCCAGCACATCGGCCAGGGTGAAGAATCGCTGGCGGCTGGCGGGCAGCTTGACCACCGATTCGGCCGGGGTCGGCGGGAACCCGGTCAGTACCGCCTCGATGCCGCGTACCGAACGCGTGCCGGTCGCGTACAGCCGCTCGAACGCCCAGCCCTGTCTGCTCAGGCGGTCGTAATTGGGCGACAACGGCCGCCCGCCAAGACTGCCGATGAACTGCGCGCCCAGGCTTTCTTCCAGCACGATCACCAGATTGCGCGGCTTGCCCTGGTACTGCGGCGGACGCAGCGCCAGGCTCGGCAATGCGTCGGATACATATGCCGATGCCGGCAGGCCGCTGCTGGCGCGCAGTTCGCTGACCACCTCGGCCAGCGGCAGGTCACCGTAGACGCGCGAGGTTTCGCTGCGGGTCGCCAGTTGCCGCGCGGCATAGCCGACGGTGTACAGAGAATTCAGCGGCAAGGCGTTGATGGTCGGGTCGGTCGAGAACGCCACCAGTGCCGGATTCAAGGGCCGATGACCCAGGCTGGAACGCACGCCCAGCGCCGCCAGCAGCAGCACCAGGAACGCCAATGGCAGCCGCCACAGCCATCCGGCTTCGACTGCGACCATCGGGCTGTTGCCGACCCAGCGCCGCGACCCGCGAAGCAATGCCCAGAACAGCACGATCACCGCGGCAACTTCGATCAGCACGGCCAGCAGATGGCCGCGCAGCAGCGTCATCCCGACTTCTTCGGGATAGATTAGGTATTCCAGGAACAGGCGATTGGGGCGCAGGCCGTACTCGGCCATGAAGCTCGGCGTGGCCAGCTCCATGAACACCAGTAGCACGCTAACCAGGATCAGCCACCACCGCAGCAGATGGCGCCACGCGCAGCCCACGCGTCCTTCCAGCGGCAACAGCAGCGCCAGCACCGCCGGGATGCCGTACAGCAGACACAGGGTCGACACATCCACCCGCAGCCCCTGCAGGAACACCGTGGCCCACCCGTCGGCGGCGCTGACGCGCGCGGCATGCCACAGCGCCAACCCCAGTCGCGACAACGACAGAGCTACCAGGCCAAACAGGAAGAAGGTGGCAATCGGACACAGACGCCGGTACAGCGACACCCACACAGCTCGGAGCATGAAAGGAATCCAGAAATGGAGCAAAGGACACCCATGCCCCATCCTTGGCAGCGGGCCACACCAGACAACGTGTTACCCGACACAACCACCAGCGCAGCGAAACCACCCGCCGGCACCTTCAACGCCCACCGCTGCTTCGATCAGGCCGCGGCTGTGAGCGGTGATGGTCCCCAACCGCCTCCGCTTCACCCCCGGCAGGACAGTCGAAGAACGTCCAGCCGGCCTCGCACAATACACTGTGATGACAGTCGAGAGTTGACTGCTGTGGCGGGGCCCAGATTCCCGCCACAGCGCGTACAGGGCGCCGCGCTAGCCTCGCCAGCGCTCCAGCACCGCCGCGCAATCGGCCAGATGCCAACAGGCCATGTCCGGCCACGGGTTGTCCGGCGCATTGACCAGCAGCGTGCGGCTGCCTGCCGCGCGGCCGCATTCCAGATCGAAGCGGTAGTCGCCCACCATCACCACCTGCGAAGGCTCCACCTGCCAGCGCCGCAGGAAGTACTGCAGCCCGGCAGGTGAGGGCTTCGGCTCGGCCTCGTCGCGACCGATGATGTCGTCTTCGGCAAATACGTCGCCCAGCCCGATCGCCTGCAGGGTGACCTGCGCGAGGCTGCGCACGTTGCGGGTCAGGATGCCCAGACGGCAACCGGTGCCCTGCAGCGCGCGCACCAGCGCCACCGCCCCCGTCGCCGGCTGCGACGCAGCGGCCAGCGCACGCTCGTGCGCCAGCAGCCAGGTATGCTTGGCGCTGGCCTCCGCGGCCGGCAGCCCGGCCAGGTGGGTGAGGATGTCATCCTCCTGCGGAATCGCCAGTTCGCGCTTGATCCGCGCGAAATCATGCACCGCCACGGTCAGCGTGCCGTCCATGTCGAACACCCAGTGGCGGATCGTCGACAGCGCCGGCGCCGCCACCCGTGCATCCACGGTCAATGCCACCACGCCGGCATGCGGCTGGCATCCACGCCACCGGTCTCGAACACGGCCGTGCGCGTGCCACCGGCCTTGACCGGGAATTCGATGCTGATCGACTTGCCCTTGGCTGCCAGCTTCCACAGCGCCTTCTGGTCGGTGATGAACATGGCAATCGCCTCATCGGTCTTCGGCCGCCATGCCGCCATGGAGATCGGCTTGCCGCCGTCCACCGCGACCTTCACGGTGCACTGCGGGCAGCGGAAATCGCCGGCCTGCAGCACCAGGTAGGCATGACGCTTCCATTCGGGGTGGTCGCGGAACACCAGCTGCACCGGCTTGGCGCCGCTGCCATCCACATCCACCCGTTCCTTGCTGAAGATCTGTGCCGACACCTGGTTGCCCTTGCCGCCGACCGGAATCTGGTTGTACTGCCACAGCCCCTGCATGCGGCGCAGGTCGCGCGCGGCGTCGCCCTTGGCCTTGACCTCGTCGAAGCCGGCGGCGATGCGCTCGGCAGCGGCGGTGTCCTTGTACTGGTCCAGCAGCGAGGCGCCATGCAGGCGCGCGCGCTCCCAGTCCTGCGCGGCCACGGCCATGTCGTACTGCTTGGCAACGTCTTCGGCCTTGGCTTCCTTCTGCGCCTGCACGGCGGCAGCGGCAGCCTCCTGCGCCTTGCGTTCTTCCTCGGGGTTGCTGCAGGCGGCCAGGGCCAGGGTGCAGGCGGTGAGCAGGATCAGTCGTTTCATGGCGGAGTCCTTTACGGGTGCATGCCGATTCTATCGGCAGCGAAAAGCGGATACAGCAACGGCGGGTTTCCCCGCCGTTGCTGGTGAAGCAGTCTCGGGTTGCTGGCCAGCGGCCAGCACTACCGTTTACTTCGCTTCAGCCTTGGCCAGCATGTCCTGCACCGAGGCGGTGGTGATCGGGTGGTAGCCCGGCTTGGCTTTCTCGAACGCCTGCTTGGCCAGCTCCAGCCCCTTCGGCGTCTTCACCAGTTCGGCGTAGATCGGCAGGATCAGCTTGCGACGACCGACACGCTCGATGAAGGCAGCGGCTGCTTCATTGGCCTGCTCGTAACCGCTGCGGATGGTCAGCGGGTACCAGCGCATGGCGATCTCGCCATTCGGGGTGCCGGTGAAGTGGAAGGCCTTGTCCAGCGTGGCCAGCTTGTCCAGCGGCTGGGTGGCGCCCAGGCCGTCGATGAAGCGGACCCACTCCTGGGTGCTCCACTCGGCGATCACCTGGCTGCTCGGCACGGTGCCGGCGCTGGCGAAAGCGATACGCGCGGTATCCACGCTGCTGAAGTTGCGCGACTGCGCCTTGGCCGCGAACGACGGAATGCCCGGCTCGTCCAGCCACGCCTTCAGTTCGGCCTCGGTGACCGCCGACGGATTCTTCGGCAGCAGGTTCTTCTTCAGGTACTCGACGAACTGGTCGGTATTCGCGCTCTGGAAGGCGTGGTCATCGAACCAGCCGCGCAGGAACGGATCGAAGGTTTCGCGGCCGAAGCGCTGTTCCAGGAATTCCAGGAACCACGAACCCTTGACGTAGGCCACCTGGCTCAGGGCTTCGTCCGGGTCACGCTCGTTCAGCGGCGGCAGCGCCAGCGCCTGGTCGGCCGGGCTCATGTCCTTCACTTCGGCCAGCAGATCGGTCTGGTCGATCTGCTTTTCCATCTCGGCCATCTCCTTGCCGTACAGGGCTTCGGTGATGCGGCCCTGGACGTAGGTGGTGAAGCCTTCGTTGAGCCAGATGTCCTTCCAGCTGGCGTTGGTCACCAGGTTGCCTGACCAGCTGTGCGCCAGTTCGTGGGCGACCAGCGAGACCAGCGACTTGTCGCCGACGATCACGGTCGGAGTGGCGAAGGTCAGGCGCGGGTTTTCCATGCCGCCGAACGGGAACGACGGCGGCAGCACCAGCATGTCGTAGCGGCCCCAGCGGTATTCGCCGTACAGCTTTTCGGCGGCACCGATCATCTTCTCGGTGTCTTCGAATTCCTTGGCGGCCTTGTTGACCATGGTCGGCTCGGCCCAGACGCCGGAACGGCCGGAGATCGGCTCGAACACCAGGTCGCCGGCCGCGATGGCCAGCAGGTAGGACGGAATCGGCTGCGGCATCTTGAAGGTGTAGTCACCGTCACGCGCGGCCTTGGGATCGTTGTCGGCGCTCATCAGCACCATCACGTCCGGGCGCGAGACCACGTGCGCGCTGTAGGTGAAGCGCACGCTCGGGGTGTCCTGCAGCGGCACCCAGGAACGGGCGTGGATCGCCTGCGACTGGCTGAACATGAAGGGCAGCTTCTTGCCCTCGGTCATCGACGGCGCCAGCCACTGCAGGCCCGACGCGGTCGGTGCGGTGTGGTAGGTCACCTCGACCTTGGCCGGCTGATCCGGGGTTTCGATGGTCAGCTTGCTGCCGAACACCTTGTCCACCGGGGCCAGCACGAACTGCAGCGGGCTGCGCGCACCGTCGGCGGCGATCGCTTCAACCTTGGCGATGCTCAGCTCGCGGGTGTCCAGCACCAGCTGCTTGGCATCCTTCTGCTTCCATTCCAGGGTGTAGGTGGCGGTGCCGCCGATCTGCTTCTGGTCGAAGTCCAGCTTCAGATCCAGCGCGATGTCCTTGACGACGACCTTGTCCGGCTCGGCGTACGAGCTTTCATCGTGGCTGCGGTTTTCGGCGTTCACGGGGGCGGCGGGAGCCTTCTGGGCAGTCGGGGCGGCGGCGGGTGCGGCCGCCTCCTGGGAGCAGCCGGCGGCCAGGGCCACGGCCAGCGGAAGGAGCATCAGCGGATTGCGCATGAATCGGGACCGTTACGGGGATCAAACCCCAATGGTACCTCTCCCCCGGCCGGGAAGCGTTGCGCGGTGCGGGGTAATGGCCGGCCCCGCGATGGCCCGGTAGGTGCCAACCTTGGTTGGCACGGATCTGTCAGCGCTCACGGTAGGACCTGTGCCAACCAAGGTCGGCCTCTACCACGGCGGATTGCTGCGTCATCGCTCGCGGGCGGGCCCTGGGCCCACCTTGGCCTGCCTCTGGCAGGTGCCAACCTTGGTTGGCACGGATCCATCACCGCTCGCGGACGGGCGTGTGCCAACCAAGGTTGGCACCTACCAAAGCGAGGCTTACAGCTTGTAGCCGGAGTGGATCGAGACGATGCCGCCGGTCAGGTTCTTGTAGTGGCAGCGCTCGAAGCCCGCCTGCCCCATCATCGCCTTCAGCTCTTCCTGCGGCGGATGCTTGCGGATGCTCTCGGCCAGGTACTGGTAGCTGTCCGAATCGTTGGCGAACAGCTTGCCCAGCTTCGGCAGGATCTTGAACGAGTGGAAGTCGTAGATCGGCTTGAACCAGTCCGCGGTGACCTCGGAGAACTCCAGCACGCGGGCCTGGCCGCCCACCTTCAGCACGCGGAACATCTCGCGCAGGCCGGCATCCTTGTCGGTCACGTTGCGCAGACCAAAGGCGATGGTCACCAGGTCGAAGCTGTTGTCCGGGAACGGCAGGGCTTCGGCGTTGCACTGCACGTAGTCCAGGCCGAGCACCAGGCCGCGGTTGGTCAGGCGGTCACGGCCGACCGACAGCATGCCGGCGTTGATGTCGCCCAGCACCACCGAACCCTCGGCGCCAACCCGTTCCTTCAGCAGCGCGGCGATATCGCCGGTGCCACCGGCCAGGTCGAGCACGCGGTCACCCGGCTTCACCTGCGCGGTGGCTACGTAGTAGCGCTTCCATGCCCGGTGCACGCCCATGCTCATCAGGTCGTTCATCAGGTCGTAGTTGCGCGCGACCGACGTGAACACCTGGCCGACCAGCTTCTGCTTGTCCTTGGCGTCAACGTCGCGGAACCCGAAATGGGTGGTACCGGATTTGTAGGGGGATTCGCTCATGCCCCGATTATCGCACCGCCGGGCCCCTGCGGGGAACGCTGGCCGTATCATGGCGCCCCACGACCTACCGGAGCCCCGCATGATCACCACGCCCGACTACCAGGCCCTGCTGCAGACCGCCATTGCCGAAGCCCGCCAGGGGCTGGCCGAAGGCGGCGTGCCGATCGGCGCGGCGCTGTACCACAACGACGGCCGCCTGCTCGGCTGCGGCCACAACCGCCGCGTGCAGGAAGGCGACCCGTCCGTGCATGGCGAGACCGACGCCTTCCGCAAGGCCGGCCGCCAGCGCCGCTACCAGGACACCATCATGGTCACGACCCTGGCTCCCTGCTGGTACTGCTCGGGCCTGGTGCGGCAGTTCAACATCGGCACGGTGGTGGTCGGCGAATCGCGCACCTTCCAGGGCGGCATCGACTGGCTGCGCGAAAACGGCGTCAACGTGATCGACCTGGACAGCCAGGAATGCGTGGACCTGCTTGGCGGTTTCATTGCGCAACATCCGGAAATCTGGAACGAAGACATCGGCGAATGAGCATCCGCCACAGCTGATGAGTCCGCCTTGATGAACGCTTCAGTGCCGGCACAGCCTTGTGCCGGCAGCGTCTGCCGGCTTCAACGTGAACTGCTGCGCAGTCAGCTGCGTGTAGTCAACACGCGTCACTAACATCCTGCTGCGCAGCCGCGTCTAGGGTGGAATGCAACCGGGGCCCCTGCCCCGGGTTGGAGCCGACCATGCAAGCGCATGCGGTACGTCCTCCCAGCGACCCGGCCCTGGCCGCGATCTGGGACCGACTGCAGCAGCAATACGCACTGCACCAGCGCAGTGCCCCGTTCTGGAGCGCCTACCAGGACATGCAGCAGGATCTGCTGCTCGATCATCCCCGCGACCTGGTGCGCCTGTGCAATGCGATGGCCGGCATGGCCGAACGCCTGGGTGCGGTTGAACACGCACAGCTGCTGCGCCATCGCCACGCTGGCTGCACATCGCGCTGACGCGGCATGCACCACCGTCCGGGCCACACTGTAACGAGCCCCCACTCCCTTTCACCTTCAACCGATTGGATCGTCATGCACGCTGAAGTTCCCGCCATTCCCCCTGTCATCAATGTCGATGCGGAGCTGGATTACTGGCGCCGCCAGCACGCCGATGGCGCACTCGCGCACACCTCGTTCGGCACCTATGTGCCGTGGATCAAGTTCGCCTGTGATTCGCTGATCACCCAACCTCGCGCCAGCAATGCCCAGCGCGATGAGCTGTTCCAGACCCAGTACGCCCTGCAGATCATGCCGCGCCTGACCGAAGCGCAGGCCCGCGAATTCGTCGAACGCTGCTGGCAGCACGTCTACCTGGCCAGCCCGGTGCGCAGCCAGGAAGCACCGCGCCTGCGCGCCTGAACCCACGTTCGACTGCACGGCACCTGCACGGCCACGTGCCGATGATCGTCGTCATTCCAGTGGAACGATGACGATGAGCGCAAGGAACCTGTTCAATACGATCGCCAAGAAGGCCGCGGCCGCCACCGGCTCGCCGTGGACCTTCCTGGCTGCGGTGGCGATCGTCGTACTGTGGGGCATCAGCGGCCCGATATTCAAATTCAACGATACCTGGCAGCTGGTGATCAACACCGGCACCACGATCATCACCTTCCTGATGGTGTTCCTGATCCAGCACACGCAGAACTCGGACACGGCGGCGATGCAGATCAAGCTGGATGAACTGATCCGCGCCACCGCCGATGCCAACAACGAGCTGCTGGACCTGGAAGAACTGGACGAAGAGCGTCTGGAAGAGATCCGCGCCGAGTACGAGAAGATGGCGCGCGAAGCCGGCGACGCACTGACGCGGGTACGCGCCTGCCGCACCGAGCGGCGGGATGACGAAGCGGTGTGACGGTGACGCTTGGCCTGACTGGCCCACGCCAATCTTGACCTGCTCCGGTAGGTGCCAACCTTGGTTGGCACGGATGCGTCAGCGCAGTCGGCTGGCCCTGTGCCAACCAAGGTTGGCACCTACCAGAGGCGCGGCAGGTTGGCACCTACCGGAGGCGCGGCTTACCCGCGCTCGTGCCAGCCGCCGCCCAGCACCTTGTACAACGTGATGCGGTTGGACTGCTGCGCCAGCTGCGTCTGCAGCTGTGTCTGCTGCGCGTTGTAGGCGGTACGGCGTGCATCCAGCAGGGTAACGAAGCTGTCCAGGCCGGCGTCATAGCGTGCCTGCGACAGGCGGTTGGCCTGCTCGGCCGCGTCCACCAGGCGCTGCTGCGAGGCGGCCTGCTCATCCAGGCTGACATTCAATGCGAGCGCATCGGCGGTTTCGCGGAAACCGCTCTGGATCGACTTTTCGTACTGCGCCAGCGCGATATCGCGATCGGCGTTGGCCACCGCCAGGTTCGCGCGCAGCTTGCCGCCCTGGAAGATCGGCAAAGTGATCTTCGGCAGGAAGCTCCACACCCGCGTGCCGCTGTCGAACAGGCCCGACAGTTCACCCGAACCACTGCCGATGCTGCCGGTCAGCGAGATGCTGGGGAAGAAGGCGGCGCGTGCGGCACCGATGTTGGCATTGGCGGCCAGCAGCTGATGTTCCGCCGCCATGATGTCCGGGCGCTGCAGCAGCACGTCGCTGGGCAGGCCGGCCGGCGGCGGTGCCAGTGCAAGCACCTGCGGCGCGATGCTGTCCGGCAGCAGCGCCGGATCCAACTGGCCACCGGCCAGCAGCGCCAGCGCGTTGCGGTCCTGGGCCAGCTGCCCACGCAGACGCGCGGCATCGGTGCGCGCGGTCTCGACCAGAGTGCGGGTCTGGGTCAGTTCCAGCGCCGAACTGCCGCCACGCTCATGGCGTGCCTCGGCCAGACGCAGCGAATCCTCATAGGTCTTCACCGTTGCTTCGGCGATCGCCAGGCGCTGCTGGTCGGCACCGTAGGTCAACCACGCGGTGGCGGTCTCGGCCACCAGGCTCAGCTGTGCATTGCGACGGTTGGCGGCTACAGCGAAGTACTGCTGCAGCGCGGCTTCACTCAGGTTGCGAACGCGGCCGAACAGGTCCAGTTCGAACTCGGCCACGCCGACACCCGCGCTGAACTGCTCGGTCACCGGCACGTCGCCACCGCGGCGATCCATCTGCCCGGTCACGGCCACGCCCGGTACGCGGTCGGCGCGCTGCACGCGGTACTGGCCACGCGCCTTCTCGACGTTGAGCACGGCCACACGCAGGTCGCGGTTGTTGTCCAGCGCCTGCCCGATCACCTGCTGCAGGCGCTCATCGGTGAAGAAGTCGCGCCAGCCGACAGCGGCCGCATCGGCCACTTCGCCCTGCGCGGCTTCCGCCGGCCACTGCGACGGAATGGCCGGGGCCACTGCGGTGTTCTTCGGCGCCAGGGTGCCGCACGCGCTGAGCGCCAGCGCGGTGGCGAGGGATACTGCAAGAGAAGAGAATTTCATAGCGACACCTTGGGGGTCACGGTGGTAGCGCCGGGCCGGGCCCGGCGACTATGCGGTGAGGCATTCGCCGGGCATGGCCCGGCGCTACCGGTTGTCATCACTCGGTGGCGTTGCGCTTCTTGAACACGCGCTGCACCACGACGAAGAACAGCGGTACGAAGAACACGCCGAGCACGGTGCCGACCACCATGCCGCCGAGCACGCCGGTGCCGATCGCCTGCTTGGCGCCGGAGCCGGCACCGCTGGAGATCGCCAGCGGCAGCACGCCCATGCCGAAGGCCAGCGAGGTCATGATGATCGGGCGCAGACGGTCGCGGACCGCGTGCATCGTCGCTTCGATCAGCCCCGCGCCCTTCTCCAGATGCTCCTTGGCGAACTCGACGATCAGGATCGCGTTCTTGCTGGTCAGGCCCACCGTGGTCAGCATCGCCACCTGGAAATAGATGTCGCGCTCCATGCCACGGAAGGTATTGGCCAGCACCGCACCGAGGATGCCCAGCGGCGCCACCAGCAGCACCGAGGTCGGCACGCTCCAGCTTTCGTACAACGCGGCAAGGCACAGGAACACGATCATCAGCGACAGCGTGTACAGCAGCGGCGTCTGCGAGCCCGCCTGGCGTTCCTGGTAGGACATCGCCGTCCACTCGACGCCGAAGCCCGCCGGCAACTGCTTGGCCAGCTGTTCGATCTCGGCCATGGCATCACCGGACGCCACGCCCGGGGCCGGTTCGCCCTGGATTTCGGTGGCCGACACGCCGTTGTAGCGTTCCAGGCGCGGCGAACCGTAGTCCCACTGCTTGCTGGCGAAGGCGCTGAACGGAACCATCTCACCCTTGTCGTTCTTCACCGACCAGAGATCGAAGTCCTCCGGCACCATGCGGAACGGCTGGTCAGCCTGCACGAACACGCGCTTGACGCGGCCGCGATCGATGAAGTCATCGATGTACGAGCTGCCCCACGCAGTGGCCAGGGTGGTGTTGATCTGGTCGATCGACAGGCCCAGCGAGCTGGCCTTGGCCACATCGATATCGATGCGGAACTGCGGAGTGTCTTCCTGGCCGTTCGGACGCACGTTGGCCAGCTTCTTGCTGCCGGCCGCCAGGCCGAGCAGCTGGTCGCGGGCCGCCAGCAATGCCTCATGGCCCTGGCCGCTGTTGTCCTTCAGGAAGAAGGTGTAACCCGAGGCCGTCCCCAGCTCCGGAATGGCCGGCGGCGGGAAGGCAAAGATGAAAGCATCCTTGATCTGCCCCAGTGCGGCCATCGCACGTCCGGTGATCGGCATCACGCCGTTGTCGGCGTCACGCTCGCTCCAGTCCTTCAGCTTGACGAAGGCCATGCCCGCGTTCTGGCCCATGCCGGCGAAGCTGAAGCCCTGCACCGAGAACACCGACTCGACGGCGCCCTTCTCGTTTTCCATGAAGTGCTTTTCGAGCGCGGCGATCGATTCCAGCGTGCGCTCCTGGGTTGCACCGACCGGTGCCTGCACCAGTGCCATCAGCACGCCCTGGTCTTCATTGGGCAGGAACGAGCTGGGCAGGCGCACGAACAGCACGCCCATCAGCAGGAACAGCGCGGCCACGATGCCCATGAACCGCCACGGGCGATGCAGGATGCCGCGCACGCCGCGCTGGTAGCTTTCGCTGGTACGGTCGAAGCCACGGTTGAAGCCGTTGAAGAAGCGACCCGACCAGCCCTTGTGGGCGACGTGATGCTCGCCCTTCTTCAGCGGCTTGAGCATGGTCGCGCACAGCGCCGGGGTCAGCACGATGGCCACCAGCACCGACAATGCCATCGCCGACACGATCGTCGCCGAGAACTGCCGGTAGATCACACCGGTGGAGCCACTCATGAAGGCCATCGGCACGAACACCGCCGACAGCACCAGGCCGATACCCACCAGCGCGCCGGTGATCTGGCTCATCGACTTGCGGGTGGCTTCCAGCGGCGACAGGCCCTCTTCGGACATGATGCGCTCGACGTTCTCCACCACCACGATGGCATCGTCCACCAGCAGGCCGATGGCCAGCACCATCGCGAACATGGTCAGCATGTTCACCGAGAAGCCCAGCACCGACAGCACGCCGAAGGTACCCAGCAGCACCACCGGTACGGCGATGGTCGGGATCAGGGTGGCGCGGAAGTTCTGCAGGAACAGGTACATCACCACGAACACCAGCACGATCGCTTCGAGCAGGGTCTGCACCACGCCCTTGATCGACACGCGCACGAACGGGGTGGTGTCGTACGGGATCTCGGCCTTCAAACCGGCCGGGAAGAAGCCTTCCAGTTCCTTCAGGGTTTCATCGACACCGGCCGCGGTATCCAGCGCGTTGGCGCCGGTGGCCAGGGTGACCGCCAGGCCGCTGGCCGGCTGACCGTTGTAGCGGGTGACGAAGTCGTACGACTCGGCACCAAGTTCGACGCGGGCAACGTCGCCCAGGCGCAGTTCTGCACCGTCCTGCGCGCCGCGCACGATGATGTTGCGGAACTGTTCCGGGGTCTGCAGGCGCGACTGCGCGTTGATGGTGGCGTTGAGCTGCTGGCCCTTCACCGACGGCGCACCACCCAGCTGGCCGATGGCCACCTGCGCGTTCTGTGCCTTCACCGCAGCAACCACTTCCGGCACCGACATGCCGTAGGTGTGCAGCTTGTTCGGGTCCAGCCAGATGCGCATGGCGTACTTGCCACCGAACACCTGGATGTTGCCCACGCCCGGCACGCGGCTGAGACGGTCCACGACATTGGAACCGACGTAGTCGGCGATGTCGTTGGCATCCATGCTGCCGTCTTCGGACACGAACGCGATGACGTTCAGGAAGCCCGAGCTGGACTTGGCCACGTTGATGCCCTGCCGCTGCACTTCCTGCGGCAGCAGTGGCATCGCCAGCTGCAGCTTGTTCTGCACCTGCACCTGGGCGATGTCGGGGTTGGTCCCGCTCTCGAAGGTCAGGGTAATGGTGGCCTGGCCGTTGGAGGAGCTGTTGGAGGAGAAGTAGATCAGGCCATCAAGGCCCTTCATGTTCTGCTCGATGATCTGCGTCACCGAGTCTTCGACCACCTTGGCCGAAGCACCCGGGTAGCTGGCGCTGATTTCCACCGCTGGCGGTGCGACGTTGGGGTACATCGAGATCGGCAGCTTGAACAGGGCCAGGCCGCCGGCGAGCATGATGATGATCGCGATGACCCACGCGAAGATGGGTCGATCGATGAAGAAACGTGCCATGGGGTTCTCCGCTTACTTCGCGCCTGCGGCCGCAGCTGCAGGTTGGGCGGCGGCCGGCTTGGCCGGGGCGACGCCCTGTTCGGTGGCGTTCACGGGCATGCCCGGGCCGATTTTCTGCAGGCCTTCGACGATGACCTTGTCACCGGCCTTCAGGCCGTCCTCGACCAGCCACTTGTCGCCGACGGTGCGGCTGACCTTGACCGGGCGCACTTCCACCTTGTTGTCCTTGCCGACCACCATCGCGCTGGTATCACCCTTCGGATCGCGGGCGATGCCCTGCATCGGCACCAGCACCGCATCGCTGCGCACGCCGCCGCCGATCACCGCGCGCACGTACATGCCCGGCATCAACAGACCGTCGGGATTGTCGACCTTGACCCGCAGCGCGAAGCTGCCGGTGGCCGGATCGACGCTGACTTCGGAGAACTCCAGCGTGCCCTTGTGTTCGAAGGTGCTGCCGTCTTCCATCAGGATGCTGACCGGTGTCTGCTGGTTGTCCTGCAGACGGCCAGCGGCCAGTTCGCGGCGCAGCTGCAGCAGCTCGGCCGAGGACTGGGTGAGGTCGACGTAGATCGGGTCCAGCTGCTGCACGGTCGCCAGCGCAGTTGCCTGGCCGGCGCTGACCAGCGCGCCCTGGGTGACGCTGGACTTGCCGATGCGGCCGCTGATCGGCGCGGTGATGCGCGCATAACCGAGGGTCACGTTGGCGGCATCCAGCGATGCCTTGGCGGCGCCGACATCGGCCTCGGCCTGCTTCTGCGCAGCCACGGCGTTTTCCAGATCCTGCTGGCTGACCGCGTCGACCTTGGCCAGCTCGGTGATGCGCTTGGCGCTCAGCCGCGCCGCATTGGCGGTGGCTTCAGCGCGGGCCAGCTGTGCACGCGCACTGTTGGCCTGGGCGCGATAGCTGGCGTCCTCGATCTGGTACAGCGGCTCGCCGGCCTTGACCATCCCACCCTCGGTGAACAGCCGCTTGGCGACGATGCCGTTGACCTGCGGGCGCACTTCGGCCACCAGGAAGGCATTGGTGCGGCCCGGCAGCTCACGGGTCAGGCCGACGGTTTCGGATTTCAGCGTGACCACGCTGACCTGGCCCGGCCCCTGTTCGGGCGCCTGGGGTTGGCCGCCACAGGCAGCGACGGTGGCAGCGATCGCCAGCGACAACGCGAAGGGTCGGATTCGGCTCAGCAACATGATGGGAATGGCTCTTGAAGGGAGGGATCTCAGCAGGTGCTGATACGACGGACCCTCCCCTTGCAGGAGTGAAGACCGCGCGAACAGCGCCCACCCGGGTGGAGTGGGAGCCAGGACAGGCCTGCCACGCACACGACGGGAATGATGGGAAGGAAATATACATACATGCGTGTTTGTTTGTAAAGCGGTACAATTCAGCCACGTTTCACCTGCACTCGTACTCGCTCATGGCCCGCAAGACCAAAGAGGACACCCAGGCAACCCGCGAAGGCATCCTGGATGCCGCCGAAGCCTGTTTTCACGAACACGGCGTGGCCCGCACCACGCTGGAGATGATCGGTGCCCGCGCCGGCTACACCCGCGGCGCCGTGTACTGGCACTTCAAGAACAAGGGCGAGGTGCTGACCGCGATCGTCGAGCGGGTGCACCTGCCCTTCATGCAGGAACTGGAGCGCACCTCCACCGACCAGCGCGACACGCCGGTGCATGACCTGCGCGCGGTGATGATCCACTCGTTCATCGAGCTGTCCGAGGACGAGCGCCTGCGCAAGACCATGGAGATCATGCTGCGCAGCGATGCCTCCGCCGACACCAGGGTGCTGACCGAACTGCAGCAGAGCGGTTTCCGCGACGCCCTGGAGCGGATGGAACGTGCCCTGCGCCGTGCACAGGACCTGGGCCAGCTGCGCGACGGCGCCGACCCGAAGATCGCCGCGCGCATGCTGCACGCTACCGTGCTCGGCGTGCTGCACGGGGCGATGGTCGAGCCGGACCTGATGGACCTGAAGCGCGATGGGATGCTGGCGCTGGACATGACCCTGGCCGCCTACGTGAAGGAAGGCGTGTTCGTACCGGGTTCGGTGCCGGAGCCGCTGCCGGAAGCGTGAGCGCGTTGGACGCCGTCGCCATCGCGGCGTGATGTCGCGCGAGGGTCTGGGCGGCAAGCGCGCTCTGCGCATCTATCCGCCATGGTGCACGCAACCACGCCCTTCTTCTGAGGGCCGTTGCACTCCATCGCACAATGCGGCGGTTGCTCAACCGTCGCGCGCGCCCGGCCCCTTCTGATGAATCAACGCGATCAGTGCACGCAGTGCTGGCGGGACGTGGCGGTGCCCCGGGTAATAGAGCGAGAGTCCCGGAAATTCGGGGCACCAATCGTACAGAAGCCGTTCCAGCCGCCCATCGGCCAGTCCTTCAGCTGCGAGGTGTTCGGGAACGAAAGCGATGCCAATGCCATCGATGGCAGCATCAACCATCAGCGGTTGATCGCTCAGCGTGATCGGTCCATCAACATTGATCCGCTCGCTGACACCGCGCTTCTCGAACTCCCATCGATAGAGGGCACCGCTCTCGAACCGGAACCGGATGCAATCATGCTGATGCAGGTCCAGAGGCAGACGCGGACGCCCGCGTCGCTCCAGATAGGCCGGTGACGCCACAGCAGCAAAGCGCATCGGTGCGGTCACCGTCACTGCGACCATGTCCTTGGGCACCGCTTCGGTGAGCCGGATACCTGCATCAAATCCCTCCGACACGATATCGCCCAATCTCCCGTCGCTGACGATATCAAGGTGGACCTGCGGATACATGCGCAGAAACCGGGCGAGCACGGGCTGCAGCACCAACCGGATCGCGCCGTCGCTGGCGTTGATCCTGATCGTTCCGCGAGGAACCCCGAGATCATCGTCAACGGCCAGGATGGCCTCCTCGATCGACGCCATCGCCGGCCGCAGCTTCCCGGCCAGGCGTTCACCCGCATCGGTCAGGGACACGCTTCGCGTGGTGCGATTGAACAGGCGCGCATTCAATCGCTGTTCCAGGGCCTTGATCGTATGGCTGATCGCAGAAGGCGTGATGTTCAGCTCGGCTGCCGCAGCCCGGAAGCTGCGTTGCCCCGCGACCGCCAGGAATGCGCTCAGCGCAGTGAGATCCACGCCACCCGATTGCTGAAATTTCTTCATCATGGAATCAAAGACTGTCTCGATTGTCTTGATAGTAGCCCCGCTCTACGCTTCCAGCCACCACAACGTCCCCACGCCGCAGCGCGGCCAGACGTCCACCCCAGACAGGATTCAAGACGATGGACACGATGAAAGCTGTTGTGATGACTGGACCGGACAAGCCGTGGGAAGTCCACGACGTTCCTGTGCCCAGAACGGAGCCGGGCCAAGTACTGGTCAAGGTTCATGCCTCGGGCATGTGCTACACCGATGTCTGGGCGACGCAGGGCTACGGGGGGGATATCTACCCCCAGACACCAGGACATGAGGTTGTCGGGGAAATCGTAGAGATCGGCGCCGGCGTACACACGCGTCGGATCGGTGACCGGATAGGCACCACCTGGGTGCAATCGTCCTGCGGCCGCTGCCCCTATTGCCGCGAGAACCGTCCCTTGACCGGCCAGACCGCAATGAACTGCGTCTCGCCGCGCACAACCGGCTTTGCCGCACAGGGTGGCCATGCCCAGTACATCGCCGTCGCGGCGGAGGGTACGGTCCTGCTGCCCGACGGCCTTTCCTACGTGGATGCCGCGCCCATGATGTGCGCGGGCTATACGACGTGGAGTGGCCTGCGGGATGCCGCACCACAGCCGGGCGAGAAGATCGCGGTGCTCGGCATCGGCGGGCTGGGCCACGTTGCGCTGCAGCTGTCCAAAGCCTGCGGCTTTGAGACCATTGCAATTACCCACTCTGCGGACAAGCGCGCGTTGGCCATCCAGTTGGGTGCCGACCATGTGGTCGGTACGGGCAAGGAACTGAAAGAGATCGGCGGTGCCGACGTCCTGCTGGTGACAACGAATGATTTCAATTCGGCCGAAGAGGCCGTGAACGGACTGCGTATCGATGGCCGCATCGTCCTGTGCGGGCTGGATTTCAGCAGGCCGTTCTCGATCTCCTCCGAGGGCGTGCCATTCCACATGATGCGCCAGCGCATCATCGGCTCGACCCATGGCGGACAGCACTACCTTGGCGAAGTGCTGGACCTCGCAGCAAAAGGCAAAGTCAGGCCGCTGGTCGAAACATTCCGCCTCGACCAGGCTACAGAAGCCTATGACCGCCTTGCCTCTGGAAAGATGCGGTTCCGCGGCGTATTCACCCCGTGGGCCATCGCATGAGCATGGTCAGCACAGCCTGTGCGTTCCAACACGATCCCTGAAAGGAGCGTCGATTGCCGGACGCCGACCCTGGCGCCCGCAGGCTTCGCTCATGGCCCACGAAAAAGGCCGCCTTTCGGCGGCCTTTGCGCATTCCCGGTTACAGGATGTAACGGCTCAGGTCCGGATCCTGCACCAGCTCACCCAGGTGCGCATCGACATAGGCACTGTCGATGGCCAGGGTTTCACCATCGCGGTCCGGTGCCTCGTAGCTGAGCGAATCCAGCAGGCGCTCCAGCACCGTGTGCAGACGGCGCGCACCGATGTTCTCCTGGCGCTCGTTCACCTGGAACGCGATCTCGGCCAGGCGGTCGATGGCATCGGTGGTGAAGCTGACCTTGACGCCTTCGGTGGCCAGCAGCGCTTCGTACTGCTTTGTCAGCGCAGCCTTCGGTTCGGTCAGGATGCGCACGAAATCCGCCTTGCTCAGCGCACCCAGCTCCACGCGGATCGGGAAGCGGCCCTGCAGCTCGGGGATCAGGTCACTGGGCTTGGCCAGGTGGAACGCGCCCGATGCGATGAACAGGATATGGTCGGTCTTGATCGTGCCGTACTTGGTGGACACGTTGGAACCTTCCACCAGCGGCAGCAGATCGCGCTGCACGCCTTCGCGCGAGACATCACCGCCAGACGAGCCTGCATCACCCCGCTTGGCGACCTTGTCGATCTCGTCGATGAACACGATGCCGTGCTGCTCGCAGGCTTCGATCGCGGCGGTGCGGATATCGTCCTCGTTGACCAGCTTGCCGGCTTCTTCTTCCTGCAGCAGCGGACGCGCGGCCTTGATGGTCAGCGTGCGCTTGTGCGCCTTGGCGCCACCGCCGAGGTTGGCGAACATCGACTTCAGCTGCTGGCCCATTTCCTCCATGCCCGGCGGGGTCATGATGTCCATGCTGACGTTGGCGGTCAGGTCGAGCTCGATCTCGCGATCATCCAGCTCACCATTGCGCAGCATCTTGCGGAACTTGATGCGGGTCTCGTTGTCCTGCGCCGACGGTTCGTTGCGCGCTGCCTCCGGGTCGAAACCGATGCCACCGCTGCGGCGCGGCAGCAGCGCATCGAGGATGCGGTCTTCGGCGCGCTCTTCGGCCTGCGTGCGCACGCGCACCTTGGCCTGCTCGCGGTACAGCTTGACGGCGGTATCGGCCAGGTCGCGGATGATCTGCTCGACGTCCTTGCCGACGTAGCCGACTTCGGTGAAGCGGGTCGCTTCGACCTTGACG
The DNA here is from genome assembly GCF_900184195.1 of Stenotrophomonas sp. yr243. Taxonomy (NCBI): domain Bacteria; kingdom Pseudomonadati; phylum Pseudomonadota; class Gammaproteobacteria; order Lysobacterales; family Lysobacteraceae; genus Stenotrophomonas; species Stenotrophomonas sp. yr243. The sequence continues at coordinate 689,822 of NZ_FXWT01000002.1, forward strand.
AACGGCGCGTTGGCCAGCGTGGCCAGGCGGCGCGCGATCTCGGTCTTGCCGACGCCGGTCGGGCCGATCATCAGGATGTTCTTGGGCATGACCTCGTTGCGCAGCTCGGGCTGCAGCTGCATGCGGCGCCAGCGGTTGCGCAGGGCGATGGCAACCGCGCGCTTGGCGTCATGCTGCCCGACGATGTGCCGGTCCAGTTCCTGCACGATCTCGCGCGGGGTCATGGTGGCGGAGGAAACTTCGATCTTGTGCGGCATGGGTGTGCTCACGAATTCGTTGTCGGTAGCGCCGGGCCATGCCCGGCGGATCGGGAATGCCTGTGACGGTTCCCCGTCACAGCTCCTCGACCACCACGTTGCGGTTGGTGTAGATGCAGATGTCGCCGGCGATGTTGATCGCTTCACTGGCGATGGTGCGTGCGTCCAGTTCGGTGTGCGCCATCAGCGCGCGTGCAGCGGACAGTGCATACGAACCACCGGAACCGATGGCGATGATGCCGTCCTCCGGCTCGATCACATCGCCGGTGCCGCTGATGATCAGCGAGGTTTCCTTGTCGGCCACCGCCAGCAGGGCTTCAAGCTTGCCGAGGCGACGCTCGGTGCGCCAATCCTTGGCCAGCTCCACCGCAGCACGCTGCAGCTGGCCGTGCTTTTCCAGCTTGGCCTCGAACAGCTCGAACAGGGTGAAGGCATCGGCGGCGGCACCGGCGAAGCCGGCCAGCACCTGGCCATCACGGCCGAGGCGGCGGACCTTGCGTGCGTTGCCCTTCATCACCGTGTGGCCGAGGGTGACCTGGCCGTCGCCGGCAATGGCCACGTGCTCGCCGCGACGAACGCAGACGATGGTGGTGGCGTGGAAAACGGTGGGATTCTGACTGGGGTCCATGCGGCCTCCGATAGCTGTTCACGGGACATGGGGACAGCCGCCGAAGCGATCAAGCCCGTGCCGATAGCTGCCGTTCAGCGCTTGGCATGCGATGGCCGGTCCGGATTGGGTTCAATGCCCCATGCCACGTACCAGTCTTCGCCCTGGGTTTCGATGGGGTGCTGGGTGCGGCCCGAACCGTTGCCACAGGCCAGTGCGTCGGCGGCGCAGTAACGGTCGCAGCCCCAGCAGATGCGCTCGGGGTGCTTGGGACGCAGCGGAATGGGCTTTGCCATGGTCGGCATCTCTTCGTGGCTGCGGCCACGATGCGCCAGCGACCACTGCCCTGCCCTGATCCAGATCAAGCAGCGGCCGTTCCGGTAGCGCCGGGCCATGCCCGGCGGCTGTGCGATCCCTGTGTCGTGCATGCGACGCAGTCCGCGCTGCGCGCTCGCCGGGCATGGCCCGGCGCTACCCCCCCTTGTCGGGCGGGTCTTTGCGGCGTTTCGCGCGCGGGTGCGCCGCATCGTAGACCTTGGCCAGATGCTGGAAATCCAGATGCGTGTAGATCTGCGTGGTGGCGATGTCGGCATGGCCGAGCAGTTCCTGCACACCGCGCAGGTCGCCGGAGGATTCCAGGATGTGGCTGGCGAAACTGTGCCGCAGCATGTGCGGGTGCACGTGCTTGAACAGGCCTTGGCGCTGCGCCAGCTGGCGGATGCGGATCTGCACCGCGCGCTGGCTGATCGGCCCGTTGCGGCCGGGAAAAACCGGTGTGGCGGCACCACCGCCGCTTTCGCTGCGCCAGGTCAGCAGCGCCTCGCGTGCCGGCTTTCCGAAGGGAACGCGACGTTGCCGGTTGCCCTTGCCCATCACGTTGACCAGGCCACTGGCGAAATCCAGATCGCGCCAGGTCAGCGCGCAGACTTCGCTCAAGCGCAGGCCGGAAGAATAGAACAGCTCCAGCAGCGCGCGGTCACGACGACCCAGCTCGCCTTCCGGTTCCAGTTCAACCAGCTGCACGGCTTCGTCGGCATCGAGTACCTGAGGCAATCGTCTCGGTGCGCGCGGCGCCTTCAGCGTGGCTGCCGGGCTGGCCTCGATACGGCCATGCTTGAGCAGCCAGGCGTAGAAGCTGCGGCAGGCCGACAGCCTGCGCTGCAGGCTCTTGGCCGACAGGCCACGGCGGTGTTCGTCGGCAACGAACTGGCGCACCGCGTCGGTATCCAGCGCCTCCACGGCCACGCCTCGGGGCTCGGCCCACACCGACAATGCGTCCAGGTCGCGGCGGTAGGCATCGAGCGTATGCGCCGACATCCGCCGCTCCACCTGCAGGTGCTGCAGGAACGCCTGCACCGCGCTCATCGTCGTCGTTTCCCGCTCAATCCGCGAAGCGCTTGAGCCCGGTCACCAGGGCCTCGCCCATCATCCGCAGGAACAGCGTGCCCATGCCGGGATAGAAACGGTTGGGATCATGGCTGCCCACCGCGATCAGGCCAACGCCCGGCAACGGCAGCAGCGCGGTGGTCTGCACTTCCTCGCTGCGCGCGCCGTACAGCACCGCGTTCTTGTCGCTGTGCAGGCGGCCGCAGATCGGCTCGCCATCCTTCAGGCAGTCGCGGAACGGGCCCAGCTGCGCATCATCGGCAGCCAGCACCTGCAGCCACTCGGCCTGCTCCAGCCCGGCTACCGGCGCATGCACCACCAGCCGCACCAGATCGCCGGCGAAATCTTCCTGCAGCGACGCCGCCATCGCGCGCAGCGTATCGGCGGCGTTGTCCTGCTTCATCAGGGCCAGGGTGAGCTGATGCGTGCGCACCGCCAGCCGCTCGTTGACCTGCGCGGTCGCGCCCAGGTCGGCCAACCGTCGCGCCAGCTCGCGGTTCTTCTCGCGCAGCACTTCCAGCTGGTAGCTGGCCAGCGATGCGGTCGGGCCGTCATCGCGTGGCACCACCAGGGTCAGCGCCAGGTCCGGGAACTGCTTGAGGAAGCCCGGATGACGCCGCAACCAGGCGGCGACTTCATGGGCACCGAGCTTGTCGACGGTCTCAGTCATGCGATCCACTCCCCTTCGAAGACGAATGCGGTCGGGCCCGCCATCACCACCGGCTGGCCATCGCCTGGCCACTGGATGCGCAGGTCGCCACCGGGCAGGCTGATGCGCGCATCGCGCTGCAGGCGGCCGCGATGCATCAGGGTCACGGCGGCGGCGCAGGCGCCACTGCCGCAGGCCAGGGTTTCACCCACGCCGCGCTCGAACACGCGCAGGCGCACATGTTCCGGGCTCATCACCTGCGCGAAGCCCACGTTCACCGACTTCGGGAACGAGGCATGCTGCTGCAGCAGTCCGCCTACGCGCTCAACCGGTGCAGCGTCGACCAGGCCCACTTCAATCACTGCGTGCGGATTGCCCATCGACACCGCCGCGAAGCGCACGGTCTCGCCCTGCAGTGGCAGCAGATATTCCTCGCGCGGGTGGGCGAAGCCGATCAGCGGCACCTGCGCCGGCTCGAACAGCGGCACGCCCATCGCCACCGCGTACTGGTCATCGCCGAGCACATCCACGGCGTGGCTGGCCAGCGGGCTGTCGATCACGAAGCGATCGCCCTGCGCACTACCTTCGCGTACCAGCCAGGCAGCGATGCAGCGCGCGCCGTTGCCGCACTGCTCGGAATTGGAACCATCGGCGTTCCAGATGCGGTATGAGGCGACCGAGCCTTCGGCGCGCGGCGGCTCGATGGTCAGGATCTGGTCGCAGCCGACGCCGGTATGGCGGTCGGCCAGGCGCGCGGCCAGTTCCGGGGTGGGCGGCGGAGTGCCATCGCGCAGGTCGATCACTACGAAATCGTTGCCCGCGCCGTGCATCTTGCTGAAGCGCAGGCCGTTGGAACCGGCCTTACTCATTCCCGTCGTCCACCTTCTTGACCGGGTCCGGGGTTACCGACGGACTGCCGTCACCGGTGCTCTGGGTGGCCGCGGGCGTGGTGTCGGCATCAGCGGCCGGCTCGACGGTTTCTTCCACCGGTACCGGCTTCTGCGGCAACACCAGCGGGCCCTTGTTGCCGCACGCGGCGAGGAACAGCAGCGAGGCCGCTGCCAGCGGAATCAGGATGACATTGCGATGGGGGATGTTCATGCCCCGAGTATAGCCATTGACGGCTGAGCGGTTGGTGCAGGGTGCCGCGCCACGCATCCGCCGGGCATGGCCCGGCGGCAGAGATCAATCGGCCGGTGGCAGCGGCCGGGTCCACAGCCAGATCGCCACCATGGTCATGCTGCCGATGGAGAACCACTTCACCCAGGCCACCGGCACGCACCACAGCATGATGCCGGCGCACACCGCCATGGTGATCGTGGCCATCCATTTGCCGTAGCGGCTGACCGCACCATGTGCCTGCCAGTTGGCGATGGCCGGGCCGAAGCGCGGGTGCTGCAGCAGCCAGCCGTGCAGGCGCTCGGAGCCGCGCGAAGCGGCCCAGGCCGAGATCAGGATGAATACGGTGGTGGGCAGCCCCGGCACGAAGATGCCAACGATGCCGGTGCCCAGGCTGGCATAGGCCAGCAGCCACCACGCCCAACGGAACCGCACCGGCCGGGTGGGCGCTGGCAGGTCCTTGCTGGCGGGCGGTTCGGGCAGGCTCATCGCGCAAGGATACCCAGCGCAGGTGGCGGCGGCGATATCACCGCCGCCACGATGCGTCATTCCGTCGCAGCGCCGGCAGCGGGCGTTTCGATGCCCAGCTGCTGCAGCACGAACGCATACGACTCGGACAGTTCGCGGTAACGCTGGAAGCGCCCGGACTTGCCACCGTGGCCGGCTTCCATGTTGGTGCGGAACAGGATCGGGAAGTGGCCGGTGTTGTCATCACGCAGCTTGGCCACCCACTTGGCCGGCTCCCAGTACTGCACCTGCGAATCCCACAGGCCGGTACCCACGAACAGCGACGGATAGGCCTGCTTTTTCACGTTGTCGTAGGGCGAGTAGGACAGCATGTACTCGTAGTACGGCTTCTGCTCGGGGTTGCCCCACTCGTCGTACTCGTTGGTGGTCAGCGGGATGGTCGGGTCGAGCATGGTGGTGACCACGTCCACGAACGGCACCTGCGCCACCAGCACGCGGTAGTCCTGTGGCGCCTGGTTGGCGATGGCGCCCATCAGCAGGCCACCGGCACTGCCACCAGACGCGGCGACACGATCCTTCGCCGCCCAGCCCTGTGCCACCAGGCCACGGGTGACGTCGATGAAGTCGTTGAAGGTGTTCTGCTTGTGCAGCAGCTTGCCGTTCTCGTACCAGTCGCGGCCCATTTCCTGGCCACCGCGGATGTGGGCGATGGCATACACCACGCCACGGTCGAGCAGGCTCACCGCAGTCTGGTTGAAGTACGGGTCCATCGACATGCCATAGCTGCCGTAGGCGTACTGGAACAGCGCGCCGGTGCCATCCTTCTGGTAGCCCTTGCGGTAGACCAGCGACACCGGCACCTTCACCCCGTCGCGCGCGGTGATCCACACCCGGTCGGTTTCGTACTTCGAGGCGTCATAGCCGATCACCGGCTGCTGCTTCAGCTGGCGACGCTCGCCGTTGGTGGTGTTCAGTTCGTACACCGTGGTCGGCGTGGTCATCGAGGTGTAGACATAGCGCAGCCACGTAGTGTCAGCCTCGGTGTTGTCGCCCAGGCCCATCGAATAGGCCGGTTCGTCAGCCTTCACGTAGTCGTTGCGACCGTCCTTGAACAGCAGGCGGATGCGCTCCAGGCCTTCGGAACGTTCGGCGATGGCGGTGTAGGTATCGAACAGTTCGAAGCCTTCGATGAACACTGCATCGTCATGGGCGATCCAGTCCTTCCACTGCGCACGCGAGGTGGCGTCGGTCGGTGCGGTCACCAGCTTGAAGTTCTTCGCACCATCGTTGGTGCGGATCACCCAGCGGCCATCGTAATGGTCGGCGTCGTACTCCACGTCACGCTGGCGCGGGGCGAGCACGGTGAACGTGGTCGGGTCGCTGGCCGGTGCGTAGCGCTCTTCGGAGGACACGGTGCTGTGCACGCCGATGGTGATGAAGCGATCGTCGCGGGTGCGGCCGATGCCCATGTAGAAGCTGTCGTCCTTTTCTTCGTAGACGACGGTGTCGGCGCTGGCCGGGGTGCCCAGCACGTGCTTCTTCACCCGCACGGTCAGCAGGGTTTCCGGATCGTTCTCGACATACAGCACGGTGCGGTTGTCGTCGGCCCAGACCAGGTCGCCGGAGGTACCGGTGATCGTGTCCGGCAGCACCGCACCGGTGCGCAGGTCCTTGAAGCGGATGACGTACTGGCGGCGACCCACGTCATCGTCGGCCCAGGCCAGCAGCTGATTGTCCTGGCTGACCTCCATCGAGCCGACGCTGAAATAGCCCTTGCCGGCAGCCATCGTGTTGACGTTGAGCAGGACTTCCTCCGGCGCGTCCATGCTGGCCTTGCGGCGGGCATGGATGGGATAGTCCTGACCGGTTTCGTAGCGGCTGTAGTACCAGTAGCCGCGCTCGCGCGCCGGCACACTGGCATCGTCCTGCTTGATGCGGCCGACGATCTCGCCGTACAGCGCATCCTCCAGCGGCTTCAGCGGTGCCAGCAGCTGGTCGGCATAGGCATTCTCGGCCTGCAGGTAGGCCAGCATGGCCTTGTCCTCGCGCTTGTCGTCGCGCAGCCAGTAATAGTCATCGTTGCGGGTCGCGCCGAACGGCGCCTTGACCACGTGCGGACGCTTCTCAACATCCGGCGGAACGGGCGGGGTGGCGGCGGTAGCGGTGCTGGTCATCAGGCTCGCAAGCAACAGGCAGAGAGTGGATTTCATGAAATAAGGCTCCAGGCGCTTCAATGCAATGGTCTTCGACGGGGTCAGATCCCTTTTCCCGAAAAGGGATCTGACCCCAATCGCGGCGAAGCGGCAACCCTGCGGATCGTCACGGTGCGCGCCGGTAGTGCCGGCCGCTGGCCGGCAACCGCAGCAGACTGTTCATCCCGAGGTTGCCGGCCAGCGGCCGGCACTACCTGGACCGGCGGCGTACCATGTGGGCATGAGTACCCTGCCCCACACGCCGGGCTACAGCCGGCGCAGCCACGAAATCGCTCCCTTCCATGTGATGTCCCTGCTGGCCCGCGCGCAGGCGCTGGAACAGGCCGGTCACGATGTGATCCATCTGGAGATCGGCGAACCGGACTTCACCACTGCCGAGCCGGTCGTGCGTGCCGGCCAGGCGGCGCTGGCCGCCGGCCACACCCGCTACACCGCCGCACGCGGGCTACCCGCCCTGCGCCAGGCGATCAGCGGCTTCTATCGCAGCCACTACGGCCTGGATATCGACCCCGAACGCATCCTGGTCACCCCGGGCGGCTCCGGCGCGCTGCTGCTGGCCAGCAGCCTGCTGGTCGACCCGGGCCGCCACTGGCTGCTGGCCGATCCCGGCTATCCGTGCAACCGCCACTTCCTGCGACTGGTGGAAGGTGGCGCGCAGCTGGTGCCGGTGGGACCCGAAACGGCCTATCAGCTGACCCCTTCGCTGGTGCAGCAGCACTGGAACGCCGACAGCGTCGGCGCGCTGGTGGCATCACCGGCAAATCCCACCGGCACCGTGCTGTCAGCCGATGAACTGGCGGCACTGTCGGCGTCGCTGCACGCGCGCGGCGGCCACCTGGTGGTCGACGAGATCTATCACGGCCTGACCTACGGCCTGGATGCAGCGAGCGTGCTGCAGGTCGATGACAGCGCGTTCGTGCTGAACAGCTTCTCCAAGTACTTCGGCATGACCGGCTGGCGACTGGGTTGGCTGGTGGCGCCACCGGCGGCGGTACCCGACCTGGAGAAGCTGGCGCAGAACCTGTACATCAGCGCCTCGAGCATCGCCCAGCATGCGGCCCTTGCCTGTTTCAGCGAAGAGGCGATGGCGATCTTCGAACAGCGCCGCCAGGCCTTCCAGCAGCGCCGCGACTTCCTGCTGCCGGCCCTGCGCGAACTGGGCTTCCGCATCGAAGTGGAGCCGCAGGGTGCGTTCTACCTGTACGCCGACGTCAGCGCGTTCACCGATGACGCGCAGGCGTTCTGTGCGCATTTCCTGGAGACCGAGCACGTGGCATTCACCCCGGGCCTGGATTTCGGTTTCCATCGATCGAACCAGCACGTGCGCCTGGCCTATACCCAGGAAGTGCCGCGGTTGCAGGACGCGGTGGACCGTATCGCGCGTGGGTTGAAAAGCTGGGGCGGGTCGCGCTGACGGCATTGCCGGCCAGCGGCCGGCACTACCCATGAAGAAAAACGCCGCCCGAGGGCGGCGTTTTTCATTTCATCATTTACCGCCCAACCGCTCCCACAGGAAGCTGTAGGCCAGTGCCGACATGTGCGCGGCCTGCGCGTTGTTGGCGGCACCGCCATGACCCCCTTCGATGTTCTCGTAGTAGGTCACGTCCTTGCCGGCATCGATCATCTTCGCGGCCATCTTGCGGGCGTGGCCCGGATGCACGCGGTCATCGCGGGTGGAGGTGGTGAACAGCACCGGCGGGTAGCTCTTCTTCGCGTCGAACAGGTGGTACGGCGAGAAGGTCTTGATGAACTCCCAGTCGCTGGTGTCCGGGTTGCCATACTCGGCCATCCACGACGCGCCGGCCAGCAGGTGGCTGTAGCGCTTCATGTCCAGCAGCGGAACCTGCACCACCACCGCACCGAACAGCTCCGGGTACTGGGTCAGCATGTTGCCGGTGAGCAGGCCACCGTTGCTGCCGCCCTGCACGCCCAGGTGCTTGGCAGACGTGATCTTGCGGGTGACCAGATCCTGGGCAACGGCGGCCATGTCTTCATAGGCCTTGTGACGGTTCTGCTTCAGCGCCGCCTGGTGCCAGCGCGGGCCGTACTCGCCACCGCCACGGATGTTGGCGACCACGTACACGCCGCCCTTCTCCAGCCAGGCGCGGCCCATGCCACCGGAATACGACGGGGTCAGCGAGATCTCGAAGCCACCGTAGCCGTACAGCAGGGTCGGGTTGGACCCATCGAGCTTCATCGCCTTGTCGTGCACCACGAAGTACGGCACGCGGGTGCCGTCCTTGCTGGTGGCGAAGTGCTGTTCGATGACCTTGCCGTCGGCATCGAAGAACGCCGGCATGGTCTTCAGCACTTCCGGCGCCTTGCCGATGTCGGCGATGGCCAGGGTGGTCGGGGTCAGGTAGTCGGTGGCGGTCAGCCACACTGCATCGCTGTCATTGCTGTCGACCGCACTGACGCCGAGGGTGCCGAAGGCCGGCGCGCCGACGAAGCCGCTCTTCTGCCAGCCCTTGGCGGTCGGGGTCAGCACCGACAGGCGGTTCTTGACGTCGTCCAGCACGTTCAGCACCAGGTGGTTCTTGGTCCACGAGGCACTGGCCAGCGAGGTGGTCGCGGTCGGGGTGAACAGCACCTCGAAGTCGCGCTTGCCGGCCAGGAAATCATCAAGCTTGGTCACCAGCAGTGCGCCGGAGGCGTAGGTCTTGCCACCCACGGTCCACGGATCGCGCAGTTCCAGGGTCAGCCACTGCTTGTGCAGGCCCTTCTCGGCCGAGTTCGGCGCATCGATCCTGGTCAACTTGCCATCGTCGCCGCGCAGGTAGATCTCGTTGTTGTAGAAGGCCAGCGTACGGCTGACCAGGTTGCGCTCGAAGCCCGGGGTGTCATCGTGCATCGCCGCGATGTACATGTCTTCCGGCTTGCCTTCATAGACCAGGCTGGCCGTGGACATCGGCGTGCCACGCTTCCACAGCTTGGCCACGCGCGGGTAACCGGAGGTGGTCATCGAGCCGGTACCGAAATCGGTGTAGACGAACACGGTGTCGCGGTCGATCCAGCTCAGGCCGCCCTTCGATTCGGGACGGAAGAAGCCGTCCTTGATCCAGCTCTTGCTGGCCAGGTCGAACTCGCGGGTGACATCGGCGTCGGCACCGCCGCGCGACAGCGCGATCAGGCAGCGGCTGTAGTCCGGACGCAGGCAGTCGGCGCCGTGCCAGACCCAGTTTTCATTCTCGGCCTTGTTCAGCGCATCCAGATCGAGCACGGTCTCCCAGGTCGGCGAGGCCTTGCGGTACTCGGCCAGGGTGGTGCGGCGCCACAGGCCGCGCTCGTGCTGCTTGTCCTTCCAGAAGTTGTAGTAGTAATCACCGATCTTCTGCACGCCGGGAATCTTGGCGTCCGAGTCGAGCACCTCGCGGATGCTGGTCTCCATCTGCTTGAAGGCCGGGGTCTGCGCCAGGCGCGCCTCGGACTTGGCGTTCTGTTCCTTGACCCAGGACAACGGCTTGTCGCCGGTGACGTCCTCCAGCCAGGCGTAACGGTCGGTGTCTTCAGCGGCCACGGCGGTACCCACCGAGGCAGCGGTCATCATGCCGGCCAGCAGGCAGGCGGAAGCGAATCGTGACATTGCAGCTCCAGGCAGTCATTAGCCGTGGAACGCTAGCATGGATCACCGGGGCCGCCCCCGTGTCGAAGGTCAGGCCGTGGCGGTGTGCGCCTTGCGCGTACGTGGCTGGGAGCGGCGCCGGGCCTGCCCCGTGTCGCGCCGCAACCAGCGCAGCGCTGCCCGCGTGGGCAACGGGCAGCGCAGCAAGGCCCACCAGGCCGCCAACGGCATGCCGACCAGCCACAGCGGCAACCAACCCAGCCAGACACTGCTGCCGCGCGCGGCCGGCCACACCAGCACCACGGCCAGCCCGGCCAAGGCGAGCTGCGGCACCACCCGCAGCAGGCGTGGATCGCTGCGTTCGCTGACGCGTTCAGCTGGAAGGTAGTGGCGGGGACGTGTGCGCATGCGGATTCTCCGGTGGTCGATGCAGGCCAGCTTGGCTGCGGGGCTTCTCACCGGCTGCGACACCATTGACGGATGGCGTGCACACAGTGACCATGCGCGGGCAAGCCCACTGGAGCCCGCTCCCGCATGACCTCGATCCGCCCGCTCTGCGCTGTGTTGCTGGCCCTGTCCCTGGGCGGTCCGGCAGTGGCTGCCAATTCCTCACCGCCGTCCCGCAACAGCGCCGCGGAAGCCTCTGCAGACGGGGCGATCGACCTGCAGCGCTTCATGGGGACCTGGTACGTGATCGGCCGCGTGCCGAACTTCATCGAACGCGGCCACGTCGCCAGCGTCAACCAATACGAGCTGCGCGAGGACCACAAGGTCGCCATCACCTATCGCTACCGCGATGGCTTCGGCGAGCCCCTGCAGGAAATCCGCGCGCGTGCCAGTGTCGATCCCGACAGTGGCAACCACGGCTGGCGCACCTGGTTCTACCGGGTCGTGCCGACCCATTCGCGGGTGCTGGAAGTGGCGCCGGATTATTCCTGGGCGCTGATCGGCTACCCGGGGCGCGAGATGGCCTGGATCTTCGCCCGCACGCCTGACATGGACAAGGCCCTGTACAAGGACCTGGCCGAACGCCTGCGCGACGAGTACGGGGTGAACACCGACAAGCTCAAGCGCGTGCCGCAGCACGCCGATCAGGTCGGCAAGCTGGGCTACGAAGTGCCGAACGTGCGTTGAGACGCCGCCGCCGGGCATGGCCCGGCGCTGCCGCGCGAACGTTCCGGTAGCGCCGGGCCATGCCCGGCGGAAGCCCCGGTTATCTGCGGCTGTAATGCGCGACCAGGCGGTCGCCCAGCATCTGCAGCAGCTGCACCAGCACCAGCAGCAGGACCACGGTGACCAGTGCCACGTCGGTATGCGAGCGCTGGTAGCCATCGCGGAACGCCAGGTCACCGAGGCCACCGGAACCGATCGCACCGCCCATCGCCGTGAAACCGATCAGGGCCACGGTGGTCACCGTCGCACCGGCAATCAGGCCCGGCCGTGCTTCGGGCAACAGCACCCGGGTGACCAGCTGCCAGGTGGTGGCGCCCATGGCCTGGGTCGCCTCGATCACCCCGCGATCCACTTCACGCAGCGCGGTTTCCACCAGGCGTGCATAGAACGGTGCAGCGCCGATGACCAGCGGCACGATCGCGCCACGCACACCCAGCGAGGTCCCCATCATGAACAGGGTCACCGGGATCAGCACGATCATCAGGATGATGAAGGGCACCGAGCGCAGCAGGTTCACCACCAGCGCGAGCACGCCGTAGGCGACCGGCCGGCGCTTCAGCTGTGGCGCACCGAACAGGTACAGCAGCACGCCCAGCGGCAGGCCGATGGCCAGGGTCAGTGGCAGCGAACCGGCCAGCATCAGCAGAGTGTCGATGGTGGCCTGGCCGATGTCGGCCCACTTGCCTGCATCCAGGTGGCGGAAGAAGCCGCCGGCAGTGGCGATGATCATCGACGCAGTTCCTCAACGTGCACGCCGGCAGCCACGAACGCGGCCTGCGCGGCGGACTGGTCACCGCCCACCAGGGCGACGATCAGCTGGCCATACGGGGTGTCCTTGATCCGGTCGATACGGCCGGAAAGGATGTTGTAGTCGACCCCGGTCTGCCGCGCGACGCTGCCGAGCAGGGGTTCGTAGGTGTCGGCACCGAGGAAGGTCAGACGTACGACACGGCCACCGACAGCGTCGAAATCGCGGTGCAATGTGCCCTCGTCCACCTGCTCCGATTCGCTGACGAAACGGCGGGTGGTCGGGTGCTGCGGATGCAGGAACACCTTGGTCACCGGGCCGGTCTCGACCAGCTGGCCGGCATCGAGCACAGCCACGCGGTCGCAGACGCGACGGATCACGTCCATCTCGTGGGTGATCAGCACGATGGTCAGGCCCAGTTCGCGGTTGATCTTCGACAGCAGCGCCAGCACCGAGGCGGTGGTCTGCGGATCGAGCGCGCTGGTGGCCTCATCGCACAGCAGGATCTGCGGGCGGGTGGCCAGTGCCCGGGCGATGCCCACACGCTGCTTCTGCCCGCCCGACAGCTGCGCCGGGTACTTGTCCGCATGCGCCTGCAGGCCGACGGTCTGCAGCAGTTCGGCCACGCGCGCATCGATCTCGGCCCTCGGCGTTCCGGCCAGTTCCAGTGGGAAGGCGACGTTGCCGGCCACCGTGCGCGAGGACAGCAGGTTGAAGTGCTGGAAGATCATGCCGATCCGGCGGCGCAGCGCGCGCAGGCCCTCCGGCTCCAGTGCCGTGACATCTTCACCGGCGATCAGCAGACGGCCACCGCTGGGCTCTTCCAGGCGGTTGATCATGCGGATCAGCGTCGATTTGCCCGCTCCGGAATGGCCGATGATGCCGAACACCTCACCGGCCTCGATGGTCAGGTCCAGCGGCTGCAGCGCGCTGACCGCGCGGCCGGCAACGGCATAGGATTTGTGCAGGCGCTGGAACTCGATCACGGGATCAGCTCACCGGGAGGGCGATGGAAGGGGGCGTGCAGCCTACCAGCGCCGGCGCTCGCGCGCCCGCGCCATGGGCCAGAATGTTATTCCTTTTGGTTCTAAGGAGCTCGCAACGGCGTATTGCCCGGGGTCAGAGCCCCTGCGGGGATCTGACCCCATTCCCCGGCCAAACCGGTTCAGGGATGGTCCAACGGTTTCGGCGGTTCCTGCCGGTTCACCCGTTCGCGGTGCAGCAGGTACAGGCCCGAGGCGACGATGATCGCCGCGCCCGCCCAGGTGTAGCCATCCGGCAGCTGCCCCCAGAACGCCAGGTCCCAGCCGATCACCCAGACCAGGCCGCTGTACTCCAGCGGCGCGATCATCGAGGCCTCACCCAGCTGGAAAGCCTTGGTCAGCGCGATCTGGCCCAGCGCTCCGGCCAGGCCCATGCCGGCGATCAACGGCGCATGCGCCATCTGCAGCGGCACCCAGCCCGGGATTGCCAGCAGTCCGGCGCCGATGGCCATGATGACCAGGAACCAGACCACCATCGACTGCGAGGTATCGGTGCGGGTCAGCAGGCTGACGGTGATCGCGGCGATGGCATAGGCGGTGGCAGCGGCCAGCACCATCAGGCCAGGCACCGAGATGAAACCGCCCACGCCCGGCCGCAGCACCACCAGCACACCGACCAGGCCGATACCGATGGCGACCCAGCGCCGCGGGCCGACCCGCTCGCCCAGCAGCGGCACCGACAAGGCAGCAATCAGCAGCGGCGCGACAAAATAGATGGTGTAGGCGGTGGACAGCGGCAGGTCGCGCAGGGCGAACACGAAGCAGCCGATCATCGCCATGCCCAGCCCGCCGCGCAGCAGGTGCAGGCCCCACCGACGCGGGATCAGCGAGCGTGGCCCGGCACTGGCCAGTACCCAGACCAGCACGAAGGGCAGCGACGCCACACCCCGCAGGAAAGTCACCTCCAGCGAGGGATAGCTGGCCGAGAGCTGCTTCATGCCAGCGTCCATCAGCGAGAAACAGGCGACAGCCGCGACCATCCAGGCCACGGCGCGCGAAGGGGAGCGTTGCAGGTTCATGGCCCATTATCGCCGAGCTCGCCGGATTGTAGAGCCGAGCCCATGCTCGGCTGCTCTTCACAACGCAGCCGAGCATGGGCTCGGCTCTACAGAAAAGCGACAGCCACGGCATGGGCCCGGCTACAGAAAGCGGGCACCCAGGCCCACGCGATAGAATGAGCACCACTGATTTCTGCGGAGTAACGCCCATGCCTTCCTTCGACGTTGTGTCCGAAGTCGACACCCACGAACTGACCAATGCACTCGACCAGGCCAACCGCGAGCTTGCCACCCGTTTCGACTTCAAGGGCGTGGACGCCAGGTTCGAGCGCGAGGGTGAAGTGATCACCCAGTCCGCGCCGAGCGAGTTCCAGCTCAAGCAGATGAACGACATCCTGCGCGCACGCCTGGCCGCCCGCAGCATCGACGTGCTCAGCCTGGAATATGGCGACGTGGAAACCAACCTGGCCCAAGCCCGGCAGAAGATCACCGTCAAGCAGGGCATCGAGCAGAAGATCGCCAAGAAGATCGCTGCGGCGCTGAAGGAAGCCAAGCTGAAGGTGGAAACCCAGATCAACGGCGACAAGCTGCGGGTGATGGGCAAGAAGCGCGACGACCTGCAGGACGCCATCGCCGTGCTGAAGGCCGGCAAGTTCGAACTGCCGCTGCAGTTCAACAATTTCCGCGATTGATCGAGGCCGGGGTGTAGCGCCGGCCTCGGTTGCCGGCCTCACTCGCGCAGCAATTTGTACAGCGTTGTCCGCGAGATTCCGAGTTGGCGTGCAGCGAGGCTGAGGTTGCCGTCGGCGGCACGTGCGGCACGCCGCGCTGCATCGCGCTGCTGGTCACGCAGTGGCGCCGCCTGCACAGGCGCCGCGGCCATAGCCGGCGAACGCGATCGTGCGGCGCGCGGTGCCTGCAGATGCTGCAGATGGACCGCACTGCCCTCGCCCAGCCGCACCCGATGCGCAGGACCGGGCTGCAGCAGTCGGCGTCGCTGTGCGGCGCTGGCGCCGGCAAACAGCTTGTCCAGCGAAAGCAGCGGCAGCGGCCCACGCCGTGGCAGTCCGAGCAGACGCCGGGCGACGCGGTTGGCGGCAAGCAACTGGCCGTCTTCCTGCACCGCCAACAGGCCCTGCAGCGGTGATGCCAGCCAGCGCGGATCATGTTGCACCGCCAGCAGGTGCACATCGCTGAGCGTGTGCATCAAGCGGTTCTCGATGGCCAGCGCTGCCTGCCGGAAATAGCCCTGCAGCAATGCCGGATCGCGTTCCCCCAGCCCGGTGATGTCGATCGCACCGCAGACCTGCCCCTGCAGATCATGCAGCGGCTCACTCAGGCAGAACACGGGGGCGAACCGCTGCAGATAGTGTTCGTTGCCGCGTACCAAGGCGGGCAGGTCGTCGGCCAGGCTGACCGCAGGCGCGGTGGTGCCGATCTCGGCCTCGCCCAGCCGCCGTCCCACCTGGATCGGCCGCAGCAGCGGCGCATCTTCCAGGCCATGGGCGCGATGTACGATCACCATGCCCTCGCGGTTGGCGCAGAACATCGTCCATCCCCGTGCACCGAACGCAGACCACAACTGCTCCAGCTCAGGCTGCACGCAACGCGCCAGGCGGCGGTCGTCGCCGGATTCCAGGTGGTGGCCGTTGCCCTGCAATGGCGGGTAATACGGCTCCTGGCCGGGGCGCACACCGGCCGCATGCGAGCGTTGCCAGGACTGCTGAAGGGGCAAGGGCAGCATCGCCAGCGACTGCATGTCGCCCTCGGCAAACGCGGCACGCGCCGCCACCAATTGCTGCTGCCCGACTGTCGTGGCCATCATGCACACAGCGTACACCCACACACGCCACGCCCGCGTTACGTCCCGACAACGGAGCGTTTCCGTTTCCGTCAGGCGTTCATCCACGCATGGCGTGGATCTACTTCCACGACGCGCCGTTCCGTGAAAGTGCGTTTCCGTCTCCGTCAGGCATTCATGTGTCGACCAAGGTCGACACCCACCAAGAGCAGCCCATGCCATTCCGACAGATCGCGGAGATCTGTCGAAGGCGGGGTGGGTCCGGTTGCGGGGGTGTCCGCGGCATGGATGCCGCGGCCAAGCTTACAGGGACGTACTTGCAGCATCCCCCGCAACCGGACCCACCCCGCCATCCCACGGAATACCCGCTTTTGACGTTGCCGTTGACGTTGCCGTTGACGTCGATTCGGCGGGTGCAGGGCGCAGCCCTGCAAACCCTCACCTCACGCCGCGATCCGCAGAATCGGCTTCAGGGTAATGCCCCGCGTACTGTCCTCGGCCGCCTGGTTGATCTGCTCCAGCGGATAGAACTTCACCAGCCTGTCGAACGGGAAGCGCCCCTGCTGGTACAGCGTCACCAGCTGCGGAATGAACACCTGCGGCACGCTGTCGCCCTCGACGATGCCGCGGATGCTGCGACCACCCAGCAGCAGATTGTTCACATCGAAACTGGCGGTGGTACCCAGCTTCGGCGCACCGACCACGCCCATCATGCCCAGCCCGGCCAAGGCTTCGATGCCGGCCGACAGCACCTCCGGACGACCGGTGGATTCCAGCGCGAAATCGGCGCCGCCGCCGGTGATCGCACGCACGGCCTCGATCACATCGGTCTCGCGGCTGTTGACCACGTGGGTGGCACCCAGCTCCATGGCCAGCTGCAACCGCGAGGGCACCACGTCGATGGCGATGATGGTGGTGGCGCCGGCGACCTTGGCCGCCATCACCGCGCTCAGGCCGACCGCTCCAGCACCATAGCTGGCGAAGCTGCTGCCCGATCGCACCTGCAGCGAGTTGAGTACCGCACCGGCACCGGTCTGGATGCCGCAGCCCAGCGGGCCGAGCAGCTCCAGCGGCGCATCGTCAGGTACCTTGATCGCGTTGATCTCGCGCGCCAACGCAAACGTGGCAAACGACGACTGTGCGAAGAAGTGATCGTGCAGCGGTTGGCCCTGTGCATCGGTGATGGCGGTATGGCCGTGGCCATCAACGCCACCGAAGTTCAGCGCGAAGAAATCGCGGCAATACGCACCATGTCCACCACGACAGGGATTGCAGTGGCCGCATTGACCGTAGGTCAGCACGACGTGGTCGCCGGCCTTCAGTTCACGCACGTTGGGGCCGACCGCCTCGACGATGCCAGCGCCCTCATGGCCCAGCACCGCCGGCAGCGGCACCGGATAATACTGGTCACGCACGATCAGGTCGGTATGGCACAGGCCGGTCGCCACGATCTTCACCAGTACCTCGTCGTCCTGCGGGCCGCGCAGGCGCGCCTGTTCGATGACAAAGGGCTGTTCCTTGCCGCGCACCACCGCGGCGGTGATGTCACGCGATCCACTGTTGCTGCTCATCGTTGCGTTCTCCTCGATCAGATGGGATAGGCCGGGGCTTCGCCCTTGACCGTCATCCATTGCCACTGGGTAAATTCCTCCACGTTGGCCGGGCCGCCGATGCTGGTGCCGTTGCCGGACGCTCCTATCCCGCCGAAGGGATTGATGACCTCATCGTTCACGGTCTGGTCGTTGATATGCAGCAGGCCGGTACGCAGGCGCTCGCCCAGCTTCAGCGCGCGGCCGACATTGCTGGAGACGATTGCCATCGACAGGCCGTATTCGCTTTCATTGGCCAGGCGCACGGCTTCGTCGTCGTCATCGAACGGCACCACCACCGCTACCGGTGCGAAGATTTCTTCGTTGAACGCCGGATTGTCCGCGCTGACGTTGCCGAGCACGGTCGGTGCGAAGAACAGGTCCTGGTAGGTGCCGCCGGTTTCGAGGGACGCACCGGCCTTCACTGCGTCGTCGACCACACGCGCCGCATGGTCGCGCTGCGCGGCATTGATCAGTGGCCCCAGCGCCACGTCCTCGCGTGCCGGGTCACCCACCTTCAGCGACTTCGCCTTGGCCACCAGCTTCTGCAGGAACGCCTGATGGATGCTTCGCTGTACCAGCACACGGCCGGTGGCCATGCAGATCTGGCCCTGGTGCAGGTACACGCCCCAAGCAGTGTTGGCCACGGCCAGGTCCAGATCGGCATCGTCAAGGATGATCAGCGCGTTCTTGCCGCCCAGCTCCAGTGACACTTTTTTCAGATGTTTGCCGGCGGCTTCGCCGACCTTGCGCCCGGCAGCAGTGGAACCGGTGAACTGGATCATCGCCACGTGCGGATCACTGGTCAGCGCGGCACCGGCGGCGCCGTCGCCGGGCAACATGTGCAGCACACCCTGCGGAAGACCGGCCTGCTCGAACAGGCGTGCGATCACCGCACCACCGCACACCGCCGTGCGCGGGTCGGGCTTGAGCACCACGGCATTGCCGAGAGCGATGGCCGGGGCCACCGCGCGCATCGCCAGGTACAGCGGGAAATTGAACGGTGAAATCACCCCCACCACGCCGAGGGGACGACGCCGCGCCAGATTCAGCCGCCCGGGCTCGGACGGCAGGATCTCACCCACGCTGCGTGAGGGCAGTGCGGCGGCCTCATGCAGCGCCTTGATGGTCACCTTGGCCTCGAAGCCGGCCTTCAGGCGGGTGGAGCCGCTTTCGCGGACCAGCCAGTCGACCAGCGTGTCGATGTTTTCCTCGGCCAGGCGCGCCGCCTTGCGCAGCACCTCGGCGCGCTGTTCGTACGGCGCCGCCGCCCATGCCTGTTGCGCCTGCGCCGCAGCGGCAGCCGAACGCGCGACCTGCGCCGCGTCGGCCAGGCCGATCTCACCAAGCGACTGCCCGGTGGCGGGCTCGGTCACCGGCTGGCGCTGCGCGGCAGCGCTCCATTGACCATCGAAGAAGGCGCCTGACCAGAGTGTGTCCGGCAGCCATGGGGAAGATGCAGTCATGTGAAGTCCTCCTGTGTCGTGCCGCCATTGCACGCCTGGCCCGCAGCGCCGGCAATCGGCCATTGGCGTGATATCGGCAAGGGATTGAATCGATGGGAATTTCCAGCATCGCCGTTGTCCAGTTCCTGCACAGTGAACGGCACCCCCGCACCGGCACGCCTACAATGGCCACCCACGCCAGCCGATGCGCCCGCCATGACCGACACCACCCTGCCCACCGATGACCCGATCGCCGCCACCCGCCTGTGGCTGGAGCGCATCGTCATCGGCCTGAACCTGTGCCCGTTCGCCAAGGCGGTGTACGTGAAGGACCAGGTCCGCATCGTGCTGAGCGACGCGACCACACCAGAAGCTTTGGTGGAAGAACTGGCCGAAGAACTGGTGCTGCTGCGCGACACACCGGCCGAGCAGATCGATACCACCCTGATCGTGCACCCGCAGGTGCTGACCGACTTCCTCGACTACAACGACTTCCTCGACAACGCCGATGCGGCGATCGAGGCGCTGGACCTGCAGGGCATCCTGCAGGTGGCCAGCTTCCATCCGGACTACCAGTTCGATGGTGTCGCCGCCGATGACGCCAGCAACTACACCAACCGCGCGCCCTACCCCACCCTGCACCTGTTGCGCGAAGACAGCGTGGAACGCGCGGTGGATGTCTACCCGGACCCGGACGTGATCGTCGAGCGCAACATCCAGACCCTGGACCGGATCGGTGTTGAGGGCTGGCACCGTCGCCTGCGCGGTGACGACCTGTCATGAGCACGGTGCCGCCGATTGCTGCCTGGCCGGTTGCGCCGCTGCACGACAGGGTCGTGCTGGTCACCGGTGGCGCCAACGGCATCGGCCGCGGCATCGCCCAGGCGGTGCTTGGGGCCGGCGGCCGCGTGCTGATCGGCGATCTGGATGTGGAAGCGGGCCAGGCCTGCCTCGCCGAATGGCAGCGCGGTGAGGATGCCGCGTTCCAGCGGCTGGACATCACCGACGAAACCAGTGTGCGCGACTTCATCGCGGTGGCCCTGCAACGCTTCGGCCGCATCGACGGGCTGGTCAACAATGCGGGCATCGCCGGGCCGCACGGCACCCTGCTGCAGGACATGGACTGGCAAGAATGGCAGCGCCGGCTTTCGTCGCTGCATGGTGCGTTCCTGTGCAGCAAGCATGCATTGCCGGCGCTGTCGGCCAGTAGCGCCGGCGCGATCATCAACATCGCCTCGACGCGCGCCTGGCAGTCCGAGCCACACAGCGAAGCCTACGCAGCGGCCAAGGGCGGGCTGGTGGCCTTCACCCATGCACTGGCAATCAGTGCCGGACCGGCGGTGCGGGTGAACAGCATCAGCCCCGGCTGGATCAGCACCGATGCCTGGCAGGCGCCGTCGCGGCGGCACGTGCCGCAGTATTCGGCCATCGACCATGCCCAGCATCCGGTGGGCCAGGTCGGGCAACCGGAGGATATCGGCGCGCTGGCGGTATACCTGCTGTCCTCAATGTCCAGCTTCAGCACCGGCCAGGATTTCATCGTCGACGGCGGCATGACCCGGAAGATGATCTACGCCGAATGATCCCGGGCCAGGACACACGGTAGATGCAAACCTTGGTTGGCATGGATCCCGTGCCAACCAAGGTTGGCACCTACCAAAGCAGCTCAGGATTTCATCGTCGACGGCGGCATGACCCGGAAGATGATCTACGCCGAATGATCCCGGGCCAGGACACACGGTAGATGCAAACCTTGGTTGGCATGGATCCTGTGCCAACCAAGGTTGGCACCTACCAGGGCATCAAGCATCGATTTCCAGTAGATCCACGCCATGCGTGGATGGCGGTAGCGTGCTTACGCCATGCCGGAATGGCGCAGCAGCGCGTCGATCTGCGGCGCGCGGCCGCGGAAGGCCTTGAAGTTTTCGGCGGCCGGACGACTGCCGCCGCGTGACAACACCTCGTCGCGGAAACGCGCGCCGGTTGCGGCCAGCGCCTGCGGCGCCTCCTCGAACGCGGCGTACGCATCGGCACTCAGCACTTCGGCCCACTTGTAGCTGTAGTAACCGGCGGCATAGCCACCGGCGAAGATGTGGCTGAACTGGTGCGGGAAGCGATTCCAGCTCGGCGGATGGTTCACCGCCACTTCCGCACGCACGCGCTCAAGCAGTGTCAGCACGCTGTCCTGCGCGGCTTCGAACTCGCTATGCAGCAGCATGTCGAACAGGCCGAATTCGAGCTGGCGCACGGTCGCCATGCCGCTGTGGAAATTGCGTGCGGCCAGCATGCGCTCGTACAGCGCGCGCGGCAACGGCTCGCCGCTGTCCACATGCGCGGTCATGCCCTGCAGGTGCTCCCATTCCCAACAGAAGTTCTCCATGAACTGGCTGGGCAGTTCCACCGCATCCCACTCCACGCCGTTGATGCCGGCCACGCCCAGCTCGCCGATACGGGTCAGCAGCTGATGCAGGCCGTGGCCCATTTCATGGAACAGCGTGGTCACTTCGTTATGGCTGAAGGTCGCCGGCTTACCGTCGGCACCACGGCCGAAGTTGCACACCAGGTACACCAACGGCGTCTGCACGCTGCCATCGGCGCGCTCGCGGCGGTTGCGGCAGTCATCCATCCACGCGCCGCCACGCTTGCCTTCGCGGGCGTACAGGTCCAGGTAGAACTGGCCCACCAGGTTGCCCTGCGCATCCACCAGGCGGAAGAAACGCACGTCCTCATGCCAGACCGGCGCGCTGTCTTCCTGCACGCGCAGGCCATACAGCTGTTCGATCACCGAGAACAGGCCACCCAGCACTTTCGGCTCAGTGAAGTACTGCTTCACTTCCTGCTCGGAGTAGCTGTAACGCGCCTGCTTCAGGCGGTCGGCGGCGAACGCCAGATCCCAGGCCTGCAGGCTGTCGATACCGAGATGCTCGCGGGCGAACTGCTCCAGCTCGGCACGATCGTTGGCCGCGAACGGCTTGGCGCGGGCAGCAAGGTCGCGCAGGAAACCCAGCACTTCGGCGGGGTCCTTGGCCATCTTGGTGGCTACCGAATAGTCGGCGTAGGAATCAAAGCCCAGCAGCGCGGCCAACTCGGCACGCAGTGCAAGGATGCGATCGATATTGCCGCCGTTGTCCAGCGCATCGTCGCCGAACTCGGACGCGCGCTGTGCACTGGCGCGGTACAGGATCTCGCGCAGGTCGCGGTCTTCGCCCCAGGTCTGCACCGGCAGGTAGCACGGCATCTGCAGGGTCAGTTTCCAGCCCGTCGTGCCGTCCTGCTCGGCGGCAGCGTGTGCCGCAGCCTTCACGTCGTCCGGCACGCCGGCCAGGCGCGCCGGGTCTTCGACGATCAGCGACCACGCATCGGTGGCGTCGAGCACGTTCTGCGAGAACTTCGCCGACAGCGCTGACAGTTCTTCCTTGATGGCGGCGAAACGCTGCTGCGCGTCCGCATCCAGCTCGGCACCGCCCAGGCGGAAATCACGCAGGGTGTTTTCCAGCACCTTGCGGCGCGCCTCATCAAAACCGGCCGCTTCGGTGCTGGCAGCCAGCGCTTGGTACTGGCGGTACAAGGCCAGGTTCTGGTCCAGAACACTGGCAAAGCGGGTCACCCGCGGCAGGTTGCTGTTGTACGCCTCGCGCAGCTCGGGCGTGTTGACCACACCCTGCAGATGGCCGACCAGGCCCCAGGCACGCCACAGGCGCTCGGTGGCATCGTCCAGCGGGATAACGAAGGTCTGCCAGGTGACCGGCTGCACCTGCTCGGCAGCGCTGACCGCCGCCTCGGCCTGCGCCAGCAGCACGTCCAGCGCCGGCGCCACATGCTCGGGGCGGATCGCCTCGAAGCGCGGCAGGCCGGAAAAATCGAGCAGGGGGTTGGCAACGGTCACGGCAGGTCTCCAGAGTACGGGCCCGGCAGCGCGGGCAGCCAGATCGATATGGCGCTTGCCGGGCTGGCAGACAAGGGGCGGCGGGCCATTGTTCACGTCGGCCTTACGGCCGTCGGCTGAAGCTTGCGGCGCGGGGGAGACCGCAGCGGAACGTGTCGAGGAGGCCCCACATGGAAGGTCTGGCTCCAGCTCCATCCGCAGTACGTTCACCACCGCTGGCGCTTTCGGCCAGCCCGACCGAACTGGCCTGGATCGCCGCGCTGTGCGATGCAGGCGATGATGCGCCGCGCCACCTGCAGCAGCTGCAGGCACTGCAGCACCAGGGCGGCAGGTTCAGCGACGAGCAGGAATGGTATCCGTTCGAGGTGATCGAACGCGGTGCCAGCCAGGTACGGCTGGGCCACGAGCGCGAGTTCGTCATCTGCGTGCTGCTGTGGCTGCAGGCCCTGGCTCAGGGCCGGGCCAGCAGCCTGGACCCGCGCCTGCACCTGGACGACCGCGCCGTGGAGATCGAGGCTCTGCCCGATGCCCTGCGCGATGTGGTGCTGGATGCGTTCACTGCGGCCGGATATTGATCGGGGTGTGACTCACCGCTGCGCTCGCCGGGCATGGCCCGGCGGAAATGCGGGCCGGCTACAGCGCTTCCAGGCTGCACCACGGCAAGCCAGGCAGGCCCTGCCCGGCCGCTGCCGCTGCTACCTGTGCGTCGGCGGTGTCCACATCGATCCCCTGCCGCACATACCAGGCGGGGTCGTAATAGCTGTGCGCGTAGCGATCGCCGCTGTCGCACAGGATGCTGACGATGCTGCCCTGGCGGCCAGCCTCGCGCATCCACTGCGCGGCCTGCAGCACGCCGATGAAATTGGTACCGGTGGAGCCGCCGACGCGGCGCCCCAGCTGGCGGCTGACGTGGCGCATCGCGGCCAGGCTCAAAGCGTCGGGCACCTTCACCATGGCGTCGACACTGGTCGGGATGAAGCTCGACTCCACCCGCGGCCGGCCAATGCCTTCCACCCGCGAACCGCCGTTGCAGGTCATGCCGCGCCACTCGTTGCCACCGGCCAGGGCGGCCTGGTAGCCGTCGAAGAACACCGACACTTCCGGGTCCGCACACAGGATGCGGGTGTCGTGCCGGCGATAGCTGACGTAGCGCCCGAGCGTTGCGGCCGTACCGCCGGTGCCGGGGCTGCACACGATCCAGTCCGGAATCGGGCTGGGCTCCTCGGCCATCTGCTTGAAGATGGATTCGGCGATGTTGTTGTTGGCACGCCAGTCGGTGGCGCGCTCGGCATAGGTGAACTGGTCCATGAAGTGGCCGCCGGTTTCGCGGGCCAGCTTTTCCGAATCGCAGTTGAGGTCGCAGGCGCGCTCGACCAGATGGCAGCGGCCACCGTGGAACTCGATCGCCGCGATCTTCTCCGGCGACGTCGTGGCCGGCATCACCGCGATGAACGGCAGGCCCAGCAGGCGCGCGAAGTAGGCCTCGGACACGGCGGTGGAGCCGCTGGAAGCCTCGATCACCGGCCGCCCTTCGCGCAGCCAGCCGTTGGCCAGCGCATACAGGAACAGCGAGCGCGCCAGCCGATGCTTGAGGCTGCCGGTGGGATGGCTCGATTCATCCTTCAGGTACACCTCGATGCCATCGAACCCGGGCAAGGCCAGCGGGATCAGGTGGGTATCGGCGGAACGATTGAAATCGGCTTCGATCTTGCGGATGGCGGCGGCCACCCATTCACGCTGCGACATGGCGGGCAATGGTCATCAGGACGGAACGGTGCGATCCGGCCATTGTACGTCGCGGTGCCGTCAGCTGCCGACCCGTAGAATGACGCCCATCCGGCCGGCAACGGCCCTGTCTGAAGGACCTCCCCCATGACCATTCCCGCCCTGCGCGATGTCCCCGGCGTCGCCGCCCAGGCCCCGGCCGAAACCACCGGCTTCGTCTTCAACCACACCATGCTGCGGGTCAAGGACGCCACCGCCTCGCTGGACTTCTACACCCGCGTGCTCGGCTACCAGCTGATCGACAAGCGCGACTTCGCCGAAGCCCAGTTCAGCCTGTACTTCCTGGCCTACGTTCCGGCTGGCACCGTGGTGCCGGAAGATGACGACACCCGCCGCCTGTGGATGGCCGGCCTGCCGGGCGTGCTGGAACTGACCCACAACCACGGCACCGAGACCCAGGATGGCCCGGTCTACCACGACGGCAACAGCGACCCGCGCGGCTTTGGCCACATCTGCGTGTCGGTGCCGGACATCGAAGCGGCCTGCCAGCGCTTCGAAGACCTGGGCGTGACCTTCCAGAAGCGCCTGACCGACGGCCGCATGAAGAACCTTGCCTTCATCAAGGACCCGGACGGCTACTGGGTCGAGATCATCTCCAACGCCTGACCCAGAAAGGGGCACAATTCCGGTAGCGCCGGGCCATGCCCGGCGGCCTTGAGCAGGCCGCGCTGCGCGCTCGCCGGGCACAGCCCGGCGCTACCGACTCCGTCCCCCTTTTTTTGCGAGGTTCGTATGGAAACGATGGAACTGCACCGCGGGCGATTGATCGACCACATCCAGCTGGTCGTACGCGATCTGGCCGCCAGCCGCCGCTTCTATCAGGCGGTGTTCGACACGATCGGCATCCCGGTGGCCGGTGAAGGCGATGACTACTTCTGGGCCGACGAACTGTTCATTTCCAGCGCCAGCAGCGAGGCCGCCGCCGGCCAGTTGACCGGCCGCCACCACCTGGCGTTCCAGGCCCGCGATACCGCCACCGTCGATGCCTTCCACACCGCTGCGCTGGCTGCTGGCGGCAAGGACAACGGCGCGCCCGGCGAGCGCCCTTACCATCCCGGCTACTACGGCGCCTTCGTGCTCGATCCGGATGGCAACAACATCGAGGTCGTCTACCACGGCCCGGCGAACTACAGCGCCGATTCGGTCAAGGTCAGTTTCTGATTCCTGCGCTACGCGCTCGCCGGGCATGGCCCGGCGCTACCAACGAAGAAGCCGGGCAATGCCCGGCTTCGTCTCATCGCACTGCGCAGGCCTCAGTGGGCCGCCATGTAGATGTCCTGCAGCACGGCCTTTTCCAGCTCCAGCTCGCCCAGCAGGTTCTTCACGATGTCACCCAGGCTGAGGATGCCGACCAGCGTGGCACCATCGGTGACCATCAGATGGCGGCGACGCGAGTAGGTCATCAGGGACATGGCCTGCTTCAACGTGGCGTCCGGCGCAATGCCTTCCAGGCCGGTGGACGGCAGGCTGGAAATCACCCGTCGGCCGGCCTGCGGACCATCATCGGCCAGGCTGCGGACGATGTCCTTTTCGGAAATGATGCCGACCGGGGCATCATCCTTCATCACTACCAGTGCAGCGATCCTGTTCGCGCTCATCTTGTGCGCGGCGGCACCGATCGTGTCTTCCGTGTCGATGGTGATGACAGCTTCTTTCTTGGATTGCAGGAGCTCGCGGACGTTCATTCTTGTTTCCTGGTGCAGGTCACTCAAGTCAAAAAAGTGTGCTCTGCCGATTCGCCCCCTCCCCGGGAACAGACCCTTCAGCGCACGTCTGGCGCACTTTGCCGGATCTGGCATTTCGCCAGCAGGCGGGCTAGGTGCTGCAACGCGAACGAGGTGGGTTCAACGACTCAACCCGGATCTCGGTCAACTTGATTCTACGACTGCGTCCATCGGTCACTAGCGGCATCGATGGGACAGATTGTCGTGGGAACCGGCCAACGATCCAGAGAATGGCACCGTGGGTGAAACCGCCGCTGAATGCTGCTTGCAAGGAGCCCTAAAGTTTGCCGATTGCCAACACCGGCCTTCACCCTGGACGGACATGCTTCTTGCCACGAAGCATCAAACTGCCAGCCGCACAGGCAAGCATGGCAATGCCTGCCACAAGGAACGCATCGCTGTAGGCCAACAGCAATGCCTCACGATGAACGATCCTGTCGAGGATCGCGAACGCCTGCTGCCGTTCCAGTGCATGTCCATTGCCGAACAGAGCGGTGGCGCTGTCCATGGGGGCTTTGGCCAGCATCCTGACCAGCTCGACCACGCGCGCCTGGGTCGCTGGCGCGAAGGACGTCACCGATTCCCCGATGTGCAACGCATGCAGTCGCTCCCGGGTCACGATGAACTGACTGGCCACGGCGATGCCGATCGCGCCCCCCACATTGCGCACCATCGAGAACACGCCTGCCGCCGAGCCGAGCTCAGTGCGTTCCAGCCCTTCCACGGCCATCACACTGAGTGCGACCACGATCAGCGATTGGCCGATGCCACGCACGATCAACGACGGCACGATGACGTTGCTTGCCGCGTTGGCATCCAGGTGAATGTTCATCAGGCAGCCCACCGCCATGATGACGAAGCCCAGCACGATGACGGTCCGCACGCTGGTGCGCTTCATCAGCGGCGGCGTGGCGAAAGACATGATGAACTGCACGATGCCGTACGGAATCATGGTCAACCCGATCTGGCGCGCGTTGTAACCATGTACGTCGGCAAAGTAATTGGGAATGAGGAACACCACACCGAACACCACCGCGCCGAAGGTGAACTGCATCAGGCTGGCCAAACCGAAGTTGTAGCGGGAAAGCAGCCGAAGGTTGAGGAACGGCTCGCTGCGGCGCAGCTCGATGATCACGAACGCCACCAGGCCCACTGCAGCAATGAGCGTTGCCTCGATGATGAACGTCGAAGAGAACCAGTCTTTGCGACCGCCCTCCTCCAGCATGATCTGCAGCGCGGACAAGCCCAGGGCCATGGCGATGATGCCGCCCCAGTCGCCGGTCCGGAACCTGTGCAGCGCCATCGGCTGCGGCCGGATCGACCAGCCGATGGCAGCCAGCAGCAGCAGGCCGGGCGGCACCTGCAGATAGAAGATCGCCCGCCACGAATAGACATCGGTCAACCAACCCCCAAGCGATGGCCCCGCCGCCTGCGCCACGTTGTTGGCAATGGCGAACAACGCCATGCCAAACGGGTGTTTTGATGATGGCAGCTCGGTCACGATGAGCTGGAACGAGAGCGGGATCAGCACGCCGCCGAAGGCGCCCTGCAGCGTGCGCGCCAGGATCATCGCGTTGATGTTGGGTGCGATCGAGCAGGCCATCGAGAAGAGCACGAAGCCTGCGGCCCCCACCATCAGCACGCGGCGCACGGTGAAAACCGATGCCAGCCAGGCCGCCAACGGAATGACGATGATCTCCGCGACGAGATAGGCCGTGGTGATCCACGACCCTTCCTCGAAAGTGGCGCCCAACGATCCGCGCACATCCGGCAGCGACGCATTGGTGACGTGCACGTTCATGCCCGCCATGAAGCAGCCAACCACGCCACCGATCACCGCGACCCACGCACGCAGTGATACTGCATCCTCGGCAGGGGTTGCCATGGTGGCGCTCATGGCGCGCGATCCGTGCGCGTGTCGATGGCCGCCACCACTGACATCCCCGGCCGCAGGTACGACAGCTTCGCCTGGCCGGCATCCACGGTGATACGCACCGACATGCGCTGTACGATCTTGGTGAAGTTCCCGGTCGCGTTGTCGGGCGGCAACAGCGCGAACTGTGCGCCGGAGGCAGGGGCGAAGCTTTCCACGCGTCCCTTCAAAGCACGTCCGCCGAGTGCATCGACCTCGATCTCCACAGGCTGACCCGGCGCCACGCGTTCCAGCTGCACCTCTTTGTAGTTCGCGACGATGTAGATCTGGTCCGGCACGATCGCCATCAGCGGTGCGCCGGCACCCACGTAATCCCCCATCCGCAAGCTGCGTTGACCAATCGTTCCGGCCTGCGGTGCACGGATCACCGTGTGTTCCAGGTCAAGGGTGGCAAGGGCCAGACCTGCCTGGGCCTGCACCAATGCTCCCTGCGCCTGGTCAAGTGCTGCGCTCGCGCGCTCACGCTCGGTCACCAGTACCCTGGTGTAAGCCGTGCTCGCAGCCACCGCAGCGCGCGCAGCATCGGTGTTCGCTGCAGTACGCTGTGCGCTGGCATCTGCGGCCTCCAGGTGCTTCGCATCCGATGCCTGCTGGTCGGCAAGCAGCCGTTCCCGGCGGTAGGCCTGGGCGGCCTGACGGAGATCTGCCTGGTGCGCCCGCAGATCTGCGGCAGCGGCGGCAATCACGCTCTGCTGCCGCGTGCTCTGCGCGTCGAGGTTGGCGATGGCAGCCTGCTGCGCCCTTACCTGCGCCGTCGCCACTGCGACCGCGCCTTCGGCCTGGACCAAGCGCGAGCGATAGTCCCGATCGTCCAGCGTGGCCAGAATCTCACCCTCGGCCACGTGCTGGTTGTCGCGTACCCGGACCGTAGCGATGTAGCCAGCGATTCGTGGATTGACCGTTACGATGTCGGCCCTGACGTAGGCGTTGTCGGTGCTGACCTGGAAGCGGCCTACTGTCCACCAGCGCAGGCCGGCACCGCTGCCGGCCAGGACGAGCAGCACGATTGCGCCGATGACCATGGGCCTGCGCTTCATCCGCAGGAGGGAGCGGGGCGAACGAACGGGTGCGCCGCGTGGATTGTCTGTGTCTGTCATGTCGTCTGTCGGGGGAGTGCGGGGGAAAAGGGTGGATCAGCGCGCGGCGTCATCGCTGCGGGTGATGGTGGGGAGATGTACGGCAGGCGCCTGCTCCCAGCCGCCACCAAGCGACCGGAACAACGCAATCTGGTCGGAGGCGATCTCCGCCTCGGCGGAGGCGGCCATGGCCTGTGTCTCGACATCGCGGCGCTCCGTCTCGAGCACGTCCAGCTCGCTCGCCGCACCGGCGCGTCGGCCCACCTGCGCCAGCCGAAGCACCTCACCGCTCTGCACGGCAGCTGTCTTCAGCGCAGCGTGCTGACGCAGTGCCGCCTGGTAGGTCGCCAGCGCCTGTTTCACGTCCTTCAAGGCGGTCAGGATCACCGCATCGAAACGCGCAAGCGCGGCGTGTTCCTGCGCTTCGGCATCGGCGATCTGCGCGCGCGCCGCGCTGCTGTTCGGGAAGCGCCAGGACAAGGCCGGGCCCAGGTTCCAGGCGATCGACCCGTGATCGGTCAACCCGCCGGGCGTCGGCGCCGAACTGGCCACGGTGCCCAGAATGGAAACCGTGGGATACAGGCTCGCGGTAGCCACGCCGATCCGCGCGGTGCTGGCTTCCAGCCGGCGCTGTGCCTCCCGGATGTCCGGCCGTCGCTGCAGCAGCGTGGTGACATCACCGATCGGAAGCGGTGCATCAAGCTGCGGAACCGCGGCGCAGCTGGTTGCGTCTGCGGGCAGGTCGTCCGGCGTCCTCCCGGTAAGCACGGCCAGTGCATACAAGGCATTCTGTCGACCGGCCTCCAGCGCGGGAATGGCAGCGCGGGTCTGCTCGACCAGCGCAGCGGCACGCGCGACATCCAGTGATGTCGCATCCCCCGCATCACGCTGGGCCGTCTTCAGTTCCAGGCTGCGACTGACCAGGGCAAGCGAGCGGTGGGCAATGTCGGCGCGCGAGGCGTAGCCACAACTGTCCACGTAGGCCCGCGTGGTTTCAGCGGCAACGACGACCCGCACGCTGTCTTCGGTGGCCTGGATCGCCTCGGCATCTGCCCGCGCCGCCTGGATGGATCGGGCAATCCGGCCAAACAGATCCAGGCTCCAACCGGTTGCGAATCCCGCGCCGTAACGTTGCCCGGTGCGGACTTCGGTCTGCTCCAGTGCGGCCGCGATCTGGTCGCTCATCGTGCTGCCATAGCCGACATCGCTGGACACCGTAGTGGTCGGCAGCCGATCACCCTGGCGTTCGCGGAGCACCGCGTAGGCAGACTGCAGGTTGGCCGACGCAACCCGCAGATCGCGATTGTTTTCCAGAGCCTGGATGACCAGTGCATCCAGCGTGGCATCGCCATACAGGCGCCACCATCGGGGCACGGCGGGCGCGCCCGTGATCGCGTCGTTGTCGACGACAGTCATCGGCGGCGGGGCAAGGGTGGAACGCGGCGAACTGCCGGGACCGACCGCGCATCCACACAGTGCGGAAGAGACCAGAAAAGACAACAGCAAAGGACGGAAGACAATCATTGACGGGGTACTTGGGGTGGCGTGTGCCCAGGACACACATCACATCACCCACCACGCTGTCCTTCTCCCGCCCGCCGGACTATCATCGTCTAGATATGGACAGAAAACGCACTGTCAGGGCGTGCCACGCAACCGAGCGCCCCGTTGCGGCATTGGCCACCCGGCATCCCCACGGCGAACACATTACCGCGCACCGCCATGCGCGCGCGCAGTTGATCCACGCGCTGTCCGGGGTGTTGACGGTCATCAGCGCGGAGGGAAGCTGGGTCGTGCCATCCGGCAGGGCCGTGTGGATGCCAGAGGACGTGGAGCATCGGATCCGCATTGCCGGAGAGGTCGCGATGCGGACCATCTACGTTGCACCTGGGATACGGCCGGATCTTCCCACCGGCTGCGAGGTCATCGAGGTCTCCGCGCTGCTGCGCGAGGCCATCATCGCCGCTACCGGCATACCGCTGGACTATCGCGATGGTGGGCGGGACCACCGCATCATGGAACTCATCCTGGACGAAATCGAAGTGGCGCCGCGGCTTGGGCTGCACGTTCCACTACCGCGCAACGCACATCTGCTGCGTCTGTGCGAATGGATGATCGCCGAGCCTGCCGAGCCTGTAACGCTGGACGATCTGGCCGCACGGATGCACGTCAGCGGACGGACGGTGGCACGGCTGTTCCACCGCGAGGTCGGGATGAGTTTCGGCGACTGGCGGCGGCGGATGTGCCTCCTGCTCAGCCTGCCCCGCCTGGCCTCGGGGGCATCCATCCTGGAAGTGTCGCTGGAGCACGGCTATCTGAGCCCCAGCGCCTTCTCGGCGATGTTCCGCCGCTCGCTTGGGGTGTCGCCCACCGAGTACCTGGTTTCCAAGGCATGAACCGCGCAGACTGATTCGACGCATTCCCTGCGGTGCGCGCCGCCGAAGCGTCTGCTCTTGCCGGTGGCGTCCAGTCTGGCCGGTGTGGATGATGCGGGCCGCCGCCGTCTGCTCCAGTCGCCAGCGGTCCGGATTGCCAAGGCGATATCGAACCACTGCAGAAATGCAGAAGGGCGAGAGCAACCGCGCCCTCGCCCCTCGTTCTTGATCAGCATGTCCTGGAACACACCGTCGTTCAGGCGGCCTGAAGCTTGCCCACTCCATGGAGCGAACACATGGCGGACAGCACATCACCCGCCAGCCACGTCCGGCCTTATTCCACCGTCACGCTCTTGGCCAGGTTACGCGGTTTGTCCACGTCGGTGCCGCGCGCCAGCGCGGTGTGGTAAGCCAGCAGCTGCACCGGGATGGTGTGCACCACCGGGCTGAGCACGCCGGCATGGCGCGGGGTGCGGATCACGTGCACACCTTCGGACTCGTTGAAGTTGCTGTCCTGGTCGGCGAACACGAACAGCTCACCGCCACGCGCACGCACTTCCTGCATGTTGGATTTGACCTTCTCCAGCAGGCTGTCGTTGGGCGCGATCACCACCACCGGCATGTCCTCGTCCACCAGCGCCAGCGGCCCGTGCTTGAGCTCACCGGCCGGGTAGGCCTCGGCGTGGATGTACGAGATTTCCTTCAGCTTGAGCGCGCCTTCCAGGGCGATCGGATAGTGCAGGCCACGGCCCAGGAACAGCGCACTGCTCTTGCGTGCGAAGCGCTCGGCCCATGCGGCGATCTGCGGTTCCATGTTCAATGCGTGCTGCACGCTGCCCGGCAGGAAACGCAGCTGCTCCAGGTAGTCCGCTTCCTGTGCGGCATCAACGCGGCCATGCAGCTTGCCCAGCACCACGGTCAGCTGGAACAGCGCGGCCAGCTGGGTGGTGAAGGCCTTGGTCGACGCCACGCCGATCTCGGCGCCGGCGCGGGTGTAGCAGACCAGTTCGCTGGCGCGCGGAATCGCGCTTTCCGGCACGTTGCAGATCGACAGCGTGTGCTTGTGGCCCAGCGACTTGGCGTACTTCAGCGCTTCCATCGTATCCAGCGTTTCGCCGGACTGGGAGATGGTCACGATCAGGTGCTTGGGATTGGCATACGCGGCGCGATAGCGGTACTCGCTGGCGATCTCCACGCTGCACGGCAGGCCGGCGATGGCCTCGATCCAGTAGCGCGCGGTCAGGCCCGAGTAGTAACTGGTACCGCAGGCCAGGATCTGCACGCCCTCGATGCCCGACAGCACCGCTTCGGCATTCTTGCCGAACAGTTCAGCCGGGAAGCCACCGGCGTCGATCGCCGCTTCGATGGTATCGCCCAGTGCACGCGGCTGCTCGTGGATTTCCTTCTGCATGAAGTGGCGGTACGGGCCAAGTTCCAGCGAGGCCAGCGAGACATCGGAGAGATGTACATCGCGCTCGATCGGCTGATCATTGCCGTCGAAGATGCTCACCCCATCACGGCGGATCTCGGCGGTGTCGCCCTCTTCCAGGAAGATCACCTTGCGCGTGGCCGACAGTACGGCCGACACATCGGACGCCACGAAGTTCTCGCCCTCGCCCAGACCGACCAGCAGCGGGCAGCCCATGCGGGCGCAGACGAAACGTTCCGGCTCGGCACGGCTGACCACGGCCAGCGCATAGGCACCGGTCAGTTCCTTCACCGTGTGCTGCAGCGCGACCAGCAGGTCATCGCCATTCTTCAGATGGTGGTGGATCAGATGGGCGATCACTTCGGTGTCGGTCTGCGACTCGAAGGTGTAGCCCAGCGCACGCAGCTTCTCGCGCTGTTCTTCATGGTTTTCGATGATGCCGTTGTGCACCAGCGCCACGCCATGGCTGATGTGCGGATGCGCGTTCGCCTCGGTGACACCGCCATGGGTAGCCCAACGCGTGTGGCCGATGCCGAGGCTGGCAGTAAAGCCTTCGGCCTCGGCAGCGGTGGCCATTTCAGAAACGCGGCCGGTGCGGCGCACGCGGCGCACGTCAGCGCGCTCGGCATGGTCGATCACGGCGATACCGGAGGAATCGTAACCACGGTATTCCAGTCGCTTCAGTCCTTCGATCAGGACCGGCACCACATCACGTTGGGCGATCGCACCTACGATTCCACACATGTCACGCATTTCCTTGAAGACGGTCGCCGCATTCTAGCCTGCGTGTCCGCCAACCCCCTCCTGTCCGCTTAATGAAAGTGTCCGGAAAGGTGTCCGCGGACACCCGGACAGCAGAGAAAATTTTACAAGTTATTGATTTTCAAATAAATAAAGTTGGCACACTGTGTGCTTTGCATAGGGCACCACTCTGGCACCACCGACAGGCACGAACCCGATGATCCGCGACACCTCCGCCCAGGACCAGATCGTTTCCTCCGCTTCGGCCAGTGCTCCCAAGGCCGCATGGCACCGCTACCGCTGGCCGGCCCTGGCCGGCATCGCCCTGCTCGCCGGCATCGGCTGGGCCGTGCATGCCTGGTCCAACGCCAGCCGCTCGTTCGACAGCAGCCGGGTGCGCGTGGCCGAAGTGCAGCGCGGCGACCTGGTGCGCGACATCGCCGCCGACGGCCGCGTGATCGCCGCCAACAGCCCGGTGCTGTATGCGATCTCCGCCGGCACCGTCGACCTGAAGGTGGTCGCCGGCGATGTGGTCAAGAAGGGCCAGGAGCTGGCGATCATCGACAGCCCCGAGCTGCGCAGCAAGCTCGCCCAGGAGGAGGCCACCCTGGCCGGCCTGGAAGCCGAGGCCAGCCGCGCCAACCTGGATGCCACCCTGGCCCGGGCCAAGTCGCGCAAGGAAACCGACCAGGCCAGCATCGAGCGGCAGGCCGCCGACCGCGACCTGCAGCGCTACCAGCGCGGCTTCGATGGCGGTGCGGTGCCGCAGATCGATCTGGCCAAGGCCCAGGACACCCTGAAGAAGGCCGACATCAGCCTGGCCAATGCCACCACCGATGCGCGCCTGCAGAGCCAGGGCGCGGATCTGGACGCACGCAACAAGCGCTTGCTGGCCGACCGCCAGAAGGCCGTGGTGGCCGAAGTGCAGCGCCAGGTCGACGCGCTGACCCTGCGCGCACCGTTCGATGGCCAGGTCGGTCAGGTGCAGGCCACCCAGGCCACCAACCTGGCCGCCAACGCGCCGGTGCTGGGCGTGGTCGACCTGTCCAAGTTCGAGGTCGAGATCAAGGTGCCGGAAA
Source organism: Stenotrophomonas sp. yr243 (assembly GCF_900184195.1). Classification (NCBI taxonomy): domain Bacteria; kingdom Pseudomonadati; phylum Pseudomonadota; class Gammaproteobacteria; order Lysobacterales; family Lysobacteraceae; genus Stenotrophomonas; species Stenotrophomonas sp. yr243. The sequence goes on from NZ_FXWT01000002.1 coordinate 724,908, forward strand.
GCTTCGCGCGCGATCTGGCGATCGGCATGCCGGCGCAGTTGACCGGTGGCAATGGCCAGCCGTTCCCGGGCGAGATCAGCGCGGTGTCGCCGGAAGTGGTCAATGGCGAGGTCAACGCGCGCGTCCGCTTTGCCGCGGCCCAGCCGGAAGGCCTGCGCCAGAGCCAGCGGATGTCGGTGCGGGTGCTGCTGGATACCCGCAGGAATGTCATGAAGGTCGAGCGTGGCCCGTTCGTGGAACAGGGCAACGGCGTGGCGTACGTGATGGATGGCCGCACCGCGGTGCGCCGTCCGATCGAACTGGGCGTCAGCAGCCTGGGCGAAGTGGAAATCAAGTCGGGTGTGCAGCCGGGGGACCGCATCGTGGTCTCGGGCAGCGACCTGTTCAAGGACGCCGAACGCGTCTCCGTCAACTGACAACTCATACATCCTGGAGAGAGGACACCCCATGTACATGCTCGAAATGCGTTCGGTCGCCAAGGTCTTCCGTACCGAACAGGTGGAAACCCACGCGCTGCGTTCACTGGAACTGCAGGTCAAGGAAGGCGAGTTCGTCGCGGTCACCGGTCCGTCCGGCTCCGGCAAGACCACCTTCCTCAACATCGCCGGCCTGCTGGAAACCTTCACCAGTGGCACCTACATGCTCGATGGCCAGGACGTCAGCAAGCTTGGCGATGATGCGCGCAGCCGCCTGCGCAACCAGAAGATCGGCTTCATCTTCCAGGGCTTCAACCTGATTCCGGACCTCAACCTGTTCGACAACGTGGACGTGCCGCTGCGCTACCGCAAGATGAGCGCCGGCGAGCGCCGCGAGCGCATCGAGAAGGCACTGAGCCAGGTCGGTCTGGGCTCGCGCATGAAGCACTACCCGAACGAACTCTCCGGCGGCCAGCAGCAGCGCGCGGCGATAGCCCGTGCCCTGGCCGGCAGCCCGCGCCTGCTGCTGGCCGACGAACCGACCGGCAACCTGGACACGCAGATGGCGCGCGGGGTGATGGAACTGCTGGAGGAGATCAACGCCGCCGGCACCACCATCGTGATGGTCACCCACGACCCGGAACTGGCCGCACGCGCACAGCGCAACGTACACATCGTCGACGGCCAGGTCACCGACCTGGTGCGCGAGCCGGTGCTGGCCACCCCGCGTCGCATCGTCGCCGTCAACGAGTGAGGGCACGACCATGTTCGCCTACTACGCCCGACTGGCGGTGCGCAGCTTCCGCCGCAACAAGGTACTGACCGCGCTGATGGTGGTGGCCATCGCGCTGGGCATCGGTGCTTCGATGACTACCCTGACCGTGTTCCATGTGCTGTCCGGCGATCCGATCCCCGACAAGAGCGACCGCCTGTTCTACGTGCAGGTCGATCCGCGCCCGCGCTCGGGTTACCTGACCGGCGAAGAGCCGGAGACCCAGATGACCCGTTTCGATGCCGAGACGCTGCTGCGCGAGAAGCGTGGCGAGCGACAGGCGATGATGAGTGCCGGCGCTGTGACCGTCGAGCCGGAAGGCAGCACGTTGAAGCCGTTCAACATCGATACGCGCTGGACCTCGGCCGATTTCTTCCCGATGTTCAACGTGCCGATGCTGTACGGCCGTGCCTGGACGGCCAGCGACGATGACGGCCGTGCCCGCGTGGTGGTGCTGTCCAAGGTGATCAACGACAAGCTGTTCCAGGGTGCCGACAGTGTCGGCCGCCAGGTCCGGGTCGATGGCCATTCGCTGCGGGTGATCGGCGTGATGGACACCTGGAATCCGGAACCTCACTTCTTCGACCTGACCGTGGGCAACTACGGCCGCGAAGAGGATCTGATGATGCCGCTGTCCACCGCGATGGACCTGAAGTTCGGCAGCAACGGCAACATGAACTGCTTCCGCGACGGCGCCCCCGACGACGACAGCAATTCGATCAACGCACCGTGCACCTGGATCCAGTACTGGGTGGAGCTTGACCCGTCCAAGGCCGAAGACTACCGCCGCTACCTGGTCAACTATTCGGACCAGCAGCGGGCTGCCGGTCGTTTCGAGCGTCCGGCCAACGTGCGCCTGCGCACCGTGATGGAATGGCTGACCTTCAACAACGCGGTGCCCAGCGACGTGCGCCTGCAGATGTGGCTGGCGCTGGGTTTCCTCGGTGTGTGCCTGGTCAACACCGTCGGCCTGCTGCTGGCCAAGTTCCTGCGCCGCAGCGGTGAAATCGGTGTTCGTCGCGCACTGGGCGCCAGCCGCGGGCAGATCTTCCTGCAGTGCCTGGTCGAAGCGGGCGCGGTGGGCGTGGTCGGTGGCGTGCTCGGTATCGGGCTGGCGCTGCTGGGCCTGTACGCGGTGCGCCAGCAACCGGTGGACTACGCCAAGCTGGCCCACCTGGACGGCAGCATGCTGCTGCTCTCGCTCGGCCTGACCCTGCTCGCCAGCATCGCTGCCGGTTTCCTGCCCGCCTGGCGCGCGATGCAGGTCACCCCGGCCATCCAGCTCAAGTCGCAGTAAGCACGAGAACGAGGACTTCCCATGGACATCCGCCCCATCCTCAGCACCCTGCGCCGGCACAAGACCGCAGCCGCATTGATCGTGCTGGAAATCGCCCTGACCTGCGCCATCGTCTGCAATGCCCTGTTCCTGGTCACCCAGCGCGTGGAGAAGATCAGCCAGCCCAGCGGCCTGGCCGAGAACGAACTGGTCATGGTCCGGGTCAGCGGCATCGGCAAGCAGACCAACGCCATGGCCCGCACCAACGAAGACCTCGCGTCGCTGCGCGCGATCCCCGGCGTGACCAGCGTGGCCAAGGTCAACCAGCTGCCGTTCCGCCGCAACTCGAGCAACACCAGCATCTCGCGCGAGCGGGAGCAGGAACGCCCGACGGCCTTCGTGTCGCAGTACATGGTGGGTGAGAACGCTCTGTCCACGCTGGGCCTGCAACTGGTCGCCGGGCGAGACTTCCTGCCCAGCGAGTACATCGACCTGGAAGAAGCGCAGAAGAACCCGAAGCCTGACCGCGCCGCGCCGGTAATCATCAACCAGCAGGTCGCTGCAAAGATGTATCCGGACCAGAGCGCGCTGGGCAAGACGTTCTACATGGGCAACCAGGCGCTGCATGTGGTCGGCGTGGTCGCCCACCTGGCCACTCCGACCGACTACAACGACAACAGCACCTTGTCGATGATCCTGCCGGTACGTACCGACTTCACCCGCGGCCCGTACATGCTGCGGACCTCGCCGGAGCGCCGTGATGAAGTGTTGAAGGGCGCGCTGGCCGCGCTGGAGCACAACGACCCCAACCGCCTGGTGCGTGAGAAACTGACCTACCAGGAACAGCGCGCCGACTACTTCAAGAACGACCGCTCCATGGTCGGCCTGCTGGTCACCGTGTGCATCGCGCTGCTGGTGGTCACCGCACTGGGCATCGTCGGCCTGGCCAGCTTCTGGGTGCAGCAGCGCAGCAAGCAGATCGGCATCCGCCGCGCATTGGGCGCCACCCGTGGGCAGATCCTGCGCTACTTCCAGACCGAGAACTTCCTGCTGGCTACGTTGGGCATCGTGCTGGGCATGCTGGCGGCCTACGCCATCAACCTGGCGCTGATGAACATGTACGAGCTGCCGCGCATGCCGCTGCTGTACCTGCCGCTGGGCGCGGTACTGCTGTGGATGCTGGGCCAGATCGCGGTGTTCGGCCCGGCCCGCCGCGCCGCTGCCGTGCCGCCGGCCGTCGCCACGCGGGGGGCGTGAGATGCGCGCCGGCCTGCTGCTGGTGTTGTTGGCCCTGCCGCTGCCGGTACTCGCCGGCAGCAGCAGCGCGCAGACGCTGGAGTGGCGCCAGGACGATGCGCGGCTGGCGCTGCGCTCGACCGAGGGCGTGGTGCGGGTGGATGTGGCCAGCCCGGAAGCCCGCTTCGGTGTGCGCAGCGGCGACCGCATCCTGCGCGTGAACGATTCGCCGGTGCGGCAGATCGAGCAGCTCGCCAATGCCGTGCATGCGGCATCGACAGCCACCGTCTACCTGCTGCTGCGGCGCGATGGGCGGATGCTCACCGTGCCGGTGAGCGCGTCCCAGTGGCGCCCCGCGCTGGCGCCACCACCGCCCCCTCCGGCTCCACCGCCGCCGCCCCTGCCACAACGCTGAGGCCGGGCGGCCCCTGCGCCGCCATCGGTTTGGCTATGCTTGGTGGGTGGCGCCGAAAGCTCCGGCGCCATCCACCCTTTCCCGTGCGCGGCGCCGACGCTTGCCGGCGCTTCCCCGCCCTCCCAGAAGCCGCCGAATGCCTGCGATCCTGATCATCGACGACAACGCCAGCGTGGGAACCGCGCTGGACGTGCTGTTCTCCCTGCACGACATCGACACCCTGCTGGCGCAGAGCCCGGCCGAAGGGCTGGCGCTGCTGGAGTCACAGACGGTCGACCTGGTGATCCAGGACATGAACTTCAGCGAGGACACCACCTCCGGCGAGGAAGGCGAGGCACTGTTCGCGCAGATCCGCGAACGCCACCCCGATCTGCCGGTGATCCTGCTGACTGCCTGGACCCACCTGAGCAGCGCGGTGGACCTGGTCAAGGCCGGTGCCGCCGACTATCTGGCCAAGCCGTGGGATGACCGCAAGCTGCTGACCACGGTCAACAACCTGCTGGAACTGTCCGAAGCGCGGCGCGAACTGGACCAGCGACGCCAGCGCGAGCAACGCCAGCGCCATGCACTGGAAGACAAATACGCATTGTGCGGCGCGGTGTTTGCCGACCCCGCCAGCGAGCGGGTGATCGCCCTGGCCTGCCAGGTCGCGCGCTCGGAACTGCCGGTGCTGATCACCGGCCCCAATGGCGCGGGCAAGGAGAAGATCGCGCAGATCATCCAGGCCAACTCGCTGGTGGCCAAGGGCCCGTTCGTTGCGGTGAACTGCGGCGCCCTGCCCTCCGAACTGATCGAGGCCGAACTGTTCGGTGCCGAGGCCGGCGCCTATACCGGCGCCAACAAGGCGCGCGAAGGCAAGTTCGAGGCGGCCGACGGCGGCACACTGTTCCTGGATGAAATCGGCAACCTGTCGCTGGGCGGGCAGATGAAGCTGCTGCGCGTGCTGGAGACAGGACGTTTCGAACGCCTGGGCTCCAACCGCGAACGCCAGGTCAAGGTGCGCGTGGTCAGTGCGACCAATGCCGATCTGCCGGCGATGATCCGCGAAGGTACGTTCCGCGAAGACCTTTACTACCGGCTCAACACGGTGGAACTGACGCTGCCGCCGCTGGCCGACCGCCCCGGCGACATCGTGCCGTTGGCCGAGCATTTCCTCAGCATCGGCAAGCCGCTGTCCAGCGCGGCGGCCACTGCGCTGCAACGGCACCTGTGGCCGGGCAACGTGCGCGAGCTGCGCAACGTGATCCAGCGTGCCGAACTGCTGGCCACAGGCAACCGCATCGACGTGGCCGATCTCAACCTGCCGCGTGCGCCTGCTGCACCCCGCCCGACGCCGAGCGCCGGCAATGATCCCGACCGCGCACGCATCGAAGAAGTGCTGGCGCGCAATCACGGAGTCATCGCGCAGGCGGCCAACGAGCTTGGACTGAGCCGGCAGGCGCTGTACCGGCGCATGGACCGTCACGGCATCCCGCGCGAATGAAACGACGCTCCTTCACCTTCCGCCTGTTCCTGCGCCTGCTGCCGGTGCTGGCGCTGGCTGCCGCGCTGCCGTGGCTGCTGGCCTACTGGATGGACCATGGCTGGGTGGTGACCACCGTCTCCACGGTCGTCCTGCTGTCATTGATGTGGTGGACGCTTCGCCGCGCCACCGCACCGGTGCGCTCGTTGATGCGCGCACTGTCAGGGACCACCAGCAGTTACCGCGACGGTGAGTACAACTTCGGCATCTACTGGCCCGGCAATGACGAACTGGGTGACCTGGTGCAGGCACACCGCGAACTGGGCGAGGTGCTGCGCGCACAGCGTCAGGGCCTGGTGCAGCGCGAACTGCTGCTGGACACCATGGTGCAGAACACACCAGTGGCGATGCTGCTGATCGCAGCCGGTGGCGATGGCATTTCCCGCGTGGTGTTCTCCAACCTGGCCGCACGCAAGCTGCTGCACGGCGGCTGGAAGCTGGAAGGGCAGCGCATGGAAGACGTGCTCGAGCAGCTGCCGGTGGAACTGCGCGATGCCATCGGCCGCGGCGGCGACAGCCTGTTCGCGGTGAAGTCGGAACACGAAGACGGCGTGGAGGGAGACGAGGACGACGAACAGGTCTATCACCTCTCGCGGCGCGCGTTCCAGCTCAACGGCCGCCCGCACGACCTGCTGCTGGTACGCCAGTTGACGGCTGAACTGCGCCGGCAGGAAGTACAGACCTGGAAGAAGGTGATCCGGGTGATCAGCCACGAGCTCAACAACTCGCTGGCACCCATCGCCTCGCTGGCGCACTCCGGTGGCGAACTGGTCAAGCGCGAACGCTTCGACCGGCTGCCGGAGATCTTCACCACCATTGAAGACCGCGCACGGCATCTGGAAGGCTTCATCCGGGGCTACGCGCGTTTCGCCAAGCTGCCGCAGCCGCAACTGCAGACCGTCCAGTGGGCGCCATTCCTGTCCAGCCTGTGCCAGCAGATTCCGTTCACGATGGAGCGTGAACTCGACGAAGAACTGAGCAGCCGGATCGACATCGCCCAGTTCGGCCAGGCCCTGCTCAACCTTCTGAAGAACGCGCACGAGGCCTGCGCCGAAGCAGATCCGCCGAACGACGACGTGCAGGTGCAGCTGACCCGGCTGCCGCAGTGGTTGCGGCTGGATGTGCTGGACCGGGGCAAGGGCATGAACGAGCAGGTGCTGCAGAATGCGCTGATGCCGTTCTATTCGACCAAGCGCAATGGCACCGGCCTGGGGCTGGCTCTCACCCGCGAGATCGTCGAGGCGCACGGCGGCAGGGTATCGCTGCAGAACCGCACCGACGGCGGGCTGTGTGTGTCGATCCTGTTGCCGGTGGGCTGAGCGTTCCTTCTTCGATTGATTGCTTCAAGGCGGCCCCAAGGTCAAAGGCCAGTAGATCCACGCCATGCGTGGATGCTTTTGCTTTGCTTCCAGAATTCACCCTGAAGAAAGCACTCGCCGCATCGCCACCCGCAGGTGCATCGGAAATCCCAGCGCGGCTTCCTCGACCATCAACACTCTCAGGCCCGCGCCCCACCCTGCCTCCGTCAGCACCTTGAATCCCTCGCTGACGTAGAAGGGCGCGTTCCAAGGCACATCTGACAGCGTGGTCAGCACTGCGGCACCGTAGCCACGCATCTGGGCCTCGGCCAGCGCATGGCGGAGCAGCGCGCGTCCGTAGCCACGCCGCGCGTGGCCGGGATCCACATCCATCTGCAGCACATGGAAATCACCGTCGAGCGCACCGCCCAGCAGGTAGCCGGCGACGCCGCCATCGGCGCCGTCGATGACCCACAACTGGTCACGCTGCAGTCCAGCCTGCAACACGGGGAGGTCCAGTCCATGGCCGGCGAACACCGGGTACGCCTCGTGCCCGCGCAGCAGTTCGCCCGCACGCTGTTCGATGCGGGGCAACGCGTCGAGTTCGCCGACGCGCGGCGGCCTCGGCTCAGCTTTTCCTGATGGGGCGTTGCCAGCCATCGATCGTTTCCTGGCGCGCACGAGCCACGGTCAGCTTGCCGTCCGGCGCGGTGCGGGTGATGACCGAACCTGCAGCAATCGTCGCCCCTTCACCGATCAGCACCGGCGCCACCAGCGAACTGTTGGAGCCGATGAAGGCGTTGTCGCCGATGGTGGTGGTCGACTTGTTCACACCGTCGTAGTTGCAGGTGATGGTGCCCGCACCGATGTTGACCTTGCTGCCGATCACCGCATCACCCAGGTAGGTCAGGTGATTGGCCTTGCTGCCTACCCCCAGGGTGACTTTCTTGGTTTCCACGAAGTTGCCCACGTGCACGCCGTCGGCCAGCACCGTACCCGGGCGCAGGCGCGCGAACGGGCCGATCTGGGCAGCGCCCTCGCTGACGACGCCTTCGACATCGCAGTGCGCGCGCACTTCAGTACCCGCGCCGAGGGTGACGTCCTTCAGCCGGGTGAACGGGCCGATGGTCACGCCATCGCCGAGCACCACCTTGCCTTCCAGGATCACATCGACATCGATCATCACGTCGCTGCCGACGATCACTTCACCACGGATATCGACCCGCGCCGGATCCCGCACGCGCGCGCCCTGGATGCACAGCGCGCGCACTGCGCGGCGTTGCCAGGCGCGTTCCAGCTGCGAGAGCTGCCAGGGATCGTTCGCGCCTTCCGCGTCCTGCGCATCGGCCACCAGGGCCATCTCCGCCGGAGTGAACTCGCGGGCGGCGAAGGCGAACACATCGGTCAGGTAATACTCGCCCTGTGCGTTGCTGTTGGACAGCTGTGACAGCCAACGGCGCAGCGCGGTCGACTCGGCGGTGATGATGCCGGTGTTGATGATGCGCACCCGGCGCTGTTCTTCATCGGCGTCCTTCTGTTCGACGATCGCCCCCACCTTGCCTTCAGCATCGCGCAGCACGCGACCATAGCCGGTGGGATCCTCGACATCGGCCACCAGCACGGCCAGCCGGCCCGGCTGGGCCAGCAGGTCGCGCAGGGTCTGCGCACGGATCAACGGCACATCGCCATACAGCACCAGCACCTGTGCGGCGTCGGGCACCTCCGGCATGGCCTGGGCCACGGCGTGGCCAGTACCCAGCTGCTGCACTTGTTCCGCCCACAACAGGTCCGGCTGGTCAGCGAAGTAGTGCCGCACCTGGTCCCCGCCGTGGCCGTACACCACGTGGATGGCAGCCGGCTGCAGTTCGCGCGCCGTGGCGATCACATGCGCCAGCATCGGCTTGCCGGCGATCGGCTGCAGTACCTTGGGCAGCACCGATTTCATGCGCTTGCCGGCGCCAGCGGCGAGGATGATGACGTGCAGGGGTTGGGTCATGGAGAGAGGGGCCACGCAGCGGCGGCAATCTGAGGACTGACTGATAGGATAGCCGAGCTCTTTACCCGCCTGACGTGAACCGTGCGCTCCCTGAAGGAACGAATCCTCGATCTACTGCCCTGGATGGGCCCGCTGCTGCTCGACGGCATCGGGAAACCACGGCAATGACCCTCGTCCGCCAGGGCAGCTCATACATCGTCATCGGCCTGGTGCAGCTGCTGCTGGACTGGCTGGTGTTCGTGGGCAGCACCGCGCTCGGGCTGCCCGTTGCCCCTGCCAACATCCTCGGCCGTCTGGCCGGCATGCTGCTCGGCTTCTGGCTCAACGGCCGCTATACCTTTGCTGCCGCCGGCCAACAGCGTCTGGGCTGGAAGCGCTTCGCACGCTTCCTCCTGCTTTGGACGCTGCTCACAGCGGCCAGCACGCTGCTGGTGACGGCAGCCGACCATGCGCTGGGGCTGCAGTACGCATGGCTTGCCAAGCCGCTGGTGGAAGGCTGCCTGGCGCTGGTGTCGTTCATTCTGCTGCGGCACGTGGTGTACCGCTGACCGGATTCATTGAAGGCCAGCGTCGCCGGCCAGACGCTTGCTCAATCCCTCGCGCCACAACTGCAACGGGCTGTAGCGCAACTGCACCCGATGGCGGCCTGCCGGCACGCACAGCGTATGGAACAGGCCATTGCCACGCAGCACTGGCAGTACGGTGCCATCTTCCAGGCGGGCCTGCCAGCCACGGGCGGTCACCTCGTTGACCACGACCCACGCGGCGCGGTCGGCGTCCACCATGAGCTCGATCCGGCCAGGCTGATAGTGCTGCACCCGGATGTCGGCCTCACCGGCATCCTGCTCCGGGCATGCGGCGCTGGCCATGGTTGGCAACCAGAACTGCCGGCTGAAATCGGTCTGGTTGAATTCAACCGCCGGGGGCAGACGCGCATCATGGCGTCGAACGTTTCGAGGATTGAGCACGCGCGGCAGCACGCTGTCGCGTCGTGCGAGCTCCACCTGGTCACCCTGCCCGCCGGAACCCGGGAACGGATCCTGAGCCAACAGCCAGCGCACACCCAGCAGATCGTACAAAGGTGCTGTCGTGTCCGGGGCCCAGGCCGTCGGCAGCTTCTGCTGGAACGTGTCCACCGGCTCACCCGGCATGCCGGTCATCTGCAGGTAGTCGTTGGCCAGCAGCGGGTTGTAACCGTTTGCCAATGCGATCGCATGGACCGCAGCCCCGTTGGTGAGTCCACCGATACCGAAGACCACGGCGCGCTCGGGCAATCCGGGTTGCCGCTCGGCCGCGAGCAGCGCGTAAGCGCGCTGCGCAGGTCCAGCACGGTCCGCAGTCAGTACCGACTTGGTGCCGCTGCCAGCGTTGAAGCTGGTTCCCACGTTGAACATCAGCAGGTCGAACAGCACCAACGCGAACAGCCAGCGCACAGGTGCCCGGTAGCGGCGCAGCAGCAGCACCGCCGCGCTCCCCAGCGCCGCGCTGATGCCGAGCCAGGCAAAGGCCAGCAGATGACCGTGTTCGATCGCCATCCATGAACTGGAGGCAGTCAGCAACACGACGGCAGCCACTGACGTCCACGGCAACCGCAACGGGCCTCGCTGCAATGCAACCTGCAAGGCGTTGGCACCCAGCCAAGCTGCTGCGGGAAGGGTGAGGAACAACGCATCTGCAGGCCGCCGGAACAGATCCAGGCCGGGCAGCCAGGTGAACAACCACGCGAACAGTGGCGTCGCCCCACCCAGCGCGATCAGGACTGTCAGGATCACCACTCCCAGCGCGATGCGGGTCGCAGCGGGTTTGCGCCGCAGCACTTCACCGCCCCATCCCAGCCAGAGCGCCATCGGCACCGCGCCCAGATAGAGGTAATCGGCGCTGATGTCACCAAAGGCCCAGCTGTCACCGCGCCCCTGCGAGAACACGTTGCCGGACAGAAGCGTGGCCAGGGTCTGCCAGTGGATGGCCCCCGGCAATGCAGCCTCCAATGACAGACCATCGCGATTGGTCTCGCCCAGCCACGCCAGCGTGGACAACCACTGCGGCGCACTGATCGCGCCCGCGAGCAAGGCGACAAGGCCGAACCGCAGCAGCATTCGCACGTGCTGGCCCTTCGCCAGCACAACCGCACCCACGGCATGGATCGCGCAGGCGAGGATGATGAAATAGGTGACCTGGGTCAGCTGCAGCGCACACAGACCGCCGGCGACGCCCGCCAGCGCGACGTCACGCGCCCGTCCATGGCGGCGGACCTGCTCCATGCCCAGCCAGAGCCATGGCAGCAGGCTGTAACTGACGATCATCGGTGTGTGCTGGAGGCGCGATGCGGCCACCCCTCCGAACATCAACACCAGGGCGAACAGCAGCTGCGCCGGTGGCGGCATCCCCTGCGCGCGCCCCAGCCGCAATGCACCAAAGCCACCTGCCAGCACATGCAGCAGCACGACCACCGTGAACAGGTGCAACGAGGTCGGTGCCAGCAGCATCGGCAGCAGCATGCTCGGCTGCAACGTCATCATCTGCGGATCCGCCAGCTGCGGATAGCCGCCGTACAGATACGGATTCCACCACGGCGCCTGCAGATGACGCAGTTGTTCAGCGCTGAAACTGACCGCGGGGAAGAACTGCTGCACGGCATCGAACGGAATGGTCTTGATGCCCATCAGCCATGGCAGGCAGAGCACGATCCAGGCAGTCAGGAACATGCCTTCCGGTGTGCGCCAGCGGCGTTGCCAGCTGCCCATGTCCTGCGACGCTGTCGATGACTGCTGCATTCCCTGCCTCCGTGGAAAACAAACAAAAACGCCGGCATGGTAGCCGGCGTTCCTGCACTCACCCATGCCTTGCAGGCAGAGGTGTCACCTCGGCACGGTTCAGTGCTTGAGGGTCTTGCGCAGGCGCTCCAGCGCCTGCAGCTGGACAACGGCTTCGGCCAGCTTCTGCTGGGCTTCGGCCACTTCCATCGCTTCGCCGCGGTTGGCCAGGATGCGCTCGGCTTCTTCCTTGGCCTTGCGGACCGAGGCTTCGTCGATGTCCTGTGCGCGGATCGCGGTGTCGGCCAGCACGGTCACCACCTGCGGCTGCACTTCCAGGATGCCGCCGGAAATGGCGAAATCCAGCTGCTCGCCACTCGGCGTGGTCACTACCACCTTGCCCGGCTTCAGGCGGGTGATCAGCGGTGCGTGCTTGGGCGCGATGCCCAGTTCGCCCAGCTCACCGGTGGCCACGACCAGGGTCGCTTCGCCACGGAAGATTTCCTGCTCGGCGCTGACGATGTCGCAACGGATGGTGCTCATGTAACTCTCTTCGCTAGGGGGCGGGTCGAACCCACCGCAGGGATTCCGCAGCGGTGGGCGCAGGCCCACCCCGTGTCACGGTCGGGACGGGCATGTGCCCGTCCCCGCCGCATCAGGCCTTCTCGGCCATCTTCTTGGCCTTCTCGACCGCTTCTTCGATGCTGCCGACCATGTAGAACGCCTGCTCCGGCAGGTGGTCGTACTCGCCATCGACGATGGCCTTGAAGCCACGGATCGTGTCCTTCAGCGACACGTACTTGCCCGGCGAGCCGGTGAACACCTCGGCCACGTGGAACGGCTGGCTGAAGAAGCGCTCGATCTTGCGGGCGCGCGACACGGCCTGCTTGTCTTCTTCGGACAGTTCGTCCATGCCCAGGATGGCGATGATGTCCTTCAGTTCCTTGTACTTCTGCAGGGTCTGCTGGACGCGCTGGGCGGTGTCGTAGTGCTCGTGGCCGATGACCAGCGGGTCCATCTGGCGGCTGGTGGAATCCAGCGGATCGACCGCCGGGTAGATACCCAGCGAAGCGATCGAACGCGACAGGGTCACGGTCGAGTCAAGGTGGGCGAAGGTGGTCGCCGGCGACGGATCGGTCAAGTCATCGGCCGGCACGTAGACGGCCTGGATCGAGGTGATCGAACCATTCTTGGTCGAGGTGATGCGCTCCTGCAGGACGCCCATTTCCTCCGCCAGGGTCGGCTGATAGCCCACTGCCGACGGCATACGACCCAGCAGTGCCGACACTTCGGTACCGGCCAGGGTGTAGCGGTAGATGTTGTCGACGAACAGCAGCACGTCCTTGCCCTTGCCGTTCTCGTCCTTCTCGTCGCGGAAGTACTCGGCCATGGTCAGGCCGGTCAGGGCGACGCGCAGACGGTTGCCCGGCGGCTCGTTCATCTGGCCGTACACCATCGCGACCTTGTCCAGGACGTTGGAGTCCTTCATCTCGTGGTAGAAGTCGTTGCCCTCACGGGTACGCTCACCCACGCCGGCGAACACGGACAGACCGCTGTGCGCCTTGGCGATGTTGTTGATCAGTTCCATCATGTTGACGGTCTTGCCGACGCCGGCGCCGCCGAACAGGCCGACCTTGCCGCCCTTGGCGAACGGGCACATCAGGTCGATGACCTTGATGCCGGTTTCCAGCAGCTCGGTGGCCGGGGACTGGTCTTCGTACGACGGAGCAGCGCGGTGGATTTCCCAGGTGTCGCTGGCGGCGACCGGACCGGCTTCGTCGATCGGACGGCCGAGCACGTCCATGATGCGACCCAGGGTGCCAGCGCCGACCGGCACGGAAATGCCGCGCTCGGTGTTGGTGGCCACCAGGTTGCGCTTCAGGCCATCGGTGGAGCCCAGCGCGATGCAGCGGACCACGCCGTCACCGAGCTGCTGCTGCACTTCCAGGGTGATTTCGGTGTTGTCCACCTTCAGCGCGTGGTACACCTTCGGCACCGACTCGCGGGGGAATTCGACGTCGACGACGGCGCCGATGATCTGAACGATCTTGCCCTGACTCATTGCTGCATCCTCTAAATGTGTGCTTTTAACGAACGCGGTCAGACTGCTGCCGCGCCGCCGACGATTTCGGAGATTTCCTGGGTGATCGCTGCCTGGCGGGCCTTGTTGTAGACCAGCTGCAGGGTTCCGATCAGCTTGTTGGCGTTGTCACTGGCCGACTTCATCGCCACCATGCGCGCGGCATGCTCGGAAGCGACGTTTTCCAGCAGCGCCTGGTACACCAGCGACTCGATGTAACGCGTCATCACGTGCTCAAGCACGGTCGCGGCATCGGGTTCGTACAGGTAGTCCCAGTCGTGGTGCGCAACCTGCTTCTCGGCGGCCGGCAGCGGCAGCAGCTGATCGAAGCTGGCCTTCTGCACCATCGTGTTGACGAAGCGGTTGTAGACCAGATACACGCGGTCGACCTTGCCTTCGGTGAAGGCGTCGAGCATGACCTTGATCACACCGATCAGCGATTCCAGCTTCGGCGTATCGCCGATGTGGGTCACCGTGCCGACCATGTTCACCTTGACCCGGCGGAAGAAGGTCGATGCCTTCTGGCCGATGGTCACCAGGTCCACTTCGGCGCCCTTGTCCTGCCAGGCCTTGGCTTCGCCAAGCATCTTGCGGAACAGGTTGTTGTTGAGGCCGCCGGCCAGACCGCGATCGGAGGAGATCACGATGAAACCGACCCGCTTGACCTGCTCACGCTCGACCAGGAACGGATGCTGGTAGTCGGTGCTGGCCTGCGCCAGGTGGCCGATCACCTGCTTCATCGCCTGCGCGTACGGACGCGAGGTCTTCATCCGATCCTGCGCCTTGCGGATCTTGGAGGCCGAGACCATTTCCAGGGCGCGCGTCACCTTGCGGGTGTTCTGCACGCTCTTGATCTTGGTTTTGATTTCGCGTCCGCTTGCCATCTTTTATTCCCGTGGCGCGGGGCCTGGGCCCCGCGTTGTTCAACCGTTTGATCGTCTGGTCCAGCGGAGCATCGCTCCGCTCTACAGGACCTCGATTACCAGCTGCCGGTGGTCTTGAACTCGACGATGCCCTTCTTGAAGGCACCTTCGATGTCGTTGTCCCAACCGCCGGTGGCGTTGACCTTGCCGATCAGCTCGCCCTGGGTGTTGGCGAAGTGCGCGTGCAGGCCTTCTTCGAACGCCAGCAGCTTGCTGACCGGCACGTCGTCGAGGTAACCCTCGTTGACGGCGTAGATCGACAGCGCCTGGTTGGCGATCGACATCGGCGCGTACTGCTTCTGCTTCATCAGCTCGGTGACGCGCTGACCGCGCTCCAGCTGCTTGCGGGTGGCTTCGTCCAGGTCCGAGGCGAACTGCGCGAACGCAGCCAGCTCGCGGTACTGGGCCAGCGAGATACGGATACCGCCAGACAGCTTCTTGATGATCTTGGTCTGCGCCGAACCACCGACGCGCGACACCGAGATACCGGCGTTCACGGCCGGGCGGATGCCCGCATTGAACAGATCGGTTTCCAGGAAGATCTGGCCGTCGGTGATCGAGATCACGTTGGTCGGAACGAACGCGGAGACGTCGCCGGCCTGGGTTTCGATGATCGGCAGCGCGGTCAGCGAGCCGGTCTTGCCGGTGACCTTGCCTTCGGTGAACTTCTCGACATATTCCTCGGACACGCGGGCAGCGCGCTCGAGCAGACGGGAGTGCAGGTAGAACACGTCACCCGGGTAGGCTTCACGGCCCGGCGGGCGCTTCAGCAGCAGCGAGATCTGGCGGTAGGCCACGGCCTGCTTGGACAGATCGTCGTACACGATCAGCGCGTCTTCGCCGCGGTCCATGAAGTACTCGCCCATGGTGCAGCCCGAGTAGGCGCTGATGTACTGCATCGCGGCCGATTCGGACGCAGTGGCAGCCACCACGATGGTGTGCGCCAGGGCGCCGTTCTCTTCCAGCTTGCGCACGATGTTGGCAACGGTCGAGGCCTTCTGGCCGATCGCTACGTACACGCACTTGATGCCGGTGCCCTTCTGGTTGATCACCGCATCGATGGCCAGCGCGGTCTTGCCGGTCTGGCGGTCACCGATGACCAGCTCGCGCTGGCCACGGCCGATCGGGATCATCGAGTCGACCGACTTGTAACCGGTCTGCACCGGCTGGTCGACCGACTTGCGCCAGATCACGCCCGGAGCAACGCGCTCCACCGGAGCGGTCAGGTCGGTGCCCAGCGGGCCCTTGCCGTCGATCGGCTCGCCGAGTGCGTTGACGACGCGGCCCAGCAGTTCCGGACCGACCGGCACTTCCAGGATGCGGCCGGTGGTCTTGGCGACGTCACCTTCGCGCACTTTCTCGTAGCCACCCAGGACCACGGCGCCGACCGAGTCGCGCTCCAGGTTCAGGGCCAGGGCGAAGGTGTTGTTCGGCAGTTCGATCATTTCGCCCTGCATCACGTCGGCCAGACCGAAGATGCGCACGATGCCGTCGGACACGCTGGTCACGGTGCCTTCGTTGCGCGATTCCGCGGCCAGCTTGACCTTCTCGATGCGGTTCTTGATCAGTTCGCTGATTTCGGAGGGGTTGAGCGTGGTTGCCATCGTCAAGTCCTAGTGCCGGCAGCGGGGCCGGACGTTAAATGAATTCAGTTAGCGAGCGCGGTCTGCAGACGGGCCAGCTTGCCCTTCAGCGAACCATCGATGACCACGTCGCCGGCGTCGATCACAGCGCCGCCGATCAGCGAGGCGTCGACCGCAGTAGCCACTTCGACCTCGCGGTTGAAGCGCTTGCGCAGCGCGGCCTTGATCGCGTCCAGCTCGGCAACCGACAGCTCGGCCGCGGAGGTCACCGTGGCCTTGACCACGTGCTCGGCCTCGGCGCGCAGCGCGTCGAACATGCCAGCGATTTCCGGCAGCAGCGGCAGACGATGCGATTCGGCAAGCACAGCCAGGAAGCGCGAGTAGGTCTCGCCGCGGGACTCCGGCGCCAGCAGGGCGACGGCGTCATCGCGACCCAGCTCCGGGTTGGCGAGCAGGGCCGCCACGCGCGGGTCGGCGGCGACGTGGGCGGAGAACGCCAAAGCGTCCGACCACGGCGCGAACGCGCCTTCGTCACGCGCGGTCGCGAAGGCGGCGCGGGCGTACGGGCGGGCAAGCGTGAGGGCCTGGCTCATCCTTAAATCTCCGAGGCCAGCTCGTCGAGCAGCGCCTTGTGGGCGTTGGCGTCGATTTCGCGCTTGAGCAGCTTTTCGGCACCGGTCACGGCCAGCGCGGACACCTGCTTGCGCAGATCTTCACGGGCACGGTTGGCGGCGGCGTCGATTTCGGCCTGGGCCAGGTCCTTCTGACGGGTGGCTTCGGCAACAGCTTCGTTGCGGGCCGCGTCGACGATCTGGTTGGCACGCGCGTGGGCCTGGTCGATGATCTCGTTGGCCTTGGTGCGGGCTTCCTTCAGCGCTTCATTGACCTTGTCCTGCGCCTGGGCCAGATCTTTCTGGCTGCGGTCGGCAGCAGCGAGGCCTTCAGCGATCTTCTGCTGGCGCTCTTCGATCGCGTTCATCAGCGGCGGCCAGATCTTGGTCGCGATGAGCCAGATCAGGGCGGCAAAGGCCAGGGCCTGGGCGATGAGGGTAAAACCGATATCCATGGGGTTCGCTCAGTCGGTTGTGACGGGATGGATGCGCCGCCACACGGGCGGCGCCTCCGAACCTTCATCCGCGACCAGGCGCCTGCGGCGCCCGGTCGTTTCGCTTTCGCTGGATCAGCCAGCGATTGCCGGCAGGCGCGAGACGAACTCGCCGACCATCGGGTTGGCGAAGGCGAACAGCAGGCCAACGGCGACCGAGATGATGAAGGCGGCGTCGATCAGGCCGGCGGTGATGAACATGCGGACCTGCAGGACCGGGATCAGTTCCGGCTGGCGCGCGGCCGACTCCAGGAACTTACCGGCCATGATGGCCAGACCCAGACCGGCGCCCAGCGCGGCCAGGCCGATCATGATGCCGACGGCGAGGACGGTGGAGCTCTGAACTTGGGCGAGATTGGTCAGGACGGCGAAGTACATGGTTTTCTCCAGGAACTTGATTGCTAAGGGTTTAGAAACAAACGGATGAAGGGTGAAGCGAAACTCAGTGAGCGTCTTCCGACAGGCTCAGGTACACGATGGACAGCATCATGAAGATGAAGGCCTGCAGCGGAATCACCAGAAGGTGGAACAGCATCCAGCCGAAGCCGGCGAACGCGCCTGCAAACATGCCGGCGATACCTGCACCGCCCAGCACCCAGATCAGCAGGAACACGATTTCACCGCCGAACATGTTGCCGAACAGTCGCATCGCCAGCGAGATCGGCTTGCTCAGCCACTCGACGATGTTCAGGATCAGGTTGAACGGCATCATCCACTTGCCAAACGGTGCGGTCAGGAATTCCTTGGCGAAACCGCCAAAGCCCTTAGCGCGCAGCGCGAAGAACAGCATCAGGAAGAACACGCTGATCGACATGCCCAAGGTGGCATTGACGTCAGCGGTGGGGACCGGCTTCCAGTACGGCACGCCCATCAGTTCGAGCGGCTTGGCGATGAAGTCGGCCGGGATCATCTTGATGAGGTTCATCAGGAGGATCCAGAAGAAGATCGTGATCGCGATCGGGGTCACCAGCTTGCTGGTGCCGTGGTAGGTGTCCTTGGCCTGGCGGTCAACGAACTCCAGGCAGATCTCGACGAACGCCTGCCACTTGCCCGGCACGCCGGAGGTGGCCTTGCGGGTGCCGAGCCAGAAGGCGACGACCATCACCAGGCCCATCAGCAGCGAGGTCACCAGCGTGTCCACGTGGATTGCCCACGGAGAGCCATGACCTGCCGTCAGATTGTGCAGGTGATGCTGGATGTAGGAGGTGGGTGTAAGCGCCTCGCCTGCCATGTGTCCGGAACCTTAAGTTAAATGAATTCGATTAGCGCCTGGCCATGGCCAGGACCTGGAACATCAGCCCGACGGCGATACCGGCCAACAGCGCCAATGCAGGCAGCTTGAAGACCAGGAACCCCACCATCAGGACACCAAAAACGAGCGCCCACTTGGCCACGATCGCAACGATCAGGCGCGCCATGGCCGAACCGGCCCCCAGCGCACCACCACCCAATGCCATCCGTGCCGCCACCCAACCACCGGCCGAAACCGCCACGCCGGATGCCAGGGCACCAAGGGCATATTTCGGCCCTACCAGCAGGAAGGCCAGAGCCAGGACAGCCACTGCGGCCAGCGGATAGACCGCGGCGCGCAGCATCAGTCGCCGACCCGCTTCTACGGAGTTCAGCACAGGACGTCCCGCGTGGTTACAAGTGGATGGCTGAGGCGACTACAGCAGGGGGGCCTCATCGAGCCGCCAAATTATAGCAATGGGACAATTTGCGAGACAACCGGTCCCTGTTCATATCGGAACAGCGCAAGTTGCGGTAAGGGCTGCGGATTTGCAGCCCACCACGGGGACAATGACATCTGCGCAATGTTGCGGCGCAGCGTATTCAACTTTGGTCGCAGGCGATGGAACTTTCCGCCGACGGCGATGGTCCGATCCTGCGACCTGCCTGCAGCTACCTCGTCGACGCTTCGCCTGCAGGTCCCCATGATGGCCCCGAAGCGCCGCTCCGGGGCCATCTTTTTCGCACGGCAGCGACAGCGCTGAACCGTCCACACCGCGTGGACCATACGTTCACGCATGGTGGACAGCGACGTCCGGCAAAGTGGCCTTCATTCCGATGAACCACTGCAAGGACTCTTTCGATGCGCTCCGTCCCCACCCTGCTCGCCCTCTCGCTTCTCGCCGCCGGCGCGTCGTTCGCCTCCGCCGCCCATGCCGCCGAAGGCGATGACCGCTTCGCCCTGCGCCTGGGTGCGATGAACATCGACTCGGACAACACTCTGCGCGGCAATACCAATGTCGCCGGCCAGGACATCGGCTTCTCCGAGGACTTCAAGCTGGGTGGCAAGGAATGGGAGCCGCGTATCGACGGCATGTTCCGCATCAGCAACCGCCAGCGCCTGCTGTTCAACTACTTCAAGTACGACAAGGACCGCCGCGAGACGCTCGGCCAGGATATTTCCTTCGGCAACGTCAACGTGCCGGCCGACAGCTTCGTCAAGGCCGAGCTGAAATACCAGGTGGCCAGCCTGGTGTATGACTACTCGGTGGTGGACACCGAGAAGTTCGACCTCGGCCTGCAGCTGGGTGCCGAGTACGCGAAGGTCAGCACCAAGGGCTACGCTGACCTGGGCACGGTGTACGAAGGCCAGTTCCTGGACGAGAAGACCGACGGTGTTGCGCCGGTGGTCGGTGCACGCCTGAGCTTCACCCCGTCCGAAAAGTGGATGATCACGCTGCAGGGCCAGTACCTCAACACGCGCTGGGGCAGCTTCGACGACTACAAGGGTGACCTCAGCCGCGCCAACGCGATCGTCGATTATCGCTTCACCGACAACTTCGGCGTGTTCGCCGGCTACGACTGGTTCAAGCTGGATGCGGACAAGAAGGGCAGCGACGGCACCATCGGCCTGAAGCAGGAATTCAAGGGCCCGGTGGCCGGTATCAGCGTCACCTTCTAAGCCCTGCGCCTCTTCCACAACGCTCTCTCCTGACGCGGCCTCCGGAACATCGGGGGCCGCGTTTTTTGTGCTGTTGTTCCGTGCAGGGGCAAGAGCAGGTTGGTCGAGCGCTGGAGGGAGAGGGGGCTGGGTGCGAATGTCCCCCGGCGCCGGCCTGCGGCCGTCACCTCCTCCTTTACTTCGCACCCAGTCCCCTCTCCCTCCGCGTGTCAGGCATCCACGCGGCCGTTGCCGTGGCAGCGGCTGTGGCTCCTCTTTCCGCAAGCCGAGCCGCTGCGCGGGCGGCAGGCGTTTCGACAAAGTAAAGGAGGAGGCGACCGCCGCAGGCGGACGACGGGGGACACCGTCGAAATGCCTGCCGCCCGCGCAGCGGCCCTACAGCTCGCAAAAATCCGGAACGGAGAAACAAAAAAACCCCGGCAGATGCCGGGGTTTTTTGTTCGGAAAGGCGCAGGCGCCTTATTTCTTCTTCGGCATGTACAGATCGGTGATCGTGCCGTCGTAGATTTCCGAGGCCATCGCCACCGATTCGCTCAGCGTCGGGTGCGCGTGGATGGTGTGGCCGATGTCCTCGGCTTCGGCACCCATTTCGATGGCCAGGCCGATCTCGGCCAGCAGATCACCAGCATGCACGCCGACGATGGCACCACCGATGACGCGATGGCTGTCTTCGTCGAAGATCAGCTTGGTGAAGCCCTCGGTACGACCGATGCCGATCGCGCGGCCGCTGGCGGCCCACGGGAACTTGGCCACGCCGACCTTCAGGCCCTTGGCCTTGGCTTCGGTCTCGGTCACGCCGACCCAGGCGATTTCCGGGTTGGTGTAGGCCACCGACGGAATCACGCGGGCCACCCACTCCTTCTTGTGCCCGGCAGCCACTTCGGCCGCCAGCTTGCCCTCATGCGTGGCCTTGTGGGCCAGCATCGGGTTGCCGACGATATCGCCGATGGCAAAGATGTGCGGCACGTTGGTGCGCATCTGCCGGTCGACCGGAATGAAGCCGCGGTCGGTGACCTGCACGCCGGCCTTGTCCGCGTCGATCTTCTTGCCGTTCGGCGAGCGGCCTACGGCCACCAGCACGCGATCGAAGGTACCCTGCGCCAATGCCGGCGTCTGCCCTTCCTCGGCGGCTTCGAAGGTCACGGTGATGCCCTTGGCATCGGCGGTCACGCCGGAGGCCTTGGTCTTCAGGTGAACCTCGATGCCCTGCTTCTTCAGGCGGTCGGCCAGCGGCTTGACCAGGTCCTTGTCGGCGCCCGGCATCAGCTGGTCCATGAACTCGACCACGGTGACCTTGCTGCCCAGCGCGCCATACACGGTGGCCATTTCCAGGCCGATGATGCCGCCGCCGACGACCAGCAGCGAACCCGGCACTTCAGCCAGTTCCAGCGCGTCGGTGGAGTCCATCACGCGCTTGTCGTCCCACGGGAAGTTCGGCAGCTTCACCGCCTGCGAACCGGCGGCGATGATGCACTTCTGGAAGCGCAGCAGCTGGGTGCTGCCGTCTTCAGCCGTGATCAGCAGTTCATTGGCCGACACGAACGTGCCAACGCCCTGCACGTTGCGGACCTTGCGCTGCTTGGCCATGCCGGCCAGGCCCTTGGTCAGCTGGTTGACGACCTTTTCCTTGTACTGGCGCAGCTTGTCCAGGGTGATGGTCGGCTTGCCGAACTCGACGCCGAAATCACCGGCGTGGGCGACTTCGTCGATCACCGCTGCGGCATGCAGCAGTGCCTTGGACGGAATGCAGCCCACGTTGAGGCAGACGCCGCCGAGGCTGGCATAGCGCTCGACCAGCACCGTATCCAGGCCGACGTCGGCGGCGCGGAAGGCGGCGGTGTAGCCGCCCGGGCCCGAGCCCAGCACGACCATTTCGCATTCGATGTCGGCGGCCTTGCCACTGGCCAGCGCCGGCTTCGGTGCTGCCGGCTCGGCCGGGGCGCGGTGCGACGGGGTCACCGGCGGCTTGCTGGCCGGAGCGGCTGCAGCCGGGGCCGGGGCAGCAGCCTTGGCCGGCGCTTCAGCGGCGCCCTCGGTCTCCAGCAGCACGACGACCGCGCCTTCGGACAGGCTGTCGCCCAGCTTGACCTTGATTTCCTTGACCACGCCGGCAGCCGAGGACGGCACTTCCAGGGTGGCCTTGTCCGACTCCAGGGTCACCAGACCCTGGTCTTTCTTCACCGTATCGCCAACGGCGACCAGCACTTCGATCACCGGTACATCGCTGTAATCGCCGATGTCGGGAACCTTGATTTCAATCGTGGCCATGGTGGGTTTTCCTCGTGCCCGACCGGCGTGGCCGGTGGGCTGTCACTGCGTTTCGACAGGCGGCCGCGCCAGGGGCAGCGGCCGCACGGTGGGGGCGAAGCGGTGCCTTACAGCAGCACGCGGCGCATGTCGGCCAGCACCTGCGAGAGGTACGTGGTGAAGCGTGCGGCCAGGGCGCCATCGATGACGCGGTGGTCGTAGCTCAGCGACAGCGGCAGCATCAGCTTCGGTGCGAACTCCTTGCCGTTCCAGACCGGCTGGATGGACGACTTGGAGACGCCGAGGATGGCCACTTCCGGTGCATTGACGATCGGGGTGAACGCGGTGCCGCCGATGCCGCCCAGCGAGCTGATCGAGAAGCAGCCGCCGCTCATGTCGGCCGGGCCCAGCTTGCCGTCGCGTGCCTTCTTGGCCAGCTCGCCGGTTTCCTGCGCGATCTGCACCACGCCCTTCTTGTCGACATCGCGGATGACCGGAACGACCAGGCCGTTCGGGGTATCGGCCGCGAAACCGATGTTGAAGTACTTCTTCAGGGTCAGGTTCTCGCCGCTGGCATCCAGCGAAGCGTTGAACTCCGGGAACTGCTTCAGCGCCGCAGCGCTGGCCTTGATCAGGAAGGCGAGCATGGTCAGCTTGATGCCGGCCTTCTCGTTCTCCTTGTTCAGCGCCACGCGCAGGCCTTCCAGGTCGGTGATGTCGGCCTGCTCGAACTGGGTGACGTGCGGGATCATCGCCCAGTTGCGGGCCAGGTTCGCACCGGAGATCTTCTTGATGCGCGACAGCGGCTGCACTTCAACATCGCCGAACTTGCTGAAATCGACCTTCGGCCACGGCAGCAGGTTGAGGCCACCGCCGGCGGCCACGGTGCCACCGGCAGCCGCCGGAGCGCCGCCGCTGAGCGCGGCCTTGACGAATTTCTGCACGTCGGCCTTGGTGATGCGGCCGCCCTTCTCGCTGCCGCTTACCTGCAGCAGGTCGACACCCAGCTCACGGGCGAACACGCGTACCACCGGCGATGCGTAGGGCACCTTGGCCGGCAGCACGCCATCGGCGTTGAACTGCACCGGCGGGCTGCTCGGCGCGCCGGCCGAGGGCGCGCTGGCGATGTCGCGGGCGGCCAGCTTGTCCGGCTGTGCCGGCACGGCGACCGGCTCGACCTTGGTGGCCGTCTCGGCGGCGGCCGGGGCGGCAGCGGCGGCGGCCTTGCTCGGGGCCGGGGCGGCAGCGCCTTCGGCTTCGATGATGGCGACCACGTTGCCCTGCGACAGATTGTCGCCGACCTTGACCTTGATCTCCTTGACCACGCCGGCGACCGACGACGGCACTTCCATGGTGGCCTTGTCGCTTTCCAGCGTGACCAGGCCCTGGTCCTTCTTCACCGTATCGCCCACGGCGACCAGCACTTCGATGACCGGAATGCCGCTGTAGTCGCCGATATCCGGCACCAGCGCTTCAACCGCGCCGCCGCTGGCAGCGGGGGCGGCAGCGGCCGGAGCCGGAGCGGCAGCGGGAGCTGCCTGGGTGGCAGCGGCAGGAGCAGCGGCCTTGGCCGGCGCCGGCGCAGCGGCAGCAGCGGCCGGCTGGGCAGCCTCGCCGTCGGCCATTTCGATCAGCGCCACGACCTTGCCTTCGGACAGGCTGTCGCCCAGCTTGACCTTGATTTCCTTGACCACGCCGGCCACCGAGGACGGCACCTCCATGGTCGCTTTATCGCTTTCCAGCGTGACCAGGCCCTGGTCCTTCTTCACCGTATCGCCGACGGCAACAAGCACCTCGATTACCGGGATATCGCTGTAGTCACCGATATCGGGGACACGTGCTTCCTTGATTTCGGCCATGGGGAGAACTCCGGCAATCTGGTGTAGGGAAACGTCTATTGTGCGGCCAGCGGGAGCCAGCGCCAACCGTTACAGGTGTTTTCAGTACGCACGCAGCCGGGACACGCTGTTGCTCATGGCTCGCCGGCGCCTCCAGTCGGTAGCGTATTGTCCTGCCGATGTCCGCTTGATGTCGCCAGTGCGACGGCCACCGGCTGCCAGGCCTGGCGCAGGCGCGGCAACGACCATGCTGCATTGGCCGGGCTGGTGGACGGTAGCGCCAGCACTGTTGGCGAGGCGGCCAGCAGCGGCAGCACCCAGCGCTGGAAGGCCTGCATCGCTGCACCGCCATTGCAGCCGATCAGCTGCAGGTCAGGCAACGCGGCGATCAGTGCGGGAAGCGCATTGGCCACTTCCGTGCCACGCACGATGTCCGCATCCAGGCTGCCGCGTCGCTCGCAGCGGCCGATCACATCCCACAGGCCGACCCCATTGGCTGCCAGTGCCTGCAGTCGCTGCGCGTACGGCAACGACGGATCGAAGCCGCACAGATCGCCGAGCAAGGGCCAGAAGCGATTGCGTGGGTGCGCGTAGTAATGCTGTGCCTGCAACGAAGCGATACCGGGCATTGAACCCAGCAGCAACACCCGGCAATCCGTGTTCACCTGCGCAGACAGGCCAATGCACAACGTTGCGGCGCTCACATCTTCTCCAACTGCATGAATATTCCTGGATGGCAGAAACCGCGTGAAAACAAGCGTTTCGCGCTGTTCGCTGAACAATGCGAACTAATTTTTAACGCGCGTCGGATTCGATTCATGTTGGGGCGACTACGGTGTGCTCGCCCCGCAACCGGGGGCCCAAAACAAGAAACATTAGGAGATTCCCCCATGCGCTCCATCCGTATCCTGAGCCTCGCCCTGCTGACCTCCGCCGTGTTCGCACCGGCTGCCTTCGCGCAGGACAGCAGCACTGACACCGCCTCCGGCAAGCATTTTGCCGTGGTTGGCGGCGTCTCGCTGCTGCAGCCGAAGAATGACCCGATCGACGGCATCAAGAAGGTCGATGGCGGCCCGGCACCGACCGTCAGCTTCAGCTACTACATCAACGACAACTGGGCCGTTGAACTGTGGGGCGCTGCAGACAAGTTCGACCACAAGGTGAAGGGCCCGGGCAATGCCCGCCTCGGCAGCGTCGAGCAGCAGCCGGTCGCACTGAGCGGCCAGTACCACTTCGGCCAGGCCGACAACGTGTTCCGTCCGTTCGTGGGCGTGGGCTACTTCCAGTCGGCTTTCAGCAATGAAACCCTGGCAGACGGCAGCGACTCCGACATCCGCCTGAAGGATGCCAAGGGCGTGATCGGCACCGTCGGTGTGGACATGAACATCAACTCGACCTGGTTCGCCCGTGCCGACGCCCGCTACATGCGCTCGCGTCCGGACGTGAAGGTTGGCGGCGAGAAGATCGGCGAAGCGAAGATGGATCCGTGGACCGTCGGCTTCGGCATCGGCGCCCGCTTCTAAGCGCTTCTGCGTCATTGTTGTACCGCGACGGGCCCTTCGGGGCCCGTCGTCGTTTCCGTCACCGGGCTCCGCCTGTAGAGCCGAGCCCATGCTCGGCTGCTTTTTTGTAGAGTCGAGCTTGCCCGGCCACCCGGAAA
This sequence comes from Stenotrophomonas sp. yr243, assembly GCF_900184195.1. Taxonomy (NCBI): domain Bacteria; kingdom Pseudomonadati; phylum Pseudomonadota; class Gammaproteobacteria; order Lysobacterales; family Lysobacteraceae; genus Stenotrophomonas; species Stenotrophomonas sp. yr243. The sequence goes on from NZ_FXWT01000002.1 coordinate 750,939, forward strand.
GCAGCCGAGCATGGGCTCGGCTCTACATAAACAAGATGCGGAGGCGCGATGGACGAGGTCGACCTGCTGGTGATCGGCGGTGGCATCAACGGTGCCGGCATCGCCCGTGATGCCAGTGGCCGTTGCCTGAAGGTGCTGCTCTGCGAACAGCACGATCTGGCAGCGCACACTTCCAGCGCCAGCAGCAAGCTGATCCATGGTGGCCTGCGCTACCTGGAGCAGAGCGAGTTCGGCCTGGTGCGCAAGGCGCTGGGCGAGCGCGAGGTGGTGCGCCGGCAGGCGCCGTTCCTGGTGCGGCCGCTGTGTTTCGTGCTTCCGTGGCAACCCCACCTGCGTCCACGCTGGATGCTGCGCCTCGGCCTCTGGCTGTACGACCACCTGGGCCGGCGCAGCCCCGCCTTCCCTGCGTCGCGCGGCGTGGATCTGCACGACGATCCGCTCGGCGCGCTGATCTCGCCGCAGCTGCGGCAGGCTTTCAGCTACGCCGATGCGCAGGTGGATGATGCGCGGTTGGTCATCCTCAACGCGCTCGACGCTGCGCGACGGGGTGCACGCATCCTGACCGGCACGCGCTGCGTGGATCTGCGGCGCGAGCACGGGCGCTGGCGCGTCGTACTGGAAGACACCTCAGGCCATCAGCAGACCGTGCAGGCGCGGGCGGTGGCCAACGCCGCAGGCCCCTGGGCTGGCGGCCTGCTGGAGCGCATGCACGCCCGCAGCGGCGGACCTGCGCTGCGCCTGGTACAGGGCAGCCACATCGTGCTGCGCCGCCTCTGGCCAAACGACAGGGCCTGCCTGCTGCAGCAGCCCGACGGCCGCGTGGTGTTCCTGCTGCCCTTCCACGACCATCTGCTCGTCGGCACCACCGACACCGACTATCGCGGCGATCCCGCACGCTGCAGTGTGCTGCCCTCGGAAGTGGACTACCTGTGCAGCGCGGCCAACGGCTACCTGCGCGACCCGATCGCACCTGCCGAGGTGGTCTGGCAGTTTGCCGGCGTGCGACCGTTGCTGGCCGACCCGGACCCGCGCGCGGCGAAACTGAGCCGCGACTATCGACTGCAACTGGACGCCGACGGTGCGCCCGCGCTGCACGTGCTGGGCGGCAAGCTGACCACGTACCGGGTGCTGGCCGAGGAAGCACTGGATCTGCTGCGCCCCTGTCTGCCGCACGCAGGCCCAGCCTGGACGGCGGCAGGCGACCCGCTGCCCGGCAGCGACTGGGGCGATGCCGGGCAGGCACGGCAGCAACTGCAGCAGCAGGCCCCGTGGCTGCCGGAAGCCACACGGCGACGCTGGGCAAGCGCCTATGGCAGCCGCAGCCTGGATCTGCTGCACGGCGCACACAGCCTGCTCGATCTGGGCGAGGACTTTGGCGCGGGCCTGCACGCACGCGAGGTGGCGTTCCTGTGCGACCACGAGTGGGCCCGCACCGCCGAGGATGTACTGTGGCGACGGAGCAAGCTGGGGCTGCAGATGGATGCGGCGCAGGCGGCACGGCTGCAGGCATGGATGGATTCACATTGCCGGTAGTGCCGCGCGGCCCGGCGCCGCCGATGCATTACGATTCCAACATCGCCACTGGAGACGCTGCATGACGCCCCGCTACGTGCTGGCCATCGACCAGGGAACCACCAGTTCGCGCGCGATCCTGTTCGATCGTAGCGGCGACATCGTCGGCAGCGCGCAGCGCGAGTTCGCCCAGTTGTTTCCACAGCCGGGCTGGGTCGAGCATGACCCGCGCGAGATCCTGACCAGCGTCTACGCCACGATCACCGAACTGCTCAGCCGCGAGCAGATCGATCCCCGCCACATCGCAGCACTGGGCATCACCAACCAGCGCGAAACCACCGTGGTCTGGGACCGTGCCAGCGGCCAGCCGATCCACAACGCCATCGTCTGGCAGTCGCGGCAGAGCCAGGCGATCTGCGAGCGGTTGAAGTCCGGCGGCCACGAAGCGCTGATCCGCGAGCGCACCGGTCTGCTGATCGACGCCTATTTCTCGGCCACCAAGATCCGCTGGATCCTCGATCACGTCGAAGGCGCGCAGCAGCGTGCCGAACGCGGCGAGCTGCTGTTCGGCACCATCGACAGCTGGCTGGTGTGGAATCTCAGCGGCGGCCAGGCGCACGTGACCGACTACAGCAACGCCGCGCGCACGCTGCTGTTCAACATCCATACCCTGGAATGGGACGATGACCTGCTGGCACTGCTGGACATTCCGCGCGCGATGCTGCCGCAGGTGCGTGATTCCAGTTCGGTGTATGCGCACACGCGCCCGCAGTTCTTCTTCGACCACCCGATCCCGATCGCCGGCATTGCCGGTGACCAGCAGGCTGCGCTGTTCGGCCAGGCCTGCTTCCAGCCGGGCATGGTCAAGAACACCTATGGCACCGGCTGCTTCATGCTGATGCACACCGGCACGCAGGCCGTACGCTCGCGCAATGGCCTGCTGACCACCATTGCCTGGGGCTTGGATGGAAAGGTGGAGTACGCGCTGGAAGGATCGATCTTCGTCGCCGGCTCGGTGGTGCAGTGGCTGCGCGATGGCCTGCGCATGATCGATCGCGCCGCCGACAGCCAGGCCTTGGCCGCACAGGTGCCGGACAGCGCGGGGGTGTATCTGGTGCCGGCCTTCGTCGGCCTGGGTGCACCGTACTGGCGCAGCGATGTGCGCGGCGCGATGTTCGGCCTGACCCGTGGCACCCGCAAGGCGCACTTCGTGCGGGCGGCGCTGGAGGCGATGGCCTACCAGACCCGCGACGTACTGGACGCGATGCAGTCCGACGCGGGCATCTCGCTCAGTGAACTGCGCGCCGATGGGGGTGCGATCGGCAACGACTTCCTCGCCGGCTTCCAGGCCGACATCCTCGGCGTGCCGCTGCTGCGCCCGCGGCTGACCGAGACGACCGCCCTGGGCGCGGCCTACCTGGCAGGGCTGGCTGTCGGCTTCTGGGAAAGCCGCGAACAGATCGCGGCACAGTGGGGGCTGGATCGCCGCTTCGAACCGCAGATGGCGGTGGCCCGGCGCGAGAAACTGTACGCCGGGTGGCAGCAGGCCGTGGCCGCCACCCTCGCCTTCCACGTCGATTGACATTGTAGAGCCGAGCCATGCTCGGCTGCCGTTGGTGGAATGCCGAAAACAGCAGAGCCGAGCGTGGGCTCGGCTCTACAGGAAGGGCAGTGTCGACCAAGGTCGACATCTACCATTCAAATCAACAGATCAGCCGCAGTCAGAACGCCGGCAGCACCGCGCCCTTGTACTTGGTCTCGATGAAGGTCTTCACCTGCGGGCTGGTCAGCGCCTTGGCCAGCTTCTGCACGCGGGCGTCGTCCTTGTTGTCCGGGCGGGCAACCAGGAAGTTCACGTACGGCGAGTCCTTGCTCTCGATCGCCAGCGCGTCCTTGGTCGGGTTCAGGCCAGCATCCAGCGCATAGTTGGTGTTGATCAGGGCCAGATCGACCTGGTCCAGCACGCGCGGCAGCATGGCCGAATCCAGCTCGCGGAACTTCAGGTTCTTCGGGTTGGACACGATGTCGCGCTGGGTGGCCAGCGCATTGGTCGGGTCCTTCAGCTCGATCACGCCGGCCTTGTGCAGCAGGATCAGCGCACGGCTGTTGTTGCTCGGGTCGTTGGGGATCACCACATCGGCCCCTTCACGCAGCTCGGCCAGCGACTTGATCTTGCGCGAGTAAGCACCGAACGGCTCGATGTGCACGCCCACCACCTTGGTCAGGTCGGTCTTGCGATCGCGGTTGTAGGCGTCCAGGTACGGCTCGGTCTGGAAGTAGTTGGCATCCACCTGCTTCTGCACCAGCTGGTCGTTGGGCTGCACGTAGTCGTTGAACACGCGCACGTCCAGCTCCACGCCTTCCTGCTTGAGGATCGGCTTGACCACTTCCAGGATCTCGGCGTGCGGCACGGCGGTGGCGGCCACCACCAGCTTCTGCGAAGGCTCGCCGGACTTGCCGCAGGCGGTCAGTGCCAGCGCAGCGGCGAACAGGGGCAGCAACAGGGTCTTCTTCATGGGCGCAATCGATCTCGGGGGAGGTGTCAGGATTTTTCGTAGTTGGTCAGGGCCAGTTCCAGCAACGCCTTGGCCTGCTCGCGCAGCATCATCGGTTCGACGATCTCGGCATCGGACCCGTAATGCAACACGTCCATCAACAGTTCGCGCGACACGCTGTAAGGCACTTTCAGTTCGTAACGGCCATCGGCGAGGAAGCGGCCCTGCTGCTTGGAGTGCCAGTGCTCATCGGCCACCCAGCGTGCGGCCTTGGCACTGAACAGGATGGTCGCCCAGCCTTTCGGTGCACCGGAGAAGATGCCGTAGCTGGCACCCAGCTGCTCGTCCAGCTCGCTGTCGGCGACATCGCGGGCGGTGCTGTCGATCACCCGCGCCTTGTAGATGCGGTCCACCGCGAAGCTGCGCAGGGCCTCGCGATCATGGTCCCAGCCGTCCAGATACCAGTTGTCGCGGTAATGCGTCAGCCGCTGCGGCGATACGGTGCGCTTGGTCGCTTCGTCGGTCGAGCGGGCACGGTATTCAAAGCCCAGCTGCTTGCGCTCCAGCACTGCCGAGGCCACCGAACGGAAGCTGGCTTCATCGAACTTGCGGCCACGGTGCGGAATCACCCGGACCCGGTCCACCGGCCAGCTGGAAACACCTGCCTGGGCGGCCAGCAGGCTCTCGATGCGCTGCTGCAGCGGCGCCAGCACCGAAGACAGCACGCCGCCGCCGGTACGGGCCAGCAGGTGCTGCGAGGCCAGCAGGGCGTGCAGCTCCTCCGAGCTCAGCCACAGCCCGGGCAGCTCGAAGCGGTCGCTCTCGTCGGCCATGTAGCGGAAGCCGGCCTCGCCATCGCCCTCGATCGGCGCCATCAGCGCATCGCGCAGGAACGCCAGGTCGCGGTAGACGGTGGCCCGGGAGCAACCGAGCTTGTCCTGCAGGGTCGCCACCGTCACCGGATAGCGTGCGGACTTGAGCAGACGATGCAGGGCGGTGATGCGTTCGTATCGGTCCATGCCCCCGATTATGTCCGAGTCTCGGGCGTTGTGGCGGACGATTGGGCTATCGTGGGCGCCCCCTGCCCTGCGGAGCGCCCGATGCGCCGGTTGTCTGTCCTGCCCCTGCTGGCCTGCCTGCTGCTGGCCGCCTGCGACCGCGCACCGGCGCCCACCGGTACTGCGACGCCTGTCCCCGCTGCCGATCCGGCACAGGCAGTGCTGTCTGCCAGCCAGCGGTTTGCGGCCCTGCGCAGCTTCCACGCCGAGCTGGAGGTGCTGGGCGCGCAGCAACCGGTGCGTACCGCGATGGACTTCGTCGCCCCGGATCGCTTCCGGGTGCAGACCCCGGCCGGGCCGCAGGTGATCATCGGCGACACCATGTTCCTGCAGGCCGACGATGCGATCCGCCAGGTGCCGACCCCGCCGGGGTTGCTGGAGCAATGGCGCAGCCCGCTGCCCGCCGATATTCCCGCCCAGGCCCTGCAGGCCGAAGACCTGGGCGAGCAGACGCTGGATGGCGTCAGCACGCGCCACTACCGCCTGCGTGGCGCCACCGCTGGTGAACGCCTGGAGTACTGGGTGGATGCGCAGGGCCTGCCCCGGCAGATCGTGCGCAGTGGCCACAACAACGGCAAACCGTTCCAGCTGCGGCTGCGCTACTCGCGCTTCAACGATCCGGCCCTGCAGGTCGATCTGCCCTGAATGGGGCGCACCGGCAACGCCTGCTGAAGCAGGCGGGACGGGCGATTCGGACGGTCATCACGCTTCCAGTATCATCACCGGCTGCCAATCGCTTCGGAGAAGCCTCGATGTCCCTGCGCGTGTCCCTGCTGGTCCCCTTGCTGCTCTGCGCCCCGCTGGCGTATGCGCAGGATGCCTCCGAACTGGCGGCGATGTCCTCGCCGTGGAGTGGCAGTGGTGGCGAACTCGGCTTCGCGTCGGCCCGTGGCAACAGCAGCACCGAGAGCTTCAACGGCCGCCTGCGCCTGCGCTACACCGATGGCGACTGGGTGCACAGCATGGACCTGTTCGGCCTGCGCTCCAGCTCCAAGGTGATCGAGACCAGCGACGACGGCACCACCACCCGCCGCAACAACACCACTGCCAACCGCTACACCGGCAGTGCAGGCAGCGCGCTGCAGCTGGGCGAACATCGCCAGCTGACCGCCACGGTACGTACCGAGCGTGATGATTTCGCCACCTACGATCGGCAGAGCTCGTTCGGTCTGGGTTACGGCACCCGGTTGTGGAACACCGAGCGCTTCTCGTTCGACGCGCAGATCGGCCCCGGTGTGCGCCGCACACACAGCACCGAGGACGACCGCACCCGCACCGGCCTGATCGGTCGTGGCCTGTTCGACCTGAAGTACTCGCTGACCGACAACACCGACCTGATCAACACCCTGCTGGTCGAATCGGGTTCGTACAACACCTTCGGCCAGAACGATTTCGGTGTCTCGGTGAGCATGAACGAGCACCTGGCGCTGAAGGCCGGATGGCAGGCGCGGTACAACAGCGACGTCGCCGTGGACAAGCGCAAGACCGATACGCTGACCACGATGAACGTGGTCTACAAGTTCAAATAAGGGAAACGGGCGCCAGGCGCCCGTTTTCTTTTCCGGTAGTGCCGGCCGCTGGCCGGCAACCTCATGATCCCGATTGAATGCAGTTGCCGGCCAGCGGCCGGCACTACCGGGAATGCTCAAACGTTCAACAGTTCGCCGGCGCCCGCCTCCAGCAGCATCGTCGCCACGCGCTGGCCCAGCGCTTCCGGGTCGCTGGCCGGGCCCACGGCGTCGGCACGCACCGCGCGGCCGTCGCTGGCACTGCCGACCAGACCCTGCAGGTGCAGATCCTGCCCCTGCCACTGCGCGATCGCCGCCACCGGCACATGGCAGCTGCCGTGCAGCGCGCGGTTCATCGCCCGCTCCGCTTCCACACAGGCGCGCGTGGCGGCGTCATCCAGGCCTGCAAACAGCGCCATCAGCGCCGCGTTGTCGCCATCGCACTCCACCGCAACCGCGCCCTGCGCCGGTGCCGGCAACCACTGCGGCGGCTGCAGGCGGGCGACGATGCGCCCCCCCAGGCCCAACCGCTCCAGCCCAGCCACGGCCAGCACGATGGCGTCGTAGCCACCGTTGTCGAGCTTGGCCAAGCGGGTGTTGACGTTGCCGCGCAGGTCCAGCAGTTCCAGGTCCGGGCGCAGCGCGCGCAGCTGGGCCTGGCGGCGCAGTGACGAGGTACCGACGCGCGCACCGATCGGCAGCGCATCCAGCGAGGCATACAGGTTGGAGACAAAGCCATCGGCCGGATCATGCCGGGTCAGCATCGCCGGCAGCGCGAACGGCGCATCCAGTTCCATCGGCACGTCCTTCAGCGAATGCACCGCGCAATCGGCCTCGCCCCGCAGCATGGCCAGTTCCAGTTCCTTCAGGAACAGGCCCTTGCCACCGATGGCCGCCAGCGAGCGATCCAGCACTTCATCGCCGCGGGTGCTCATCGGCACCAGTTCCACGTGCAGATCGGGATGTGCCTGGCGCAGGCGGTCGGCGACGTGTTCGCTCTGCCAGAGGGCGAGCGGGCTCTTGCGGGTGGCGATGCGTACGGTTTCCATCCGGTCATTATCGCGCCTATCGGCGGGATACGGCCAACGGCGGAGCCCCTCGTGGCTTGAAGCAGCAGCTGGGCTTGGCCGGGCGAGGTGGGCTGCGCAGGGGTCGCTGCAAGTACGTCCATGTAAGCTCGGTCGCCGCATCCATGCGGCTCACGCCCCTGCGCAGCCCACCCCGCCCGGCCTCTGACAGTTTCCGTGTGCGTCAGCCACGGAAGATCAAAAGAAAAAAGCAGAAGCAGAAGCAGAAGCAACAGCCGACGGCTTCCGGGGTCAGATCCCTTTTCCGCAGGAAAAGGGATCTGACCCCTCTTTCCCGCCCGATAACAACAATGCCTTTGCCGTCCGTCACCGGGAAATTCGCGAGGGTGAGGCGGGATGGGCGGGCGGGACCGTTGGCGCCATGGATGGCGCCATCGAGCCCCCATGGATGGGTTTACGGCGTGTCCCGCCCGCCCATCCCGCCTCACCCAACACGCAACAGCACAGAGCCGACAACCCGCTGTTGCTGTTGATGTTGATGTCGAAGCAGTCGCGGCCGCAGGCCGCGCGGAACCTCACAGATGCCGCAATTCCTGCTTCAGCGTCGCCACGCAGCGCCGACTCACTTCCAGCGGCTGCTTGCCATGGCGCAGCACGGCCTGCACCTGGCCACCGCTGCCACGACGCAGTTCCACCAGCTCATGGCGCGCCACCAGGCAATTGCGATGGATGCGCACGAAGCGGCTGGCGAACTCTTCCTCCAGCGACTTCAACGATTCCTCGATCAGGTCCTCGCCACGGGCGTGATGCACCACCACGTACTTTTCTTCGGCCTGCAGGTAGTGGATGTCATCCAGCGGAATCAATCGCAGGCTGCCACGCAGGCGGGCACACAGCATGCTGCGGGCCTGGCCGCCGGTGTGCTGGGGTTGGCCGTCACGGCCGGCCAGGAAAGTGCGTGCGCGTGCGATCGCCGCCGCCAGCCGCTCAGCGCGCACCGGCTTCATCAGGTAATCGATGGCCGCTGCCTCGAACGCCGACAGCGCGTGCGCATCGTAGGCGGTGCAGAACACCACGGCCGGCCTCGGCTCGAAACTGGCCAGATGGCGGGCCGCTTCCAGCCCGTCCAGGCCGGGCATGGCAATGTCCAGCAGGACCAGGTCCGGCTGCAGTTCGGCGCACGCGTGCAGGGCCTGCTCGCCGTTGCCGGCCTCGGCCACCACGTCCACCCCTTCCTGCGCGGCCAACAGGCTGCGCAGGCGCTCGCGCGCCAGCGGTTCGTCATCGGCGATGACTACCCTCACGATCGTCCCCTCACTGGATCGGCACTGTCACCTGGCAGGCATAGTAGCCCTCGCTCCAGCCAGCCGTCATCCGCGCGGCGCGGCCAAAGCGCCAGGTCAGGCGATGGCCGATGCTGTGCTGGGCATGGCCCGCTCCCTGCGCCAGGGCCAACCCGGGCACCTGCGGATCGGGCGCGGGATTGCGTACGCGGATCTGCAGCTCGCTGCCCACACAGGCCAGATGCAGTTCGATGGTGCCGCCTTCGGGCAGGCGCGAGATGCCATGCAGCACCGCGTTTTCCACCAGCGGCTGCAGCACCAGCCGCGGCATCGGCAGATCCCAGGGCAGGGGTTCGTCGCGCTGCCAGTGCACCCGCAGGCGGTCGCCCAGACGCAGCGATTCAATCGACAGATAGCGTTCGGCCAGTTCGCACTCATCGCGCAGGGTCGAATCGCCCTCGCCCGCCCCCAGCGCGGCGCGGAACAGATCGGACAGGTCGAGCACGGCACGCTCGGCCACCGCTGGGTCGCGATGCAGCAGGCTGGCGATCAGGTTCATGCTGTTGAACAGGAAATGCGGGCGGATGCGCGCCTGCAGGGCGTCGGCCTGCGCGCGGGCATTGGCCTGCACCTGCGCCGCCCAGCGGTCGCTGACATAGAAGTAGCGCAGCGCCAGCGCGGTGATCAGGGCCGTAGTGGCCGCGCTGCCCAGGGTGAAGCGCCAGAAGCCGATACCGCGCGCGAAGTTGTCGCCCAGCACGGCATACAGGGCATGGATGATGCCCGCGCACAGGATGGCGATCAGCGCGGCCAGGCCGACAGCGGCGACGGCACCCAGCAGTTCCGGCAGCTTCGACAGCGCCTGCCGCAGCAGGCACAGGCTGGCGGTGACCGCCAGCGCCAGCCACAGTGCGAAGCCGCTGGCCGAGGCCAGTTCACCCATCGTCCAATGGCGGCTGCCATCGGGCGCCAGCGCCAGCACCACCACCACCAGTTCGGCCAGGCCGAGCATCGCCGCCAGCCGCGGCAGGCGGCACAGTTCCGGCATCCACGGGGTGGCAGCGCTCGCGGCCATGGCTCAGGAGACGCCCAGGCGTGCCTGCAGCCAGTCGCCCAGCGCGTCGATTTCCTCGGCGCAGACCTGGTGGGCCATCGGGTAGCTGTGCCACTGCACGTCCAGCCCAAGCGTGCGCAGCTTCTCGGCGCTGTGCGCGGCCACCGGCTGCGGGATCACCGGGTCGCTGCTGCCGTGGGCCATGAACACCGGCACGTCCACCGCGCCATCGACGCGCGACGCGCTTTCGGCATCCGGCAGGTAGGTCGACAGCGCGATCAGGCCGGCCAACGGTGCAGTGCGTGCCAGCGCGGCACTGAGGATCACCGCCCCGCCCTGCGAGAAGCCGGCCAGGAAGATGTGATCGGCGGCGACACCGCGTTCGATCTCGCGGGCGATCAGGGCATCCAGCTGCACCACCGACTCCTGCACGCCGGTCATGTCGGCGCGCGAGCGGAAGTCCATGCCGACGATGTCGTACCAGCCACGCATCGGCACGCCGTTGTTGATCGTGATCGGCCGCACCGGTGCGTGCGGGAACACGAAGCGCAGCGCCGGCCAGTGCGGGCGCACCAGTTCGGGCACGATCGGCGCGAAATCATGGCCGTCGGCACCGAGGCCGTGCAGCCAGATCACCGACCACTGCGGCGAGGCGCCGGTTTCCTGTTCCACCGTTTGCAGCATGTTGCGGCTCCTGTACGTTCGAGCCGCATTATGCCGCTGGCACGGTGCGATCAGTACAGCGGCGGTTGCTCTGCGGCTTCCCGGCGCAGTTGTGCGGCGCGCACCAGCACCGGCGGCGGGATGTTCTCTTCGGGGATATCGAGCAGGCCAAGCCGATGCAGGAAGGCACCCGGTCCGCGCAACGAGGTCAGTGCCACCACCGGCACCGCCAGCACCATGCCGATCACCACCGGCGCCATCCAGGCGGCCAGCGACGGCGACACCGCCCACGCCAGCACGCCCATGAAGGCGCCAAACACGCCCAGGCCGCCGTAGCCGCGCACCAGCGAAATCCACGAGATGCCACCGTCATCGCGCTGCTGTGCGTCCCAGCCCGAGTCACGCCCGGACAGCACCTCGGCCACGCCGCGCGACTGCACGTACATCACCACCGGCGCCATCAGCGCGGCCAGCACGGTTTCCACCAGCATCGACAGGAATGCGCGGATCGCGCCACCACAGCCACGGCGTTCGACCGGGTCGAGCAGCATCGCCAGGTACCCCAGCACCTTGGGCATCAGCAGTACCGCCATGGTGGCGGCGAACAGGCGCACCACCTGCTCTTCATCCTGCGCACGCCAGTACACGCTGGGCGACAGATGCAGCAGCGCATTGAAATCGATGCCTTCCTGGAACAACGGGATGGCGATGCCGATCAGCATCAGCATCGCCCACATCGGTGCGGTGAAGTAATGGCCGATGCCGATCAGCATGTGTACGCGGCTGATCCAGTGCAGGCCACGGCTGCCCACCACTTTGCCGTGCTGCAGGTTGCCCTGGCACCAGCGGCGATCGCGCACCAGCAGGTCGGTCAACGTCGGCGGGCCTTCCTCGTAGCTGCCGCCCAGGTAGGGCACCATGTGCGCTGCCCAGCCACCACGGCGCATCAGCGCTGCTTCCACGAAATCATGGCTGAGCACGTGGCCGCCGAACGGCTTGCGCCCCGGCAGCTCCGGCAGGCCGGCGTGGTCGGCGAAGGCACGGGTGCGGATGATCGCGTTGTGCCCCCAGTAATTGCTTTCGGCACCGTGCCACCAGGCCACGCCGCGGGCGATCACCGGGCCGTACACGCGCCCGCCGAACTGCTGCATGCGCGAGAACAGGGTGCGGCCGCCGATGACCGATGGCAGGGTCTGGATCAGGCCGACGTCGGCGTTGTGCTCCATGCCGGCCACCAGGCGCACGATGCTGTCACCGGTCATCAGGCTGTCGGCATCCAGGATCAGCATCTGCGGGTAGGCACCGCCGAAGCGGCGTACCCAGTCGGCGATGTTGCCGGCCTTGCGCGCGCTGTTGTCACCACGGCGGCGATAGAACAGCCGCGCCTGGCCATCGGGCACCAGTTCGCGCAGCTCGGCGAACACCTGCTCTTCGGCACGCGCGATGTCCTCGCGACGGGTATCGCTGAGCACGAAGAAATCGAAACGCTGCAGCTGGCCAGTGGCCGCCACCGATTCGTAGATCGCGCGCAGGCCGGCCAGCAGCCGGCGCGGGTCTTCGTTGTAGGTAGGCATCAGCAGCGCGGTGCGGCTGTGCACGGTCGGCAACGGCTTGTCCGGATCGATGCCCAGGCGGTAGCCCCGGTCGAACACGGCCGTCAGGAAGCCGGCCACGGCACTGGCAAAGGACAACGCGATCCACGCGAACAGGCCGACGAACAGCACCAGCAGGCAGGCCTCCAGCACGCTGATGCCGTTGCCGGACAGCACCCGCCACATCATCCGGGTGGCCACGGCGGTCATCGCCACCGTGCCGCCGAGGATGTACAGGCGGCGCAGCCCGATCATGCGCGGCGAGGTGCGATGGCGCCGGACTTTCAGCGTGCCCTCGCGCAGCGTCTGTTCGGGCATCACCAGCGGTGCTTCGGCAGGCAGCAGGGCCCAGCCCGCGTCAGGACCGGCCGTGACCGGTTCCGCGTCGATGGTTTCACTCCCCATGGCCGCCTACTCCCTGCAGGCCGCAGGACCGGCCGTCCCGGCCGGGCTGCATGCACCAAGGTTCCTGGCACGCATTCCCGGCGTCCGCACTTGTCCTGTCTGCCACGGCGTCATGCCGCGCAGTCGATGTCTGTCACTACCGGAACCCACACGATCTCCAACGGGGCGGAATCGAAAAATGCGGCTCAGTCTATGGCCCCGAATGTAAGCCGGGTGCGAAGGTCTACGCCGGGAAATCTCCCCATTCAGCAATCAGCAGGCGAACCGCAGCACGCGGCCGAGGAATGTCGATCCATCCCGGAAAGTACTGGATCGTAACAAACGAGAACGGTTATCATTCCGTTAACCAGGCAGGTCGCCGCGCTCCGCGCACCGGACCCACCCAGCTGCGCCGGACCTTCCGCGCGCCCGACGACCCAGGGAAGGGGTGGCTGCCTGCTGTCTGCGTGCGCCCGCTGCTTCCACCGGGTCTCTCCTCTCCCTTGGAAGCCGTCATGTCCCCTCTTCGTTCCGCGCGCCCGTCGCGCACCCGTCTGGCCAGCGCCCTGGCCGCCGCCTGCCTGCTGACCCTGCCCGCCCTCGCCGCCGCTGAAGCCAGCGCCGATGCCTCGACCAAGGACCTGGATACCGTGGTGGTCACCGCCTCGGGCAACCAGCAGTGGATCAAGGATGCCCCGGCCAGCATCAGCGTGATCAGCCGCGAAGACATCGAACGCCAGCCGGTGCACGACCTGGCCACCCTGCTCAGCCGCATTCCGGGCGTGACCGGTGGACTCAGCGCCGCCGGTGAGCAGTCCAAGATCAAGCTGCGCGGCATGCCGTCCAACTACACGCTGGTGCTGGTGGACGGCAAGCGCATGGGCAGCTCGGCCTCGACCAACTATCGTCCCGACCTGGGCCGCCAGGACCTGAACTGGATTTCTCCCGACCAGATCGAGCGCATCGAAGTGGTACGCGGCCCGATGTCTTCGCTGTATGGCTCGGACGCGATGGGCGGGGTGATCAACATCATCACCAAGCGCATCGGTGACAGCTGGAACGGCAGCGCCACCCACAGCTACACCCGGCCGCAGGATGGCGACCGTGGCGACACCCAGCAGATCGGCGCGACCTTCTCCGGCCCGCTGGGCGAGCGCTTCGGCCTGCGCATCGGTGCCAACAGCATGCGCCGCGACTCGGACCGCTCCAACGGCGGCGTGTATGGCAACGCCTACGCCGGCGAAAAGGACCGCAATGTCGACGCGCTGCTGCAGTGGAAGCTGAGCGAGGCACAGGAGGTGTCGCTGGAAGCGGGCCACGGCGTGCAGCAGGCCTTCATCGCCCAGGCGCTGGAAAAGCAGGACGAGGGCGCATGGGGTGCCAGTGAGCTCAAGCGCAGTTCGCTGGCGTTGAACCACGACGGCAAGTGGGATTTCGGCACCTCCAAGCTCAGCGCGTACTGGACCGAGTACAAGAACGACATCGGCGCCACCGGTCGCTCCGAGGCAACCGATACGATCATCGAAGGCAGCCTGAGCACGCCCTTCACCCTGGGCGTGGACCACCAGTTCGCGGTGGGCGGTCAATGGAAGCGCCAGGAGCTGACCAACACCGACACCATCGGCCAGGCACCGATCGACTACACCGGCAAACCGGTGGTCGGCTCCAGCCTGGAAGTGGACACCTGGGCGCTGTTCGTCGAAGACGAACTGAAGCTGCACCGCACCCTGGCCCTGACCCTGGGCGCGCGCCTGGACCACCATGAACAGTTCGGCAGCCATGTCAGTCCACGTGCCTACCTGGTCTGGCACCCGAGCGAGCAGTGGACGATCCGTGGCGGCGTCTCCAAGGGCTTCCGCGCGCCGAGCCTGACCGAGAATTCGCCCAGCGCGGCGACCCAGTCCGGCGGCCGCGGCTGCACCTCGCTGATCCCGCTGGGCTATACCCGCGGCGGCTGCTACATGGCCGGCAACCCCGACCTCGACCCGGAAACCAGCACCAACCGCGAGATCGGCGTCAGCTTCGACAACGATCTGGTCGACGCCGGCCTGACCTACTTCCATACCGACTTCAGGAACAAGATCGAGTATGAAGCGCTGGGCAAGTTCAACGGCTACTGGTGGACGCGCATGAGCAACGTGCAGCGCGCGCGCACCAGCGGCATGGAAGGCAACCTCAACTTCCGCTTCGGCGATCACTGGCGCTGGCGCACCTCGGCAACCTGGATGAAGGAAGCCAAGAACCTGACCACCGGCCGCAACCTGATCGACACCCCGGAGTTCTCAGGCTATTCGTCGCTGGACTGGACGCCGAACACGGTGTTCTCCAGCAGCCTGTCGGCGCAGTACACCGGCAAGCAGACCGGCGTGGTCAATACCTTCCTGAAGGCCTACACGCTGTACGACCTGACCGCTGCCTGGAACGTCAACGAGGTGCTGACCCTGCGTGGTGGCGTCAGCAACCTGGCCGACAAGAAGCTGTACGCCGACGGCTCCACCGACTACTTCGTCGCCGGCCGCAGCTACTTCCTCAGCATGACCGCGCGCTTCTGATGCGCACTGCGATCGCGCTGGCAACAGGCCAGCGCGATCGTGGGGACTTTTTCAGGCTCAGTCGTTTTCCAGCACAGCCGGTGCAGCGTCGCGGCTGGCCGCGATGCGTGCACGGTCCATCGCCACCGCCAGTTGCTGGCGGGCGAGCAGTTGTTGTGCCTGCACCACTTCGGGTGTCGGCAGGAGCACCGGTCCGGGTGCGTTTTCCGGTGTAGCAGGTGTGGTCATGCAACCTCCATGGACATACCGCTGCTACCCGTGAAGTGCCGGGGTGGCAGCGGAACTGCGCACCCTATCCTAAAAACAAGGCGGATGGGTGACGGTGCGGCACCGGGACGCAAGCCCTTTGCCGTAGGAACGTCACATTTTTGACGCTCCAAGCTGGTTTGCTGAATGTGACTCACTTATCATGAAAACGTTTTCCTAACAGGGAAGTCCCTACTCACATGAATACCGTCGACCTGACCCGCTTCAGCCCGAAGTGGCAGTTCCGCTTCAACTTCTTCCAGCAGCACGGCGCCCCCAAGGAGCCCGGCTTCAAGCAGGCGTGGAAGGCGCTGTCCTTCGGCGACCGCCTGAAGATCAACCTCAACTTCTTCGCCTTCTTCTTCGGCGCGATCTATCTGTTCATCCTGGGCATGTGGCGCAAGGCGCTGGTGGTGATCGGCATCAACATCGTGCTGATCGCGGTCAGCCTGGTGCTGCCGGACATCGTGGCCCGTGCACTGTTCATCGCGATGAACTTCCTGGTGGCGTCGAGCACCAACTACAGCTATTACCTGGAACAGGTGAAGGGCAACACCAGCTGGAACCCCTTCGAAGGCATGTTCTAAGTTCTAAGCCCCAGCGCACGACAGTGCAGCAGTACATGGACGCCCGGCCTTGGCCGGGCGTCTTCGTTCACGGCCCCGGTCAGGCGGCGCGCAACGTGGCCGTCGGCCGGCTGTCGGCCTGCAGGCGGAAGCGTGACACCGCCACCGCCAGCTGCTCGGCCTGCTCTTCCATCGCCCGTGCCGCTGCCGTGGCTTCTTCCACCAGCGCGGCATTCTGCTGGGTGGTCTCGTCCATCTGCACCACGGTCTGGTTGACCTGTTCGATACCGGCCGACTGTTCGCGCGAGGCGGCCGAGATCTCGGCCATGATCTCGTTGACCCGGCCGACCTGGCCGACGATCTCCTGCATCGTGCGGCCAGCGCCATGCACCAGCTGCGCACCGGCACCGACATGGCCGACCGAGGCGTCGATCAGCTCCTTGATCTCCTTTGCAGCGCCCGCCGAGCGCTGCGCCAGTGCGCGCACTTCGCTGGCAACCACCGCGAAACCGCGGCCCTGCTCGCCCGCGCGCGCCGCTTCTACCGCCGCGTTCAATGCCAGGATGTTGGTCTGGAAGGCGATGCCATCGATCACCGAGATGATCTCGGCGATGCGCTGCGAAGAGGTCTCGATCTGCTCCATGGTCTGCACCACCTGGCTGACCACCTGCCCGCCTTCGCTGGCAACGCCCGCGGCCGAGGCCGCCAGCTTGTTGGCCTGCAGGGCGTGATCGGCGTTCTGGCGCACGGTGGAGGTGAGTTCCTCCATGGACGCGGCGGTTTCTTCCAGGTTGGCCGCCTGCTGCTCGGTGCGGCGTGACAGGTCGCTGTTGCCCGACGCGATCTCACCTGCGGCCAGGCGGATGCTGGATGCAGACTGCTGGATCTGGCCGACGATCTGGGTCAACTGCTGCACGGTGCTGTTGGCATCATCGCGCATCACCGCGAACACCCCGTGGAAGTCCCCCTCCATCCGAGTACTCAGGTCACCGGCGGCGATGGCGCGCAGCAGCGTCGACAGCGCGGCCAGGTTGTGATCACTGACCTGCATCATGGTGTTGAGAGTTTCCACCATGCGGCGGAAGTCATGCTCGAAGCGCTGGGCATCGCCGCGCACCGCGAAATCGCCTGCCGCCGCCGCTGCGGCCAACTGCTGGATCTGCTCGTTGATCGCCGCCAGGTTGGTCTTGGTGGTTGCCATGGCCGCGGTGAATACCGTCTTTTCGCCCGGCAGTGCTTCCATGTCCACGCTCAGGTCGCCCACCGCGTAGCGCTGCATCACTTCGACCAGGCGTTGGGTGACCGCGTTGCTGTCGGCCACCAGCTGGTTGCTGTCGGCCACCATGCGGCCGTATTCGCCCGGGAATACCGAGGCATCCATGCGGTAGCTGATTTCACCGGCATCATGGCGGCGCGCCATCTCCGCCTGTGCGGCCATCACCGCCTGCAGCTGCCCGCGCATGCCCTGCATCGCGTCCAGCAATCGGCCCACTTCATCATTGCCCAGCGCCGGCATGGCGGTATCCAGCTTGCCCGCAGCCACGTCGCCGGCGATACGCACCGCCTGAGCGAGAGGTCGCACGGCCAGTCGCTGCAGCAGCAGGTAGACACCGCCGCTGAGGACCAGCGCGGCCACCACACCCACCAGCAGGATCATCCACAGCAGCTCACGGGCCTGCGCGATGATCACCGCGTGCGGCACCACCACGCCCAGCGCGAAACGCTGCGGCGCGTCGCCCACCTGCAACGGCACGTACAGGCGCACGTTGCCGGCAGCGTCGGGCTCGAACGCTTCGTACGTCTTGTCGGCGGCGATCTGCGCCAGCATGCCGAGGGTGGCAGCATCGGTACGCGGCTTGCCGATCTCGGCAGCATCGGCCGAGGCCAGCACCACGCCCTTCGGCGACAGCAGTTCGACACGGCCGGCGCCCATTGGCGTCAACGTGGCCAGGTGTTTCTGCAGCGCGTCCAGCGAGAAGTCGACGGTGAAGACACCGAGGAAGGTACCGTTCTCGACGATCGGCGTGCTCAGGGTGCTCATCAGCACCTGCTTGCCGCCGATATCGTAGGCATACGGCTCGCTGACCATCGGCAGTTTGTCGCGGCTGGGCACCATGTACCAGTTGCCCGAGCCGCTGGGGGTCTCGGTGTAGTCGGTCATCGTGGACTGCTGCGGCTTGCCGTCCTGCCAGGCCCAGTAGCTCATGTAACGGCCGGTGGCGTCGTGCGCCTCGCTGTTGATGAACTCGGCATCCTTGCCGTCGAAGGCATTGGCCTCCCACATGGTGCTCTTGCCCAGCCATTCCGGGTGCGCGTGCAGCTGCTCGCCGATGACGTTGGCCAGGCTGGCGCGATCAGGCGCATCACCGCGCGCACGCTGGGCGAGCACGGTTTCCACCATCGCATCGTTGCTGGCGAAGGCCGTACCCAGGTCGGCAGCCACCTGGCGCGCCTCGGCACGGGCTTCGCTGGCCATGGTCTGCCGCGAGGACGACACCAGCGCCGAACTGGCCTGGTGATAGATCAGGAACGCGGTCGCGCCGAAGCACAGCAACGCGATCACCGCGGTGCCCAGCATCAGCTTGTGGGCGATGCTGCCGGGGCGACGGGCAGCGACGGAACGGGAAGAAGACATGGGAGGATCCGCAGGCAGTTCAGGTCGACCGGTGCCACCAGGGCACCGCGCAGATGCGCGATCCATCGCGCGGGCCGCCTGCCCTGCCGGATCAGAACCCGGCGCAGGAAAGCGCGCACCGGGTTAGCGGCCAGGGCCGGGCGAGGTTGAGCCTCAGCGCACGCACAAACCTGAACCTGCTCAGCTGCGGCCGTCGACAGCGGCCCGTGCTACTCGGCCACGCGGTCGCGGATCCACTCCGCGCGGGGCAGGACCTCGATGCTGCCCGCGGCGTACTGCTGCAGGACGTCCTCTGGACCGAAACGCGGCTGCCAGCCCAGCGCTGCGCGCATCCGGCTGCTGTCATATACCCGGTCGATGCTGAGCGGCAGCGGCCAGCCACGGCGCTCGAACTCGGCCAGCAGCTGCGGTGCGCGGCGCGCCAGCACCTGGCGCGGATCGGCCGCCAGCTGCAGGCAGTCCTCGCGCCGGAACGGCGTCGGCGCACAGGCGAGGTAGCGCTGGAAGGGCGCGCCTTCATCGTGAAGCAGCGCGGCATGCGCGCTGGCCACGTCGCGTGCGTCGATACCACGGTGCAGGCGGAACATCGCCATACGGTCGGGCGGCTCGGGGAAGCAGCGTGCCATCCGCAGCACGCGCACGGTGAACGTTGCGCTGGCCGCCGCTTCGGCAGCGGCCTCGGCCTGCAGCTTGGTGCGATGGTAGATGGTGCGTGGCAGCGGCTCGGTGTCCTCGTCGATCCAACGGCAGCCGCCGGACACCACGGCATGGCCGTACAACGCCGTGGTGCTGGTCAGCACGAAGCGCTGCACGCCAGCCTCGCGCGCAAGCTGCAGCAGGTTCGCGGTGGCCTCCACGTTGATCTGCTGGAACACCGCGTCAGGCACCAGGCCCACGTGCGGCGCGTGCAGTGCCGCGGTATGGATCACGGCGTCGACGCCCTGCACAGCGCGTTCCAGCGCCCGGCGATCGGTGACATCGGCAATCACCCGCGTGGTGGCGAAGGGACTGCGATCCAGCCCCACCACTTCATTGGCTCCCGCCAGCGCACCGAAGATCGCGCGCCCTATCCGCCCGGAACTTCCGGTCAACAGAATCTTCATTGAATCCATTCACTCGACAGCGCCCGGGACCTACCGGGATGCCTCGATTCTAGGCAAGCCCGATGGCATCGGCGATAGGAACCGATGACATTCTGCATGCCATCGCCGTCGGGTCGGCCGCGCTTGGCCCGGCAGCAGGCACTCACGCCTCCGAGCGGGCCGACACCAGCCGCAGGAAGGCGTCGTGCTGGTAGCGGCTCATGCGCAGCTGCTGGCCGTTCTCCAGAGTGAGTACGTGATGGCCGTTGAACCAGGGGTGGATCGTCCTGACCCGCGCGATGTTGACGATGGCCGAGCGATGCACCCGGGCGAAATGCCTGGGATCAAGCCGTTCAGCCAGGTTGTTCATCGTTTCGCGAAGCTCATGCACGCGATCGGCCAGGTGCAGCTGCACCGTATTGCGATTGGCGCGGATCCAGAGGATGTCCTGCACCGCCAGCAGCAGCATCGCCTCGCCATCACGTACGGCGATCCGCTGCAGATGATCCTCGCGCCTGCGCAGCACATCCAGCGCCTGCAGCAGGCGCGTGTTGTCGGCGGCATTGGCGGCCTGGGCCAGCCGGGACTTCGCGCGCAGCAAGGTGGCTGCGAAACGCTCGCGACTGAAGGGCTTGACGAGGTAATCCAGTGCATTGGCCTCGAATGCGCGTACCGCATACTGCTCGTAGGCGGTGACCAATACCGTGGCCGGCATCTGCGCGGCGCCGATGGTGGCCAGCACGTCCAGACCGGTGATGCCAGGCATCTGCACATCCAGGAACACCAGGTCCGGCGACTGCGCGCGGATGGCTGCCACGGCAGACACTCCGTCACCGCACTCGGCTACCTGGTCGATGTCTGCATCGCCGTGCAGCAGGCGCGTCACCGCGCGCCGGGCGATCGGCTCGTCGTCCACCACCAGCACGCTCAGCCTCATGCGGCACTACCGTGCAAGACAAACTCGGGAGCGTCATCGGCATCGTCCAGCATCCGCAGTGGCAACCGGACCCTGCAGGCCACACCCTGCGGCCAGAGCAGGTCCAGGCGCACCTCGGCCGCATCGCCGTACAGCTCGCGCAGGCGCAGCCGCGTATTGGACAGGCCGATGCCATGACCACCTGGCGCCCCGGGCTGCTGCAGCGTGCTGTTCTGGTTGCGCACCTCGATACACAGCATGTCACCGTCGCGGCGGCCCTCGATCTCGATGGTGTCCTCGCCAAGGTTGCGGCCGATGCCATGGCGCAGCGCGTTTTCCACCAGCGGCTGCAGGATCAGGCTTGGAACAGCGCCATCCAGCAGATCCGGTGCAACATAGATGCGGCTGTGCAGCCGATCCTTGAAGCGCATGCGCTGGATGCCGAGGTACAGCTCGATCAACTCCAGTTCCTGGCGCAGGCTGATTTCCTGGCCGTCGTAGTCTTCCAGAAAAGCGCGGAGCAGCTCACTCAGACGCAGCAGCATGTCTTCGGCACTGGCCTTGTCTTCGTCCAGCAGGGTGATGATGGCGTGCAGCGTATTGAACAGGAAGTGCGGCTGCAGCTGCGACTTCAACGCCAGCAACCGCGACTGCGCCAGCTCGGTCGCCAGCCTGCTTGCCTCAACCTCGCGGCGCACCTTTTCCTGCTGGAAATGCAGCGCCTGCTGGATCGCGAAAAGTGCCCAGTAGGTCAGCAGGCCCAGCGCGAAATGCTGGGCAATGAAATACCACAGCTGCTCGCCAAAACTGCTGGGCTCGAACCAGGTGGATACCAGGGCACCCACCACCATCGCCAGCCCGGTCACCCCCACGCTGGCCAGCAGCTGCACCCCCAGACCGGCCAGCCTTCGCTCCGGCCGCAGCGGATAGCGTTCGCCCAGGGCGAACACCAGCGGCGCCAGTGCCGCCCAGGTGAACCACTGGATCATCGACCAGCGCAGGTAGACCTCAAACGGGAATGACTGGCCCTGCAGGCTGTGGCTCAAGACCTTCTGCAGGGTGAAGGCGAACGCAACCGCCAGCCACAGCAGCAGGTATCGCAGCACGTCGATCTGGGTATGGCCAAGGCGGATCTTCATCGCGTGCGTCCCGGTGCCCGGAGCGGGCCAGCGCCATCTTAGGCACAGCGTGGCCGGCAATGAAGCGCGGCGAGGGCCGATTGCGAATGGTCCCGCTGTCGCGACGATTCGTCCCGGATCGATTGCGGGCGCGGAGCCTCCACCGCCAGATGGCGATGTCCCCAATGGAGATACCGCATGTACCTGCCCCGCGTCCTGCTCGCTGCCAGCCTGTTCTGCATTGCCGCCAGCGCGCCTGCTGCGCCGCTGCACTACCTGACCCTGATCAACCGTGCCCATGCACCTGCCACGTCTGTGGAAGTTGCGGCGAGTGAAACCGACGCATTCCATGCCTTGGCATTGGCCGGGCCCATCGCAGGAGGTGGCGGCCAGGCGACCGTGGCACTGCGCGGGACAGGCTGCCGCGTCGATCTGCGCATCACCTTCAACGATGGGCGCCGCATCCTGTACAGCAACACCGATGTCTGCCGCGGTGACCGGCTGCTGATCTCGGCGCTCCCTGCGCGGTAACCGGTTGTCAAACGCATGCGCAGGGCATGTGAGTCCAATGTGGCCGACGTCCACCTGCCGTTAGCCCCTGATGTGGAGCATGAAGCCGTCGCTGATGGCGGCATCCCATTTCACATCCGGAGACCGGCAATGGCCAACTCACGCACTGGCACCAGCAACCGTGGTTTTGCCTCGATGGACGAGGACAAACAGCGCGCGATCGCGTCGAAAGGGGGGCGCGCCGCCCACGCATCCGGCAATGCGCACCAGTTCAGCCCGGATGAGGCGCGGGTGGCGGGCCGCAAGGGCGGTGAAGCGATCAGCCAGGATCGCCAGCACATGGCCGCGATCGGGCGTGAAGGTGGGCATGCACGGCATGCCGCCACCCGTCAGCAACAGCAGCAGCAGCAGCAGGATATGCCCGGCAATCCTGACGGCAGCCAACAGGGTTGAGCGATCAATGTCAGCGTCGAAGGGCGGTTGAGCCGCAGTCTTCCAGTCAGCGGTGGGCGAGGATGTTCAACAGGCGACCGAACGGGTCGCGCACGTAGAAGCGACGCACGCCCCATGGTTCTTCGGCCGGGCCATATTCAAGAGCGATGTTCGCGTGTCGCAGGCGTTCGAGCACGCCATCCAGGTCGTCCACTTCGATCGAAAGATCCGGCACCGGCGTACCCGATCCACCTTCACTGGCAATGCTGAGCTGTGCCAGCGCAGTGCCGTCCCCGCCATAGGTAACGATCCAGCCGTGGTCCATCACGATGTCCATGCCAAGGATGTCGCCGTAGAACGCAGCCGCCTGCGCAGGATCGGCACTGGCGATGTTGGCGACGACGCGTTTTACAGCCATGTGGTGGCTCCAGGCGATCAAGACCGCGCACCGCGTGCTGCGGCCAAATGGAAAGGGGCCCATGGATCGGGCCCCCCAATGCGAACGGTATGCAGACCTCAGATGGCGCCGCACCTGTCCATGACACAGCGATCGTATTCGAACTGGCATTCCATGGCATCAGCGCCGCCGGCCACGCAGGCCTGGTAGGCCTTCCAGCACGGCAGGTCACACGGCTGGACCGGACCGGCCACCGCCACTGAGCCGGTACACGCAAGTGCAAACACTGCAGCAACGATCACTTTCCTGATGGCTCGCATCGATATCACTCCCTGATAGGCCTGGTGACTCCAGGCCGCATCACCCTACCCGCGTGTGCGGGAGAGGAAGTGAAAGCGCCGGTTCAGCCTGCCAGTAGCTGCAGATGGCGCAGCTGCGCGCGCAGCTCCGCGATGTCGTGCCACGGCAGTATCGGTGAGTTCCCGCGCTCATCGGGAGGGTTGCCGGGAAGACCATCCGACCAGCCACCCGCGCCCACCAGCGGCAGCAACGGCCGCTTGTGCAGCCAGGCCAGACACACCTCGGAAATCGTGCCTGCGCGCCCGCCGATGACGATGCAGGCATCGCCGGCCAGGGCCATGATGAGGTTGCGGGCATCGCCCATACCGCAGGGCACGACCACCGTTGCCGGCCAGTCCGCTGCAGGCATGCTGCCTTCCGGAATCACACTCAGCACCGTGCCACCGGCTGCGACTGCATGCTCGGCTGCCACCCGCGTGGCCGGGCTGCCGCAGCCGCTGACCAGGGTGATTCCACTTTCGGCGAGGAACCTCCCCGCCTGTGCAGCGAGGTCGAACGCCGGTGAGCCGGGATCGGCACTACCAAGGATCGCGATCTGGGGCTTGCGGAAGAATGGTGTCATGGAGCGACCTGGGCAATGGCAAGGAGTGCAGGGAGGCAGAGTGGATCCACACAGCGCGCTCGATTGCCCGAGGCGGGACAGTATCACGCTCATCCATCCCTTTCTGATGCTGGCTGCTCACTCCACGACCGTCGCAGCATCGCCAAGCCAACCAGGCTCAGCGAAGGCAGCAGCAGTCCATAGGCCACCAGCGGCCAGACCGTATCGCCCGGCAGCAGCAGCGTCGCGAGCGTGCCAAGCGTGGCCACGATCAGGCTCTGCACGGCGTAGTACAGCGCCACCGCCGTACCGGAGGCATCGGCAAAATCGCGCAATGCACCGTTGGCGGCCACCGCCACCACCATCACGATGCCGATGGCGACCAGCCACATCGGCAGCACGACACTGGCAAATATCGGCGGCAGCATCGCCGCCATCGCCATGACCAGCACGCCGCCGATGATCACCATCAATCCACGCAGGAAGCTGCCACCAATGCCCCATCGCCCGATGAACCACGCAGCGAAGCGGGAGGTGACGATCATCACCAGCGCAACCGTCGCGAAAGCCAGGCTGAAGCCCATCGGCGAATAGCCTGCGCGCCCCATCAGCACACGCGGGGCAATCGAGAAGAACACGAAGAACGTGCCCATCGCCGCACTGAATCCCAGTGCGTGGACCCAGAACCCGGCATTGCCGAGGATGCGCGCGAAGGCTGGCGATGCGTGGCCGTGCTGCGGTGGCCGCGTCTCCTGCCAGGCCCGACATGCACGCACACCCGCCAGCAGCCCCAGCACACCCAGCGCGACGAAGATGGCCCGCCAGCCCAGTGCGTAGGCGATCAACGCGCCGAGGGTCGGGCCGAGTGCTGGCACGAATGCCAGCATCGAGGCGAACAGACCATAGAGCGTGGCACCCTCGGCCGTATCGGCATACACGTCGCGCACCGTCGCGAAGGTGGCGACCAAGGCCGCCGACGCACCGATCGCCTGCACGCCGCGCCAGGCCAGGAACGCCGCGCCACCACTACACGCGGCCAGCGCGAACGACGCCAGCGCGAACAGCAACGCGCCCATCAGCAGCACAGGCCGTCGCCCGATCCGGTCCGACAGTGGGCCGAAGATCAGCTGGCCCAGCCCGAGTACGAGCATGTACAGACTCAGCGTCAACTGGATGATGGCAGGCGATGTGCCGAGTGCATCCGGCATGGCCGATACAACAGGCAGGTAGATATCCATGGCCAGTGAGGCCAGGAGGTCGAAGGGAGCCATCAACGCGATGGCGGCCGGCAGGGAATGGGCCCAGCGAAGGGCTTTTCGATCAGACATGAAGAAACATCCGCTCAGGAGGGAATCCGGCGGTGATCAACCCAGTGCGTGGAAATCGCAGGAAAAGACCACCGCAACAACGTGCGTACCGTTGTTGCGGCTCAGCGGACTGTCTGCGGACCGTTCCCGTTGTTCATCTGATGATCCGGTGGAAGATCGAATGCGGCCAGTGTAGCAAGGCAACTACGGGGTAACCGGCAACGGCGTCCGGCACGGCGTCAGGGCAAGGGCAGCATGTCGAAGCGCCGGGAGGGCGTGCACCGCACCTGCTCGATGAGCCGGCGGACCACCGGCGACGTTTCCTGTTCACGGTACAGCGCAGCGATGGTCGAGGCGATGACCGGCCCCGCGATCGGCAGGTACACCACGCCCGGCAGCAGCAGCGTCCGCTGCAGCACCGACGGCACGATCGCCAGCGCGCCATCGCCCACCGCAACCTGCGCGAGTACGGCGGCAAGATGACCGGGACGGGAGCGGATGTCCGGCACGAATC
Source organism: Stenotrophomonas sp. yr243 (assembly GCF_900184195.1). Lineage (NCBI taxonomy): Bacteria > Pseudomonadati > Pseudomonadota > Gammaproteobacteria > Lysobacterales > Lysobacteraceae > Stenotrophomonas > Stenotrophomonas sp. yr243. The sequence goes on from NZ_FXWT01000002.1 coordinate 776,692, forward strand.
CGCCACGGCGGGCAACCTCCAGCGTGCCTGCGGGCTGCTCCGGCATGATGAACGCCTCCTTCGCCAACAACGCCGGCTGCACCGGCAACGCCGCGCGGGCCAGCGCGTGCGATGCCGGCAACGCTACGCAGAACTGGTCTTCGATCAGGATGTGCGAACCGAGCGCATCGGGAATTTCCATAGGAAGCCTGCAGAACACCACATCGATGCGACCGTCCAGCAGCAGGTCCGGCAGGTCGGCCATCGGCCATTCGCCGACCTGCAGAACCACATCGGGCGAGGCGCTGCGGAACCGCTGCAACTGCTCCTGCAGCGCGCCCGCATGGACCGCCGAACCTACATAGCCGATCTCGATCCTGCCGATCTCGCCGCGACCGGCGCGGCGGCCCACGGCCTCTGCCTGCTCGAACTGGCGCAGCACGTTGCGCGCTTCGGCCAGGAAGATCGCGCCGGCCGAGGTCAGCGTGACCTCGCGTCGACTGCGATCGAACAAGGGCGTACCCAAACGACGCTCGATCTCCTGGATCTGCACGCTCAGCGTCGGCGTAGCGATACCCAGGCGCAGCGCGGCGCGTCCGAAATGCAGCTCCTCGGCCAGTGCGACGTAGTACTGCAGATGTCGACGGTCCATGCGCGCCAGGTCGTTAGCTTTGACCTAACGTACTTCAAGAACACGGGCAATGAAACAAACAATCGAAGCTGCTTGAATGGGCATTCTTCTCCCACCCGAGTACCTGGTGCCCCTCTCCCCTCCCCGCCGCAGGCCGCCCAACTGGATCCTGATCATCGCCTCGCTCGGCTGCACGATGACAGTGCTGGAAACCAACGCAGTGGCCGTTGCGCTACCGACCATCGCGCGGGATCTGCAGGCTGAGTTCGCCGACATCGAATGGGTGATCAGCTGCTACATCCTGTCCTTCACCTCACTGCTTCTCCCCGCCGGTGCCATCGCCGATCGCCATGGTCGCAGGCGGGTGCTGCTGATCGGCATCGCACTGTTCGCCATCTCATCGCTCACCTGTGCGTTGGCACCCACGGCCAGCGCGCTGTATCTGGCCCGCGCGTTCCAGGGCGTGGGTGCAGCCTTCCTGCTGGCGCCATCACTGTCGGTGATCGGCCACGAGTTCCACGAGGGCAAGCAACGCGACGATGCCTGGGCCTTCTGGGGCACGGCAATGGGCATGATGATGGTGCTCTCGCCACTGATCGGCGGACTGTTGTCCTCGCTGTGGGGATGGCGTTCGGTGTTCATCGCGATCCTGCCCTTCCTCGCCTTCCTGGCCTGCGGTGCTGTCCGCTGGGTACCCGACTCCGCCGACACGGTACGCCCGCTCGATCCGCCCGGCATCATCACCTTCAGCATGGCGATCTTCGGCATCGTGTTCTTCCTCGTGGAAGGGCTCGCGCAGGGATGGACATCGGTGGTAGCGCTGGCCGGCCTGGGCTTGGGCGTCGCGATGGGTGCGCTGTTTGCCTGCATCGAACTCAAGCGCCGGCATCCGATGGTCGACCTACGGCTGTTGGCCAGCCCGCGTTTCGTCGGTGCACTGATCGCCATGATCGGCTACGCGGTCAGCGCCCAGGTGATGGCCTCGATGCTGCCGCAGTACCTGCAGAACGGCGTCGGCCTGAGTGCCTTGGCCACGGGCGCAGGCATGCTGCCATTCGCCGCGGCGATGCTGCTGTTCCCAAGCGTTGGCAGGCGCCTGGGCCGTCGGTTCTCGAGTGAGATGGTGCTGGCCATCGGCCTATCGGTCACTGCCGCTGGCAACGCGCTGGCCGGTATCGGCGCGTGGCACCACATGCCGGCGTTGGCCCTGCTGGCGATGATCATCATCGGCGCGGGCGGTGGCATCCTCAACGGCGAAACCTCCAAGGCCATCATCGGCTCGGCACCTCGTGACCGCGCAGGCATGGCCTCGGGCATCAGTGCCACGACGCGCTTCGTCGGCATCCTGCTGGGCTTCACGGTGCTCTCCAGTGCCTTGACCGTCGGCATCCGCGCAGGAGTTTCAGCACGTGTTCCCGCAGACGACGTCATGCGCCTGGCCGACAGCATCGCCACGGGTGCGCTGACCAAGGGAGCCCCGGTCGATCTCGCACGGGCGATCTACAGCCAAGGGTTTGCCGCATCCCTGTGGACCGCCGCCGTTGCAGCGACGCTGGCCAGCCTGGCCGTTGCCCTGCTCAGGAAACGCGCCTGAGCGCAGATGACAGGTGCAGAAACGGCCAGGGCAGCGCGAAGCTGCCCTGGCCGTGGCGATGTGGGGGAGATCGCCAGATGCGATCAGGCAGCCTTCATCGCATGCTTGCGAGCGCGCATCACCGAATGACATTCCTGCACTTCCGGCAGCCACTGGGTCACTTCCTGGCGCACCGCCGGCGGCAGGTCGTTGTCCTTCAGCACGTCGTTGAACGCGCCCAGCAGACGATCCTCGGATTCTTCAAGTTCGGCCACGTAACCGTAGTTGGTGTCACCGAAGGCAGCGCGCACCTTACCGTAGAACTGCTGCATGGAACCAACCATGGTGCCGTGCTCGGCCGGCTTGCCGCCGGTGGCGGCCACCGAGCTGCTCAGGGAGGACACGATGCGGCCCTTCACCCCGGCGATGCGGACGAACAATGCCGACAGCTCGGCGTCCTTCACCTTGGTTGCGGCTTCCTCGTAGAAGGACTTGCCATCACGTGCGATCTCGATCAGGTCGTTGAGGCGATGCTCGATGGTGGACTGGGTGCTCATGTGTAGTCTCCTCGTTGGGGAAAGGACAACAGTGGTATCCGTTGCCTGCCAAACCAGATTGGCCGAACGCGCGTGGTTCGCGGGTGAGTACCGATTGATGCGGCGATCATGCTGCCGAACGGAAACCCACCGGCTCACGCGGGCGACGCGGCGTCTTCACTGCATCTGAACCAGTACTCAGCCGTCCTTGCCCATCATCCAACGAATGGCCTGCGGAAACGACGTCTTCCAGTCGTCCGGATAGAAATGGCCACCGCCATGCGTACGCGAACGTAGTTCGTTACCATCGCTGAACAGCGCGCGGAAATCTGCACTCATCTTCTGGTTGGCCGGCCCTTCCTGTTCGCCGTTGATGACGAACACCCGCTTGCCACGTGCACTGCTCTGCGTAGGCACCGGCTGGCGCCAACCGCCCGGCGACACCAGCAATGCACCGGCGTAGTCATCCGGGTGCTGCGCCAGCAGCGCACCGGCATGCTGCGAGCCCTGCGAGAAACCCATCAGGTACACCTGCTTGCGGTCGATGCACTGGCGCGCGGCCAGTTGCTCCAGCCCCGCCTGCACCACCTTGTGCGTGCCCTCATACGGGCCGGTCCAGCTGAAGTTGTCGAACGACTCGCGCATCTCCGTACCGTTGATGCCCAGCAACACCACACCAGCATCGGCCAGCGGCTGCTCGCTGCTGTCCAGGTGGCCGTTGATGCCGTAGCCGTGCAGCCACACCAGCACCGGCGCACAGGCCGGCATCGCAACACTCTTGGAAGGTTGCAGTACCGAGATGGCGCCCACCTTGCCTGCAGATACCTGCGCATAGCGCGCCTGCGTGTTGCCCAGCACCCGCTTGAAGAATGACGTCGCGCGCAGGTGGTCGAAGTCATCGTTGTCGGCCAGCGCGGGCGCGAACCACATGCCACGCTCATCGGCTTGGCGCAGATAGCGCTCGGCCAGCGCATCGTCACCGCGGCGTGCGAACAATGCCGCTGCGTGGTACGGCGCCTGCGCCAACGTGGGGTCTTCGCGGGTTGCGGCCAGATAGAGCGCCAGCGACTGCAGCAGCGTGGCGTCGTCTTCCTCGGCCCGCTCCATCAGGTCCTGCGCATCGTCGGCATTGATCAGGGCATTCAGCACCGGGCTGATCGACTTGAACGCGATGGTCGAGGCGCTGTCCTGTTCCTCGGCCTGTGCGGTTGGCGCGCAGACAGCGAGCGCCAGGAAAACAGCGAGAGCAGACAGCTTGGGCATGGAGATCTTCCGTGATTGCGGCGACGCGCGGGGCGCGCAGTCTAGCAACCTCGGGGCCGATCAGATCAACGTGCGCTCAACCGTAGGCAGGATGGCTGCCGGTAAGCACGCCCATCGAGAACGCGTAGCCCGCTTCTTCCAGCAACAGCCGCATGCGCAGCTCAGCGCGGCGCGGAACGCAGAGCCCGCTGGGTGCGTACAACGCATAGACGAAGCCGGCACCCTCTACATGCTCGCGCCGGACCGAACAGTTGTTGGTCTCGGCAGCATCGGACCACACGGCCCGCAGCTTCTCCGGACCGATGGACTGGCCGTTGCGCAGGCGAAATGTCAGCCAGCGCACGCCCAGCGGCGGATGGTAGGTCAGGTTAGCCATTGCGCACCTTCAATGCGGCAGCGGAGGCGGTTCAGGACGTCAGGTTGCAGATCGGGATGCTCGTTGCGCGTCGAGACCGGCAGGTCGATGCGGACAGCGCCGTTGACCACTGCAGGAGTGTCCGAATGCAGGTCGATCCACCATCCATCGGGAAGGCGAAGCCCGCGACCGTTCCTGTCATAGAGGTTGATCTGAAAAGACATGACGCTCGCTCCCATCGGAATTCGAGCATACGCCTGCGCAATGTCACTCCAGACTGCGACCCGCCAGTGCGGTCTCCTCGATCCGTTTCACGCAGACGAAGACGAACGCCTCGTCCTGCTGCACCTTCAGGAACGAATCCAGCCAACGCGCAGCGGCGCCGCGGTTGCCGATCACGCCGCCCAGTTCTTCGGTGAGGCAACGGGCACACTCCATGCCACCCGGACTGGGTGCCTGGCAGGCGCGGCATCGCGCCATCGTCGTCGTCCTTGCCGGTCGGCACTGGTACATGATCTTCGTCATCAGGCTTACCGCACGGGCATGGGATGGCATCAGCGCTCTTCCAGAACGTTGGACACAGGAAAGCCGCGCAACGCGCGGCCTTTTCTTTGCTTACTGCTCAGCGGCGAGTGTCACGGCCCTGATCGCTCTTCTGTTCCTGTCCGGACTTCTGCGGGCCGCTCGGTTGCCCATCCTGCTGCTCCTGCTGGCCCGGCGTGCCATCCTGCTTCTGCTCGCCGCCCATTTCATTGCCATCGGTCTGTCCTTGCTGGGCAGCCTGCCGGGTATCGGCCGAAGCGTTGTTGCGGTCGGTCTGGCCTTGCGGCGTATTGTTGTTCATGTCTTGCTCCACCGCAGCGATCTGCTGCAACGCCACTGTGTGCGTCGGCCGGTTACGCAGCTGCATCGGATCGCGCCAATAATGAACAGCCGCCATGAACGGACCGGCAGCACCAACACAGGGTGCTGACACGCGGAGGTATACGTTGGCGTTCCAACAGGAGAAGTCTCATGGAACGCATCACCAACAAGGACTTCGTTGACGTCGAGCGCGAGCTGCAGCACTGGCAGGCCGCGTTCCAGACCGGCGATCTGCCCGCCATCAACTTCCGCCACGAGGTCGCACCGGTCATCCGCCTGGCGTGCGACATCTACGTCCGCAACCCACACGGCACGCGCACGGCGTGGCTCACCGACCTGCAGTCACGGCTCGCACTGCGCACCAGCCTGCGTGGCCACCCGGGCTCGGCGGAAATGGCGATGGGCTGCTGGGCCCGCCTGTCCGGCCCGGCATTGGTCCCGCAAGCAGGCTGACACGCCCTGCGGACAGCTCACTCCTCGCCTGCGTGCAGGTTGCCTTCCTGCATCAGCTGATCGTTCAAGCGGTTCACCAGCGCAATCACAGCATCGGCCAGGGCACGCGCATCGGCGATGGAGCCATGGAAGGCGATGCGGGTGCCCTCCACCTTCACTTCCGCCAATGAAAGCTGCGACGCCAGCGTGGCGCTTTGCTGCAGGAAGCGATCAGTCCACTGCTCATCGGGCGCCTGGTCCAGCAGCGCAGTGATCGCTTCATCGGCAGCCGCATCCACCTGCTGGTGAAGCCGAGGCACGTCGAATCCAACGATCCGCGGCAGTCTGGACGTGCTCACGTACTTCCCCAAGGGTGTGCAGAAGGGCAGTATCGCGTCACCACGGATCCCATGCGAACCGTCCGACGTGAACCGTTCATCCTGCCGGCCCAAGCTCGCGCGCTCGGCGAGCACCTGTGTCGATTCCAGGGTTCCTCGCACGTCGATGAAAGGAAGGCCGGCCAGCGAGGTCGGCTATCGCCGATGGAGATCCCGATGACCCCGATCCTGACCGCATTCAAGCATTCACCGGACCGTGGCCAAGGCCTGGCCCGCGACATGCGCGTGCGCTGGGCGCTGGAAGAACTGGGCGTGGGGTACGACGTCCATCTGCTCTCCTTCGAGGAGATGAAGCAGCCGGCGCACCTGAGACGGCATCCTTTCGGGCAGATTCCCACCTACGAGGATGGCGAGCTTGTGCTGTTTGAGTCAGGCGCGATTGTCCTGCACCTGGCCGAACAGCACCCCGGGTTGCTGCCCGCCGATGCGAGCGCGCGCATGCGTGCGATCACCTGGATGTTCGCCGCACTGAACACCGTCGAGCCGCCGATCGTCGAACGCTCCATGGCGTGGGTGCTGGAACGCGAGCAGCCCTGGTATGCGCAACGGCTGGTGATGCTTGAGGAGCGCGTGCGCAGGCGCCTGGGTGAGCTGTCCGCGCGGCTGGGCGATGCACCGTGGCTGGACGGCGACTTCAGCGCCGGCGACCTGTTGATGGTGTCAGTGCTGCTGCGGTTGCACAGCAGCGGCATCGTCGATGAGTATCCGATGCTGACTGCGTACCTCGCGCGTGCGACGCAGCGGCCCGCCTACCAGCGCGCATTTGCCGCGCAGCTGGCGGTGTTCCAGAACCAGTAGCTCCTCGTCGCCTCCAGTAGCTCCACGACATGCGTGGAGAACGCCATCTGCACGCTGCAACCATTCCCCAGCGAATGGTGAACACCCAGTAAAACGTGCATCCCGCAGCATATCCATCGCCACGCACCATCGCCTACGCTCCGGTTTCGCCACTGCCCGGAACCGGATCATGCCCCTGATTGCCGTCGCACTTGCCTCCGCGCTCTCTGCCCTGCCCCACATCGCCTGGGAACGCGAGCGAGCCGAAGATGCGCATCAGCTCACGCTGTGCCAGATCCACCGCGATCAACTGATGGATCGAGTGGATCGAGCAGAGAGCATGGACACGCACCAGCAGGCCAAAGCAGTCTGCGATCTGCTGGCACGCGAATACAGGCAGAAGTGGGACTTCGACGCGCACGATGCGCTCGCCGCACAGGCGGTGGATATCGACGAGCTGGTGCGGCGCGGAGATGCGGTCGAGGTGCCCCCGGGTAAAGCGGATTACGTTTTTGATTGATGCTGCAGGCACCGCCTGCATCGTTTGTAGGCACCACCAGCACCAACACCGGCCAATGCTTATTCCTTGAAGAGGCCTGCAAAGGTCTGGATCACGATCTTGCCATCGCGGACGATGAGCGTATCGGTCGCCATGATCGCGTTCTTCGCGCGCCAGCGGATGTAGGCGGTCTCACCATGGACCGCCAGCTCATCGATGGTGATGTTGCGCGTGCCGTCCGGGAAATAGTCGCGGTAGACCTGCACGAAGGTCTCGTGGATTTCCGCGTGTCCTTTGATCACAGACCCTGTTCCATTGATGATGATCGCGTCCGTCGCGTAGTCCACCAAGGTCCGGTCCACATCTCCCAGACGGAAGGCCTCCAGATGCCGGTCCAGCACCATGCGGGTTTGTGACGACTGCTCGGTGAGATTCTGCGGAAGCGTTTGCGTGGTCATGGCATATCCAGAATGGGGAGAGGCGCCGCCTGTCTGGCGGCACGGCTAGGATCGGGGCGCCTGCCGTTTCCCGGTAGTCCTCAATCGGTTGAATCACTTGTGATGATTGATTGAGAATGCGTCCATGGAGACTTTGTCCAACCTTGAGTGTTTTGCCCGCGCAGCGGTCACTGGAAGCTTCTCCTCGGCCGCAAAGCAGCTGGGGCTGACGCCTTCAGCGGTCAGTCGCAATGTCGCGATGCTGGAGCGGAATCTTGCGGTCCGGCTCTTTCACCGGACCACCCGCAAGCTGACACTGACCGAAGCCGGGGAGCGCTTGGCGGACTCGATCCGGTCCAACCTCGAGGGCCTGCAGGATGCGATTGCCGAAGCCTCGAACCAGCAGCAGGAGCCCTCAGGTGTCCTCAAGGTCAGCATGGCGAGCGTGTTCGGCATGGATTACGTCCTGCCCCTCCTGCCTGGCTTCCTGGCGGCATACCCGAAGATCAGGATCGACTGGCAGCTGGACAACCGGCATGTCGACCTTGTTGCCGAAGGTTACGACGCGGCGATAGGGCGAGGATCTGAACTTACCCCGGGCACCATCTCCAGGACGCTCGCCCGCGTGCGCATCGTGGCAGTCGCATCGCCCGCCTACATGAAGGCACGGCGCCCTCCCGCGTCGCCACAGGACCTCGCCGGACTCGACCTGATCGACATGCGCTCGACGCGCACAGGGCGACTTGTGCAATGGATGCTGCGGGACGAACACGGCAACGAAGCCGTGTCCCCTGTTGGTGAGCGCATCATCTTCGATGACCCCGGCTGCCTGTGCAAAGCAGCCGCTCTCGGCCTTGGCGCTGCCTTTGTGGCGACCTCGCATGCCCTGCCCTACCTGCAGCGCGGGGAGCTGATTCAACTGCTGCCGAACTGGTCAGCCGACGGCGGCCCGATCTCCATCTACTACGCCAATCGCCGCTACCTGCCGCCGAAGACACGTGTTTTTGTCGACTACGTTGCCGACGCATTCCGGGATCAGGATCTGGCGGGAAGGTTCTGAGGGTTTTGTGTGGAAATTTTGAAACTGCTGCGGGCACTCGCCATGGAGGCCGGTTCTCATGCAGCATGAAGCAGCTGGACTGTCCGGAATGCACACGGATATTCATGTGGTGGCCCACCAGCAACCGCAAAGATATATCAAGTCAATGTTTTTAAAGAATTATTCTCAATGCACTCACCCTAATGACTCGCAAAACGACTCGCTTTGGGTCGGGGCTAGGGTGCAAGAGGCAGTGAACCATGTCACAACTACGGGGAGATCCCTTCCGACAGACCAGAATCCCGCTGTTCTTGGGCGAGTCGCTGCTCACGGATCATGGCAACGGTTTCCCGGGAGATCGCTCCTAAAGAGGTCGCGAAGCCTTGCACGGTCTGGTAGTGCTCCATCGATTCCTTGAAGGTCGGGAGGGAATCTGACAGCAGCGAGAAGATTCCAGGGGAAGCGACCAGTTCAATCTCGGATCCTGGTGGTGCCTTGAATCGACTTTGCCGGTTTTCCCAGACCACCACTTTCTGCAGCTCCTCGAGCAATAATGGCTTCAGGATCAATACGCACTTCAGGATCTGATCGTAGACGTCAGAACAGTATCCCATCGCCGCCTCGGGATTGGGCACTACGGCCTTGTGTACATACTCATTTCGCCGCTCTGTCAATTTTTTCGAAGGTACGAACGCGGTTCCAGTAAGAATTGCGTACTGGGACATGAATGCCCCCAACTGTCGCTCAGATTGACGAGACATTTCCTTGAACTGAAGCTCGATTAGCTCTTCTTTCAGTCCAGCCTTCAAAAGCATCGCCTTCAACATGCATTCGTAAAAGCGTTCCGTTGCGGCACTGAACGTGGTGCACGCCTCTAGCGTGAATCCCGCAAAGAGTGCCTCGGCGCCCGATGCCATCAGAACTTGAAACTTTGGCCCTTGAATTACGGCATACCGCTCATGACCATTGCGGCACTTGTAGGTCCCTCCAAGAGTATCGAAGTACTCGACCGTGATAGGGGCGATATCAAAGTCTTCCTTACCTTGGGAACATGCAGGGCAAGAGGAGTGGTATTTCATGGGACGGAGTGTATTTCAGAGCGACGTGGATACATTACCCGTTCATTCCTGTCACTTCCAGCGACAGGCCCTTGGTGATTTTCTACAGAGAAGGCCCACGCCCTATGGCCTAAAGCCTCGCGTCATTCTGCCGCATAGAATTTCGTTGGGTGTAGACCTTCGGGGCAACAAGCTCTACGAGAAATCGGCCCTCTATCAGGCAATCTACAGCGCATGAAAATGGTCAAGGTCACAATCTACTGGCGGGACGGGGTCGCCTACCTCAACTGGCGCGACGGCGGCAAGAGATTCCGACCGTCCATCGGTCGCGTCGGCGCTCGCGAAGCTGAGGAGATTCGATCAGCGCGCGAAGCGGAGCTGAGGCACGGCGTCCGGATCATCTCCCGGGCGCCACTGCTGCGCGACTTCTTACGCGTCTGGCTGGATTGGTACAAGGCTGAGCATCCAACCACGCATGGCAAGGCCAAGAGCGAGCTGCGGATCATCCTGCAGAATCTCGGCCATAGGCCCATCGACACCTTGCGCCCTATCGAGCTGGAGGCCTACAAGACCCAGCGCCTAGTCAAGGACAAGATGGCGCCTGAAACGGTTGGGAAGGAGGTTCGGCGCCTGCAGGCCGCGTTGAGGTGCGGAGTGCAGTGGAAGGAATTGGATGCGAACCCGTTTGAGGGAATCCAGGCGCCAAGAGGGGTGCGGAGCGTTGCCGTCCGGTTCTATACGAAGGCCGCGATGCAGCGGCTCTATGCGGCCAATGAGGCTCGGGCGAACCTATGGCGATTCATGGCTCACACCGGGATTCGGCGCGGCGAGTTGATGCACCTGAGCCATGAGAACGTAGTGGCCGGGCGCCTGCTGGTTGAAAGTGACCCTGACGAGGATGGCGACGGCCGGACCAAATCCGGCAAGTGGCGGGAGGTTCCGCTGAACAAGCATGCTGCTGCTGCACTTACTGAGCTGCCTGATCCACTGGTCAGCGTCCATAAGGACACCGTGAGCGACTGGTTCTCAACCGATGCCAAGGCGGCAGGAATTGGCGGGAGCCTTCACCGACTGAGGCACACGTTCTGCGCTCACATGGTCATGGCCGGGGTTCCGCTTCGCCGGGTTCAGATCCTGGCCGGGCATGCCGACTACGCCACTACAGAGAAGTACTACGCGCATCTGACCACGGAAGGAGATGCTGCAGCCGTGGCTACGTTGACGTTCTGAATTCAATCATTCACAGAGCGGCCCACCCCGTTGTTCGCAAGGAGTTGCTGCGATGGAATCAGGCAATAAGTTACTGACCCTAGCGCAGGCTGCGGAACTTTCAGCCTGTTCCACAAAGACTCTCCGCAGAGCCATTGATGCCGGGGAGCTTGCCACCGTACGGCTGGGACAAAGCGCGAAATCGGATCGAATTCATGCCGCCGATCTAGATGCTTGGTGGCAGCGGTCGCGGTACGTGCCCCCGCCCATGCCGGTGTTCCCGAAAGCACCTTTCATGGGACCGCTCGTTTCTGATGTTGATGAGCGACTCCAAAAGCTACTGGCAACGAAGCGAACCAAGTCCGCTGCCAGGACCGCGACTGTGCACCGAAGGAAGTAGTCCGCTAGGTGGAGATGTCCGGGAGGCGGACTAGTCCGTCTGAAGCCACTCTTGCCGTTGCTGCTCGGCCTTACTCGCTAGCTCCCCCGGACGGCTGCTGCGCCGAAGTTCTCCGTCTACGCGCTCGTGCCCCGTAACGATGGCTATCTCGCCACTTCAGTACCTCCCCGGCCACCCAAGTGGCTGGGCGCATCGATACCCTGACAGGGAAGTCAGGTCGGCACGCGACAGTCTCAAGCACGCTTCTGCGTGTTAGCCCAAGCAGTTCGCCTACGACGTCCGCATTTATCGCCCTGAGTTCAAATGGCACTAGGCTGTCGTTCTCGTTCATGACCGCGCCCTTGGATGAGGTGGCGCCTCTCAGCCTAGCTCAGGATTTTGCCCCTGTCGCCCGCCAAAAAAATAGGATTCGAACACCCTTGTGCTGCATCGATCTTGGAGCCCCTGGCGTAAAGGCAAGCCCAGATTCTTCTACGCCCGGCGCACGATGCGCAATGCTGTGAAGGACGGAATCCTAGGCCAGGACGAGCGGTTTGGCCCTCACAGTTTGAAGCACCGCGGCGTAACGGATACTCAAGGTGGTAGAAAGCTGGCAAGTGGCCACAAGACAAATGCAATGATGCACATCTATGACCATTCATTACCAGTAGTTAACGAATCACAACACAGGCAGGAGCGCGAGCTGGAAGAGAATTCGCGGCCAACCGAACGTAAAGGCAATCAAGAGTGAGAGGTGCAGGACGTTAGCCCGCCCCTCTCATTGCGACTTTGTAAGGATTAGATTTCCGAGCCTCAGAAAGTGCCCTTGCAAACTTCGGGTCAAACTTTGTTTGATCCAGCTCGTTGCTCTTAAGCGCCTGATCTACTTCGAAAGCAACTCTTCCCCTTGCTACCACTGTCGGATCTTTAACGCCGACGCGGCGAGCGCACTCCAAGGTCATGCCAACAAGTCGTCGCAGCGTGACTTGCTTCACGCTGACATGATTCTTGTCGACATTGGCGATTTTTGTAGTGCCCCCACCGTCGAGATTCACCTCAAGCCCGAGAGCTTGAAGCTGACCATCATCCACGACACAGTAGGCGACGTCATCGAGCTTTTGGGTGCCAACCGTGACCGCCATCGCAATGCGCTCCAACCCGAGGGGCTGATCGCCTGACCCCATCGAATAAAAGGAGATAGCACCATACTTCTGATGAACTTCAAAATTTCGAACAGCAGATCCACAAAGTGAATCCTCGTTGAGCTCACCCTCTATAACCTGCCGAAAGCAAATCTCACGGCGCAGTATTCTTAGCAACTCCATGTGCGCTCTCAATTGTTTGCACAGCACGCTCAATTTCTGCTCGGAGGCGATCCGATTTCATTCTTGACTTAGACGCCTCAAGAGAAGAAACGACCCCGTAATCACCAACTTCCTCTAACGATCGAATTGCTGCCAATCGCTGCTCGTCGTTGTCGCTATCCAGCAGAGAAACGAAAAGATTGTTTCTGGACGACAACGAAACGGGCACGTTGGGTAACGCCAAGTAGCGCACAACGGCCGCCCGGACCTCATCTGTCAAAGACTCCGTCGACGTGTGCAATGCGCGCGCCACTGCCCCCCCCAAGGAAAGTCCATCGTTCAAATGATGATCGATGACTTCCGCGACAACATCTAAGCGATATCCACTATCAAGGTCGTCATCCTTCAGCGCACTCATCGCGACAAAAATCTCACGTGTCGCTTGAACGACAGCATCAGCCTCGGAATACTGGCAAGCCGTATAGGAAGAATTGTACAGAATGCTTACGGGACGATGATTCCCCGTCGCTTCCCATGGCGAACGAAGAGCAGCTCGAAGCATGCGAGCAGCCATAGAATAAGCTTTTGATCCGGCCGCGCTTGGCTTCGCTGAACTGGCGCCCGTGGAGACTGCCGGATCTTGAATGATGAATGACCAAGTAGCAGGGTCGTTCCGCCCGTCTCGGGTAACGACCGGCAGGGCCTCCTTTTGAGCGGAACTCGTAGACAAACGCTTTGTGGGCGCGCTTAAGCTGCTACTGAGAGATCTTTCCATTGACAAGCGTCTCCGTCGCTTCTTTCGCAAGATTCCGGATCAATTCGACTGCATCGGCAGATTTAAGGGGAACAGTTCGCTCAGCAGACGAGTTGAAATCCAACTGAGAGGTAACCGAAAAGCTCTCTGCAATCTTGGGGCCCGGATGAGGGATGCCACCAACTACATTCAATTGGTTCACGAAGTTGTGGATGGTTGCCCAGCGAGAGATACGGTTACATCTAATATTCTCGCCATCAACCTCAAGGGTGAACCACCGATTTATTTGGAAAATCACCTCTCCAGATGACTTCGGATCTAGATTAACTTCAGGCAACAATTCATTCATTTGAGTGTATGCAGAGTCTCTGTCGCTGGCAGGTAGCAGCGCATGTACGCCAACGGCTACACGAGTCACATCGCTCTGCTGAGACAACCAGCCGCATACAGGATCCAAGAAGATCGCCAGGGCGCTCTTGAGATCGCCTAAGCTCTGGCTTTGCAGCGGCGCCTCCTCTTCTTCGACCTTCCAGACGAAATCCGCCCGACCTGGGGCCGTCGCGACAGTGATCTTGCCGACACCCAGCGACCCTAGCTGCTGAGTCTCGCCAAGAGGCTTTCGGATTTCCTTCGACTCCACTTCTACGTCGGGATAGACCTCGTCCAACTCAGGTTCTGCTCGCCCCTCCCCCGCCGCACTCGGCGCGAAGAACGCGGTGGCGCGAATCACTTGGGGGAGCCACTGGCTCAGTTCCACGGGCATAAACGAAGTCCTAATATTCAGATCAAAGGCAGACCCTGCCTACTGTATCGTAGCCTAAAGATGAATGCCCTTGCGAGTGGGGCCTCAGAATTTGCCATTTCAGGAAGGATTTCGGGAGCCCGTCCACAAAATGCCTCAAACCATTGATTCCAATGGCGCGCCCGACAGGAATCGAACCTGTAACCGCCGGCTTAGAAGGCCGGTGCCTAATCCAGCCATCGGGAAGCCCGCTCAGTAGCTGCGCTACGGTTGCTGCAACTTGCTCACCTGCAGTGCAACCTACCTAAGCCCTGCATTCGTCAGACGTGGCCAATGCCGAGTTGCGGGTGCTGGTAGGCTACCCCTAAACGCCAAGGATCCGGCCATGCGTAGACTGCGGCTCATCTTCCTGCCCTGCCTTGTCTTGCTTGGGGGATGCTCCAGGCAGTCCGAAACATGGACCGCCTTCGTCTACCCGCCAGGGAGGTCCTTGGCGGCCGAAGACGCCTCCAAGGCGATCTTCGGCCGCTACGAGTCCTTCGAGCAGTGCCAAGCCGCCTCTATTGGCGCTCTGCGGCAATTGGCCTCCCAGCATCAAACCGAGGACTTCGGGAGCTACGAATGTGGCGTCGGCTGCCGGTACGAAAAGGAGTGGGATATGTACGTCTGCAAGGAGACCCGGAAGTAGCTTAGTTCAGCGAGTGCTGGTCTATGACTGAGTGAAACACATCCACCTCAGCCACCCACCGGCCATTGCTGAAACAGCTAATCAGGCCACATTGGCAGTGTCCGCCCGTCCAGGCAGGACAGCGACCGTCGTGCAGGTCGTAGGCCTTCCAGGGCTCGCCGATTGCTTCTTTTGCCACCTCTGCCCTGCCCTCGAAGTCCTCCGGCAGGCATTGCCGCTCAGCGGCAAACACCACGTAGGTGACCCCGTCCCAAACCTCGGGCGGTCCATCCCCCTCTAAAGTAGAAATTGAGGTCTGCTCCTCAGCCATGACTGCCATCCTCCCTAGTTGCCTCAGGGGAGACAAAGTGGACCGTGATGCCTTGGACGGGCACCGAATCAGGGTCTACCCCTACCGACTGGACTGGCTTGCCGTAGCCCCGATCCAGCAGCGCCTCGCTGGCCGCCTTAGCCAGAGCAGGGTTGTCGCCTCGCATGATAGCCACGAGCTTCTCAATAGCCTCCTCGCCGTACTTTCGCGCCAACTGACGCACCTCAAAATCCACCTTGGGCCGGCCGCTCGGGTTGCCCGATTGTCCTGGCTTGAATGCCATAGCGTTCACCTATTGTTTTCAGTTGTTACCAATGCGAGCCCATGCCTACGGAAGGCCTTGTCCGCAACATCCAAGCCCACCTCCTCGACATGTCGCTGGAGGAAGCTCGCGGCCATCTCGGTGATGTCTAGGCCGCCCAGGTAGACACGTTGTCCCGCATTGGCTCGGAGCATCACTGCAGCGATGCCCTTCACGGCCGCAGGGGATAGAGACGACGACATAGCTACTCCCTCAGTTCGGCGACCCACGCGGCATAGGAAATGCACTCATCGGACGGCGAGTTCTTCTCTGGACCCACGACCCACCCGCTCAGCGTCTTGATGACCACGATCTCTTTCTGATTCAGCCAAGTTGGCATCTGCTCTCCTACACAGGGTTTGTCGTGATGAAACTGCGCTTGTAGTTCGCTGCATTACCCCCAGCGAACCGGCCGCCCATGATTCCGGGCATGCTCGAACCGAACGACTGGCCGCCGCCTCGGGAACCACCGCCAGACCCGCCGCCCAGGAAATTGCCTACGTTGTTGCCGAGCGCCAGGTTCGATCCTGTAGGAGCTGCTACTTGCTGCCCCCATGCGCTCTGTGGGCTCCACTGGCCAACGCTTGCCATTCCGTTGCCGAACTGGGTATTGCCGAAGTTGTTAACCGAGCCTTGACCCTGCAGGAATCCGTTCCACATGCCGCCCGGAGACTGGGACGGGAAGCCGAGGTTCGGGGTGGCACTGGGCGGCGCTGCGACGAAAGCGGATTGAGCAGACGGCGGGGCTCCGTAGATCGGGACAGACTCGGGCTGCACCCTACTGATTCCATAGTCCGCTCCACGAGTCACCCAGCCGCTCAGCCCTCTGTCTGCCAGCTGTGCGGCAGGCGCCCCGCCGAACAGGCCAGCGGCGAACTTCAGCGCAGTTGCGACGGCTGCCCGTCCACCGTTGCCCATGTAGTTGCTGCGACTGTCGAAGACGTTTCCCGGGATGGCACCATTGGCGATGCGCCTACCTGCCCCCTTAAAAAAGGCCGTAGCCCTTGAATCAGTCATACGCTCTCCTGGGGCGCGGATACCGCCCCCTTCATGTGGTTTTGTGAGATCCCAGACGACCGGCCAGGTGTATGCTGACCCGGCCCTCCTGAGGATGGACTTCGATGGATGCTTGGAAGAAGACCCGCTACTCCCTCCCCAAGTCCTGGGAAGAAAGTCAGCAAATGGATGATCGAAAGGACGGCCGTTACGGGCTGGCCTTCGTCTCGCTGCTTATTGCGGCCCCTGTTCTGCTTATCGCGCTGGTAGTGCTTGCCTACTCTGGCTTTGCGGCCGCTTCGTAGCTTCAAGCTGATCCGCAAACTCCGCTACGTCGTCGTTTCCTTCCGAGTCGGCAATACGACGCAGCGTTTGAGCCTGAGAGATCAGCTCCCCGACCGGCTTCTCTCCGTTCTGGGCCACCCAGCGCACAAAGCCCGGACTGGTCATCAAGCGACCGAGGCTGTTAAACGCTGCGGCCAGCGAGGCGGAACTGGTGACGATCCCCGCCGCAAGCAGCGGACTCCCTGCCGCCAGTGCACTCGCTGCGCTGCTCGCTGTACCTGCCGACTGGGTGATGAGCGAAATCAGCCGCCCCGAGCCAGACGGGTTGCGGAACACCGCGCTCCCCTGCCGGATTCTGTCAGTCATGCGAGCGATCTTTTCCATATCCTGACGGAAGCCCATCCCATGGCGGTCGAACAACACCCGCTTAGCCTCCGGGCTCATGTTCGCCCAGTTGGTCAGAAACGTTTCCATGCTGAAGACGTCGCTATCGGCGTTCTGCTGGCTGCCCGTCGCCCGCCCCATTCGGCGAATGAAGGAAGCTGACATCTCTCGCTGCGCATCTTTCGGAAGGGACTGCATCACTGCATGTAGCGTCGTGGCCCCTTCTTTCGTGTTGCCAAACGCGGCCTTGTAGACGGCCTCTGGGCCGCCACTCTTGTCTACCACGTGGGCGATGGAATCGATACGGTTGCTCCTGGCCGCGTAGTAGGCATTTGCACGCCTCCAGGCTTGCTGCGCCTCCGGAGTCGTAGCGGCCGCCTCCATATCCCGCGTGAGGGCTCCGTAGAGCGTCTTCCACTTGTCTCGTGGCACGCTATCCGCCAAGGAGTAGTTGTCTAATTCCTTGCCCACGAGCGTACGCAGTTTGGTCAAAGCTTCGTACGGAATCTGGTTGTCCGCCATCCCTGCGATTGCCGTCTTGACCTGCTCGTCAATCTGCCGAGGACTCGCGACGGGTTGCGAGGCACGCATTCCCAATGTCTGGAGACGCATGTTCTCCGCCCGCGCCTGATCCGCTTGCGCGTTGAGCTGCTGCCTAAGCGTGTCCGCCTGTTGGCGGACATCCGGGCGCTGCAGGGCGGCCTCCGCCCCCCCGATATCCTTAGCTAGCGCAGACTGAATGCCTTGGATTCGCGCATTCTGGAAGAGCTTGGCAACGTTTGGCGCCCCCTCAATGGAAGCATTGAGATCAGACAGTGCCTGCTTGGTGTTCTCGACTTGAACCCGCGTACCCGGCGCAACTTGCTGGGATACCCGGTCATATAGCTCATCAGCCTTCTTCGCTGTCTTTGGAACGAACGCCACCGGACTCTTGCCCTCAACGCCCTCCAGGACAGCTCTACCGGCCTGTTCGGGACTCATAGGCCGCCCGCGTGGGGAGAGCTGTTCCGCATAACGCTCAATGGCCTGACCAGTAGCACTGGATTGCTTGGCCCCCAGCCGTGCAATCGGGCCGGCGCCACCGGGCACATTGCCAAGCATCGTCTCCATAGCTTGGGAGAGCCGACCACCAGTCGCCTGCCCAACACTCGGTGTGGTCCCTGCAGCGGCGAAATCAGTGATTGCTCGGTCGATGTCTTGGGCAGTCACTCGATCACCGGCAGCGTTACGCCCTCTGAGAGCTCCCCGTGTCATATCTGCAACCGTCTGCGGAACGAACCCGCTACGCATACCGGGAAGTGCCGGGATAGTGCCCGGCGCGAAACCGCCAACAACACCTGCTGCGATTTGGGCAGCGGTCCCGCCACCAGCCTCTCGGACGGCGGAACTAGCCCCGGTGCCCGATACGGTGGCTGCAGTCTGTAGGACCGGGTTGGCAGCGAAGAACTCGCCAGCAGCCTGCGTGAGGCCGCGACCGCCACTCGCGGCGGTGCCCGCTCCCAGCGTCAAAGCAGTGCCGGTCAAGCCCTCGCCGATGTCAGAGACGATCCGCTGAGCCTTGGTCTGGGGCCGCTGCATGCCAAGGTCATCCGCAATCTGTTCGCCGATCTGACGGTAGGATGCCGTAGGAACGAAGCCATCACGACCGGCTGCAATGTCTACTTCAGTCGGCACATGGAACCGTCGCCGAATCGGATCTACGACGTAGTGATTGAACGCATCGCCGCCAATGGCGCCCAGCAGCCCACCGACACCCTGCAGTACCTGCCGCCCTCCGTATTCGCCCAGCGACCGACCGACTGCAGTGCCCGGCTGGTCAGCAGTACTCTCCCAGCTGGAGGTCACATCGCCGAAGTCGGGTCGCACCGCCTGCACAGTTGGGAGCGTCACAATGTCATCGGGTTGATCAAACTGGTCAAAGGCGTTCTGACCAGGGCTAGCTAGATCTTGCACGGGGCCATCGAACTGATCGAATGGATTTTTCGTCATTGGTTACCTCAGGTAGTCGTCAGCGCTGACGCCATACTTCTGCTCGAAGGCCGCGCGCATGTTCGGGTTCTTTCGGAGGAAGTCCACAGCTGCCGGAGGCACTTGGCCTTCCTTGCGAGACGACGAGCCCCTGCCCACGATGCGCTCTGGCGAGTAGTTGTATTCCTTTGCCAATCCGGAGTACTGCTCCCGGTACGCGTCAATCTGCTGCTGGGCCTGGTCTCGCAACCCCCTTGCGGAGCTGACGAAGCCCGTTCGCTGCTCGGGGTTCAACCGTTCACCGTTGATTGCCTTGTTGTAGGCATTTCGGATCTGATCCGGCACACCGGCTGCGTTCTGTGCCGTGGCGAATTCCCCCTCCCGAACCACAGACGCGGGATCAAGCATGCGCATGTAAGAAAAGATCAATGCCAGGTCATTCTGCGCAGAGGGGTTGGTGGCTGCCTGTTCGATCTGCCGGTACGAGTTAACAACTGTCTGCGGAGTTTTGATCTGCGAGGAGTACTCCTTTCGCAGCGCTTGCTCAGCTTGCGCCAAGTCGCCAGGGGCGGGGTTGTTCTTTCGATCTGCAGGACCGCCAGGAATTGGCGCAAGACTTCCGCCATCGGCGGTGTACCGATATCCAGAGGGTGCCTGTCGCTCTGTCTGGTTCGGCTCCTTTGTCGGGCGAAAGCCGATCTGAGGTGCCGCCGCAGTTTGCGTGCCAGAGCGCTGAAGAACCTTGGGCACATACGCGCGGGTCTCTGCCGGGGCATTGGCAAGCACCGCGTCCACGTTGCCGCCGTGCGCCTGCATGGCGCGATCCACGTTACCCGGACCCCAGTTGTAGGCAGCCAGGGCCAAGCGCGGGTCGCCATATTGGCGAAGCATCGCCTGCAGGTAGTCCTTCCCCACCCGTTCCATCTCAGCCGGGGACTGATCGCGGGCAGCAGTGACGCCATAGCCCGGATCTCGCAGGGTGCCAGGCATCGTCTGCATGGTGCCCATAGCGCCCTTGGACGACACGGCAGCCGGATTGCCGCCCGACTCGACCTGCATCACAGCCTGTTCAAGGCCCGGCAGCACATCGGCGCCCAGTAGCCCAGCCTTCGGCATCTGTGGCTGTACTGCATCGGGGGCCAGCAGACCACTGCTGATCGGGTTGTTCTGCAGGTCTCGAACCTCGCGAGTGTCCTTGTTAACCCACACGTCCAGCAGGCCATCCCTACCCGTCTTGGGATCTCGGTAACCAATCTGTGTAGGTTCCCATTTCGCCCTTGGGCTCGCCTTCTGGCGAAATTCTTGTGCACCCACCGGATCGACACTCGCCCACTGACTCCATGAGTCCTCATTGAGTGATCCATCAGGATTCAGCACGCCTTTCTGAGCCTGCTCGATGGCCGCGTTACGCTCCATCCCCTGACGAGTACGAGCCAGGATGTCGTTCTTGTACCGGGCATTCTCGGTATCGATGACACCCTCGTTAACAGCAAGGAGGCCAGATTTGAGGCCGTCTGCGAGGGACGCCCCGAAGTTCCCACCGTTCCGGGCGCTGAGCAGTGCCAAGCCGGAGGCTAGCAGGCCCTGCCGAGCTATCGCACTTCGGTCTTGGTCGTTTAGGTTCTGCCAACCGGGCGTGACTCGGCCCAGAAAGTTCTGCAGTTTGAAGGTCATTGGGTTGTCCTGTACTCAAGGCGTCTATCGCGCCATAGGGGGAGAGGCGGCGCCACCGAAGTGGTCGCCGCCAGGAGCCCGCCCTTGGGTAGTAGAGCCCCTATTACTTAAGGCGTCTGGCGGGTGTAAATCGCTCCCGTGCGATCAAGTCGTTGAGCAAGAACCCAGCAGAAAGGGTTGGCTTTTTTCTCCCGCCTCTCACATCGATAGATCGAGCGCTTTCCCCTCGCCGACTTCCCACCCACTGCTCTCGCCCAACTCCTCCAGTAGCGCGTAGCAGGCTCGCTCCAGCCAGTCCCAGAGGATGGCCTGCACGTTGGACACCAGCTCTCGATACGTGGACTCTCGCATTCGGAACGAACGCGCACCATCTCTATAGCTTCGAGCTTCCCTAGGCTTCAGAAGCTTGGCCGCCGCCTCTCGCGCTACTTCCGGCCTGTGCCCCATGGCAGACAGGTACATCTCAACCTTGGGCCAGAACTCCATCCGTTGAGTGGCGTAGACCATCAGCCAAGCTTCGAGCGGGCCATCAAGTGATGCCTCGGAAAGCGCCAGCAGCACAGGGCGTACCGGCCTCACAGCAGGGATGACTACGGTGCCCGCAAACTTGTGGTTATCCCAACGTCGCACCCGTCGTACACGCGTGGCGCACGCGTCGGCACGCATGTTCGCCTTGCGATCAAAGTCCTCCGCCAACGAACGGGCGTCCGCACGGATGCCGCGCAGTGCGATAGCCCTGGAGGCTGCATGTGAGGGGAGATATCTCCTAGCGTCCTGCACCACTCTTCCTCGCGAGTGAATAGCGAGCCCATCGGGATCAAAGGCCCCATCCTCATCTGGCAAGGACTCCACCCACGACGCCTGCCACGACACCGCCATGCAGGGCCCACAACCGAATGCAGCAGCCAATGCCCTAGAAGCTCGATCCACGTTGATCGAACCCTCTGTCCAAGGCTTGGCAAGACCGGGAGCTTCCGGGGCTTGCACCTGCTTGGACCGGGCTCGGTACTGTGCCGGCTGGTTCAAGGGGCGCCCCCCTCAAGCCAAGGCTTCAAGAAGATCTGAAGCTGTGAAGAGCGCGCTCCGCTTGGTAGATATCTATAAGGGAGTACACATAGCGACCTCGGACGGGTGTGGATAACCCCCTGACTGGCCCACATAGCGAACTCACAGGTCTGTATGTGGGCCAACTGTTTCGAGAGTTGGCCTACATAGCGACCTAGTTGGCCCACATAGCGACTAGCCATTGTGATTTCGCCTCCAGTGATTGGGCGCTGTCACGGTCGATGGCTCAAGGTGCTTCTCTGATTCGTCAATCGCGTAGTAGGTGAGCGCGAACAGGCTGCACATGTTCTTGCCGCCCTTGCGAGTCTCGAGGATCCACCGAGCATCCAACAGTTCTCTTTTGGCCGCCTGGACCGTTGCCTTGCTCCTCCAACCTCGTTTGGAAAGCATGGACCAAGGAATACTGAGATCCCCGTTCCTTCCCGGACGGTACTGACGAGCAAGCTCAAGCAGCAGCTTCACCGCATTTCCCGAAAGAAGGCCAAACTCTTCGGAGTCCGATATCTGGTGCTGGATTGAAAGAAAGGGCGGCCCCTTACCCCGCCCCTTCAATCTCTGGTGGCGCTGCTTGTTTTGTTGCCGGCCGGAAAGAGCCACTCCGTGCCCAGCCGGCCTGCTGGCTGGGCCCTGGCTGAAATTGTGCATACACCCCCCCAAGGGCATAGGTGGGAAGCCAGTCAGGTCTTCTTGGGCCGCACCTTCGCGGCTCGCGCGCCAGGAAGATGCGCCCAAGTTCGGCCCGTGCGGATCTGGTTCACTGTGCGAGGGGCTACCCCGAGTCGCTTGGCCCACACCTTCGAGGGAATGGTGTCCACGCTGTCGCGTATCGCTACCGCTTGCTCTGGGGTCAGCTTGCAGTAATGGGACCTACAGCCGTAGCGAGCCATGTTTCTCTCAGCTTGCCTAGCTCGGTTCTCCTGAGGGGTTACCAAATCAAGATTGGAAAGCGCGTTGTTGCCTGCATCGCAATCAAGGTGATCGATCTGCATGCCCTCTGGAATAGGACCGTTTGCAGCTTCCCATACCAATCGATGCGCATACCAAGTGACTCGCGAACATGCCGCTGTCGCCCTCCGGATTACCCTGACATAGGTATCCGAGGTCTGGATTCCGACCTCAAAACCATCTGTGTCAAAGATGCGGCCGGTGGAAAGGCAGACCTTGAGACCTGAGGAAGGGTGGGGAACGAGTTGGGCAGGATCGTGTGGCTTCACAGCTCCACCTCCACCGACTCACCCTGCTGTTCCCGTCTCGCTTGGAGATCTCGCCAGGCGCTCTGAACTTCCTGGGGTGCGTGGTACTCGGTCACCCGGTACGAACCGTGCTCGTCTTCATGGGTAGCTGTGTACGTCTCCAGAAGTCCCCGGCTCACCAGTTCAGCCGCCGCGCGCCGAGACGGCGCAGCCCGACCGCAATCAGAGGTCCAACCGCCCACGTCCAGGAGCCCCATTTGATCTCGATTGAGATTTGAGAAATCGAAATGGTTCACGCTGCGACCTCCATAGAGGCCGCAGCAAGGCGTGCGGGAAGTGTGTAAAGACTATCGAGGTAGACGAATCGACGCGTGCCGATACTGACCGTCTCAAGCAGACCGGCCTTCGCCAGTTCATAAGCCTTAGACCGGCCAATTCCTACCTTCGCGCATTCCGGAATGAAGGGCCGGAAATCCCGATGTCCATATGTATCCATTGACTGCACCGTGTGGCCGCTATGCGCGGCGGGTGAGTCGAAATTTATGGATGCGCGACCCCGAGGGACATGCCATCAAATCCCCAAGTTATGGATCTGGCTCAGCTGAATCAGAATCAGGATTTACGATTCTGATTCAGTGTCACCGGACTACGCCCTCTTCGGGACAGGAGCAAGCTTGGAGATTGCAGCCTCGTCAAGGTCGTCAGTGCTAAAGAACACCGATGTCAGTGCGAGTACCAGCGCCCGGTGTGGCGTGCCGAACTCCCTCACGAAGTTGCTAGTCACTCGCCGGATAAAGCGCAACCTCCTTACGTTAGAGTCGTTCGGCTTCTTGACCTCACTCTCCAACTCGGCAAGGCGAAGCGCACCATTGTGGATTGCGTCAAAGACGAGCCCTAGGTCATTCTTGAACCCGTGATAGATAGAGAACCGAATTCGGTTGAACAATTCCTCTCTTTCGTCTTCGTCAAGAGCCTCGAAATCATTTGGATGTGCATCCTGATAGTTGATCGCGCTGTTGAGCGCAGCGAGATCGAGATCGGGCTGAAAGGGCCAATCTAGGCCGCTTTTCTCGTCATAGAACGGTATGAGCAGTTCCCGCAGAGCCTCGCAGTGGGCGACCATCCTCTTTGAGGCTTCTTGCCGCTGCTTGGATGTCATCTTTTCGAATGGCTCGAGTTCTGCAAGGCCATGCATCACTGCGCGGCTGATCCAGTCCTCCAGCGTCCCTGCCAACATCCCAGGCTTTCGATCTTTGCCCTTCAGGGACTCCAGGCACAGCGCATACTCTGCAGATGCCGTCAGCTTCCGCCAAGCGGCTTCCGCCTCCTGATGCATGAAATGACGAGGCGAACTCATACGTGGCTCCCTATGTGGTCTCCAGCCTGGGGATTCCCGAGCTCCATGCATCCTACCTAGCGCCCTTCAAGTGGGCGATAGTCTCGTCTACTAGCTCGCGGGCCGCCCGCCTAGCCTGGACCATTGATCGAAGGTCAGGGCCACCAGCAGGTGGATTGCACAGCAAGTCCTCCGCAAGCCTCTCGAGACTCTGCCTTGCCTTCTCCCGCGCCCGCTTGGCAGTCTCCTGCTGTGCGCGTTTGGAGCGTCCATCTGCGGCCGCATCGCGTCGGCGCTGCCGCTTTAGGCTTGCTCTCAGCGCAACTTGAGGAAAGCCAAGGGGAAGCATCTCGTCAGTAGCATCGTGAGCGCTCGCATACCAGTGAACGCCTCGCCGGAGATTGTACGAAGCCTCTTCGAAAAGGTGGCAGCCCGCGCCAGACTCCATAGGGTCTTCCACAGGCTGCCAACCGATTTCTAGTGCCCGGGAGAGGAGTTGATCGGCGCCCATTGTTTCCGTCACAACTGCGCCTGTGCTGTCGTAGTAGCACAGACAGAACCTGTCTAGGCGGTGCGCTGCCAACCAGTCCATGCAGACGAGTTGATGGGAGACAAGCAAGCGAGGAGCTATCCCCATCGCCAAGAGTTCGTCAATCGGGTCGGGGGCCTGAATGGTCAATACACCACCGCTGGGATCTTTACGCTCGCTCTCGAAGGCAGCACTTATACTCAGGTTATCCATGGTCGACTCTCCAGTAGTCGGTTGTGGTAGGCCGAGCTAGGGGTTGCCGCCCCTTCCTCGGCCGCTTTGTTTATGCGGCTGTGCTTCTTTGTCCGGCCCTCCTTAGAGGCCTATCTCCAGTGTTTAGGCGCGCTTGGCTTTGAAGGCCAGCACGTTCGGTTCTGCAACGCGCAGCTGGTCGAGATAGTCAGACCAGGCCTGCATCATCTTCCGGCGTTCCGGCAGATGAGTTGCCCTGTTGTAGGCCCGTCCGAGCGGATCCTTCACGGCGTGAGCCAGCTGATGCTCGATGTAGTCCGGGCGATAGCCAAGCACTTCGTCCAGCACCGTTCTTGCCATCGCTCGGAAGCCATGGCCGACCATCGTGTCCGAGTCGAAACCAAGGTTACGCAACGCTGCATTGAGCGTGTTCTCGCTCATTGGCTTCAGGGCACTACGGACACCGGGGAAGACGAACTCGCTACGCTTGGTGTAGGGGTACAGGTCCTGAAGCACTTCCACAGCTTGGCTAGAGAGCGGAACGATGTGCGGCGTCCTCGTCTTGCTGGTCACGTAGCGCCACTCTGCAGCATCCAGATCGATGTCGGCCCACTTTGCCTGCCTCAGTTCCCCAGGGCGAACAAACAGCATTGGGGCCAGCTTTAGCGCGGCCTGAGTGACCAATGCCCCCTGGTAGCCCCACAGCGCGCGAAGGAGGCCAGCAATGACAGCGGGGTCAGTCACGCTAGCGAAGTGCTTGGTCTGAGGCTGCTCAAGCGCTCCTGTGAGGTCTTGAGCGGGATTTCGGTCAGCACGGCCCGTAGCGATGGCATAGCGGAAGATGCGGCCGGCGTGGGCCCTCGCCCGATGGGCAGTCTCGACTACGCCTCGCTGTTCCAGCTTCCTAAGCGCAGCCAGCAGAACCGGAGCAGTGATGTCCCGAACAGGCAGATCCGCCAACCCAGCCAGATCCTTCTCGATCAGCCGACGCTCGCGGACAACGGACCCAGGGGAAAGGCCTTCCTTTGTCCGCTTGGCGAGCAACTCCAAGCCAATGGCACCGAAGGTGTTTGCGGCGCGCTCTCCTTGCACTGCCTTCTCGACCCTTGCCACCTGAGCGGGATTGGCTCCACCGCGCAGCAGCGAACGCAGACGGTCACGCTCGACGCGGGCGGCCTGCAGGGACATAGACGGGTACTCGTCGAGGGTGACGATGCTGGCCCTGCCGGCGTACCTATAGCGGTACCGCCAAGCCTTCGACCCCGTTGGACGCACCTCAATGCATAGCCCATTCGAGTCGGCGATCCGGTAGGCCGCCGCCTTGGGCTTCAGTGTGCGAACTTTGGTGTCGGTGAGCATGTGAGTCATCCGCCAGTGAGTCAGGGTCAGGAATTACCTACCCTCGACTCACAGCCTGACTCACTTTTTTTGCGGATGCAAGTGGATGCCAAAGGATGCCGATGGACGGTCAACTGCCGTAAAAACCGTACACCGCCTGCACTCTTGGACATCCCCGGACTTCGCTGGACGTCAATGTGGTGGGCCCACCAGGATTCGAACCTGGAACCAAGGGATTATGAGTCCCCTGCTCTAACCGTTGAGCTATAGGCCCTGCGCAGCGTCACAGTGTAGTGGAGCACGGCCGGAGTCGGCTACTCAGTCGGCAGCAGCAAGCGTCTCGCCAATCCGCTGCAACCGTCTCTCCGCCATCCCAGCCAACTGCTCCATCTCCTGCAGATGCACCTGGAACAGCGCCACTGCTTTCATGGCACCTTCCAGCGCTCTGCGGTTGCTGCCGGCAAACCCAGCGACCAGCTGCTCTCCCGACTGCGTCAGCAGCGCCAGCGTGGCCCGTCGGGCGAAGCCCAGCCGGTCTTCCAGTTCGTCCTGTATGACGTCCTCCCACGTCATCAACGGCGGGAAATCCAGGGCTGCGGCAACAGGCACATCATGTTCAACAGCGTTCATGGCCAAGCTCCAATGCTCAACAGGGTTGATACCGCAGATACACGCATTGCGCGTGTCCTTGCAGCGCGTCCGCATCGGTGCCGGTGATCCCATCCCGCCCACGAGGTGTGTTGAGCACCTGCGACGCCAGAGTGCGTTTGTCGCCCTGGAACGTCAAAGGGCGGATGCGTCACTGCCAACGGAAGCCGAACACCGGCTCGGCCCTGCAGCAGATCCCCCCAAAGAAAAACCCCGCCGAAGCGGGGTTTTTCTCGACAGAAGCCGTTGCCGAGCATGGCTCGGCACTACCTGGAAATCAATCGATATCCAGGAAGCTGCGCAGCTGCTCCGAACGGCTCGGGTGACGCAGCTTGCGCAGGGCCTTCGCTTCGATCTGGCGGATGCGCTCGCGGGTCACGTCGAACTGCTTGCCGACTTCCTCGAGGGTGTGGTCGGTGTTCATGTCGATGCCGAAGCGCATGCGCAGCACCTTGGCTTCCCTCGGGGTGAGGCCGGCCAGCACGTCGCGCACGGTTTCAGACAGGTTGATGTTGGTGGTGTTCTCGATCGGGGACTCCACATTGGTGTCCTCGATGAAGTCGCCCAGATGGGAATCCTCGTCGTCGCCGATCGGGGTTTCCATCGAGATCGGCTCCTTGGCGATCTTCATCACCTTGCGGATCTTGTCTTCCGGCATGTCCATTTCCTTGGCCAGCTCCTCCGGCGTAGCCTCGCGGCCGTACTGCTGGAGCATCTGGCGGGAAATGCGGTTCAACTTGTTGATCGTTTCGATCATGTGCACCGGAATACGGATGGTGCGCGCCTGGTCGGCGATCGAACGGGTGATGGCCTGGCGGATCCACCAGGTCGCATACGTGGAGAACTTGTAGCCGCGACGGTACTCGAACTTGTCCACGGCCTTCATCAGGCCGATGTTGCCTTCCTGGATCAGATCGAGGAACTGCAGGCCGCGGTTGGTGTACTTCTTGGCAATCGAGATCACCAGACGCAGGTTGGCCTCGACCATTTCCTTCTTGGCCTTGCGCGCCTTGGCTTCGCCGTAGGCCATGGCACGGCTGAGTTCCTTCAGCTCGTCCAGGTCCAGCAGGGTGACCTTCTCGATGTCGATGGTGGCCTGCTGCTCGGACACGATCTGGTCCTTCACTTCACGCAGCGCCGAAGACCACTTCTGCTTGCGCTTCAGTGCGTCTTCCACCCATTCCAGGTTGGTCTGGTTGCCTTCCCAGGAACGGATGAAGTCCTTGCGCGGCATGCGGGCAGTGACGGTGGCCAGGTTCAGCACGCGGCGCTCGTGGGCCTTGACGCTGCCCATGGTGTCGCGCAGCTGCTTGGTCAGCACGTCGGTAAGCGGCAGCGGCAGCTTCAGGGTGACGAACACCGCCGACATCTCCTCGCGGAGCTTCAGCAGGTTCTTCTTGTCGCCCTTGGCAGCCGCCTTCTTGAAGGCGTTGAGGGCATCAGCCAGCGCCTGCATGCGCGCGGCGACTTCCTCCGGATCCGGACCGGTCGGCGCGGCTTCTTCATCGGCGCCATCGACATCGTCCTCTTCCTCGTCGTCAGCGTCATCGCTGTCATCCGAGTCGTCGGCCACGGCAGCAGCCGGGGCCGGCACTTCGTCGGACAGGTCATTGAAGCCGACGATCACTTCGGCGAGGCGCTTGCGGCCTTCCTTGTGCGCTTCGTAATCGGTCAGCAGCGATTCGACCGACACCGGGAACTGGCCGAGTGCGGCCTGGACCTGGGACAGGCCTTCTTCGATGCGCTTTGCAATGGCGATTTCGCCTTCGCGGGTCAGCAGCTCGACGGTACCCATTTCGCGCATGTACATGCGCACCGGGTCGGTGGTACGGCCACCTTCGGTGTCGAGCGCGCTCAGCGCGGCGGCAGCTTCTTCGGCTGCGGTGTCGTCGACCTCACGGTTGCCCGTGTTGCCGTCGTTGAGAAGCAGGGTTTCCACATCCGGAGCAACTTCATGGACATCAATGCCCATGCCGTTGATCATGCCGATGATGTCTTCGATCTGTTCCGGATCGACCATGTCGTCCGGCAGATGGTCATTGACTTCGGCATAGGTCAGGTAGCCCTGTTCCAGGCCCTTGCTGATCAGTTGCTTGATTTCGGATTGGGCAGGACGTTCGTTGGCCATGTAGTGCTCGCGCCACCGGCTAGGGGGAAATAGGGAACGTAGCATTATACCAGCCCGGGGCCCGGCCTGCCGGGCGGTGGTCCCGGTGGCCTAGGGCCTGAGGAGGAAGGTCACGGGACCGTCATTGACCAGGCTGACGACCATATGGGCACCAAACCGGCCCGTTTCCACCCCTGGCGCGTGATTTTCACGACAGATCCCGACAAATCGATTGAACCCGCGTTCAGCCTCCTCCGGCGGTGCCGCGCTGGTGAAGCTGGGCCGCATGCCGGAACGGGTGTCCGCGGCCAGGGTGAACTGGCTGACCAGCAGCAGGCCGCCGCCGGTATCACGCAGCGAGCGGTTCATTTTGCCGGCCTCATCTGCAAAGACACGGTAGCCGAGCACGCGTTCGGCCATCCGCTGCAGCTGGGCCTCGGTATCACCCGGCTCCATGCCGACCAGGGCCAGCAGGCCGGGGCCGATCTGCCCTACCGCCTCACCTTCCACATGCACGGCGGCCTGGCTGACACGTTGAATCAGGACGAGCATCGGCGGGCTTCCAGGCAAGGGCCGGCCACGATAGCAGCGCCCTTGGCTAAACTGGGGGAGATGAATCCACACCGCAAAGCCCGGCTGGTCTACCGCGCCACCACCCTGTTCGCCCGCCTGCCCTGGCCACTGCTGCGCGGGTTCGCGCACGCCCTGGCCTGGACGTGGGTGCGCCTCGATGCCCGCGAAAGCCGCGTCACCCGCCGCAATCTGGAGCTGGCCTACCCCGAGCTGGATGGCGCGGCACGCGAACGCCTGCAGCGCGAGCTGCTGCGCTCCACCGCCCTGCAGGCCATCGAGACCCTGCGCCTGTGGAGCCGGAAGCCCGAAGACAACCTGCGCCTGCACCTGAAGGAGCGCCACGGCCAGGCGCTGTACGACGCGGCGCTGGCCAGCGGCAAGGGCGTGATCGTGGCGGCCCCGCACTACGGCAACTGGGAGCTGCTGAACCAGTGGCTGGCTTCGCGCGGGCAGATCGCCATCGTCTACAAGCCGCCGGAGGACGAGGCCAGCGATGCCTTCCTGCAGATCGTGCGCGGGGGCCACAACGTGCAGCAGGTGCGCGCCGAGGGCCCGGCCGTGCGCCAGCTGTTCAAGGTGCTCAAGGACGGCGGTGCCACCGGCATCCTGCCCGACCAGCAGCCCAAGGCCGGCGACGGGGTGTTCGTGCCGTTCTTCGGCGTGCAGGCGTTGACCATGACGCTGGTCAACCGCTTGGCCGAGCGCACCGGCGCGACGGTGCTGTATGGCTGGTGCGAGCGCATCGGCCCGGACATGGAATTCGCCCTGCACATCGAGCCGACCGACCCGGCCGTGGCCGACCCGGACCCAGAGGTCGCCGCCACCGCGCTCAACGCAGGCATCGAACGTATCGCCCGCCGCGACCCGGCGCAGTACCAGTGGACCTACAAGCGCTATACGCTGCGGCCACCGGGCAGCGGCGAGGAAGACCCGTACGCGACCGACGAGCATCCGCACTGAAAGCCGCTCCACCCGGCCTGCGACACACCGCCGCAGCACGTTGAATACGACGCTGGCGCCCCCATAGAGACACCGATGTCCGCCTCCCCCGGTCCTGCCATGTCTGCTTCCTCCCTGTTCGGTGATCCGGCAGCGATCCGCTGCGAGCGCGCGGTCGCCGAACTGCGCGCCGGTCGTCCGGTCCTGCTCCACGATGGCCAGGGCCAGCGCCTGGCGGTGATCGCGCTGGACAGCGCCACTGCCAGCAGCTTTGCCGCCTTCGCCAGCGCCGCGCGCGAGCGCCATTACCTTTATCTGACCGCCACGCGTGCCCGCGTGCTCGGCGTCGAGGCACCCGAGGGTGCGCGCCTGCCGCTGGCCGGCGTCGCCTTCGATGCCCTGCCCTCGCTGGGCTACCTGCGTGAACCAGGGCCGATGCCCGCGGCCTGGAGCGCAGGCGATGCGTTCGATGCCGGCGCGGTGGAACTGGCCCGGCTGGGCCTGCTGCTGCCGGCGATGGTGGCCGTGCGCCTTGAGACGACTGACAGCACCTTCGATGGCGCCGCCGACGTTGGCCTGTGCGATCTGGCCGAAGGCGCTGCGCATGCCGCACATGATTACGAACTGGTGGCGCGTTCTCCGGTGCCGCTGCGCGATGTCGGCATGACCACGTTCGCGGTGTTCCGCGGCGGCGTCGCCCAGCGCGACCAGGTGGCGATCATCATCGGCGAACCGGACCTGTCCGCCGTGGTGCCTGTGCGCGTGCATTCGTCCTGCCTCACCGGCGACCTGTTCGGTTCGCTCAAGTGCGACTGCGGCGACCAGCTGCGCCGTGGCCTGCGCAAGTTGAAGGAGCTGGGCGGCGGCGTGCTGCTGTACCTGGACCAGGAAGGCCGCGGTACCGGCATCGCCGCGAAGATGCGCGCCTACGGCTACCAGCATGACGGGCTGGATACCATCGACGCCGATGCGCAGCTGGGCTTCGGCGCCGACGAGCGCCGCTATGGCAGCGCCGTGGCGATGCTGCGCGGGCTGGGTGTGTCCCGTGTTGCCCTGCTCAGCAACAACCCGACCAAGGCACAACGCCTGCGCAATGCCGGCATCGAAGTGCTGGACTGCATTCCGGTCACCGGCGAGATCACCGCCGAGAACGAGCACTACCTGCGCACCAAGGCCGACCGCGCCGGCCACCTGCTGGATGTCGACGCGCTGATCCAGGCCGCCCAGTAACGCGGGCGACCTGCTAACGTCTGCGCGGTGCGGCCATCGCCGCGCCTGCCTGCCCTGCTGCCCGACGGACGCCCGCGTGACTGAACTTCCCTTGCCTGTTGCTGCCGCCGAAATGCCCCTCGACCACTGGCAACCCCTGCCGCGGCGCGCTGCCCGGTTGGCGGCACTGGAGGGCGCCTTCGGCGGACTCTTCATCCCCGGCGCACCGCTGGCGGCCGTCTGGTGGTTCTTCGATCTTCCCGGTGGACTGTGGGCTGCATCGCTGGGCCTGCTGGTCGGCCTCGCCTTCGGCGCCTGGATCGGCCATCGGCGCCTGACCCGCACCCGCTGGCGGCTGGATGCACAGGGTCTGGGCCTGCGCCGCGACCTGATGTGGCAGCTGGAAACCCGCATTCCCATTTCGCGCGTGCAGCACCTGGACCTGCGTCGCGGGCCGCTGGAGCGGCGTGCAGGCCTGGCCACGCTGATCGTGCACACCGCCGGCACCCGCCTGAGTGCGGTCACCGTCAACGGCCTGGACGAAGCCGATGCCGAGCGCCTGCGTGACACCCTGGCCCATCAGCTCGACCAGGACGCCGACGCCCTGTGAGCCAGCCCCCGCCCCTGCCACCGTCGCTGCCCAGCGGTGGCGAAGAGCATCGCCTGCACCCGTGGTCGTGGCTGTTCGTGCTGCTGATGCAGCTGCGCCACTATCTCCTGCCGCTGGTCGCGTTGCTGGTGTTCGGCCAGCGCGGCGACCGCGATCCGATGTGGGCACAGTTGATCCCGCTGACCGCCATCGCCGCGCTGGTGCTGGTCTCGGTACTGCAGTACCTCAGTTACCGCTATCGCATCGGCAACGATGCGATCACCGTGCGCAGCGGCCTGCTGGCGCGCAACCGGCGCGAGATCCCCTTTGCCCGCATCCACAACGTGGAAGTGCGGCAGAACCCGTTGCATCGGTTGTTCGGGGTTGCCGAACTGCGCCTGGAATCGGCCGGTGGTGTGCGTCCGGAAGCGGAGATGCGCGTGCTGCGGCTGGATCAGGCGTTGGCCCTGGAACAGCTGGTGCGCCAGCGTGGACAGGCGCCCGAGCCTACGCCGGGCGACGCGCTGGCTGCCAGTGTCGTGCCCTCCGACGACGAACAGGTACTGCTGCGCCTGTCGAGCTGGGACGTGCTGCGCATGGGCCTGCTGTCCAACCGCGGCTGGGCGCTGGCGATCGCCGCCTTCGGTGTGCTGTTCCAGACCGTACCGCGCCCGGTGATGGACGATGCCATCCAGCGCGGCGGGCGCGAGGCCTTCGGCTACGCCAGCCATCTGCATGCCGGGGTAACCGGTGGCCTGGTGCTGCTGGCCGCGGCGTTGCTGCTGGGCTGGCTGTTGTTGCGGGTGCTGTCGGTGGTGTTGACGCTGCTGCGTTACCACGGCTTCACCCTCAGCGAGCGCGAACGGCGCCTGACCGTCTCCACCGGCCTGCTCAGCCGCACCCGCAGCAGCGTCGCTCGCCGCCGCATCCAGGCATGGACGCTGGGCGAGAGCACCCTGCAACGCTGGTTCGGATTGCGCCAGCTGCGCATCGACAGCGCCGCCGGTGGCCCCTCGCGCGACGACGACCGCGCGCTGCGCGAACTGGCCCCGCTGGCTGGTGCGGGCACCTGCGACGACCTGGTGCGCCACCTGCTGCCACAGCTGCAATGGCCACCACAGCAGTGGCAGCCGATACCGCAACGCGGATGGTGGCGGCTTTCGTTGTCCACCTTGCTGATGGTGCCGTTGCTGACCGCCGCGCTGTACTGGCGCTGTGGCCTGCCGGCCTTGGCACTGCTGGCCTGGCTGCCGGTCAGCCTGTTGATCGCGCACCGGCAGATGGCCCGGATGGGCTGGCACCTGGATGGCCAGTTCGTGGCGGTGCGGGGCGGCTGGTGGAAGCGCTGGTGGCGCTGGGCCGAGCTGGACAAGGTGCAGGGCCTGCGCCTGCAGCGCTCACCGCTGGACAAGCTGCTGGGTACGGCCAGCCTGCAGCTGGACACCGCCGGTGCGCATGGCGACGTGGCGCTGGCGCTGCGCTACCTGCCGCAGGCGCGTGCACATGCGTTGATGGAAGAACTGGCGACCGCGCTGGCGCGGCGCAAGCTGCGCTGGTGAGCGGCCGAGCGCTGAATTGACCATCCACGCATGGCGTGGATCTACTGGTGCAGGGGTCGGATCCCATTCCGCAGGAATGGGCTCTGACCCCTGCGCATCCATCACCGTTGCGACGGCCCCCAGTAGCCCAGGTCCTTGCGAATCTGCAGGTCACGCACCCAGCTGCCAAACGGCTTGCGACGCAGCGCGCCCATCTCGCCGGACAGGAAATCCTCGGTCGCGGCGATCACCCGCTCACTGGACAGGCCATCGCGGTAAGGGTGGATGGCGTCGGCGTAGCGCACGATCTCCGCCTGCAACGCCGCATCCGGATGCAGCGCGCGCGCCAGCATTGCCGGCAGCTGCTGCGGATCGTCGAAATCGATCATGTGCGGCTTCGGCACGCGGTTGCGGAAGGTCACCACCGGCTTGTGCTGGACGATGAACTCGGAAACGATCGATGAGGTGTCCGATACCAGCACGTCGGCGGCGCGCTGGGCAGCCATCACCTGTTCCGGTTCGATGAACCGCGCATTGGCGCCGGCCAGCGCGCGGTAGCGCTCGAACAGTTCCGGCGGGCACTTCGGGTGCAGGGTCAGCAGCCAGTAGTGCTGCCCGGCGGCGATGTCGGCCGCGATCTGCGCATGCAGGTGCGGGGCCGCACTCAAGCGCTCGGTGAAAGTTGAACCGAACAGGATCACTGGGCGGCCACCGGCCGCACTGCGCAACGCGGCACTGTCGCCGCCATCATCGCGGAACAGCGGGTCCAGCTTCGGCCAGCCGGTTTCCGCCACGGCGAAATGCCCCTGCAGTGCCGCGATCTCGCGGAACGGCGCGGTGGTGGCAGGGCCTTGGGTGCAGTAAAGGTCGAACATGCCGCGCACCCGGAAGTGGCCACGCGCACTGTCGCGCTTTTCCACGTTGAAGCCGTGGAACAGCTGCACCTTGGCCCCCGACAGGAAGGTCGGCACCCAGTTGGCCGCGCTGAACACCGCCCGCGGACGCATCGCCAGGGCCTGCTTCAGGCCGATGTTGGGCACGCCGGGCAGCTGGCTGCCAGCCGCACCATCTTCGAACCAGGCCGCCACTTCCTGGCCGGAAGCGTGCAAGGCCTGCACCAACGGGGCGAGAATAGGCAGCGCATAGCGCTCCGTCGCAAACAACAGGTACCCGGCCATCATGTCCTCCACGACCGCTCCCATCGAACGGCCTCGCATCTCGGCCTGCATTATCGCGTTCAACGAGGCCGGGCGCATCGGCGACTGCCTGGCCTCGCTGGCCTTCTGCGACGAGATCGTGGTGGTGGACTCGCTGTCCACCGACGCCACGGTGGCCATCGCCGAGGCGGCCGGCGCCCGCGTGCTGCAGCGCCCGTTCGATGGCTTCCGCAGCC
This sequence comes from Stenotrophomonas sp. yr243, assembly GCF_900184195.1. NCBI lineage: Bacteria > Pseudomonadati > Pseudomonadota > Gammaproteobacteria > Lysobacterales > Lysobacteraceae > Stenotrophomonas > Stenotrophomonas sp. yr243. Next base: position 812,176 of record NZ_FXWT01000002.1, read on the forward strand.
AGAAGGCGTTCTGTGTCGAGCAGGCCCGCCACGACTGGGCACTGTGCCTGGACGCCGACGAGCGCGTCAGCCCGGAACTGCGCACGGCCATCGAGCAGGCCCGCGACGGCGGTTTTGCAGGTCATGCCGGTTACCGCTTCGCGCGCCTGTCGGAGTACTTCGGCAGATTCCTGCGCCACGGCAATGCCTATCCGGACCGGGTGCTGCGCCTGTTCGATCGCCGCCACGGCGGCTGGCGCGGCAAGCGCGAGATCCATGAGGCGGCCAGCGTCGATGGCTCCGTCGGCACCCTGCACGGGGACCTCATCCACTTCCCTTACCGCTCGCTGCAGCAGCAGCTGGCCAAGACCGAGAAGTACGCGCGGATGATGGCCGAGCACGAGTTCGCGCGCGGCAAGCGGGCCACCCTCGGCAAGCTGGTGCTGGCCCCGGCCTGGCGGTTCTGGCGCGGTTTCCTGTTCCGAGGCGGCTTCCGCGACGGCTGGCATGGCCTTGTGTATGCCTATGTGCGCGCCAACTACGTGCGGCAGAAGACCATCATGCTGTGGATGCTGGGCAACGGCCAGGCCGTGTCCGACCCGCCCACCCCCTGAACGGGGAGTCGGCCAAGGCTGGACGCTACCGGGCGCTCTTTGCCCGGTGCCGCGCACCTTCCACGATCGACAGGCCGGTCAGCAGGCCGACGATGGTGACGTAGAAGCTGGCGGTCATCTGATGCGCGAACATCGACTGGGTCAGTCCGCACAGGATGTAGGACACCACCACCATCACGCCGGCGGCAGCCGGGCCACGGAAGGTGGTGTGCCCACTGCGCCGGTGCAGGCGCACGAACACCCACAGGGGCACGCCATACACGGCCAGCAACAGCAGCAGGCCGGGCACGCCCTGGGTAGCGGCCCATTCGGCGACGTCGTTGTGGGCATGGCCAAGGTGGCAGCGTTTCTCCTGCGGATCCTCGCGGCAGATCGGTACCCGTTGCATGGCGTTGTCGAAGTGGCCGACGCCTACCCCGATCAGCGGGTGATCGAGGAAGGTATCCCACGCCACCTGCAGGCGCTCGACCCGAGCCCCCGCCGATGAGTCGCTGTCGCCCTGTTCCATGCGCTGCACATCGCTGTGCAGTTCCGTCAGGCGGACCTGATGGCGCAGTTCGGGTACCGACAGCAGCAGGGTCGCAGCGATGGCCAGCATGCCGGCAAGCACCGACAGGCGCGCCACGCCGGTGCGCCAGCGCAGGCTGAGTGCCAGCACCACCAGCAACGCCAGCAGCGCTGCAAACACGCCACGGCTGCCGGTGAGGACGATGGTTCCGCAACCGGCGGCGGTGCCGACGATCACCAGCGACCAGCGTCGCGAGGGCCGGCAGAACACCAGCAGCACCATCAGCATCACCACGATGTCGGCGAGCACGATCGCGTTGGTGGACAGTTCCGCGCGCGGCGCGCCTCCCAGTACCTGCAACAGCGCCAGCGCGAAGGTACCCAGCAGGCCGGCGAACGCACCACGCCACAACCAGCGCATGTCCGGCCGCAACGCGCAGACCCATACCGCGATCCATGGGATCACCAGGAATCTCGAGCGGTTGTCGACATTGCGCAGGCCGTGCTCGAACACCACCATCGAGAGCACACCCAGGGCCAGCACCGCCAGCGTCAGCCAGGTCAGCACCCTGATCGGCTGGGCATCCATGTGCCGCGCACGCCACAGCAGTTCCGGCGCCATCAGCGTCGTGACCAGCAACACCAGGCCATACGGCAGCAGGTTGATCGGGATGGTCAGCACCAGCGCCGGCATGCAGAACAGGCCGATCTGCGCCAACCAGTGCGCAGCGCGCGGGCGACCACCAACAGGTGGGCCCAGCAGATCGCCGGCCGTGGATTCCAGGTTGTGCTGTGAAACTGCCACGTCGAAAGGTTTCGCTGCGATCCTGCGGAATGAACGGGATCGCCGGCACGGCCGATCCCACGTTGACGTTTTACTGCCTTTGGCGCCGCTTGGGCAGTCTGGACAAGCACAGGCCAGAGTGGTTACTCCTCACGCTGCAATCGCCGTTCGCGTTCGCGCTCGTCGGCGCTGGCCACGCACCGGCCCTGCACCGCAACGGCCGGCACCAGCCACCAGCGGCGGCGGTTGGCGATTCCCGCCAGTTCGGCACGACTGCGGTCGATGCACGGCAGCAGCGCGTCTTCGTGGACCAGCAACCAGCGGCGCCGGGGTGCCAACTGCTGCCATTCCACGGCCATGGCCAGCTGTGCATCCCAAGGCTCGTTGAAACCGAAGGTTGCCGCCGGGCGGTCGGCCATCAACAGATTCTGCTCTTTCCAGGCCACCAGTCCCAACTCGGCATCGGCGCCGATACGCTGGCCGGTGTGCCGCATCAGGCCACGGGCGGAACTTGAATCATTCAGCACCGGATAGCCGATCAGGCTGTACAGCACCCAGACGCCAGTGAGGGTCGAGACCAGCACCAGCTGGCGGCGGCCGCGCCCGAACAACAGCAGGCTGGCCGCACCCCAGCCTCCCATCGCCATCGCCGCCCAAGCCAGGGCGTTCATCTCGCCATTGCCGATGCCCCGCGTCTGCATCAGCCGCGTTTCGAAGCCGGGCTTGCCCAGCAGGGCAGCCAGCCCGGCGGCCAGCGTGCCCAGCGACAGCAGCAGGGTGAACGCGCCCAGCAACCACTGCACGTCGCGCCGGCGCAGCAGCCCCGGCAGCAGCGGCGCCAGCGCCAGGCAGAACATCGGCAGCGCGGGCAGGATGTAGACGTCGCGCTTGCCATTGGGGATCGAGAAGAACAGCACGATCAGCGCCCACCAGCCCAGCAGCAACAGATAGCGCGCGTCCCGACGCTGCAGCCGGCGCCGCCAGGCAGGGATCGCCCACGGCACTGCCAGGAAGGCGGGAATCCACATCGACGGCATGGTGCCCAGGAAGTACCACCAGGGCTGGTGGTGGTCCCATGATTGCGCATAGCGCTTGGCGGTCTGCCGGAACAGGATGTCGTCCATGTACGCCAGGTACTCGCCGGAGCGGGTCGCCAGCGCGGTCATCACCATCGGCACCAGCCACAGCGCGATGGCCAGCACGAACGCCAAGGGCGCCAGCCAGAAGCGCAGGTCGCGTGCATGCAGCCGCACCCGCGGCCAGTGCAGCGCCGAACCGATCACCGCTGGCACGATCATCAGCAGCGCGATCACGCCCACACCCTTGGTGATCACCCCGATGCCGGCAAAGAACCAGCCCAGCCACCACCAGCGCCACGCGGGCCCCAGCAGCAGATGGCGCAGCAGACCGTAGTTGGCCAGGGTGATGAACAACACCACCAGCGGGTCGATCTGCGCCTTCTTCGCCTGGAAGGTGAACTGCAGGGCGAACAGCAGCGCCCAACCGGCGTACAGGCCAACCTTGCGTGTCCACAGGCGCCGGCCCAGATCGACCACGCACCACAGCGTGCCGAGTGCGGCGATCAACGAGGGCAGCAGGAACGCCACACGCCAGTTGCCGACCACGCTGTACAGCGTGGCCTGCCACCACATCAGCATCGGCGGCTTGTCCGAGTACAGCTCCAGCCCACGGTGCGGGAACAGCCAGTCGCCGCTGTCCACCATCTGCTTGGCAACCAGGGCGAAGCGCGGTTCGTCCGAGGGCCAGGGATCGCGTAGTCCCAGGCCGGCACCCAACACCAGCAGGGCCATCACAACGAACAGCCACGTCTGGCGTGACGCACGGGTTTTCAGCATGGGGGCTCGGACAGCGGTTGGGTCAGCCCTTTTTTAGCAGACGCGCGTAGAAAAATCCGTCAGCATCGTTTTCACCGGGCAGGCGCTGGCGTGCGATACCGTCACAGTCCAGACCAAATGCGTCACCCAGCGCGACCGCTTCCGCATCCGCGTGCCACTTCAGGAAGCCCTTTACCTGATCGACGTTTTCCGCGCGCAGGATCGAGCAGGTGGCATACAGCAGCACACCGCCGGGGCGCAGCATCGACCAGCAGGCTTCCAGCAACCGGGCCTGGATGCCGACCAGCGCATCGATGTCTTCCGCACGGCGATGGAACATCACGTCCGGCTGCCGGCGGATGACGCCGGTGGCCGAGCACGGTGCATCCAGCAGGATCGCGTCGAACGGAACGCCGTCCCACCATGCCCCCGGATCGCTGGCATCGGCCACCAGGACCTCGGCACCTTCGCCCACGCCGGTGCGAGCGAACGTATCCTTGGCGCGCGCCAGGCGACGGGCATCGATATCCAGCGCCAGCAGTCGCAGGCTGGGGTCGCGCTCAAGCAGGTGCGCAGCCTTACCACCCGGGGCGGCACACGCGTCGAGCACACGGCTGCCGGTCGGCGGCGCCAGCGCGTCGGCAGCACATTGCGCCGAAAGATCCTGCACCGACAACAGGCCCTCGCCGAAGCCGGGCAACTGGTTCACCGGAACCGGCGCGGCCAGTCGCAGCGCATCGGCGCTCAGCGGGCTGGCTTCGGCGGCAATGCCGGCCTCGGCCAGGGCCGCCATCACTTTGTCGCGCCCGCCCTGCTGGCGGTTGGCACGCAGCCACAACGGCGCCGGCTGCAGGCTGGCAGCGAAGATCGCCTCGGCCTGTGCCGGCCAGTCGCGTTCGACGGCCTCGGCCAGCCAGACCGGAAATGCGTCGCGTGCCGGCTGTTCGGGGAAGCCCTCGCGCTGGGCCCGGCGCAGGATCGCGTTGACCAGGCCAGCCTGGCGTTCACGGCCAAGTGCGCGCGCAGCATCGACCGTGGCCGACAGCGCCGCATGGGCCGGCAGTTCCAGCACATCCAGCTGGGCGAAGCCCACCATCAGCAACGTGCGCAGGTCGGCATCGCGTGCGGACAGCGGCTTCTGCATCCATCCCTGCAGGGCGGTGTCATAGGTGCTGCGACGGCGCAGCACCGCAAAGCACAGCGCTTCAAGCAGCGCACGGTCGCGGGTGTCGGCCAGTTTGGGCAGCGCCCAGGCCAGTTCCGCCTTGAGCGAACGACCACGGGTGAACACCTGCGCCAGCACGCGCGCTGCCAGCATGCGGGTAGCCGCGCCCGGCGCCGCCTTGGCGATGGAAAAATCGTTTGCCTTGCTCACCCGTCAAACCCCCACGCGCAGGTCACGGCGGGCATTGAGGTAGTCGGCGGCGGTGATTGCCTTGCCGCCTTCCCGCTGCAGCACGCGCAGGCGCAGTGCGCCCTGCCCGCAAGCGATGTCGATGCCCTCGCGGCCAGCGGCCAGCACCGTGCCCGGTGCCTGGCCATGCGCCACATCCAGCGCCACCGCGCCGTGGATGCGCACGCGCTCAGCGGCCAGCAGTGCCTCGGCAATCGGCCACGGATTGAACGCACGCACCGTACGCGCCAGAGCTTCTGCGTCCTGCGCCCAGTCCAGTTTTGCCTCGGCCTTGTCCAGCTTGTGCGCGTAGGTCACGCCCTGCTCCGGCTGCGGCCGTGCGATCGGCTTGATACCAGCGCGCAGCAGGCCCAGCCCATCGGACAGCACCTGCGCACCAAGCTCGGCCAGCTTGTCGTGCAGCTGGCCACCGGTATCGGTGGCGGCGATCGGCAGCTCCTGGTGCAGCAGCACCGGGCCCGTATCCAGGCCTGCTTCCATCTGCATCAGGCAGATGCCGGTCTTCTCGTCACCGGCCTGGATGGCACGCTGGATCGGTGCGGCGCCGCGCCAGCGCGGCAGCAGCGAACCATGCACGTTCCAGCAACCGTGGGTCGGAATGGTCAGCACCGCCTTGGGCAGGATCAGGCCATAGGCCACCACCACCATCAGGTCCGGCTGCAGGTCACGCAGCTGCTGCTGGGCCGCCTCGTCCTTCAGCGTTTCCGGCTGGTACACGGGGATGCCGCGGGCGACCGCTTCCAGCTTGACCGGCGAAGGCGCCAGCCCACGGCCGCGACCGGCCGGGCGATCAGGCTGCGTATAGACAGCCACCACCTCGTGATGACGCGCGGCCGCGCGCAGCGACGACACCGCGAATTCCGGCGTACCGGCAAAGACAATCCTCATGGCAACCCCACTTGCAGGATGAAATCGTGCAGGAAAAAAAACGGCGCCGTCGACCGGCGCCAGGCAGCCCGCGCGTCACGCACAGGCGCGGGCCACCCCGAAAGGGCGGCCCGCAACAACCATCACGCCACGTGCTTGCGCTGTTTGGCCAGCTTCTTGCGGACCATCTCGCGCTTCAGCGGCGACAGGTAATCGATGAACAGCTTGCCGTCCAGATGGTCCATCTCGTGCTGCACGCAGACCGCCAGCAGGCCGTCGGTGCTCAATTCCTGCGGCTGCCCCTGGCGGTCCAGGAACTTGACGGTGATGGTGTCGGCACGGGTCACGTCGGCGAAGATGCCGGGCACCGACAGACAACCTTCCTGGTACACCTGCCCCCCGTCCTTGGCGACGATTTCCGGGTTGATGAACACGCGCGGCTCGTTCTTTTCTTCGCTTACGTCGATGACCATGAAGCGCTGGTGCACGTCCACCTGGCTGGCAGCCAGGCCGATGCCGGGGGCCTCGTACATGGTCTCGAACATGTTGTCGAGCAGCTCCTGGAACGCCGGCGTGGTCACTTCGGCGGCATCGATCAACGCAGCCTTGGTACGCAGGCGCGGATCGGGGAACTCAAGGATGGGGAGTAAAGCCATGGCAGTTTCCGGGGTTGGGGCCGGGTTACGCCGGCATACGTCGCAGATTCTAGCTCCAACGCTTGCCTTGCGCCCCGGTTTCTGGACTATAGTGCGCGGACCTGTTGGGGAATCAGGGCTTCACACCTATGTTGCTTCGTTTTCGTACGGTCGTCGCCGCGGCGATGCTGACCGTGGCTGCCTATGCTACCGCCGTGGAAGTGAATGGCGGGCACCCGGACACCTATGTGGTCCGCAAAGGGGACACCCTGTGGGACATCGCAGGACGTTTCCTGCAGAAACCATGGCTGTGGCCGGAGATCTGGCAGGCCAATCCGCAGGTCGCCAATCCACACCTGATCTATCCCGGTGACGTCCTCAGCCTGGCCTACCTGGACCGTGTGACGGCCCAGCCCGGCCCGCGCCAGGAAGCTCCGGTGACCGGCGTGCCGCTGGCCCAGGTCGAGCCGTTCCTGAAGCAGCTCAGCGTGGTCGGCAGCATCGAACAGCTGCCCTATGTGGTCGGCCTGGAAGACAACCGCCTGCGCGCCACCGGTGGGCAGACCGCCTATGTACGCCTGGCCGACGCCCAGGTCGGGCAGCGCTGGGCCGTGGTCCGCCCGACCGTGCGCTACGCCCAGCCCAAGCCCACCGAGGACCTGACCGCCAACGGCGACGTCACCCCGGGCAGCGGCAACCTCTGGAAAGCCTTCAGCGCTCCCAACCACCGCCGCGGCGTACTGGGTTACGAACTGGCGCAGGTCGGTACCGGCACCATCACCCAGGTGGCCGGCGGCAAGACCGAGGCCTCGACCCTGGCGCTGGACAACGCCAGCGGCGGCCGTGAAGTGCGTGCCGGCGACCGCTTGGTACCGGTCGAGGCCACGCCGTACGACCTGCAGTTCTTCCCGCATGTGCCCGCAGCGGGTGTGGAAGGCGTCGACGTGCGAGTACTGGCGGTCACCGACATGTTCAACGCCGGCGGCCCGCGCGATGTGATCGCGATTTCCGCTGGCCGCGCCCAGGGCGTGGACAACGGCACCGTGTTCTCGCTGTGGCGCCAGGGCAGCCACGTGGCGCACCGGATGAAGTTCCCGGGGTCTTCGCGGATGGACGACTCGAACAGCACGGGCGCCGGCCGGGTCAGCCTGCCGGATGAGTACGCCGCGCATGCCATGGTCTTCCGCACCTTCGACAACGTCAGCTATGCGTTGGTGATGCAGGGCGTGAAGCCGGTGCGTGTGGGCTACAGCGCGCTGCATCCGGACGCGAAATGAGCCAGCGCCGGGCCCTGCCCGGCCTCGGCAGGTAGTGCCGGCCACACCCGTCGGCAACCGCCGGGATACCCTGACAGCAATACGCGAAGGCGCCCTAGGGCGCCTTTGTTGTGTGCGGCCGATAGTCGAGGGATGACTGAGCATGGACATGAGGCGCTGCTGCGCCTGTTGATCGCCGGTGGCTCCCTGGCACCCAGGCGCGCGCTGTTGCAGACCACCGGCAATGCGGATGCAGCGTTGGCACTGGGCGTTGCAGGCTGGCGGGCCCATGGCTGCACGCCGGAACAATGCGCTGCGCTGGAGCGTCCCGACACCCGCGCTCTCGCGCTTGCGCAGCGCTGGCTGCAGCAGCCGGATTATCATCTGCTGGCCTGCAACGATCCGGCCTTCCCGCCCCTCCTGCTCGATGCACCCAATCCGCCGCTGGCGCTGTTCGCTGCCGGGGATCCGGCCATCGCCTGGCGTCCCGCGGTAGCCCTGGTCGGCAGCCGTTCACCCACTCCCGCCGGGCGTGCCCTCGCCGCCCGGTTTGCCACCTGCTTCGTCGAGGCCGGGTTGGCCGTGACCAGTGGATTGGCGGCAGGTATCGATGCCGCCGCCCACCAGGCGGCGCTGGACGCAGGCGGCTGCACGCTCGCGGTAATAGGCACCGGCCCGGACCGCGCCTATCCCACCAGCCACACCCGCCTGCAGGCAAGAATCGCCGCCGAAGGCGTGGTGCTCAGCGAATACCTGCCAGGCACGCCCGCACGGCCGGGCCACTTCCCCGCCCGCAACCGGCTGGTGGCCGGGCTGGCCCTGGCCACGGTGGTGGTCGAGGCCGCACAACGCTCGGGCGCCCTGATCACCGCCCGGCTGGCGGCCGAAGCGGGCCGAGAGGTCTGTGCGATACCCGGTTCGGTGCTCAATCCGCGCGCCGCCGGCTGCCACCGGCTGATCCGTGAAGGGGTTGCCCTGGTCGAACGCCCCGAGGAAGTGCTGGAACTGCTGGCCCCGGCATTGCGCCACCAGCTTCCGGACTTGCAAACCCGGCTTGCCACCCCCACTGAACAGGCAGCGCCGGCGGACCTGCCGGCATGCTGGGCGAACGACGCTGACTACCAGCGCTTGTGGCAGGCGGTGGGGCACGACCCAATCAGTATGGATTCACTGATCACGCAGTGTGGATTGACGGCGTCGGAGGTGTCCTCCATGCTGCTGGCCATGGAACTTGCGGGGATCGTGGTGTGCGTACACGGCCGCTACTGTCGACGTCCCTAGTTTCTTCACCTCCACAGCGTCGCGCGACGCAGGCCGAGGGGCAATGAAAGAGAGCATCCTGGATGTACTGTTGTACCTGTTTGAACACTATTTCAGCGAAGATGCGGACCTGATCCGTGACCGCGACTCACTGCAGAATGGCCTGATCCAGGCCGGTTTCAGCCCCACTGAGATCAACAAGGCATTCGAATGGCTCGATGCCCTGGCAGCGCAGCGCCCAAGCGCGGCCCAGGCACGGGTCGATGGCCCGGTGCGCATCTATCACGGCCCGGAGCTGGACAAGCTTGATGTGGAATGCCGCGGTTTCCTGCTGTACCTGGAACAGCACGGCATCCTGGATGCCGGCCAGCGCGAGCTGGTGCTGGACCGGGCAATGGCCCTGGACCAGGACGAACTGGACCTGGACGACCTGAAATGGGTGGTGCTGATGGTGCTGTTCAACCAGCCCGGCGCCGAGGCGGCCTACGCCTGGATGGAAACGCAGATGTTCGTAGACGAGCCAGAACCCCTGCACTGACCGTACACTTGGGGGCCGTGCGCATTCAGGAGCGTCCCCCGTGAGTGAGTGGTTCCATGCCGAAGGCAACCGCCAGCAAGGCCCGTTGCCCTCGGAACAGTTGATCGAGCTGTTCCGTAGCAACCAGATCACCCTGGACACCCTGGTATGGCGCGACGGCTTGCCGCAATGGCAGCCGTTGCGCAACGTGGTCGACGAACTGGGCCTGATCGTGCCCGCTGTCGATGCAGCCGCCACTGTCGCGGTGGCGCCGCCACCGCCTGCCGCTCCTCTGCCGCCGACCCTGCCACCTGCCTCGCCCTACGCGACCACGCCGATGGACGCTGCACCGGTCGCGAAGAAGGGCCTGTCCGGCTGCGCGTTGACCGCCATCATCGGCGGCGTGGCCCTGCTGGTGGTGGTGCCGATCCTGGCCATCCTGGCGGCCATCGCCCTGCCGGCCTACAACGATTACACGATCAAGGCCAAGGTCGCCGGCGCGATCACGGCGCTGCAGCCGCTGAAGGACAAGGTCCAGCATTTCGCCGATGACCAGGGCCGTTGCCCGGGCGCCAACGACGCCGGCTTCCCGGCGGCGGACGAATTCGCAGGCCAGGGCCTGTCGGCCGTGCATATCGGCCGCTTCAACAATGGCCACTGCGGCATCGAGGCGACCCTGGCGGTTCCGGGCAAGAGCCAGGATGGCGACCTGCTGTGGCTCGAATACGACCGCGACAGCGGGCGCTGGGAATGCAGCGGCGAAAGCGACGACAAGTATCTGCCCACGCAATGCCACGGCTGAGCCGCGCATCGGGCAAACCCACCAAGGACGACCCAACAGGGGACATGCAATGACTGAGTGGTACTACGCCGAAGGACAGCAACGCCAGGGACCGCTGGAGGTCACTGAGATCCGCCAGCGTTTCCAGCGCGGCCAGTTGAATCTGGACACCCTGGTCTGGCGCGAAGGCATGGGGCAGTGGGCGCCGCTGCGGCAGATGGTGGAAGAGCTGGGCCTGCAGACTTTGGCCGATGCCAGCACGTCCACCGGCACCGGTGGCTTCGACCTGCGCAACGACTACGCCGCGATCGACAACGGCACCGCGCCCCTGCCGGGCACCGGCGCCCTCAGCAGCTCGCCGTACACCGCGCCCGGCGCAGGCGGCGGTGACTATTCGCAGCCGGTGCAGGGCGGCGAAGTGGTCTACGCCGGCTTCTGGAAGCGCTTTGCCGCCTACCTGATCGACTATTTCGTTCTGCTGATTCCCAGCGGCGTGGTCGGTGGCGTGCTGGGCTTCGTACTCGGCGCCGGCATGGGGGCCACCGGCAGCGGCGAAACAGCGGTGGAAGTGGTTACCCAGCTGATCAGTGGCCTGGCTGGCCTGTTCATCGCCGCCGCCTACTACGGCTGGTTCCATGCCTCCCGTGGCGGCGCCACCCTCGGCAAGATGGCCATCGGCATCAAGGTCGTGCGCGGCAACGGCGATCGTCTGACCCTGGGCCGCAGCATCGGCCGCTATTTCGCCACCATCCTCAGCGGCCTGACCCTGTGCATCGGCTACCTGATGGCCGCCTTCACCGAGCGCAAGCAGGGCCTGCATGACCTCATCTGCGACACCGTGGTGGTCGACCGCTGGGCCTACACCGACCAGCCGCAGCTGCAGCGCCGCGAGATGGGCACGGTGACCATCGTGATCCTGGTGCTGGGCGGCCTGCTGATGCTGGCCGGTTTCGCCGCGATCATCATCGCAGTCGGCGTCATCGCCAACATGGCGTCCTGATCGGGAATCGAGGGCCAATGCGCCGTCGCGGATGGCCATCCTCACGCCCCCCTGCTTGACAACGGCAGGGCGGGCGTGATTCCTCTAATAAGGTGAAACCTGAACGCCCGGCACAGTCCCGGGCGTTCAGTTTATTGATTTGCCCGTGGCCGCTTCACTAATGCGGCCGTTTGCTCCACCCTAGCGGCCCTTCCCCGCGGCTTACCCACAGACCCTGCTGCCATGCCCAAGCACCTGCTCATCGTTGAATCGCCGGCCAAAGCCAAGACGATCAACAAATACCTCGGCAAGGACTACACGGTCCTGGCCTCGTATGGGCACGTGCGTGACCTGATCCCGAAGGAAGGCGCGGTTGACCCGGACAACGGGTTCGCCATGCATTACGACGTGATCGAGAAGAACGAAAAGCATGTCGATGCGATCGCCAAGGCCGCAAAGGGCGCCGACGACATCCTGCTGGCGACCGATCCGGATCGCGAGGGTGAAGCGATCAGCTGGCATATCGCCGAGATCCTGAAGGAGCGCGGGTTGGTCGGGGACAAGCCGATGCAGCGCGTGGTCTTCACCGAGATCACGCCGCGCGCGATCAAGGAAGCCATCAGCCAGCCGCGCGAGATCGCCAGCGACCTGGTCGACGCCCAGCAGGCGCGCCGCGCGCTGGACTACCTGGTCGGCTTCAACCTGTCGCCGGTGCTGTGGCGCAAGGTCCAGCGCGGCCTGTCGGCAGGCCGCGTGCAGAGCCCGGCGCTGCGCATGATCGTCGAGCGCGAGGAAGAGATCGAAGCCTTCATCGCCCGCGAGTACTGGTCGATCGCCGCCGAGTGCGCGCATCCCTCGCAGCACTTCAACGCCAAGCTGATCAAGCTGGACGGGCAGAAATTCGAGCAGTTCACCGTCACCGACGGCGACACCGCCGAGGCCGCCCGCCTGCGCATCCAGCAGGCGGCACAGGGCGCCCTGCATGTCACCGACGTGGCCAGCAAGGAGCGCAAGCGTCGCCCCGCGCCGCCATTCACCACCTCCACGCTGCAGCAGGAAGCCTCGCGCAAGCTCGGCTTCACCACCCGCAAGACCATGCAGGTCGCGCAGAAGCTGTACGAAGGCATGGACATCGGCGGCGAAGAAGGCACGGTCGGCCTGATCTCGTACATGCGTACCGACTCGGTGAACCTGTCGCAGGACGCGCTGGCCGAGATCCGCGACGTGATCGCCCGTGACTACGGCATCGCCTCGCTGCCTGACCAGCCCAACACCTACCAGACCAAGTCCAAGAATGCCCAGGAAGCGCACGAAGCGGTGCGTCCGACCTCGGCACTGCGTACCCCGGCCCAGGTCGCGCGGTTCCTGACCGACGACGAGCGCAAGCTGTACGAGCTGATCTGGAAGCGTGCAGTGGCCTGCCAGATGATCCCGGCCACGCTCAACACCGTCAGCGTGGATCTGTCGGCCGGCAGCGAACACGTGTTCCGCGCCAGCGGCACCACCGTGGTCGTGCCCGGCTTCCTGGCCGTGTACGAGGAAGGCAAGGACAGCAAGAGCGCCGAGGATGACGACGAAGGCCGCAAGCTGCCGGCGATGAAGCCGGGCGACCGCGTGCCGCTGGAGCGCATCGTGGCCGACCAGCATTTCACCCAGCCGCCGCCGCGCTTCACTGAAGCGGCGCTGGTGAAGGCGCTGGAAGAATACGGCATCGGCCGTCCTTCGACTTACGCCTCGATCATCCAGACCCTGCTGTTCCGCAAGTACGTGGAAATGGAAGGCCGCAGCTTCCGCCCGTCCGATGTCGGCCGTGCGGTATCCAAGTTCCTGTCCAGCCACTTCACCCAGTACGTCGACTACGACTTCACCGCCAAGCTGGAGGACGAGCTTGATGCCGTCTCGCGCGGCGAGGAAGAGTGGATTCCGCTGATGACGCGGTTCTGGGGACCGTTCAAGGAACTGGTCGAAGACAAGAAGGAATCGGTCGACCGCGCCGAGGCCAGTGGTGCGCGCGAACTGGGTACCGACCCCAAGACCGGCAAGCCGGTCAGCGTGCGCCTGGGCCGGTTCGGGCCTTACGCGGCCATCGGCAGCACGGCCGAGGATGCAGAGGACAAGCCCAAGTTCGCTTCGCTGCGGCCGGGCCAGTCGATGCACACCATTTCCCTGGAAGACGCGCTGGAGCTGTTCCTGATGCCGCGCGCGCTGGGTGAGGACAAGGGCGAGGACGTCAGTGTCGGCATCGGCCGCTTCGGCCCGTTCGCCAAGCGCGGCAGCACCTACGCCTCGCTGAAGAAGGAAGACGACCCGTACACCATCGACCTCGCCCGCGCCGTGTTCCTGATCGAAGAGAAGGAAGAAATCGCGCGCAACCGGATCATCAAGGAGTTCGAGGGCAGCGACATCCAGGTGCTGAACGGTCGTTTCGGCCCGTACATCAGCGACGGCAAGATGAACGGCAAGATCCCCAAGGATCGTGAGCCGGCATCGCTGACCCTGGCCGAAGTGCAGCAGTTGATGGAAGAAACCGGCAAGCCGGTGCGCAAGGGCTTCGGCGCCAAGAAGGCTGCCGCGAAGAAGGCCCCGGCAAAGAAAGCGGCAGTGAAGAAGGAAGCCGCGCCGAAGAAGGCCGCTGCCAAGAAGGCGCCGGCAAAGAAGGCGGCGAAGAAGGCCGTGGCCAAGAAGGCACCGGCAAAGAAGGCCGTGAAGAAGGCTGCCAAGTAGATCCACGCCATGCGTGGATGATCTGCCACGCCATGCGTGGATGATCTGCCAAGGTGTGCGGACCAACGGTCCGCACCTACTGCTCCACCCGTTGTGCACGCAGCGGGGGGATAATGAAGGCCCACGCCGGGCCCGGTCGCCGCCATGAAAGAACTCACGCTGGACACCGCAGTCGCCACGCTCCGCAGTGGCGGGGTGATCGCCTACCCGACCGAAGCAGTCTGGGGCCTGGGGTGCGACCCTTCGCATGAGGCAGCGGTTCACCTGCTGCTGCGGCTGAAACAGCGCCCGATCGAGAAAGGCATGATCCTGGTGGCTGCGGAACTGTCGCAGCTGCAAGGCTGGGTGCGACTGCAGGCGCTGCCCGATGCACGCCAGCGGGCGGTGCTTGCCAGCTGGCCCGGCGCCAACACCTGGATTCTGCCCGCCGGCGCACGCGCGCCCGGCTGGATCACCGGCGAACACAACGGCATCGCGGTGCGTATCAGCGCCCACCCCTTGGTCGCGGCACTGTGCCAGGCCTGGGGTGGCCCTCTGGTCTCCACCAGCGCCAATCTTGCCGGCGAGCCACCCGCGCGCAGCCGCGAAGAGCTGGACCCGCGTCTGCTGCGCCTGCTCGACGGCATCCTCGATGGGCAGACCGGTGGCCTGGCCCAACCCACGCCGATCCGTGATGCGCTCAGTGGCAACGTACTGCGCTCCTGACAGGCTGATTGCGCCGGCGTTGCCGATCGCGCACGCTGCGCCCATGACCCTGCTGCGCCCTATCCTGTGCCTGGCCCTGCTGCTGCCGTTGCCGGCACTTGCCGCTGACGACGTGCGGGTCTACCGCTGCGTCGGCAGCAATGGCGCCGTCGCCCTGCAGGACAAGCCCTGCACGGCCGGCCGCCAGGAAGTGCGCGACCTGCAACGCCCACGCGATCCGCCGCCGCGAGTGGTCAGCACCGACGCCGCAGTGCCCGCACCGGCGCAAGCACCGCCAATGCGCGAGCGCGAAGTGCGCCATGTCTACATCCAGCCACCACAGCCGATGTACGAATGCGTGAGTGAAGACGGCGATCGCTACACCAGCGACAACAACGAAGGGAATCCGCGCTGGGTGCCGCTGTGGACCACGGTCTGGTATCCGCATGGTCATCTGGGCGGCGGGCGACCCGGACCGCATCCAGGGCCGCGCCCGGCCAGCAGTGGCACCACCATTGATGCCTCCATCGGTGGTGGACCACCGGCCTATCGTCCGCCGTCGGTGGGTGTCGGTGTCAACGTGCCTGCCGGCAACATCCTGGTCCGCGACACCTGCCACGCGCTACTCCCGCAGGAAGTGTGCGCACGCCTGCGTGATCGTCGCTGGGAGCTGGACCGGCGTTACAACAGCGCACTGCAGAGCGAGCGCACCGCGATCAGCAATGAGCAGCGCGGCATCGATGCACGGCTGGCGCAGGACTGCGGCGGCTGAGCCCCAGCTCTGGTAGACGCCCACCTGGGTGGGCGCTGGCAGACAGCGCTGCCAACCAAGGTTGGCAACTACCAGGCCGCGCGCTTTGGTAGAGGCCCTCCTTGGTGGGCGCTGGCAGACAGCGGTGCCAACCAAGGTTGGCGACTACCCGGGCATGGGCCACCGCTGTAGGCTGCTCACATGAGAAGACTGATCTGGCTGGCCATGGGCCTGTTGCCCGGCAACGCGTTGGCCGATGACATGGTGATCTACCGCTGCATGGGCAGCAGCGATGTGCCCACGCTGCAGCGCACCCCCTGCCCCGCCGGCACCCGCCAGCAGATCCAGCGCGTCCCTGCGACTGCGACTGCGCCGGCGGCACCGGTCGCGCCGGTGCAGAACAGCCCCACTGCGCCGCCTGCAGCGGTGCCGTCCGTAGATGCCGCCGCCGAGCCTGCAGAGACGCAGCCACGTGAGGGCCGAACGATCATGGAAGCACGCATGGTCGAGCACGAAGGCGGCGACGCCATACTCGACAGCGCGATGCTGCCACGTTCGAGCGACGCCACGGCGGTGGACGACAACGCACCGCCAAAGCCACCGCTGCCGGCGATCTATCAATGCCTCAGCAGCGAGGGAAGCTCGTACCTGCATGAGTACGAAGCCGCACCGGGTCATTGCGAACTGTTGAACGTACAGGGCCTGGGCGGGGCGACACCGGTCAACGCCGCCAGCTGCGAAGTGGTCCGCGACCGCTGCACCGAAGTGGCCGAAGCGCAGCGCTGCGGCAGCTGGCAACAGCGCTTCCGCGATGCGCGCGGTCGGGAGCGGTTCGCCGCACCGGAGAATCAGCAGGCGGCGCGCGGCGAACGCGAGCGCCTGCAGGCCGTGCTGGAAGCCAGCAATTGCCCGGTGCCGCAGTGAACAGCCGCGATCAGAAGCCGTAACGCAGGAAGCCGCCATCCACCGCGATGCATTCGCCGGTGACATAGCTCGACGCCGGCAGGCACAGGAAGCCCACCGCCGAGGCCACTTCTTCCGGCTCACCGATGCGCCGCATCGGCGTGCGTCCGATCACTTCCTCGTAGTAGTCGGTATCGGACAGCGGGCCGGAGGTGCGACGGGTGCGGATGTACCACGGCGCCACCGCATTGACCCGGATGCCATCTTCGGCCCACTCCACCGCGAGGTTGCGGGTCATCTGGTGCATCGCCGCCTTGGTCATGCCATAGACCACGCCACTGCGCACATGGGTCAGGCCGGACACGCTGCCGACGTTGACGATGGCCGATGACGCGTGGCGCGCGAGCAACGGATGCGCATAGCGCGACAGTTCGAACGCCGAGAACAGATTGGTCTCGAAAATGCCGCGCCACTCGTCTTCGGAGTACTCGGTGGCGGGCTTGGTGATGTTGCCACCGGCATTGTTGACCAGGATGTGCAGGCCATCGGCGTGGTCTTCGACCCAGTCCAGGATCTGCCGGCGGTCTTCGTCGTCGGACACATCGGCGGCCAATGCGTGAACCTGGTGCTGTGGATACACATCCAGCAGCTCATCGCGGGCACTCTCCAGCATATCCAGGTCGCGGCCGACGATCATCAGATCGGCGCCGAGACCGGCCAGTTCATGCGCGATCGCCAGGCCGATACCGGCGCTGGCACCGGTGATCAGGGCCGTCTGCCCATCCAGGCGCCACCGTTGCTGGGTCATATGTCCTCCGGGGCCGCGCCCACTGTGTTTCGATGCGGCAAGGATACGCGCTCACGACCGTCCCCCGTCCGTGATGCGACACTGGGCCCCACGTCCCTCGTGGAGAGCTGCCATGCGCATCCTGATTCCCGTCCTGCTGTCGGCCGCCGTGCTGGCCGGGTGCCAGCGCCCTGCACCGCCGAATCCGGAACGACCACCGGAACCACAGGCATTGGCCAAGGCAGTCAATCAACCACTGGACCGCGCCAAAGGCGTGCAGAAGACCATGGACGAGGCGGCCGAACGCGAGCGCAAGGCAGAGGCCGACGCGCAGTAGAACCCCGCATGCAACAACGCCCGGCCAAGGCCGGGCGTTGTGCGTTCAGTAGATCCACGCCATGCGTGGACATCCCGGATCGGGTATCAGAACCCGCAGAAGCAATACGCCAGCGACTTCACCGGTGCACCATTGCCCTTCTCGCGGGCCGCGTTCTCGACAAAGCGCAGCTGCGTATCGATTTCCGGCATCGTGCGCGCCAGCATCATCCGGCCCACGCCGGAATCGGCCAGCATCCAGGCGCCGGCGTGGCTGCCAGCGAAGCCGCTGACGAACTGCGCGAACGGCGTCGCCGCCTTCTCGATGTAACGCACACGGTACTTGTCGGTCGCGCCCAGCTTGGCCCGACCGGCAGCGTCAGCCACGGCGTCCTTCAGGCCACCGAACGCATCGACCAGACCGCGCTCCTTGGCCTGCGCACCGCTCCAGACACGCCCGCGGGCCACTTCGTCGATCGCTTCGACCGGCTTCTTGCGGGCCTCGGCGACACGACCGGTGAAATCGGCATAGCCCTTGTTGATCACCGACTGGATGACCTGGCCCACGGCCGGGTCCATCGGCCGGGTGACATCGAAGGCACCGGCGAAACGGGTAGTGCCGACGCCGTCGGTATGCACGCCGAACTTGTCCAGCGCACGGCTGAAGTTCGGGATCATGCCGAAGATGCCGATCGAACCGGTGATGGTCGACGGATCGGCATAGATGCGATCGGCGTTCATGCTGATCCAGTAACCACCGGACGCAGCGAGGTCGCCCATGGACACCACCACCGGCTTGCCAGCGGCCTGCAGGGCCACCACTTCGCGACGGATCTGCTCGGAAGCGTAGACCTCGCCACCGGGCGAATCCACACGCAGCACCACGGCCTTGACGTCGTCATCGTCGCGCGCCGCACGCAGCAGCGCCGAGGTCGATTCACCACCGATGCGGCCGGCCGGCAGATCGCCGCCGCTGATTTCACCGGAGGCCACGATGACCGCGACCTGCGGACGCGAATCAACCGGGTTGCGGCGCGCATCGAGCTGGGCCATGTAGGTGCCGAAATCGATGTTGCGGAAACCACCGTCGGCGTCTTCATCAGCCACGCCGCGCTCGATCATCAGATCCTCGAATTCCTCGCGGGTCTTCAGCGCGGTCACCAGCTTCTGCTGCAGGGCGAACTTGGCCAGGTCGCCGCCAGCGGCAGCCACACCTTCAGGCAGGGTATCGATGCCGGCCGCCAGCTGCGCCGGATCCAGGCGGCGGGCCTTGGCGATGTCGCCGAGGTAGCGCTGCCACACATCGTTCATCCAGAACAGATCGGCTTCCTTGGACGCCGGCGACGCCGCGTCGAGCACGTACGGCTCGGCGGCCGACTTGTACTCGCCCACCTTGAACAGGTGTACGTCCACGCCCAGCTTGTCCTGCAGGCCGGTGCGGAAGTACTGGCGGTAGCGGCCAAGGCCTTCCAGCACGACCGAACCCATCGGGTCCAGGTAGACCTCGTCGGCCTGTGCAGCCAGCAGGTACTGCGACTGGCCCATGCTCTCGCTGAAGGCAACCAGCTGCTTGCCCGAAGCGCGCAGGTCCTGCAGCGCAGCGGACACTTCACGCAGCGAGGCGAAACCGGACGGCTGCAGCTTGTCCAGCTCCAGCACCACCCGCTCGATCTTCTTGTCATCGCGCGCGTTCTCGATCACCCGGATCAGATCGCGCAGCTGCACTTCCTCGGCACCGTTGTCACCAACGGCCTTGGCCAGCGCGCGGCTGACCGGATCGGCGCTGTACTGCTCGACCAGGCGGCCTTCCGGCGCGATCACCAGGGTGGTGCGGTCCTGCAGCGCCTTGCTGGCGCCAGCGCCCATGCCGGCAGCGACGATGAACATCACCAGCACCAGCAGCAACAGGCCGAAGAACACCAGGTTGAGGATCAACCGGCGGGTGAAATTCATCACGTCCCACAGCCCGATGAAGAAGCTGGCGACAGGATTGCGGTTCGCCGGGGGCAGCGGCGGCACGGGTTGGTTCATGGAGCACTCCGGATGGCTTCTTGCCGTGGTAACAGCATAGCCGGTGCCGCGTGAGGCGGCATCGGACACAAGTCAGGGGATCGCCAGTCACGGTTGCCCATGACAGGGGATATCAGGCCAGCGTGGACTGGCCCAGGCGTTTGCTGCTGCGGTTCAGGCGCCAGCCCATCAGGATGGCGGCGGCGGTCAGGCCGACGATCAGGCCGATCCACATGCCCTGCGGGCCCATGCCCAGGCCGAGGCCGAGCCCGGCGCCCAGCGGCATGCCCAGACCCCAATAGGCGAACATGGCGATGAACATCGGCACGCGGGTGTCCTTCAGTCCACGCAGTGCGCCGGCCGACAGCACCTGGATACCATCGGGGAACTGGAAGGTGGCCGCGTACAGCAGCAGGGTCGAGGCCAGACCGGCCACCGCCAGGTCGTTGGTGTAGACCCCGACGATGGCGTCGTGGCCGAACAGCAGCGCCGCCGCCGACAGCGTCTGCGTACCCATGATGATCGCGTAGCCGGCCCACGCCGCACGGCGCACGCCGAAGCCATCGCCACGGCCGACCGCATGGCCGACCCGCACGGTGGTCGCCTCGGCCACGCCCATCGGGATCATGAAGCACAGCTGCGCCACGTTGATCGCGATCTGGTGCGCGGCCGCTTCATTGGCACCCAGGCGACCGATCAACAGTGCGGTGACGATGAACAGGCCACCTTCCATCAACACGGTGATGCCGATCGGCAGGCCGGTGCGCAGCAGGTCCCAGATCGCTGACCAGCGCGGTCCCTCGAAATGCGAGAACAGCTGCAGGTGGGCAAAGCGCTTGGTGAACCACAGGTAGGTACCAAAGGCGATCGCCTGCAGCCACATCATCACCGCCGAGGCGATGCCCAGGCCTTCGGCGCCCATTTCCGGGAAGCCCAGCTTGCCGTTGGCCAGCACGTAGCCCATCGGCGCCAGCACCAGCAGGCCGCCAAAACCGAGCAGCATGGTCGGCAGCGTCCAATGCATGCCTTCACTGAGATAGCGCATGCAGAAGTACAGGGTCAGCGCCGGGCCACCCCAGCGCACCGCATGCAGGAACGCCGTTGCGCCCGGCACGATGTCCGGAGCGATGCCGAAAGCCGGCAGCAGCGGCGGCACCACGGTGAGGAAGGTGAACATGATCAGGCCCAGGCCCAGCGCCAGCCACAGCGCCTGCCGGAACAACGGGCCAATCTCGCGCTCACGGCCGGCGCCATGCAGCTGCGACACCGAGGCGGTGAGTGAGATCAGCGTGCCGATCGGGATCAGCATCGGCAGCCACAGCAGCGCGGTGCCGATGGTCACTGCGGCCAGGGTGGATGTCGCATGGTGGCCGGCAATCACGTTGTCGACGAAGGAGATCAGACCGGTGGAGACGTGCCCGAGCACAAGCGGCAGGGCAAGCAGACCGGTGGCGCCGACTTCCTTGCTGAAGCGCGGCGTGGAGGTTGCAGTAGACATAAGGTGCTTGACGCGAACTACGGTTGCGCGCGAAGGGCACAGGCACCGGGTTGCGGCCGGCCATCTTACGCGCGCTGGGCGGCCATTCCCATGACTGCCCCATAAAGGGGACGGAGGGAATCAAGTCGTATCCGGCACAGTCGGGCCAGAAATGACTTGATTCCCTCCGTCCCCTTTTTGCTTACTGCCCGGCCTGTCGCTTGAGCCAGGTGTCGCGTTCGGCGGCGGGGACGGTGAGGAATGCGCTGCGTACGCTGTCGCGTTCCTGCGGCGGCGTGCGCTGCGCGACCAGAGCCAACTGTGCCAACTGCGCAGGGCTCAGCTGGCGCAGCACGGCAAGAACCGCGTCGCGCTGTTGCGGCGGCACGAAACCGAACAGGCCGTGCAGCTTGGGGAACTCGGCGCCCAGTTGCGGGCCCAGACGCCAACCTTCGCGGAAGGCCTGGTCCTGTGCCAGGAACTGCGTGCGCAGGCGCTGCTGCTGATCGGCCGGCAAGGCGGCGAAACGGCTGGCGGCCTGACGGATGCGTTCGCGCTCACCCTCTAGCAGGGCTCGCCACGCGGCGTAGTCGCTGCGACGCTGACGTTGCTGGGCGGGATCGAGTTGCGCGAATGCCGCTGCTGCGGTGGGCGCAACCGCCGACGGTGTTGCCGAGGGTGCGGGCAGCGGCACGTTCAACGATTGCGGAGCAGCCGCCAGCGACAGCGGCAAGGCCAGCAGCAGGCCGGCGAAGAGGAGCTTATTCATCGGCAGCAGAGGTTTCCAGCGCTGCGCCGACCGGTTCCGGGCGGGTCGGCTTGGGTTGTGACTCGTCCACCGGCAACGGGCCACCGGCAGCACTCCAGGCATGCATGTCGGCCTCGGCCAGCAGCGGGTAGTCGCGGTCGGCGAGCATGGCGGCATCTTCGCTGGCCTGCGCATCTCCACCTGCAGCGGGGCGGACATCGCTGGCGGGCAGTGCCTCGACGGTGACCGGCCCGGCCTCACCCACCACGCCCTCGGGCAAGGGGCCATCGGCCGTCAACGCGCGGCCCTGCCAATGGCGCCAGCCCAACGCAGCCAGCAGCAGCACCGCCACGGTGATCAACAGGATCACCGGGCCACGCCAGCGCGGCTTGGTATTGGGGCGACGACGCTTGCCGCTGGCAGGCGCGCGTTCGTCGCGCGGTGGCGCACGCCAACTGGAGGCAGGCGCCTGGTTGTTGGCCGCTGGCGCGGACGGTTGCGCCAGTTGCTGCAGACGCTTGGCCGGCAGGTCGCGGATACGCAGCTGCACCTGTTCGGCCAGCGTCCGCCATGCGGCGGCATCGGGCTGGCCATTGGCATCGCGTGGGCAGGCCGTGGCCAACAGGCGTTGATAACCCTCCTCGTCGACATCCAGAACGCGGGTGGCGATGCCCTCGTCCAGGCTGCCGCCCACCCGCAGCAACAGAGCCAGCCGCGGCAGGGGGGCCATGTCGCCCAGCGCGGCCAGCGACGGCGGCCACTGACCGGTGGTCGGCTCGCGCAGCGCCTGGCGCTGGCCCAGCAGGGTCCAGAAGCGGCCGGGCCACTGCGCCATCGGCAGGTCGCTGGCGACGGCGGCGAAGGCCCGCATCACCGCCACCAGCGTCTGTTCGGCACGGGCGGGGTCGCCGCACTGCAGTTCGGCCACGACCAGGGCACGGCGTTCGACGCCACGCAGAAATGCCGACAGCGCGCCGGCCGCGGTCGAGGAAACAGGGGCGGGCACAGCCGTCATCGGTCACTCCAAAGGTCTGCCGGCATGATAGCGGCAGCCCATCGCTGCCCGGCAGGCTTGCGATTGCAGACACTTCATGCTGCAGGTTGTGCACAGCATCACGCGGGAACCGGGCCATTCCTCGATGAATGGCTGAATTCACCCTGTTTCAGCAATGTTTCACACTTAAATTATTGATTTACATCAAATTTAAAGTGTGGCTATTTTTTGACCAACCCAAGCGTGAGGCCGTCGCCATCGGCCTCATGCGGCTCCACGAGCCGCTAACGCACAGACTTATCCACAGAAGATGTGGATAAGACTGAATCTCCAATAGACACCGATATTTAGGTGACATTTATGATTCACCGAAGGGCATGCCAGTCGCATTTGCCTCTGCCATGCGCCCTCGCAGGGGCCGTTACACTGACCCGATGCTCGCCCCCGATTCCGGCCCCGTCCCGACCCTGCAGGTCGCCCTGCCCGTCCCCCTGCCGCGTCTGTTCGACTACCTGCCGCCGCAGGGCGAGGGCCCGACGGTGGCAGTCGGCTGCCGGCTGAAGGTGCCGTTCGGCAACCGCGAACTGATCGGCGTGGTGGCCGGCCACGGGCAGGCCGACGACAGCCAGGGCCTGCGCCAGGCACTGGCCTGGTGTGACACCGCGCCGCTGCTGCAGGGCGAGCTGTGGCAGAGCCTGCAGTGGCTGGCACGCTATACCCACGCCCCCCTGGGCGAGGTGCTGAGCACCGCCCTGCCCGGCCCGCTGCGGCACGGCGAACCGCTGCCCGATACCCATCACTGGGGCTGGCAGCTGACACCGGAGGGCCACGCCCAGCGCGAAAAGCTGCGCGCCGGCAGCCGACCACGGCAATTGGCCGAGCTGCTGACCGACGCGGTGGTGGACGAGGATGTCCTGTCCGCGCGCATGCAGGACTGGCGGGTGGCCGCACGCAGCCTGGGCAAGCGCGACCTGGCCGAGCGCATCGCCCTGAGCGTGGCGCCGCAGCACGCTCAGCCCCTGCCCGGCCCCACCCTCAATGCGGAGCAGGCCGAGGCCGTGGCCGCGATCACCGCCGCCGAAAGCTTCCAGGCATTCCTGCTGGACGGGGTGACCGGCAGCGGCAAGACCGAGGTCTACCTGCAGGCGATCATCCATTGCCTGGCGCAGGGCAGGCAGGCGCTGGTGCTGGTGCCCGAAATCGGCCTGACCCCGCAGACCCTGGCACGCTTCCGCGGCCGTCTCGGCATTGCCGTGCACGCGTTGCACTCGGGGCTGACCGACAACGAACGCGCGCGGGTCTGGGCCGCGGCCTCACGCGGCGAAGCGCGGGTGATCGTCGGTACGCGTTCGGCGGTGTTCATCCCGCTGCCGCAGCCCGGCCTGTTGATCGTCGACGAAGAGCATGACGGCAGCTACAAGCAGCAGGACGGCATCCGCTACCACGCGCGCGATTTCGCCCTGGTGCGGGCCAAGGCGCAGGGCGTTCCGGTACTGCTGGGCAGCGCCACGCCCTCATTGGAAACCCTGCACAACGCCTACGCCGGCCGTTACGCGCATCTGCGCCTGAAGCAGCGTGCCGGTGATGCCCGACCGCCGCGCGTGCGCATCCTGGATGTGCGCAAGCGTCCGCTGCGCGATGGCCTTTCCGCCGACGTGCTGGCCGGCATCGGCGAACACCTGCAGCGTGGCCAGCAGGTGCTGGTGTTCAAGAACCGACGCGGCTATGCGCCGGTGCTGCTGTGCCACGACTGCGGCTGGACCGCGCCCTGCAACCGCTGCGACGCACCGATGACCGTGCATGGCGGTGGCCGTCGCCTGCAATGCCATCACTGCGGTGCGCGGCAGCCGGCACCACTGGCCTGCCCTGCCTGTGGCAGCCTGGCGCTGCAGCCGCAGGGCATTGGCACCGAGCGACTGGAAGAACACCTGGTCAGTGCTTTCGCCGATTTCCCGGTGGTGCGCATCGACCGCGGCACCACCGCACGGCGCGATGCCCTGGAGCAGCAGCTGGCCAAGCTGGGCAACGAGCCCGGCATCCTGGTCGGCACGCAGATCCTGGCCAAGGGCCACGACCTGCCCAAGCTGACGCTGGTAGTGGTGGTGGGCATCGACGAAGGCCTGTTCTCGGCCGATTTCCGCGCCAGCGAAAAACTGGCGCAGCAGCTGATCCAGGTGGCCGGCCGCGCCGGTCGCGCGCGCGATCCGGGCGAAGTGTGGTTGCAGACCCATCATCCGGGTCATCCGCTGCTGGAGACGCTGGTGAACGGTGGCTACCACCCGTTCGCGCAGGCCGAATTGAACCAGCGCGAGGCGGCAGGTTTTCCACCGTTCGCGCACCTGGCATTGATGCGCGCCGAAGCGCAGCAGCTGGAGCATGCCAATGCATTCCTGCTGGCCGCGCGGAAACTGCTGGGCGAGCAGAACGTGGTGGAGGCCTACGGGCCGATGCCCGCACCTATGCCACGCCGTGCCGGCTATCAGCGCACGCAGTTGTTGTTGTCGGCGGCGCAGCGGCCACCGCTGCACAGGGTGCTGGCACGGCTGGTGCCGCAGTTGTACGCGCTGCCGGAGGCACGCAAGGTGCGCTGGTCGCTGGATGTGGATCCCACCGACCTGTATTGAGGGAGGATGCGCTGGGGTCAGAGCCCACCCGATGGGTGGGATCCGACCCCGATGGCTTGGGGTCGGATCCCTTTTCGCAGAAAGGGGCTCCGACCCCGAACGTCGCCCCTTCGCTTACGTCATCGGTGACATCACGCCGCGCTGGTACGCCGGGCGCTCGCGCAGGCGTGCATACCAGTCGGCCAGGTGCGGCAGATCCGGGCGCTGGATCGGCAGCTCGAACCACGCGTAGATCAACGAGCCCAGGGCGATGTCACCCATGGCGAATTTTTCGCCTGACAACCACGGCTGCGTGGCCAGGGTCGCGTTGGGCAGCGCCAGGAAATCACCGGCGCGCACGATTGCCGCATTGATGCGCGCCTCATCGCGGTCGGCCGGCGCGGTGCGCATGATCCCCCAGATCAGTTCGGAGTACAGCGGCGCCATCCGCGAGGTGCTCCAGTCCATCCACTTCTCGGCCTGCGCACGCTCCATCGCGTCTTCCGCGTACAGCGTGCCCAGCGAATAGCGCGCACTGAGGTAGCGCACGATGGTGTTCGATTCCCACAGCGGCAGGCCGTGGTCTTCGATCACCGGCACCAGCCCGTTCGGGTTCATCGCCACGTACTCCGGCGACTGCGTGCCACCGTGGCTGCCACCCACCTCGATGGACTCGTACGGCAGGCCGATTTCCTCGGCACACCACAGCACCTTGCGGACGTTGCTGGAATTGCGGCGACCCCAGATCTTCAACATGCGGATTTCCTTGCTGGCAATGCGAGCGGCAACGATACGCCTGATCGGCTTGGGTGTGTGCGTGCGCAACGACTGCATTGGGCACCCGCCGGGCCATGCCCGGCGACGCTGCGTGGCCGCGCGTTACCGGTTCTTCTTCGGCAGCGCGCGCACGTACGAGGATTTGCCGTCCTTCTTCAGCTCAAACAAACCGATTGCGGCCAGCAGATCGCTGAGCTTCCCGTAACCGTAATTGCGCGGATCGAACGAGGCCTGGTTGCCGATCTGGCTGCCGACCGGGCCCAGGTGCGACCAGCCATCCTCGCCTTCTGCCGAGGACACCGCACGGCGCAGCATCTTCACCAGGCGCGTGTCGCTGCGCATTTCCGCGCCGCTCTTGCGTGGGCGTGCATCCTCGCTGCTCGCCTGTTCGCTGGGCGCTTGTTCGTTCGATGATGGTTCGCTCGATGCCTGCTCCACATCCTGCACGCTGGCGTGGGTCTGGCCCAACGCTTCGAGATAGGTGAACTTCGAGCATGCGTTGACGAAGGGCTCCGGGGTCTTCTTTTCGCCGAAGCCATAGACCTT
Organism: Stenotrophomonas sp. yr243; assembly: GCF_900184195.1. Lineage (NCBI taxonomy): Bacteria > Pseudomonadati > Pseudomonadota > Gammaproteobacteria > Lysobacterales > Lysobacteraceae > Stenotrophomonas > Stenotrophomonas sp. yr243. The sequence goes on from NZ_FXWT01000002.1 coordinate 838,923, forward strand.
CACGCCATCGGTCAGCAGGCGCATCACCATCGGGGTGAAGTCGGCATCGCTGGACACGATCGCGAAACCATCAAGGTTGCGCGCGTACAGCAGATCCATCGCGTCGATCACCATCGCCATGTCCGACGCGTTCTTGCCCTTGCTGTAGGCGAACTGCTGGATCGGCCGGATCGCGTATTCGTGCAGCACCGCCTCCCACCCTTTCAGCCGCGGGCTCTTCCAGTTGCCATAGGCACGGCGCACGTTGGCCACGCCATAGCGGGCGACCTCGGCCAGGACTTCGTCGATCTTCGAGGCTGGTGCATTGTCGGCGTCGATCAACAGGGCGATGCGCTTTTCCGGTTCGCTCATGGACTCCTCACGGGCAGTTGCCTGAACCCGAGTATCGCCGATCCGGATGCACGCTGACGTGACAAGGACCGGCCGTGCGAAGATGCCAGGCGCTTCCCCCATGCCCCCCTGGAGTGAGTCGATGAGTCGTGATCGCGTCCCCCACCTGGTCGTTGTCGGCGGCGGTTTCGCTGGCCTGTGGGCCACCCGTGCGCTGGCCCGCGAACGCATACGCATCACCCTGGTCGACCGTCGCAACCATCACCTGTTCCAGCCGCTGCTGTACCAGGTGGCCACCGCGGGACTGTCGGCTCCGGATATCGCCGCACCGCTGCGCCACATCCTCGGCCACCAGCGCAACGTGGAGGTGCGGCTGGGCGAAGTGGTGGCCATCGACAAGGAAGCCCGCCAGGTGCGCATGGCCGATGGCAGCACGCTGGACTACGACAGCCTGCTGCTGGCCACCGGCGCCACCCACGCCTACTTCGGCCACGACGAATGGGCCGACGATGCGCCTGGCCTGAAGACGCTGGACGATGCTATCGCTCTGCGCCGCAAACTGCTGCTGGCGTTCGAGCGCGCCGAGGCCGAGCCGGACCCGGAAAAAAAGGCCGCATGGCTGAGCTTTGCGGTGGTGGGCGGTGGCCCGACCGGTGTAGAGCTGGCCGGCACCCTCGCTGAAATCGCCCGGCATACGCTGCGCAATGAGTTCCGCCACATCGATCCAGCCAGCGCCAAGGTGCGGCTGGTCGAGGCCGGTCCGCGCGTGTTGTCCACTTTCCCCGAAGTGCTTTCGCTGAAAGCACGCCGGCAGCTGGAAAAGCTGGGCGTGGAAGTGATGACGGGCACGCCAGTCAGCCACATCGATGGACAGGGCTTCAAACTGGGCGACCAGTTCGTGCCCGCGCGCACTGTGGTCTGGGCCGCCGGCGTGGCTGCCTCGCCGCTGGCGCGCACGCTGGACGTGCCGCTGGACCGCGCTGGTCGCGTGCAGGTGCAGCCGGACCTGACCCTGCCCGGCCATCCCGAACTGTTCGTGGCCGGCGACCTGGCCGCGCTGAGCCAGGCCAACGGCAAGCCGGTACCGGGCGTGGCCCCGGCCGCCAAACAGATGGGCAAGTACGTGGCGGAAACGCTTCGCGCACGCCTGCACGACAAGCCGGCACCGGGGCCGTTCAAGTACGCCGACTTCGGCAACCTGGCCACCATCGGTCGCATGGCCGCGATCGTGCACCTGGGCAAGCTGCAGCTGTCGGGTGTGCTGGCCTGGTGGTTCTGGCTGGCCGCGCACGTGTTCTTCCTGATCGGCTTCCGCAACCGCGTCGTAGTGCTGCTGAACTGGGCGGTGGCGTACTGGAGCTACCAGCGCAGCGCGCGGATCATTTTTGGCGATGACCGCGAAGACCGGCGACCGAAGCGGTAGGTACTGCCGTGGGTGACCTCTCGACCGACACAGTAGATCCACGCCATGCGTGGATGGATTTCTGTGCAGGCTGCATGGAGCGTAGCCACGCGTGGCGTGGCTCTACTGCTTCATCGGGCCGCTGGGCACCCGCTCATGTCCGGCAGAAATCTTCGCGATAGGTAGTGCCGTGGGCGCGTCCTCGACCGGCAAAGTAGATCCACGCCATGCGTGGATGAGTTTCTGTGCAGGTTGCATGTAGCGCAGCCACGCATGGGGGGCTCTACTTCGGCTTCGGGTACCACAGCGCGTTGACGATGACCCAGCGCTGGTCGAAGCGGCCCATGTGGAAGTAGTCGACGAACCACGGGGTTTCCAGCCGCACCGAGGCCGCGTTGCCGGTCACGTCCAGCACCGTGCAGCGGCGGTCCCATTGCTCCTTCGGGGTCTTCAACGCGCCCTGCCTGGTCAACGCAACCAGTTCTTCCTTCGACATCCGGCGCAGGCCAAGGCGTTCGTCGGGTGTATCACCGAGCACCGCGCGCTTGGCCAGGTCCGGATGCAGGGAACGGGCGACGCGCTGCGGGTCGGCTTCCAGCTGGCCATCGACATAGTCGTGGCAGGTGGCTTCGATGGCGGCGATCGTGGTGGAGTCGGCGGCGGGGCTTGCTACTGCGGACAGTGCGAATAACAGGGCAACGGTGGACATCCGGGTCTCCAGCGCTGAGGGCTGGGCGATCATGGCATGGCCGGATGCGCCCCATCCACGCATGGCGTGGATCTACTGGCGATGTTGTAGAGCCGAGCCGATGCTCGGCTGATGCTCGTCGCCCAGTGCAGCAGCCGAGCATCGGCTCGGCTCTACAGAACAGCCTCGGCCGGCGCCTGCAGCCAGGCCAGTTTGCGTTCGCGCGGCTGCTGCTTGAGCTCCCATTCGGCGCGTGAGGCCGTTGCCCTGTCCGGGTATTCGCGTACCGCCAGCACCCGCAGCGGCGGCCGCGACCGGGTGTATCGGGCCCCCTTGCCGGCCTGGTGGGCGGCGAAACGGGCCTGCACGTCGGTGCTGATGCCGGCGTAATAGCTGCCGTCGCGGCATTCGAGCAGGTACAGGAACCACGGGCGGGAAGGCGAAACCATGGCCGGATTATGCCGTGCTGCACTGCAGCGGATATACTGGCGGCCGAATGCAGGAGAGAGGCGCCGCGCTGGCGCCCGCCGAAGGCGCAGGCTCCCATGATCGCTCAGGCCGGTGGGCTGGAATCCCACCAACCATGCATTCGACTCGCCGAGCTGGAGAGAGGTCACCGGGCATGCCCGGGACGATCCGCCGAAGGGGCACGCGGCTCACACCGCTGAACTCTCAGGCAAAAGGACAGCGGGAGCGGCACCGGTCATCGTCATCCCGTCATTGCGCAGGCAATGGCGGTGGTCGCGCATGGCCGGCCCCACCGCGTCCGGAGCCTGCCCATGCTGCTGTCCATCATCTACCTGATCGCCATTTCCGCCGAAGCCATGACCGGCGCCCTGTCTGCAGGCCGCCGCCGCATGGACCTGTTCGGCGTGGTCATGATCGCCTGCGTCACCGCCCTCGGTGGCGGCTCGCTGCGCGACATCCTGCTCGGCCATTACCCGCTGGGCTGGGTGAAACATCCCGAGTACCTGGGCTTCACCGTATGCGCGGCGCTGATCGCCACCTGGGTGGCGCGCTGGATGCACCACTTCCGCCGCACCTTCCTGGTGCTGGACGGGCTGGGCCTGATCGCCTTCACCCTGATCGGCTGCTCGATCGCGCGCGAGGCGGGCCATGCGCTGCCGATCGTGCTGATCGCCGGCATGCTCACCGGCGCCTTCGGCGGCGTGCTGCGCGACATCCTCTGCAACGAGGTACCGCTGATTTTCCAGAAAGAGCTGTACGCAATCATCTCGCTGCTGACCGGTGCGGTGTATCTGCTGTTGCTGCACTGGGGTGTGGCCGATGCCACGGCGATCCTGTGCTGCCTGGGTGGTGGGTTCGCCGTGCGCCTGCTGGCAATCCACTACCGCTGGGAAATGCCGAAGTTCGTGTACCACGACGAAGTGCATTGATCGTTTGGCGGTGATGCTGGCTGGCGACCGGCATCATCGGTCGGGGCGCATGACCAAGGTCACGCGGCGACGGCCCGCGTAAACCGCTACCATTGGCGCCCCGTCGCACGCGCGACGGCATCCAGCCACGCCGCGTCCGCGGCCCCGCCAGACAATCCCCCTCCCCCGCTGCCCGTGGCCCTTCGTGGTGCCGACGGGCCCGCATGACCCTGCGTGCACGCAGGGCGCAGGATGCCCCATGTCTGTCGCCGAAAACTCCCGCTTTCGCCGTGCCCGTCCGCTGTTGGTCGTTGCCGGCCTTGCCCTTGTCGCTGGCCTGGCGTGGTGGCTGTGGCCGCATGCCGAGGCCGACGGTGGCGAAAAAGCCGGTGGCAGCAAGGCAGTGCCGGTACGCATCGCCCGCGCCAGCGCCGAACCACTGGTGCTGCGGATGAAGGCGGTCGGTACGGTCACCCCGCTGCACAGCGTGGTGGTGCGCAGCCGCGTGGATGGCGAACTGATGCGCCTGCATTTCCAGGAGGGTCAGCAGGTCAAGGCCGGCGACCTGCTGGCGCAGATCGATCCCCGCCCCTACCAGGTGAAGCTCGCGCACGCACAGGGTACGCAGCAGCAGAACCTGGCCGAGCTGGAGAATGCCGAGCGCCAGCTGCAGCGCTACCGCGAACTGCAGCGCCAGAACTACGTGTCCGCGCAGGAGCTGAGCGACCAGCAGAGCAAGGTACGGCAGCTGCAGGGGCGTCGCCTCAGCGACCAGGCTTCCGTGGATGAAGCGCGACTGCAGCTGCAGTACACGCGCATCGTCGCCCCGGTCAGCGGCCGTGTCGGCCTGCGCCGATTGGACGTAGGCAACCTGGTGCATGCCAGCGATACCGAAGGCCTGGTCACGCTGGCGCAGACGGCGCCGATCAGCGTGTTGTTCACCGTGCCCGAGCCGGAGCTTCCCGCGCTGCTCGATGCCGTACAGGCGCAGCCGGCGCTGGCGGTGGAAAGCTGGGACCGCGAAGAACGCCGGCAGCTCGCCAGCGGCACCCTGTCCAGCGTCGACAACCGCATCGATACCGCCACCGGCACACTGAAGCTGCGCGCGCAGTTCGACAACGCCGATCAGGCGCTTTTCCCCAACCAGTTCGTCAATGTGCGCCTGCAGCTGGGTGAGCATCCCGCACTGCTGGTACCCGATGCCGCCGTGCAGTTCGGCAGCCAGGGCAACTACGTGCACATCATCGACAAGGACAACAAGGCACAACGACGCACGGTGGTGCTCGGCCCGGCCGATGACGGTCGCGTTGCGGTGCGGTCCGGTCTGGTGGCCGGTGACAAGGTGGTGATCGAAGGCATCGACGGGCTGGAAGATGGCACCGCGGTGGAGATCATCACCGAGGAGGCATCGACCGAGGCCGGCGCATGAACCTCTCGCGCGCCTTCATCCTGCGCCCGGTCGCCACCACGTTGCTGATGGTGGCGCTGCTGCTGTCCGGGGTGCTGGCCTATCGCCTGCTGCCGGTGGCAGCGCTGCCGCAGGTCGACTACCCGATCATCCAGATCACCACGCTCTACCCCGGTGCCAGCCCGGAGCTGACCACGCGCACCATCACTGCGCCGCTGGAGCGCCAGCTCGGGCAGATTCCCGGCCTGAAACAGCTGTCGTCCACCAGCTCCGGTGGCGCCTCGGTGATCACCCTGCAGTTCGGCCTGGAGGTGTCGCTGGGCGTGGCCGAACAGGATGTGCAGGCGGCGATCAACGCAGCCGGCAGCTTTCTGCCCGGTGATCTGCCGGTGCCGCCGGTGTACCGCAAGGTCAATCCGGCCGATACGCCGATCCTGACCCTGGCGGTGACCTCGCAAGGCCTATCGCTGCCGCAGGTGCACGATCTGGTCGACACCCGCATCGCCCAGCGGTTGGCACAGCTGCCTGGTGTTGGTCTGGTCAGCCTGGCCGGTGGCCAGCGCCCGGCCGTGCGCATCCAGGTCAATCCGGGCGCACTGGCCGCCAACAACCTGGGCATGGACCACATCCGCACCGCGATCGCCGCGGCCAACGTCAACCTGCCCAAGGGCAGCTTCGATGGCCCGATCCGCGCGGTGATGCTCGACGCCAACGACCAGATGCGCAGCGTGGCCGAGTACCGCGCGCTGGTGCTGGCCTGGCGCGAGGGCGCACCGCTGCGGCTTGGCGACGTGGCCACCATCACCGATGGTGCCGAGAACCGTCAGCTGGCGGCATGGAGCGGCACCACCCCGGCGGTGCTGGTGAACATCCAGCGCCAACCCGGCGCCAACGTCATCGCCGTGGTCGAACAGGTGCGTGCGTTGCTGCCGCAGCTGCAGGCCACGCTGCCGGCCGGCGTGCAGATGAGCGTGCTCAGCGACCGCACCGAATCCATCCGCGCGTCCGTGCGCGGCGTACAGAAGGAGCTGGTGCTGGCCATCGCACTGGTGGTGCTGGTGACCTGGGTGTTCCTGCGCAACCTGCCGGCCACGCTGATTCCCAGCGTGGCGGTGCCGCTGTCGCTGATCGGTACGTTCGCAGTGATGCTGCTGGCCGGCTATTCGCTCAACAACCTCACGCTGATGGCGCTGACCATTGCCACCGGCTTCGTGGTGGACGATGCGATCGTGATGCTGGAAAACATCGCCCGCCACCTGGAAGACGGCGAAAGCCCGCGCGAGGCGGCGCTGAAGGGGGCCAGCGAGATTGGCTTCACCCTGGTGTCGCTGACGGTCTCGTTGATCGCCGTGTTGATCCCGTTGCTGTTCATGGCCGACCTGGTGGGCGCGCTGTTCCATGAGTTCGCGGTGACGCTGGCGGTGGCCATCGGCATTTCGCTGCTGGTGTCGCTGACCTTGACGCCGATGCTGTGCGCGCGATTCCTGAAGCCACATGCGAAGGGGTCAGAGCCCCAAGGGGATCTGACCCTGGCGGGGTCGGATCCGGTCACGGCTCCGACCCCAAAGCGCGATGTCTTCGACCACATCATCGCCCTCTACGACCGCCAGCTGCGCTGGGTGCTGCAACGGCAGCCACTGATGCTGCTCGCGACCGTGGCCACGCTTGCGCTGACGGTGGCGCTGTATTTCGCCGTGCCCAAGGGCTTCTTCCCGGTGCAGGATGCCGGCCTGGTCCAGGGCATCAGCGAAGCCCCGCAGGCGATCTCGTTCCAGGCCATGCGCGAGCGCCAGCTTGCCCTGGCCACGGCCATCGAACAGGACCCGGCCGTGGCCAGCCTGTCCTCCTACATCGGCGTGGACGGCAACAATGCCGCCCTCAACACCGGCCGCCTGCTGATCGAACTGAAACCACATGGCGAGCGCGAGAGCGCCGACGTGGTGATGGCGCGGCTGCAGCAGCGCGTGGCCAGAATTCCCGGCATCACTCTGTACCTGCAACCGGTGCAGGAGCTGGGCATCGAAGACCGCATCAGCCGCAACCAATACCAGTTCACCCTGACCACGCCGGACCTGCAGACGCTGGAAACCTGGACACCGAAGCTGCTGCACGCGCTGCGCCAGTCGCCCGCGCTGCGCGATGTGGCCAGCGACCTGCAGATGCAGGGCCGGCAGGCCAAGGTGAGCATCGACCGCGATGCCGCCGCGCGCCTGGGCGTGAATGTGGAAGCGGTGGCCGACGCACTGTACGACGCCTACGGGCAACGGCAGATCTCCACCATCTTCACCCAGGCCAGCCAGTACCGGGTGGTGCTGGAGGCCGATCCGGCGCGGCAACCGGGGCCGGAGGCGATCACCGGCCTGCGCGTGCGCAGCAGCAACGGCCAGACCGTGCCGCTGGGGGCGGTGGCGCGCGTCGAACAGGGGCCGACGGCGCTGCTGCGCAACCATGTCGGTCAGTTCCCGGCGGCCACGCTGTCGTTCAACCTTGCGCCCGGCGCATCGCTGGGCGAAGCGGTGGATGCGGTGCATGCCGCGCAGGCGCAGGTGGCATTGCCGCAGAGCATCGAGCTGCGCCTGCAGGGCGCGGCGGCGGCCTTCAGCAGCTCGCTGTCGAGCACGCTGTGGCTGATCCTTGCCGCCGTGGTGGTGATGTACATCGTGCTGGGCGTGCTCTACGAGAGCTTCATCCATCCCATCACCATTCTCTCCACCCTGCCCTCGGCCACCGTGGGTGCCTTGGCCGCGTTGTGGGTGAGCGGACGCAGCCTGGACCTGATCGCCGTGATCGGCATCGTGCTGCTGATCGGACTGGTGAAGAAGAACGCGATCATGATGATCGACTTCGCGCTGGACGCGCAGCGCACGCGCGGCATGAGTCCGCGTGAAGCGATCCACCAGGCGGCGCTGCTGCGCTTCCGGCCGATCTTGATGACCACGCTGGCTGCGTTGTTCGGCGCGGTACCGCTGATGCTGGCCAGTGGCTCGGGCGCCGAGCTGCGGCAGCCGCTGGGCTGGGTGATGGTGGGTGGCCTGATGGTCAGCCAGGTGTTGACCCTGTTCACCACGCCGGTGATCTACCTGGCCTTCGACCGTCTGCAGCGTCGCCGCGTGGCGGCACCCGCAACAGCAGACGAGGCCAGCGCATGACTCCTGTGGCACGCCTGGCACAGGCCTGCGTGCAGCGTCCGGTGGCGACCATCCTGTTGGCGGTGGCGCTGGTACTGGCCGGCCTGCTGGCGCTGCGCCTGCTGCCGGTGGCACCGCTGCCCCAGGTCGACTATCCGGCCATTGAAGTCAGCGCCAGCCTGCCCGGCGCCTCGCCCGAATCGATGGCGGCCACCGTGGCCACGCCGCTGGAGCGCGCACTGGGCAGCCTGCCCGGCATTTCGCGCATCGATTCGGCCAGTACCCAGGGGCAGACCGAGATCGAATTGAAGTTCGTGCTCGGCCGCGATATCGACGAGGCCGCGCGCGAAGTACAGGCGGCGATCAACCTTGCCCGTGGCCAGCTGCCCAGCGGCATGCCCGGCATGCCGCAGTACCGCAAGGTCAATCCCTCGCAGGCGCCGATCCTGGCGCTGGCGCTGACTTCGGATACGCTCTCGCCGGGCCAGCTGTACGACCTGGGTTCGACCGTGCTGGCGCAGAAGCTGTCGCAGGTACCGGGCGTGGGCGAAGTGCAGGTAGGCGGCAGCGCACTGCCGGCGGTTCGCGTATCGCTGGACCCGAATGCCCTCAATCACGCAGGGCTGGCGCTGGAGGACGTGGCACAAGCGATCAGCCGCGCCAATGCGGTGCGCCCACTGGGTGCGGTCGCAGGCGCGCAGCAGCACTGGCAACTGGAAGCACCGCTGCAGCTGCGTCAGGCCGCGCAGTACCGGGAACTGGCGTTGAAGGCCAGCGATGATCGCCTGCTGCGGCTGGGCGATGTCGCCGCCGTCGCCGATGGCGTGGAGGACCGCTATGCCAGTGGCTTCCACAACGAACGCCCGGCCGTGCTGCTGATCGTCAGCCGCCAGCCCGGCGCCAACATCATCGCCACCGTCGATGCGATCCAGGCGCAGCTGCCGCAGCTGCACGCCCTGCTGCCGAGCACGGTGGACATGCGGCTGGTGATGGACCGCTCGCCGGTGATCCGCGCCACCCTGCACGAAGCAGAAGTGACCCTGCTGCTGGCGATCGCGCTGGTGGTGCTGGTGGTGCTCGGCTTCCTCGGCCACTGGCGTGCGGCACTGGTACCCAGCGTGGCGATTCCGGTGGTGCTGTTCGGCACGCTGGCGTTGATCGCGCTGATGGGTTTCTCGCTCAATACGCTCTCGCTGATGGCCCTGATCGTGGCGGCGGTACTGGTGGTGGACGACGCCATCGTGGTGCTGGAAAACATCGCGCGCCATCGCGAACTGGGCGCCGACCGCTGGCAGGCGGCGGTGCGCGGTGCATCGGAAGTGGGCGCTACGTTGCTGTCGATGAACCTGGCGCTGGCGGTGGTGTTTGTTTCGATCCTGTTCCTGGACGATTTCGTCGAGCGCCTGTTCCGCGAATTCTCGCTGACTCTGGTGGCGGCGATGACGGTGTCGGTACTGGTGGCACTCAGCCTGGTGCCGATGCTGTGCGCGCGCCTGTTCGTCGATGACGCACAACAGCCCTCGCGCTGGCAGCGCGGCAGCAATGCGCTGTTCGAGCGCGTGCGTGGCGCCTATCTGCGCACCCTGCAGGCCAGCCTGCGGCAACTGCGCTGGCCATTGCTGGCCTTCGTGGCGGTGATCGCACTCAATGCCTGGCTGTTCCAGCAGGTACCCAAGGGCATCGTTCCGCAGCAGGACACCGCACAGCTGCGTGGCTTCGCGCGTGGCGATGACGGCCTGTCCTTCCAGGCGATGCAGCCGAAGATCGATGCCTACCGCAAACTGCTGCTGTCCGACCCGGCCATCGAGGACATCATCGGGTACATCGGTGGCAGCAACGGGGTCAACAACGCCTTCATCATGATCAAGATGAAGCCACTGGCCGAGCGCGGCGTCTCCAGCCAGCAGGTGATCGACCGCCTGCGTGCGCGCCTGCCCAAACTGCCCGGTGGCAATCTCTATCTGTGGGTGGACCAGGACATCCGCCTGGAAGGCGCCGGCAGCAGCGGCAAGTACGAGTTCCAGTTGCTGTCGGCCGATAGCGCGCCATTGCGCCAATGGGCACCGAAGGTCGCTGCTGCGCTGCGTGGCCTGCCGGAACTGGTGGACGTGGAAGCGCAGGGCGAGGCCGGCATGCGCCAGGTGATGCTGGACATCGACCGCGAGGCCGCCGCGCGCCACGGCGTGGACCTGCGCACCGTGGCCAACATGCTCAACAACTCTTTCAGCCAGCGGCAGGTCGCCACGTTGTACGACAGCCTCAACCAGTACCGGGTGGTGATGGAGCTGGACCCGAAGCACACCCAGGACCCGGGCACGCTGGCACGGTTGCAGGTGATCGATGGCGGCGGCCAGCGCATTCCGCTGTCGAGCATCGCCAGCTGGCGCTATGGCATGGCGCCGGACCGCGTGTACCACAGCGAGCAGTTCGCCTCGATCTGGATCGAGTTCGCGCTGGCGCCGGGCGTGGGCCTGGAGCAGGCCACGCAGGCCATTGATGCGGCGATGGCCAAACTGATGCTGCCGCGCTCGGTGCAGGCCAAGCTGTCCGGCGAGGCCGGTGGCCTGGAGCAGCTGCGGTCACGCCAGTTGTGGCTGGTGCTGGGTGCCACGCTGGCGGTGTACCTGGTGCTGGGCATCCTCTACGAGAGCTTCCTGCAGCCCTTGGTGATCCTGTCCACGCTGCCGTCGGCCGGAATCGGTGCGTTGCTGGCGCTGTGGCTGTTCGGCAACGAACTGAACCTGATCGCCCTGCTCGGTCTGTTCCTGCTGGTGGGTGTTGTGATGAAGAACACCATCCTGCTGGTCGACTTCGCATTGGCCGGCGAACGCCGCGGGCTGAGTGCGCGCGATGCGGTGATGGAAGCGGCACGATTGCGCCTGCGGCCGATCCTGATGACCTCGCTGGCGGCACTGCTGGGCACGTTGCCGCTGATGCTGGCCAACGGCGAAGGCTGGGAGCTGCGGCAGCCGCTGGGCATCGCGATTGTGGGCGGGCTGCTGGTCAGCCAGTGGCTGACGTTGTACACGACACCGGCGATGTATCTGGCGTTGGCGAGGGTGCGGGCGGGGCGTTGAGCGGGGCGGCTTCATCCACGCATGGCGTGGATCTACATAACCGGGTCGGGGTTCACACCACCCCGGCGATGTACCTGGCGCTGTCGTACATACGCAGCGCCAGGCGCATCGCCGGTGCAGACGGGCCGGTCTCCAACTCCGACCGGCCCTGATCGCGGCCGCACCCCCGCAGGCGCTGGCCGCCATCCACACACGTGCCGCCGTCAGGCGGCTTCGGACACCTTCACTTCGCGGCGGGCGCGCACGGCAGCCGCCAGCCGCTCCAGCACTGTCACGGTGGTGTCCCAGTCGATGCAGCCATCGGTGATGCTCTGGCCGTAGACCAGCGGCTGGCCTTCGACCAGCTCCTGACGGCCACCGACCAGATGGCTTTCAACCATCACGCCAACAATGCGCTGCTCGCCGTCTTCCAGCTGGGTGGCGATGTCTTCAATCACCTTCGGCTGGTTCTCATGGTTCTTCAGGCTGTTGGCGTGGCTGGCATCGATCATCAGCCGCGTCGGCAGCTTGGCCTTGGCCAGTGCCTGGCAGGCATCGGCCACGCTGGCCGCATCGTAGTTCGGCTGCTTGCCACCACGCAGGATCACATGGCAGTCCGGGTTGCCGGTGGTGGAGACGATGGCCGTGCCGCCCTGCTTGGTGACCGACAGGAAGTGATGCGGGTTCGAGGCCGCGCCCACGGCATCGGCGGCGATCTTGACGTTACCGTCCGTGCCGTTCTTGAAGCCGACCGGGCACGACAACCCCGACGCAAGCTCGCGATGCACCTGGCTTTCGGTAGTGCGTGCACCGATCGCGCCCCATGCCACCAGGTCGGCGATGTACTGCGGCGAGATCACATCGAGGAACTCGACACCGGCAGGCAGGCCGAGCTTGTTGATGTCGCGCAGCAGGCCACGCGCGATGCGCAGGCCCTTGTCGATCTTGAAGCTGCCATCCAGGTCCGGATCGTTTATCAGGCCCTTCCAGCCCACCGTGGTACGCGGCTTTTCGAAGTACACGCGCATGACGATTTCCAGCTCGCCCGCCAGCGCATCGCGCAGCGGCTTCAGGCGCTGTGCGTACTCGATGGCGGCTTTCGGGTCGTGGATCGAGCATGGCCCGACCACCACGGCCAGACGGTCGTCGCGGCCGTGCAGGATCTGGTGCAGGGCCGCGCGCGAGGCGCTGACGGTGTCGGAAGCTTCGTCATCGCAGGGCAGCATCGCCAGCAGCTGGGCAGGCGGTGTCAGCGGTTCGATGGTGCGGATACGCAGGTCGTCGGTGTGCGGGGGCATGATGGGGGTCTCTACGGAACGTTGGGGGTCCGCAGCGTGGCGACATGAAAAAAGCCGCCAGGTTCGCTGGCGGCTTTCGGGAATGCGTCTGAAGCTTTCTTCAGGGTGAGCGCAATCCTTCCTCCGCCGGGGGCTTCGGAAAGTAATACCAATAAAAGCTGGCGTGGGTTGCGTTCATGGGATCTATTGATAACACAGGGTTTTGGCAGGTGCCAACTGTTTCATCCGCAACTGCGGGCGCGGTTCAGCCGACTATCGGCTGCCATGCACTTCCACGTCCAGCAACAGCGTCTCGTGAATGTCCACCCAGCGCTCCACCACGCGGTCCAGTTCCTGCCTGGCCTCATCCAGCTGTTCGGGGTTGAGCATGGATCGGGCCGTATACAGATCGGACACCAGCTGCCGCAGGGTGGCTTCCTGGATGGCCACCACCGGCCCTTCCAGGCCGGGTACCTGCAGCGCAGGACTGCTGCCCAGCGCTCCGTACAACGTCACCTGGATCTTGCTCTGCATGCTCGACTTCCCTGCGGATGGATACGGCCGAGCGCCATCTTTACCCGGAATGGATGACACGCGCATGTGCCACCGCAGGCCGCATTACAGCGCTGCGAGGTCCGCCAGGTGCTGGGCCATCGCATCCACTGCGCCCACGGCATTGGTGGTGGCGAAGTAGTCATGCCAGCCGGTGGCACTGATGGCGTCCATCAAGGCATCGGCATCGGCACGGCTGGCGCACTGCCAGACCGCGTAGTACTGCTCGGCGCTGGCATGTGGCACCTCGCTGGCCACGCGGCCCATCGCCAACGGTGCGACGCATGCAGGGTCGAGTTGCTGCATGCCGGCGCCGATACGGGTGAAGAAGGTGTTGCGCTGTTCGGCGGACAACGCTTTCCAAGTCGGCGTTGCGGTGTACAGCTCGATGAGGAGGTGGGACATGCGGTCTTCCTTGAGGGTCATGGGGTTGCCGGCCAGCGGCCGGCATCAGCGGGAAACGGGTGGACGGTGCGGCATTACAGCGAGCGCAGCGCACGCTTGCGGATGTAGGCGTTGGCGACGCTGTCGTGTGTTGACTGCCACCGTGTGCACAGATCGCGCACCCAACCGGGTTGGCTCTTGCCGGCGTCGTTCAGCCAGTTGCCTACCGAGTCCTGCACATAGCGTTCTGGATCATCGGCAAGTGCCTCCAGCACGGGCAACACGTGTTCGGGTTGCTGCTTGAACAGCGCAATGTGCATGGCCCAGACGCCGCGGGGGCGCAACGCCTCACAAGCGAAGCGGCGCAGATGCGGCGAAGGCTGCTGCGCCCAGGGTTGCAGCAGGGCGAGCGCCTCAAGTGGTGCGTCGACAATAGCGCTGCGCAGCGCCAACCATGCCCATTCGCGCACACCGAAGTGTGGATCATCTGCAAGCGGACGCATCGCCTGCAGCTTGTCAGCCAATGTCGCCTGCGCGCCATCGCCGATCAGATAGCACGCCCACCCCCGCACGGTGTCGGATGGATGTGCCTGCCAGTGCTGCACCTCGTCCTGCCCTGCCTCGCGCAGAAGCGCTGCAGCCAAGGCCATGCGCTCGGTGATTCCCTTGCCCGCGGCGGCGTGCATGTGCTGTATCGAGGCCGGTGGCAATGTCGGTGCCACCGCCTGCAGCAACGCAGCAAAGTCCACCGCCAGGCACTCGGCCAGATGCGTGCTGGCTGCGCTGCCCGCGTTGAGTGCCTGCAGGCGTGCGGTGGCAATGGTAGTGCTCATGTACCTGCTTCCTGGCCTGCGTCGGTGTGCCGCCAGACTTTTTCGAGCAGCAGCGACAACTGCGCCTGTTCGCCGACATCCAGTCCATTGAACAGGCCACCGATCCATTGCGTGTGCTGGTCGAACAGATCGCCGGCCAGGCGCTTGCCGCGCGCCGTCAGCACGATCTGCAGACGGCGACCATCTTCGGCATCGCTGCGCCGCTGCAGCAGGCCGTCACGCTGCAGGCCATCGAGCAATCCGCTGATGGTGGCGCGGGTGACACCGGCCTGCTCGGCCAGCACGTGCGGCGGCAGCGTGCCGCCTGCGCCGTGCAGCAGGAACAGCACGACGAAGCGGCCTTCGCTGAGGCCGTGCGACGCGAGGCGTGTGGCGCAGTCACGATCGATCGCGCTGGACAAGGCGAGCAGCTGGAAGCACAGGCGCAGCTGCGCGACATTGGCGTGACCACGCCGCTGCGCCTCCTCGACGAGGGCCTGGTGCTTCAATTCAAGCATCGTGCACCCAGATATGATTAGGCGGCTAATCATAATTCATAAGGCAAGAACTGCAAGCCTGCCGCCGCCGCCGGCAGGGTCCGCAGCTCAGCGATCGCGGAGATGCACCGCTACCATTCCATCACCCGCGACGGTGGGCCGGGATGCGACGGAAACAACGGCAGCACCTCTTCGGCCAGTTCCTGCAGCACATCGGCAGCGGGGCGCTGCGAGAACTGGATGCCGAGCGCGGCATGGTTGACCCCGGCGCGCTGCCACGCTTCCAGCAGCGCGATCAGCCCCTTGCGCCCGGTACGCAGGCAGTAGCCACCCTGCAGCGGCACGCGCGGATGGTCCGGGTCATCCACCAGATCCAACCATTCATTGGTCATGTGCGGTCGGAAGCCGCCGTCGGGAATCTGCGCGCGCCATGCGCGGATCTTCGCCGCCAGCCGCTGTGGTCCTGCCGCGTCATGGGTCGCGTCGGGATAGGTCAGCCAGCCGTCGGCGTGCTGGCCGATCCATTCCAACGGCTGCCGGGCACCACCGGTGACGATCAGCGGGATGCGACCGCTGACCGGCGGCGGCAGCAGCTGCACGCCCTGCGCGGCCCAGGGATGGCCGGCCAGCGCCCCGTCTGCGGGCTGCAACCATTGCCGGAAGGCCACCACGGCATCTGCGAACCGCTCACCACGTTGGGCGTGGTCGAGGCCATAGGCGGGAAACTCAAGCGGTCGATCACCCGAGGCAATGCCCATCACCAGCCGCCCTGCGGACAACTGATCGATCGACGCGCCCGCCTTGGCAAGGTCGATGGGATGCCGCAGTGGCATCACCACGCTGCCTGTCGCCAGCGCGACGCGATGGGTGCGCGCCGCCAGCCATGCGAGATACGTGAACGGATCGAACACCTGTCCGGCGTCACCGAACTGCGGATCGAACAGCGGAACATCGCGCACCCAGACGGCAGCGAAGCCATGGCGGTCGATGGCTTCCACCAGCGCGGTCTGTCCCTGCAGTACCGCCATGTCGCCCTGGTAGAAACGCAGCGGCAGGAAGATGCCCAGAGTCAGTGCATCGGCGCGGAACATGCGCTGGTAGCCGGCATGGCCCGCGAAGGCGGCTGCCGAAGCGCCGTGGATCGAAAGGGAAGCGGTCATCGCAGGGATCTCCTCAGGGCCCGGTCGCAGGCTCAGGCAGCAGCACGCCACGCTGGACGGCGGGCCGTCCGGCTACGCGCTGGTACCACGCCGAAAGATGGCGATGGCGCGAGAAGTCGATGTCGATCACGCGGAGCACATGCAGCCAACCGAAGTGGGCGATGTCGGCGATCGAGTAGTCATCGCCGGCCAACCAGGGACGCTCGACCAAACGTGCATCGAGGATCGCGAAGATGTCTTCGGAAAGGTGCCGGTAGCGCTCGATCGCCGGCAGATAGCGCTCCTGCGCGAAGTGTTCGAAATGCACGCGCTGGCCGAAGATGGGACCGACGCTGGAGGCATGGAACAGCAGCCAGGTGATGGCGTCCCAGCGGGCGGCCGGTGCCTGTGGCAACAATGCGCCGCCCTGCTCGGCCAGGTACAGCAGGATCGCCGCCGATTCGAACAGCACGATGCCTCTGTCGCGGTCTTCGAGGACCGGAATGCGACCGTGCGGATTGAGCCGCAGGAAGTCGGGATGGCGATGTTCACCCTGCTCGATGCGCACATGGTGCAAGCGATAGGGCAGGCCCAGCTCCTCCAGCGCGATGGTGGCCTTGTAGCCATTGGGTGAGCTGTCGGTATGCAGGTGCAGCGAAGGTTCGGTCACGGAGACGTCCTGGAGGCAGAAATCGGGTGCACACGCGCTGCCCCCCACAGCATGGGCAGGGCGAAGCGATGTGGAAAAAGGCGCTGCAGCGACCGTGCAGCCAGTCTAGGAACCGGGCATGCAGGTGGGAAACGATGTCTGCTGCGATTGCAGTTGAGCCCAGCTCAACATCGCGCGTGCCAGCGCGACAGCCATCGACCCGGCCGATATGCTGTGCCCTGCGCTGGCCGGTGAACGTGCCGACGGCTCGCCAGCATCGTCACGGGAGAATGGAAGATGGGTGCAGTACTGCCCTTGCTGGCCCTGCGGGCCTTCGTTGAAACCAGCCGCCACGGCAGCCTGACAGCGGCCGCCGAAGTGATGGGCGTGACACCAGGTGCCGTCAGCCAGCAACTGCGGCAGCTGCAGGAACGGCTCGGCGTCAGCCTGTTCGATCGAACCCGTCATGGCGTGGTGCTCAGTGCTGCCGGCGGCCGCGTCTACCCGGAACTGCGTCAGGCCTTCGATCAGATCGCCAGCAGCCTGCACGCACTGGAAGCGTGGCAAGGCAGGTCATCGTTGCGGATCAGCGCCGCGCCCAGTTTCGCCGCGCACTGGCTGGCGCCGCGACTGGCCGATTTCAGTGCACGGCATCCAGGAATCGACGTGCAGTTGGATGCCAGCCCCGCGCTGGTGGACCTGCGCCGTGATGGCGTGGACATCGCGATCCGGCATGGCCTGGGCCAGTATCCGGGGCTGCATGCAGAGTACCTGTTGGCACCGGCGTTGCTGCCGGTGGCAAGCCCCGCGCTGCTGGCAACCGTGCCAGCGATCACCCGCGTGCAGCACTGCCTGCGGCTGCCGCTGCTGCAGGACAGCGAACGCAGTGACTGGCGTCTGTGGTTCCAGGCCCTGGGCCTGCCACAGGATGCGCGCCTGCAGCGCGGCCCCGCCTTCGACGACGATCTGTTGTTGATACGTGCGGCGGCAGCCGGCCAGGGCATCGCGCTGGTGCGCGACATCCACGTGGCCGACGAAGTGGCCAGCGGTCGCCTGCAGGTGGTCCTGCAGCAGCCGTGGCCGCAGTCCTTCGCCTACTACGCCGTGACCCGGCCTGGCAGCGATGGCAGCGACCGACCGATGGTGGCAGCGTTCCTGGCGTGGCTGCAGGACAACATGCCGGCAGCACGCGCAGCGTAGCGACGGGTAATCCCGCACCGCGCCCGTAGATCCACCCCATGCGTGGATGCAGCCCACAAAAAAACCCCGCCTTGCGGCGGGGTTTTTCATTGCAGCAGGGAAGCGTGCCGACCTGGGTCGGCCGCTACCGGTGCAGCGGGACTTAGAAGTCCATGCCGCCCATGCCACCCATGCCGCCCATGCCACCAGCGCCACCCATGGCCGGCTCGTCCTTCTTCGGAGCGTCGGCAACCATGGCTTCGGTGGTGATCATCAGGCCAGCGATCGAGGCTGCGTTCTGCAGCGCCGAACGGGTCACCTTGGTCGGGTCCAGGATGCCGAACTGCAGCATGTCACCGAACTCGCCGGTGGCGGCGTTGTAGCCGAAGCTGCCGGTGCCTTCCTTGACCTTGTTGACGATGACCGACGGCTCTTCGCCGGCGTTGGCGACGATTTCGCGCAGCGGGGCTTCCATCGCGCGCAGGGCGATCTGGATGCCGTGGTTCTGGTCTTCGTTGGCACCCTTCAGGCCAGCCAGCGCGGACACCGCACGGACCAGGGCAACGCCGCCGCCCGGAACCACGCCTTCTTCAACGGCCGCACGGGTAGCGTGCAGGGCGTCGTCGACGCGATCCTTCTTTTCCTTCATTTCGATTTCGGTCGAAGCGCCGACCTTGATCACTGCAACGCCACCGGCCAGCTTGGCCACGCGCTCCTGCAGCTTCTCGCGGTCGTAGTCCGAGGAGGTGTCTTCGATCTGGGTCTTGATCTGCGCAACGCGCGAATCGACCGCAGCCTTGTCACCCACGCCATCGATGATGGTGGTGTTTTCCTTGGAAACCTGCACCTTCTTGGCGCGGCCCAGGTCCTTGATGGTGGCCTTTTCCAGCGACAGGCCGACTTCCTCGGAGATCACGGTGCCGCCGGTCAGCACGGCCATGTCTTCCAGCATCGCCTTGCGACGGTCGCCAAAGCCCGGCGCCTTGACGGCCACGACCTTGACGATGCCGCGGATGGTGTTGACCACCAGGGTCGCCAGCGCTTCGCCTTCGACTTCCTCGGCAACGATCAGCAGCGGCTTGCCGGCCTTGGCGACGCCTTCCAGCACCGGCAGCAGGTCACGGACGTTGGAGATCTTCTTGTCGTGCAGCAGGATGTACGGGTCATCCAGGTCAGCGGTCTGCGACTGCTGGTTGTTGATGAAGTACGGGGACAGGTAGCCGCGGTCGAACTGCATGCCCTTGACCACGTCCAGCTCGTTGTCCAGGCCCGAGCCTTCTTCAACGGTGATCACGCCTTCCTTGCCGACTTCCTTCATCGCGTTGGCGATGATCTGGCCGATCGACTCGTCCGAGTTGGCCGAGATCGTGCCGACCTGGGCAATGGCCTTGTCGTCAGCGGTCGGCTTGGAGATGTTCTTCAGCTCGGCGACGGCAGCCACGACGGCCTTGTCGATACCGCGCTTGAGGTCCATCGGGTTCATGCCGGCAGCAACGGCCTTGGCGCCTTCGCGGATCAGGGCCTGGGCCAGCACGGTGGCGGTGGTGGTGCCGTCGCCGGCGTCGTCGTTGGTACGCGACGCGACTTCCTTCACCATCTGCGCGCCCATGTTCTCGAACTTGTCAGCCAGTTCGATTTCCTTGGCGACGGACACGCCGTCCTTGGTGATGGTCGGGGCGCCGAAGCTCTTCTCGAGCACGACGTTGCGGCCCTTCGGGCCCAGGGTGGCCTTAACGGCATTGGCGAGAACGTTGACGCCGCGCACCATGCGCGAACGGGCGTCTTCACCGAAACGAATATCCTTGGCAGCCATTGCAGTTACCTCATTGGTAGCGCCGGGCCATGCCCGGCGGCTGGGTGTTTGGAATCAGGGTATGAAGCAGGTCGCGCCGATGCTCAGCCGATGACGGCGAGCACGTCGTCTTCGCGCAGGACCTTGTATTCGACGCCTTCGCTCTTGTACGAGCTGCCGGCGTACTGGCCGTAGATGACCTTGTCACCGACCTTCAGCGACGGGGCGCGCACGGTGCCGTTGTCCAGCGGCTTGCCCGGGCCCACGGCCACGACTTCACCCTTGGTGGACTTTTCCTTGGCGGAGTCCGGGATCAGGATGCCACCGGCGGAAACTTCGTCGGCTTCGATCGGCTTGACCACAACGCGGTCGTGCAGCGGCTTGATGCTCATGTGGGACCTCTTAAGTTATTGATTGGTCTGAAAAAGTCCGGCGATGTTAGCACTCACACCAGGTGACTGCCAGCAACGCGCGTGAAAAAGCCCGACAGGTCGGGAGCAGAACAGAGATGGAGACCCCCGGGGACCTTTCAAGGCCCGGCCGGCAAATTTTTATCGGCGCGCCGCGACAGCTCGATGTCCGCGGATCCGGTATTTTGGTGATGGGCGTCTCACTGTCAGATATCTGGCGTTCATTTACGACAAAGTGTCACCAGATCGGCTTTAGGGTGGCCCGGCATTCCCAATCACAAGGAGTAGTCGATGCGATTGCTGTCCCCGCTCGCCGCCGCCTGCCTGTTGGCACTGGCCGCCGCGCCGGCCCAGGCCGAGGTCTTCATCAACGAACTGCACTACGACGACAGCACCGCTGCCGGTGACGTCGGCGAAGCCATCGAAGTGGTCGCCACCGCCGGCGAGGACCTGTCCGGTTACCGCCTGTACCTCTACAACGGCAGCAATCCGTCGGCCGCCACGGTCTACGCCAACAACGCGGTACCGGCGGGAACCGCCGCCAGCTGCGGCAGCGCCACCCTGGCCGTGGTCACCTACCCCACCAACGGCCTGCAGAACGGCCCCAATGACGGCATCGCCCTGGTCGACGCCAGTGGCAAGGTGGTCCAGTTCCTCAGCTACGAGGGCGCGATCACCGCCTCCGGTGGCCCCGCCGCCGGCATGACCAGCCAGAACATTCCGGTTGCCGAAACCAACAGCACCGCGGCGGGCACCTCGCTGCAGCTGACCGGCAGCGGCAGCCAGTACGCGCACTTCACCTGGGCCGAATCGGCCAAGCAGACCTTCGGCAGCTGCAACAACAACCAGACCTTCAGCGGCGGTGGCACCCCGGGCCCGAACACGCCGCCTTCGGTGTCCACCACCACGCCGGCACAGGGCAGCAGCACCTTCCCTGCCGCCGCCGACCTGGAAGTGGTGTTCAGCGAGACGGTCAACCTCGCCAGCGGCGCCTTCGCACTGACCTGCGGCACCTCCGGCAGCGTCCCGCTGACCTGGCCGGCCAGCGGCAAGAGCGTGAAGCTGTCGACCAATACCGCGCTGGTCGCCGGTGAAGCCTGCCGCTTCGACATCCGTGCCGCACGCATCACCGACGCGCAGGGTGCCCGCCCGGCGACCGACAGCCGTATCGCCTTCACCGTGGCCACCACCACCGGCAACCCGGACCCGGGCAATCCCGGCGGCCCGGCGGGCTATTACTCGAAGGTCAACACCAGCAGCCCCAGCCAGCTGCGCTGCTCGCTGCACGCCACCATCAAGGGCCACACCGCGTATCCGTACAGCGGCTCGGGCACCAGCACCTGGACCATCCTGGAGATCGCCGACGAAGATCCCAACAACAGCGGCAAGATCCTCGATGCCTACCGCAACCGCAGCTACACCAAGGTGAGCGGCCGCGCGGGCACCGGCAGCGGGCTGACCTACAACCGCGAGCACACCTGGCCGAACTCGCTGGGCTTTGCCAGCACCACCGGCGACAAGGGCCTGCCGTACGCGCCCTACACCGACACCCACATGTTGTACCTGACCGACGCACAGTGGAATGCCGACCGCGGCAACAAGCCGTTCGGCAAGTGCGACGCCAACTGCGGCGAGCGTGCCACCGAGGCCAACAACGGCCAGGGCGGCGGCAGCGGCGGCTACCCGGGCAATTCGAACTGGGTACGCACGCCGGATGGCAATGCTGGCACCTTCGAAGTGTGGGGTGCACGCAAGGGCGACATGGCACGCGCGGTGATGTACATGGCCATCCGCTATGAAGGGGGCAAGGATGCGGCCACCGGCCAGTCCGAACCGGACCTGGAACTGACCGACGACCGCAGCAAGATCGTCAAGACCAGCAGCTCGCCGGCCTACATGGGCCTGCTGTCGACCCTGATCGACTGGCATCTTGCTGATCCGCCGAGCGCTGCAGAACGTGCCCGCAATGACGTGATCTACAGCTTCCAGGGCAACCGCAACCCGTTCATCGACCACCCCGAGTGGGCCACCCCGGGCCTGTTCACCTCGGCCAAGCCGGCCACCTGCCAGCTGGCCAACTGACTGCGCAACGCTGCGGTCCATTGCCGTCGCCGGGCCCTGCCCCGGCGACGGCCCTATACTCGACGGTCATGTCGACCGTCGATCCCGTCCTGCTGCTGTTGACCACCTGCCCGGACCGGGCCAGTGCCGAGCGCATCGCGCACGCGCTGGTCGCCGAGCACCTGGCTGCCTGCGTCACCCGCCTGGACGGCGCACAGTCGACGTACCGCTGGCAGGGCGAGGTCACCACCGACGCCGAACTGCAGCTGCTGGTGAAAACCACCGCAAGCCGTGTCGATGAAGCCATCGCCCGGATCGTCGAACTGCATCCGTATGAACTCCCGGAGTGCATCGCGGTCGAAACCCGGGCCGGCCTGCCGGCGTATCTGGACTGGATCCGGGCACAGACCCGGGAGGACACTGATTGAAGACTCTGTTTGCGCGTGGCGCCGCCTTGTGCGCCCTGTTGTGGCTTTCATTGCCGGCCTTCGCGCTGGATGAAAAAGATCTGCTGCCGGTGGACCAGGCGTTCGCGCTGACCGCCAGCGCGCCCGAACGTGGCCAGATCCAACTGCAGTTCAAGATCGCCCCCGGCTATTACCTGTATCGCCACCGCACCACGGTGAAGGCCGATCCGGCCTTCAATGCCGCTGCGCTGCAGATGCCCGCTGGCAAGAAGCACCACGACGATTTCTTCGGCGAGGTGGAGACCTACCGCGAACGCCTGCAGGCCACCCTGCCCGGCGCGCCCACCGATGCCGCCGGCACCATCAGCCTGGAAGTGCGTTACCAGGGCTGCGCCGATGCCGGTGTGTGCTACCCGCCGCAGAAGCGCGTGGTGCAGGTGACCCTGCCCGGCGCGGGCGGTGCGGCTGCCGCGCTGCCGACCGCACGCGCCACTGGCGCCAGTGCGTTCAACAACCCGCTGGCTGGCGCCGGCAGTGGCGGTGGCCTGCGGCTGCCGGGCACCAGCAACAGCCAGGCGCTGCCGCTGCCGTCGGAACAGGCATTCGGCTTCGATGCCATCGCCAGCGATGGCAACACCGTGCTGCTGCGCTTCAGCCCGGCACCGGGCTATTACCTCTATCGCGATCGCACCTCGCTGAAGCTGGAGGGCAGCGCCGGAGTACTGGCCGACAAGCCGCGTTGGCCGACGGCGCAGTCGCACCGCGACGAGCACTTCGGTGATGTGGCGGTCTATTTCAACCAGGTGGAAGTGCCGGTGCCGCTGCGCCGCAGCCGCGCCGAGGCCGTCGACAGCACGCTGGTGGTGACCTTCCAGGGCTGCCAGACCGATGGCATCTGCTACCCGCCGATGACCCGGCGGGTGAAGTTGTCGATCCCCGCCGGCAAGGCCAACGCCACCAGTGACGCACCTGCTGCACGCGACGAAGTGATCCGTTCGCTGCCCGCTTCGGCCGCTGCCAGCACCCGCGAGGCCGCCAACGGCACGCCGCTGCGCCTGCTGCCGACCGTACCCAACGACGCGCCGGCCGCCACGGGTGGTGCCGAGGCCAGCAGCGGTGCGCGCGATGCCTTCGCTGCCGACGCGCAGCAGGACAATGCGTTGCGTACCAAGGCCCCCAGCCGCGTGCCAAAAACCGACAGCTCGCTGCTGTGGGTACTGCTGCTGGCGCTGGGCGGTGGCCTGGTGCTGAATCTGATGCCCTGCGTGCTGCCGATCCTGTCGCTGAAAGTGCTGAGCCTGGCGCAGAGCGGCGAAAGCCCCGAACGCGCCCGCAGCCATGCCATGTGGTACACGCTGGGCGTGCTGGTTGCCTTCGCGGTGATCGGCGCGCTGATGGTCGGCCTGCGCATGCTTGGCAACGCGGTCGGCATCGGTTTCCAGCTGCAGCATCCCGGCGTGGTCGCGGCGTTGGCCTACATCATGTTCGCGGTAGGCCTGAGCCTGTCCGGCGTGTTCACCATGGGCGGCGGCATCGGCAACTTCGGCCAGTCGCTCGCGCGACGCAGTGGCCCGGCCGGCGACTTCTTCACCGGCGTGCTGGCCTGCGTGGTCGGCAGTGCCTGCGTGGGTCCGTTCTTCGGCCCGGCGGTGGCCTATGCCTTCGTTGCACCGCCAGTGGCGGCGATGCTGGTGTTCCTGTTCCTCGGCCTGGGCCTGGCCCTGCCGTTCCTGCTGATCGGCTTCGTGCCGGCGCTGGCCCGTCGCCTGCCCAAGCCGGGCCAGTGGATGGAAACCCTGAAGCACGTGCTGGCCTTCCCGATGTATGCCGCCGCGTTGTGGCTGCTGTGGGTGCTGGGCAAGCAGCGCGGTGTGGATGGCATGGCGCTGGCGCTGGGTGGCCTGCTGCTGCTCACCGGTGGCCTGTGGCTGTTCGAGCGCAGCCGCTGGCGCAGCCAGCGCGCCGCCGGGCTGCTGGGCGTGCTGCTGGTGATCGCGGCGCTGGTGCCGGTGTGGGCCGTGACCCAGCTGGCACCGCCGGCACGTGCCGCGCAGGCGAGCAGCGAGAACGTGGTGGATTACTCGCCGCAGATGCTGGACCGCCTGCGCGCCGACAACCGCGTGGTGTTCGTCAACATGACCGCCGACTGGTGCGTGAGCTGCAAGGCAAACGAGCGGGCGGTACTGTCGCGCCCGGAGTTCAAGGAACTGCTCAAGCGTACCAACGCGGTGTACATGCGCGGCGACTACACCAATGTGGACCCACAGATCACCGCCTTCCTGGATGAGCACAAGGCCGTGGGCGTGCCGCTGTACGTGGTGTACGGCCCGGGCGCGCCGCCGACGGTGCTGCCCACCCTGCTGACCCAGGCGCTGGTGGAAGAAGCGCTGCTGCGCACCGCACGATGAAGTGGCAACGGCCAGCACTGCTGTGGACAGCGGTGCTGGCTGCCGGGCTTGGCCTGTGGGCCGGCAATCGGCTGGCGCCGGCGCCGGCGGCGCAAACCGCAGCGCCTGTTGCCGTATCACCGCCAGCGCTGCCGATGCTGCGCCCTGGTGATCCGCTGCCGGCGCTGGTCCTGCCCGATGCTGAAGGTCACGCGCAGGATATCCGCGAACGCTTCAAGGGCCGGCCATTGCTGGTCAATGTCTGGGCCAGCTGGTGCGGCCCGTGCGTGGAAGAGATGCCCGAGCTGGCCCGCTTTGCCGAGGGCCAGGGCACGCGCGGCGTACAGGTGTTGGGCCTGGCGCTGGATACGCCGGACGGCGTGCGCGATTTCCTGCAGCGGGTGCCGGTGAACTATACGATCGTGCTCGATACCCCGGGCCCACGCGATGCCAGCGTGCAGTTGGGCAATGCGCAGGGCCTGCTGCCGTACAGCGTGCTGTTCGATGCGCAGGGCCGGATGGTGAAGGCCAAGCTCGGCCCGTTCGCGCACGGCGAGATCGAAGGCTGGGCGAAGTAAGGTCGGCAGGGCTGCGCCCTGCACCTGCAGAAGCCGAATCAACGGCAACAGCCGAAGCAACGGCAACAGCGGGCTTCCTGCGGGATGGCGAGGCACTGTGGGTGTGCGGGGCCGCCGTGAACCCGTCCATGGGGGCTTGGTCGCCGCATCCATGCGGCTCACACCCCGCAAACCCACAGTGCCCCGCCTTCGACAGTTTCCCGGTAGCCAGTAGATCCACGCCATGCGTGGATGAATCTCCATCGACATCGAATATTTCGACAATTGAACGAAGAGCATCCACGCATCGCGTGGATCTACGTGTCGACCAAGGTCGACACCCACCAACAGCCGCGGGAACCTGCCGAAGGCGGCGCGTGGTCGCCGCATCCATGCGGCTGACACCCCGCAATCCGACATCGCTCAACCTCTGACAGACTCCCGGTATCTGGTAGATCCACGCCATGCGTGGATGAATCTCCATCGAAATCGAATATTTCGACAATGGATCGAAGAGCATCCACGCATGGCGTGGATCTACGTGTCGACCCAGGTCGACACCCACCAAGACCAGGCCATGCCATTCCGACAGATCGTGGAAATCTGTCGAAGGCGGGGTGGGTCCGGTTGCGGGGGCGTGAGCCGCATGGATGCGGCGACCGAGCTTACATGGACGTACTTGCAGCGGCCCCCGCAACCGGACCCACCCCGCCTCCCCACAGGAAACCAGCTTCTGCTGTTGCTCCGGCCGTTGCCGTTGCCTCTGCAGGTGCAGGGCGCAGCCCTGCCGGCAACCCCTTCTTGACCGCAGCGGCCCGGGACCCGGAGAATTACGAGATTAATTCTCATTTGCTGTTGCGCAGGATGCGGGCGGCAGCCTCGACGGCCCTCGATCCCGATGTTCAAGAACGTCCTGTTCCAACTGCACTGGCTGCTGGGCATCAGCGCGGGTGCCATCCTGGCCGTGATGGGCCTGAGCGGTGCGGTCCTGTCGTTCGAGGATGAGCTGCTGCGCGCGGCCAATCCCGGTTTCGCCGCGATCGCCGAACACCATGCCGACAACCAGCAACCGCTCGCCTTGAATGAACTGGTGCCGTTGCTGCAGGCGGGCAGCGAGCGGCCGCTGCAGCGCCTGCGGGTGGATGCCAGCGGCCAGCGCCCATCGGTCGCACGCTTTGCCGGTGGCAAGGACCACTGGGTGTATTTCGACCCCTACAGCGGCGAGCGCTTCAGCGCGCTGCGCGGACAGGCGTTCTTCGATTTCGTCGAGGACCTGCACCGCCATATGGTTGCCGGCGAGCGCGGCTCGTGGATCACCGGCAGCTGTGCGATCGCCCTGCTGTTCTTCACTTTGTCCGGGTTGTACCTGCGCTGGCCACGTCGCTGGTGGCAGTGGCGCAGCTGGTTGGCCGTGGAGTGGGCACGCACGGGCCGC
Organism: Stenotrophomonas sp. yr243; assembly: GCF_900184195.1. Classification (NCBI taxonomy): domain Bacteria; kingdom Pseudomonadati; phylum Pseudomonadota; class Gammaproteobacteria; order Lysobacterales; family Lysobacteraceae; genus Stenotrophomonas; species Stenotrophomonas sp. yr243. Next base: position 865,849 of record NZ_FXWT01000002.1, read on the forward strand.
GGCTTCCTGTGGAGCCTGCATTCGGTGATCGGCACCTGGGTGCTGCTGATCTACCTGATGAGCGCGCTGACCGGGTTGTGGTGGTCGTTCGACTGGTACCGCAACGGGCTGACCCAGCTGCTGGGTGTCACGCCCCCCGCCAAGCACAGACTCGCCACGGATCTTCCCCTGGATCTGCACAATGTCGAGGCCACGCTGTATGCGCTGCCCGGCGTGCGCCAGGGCTTCATCGACCTGCGCCTGCCTGAGAAGCCCGGTCAAGCACTCAATGTGCGGGTGATGTCGGCGGATCCCGCGCAGCGCGGTGGCCATCACGACCGGGCGCATGATCTGCTGCAGCTCGATCCGGCCACCGGCGCGGTTCTCGACGCGCGCCCCTACGCGCGCCAGGGTGCCGGCGGCCAGCTCACCACCAGCATGTTCGCCCTGCACTCGGGCAGCTTCTTCGGCATGCCCGGGCGCATCGTGGTGATGCTCAGCAGCCTGGGCATGTGCCTGTTCTTCATCACCGGCTGGCTGCTGTACCTGGACCGCCGCCGCGGCCAGCGCGCCGCGCGCGCGCTGCGACAGACCGTTCCGGAAGCAACACCCCACGCCGCAGGCACACCTTGGCTGGTGGTGCATGCCAGCCAGAGCGGCCTCGCCGAACAGTTGGCCTGGCGTGCAGCGGCACAGCTGCAGGCGGCCGGCCACGGGGTGCAGGTACTGCCGCTTGCGTGCGTGACGGCCACGCAGCTGCAAGCCACCACACAAGCGTTGTTCGTACTCAGCACCTTCGGTGATGGCGAGCCACCGGACAACGCACGGCGCAGCGCGCGCCAACTGCTGGCACAGGTGCCGGACCTTTCCCGCCTGCGTTACGGCATGCTCGCGCTGGGTGACCACCAGTACGCGCAGTTCTGCGGATTCGGCATGCAGATGGACGACTGGCTGACCCGCGCGGGCGCACAGCCGTTGTTCGCGCGAATCGACGTCGATGCAGCTTCGGTGACGGCGCTACGCCAATGGCAGCTGCAGCTGACCGGACTGACCGGCATCGACACCGATGACAGCGTGCTGCCAGCCGCCACGGTGATGCATGACTGGCGTCTGCTCGGCCGCACCCTGCTCAACGCCGGCAGCGTCGGTGGCCAGATCTGGAAGATCCGCCTGGCACCACCGGCTGATGTCGATTGGCAGGGCGGCGACATCCTGCATATCGCGCCACGCCACGACGCGTTGCATGTGCACACGGTGCTGCAGGCGCATGGCCTGGATCCCCTGCAACCGGTGCTGATCGACGGTGCTGCGAAAACACTGCTGGAACTGGCCAGCGAACGCGTGCTGCCCGAAGCCGGCAGGGCAGTGCGGGTGCAGGACGCAGGCCTGTGGCTGTCAGGCCTGCCATCACTGCCTGGGCGTGAATACTCCATCGCCTCATGCGCCGCCGATGGCGACGTGGAACTGGTGGTCCGGCTGGTCCACGACGCCGCCGGCCGCGCGGGCCTGGGCTCGGGCTGGCTGGCCCTGCATGCGCCTGTGGGCAGTGCCGTTGCGGCCCGCGTGCATCGCAACCCTGGCTTCCATCGGCAGCCAGGCGCGCCGATGGTGCTGATCGGCAACGGCACCGGCATCGCCGGCCTGCGCAGCCTGCTGCGCGAAGCCGCGCATCACGGTGAGCACGGTCATTGGCTGCTGTTCGGCGAGCGCCAGCGCGCGCACGACTTCCTGTTCGCCGAGGAAATCATCCGATGGCAGGCTGACGCGCACCTGCTGCGGTTGGATCAGGCGTACTCGCGTGACATCGACGATGGCAGCTACGTGCAGCATCGCCTGCACGCTGCGGTGGATGACCTGCACGCGTGGCTGGCACGCGGTGCAGTGATCCATGTATGTGGATCGCTGCACGGCATGGCCGAAGGCGTGGACCAGGTGCTGCGCGAGGCACTGGGTGATGAAGCAGTGGAAACGCTGCTTGAGAACGGACGTTACCGGCGCGACGTGTATTGAGTCCGTTCGCCGGGCATGGCCCGGCGCTACCCGTCATGGGTTTCAACGGTAACGCCGGGCCATGCCCGGTGAAGGCGATCAGGCGATCACGCCGCCGCGCGCGGGCGTCGCTCGGGCAGTAGTCGGAACGTGGCCACCGCTTCGGACAGCGCCTGCACCTGGGCCTGCATCTGCGCGGTGGATGCGCCTGCTTCTTCCACCAGGCTCGCATTGCGCTGCGTGCTGGCCTCCATCTGCACGACGGTCTGGTTTACCTGGGCGATGCCTGCATGCTGCTCGTGCGAGGCACTGCGGATACCGGCCAGCAGCCCGGCCAACTGCTGCACGCTGCTGACGATTTCGTCCATCGTGGTGCCCGCCTGCTCGGCCTGCGTACTGCCCTGGCCTACCCGCGCCACCGAATCCTCGATCAGCCCCTTGATCTGCTTGGCCGCATCCGCGCTGCGCTGGGCCAGCAGCCGCACTTCGGCGGCCACCACCGCGAAGCTGCGGCCCTGCTCGCCTGCACGCGCGGCCTCCACTGCCGCGTTGAGGGCCAGGATATTGGTCTGGAAGGCGATGCCATCGATCAGCTGGATGATGTCGCCGATGCGCCGCGACGACGCGCTGATACCCTGCATGGTCGCCACAACCTGGCCGACCGCACTGCCGCCGCGCTCGGCAACCTTGGCGGCGTCGCGCACCAGTCCGTCAGCTCGCCCCGCGGCGTCGGCATTGCGGCCGACGGTGTCGGTCAGCTCATGCATTGATGCCGCGGTTTCTTCCAGGTTGGCCGCCTGCTGCTCGGTGCGCTGGGACAGATCGTGATGACCGGCGACGATCTCGCTGACACCCACATCCAGGCGCACCGTGACCTGCTGGATACGGGTGACGATGTGGCCCAGCTGCGTGACAGTAGCGTTGGCATCGTCACGCATGCGCGCGAACACGCCCTGCAGTTCGCCCTCCATGCGCACGCTCAAGTCACCGCGTGCCAGTGCGGCCAGCAGCGCCTGCAGGTCGCCCAGGTTGGTCTCGAAAGTGGACAGCAGGCGATTGATGCTGGTCGACAGCGTGCGTACGAACCCCTGCTTGCCCTCCAGCGCGATGCGCCCCTGCAGCTCGCCATGCGCTGCCGCATCGACCAGTGCCGCCACTTCGGTTTCCAGCAGCGTTTCCAGCGCGCGGCTGCGCCACTCCACCGCGACACCAAGGAAGTGGTCGTCCTCGACAATGGCATTGGCGATCAACTGATACCGGGTGCCGGCGTGGCCGATCTCACGCTCTTCGCGCTGACGGACACCAATCAGTCCCGCCAGCGCCGGATGCAGGCGGACCGCGTCGCTGCCGAGCAATGTCTCTGCGGGAAGCGCCAGCAGCTGCAGCAGCGCCGGGTTGGCGTAGGCCACCTGCCCTTCCGCATCAACCACCATCAGGCCGGTCTGGGCGCTGTCCAGCGCCTGCCGGACGCGCGTGTTGCCACGTGCCACCGCGCGTTCGGTCTCGGTGCGTGCACGCAGGCGCTGCTGCATATCAACCAGGCGCTGCGCGAGCTGGCCGATCTCATCATTGGCGTTGTGCACGCGCAGCGTGGTGTCGAGCCGGTCATCCGCGATGTCGCCTGCAAAGCGCAGGGTGTCCTGGATCGGTCGACGCACCGCGCGCACCACCAGTACCAGGCTGGTGATCAGCACGCCGGCCACCAGCAGCAGCGTAGCCACGAACAGCACGCTGGCCATCCTTGCACCCGATCGCTGACGCAGTTGTGCCTGTTCCAATGCTGCAACCTGGGCCTGCTGGAACGCGGCCAATGCTGGGCCCACGGCCGCCGCAGTCTCAAGCAGTGATTGCGCCTCCACATCCAGGCCGACGCGCGCGGCGGTATAGCCCAGCAACGCGGCCTGGTAGGCTTCCATGCCGTTGCGCACGCGCTCCTGCACGTCGGCTGGCAGGCCGGCCAGCGCCAGGTCGAAGGGCAGCTTTTCTTCGCTGGCACGATCGGCGTGGGTGGAATCACCATCGAGCAGCAGCAACGCTTCATGACGTCGCATCCGCTGCACATGCAGGGACAGCGCAGGGCGCTCCAGCGCATCCACCTGCGCCTGCAGCGCGTCGGCGGCCTGCTGCAGCTGTGCGGCCAGACCGGCGTCGCCGCGCCCCATCTCATCCACCCGCTCGAACAACGCGGCGATGCCCTGCGAGAATGCGTCGACAGCCTCGGCCATCGCCTGCAGCACCTTGCGCCGGCCCGCGTCCATCGGCATGCCACGCAACGCCTGCAGGTCCTGCTTCAACATCTGCTGCGTGGCCAGCAGCTGGCTGCGGTCCGCATCATCGAAACTGCGCGCATACTGGGTCTGCAGTCGCCGGGCCTCGGCCACCCGGGCGGCCAGCGAAGCAACGCGGTCACTGCCGTGCTGGTAGCTGGCCTGATCGCGGGCCGCCTGCGTGCTCGCATGGCTGGTCCAGGCGTGGACGGCGGCGATGGCCACCAGGCCCAGGCTGCAGACCAGCAGGGTCGCCTTGAGCTTGTCGGCGACGCTGAGCCGATGTGGCTGCAGCCAGCGCAGCAGGCCTGGGAAACGGGAACGCAACCCGACAACGCGGCTACGCAGGGACCGAAGGTGGGGAACGACGGCCGACATGACAGACTCCAGGCGGAAGGACGCACCTGTATCGGCCGGTTGCAGCGGAACTTTAGCGCCGAACTGAATCCTGCCGCGCGCAGTGACCAGTCGTCGCTGTTGTACCGGCCGCAGGCGACGAGGGGATGACACCGGCGAGGCACACTTGACCTCAACCCCGGTTGCGGTAGCACAGTGGAGCCTCCCGCCCGTGGTGCCTGCCATGTCCATCGACGTCCCCCGCTACCTGCAGCGCCTGCAGCTGGATGCCCCGCCACCGCTCACCCTGGCCGGACTGACCCTGCTGCAGCAGCGCCACAACGCCCTGCTGCCGTTCGAGACCCTGACCAGCCTGCTGCGCGATGCGGTCGCCATCGACCTCGACAGCGTCCAGCACAAGCTGCTGCACGCGCAGCGCGGCGGTTACTGCTTTGAACTCAATGGCGCGTTCCTGGCCCTGCTGCAGGCCTTGGGCTTCGATGCGCAGCCACTGAGCGCACGTGTGCTGTTGTCAGCCGCCGGTGGCGAGCTGACCGCGCGTACGCATCTGCTCCTTCGGGTGCGTCTGCAGGAAGCGGACTGGCTGGTCGATACCGGCTTCGGCAGCCTGACCCCGACCGTGCCACTGCGCCTGCATGAGACCGCAGTGCAGGACACACCGCATGAGCGCTACCGCGTGCGGCGGCTGGACGATGGCGACTTCATGCTCGCCGCCGAGGCGGGGGATGACTGGCGGGCGCTGTACCGCTTCGACCTGCAGCCACCGGCGCCGATCGATAACGAAGTGGGCAACTGGTACGTGTGTACGCATCCGCAGTCGAGCTTCCCCGGCCAACTGCGTGCATCACTGACCGGGCCGGATTGGCGACGCACCATCGGCAGCGGCAACTACACCGAGTACCGCCCGGGCCAGGTACCGGCCAAGCGCCCGCTGCGCGATGTGCAGGACGTGCGCAAGGTGCTGCAGCAGGGCTTCGGCATGTGCCTTCCGGACGATCCGCGATTGGATCCAGCCATTGCCGACTGGCTGCAGCGATCACGCGCCGCGTCCGTGTAGAGCCACGCGATGTTCGGCTGCTGACCTCCCCGGCTATGGGGTGACGGGCGCCTGCAGGGCGATCCGGTTGCCCTCGCTGTCGCGGATCTCGGCCACCCGCCAGTCACCGGCCATGTCCGGGCCAAAGCACAGCACCGCGCCCGCCTGAAGGGCACGCTGCAGGCTGTCATCCAGATCGTCCACGCCCAGGTAGATACGCGGACCCTGCTCCCACGGCAGGTAGTCGGCGCCGTGCACCAGCGCCATGCTGGCACCCGCGTCCCTATCGTTGAATGGCAGGTACGCCATCCGGCAGTCATGCACGGTGATCGGCGTATCGATGTCCACCTGCAGCCATTGCCGGTAGAACGCCATGGCACGGTCCAGGTCGGCAACGGGAACTTCAACGTGCAGGATGGGATTCATGGTGATCAGGCTGGGCGCGCAGGCGGATGAAACACAGGATCGCAGCTCCGCACACCACACGATACGGCCACAGCTGGCATGCTGGGCAGCCCGACACCGAGCTGGAACCGCGCATGTCCCTGTCCGATCACCGTCATGCGTTGGCCCCACTGGGCTTCCTGCGCATTGCCATCAACCTCGGTAACCCGGTGCTGGCCCAGGGCGATGCCGATGCACCACGCGGGCCATCGGTGGAACTGGCCACCGCGCTGGCACAGCGGCTGGGTGTGCAGGCACGCTTCAGTTGCCACGATGCGGCCGCATCGGTGGTGGCAGCGGCGAGCGACGATGCGTGGGATCTGGCCTTCCTGGCGGTGGACCCGGCACGCGCCGACCGCATTGCCTTCAGTGCACCGTATGTGGAGATCGAAGGAACCTACCTGGTGCGCAATGACAGCCCAGCACGGCAGGTTGCAGATCTCGATCGCGACGGGCTGCGCATCGCAGTGGGCCGCGGCGCCGCCTACGATCTGTTCCTCAGCCGCGAGCTGCAGCAGGCAACGATTGAACGTGCCGATACCTCGGCCGCCGCCATCACCCTGTTCGACCAACAGCAGCTGGATGCAGCGGCCGGCGTGCGCCAACCCCTGCAGGCCTGGGCACAGGCGCATGCCGGCCATCGCGTGCTGGCAGATCGCTTCACCGTCATCCAGCAGTCGGTCGCAGCGCCTGTTGCTCGACCCGCGGCGGCGTTGCAGGCACTGTTCGCGGAAGTGGAAGCCATCAAGGCCGGGCCGCTGCTGGGCGAGGCCTTCGCACGTGCCGGGCAGGCGGTCACGCTGGTGCGCTGACGCACACTCCCCGTCATTACGCTCGCCTGGCGCTATCCCGCGTCGGCGGCCTGCATGTGCCGCACATGCTCGGCTGCCTGCGCGTGCAGCCATTCGCGGAAGGCCAGGAAACCACGGTGCCGCACCGAGCGCTGCGGGTACACCAGCCAATGCGGCCACGCGGTTTTCAGGCGCAGGTCCGACAACGCAACCAACTGGCCGGAATCCAGCAGCAGCCGCGCCCGCGTGACCCGTCCCAGCGCAACACCCACGCCGTCCAGTGCGGCGCGATGGTGGGCCTCGGAATCATCCAGCACAGCCACGAACCGCGCCGGTGGGCGCTGCCCGGTCAGCGCGAACCATGCGCCCCATGCACCGTCTGGGTCTCCCAGCAGCGGCCACTGCGCCAACGGTACGTGGCCGATGCCGCCCATGCGCTCGATCAGTGCCGGGCTGGCCATCGGCAGCAGCCATTCGTCGAACAACGGTTCGACCACCAGCCCCGGCCATTGTCCGCTGCCCAACCGCAGCGCCGCATCGAACTGCAGTTGCCGGTCGAAGTCGATCAGACGCTCGCTCGATTGCAGATTGATTTCGATCTGTGGATGCGCCGCCACGAAGTTGCCCAGGCGTGGCACCAGCCATGCGCTGGCCATCGACGGCACGGCGCTGAGGGTGAGCACATGCTCGGGTCGCGCAGCGTAGGGCTGGAAGGCTTCGTTGATTGCATCCAGATGGGGCCCGACCTGATCCAGCAGGCGCTGTCCTTCCAGGGTCAAGGCCACACCGCGTGCCTGCCGGATCAGCAGCGGCTGGCCCAGGCGTTCCTCGAGCTGTCGCATCTGATGGCTGAGCGCACTGACCGTCAGGTTCATCGATGCTGCGGCGCGGGACAGGTTGCCCAGGCGCGCGGCAGCGACGAAGCCCTGCAGGGCATGCAGCGGTGGGCGGGACATAAGCCTTGAATTCCTCTCAAGTCGACCTTGCGGAAATGTCGCTTTTTGCGCCCCCATGCTGCCCGTATCGTGCATTCCACTCAAGTGGAGGCACGATCATGAACATCTTCAGCGGTCTGTTGTTCCTGCAGGGTCATGTGACCAACGTTGCCCTGGCCCAGCGCCTGGCCGAACCGGTTCCCGCAGCGCCCGATGCGCGCCAGGCACTGCGGCCGGCCAACGTCCCGGCCACCTCGGGAAGTGTCACCACCCGCGCTGCAGGTACTCCGGCAACCACGGCTCCGGATCGATAGCGAGCGCGCGATACGCATCGATGGCTTCGCGCAGTGCGGCCACTCCGACCGGCGTGCGCAGGCTTTCCTCTTCCGGCACCTGCGCTGCGGCCCAGTCATGCAGCCGGTCCAGACGCTGGACCAGCGCCGCCCGCAGCCATGGCCGCAGCGGATACGTGTGATAGCCCTGCTGTGCCAGCGCACGTACCGCCTCGGCCAATGCGGCGTTGGCCCCGCGCACCCATTCGGTGCGCCCACCGGCCTTGTCCTGCACCGTCATCGGTGCCGGCGCACGATGCAGCTTGAAGGGCCGGCGCAGCTGCAGTTCCAGGTCACGCGCATCCCGCTCGGATTCCGCCTCGACCAGCGCACCCGCTTCCAGATCGAAGAACTCGAACCAGCGCCGATGCAGCGCACTGATCCGGCCCAGCGGATCGCGCGAGAAACCAATCTTCGCGTAGTCCTCCCAGGCACAGGGAAAGACGTAGGCGAACACGCGGCCATCGATGCGGATATCGGAGTCCATCGCTGCACGATGACGATGCCCGCATGTGCGGAACGTGCAGGCGTCGTGCAGGCGGGTGCGCGGCCGGTCAACGTCGCTGCAGCGCTTCCTGGATCGCAGCGGCCACATCGGTGTTGTCGATGTAGCTGCCGTCGTTCAAGCGCACATGCTGGCGATAGCCGTTGTCGACACCGCGCACGCGTTTGCCCAGCAGCTCGGCGCCGTTGCCCTTGGCCCACAGTGGCACCAGGCCGTTTGAATGGTTGCCGGTGGGGCGGAAGCTCATGCCCGGCATGCGCCCCCGGCCATGGTTGCGCACCGGTTCGAAGGCCACCTGCTGTGCATCCGGCCCCATCGGCATGCTGTTGTCGTGGTCGGTGGTGACAATCAGCAGGTTGCGCTCCCAGCCACCGTTCTCCTCGATCCACGCGATGACCGCCGACACGGCATCGTTGAACTCGACGGTCTCTTCGATCAGACGGCCAAACTGCGGCTGCCCGGTGCAGGCGCCGTAGTGCCATTCACTGCCGCAGGTGCTGGTGTGCGCTGCCCAGTCGGTGGCACCGCCTTCAATCATCAGGAACAGGCCCTTGGTTGAGCGCTGCTGCAGGAACTGCAGCGCGCCACGGGTCATCGTCGCCAGGTCCGGCACGCTGTCGATCTTCTTCACTCCCGATGGTGTGCTCGCGTCTTCGCCCAGTACCTGCAGCTGGCGTGCCTGCTGCAGGGTGTTGGCCACGCGCGGTACACCGATCAGCGGCCGGTCGGAGGGCATCAGGCCCTGCGCCAGTGCAACGAACTCGGCCTTGCTGCGGATCAACCGCCACGGCCCCGATGGATTTCCGGCAATGGCCGTGCCCGCCTCAAGCTGCTGCCAATCCTGCTGCGACACCCACTCCCAGGGGTTCCCGCAGCCCTCGGCCACCGGGCTCTGCGGCCCGTCGACGCAGGCTTGCCCATTGACGCTGTAGCCGGGTCCGCCGGTGCCCATCACCAGATCCATGTGGCCCTGGGCCAGCATCTGGTGGGCAATCTGGTGATAGCTGTTGCGTGATTCGGCCTGCGCAGCGAAGGCAGCCGGCGTGGCATGCGCGAACGGCACCGAGGTCACCACGCCGGTGGCCATGCCCAGGCGTTTGGCACGCAGGGTGTTGAACTCCACCGGTACACCGTCGTTGTCGACGTTGATGGCGTTGTTGTAGGTCTTCACTCCCGAGGACAGCGCCGTGCCGGCCGCCGCGCTGTCGGTGGCCACCGCCGCCAGGTACTGATAGCCGGCGAAGGGCAGATCCGCCGCAGGCACGGGCGTGGCATCCCACGCCTTCCGTGCGTCGTAGCCGAGGGTCTGCGCTGCATCGTGCGTAGGCTGGCTGCTGGCATTGAGCGGGAACGTTGTCACCGCCAGCCGCTGCGGGAAGTCGGCATAGGGGGCGCCCTCGCGGCTGCCGTACTGCCAGTAGGCAGCGGCGTCCCAGGTGCCCCAGCCGGCACCATCGTTGATCATCACGATGACGTTGTGCGGCCGTCCCTGCGCCGGTTCCGGCCTGTCGGTGCGTATGTCGTGCTGGCAACCGGCGATGGCAACCAGCGCTGTCAGGATGGCCGGCCGCAACCAACCCCCGAGATTCGTTTTTTTCATCAGCAGTCCCAGCAGAAAGCGAAGTGATCCAGCCCAATTTGCGACGTTATATCATTTCAATATTTCAGCAACAGTCATCCAGCGCGGGCGCACGCCGGTACGCTGTCGCCGTATGCAGTCCATGACTTCTTCCCCTTCCCCTGTGTCATCGATCGCGATCGATGCCCTCTCCCTCGAGATCCTCCAGCAGCAGCACGCGGAGCTGCGACGACCGCCGGCCTCGCTGACCAAGCTGATGACGGCCTACACCGCGTACGACCTGCTCGCGCAGTCGGGCGGTTCGTGGTCGGACACCATCGCCATCGATCCGCGCGACGTACACGACGTGGCCGACGATGAAACGCGGATGGGTCTGGTGCCCGGCGAAAGCATCGCTCTCGGCAGACTGCTGGAGGGCCTGATGGTGGTTTCCGGCAACGACGCAGCGCTCGCCCTGGCCCGTCACCTGGCCGGATCGCAGGCGGCGTTCGCGCAGCACATGAACGGCCACGCGCGGGCGCTGGGCCTGAACGATACGCACTTCATCTCCGCATCCGGCATCACCACCCCGGGCCATCTGTCGACTGCACGCGACATGGCGATGCTGGCCGCCCATCTGCTTGCGCGCTACCCCGACCTGCTGGCAATCACCGCACAGCGCAGCTTCGTGCACCGCACCCTGCAGAAGGGGAACCAGAACGCCCTGCTCGGCGAAAACGGTGTGGATGGCTTGAAGACCGGTTACACCCAGGCTGCGGGTTTCTGCCTGGCGGCCACCGCCCGTCGCAGCTGCGCTGGGCACGCCCTGCCACTGCGCCTGATCAACGTGGTGCTGGGCGCTGATTCCCGTGCGTCGCGCGATGAGCAGGTGCGGGCGCAGCTTGATGCGGGCTTTGCCATTGCCGCGGCGGCCGAGGCCCAGCGTGTGTGACGGGCAGACCGGGCAGACACCACAGGCAATGCGCTCTATAGTCCAGCGCCCGAAGGTGTACCCCATCGATGGATCGACGTCTCTTGTGCTGGATGCTTGCGCTGTTCTGCACGTTCTCTGCGGCACTCACCCATGCCGGTGAACTCACTCCTGCCGAGAGCGACGCGCTGCAGAAGGATGTGCGATCGCTGCTGTCCACGTTCGCGCGCGGCGATACCGATGCCATGATCGCGCGCACGCATCCCAGCGTGAAGCGGTTTGCCGGCGGCGATGCGGCCTATGCGAAGGCCGCACGCGATGCGATGAAGACACTCGACGACATGGGCGTGAAGGTCATCAGCGATGATGTCGGTGAACCGACCCGCACCTATGCTGCCGGCGACGAAGAAGTCTGCTTCGTGCCACGGACCACGGTGTTCACCGTCGATGCGCAGACCGTGAGAAGCCTCGCTTTCATGGTCGCCATCCGGCACGTCGGTGAAACGCAGTGGCGCTACATCGATGGTGCCGCGATGCAGGCGATGCCGGAGCTGCTGCGACAGCTGTTGCCGGACCTGCAGCCTGACGTGTCACTGCCCCCGGTCAGCGTCGAGCAACTCCAGGTCGCTCCGCACACATGATTCAGGTGCTGCGCTTGACGATGGCGACGATCACGCGCTCCAGCTCGGCCTCGGCTGCCGCATGCTCCACCGCATCGGCCGCAACCGCTTCAGACAGGGTTTCGGCGGCACCGAGGATGGCCCAGAGGCCGGTGGCCGGCACGACCTCTCCCGCTGCGAACGGGCCCAGCCACTGCGCGCACTTGTCGATGAAATCCTGCTGATAGCAACGGCGCACCGCCCGCAGTTCCGGTGATCCCGCCAGCGCAGCGAGAATGTCCTGGATCTCGCTGCCCTGTGACAGCACGCAATCGATATAGCCGGAGGCGATGGCATGCGCACGCTCCTTCAGCCGCGCCTTCGCGCTGCCGATACGCTCATCGAAGACCACGGTCTGCCTCTGGTCATAGTCGGCATACAGCGCGGCCAGCAAACCGTTGCGGGTTTCGAAGTGGTCGTAGGCCAGCGGTTTGGCGACCCCGGCGGCCTCCGCCAGACGCCCCAGCGTCAGCGCATCGGTGCCCTCTTCGCCAACCAGCGCCCACGCCACGTCCAGCAGCTGGCGGGCACGCTGTTCGCGGGTCAGGCGACGACGGGGCTCGGGCACGGCAGGACTGGAAGACAAGGGTGATCGTCAGAGTGCAGGGGTTCCGATCTTACGTCCGATGTCCACCGCCGTCTGCAGATGCGTTTCGGCCATGCCGCTGTCGGCATCCAGCAGCAGCGTGGATGACAGCACCGGCGCTCCGCAGTAATCGAAGATGCCCTGGTCGATCTGGATCTTCATCGCCTCGCCATAGCCGCGCCGGTCGATCATCTGCTGGCCGGCGCCGCCCAGGCCCACCAGATGCACCTGCAGCCGCTGCAGCTTCTTTTCCACCTTGCCATCGGCACCTTCGTCATAGGCCCAGCCCTGGGTGAAAACGCGATCGATCCAGCCCTTCAGCAGCGCCGGGAACGACCACCAGTAGAGCGGGTAGACCAGCACGAGCGTGTCGGCCGCATCCAGCCGCGCGTGCTCGGCAGCCACATCGGCCGGCAGCGCTGTGGTTCTGCGGAAGAACGCGTGGTCCTGCGCGTTGAAGCGTGGATCGAATCCTTCCGCCATCAGATCCACGGTGGTGACCGTATTGCCGGCATCGGCGTTGACGATGGCCTCGCCGATCCGCGCCGCTACGGCGCGGGTAAGCGAGCCCGGTTCGGGGTGGGCCACAACGATCTGGGTATGCATGACAGCAGCTCTCGGATTCATTAGTTACCAATAGTAACTATCGGGCGGACGAGCAACAGCATCACCGATAGGACGCTGTCGCTCGGCTCATGTGAGAACCCTGCATGCATGGGAACCCATGCCCTCCATGCAGCGTTCACCGTACCTGCGCCGGACTCCAACGGGCGCCCACGTAAGGTCACCGCTCTCCCCAGCAAAGGTGTCGACGCATGGCCATCAAGACCGCAGAAGACCTGTTCATCCACGAACTGTCCGATATCTACAGCGCGGAGAAGCAGCTGACCAAGGCCCTGCCGCGGCTGGCCCGCGCAGCCGAAAATCCCGAACTGGCCACCGCCTTCGAGACCCACCTGGAAGAAACCCAGGGCCAGATCGAACGCATCGACCGGGTTGTAGAGCTGCTGGGCATCCGCCTCAAGCGGATCAAGTGCGCGGCAATGGAAGGCTTGGTAGAGGAAGGAAAGGAAGTGATCGATACCATCGACGAAGGTCCGGTGCGCGACGCCGCCTTGATCGGTGGTGCACAGAAGGTCGAGCACTACGAGATCGCTTCCTACGGCACCATCGCCGCCCTGGCCAAGCAGCTGGGCTACAAAGAGGCGCTGCCGCTGCTGCTGGAAACGCTGGGAGAAGAAAAGGCCACTGACGAGAAACTGACGTTGCTGGCCAAGAGTGGTGGCAACGCGCGGGCCGCACAGGCCGCCTGATTCCATGGCGAACGCATGGCCGAAGCCGCCAGGGAGGGCGGCCACGGCCAGCAGCAGAACACGCAGATCACAGTTACGCCTTCGCGCCGAAAGCACATCAGGCAGCCATGGCCTTGATGCCGGAAAGCAGAGACTTTACGCACCACCGCAGCATTCGCACGACAACACACCATGCAAAGCAGCAATGAACGACCCACGCCGCTACCGCGCCTGCTCCTTGTGGAAGACCAGCTCGATCTGGCCGATCTGATGGAACAGGCCCTGGCCGACGAAGGCAATGAGATCGCCCACGCCAACAGTGTCTTCGAGGCATTGGGCATGCTCGACAGTGGCCACTTCGATGGCGCCGTTCTGGACGTGGAACTTCGCGACGGCGTGGTGTTTCCCGTTGCCGATCGGCTGCTCGAGCTCGGCATCCCCTACCTTTTCGCTTCGGCGGTATACGACCAGCTGGTGCCGGTCAGGCATCGGCGTGCGCCGTTCCTGGCCAAGCCGTTCCATGTGCAGGGACTGCAGCGCGCGGTACGCGAAGCGCTCGGCAGGATGCCCCCCTTGCCGGCACCGCCCCACTAACCCGCACGCGCTTACGGCTTGAACAACCCGTTGAGCTCGGCACCTGACGGGGTGCCCGGCAGCGCGTCGAATGATCCTCTGCCGAGCATCTGCTCCGATGCCCTGAGAAAGCCTGCCCACGCACTGCGGGCCAGCGCACCGCCGACACTGACCCGGCGCACGCCAAGGCTGGCCGCCTGCTGCAGCGTCATCTGCCCGGGCGAACCGATCAGCAGGTTGACCGGTTTGCCAGCGGCCGCATCCACCACGGCGCGGATCTGCTCTGCGCTGCGGATACCCGGTGCGTACAGGCAATCCGCACCCGCCTGCGCATAGGCGCGGATGCGGGCCAACGTATCGTCCAGATCGGGGCGCCCGACGAAGAAGTTCTCCGCGCGCCCCACCAGCATCACGTCGTGCCCGCTTTCGTCGATTGCACGGCGCGCAGCCTGGAGCCGGGCCACGCTGTCTTCGATGCTGCGCAGCGGATGCTCTGCATCGCCGGTGGAATCCTCGATCGACAGGCCGGCTACACCGGTGTCGATCGCCAACGACACACTTTCGTACACCGCCTCCGGGCCGCTGCCAAAGCCATCTTCGAAGTCGGCGTTCACCGGCAGGTCGGTCGCCGCCACCATCGTCCGCAGATGGGCGAGGATTTCATTGCGACCCATCGCCCCGTCAGGCTGCCCGTGGGCCCAGGCATGGCCGGAGCTGGTGGTGGCCAGTGCCTGCGCACCCAGCCGCGCCAGCGCTACGGCACTGCCAACATCCCATGGGTTGGGCAGCAGGAAGCAACCGGATGCATGAAGTGCCCTGAAGGCAGCGCGGCGGTTCTGGATTGCGTCGGCACTCATCACGGACTCCTGGTTGGTACGCCTTCCCACGCTGCCAACAGGGCAACGGTCACTTGGCAGCGGGCTTCACGGCGCTGCCACGCGGTTCTGCCGTCGTCTGCAACGGCAGCCCCTGCAACACCGCCTTGTCCAGCTTCGCCGCCACGCCAACACTGCGCCCGGCAAGGTTGGCCACCTGGTACTGCACCGCCACGCCCAGCACCTGGGTCGCCTCGGACAACGTCAATCCGTAGGCCTGGCGCAGCCACTGCAGCATGCCCGAGGTGGCGATGCGCAGCGCATCGTCGCTGGAGCCGCCCTGGCCCAGGGTCATGATCTGCGTTGCCGATTCCACCCGTGGCGTTGCGATCGCATGCTGCTTCAGCAGCTCGACCTTCACCTCCACATCGAGCGACGTCTCCAGCGCCCACTGCGTGGTTTCGCCATCGCCCTGGAGCGCGTGGCCATCACCCAGGTACATCAGCGCGCCAGGCTGCTGCACGGGCAGGTAGACCGTATTGCCTTCGACCACGGCGTTGAAATCCATGTTGCCGCCGAAGTCGGCGGTATCGCCGGTGGAAAAAGGCGGGTAACCGAAGCCGGGCGCCAGCGCCAGGCCACCGAGCATCGGCTTCACCGGCACTTCGAAATGCCGCAGGCCGCCACTTGCCCCCTGCGGACGGGCGACGCCCCTGCTGCGGTCCAGCTGCCAGCGCACGGGCTTGCCCAGCCCGCTGGCTTCGGCAGCCACCCGCGGTGTCTTCAGGCGTCCCACCAGGCCATCCAGGCTGTCGGCATGGTCGCGGTTGAGCTTCAGCGAGGTCAGCGTGATCGCCAGCGTATCGCCCGGTTCGGCACCGACCACGAAGAACGGCCCCACCTGCGGATTGCCGAACAGCGCGCGGGTAACACCCTTCTCGTCCACGCCGCCAGAGTCCAGCGTGCGGGTCTGCACCGAGTCCCCCGGCCAGATCACCAGCACCGGCGCGCGGTCGGCGCTGAAGGTATTGGAATAATCGGTCGGCGTGAACACATGGCGTTGCGGTGCGGTCGAGGCCCGCGCCGGTACCTTCCACGCGCTGAAGGCGTGGGCGGCACGCGCATCGCGGTTGTTGGTGTCCGGCTGATCGCTCTGTCCCTGCATCCGCGCGCCGTCAATGCGCCCATCGAACTGGTAGCGCAGGCCCTGGCTGTCCGTTGCGGTGAACACCATCTGTCCGGCGCTCAGGGTGCCGGTGACCGGGTCGGCATCCAGCCGACCGGCGATACGCCCGCCCTGCACGTCCAGATGCAGGGTCTGGTAGTTCCTGTTGCCCCACAGGTCGGTGGCAACGATCCATTGTTCGGCAGCCAGCGCATTCAAAGGCAGCATTGCCAGCAGAAGTGCGGGCAATCGCAGGGAGATAGGCAAGGCGGGCATCCATGAACGCCGACATGGCGGGTAAGCGCAGTGTAGGAATGCCATGGCAACCTCCGCAGTGTCGAACGTAATGCGGCCCGGCGGTGGCGGCCCGGCATGGGGGATGGTCGGCACGCGCAATTTCCACTATCCATAGAAAGCCTTCCCGCGCCGGTCCACCACGCAGCCACGCGGACGAAGGCATTTTTCAAACAATTGTTTTAAACACCACTAATTTCGCCGAACTGGACAGCATCCTCAGCTTCCGCCAGACTGCCGCCCTTTCCCGTCAATCGGATCCCATGGCGAAGCTGCTGGTCCTGCATGGCCCCAACCTCAACCTGCTCGGCACCCGCGAGCCGGAGGTCTACGGCCACACCACGCTGGCGGACATCGACCAGGCGCTGGCCGCCCAGGCCGCTGCCGCGGGTCATTCGCTGGAGAACCTGCAGTCCAACGCCGAGCACGTGCTGGTGGATCGTGTGCAGGCCGCGCGCAACGACGGAACCGCCTTCATCCTGATCAACCCGGCCGCCTTCACGCATACCTCGGTTGCCTTGCGCGATGCGCTGGCGGCGGTGGCCGTGCCGTTCATCGAGATCCACCTGTCCAACCCGCATACCCGCGAGCCCTTCCGTCAGCACAGCTATTTCAGCGACAAGGCGGTTGGCGTGGTGTGTGGCTTCGGTGCCGACAGCTATCGCTATGCGATGGACGCGGCATTGGCACGCGTGCAGGCTGCCGCCGCGTCATGAGCCTGTCGCGCGTCCTCGCCAGCGTTGTGCTGTGGGCCGGCCTGTGCGGCGCTGCCGCCGCGTCCGACCGTGAGGCCGAAGGCATCGACTGCGCGCATCCGACCACCACGATGGAGAGCGACCTGTGCGCCTCGGACGTGGCAGCGGCCGCCGACGTCGAACTCAATGCCGTCTACGCCCAGGCCCGCAGGCAGCTGCGCACGCCGGCCAACGGTGGCAGCTGCAGCTACTGCGGCAACGCCGAACAGGAACTGGTGCTGGCCCAGCGCGCATGGATGCAGCTGCGCGACCACGACTGCCAGGCGGTGTATGCCCTCAATTCCGACGGCACCGCGCGCAACGGCGCGCAGATGCGCTGCCTGATCACCCTCGCGCGCGACCGCACCCGGCAGCTGCGCGACTTCTACGAACTGCTTTGACCCGAGCGCAACGCGCTTCCCACCACACTGACATCAAAGAGCAAAGAGGCCACCATGGATCTCCGCAAAATCAAGAAGCTGATCGACCTGCTGGAAGAGTCGAACCTGGCTGAAATCGAAATCAAGGAAGGCGAAGAGTCGGTGCGCCTGTCGCGCGCTCCGGTGTCCGGCTACGGCATGATGCAGGCCCAGCCGCAGATGATGATGGCCGCCCCGGTCGCCGCCCAGCCGGCCACCCCTGCGATGCCGATGCAGTCGCCGACCGAAGCCTCCACCGG
The DNA here is from genome assembly GCF_900184195.1 of Stenotrophomonas sp. yr243. NCBI lineage: Bacteria > Pseudomonadati > Pseudomonadota > Gammaproteobacteria > Lysobacterales > Lysobacteraceae > Stenotrophomonas > Stenotrophomonas sp. yr243. Next base: position 883,770 of record NZ_FXWT01000002.1, read on the forward strand.
CGGCACCGCCAAGCCGGGCAACGCGCTGCCGGAAGGCCACGTGCTGCGCTCGCCGATGGTCGGCACCTTCTACGCCTCGTCCGCTCCGGACAAGCCGGCGTTCGTCAGCATCGGCCAGCAGGTCAAGGCCGGCGAGACGTTGGCCATCATCGAAGCGATGAAGATGTTCAACCCGATCGAAGCCGATGCGTCGGGCACCATCGTCGCCATCCTCGGCGAGAACGGCCAGCCGGTGGAATTCGACCAGCCGCTGTTCGTGATCGGCTAAGGGGCGGCTGCCATGCTCGACAAAGTCGTCATCGCCAACCGAGGGGAAATCGCGCTGCGCATCCTGCGCGCGTGCAACACCCTGGGCATCCGCACGGTGGCCGTCCACTCCACGGTCGACCGCAACCTCAAGCACGTGGCCATGGCCGATGAATCGGTCTGCATCGGTCCGGCGTCGTCGGCGGAAAGCTACCTCAACATCCCGGCGCTGATCGCTGCGGCCGAGGTCACCGATGCCCAGGCCATCCACCCGGGGTATGGCTTCCTGTCCGAGAACGCCAACTTCGCCGAGCGCGTGGAAGAGTCCGGCTTCATCTTCATCGGCCCGAAGGCAGACACCATCCGCCTGATGGGCGACAAGGTCGAAGCGATCCGCGCCATGAAGTCGGCCGGCGTGCCGTGCGTACCCGGCTCGGGCGGCCCGCTGGGCGAGGACATCGTCGCCAACACCAAGATCGCCCGTGAGATCGGCTACCCGGTCATCATCAAGGCGGCCGGTGGCGGCGGTGGCCGCGGCATGCGCGTGGTGCACGCCGAAGCCTCGCTGAAGACCTCCATCGAGACCACCAAGAGCGAGGCCAAGGCCGCGTTCGGCAATGGCGAGGTCTACATGGAGAAGTTCCTGGAGAATCCGCGCCACGTGGAGATCCAGGTGCTGGCCGACGGCCAGGGCAATGCCATCCACCTCGGCGAGCGCGACTGCTCGATGCAGCGTCGTCACCAGAAGGTGGTCGAGGAAGCGCCGGCACCGGGCATCACCACCGAGCAGCGCGAGCAGATCGGCAAGGTGTGCGTGGAAGCCTGCATCCGTATCGGTTACCGCGGCGCCGGCACCTTCGAGTTCCTGTACGAAGACGGCCGTTTCTACTTCATCGAAATGAACACCCGCATCCAGGTGGAGCATCCGGTCACTGAAATGGTCACCGGCATCGACCTGGTCGCCGAACAGCTGAAGATCGCTGCCGGCCAGAAGCTGTCGATCAAGCAGAGCGACGTGGTGCTGACCGGCCATGCGATCGAGTGCCGCATCAACGCCGAAGACGCCGAAACCTTCGTGCCGAGCCCGGGCACCATCACCGGCTTCCATGCACCGGGCGGCCCCGGCGTGCGCGTCGATACCCACATCTACAGTGGCTACCGCGTGCCGTCGAACTACGACTCGATGATCGGCAAGCTGATCGTGCACGGTCCGGACCGCGAAACCGCCATCGCCCGCATGCGGGTGGCGCTGAGCGAGATGGTGGTCGATGGCATCAAGACCAACATCGCCTTGCAGCAGCGCATCATGCGTGACAAGGGCTTCCAGGCCGGTGGCCAGAACATCCACTATCTGGAAAAGCGCCTTGCCGAGCGCAAGAGCAAGCCGATCGCATTGACCTGATCGGCTGCGGTTGTTGCTGCACATGAAAAGGGCGGGGATTTCCCCGCCCTTTTCTGTTTTCTGTAGAGCCGAGCCATGCTCGGCTGCTTCCCGGCAAGCCAGGCATGGCCCGGCCCTGCAGGATCCGCCTCAGTGCTTGTCGGCGACTTCGGCCGGAATCTGCGAGTTCGCCAACGGGCGCACGCCGTTCGGCGAGGTCGGATCGACGATCACCATGGTCTCGCTGGAACCATCCGGCCACACCACCTGGAAGGTACTGCCGGCCGGCAACGACGAGAACGGCACGCCACTCTGCGCGCGGTAAACGGCGGCAACCTGGCTGGCGCCTGCACGGCGCACGTCTTCCTGTGTCTTCACCGAGGTCAGTTCCACCTTCGACAGACGCCGGTAGCGGTCCTCGTAGGTGTCGATCATCAGCAGGCCCACCGCACCGGCCGAATACGCCACGAACAACACCACCCAGAACCAGAACTTGGCCCCATGCAGGAATCGACGGTAGTTCATCGTCCGTCCCTCGTTCCAATCAATCGCTTGATCCATTCCTTCATTTTCCCCGCACCTTGCCGCGAAACCGCGGCGTCATACACAAAATCACGGAAGTCCTGCGTTCCATCCGGCGAACAGATCCCTCCATTCGCACAAAAACTGTTGACCAGCACGCTGTCGGCTCCACAGGGAAGACCGAGTTCGCAGGCCGCAACCCGCCATGCCAGTTCACTGAGCTGTTCTCCGGCGACCATGCCGACGAGCGCCTTGTCGCCGGCCGCGCGCAACCCCATGCCCGGCGCGATCGCCATATAGGCTTCCGGATCGCGCGAGGTACGCACGCGCTCGACCAGGTCACGACGGTACTGCTCGTTGTCGTGCAGCGGCTCACCTTCGGCAAACAGCGCCGCTTCGGCAGCGAGGTTGCCCTGCTGGGCCGCACGACGCCGCTCGCCGAGCACCAGTGCCGGCCCCAGCTTGTCGCCGGGCACGAAGCCACCGCAGCGCTGCGCCACCCGCTCGCGCGCCTCCACCATCTCCGGTGCAGCACTCAGGCCAAGGCCGGACAGCACGTTGTTGTCCAGGCGGTAGCCACCCGGATCAACGGCGTACTGCGCGCAGTAGTCATAGACCCGGCTGAGCATCCAGCGCGCCTCGTGGTTGCCCTGGTCGGCCTGCACACGCAGGCGCTGCGCGTAGGCGTACAGATCGGTGGCACCTTCGATATCGGCGCGGATGTCCAGCGGCAGGCCCGAAGGCAGCGCGGTACCACGTTCGAACGCAGCGAGTCGGCGTGCCAGCGCTTCCGGCATGACCGGTGCCAGCGCCCCCTGCGCATCGCCGGCCTGGACAGCCATCGGCACATCGACGCGCGCGTCCATGTCCCGGCTGTGGCCATTGGCCCGATAACCGGCCACGCCCAGCACGGCCACGGCCGGCAGGACGAGCAACCAGGTTTTCAGGGTCGGGGCGAAAGCCATCGGCAACGGTCGGTGGTACGGCGCACAGGAAAGCGCCGAGTTTAGCAAGGCCCGTGAGGCCTGTCTGAATCGGCTTCGTTCATCTCAAGGCATACGGAGACGCCCTGATGGTCTAGCATGGCCCCCTTTCCCGCGATTGCCCTCACCGCCATGCCGTTTCTGGAACTGACCCTGCGTTGCACCGAAGCCACCCAGCCCCGCTATGAGAATGCGCTGGAGGACGTCGGCGCGCTGGCGGTGACCCTGCTTGATGCCGAAGCGGACACCAGCAACGAGCAGGCCATCCTGGAACCCGGCGTGGGTGAGACCCCGCTGTGGGACACCCTGGTGCTCAGCGCGCTGTTCCCGGCCGACAGCAACGCCCTGCTGCTGCTGGCCGCGCTGGAAGCGTTCGACCCGGAGCTGGACTGGAGCAACGGCAGCTTCCGGGCCGTGGAAGACCAGGACTGGGAGCGCGCGTGGCTGGACCAGTTCCAGCCGATGGACTTTGGCAGCCGTACCTGGATCGTGCCGTGGAACCATGAGCTGCCGGAGGCCGCGCAGGCTGCCGACGCCGCCATCGTGCGCCTCGACCCGGGCCTGGCCTTCGGCTCGGGCACCCACCCGACCACCGCGCTGTGCCTGCGCTGGCTGGACCAGTTGGCCGTTGATGGCCAGCTGCAGGGCCAGCGCGTGCTCGACTTCGGCTGTGGCTCGGGCATTCTCGCCCTGGCCGCGTTGAAGCTTGGTGCCGCACAGGCCATCGGCGTGGACAACGACCCGCAGGCGCTGATCGCCACCGCCGACAATGCCGAACGCAACGGCGAACAGGCACGCATGCAGGTGTACCTGCCGCAGGACGAGCCGGTCGCCACCTACCCGATCGTGGTCGCCAACATCCTGGCCTCCGCATTGGATGCACTGGCTGAACTGCTGGCCACCCGTGTCGCCACCGGTGGTCGCATCGCCCTGTCAGGCATCCTGCATGGTCAGGAAGACGAACTGCTGCAGCGCTATGCGGCGTGGTTCGACGACCTGCAGGCCGCCCAGGATGGTGACTGGATGCGCATCACCGGCGTGCGCCGCGCCTGATCGTGGTTGAATGACCGCTGGATCCGAGCCCGCGCCCTGAGCATGTCCGAGCCGAACCCACCGCGCCGTCCCCTGGCCACCTTCCTGCGCACCGCGCAGGAACGCGATGCCACGCCTGAAGCCACCGGACCGCGCGAACCGGTGGCGACCGATGCAGCGCCGGTGATCGATGACATCGACCCGGCAGCGGACATCGTGGCTGCAACGGAAACAGAATCGCTGGTTGCCGATGATCCAATCATCGAGCCGGCGTTCACTGCCACACCCGGCATCGTTGCCACCGTCGCCGATGCGCCCAGTTTCCTCGGCGTGCGCCCACGGGCGCAGCCAACCCCTCGCTGGCATTGGCTGCTGGTGGCCGCATTGGCGCTGCTGCTGTTGCTGCAGAGCGTGCTTGCCGATCGTGCTCGGCTGGCCGCCGATGCCGGCACCCGGCCGTGGATCGGCGCGCTGTGCAACGTGCTGCGCTGCGAACTGCCGGCCTGGCGCGAGCCCACTGCATTGACCATGACCAGCCGTGAAATCCGTCCGTTGCCGGCCCAGGCTGGCGTGCTGCAGATCCAGGCGAGCATCCGCAACGACGCACGCTGGCCGCAGGCATGGCCGGATCTGCGCCTCTCGCTGTCCGATGCCGATGGTCGCGTGATCGGCACCGGCGTGTTCACACCGGCGCAGTACCTCGGTGAAAACCCCGGGGCGGCCCCGCTGGAACCGGGTCAAAGCGCGCGCATCGCCTTCCGTGTGCAGGAGCCTGCCGCATCCACGGTCGCATTCACCTTCGAGTTCCTTTGACCTTGGCCGGACCGTCCGGCCGTGGCAGGTCGGGCACGCTCGCGCTAGACTGACCGCCATCACCTCATCCGGTCCGGCGCCCCGCGTGCATGGACCAACCAGATCGGGAACCCCCTTGAACGCTGTCCTTTCTCGTCCTGACAACAGTCGTGGCGCTGCCCGGCCACCGCTGCGCGAACACGTGGCCCAGTCCGTGCGCCGTTACCTGCGCGACCTCGATGGCTGCGATGCGGACGATGTCTACGAGATCGTGCTGCGCGAGATGGAGATTCCACTGTTCGTGGAAGTGCTCAACCATTGCGAAGGCAACCAGAGCCGCGCGGCCGCGATGCTGGGCATCCACCGCGCCACCCTGCGCAAGAAGCTGAAGGAATACGGCATCAGCGCGTAAGCGCAGCACGCCGGGCATGGCCCGGCGCTACCGATTCCGGGTCCACCTGGTTCCAGTAGATCCACGCCATGCGTGGATGGAAGCCCGCCGGATCAACCGCCGCCGCCCGCCTTCCAGTAATACCGCACCACGTGGAAGAACACCGGCGCGGCGAAGCACACTGAATCCAGCCGATCGAGCATGCCGCCATGGCCCTCGATCATGTTGCCCCAGTCCTTGATGCCGCGGTCGCGCTTGATCGCCGACATCACCAGGCCACCCCAGAACCCCATCAGGTTGATCAGCAGCGACAGGCCGAACGCCTGCAGCGGCGTGAACGGGGTGATCCACCAGAGCGCGGCACCCAGCGCGCTGGCACAGAGCACGCCACCCACGAAGCCTTCCACCGTCTTCGACGGCGACAGCTTCGGCGCAATCAGGTGCTTGCCCAGCAGCTTGCCCCAGATGTACTGCAGCACGTCCGACGACTGCACCACGATCACCAGGAAGGCGAACAGCAGCACGTTGCGCGCCGGATCGTAGCCCGGCACGCGCAGGTTCAGCAGCAGCGGCACGTGCGAGATGCAGAACACGCAGATCATCAGGCCCCACTGCACCTTCGACGTGCGCTCCAGGTAGTGGGTGGTATCACCACCGATGGTGGCCAGGATCGGCAGGAACAGGAACGCATATACCGGGATCAACAGCGTGTACATGCCATACCAGTCGATCCACACCAGGTAGTACTGCCACGGCAGCACGATGTAGAACGCGGCCAGCAACGCGTAGTAATCGCCTGATCGTGTCGGCGCCAGAGTGATGAACTCACGCAGTGCGAACAGCGAGATGATCGCGAACAGCACGATCACGCCGGCGCGCCCGAAGAACAGCGCCAGCCCGACCACGATGGCCATCACCCACCATGCGCGGATACGCGAGACCAGATTGGCGATCACGGCGCTGGGCTTGCCGCGCTGGCGCCAGCGCAGCGTCTCGGCCACCAGCGTGGCCAGCACCAGCACCGCACCCACACCGGCGAACAGCAGGCCGGTCTGCTGACCCACACTGCGTGCGGCGAGATCACCGGACACATCGATCATGAAGCTCATGCGCGGCCTCCGTTCGGGGCCAGGGCCAGCAGCGCCTGCCGGCTGCGCGCCAGGAACGCGGCCTTGTCCTCATCGGCCTGCAGCCGCAGCGGCGTACCGAAGGTCGCCGTGCACAGCAGCGGCAGCGGCAGGAAACGCCCCTTCGGCATCACCCGCTTGAGGTTGTCGATCCACACCGGCACGAACTCGAGTTCCGGGCGTTGCCGGGCCAGGTGGTAGATGCCGCTCTTGAACGGCAGCAGCGGTTCATCGCCGATGTTACGCGTGCCTTCCGGAAACAGGATCAACGAACAGCCCTCATCCACCGCATCACGCAGCACCTGCAGAGGATCCTGATGGCGGTTGCCCGCCTCACGTTCCACCAGCACGCCATTGAACACCGCGTCGATCAGATAGCGACGCAGACCATCGCGCTGCCAGTACTCGGCGGCGGCGACCGGCCGCACCTGGCGCCGCAGTGCCGGCGGCATCGACGACCAGATCAGCACGAAATCACCATGGCTGGCATGGTTGCCGTAGTAGACGCGGTGCTCGCTGGACGGCGCGCAGCCGACCCACAGCGCGCGTGCGCCGGTCACTACATGGATGGCCGCACTGCAGGCGCGGGCGATCAGTTCAGCGAACATCGGCACCTCCAGTCAGGTCTGCGGCCACAACACGGCCAGCAGCAGGGCAGCGAACTGCAGCAGCGTGGCCACGTACTGGCGCATCAGCAGGCGACGCATGCCGATCCAGCGCGTATCCCAGCCACACGTCGGCGCCTGTGCGTCCCGCCTGCGCAGGCCGGCCGTATGCAGTGCCTGGTCCACCCGTTGTGCCGCGTCTTCGCCCTGCAGGCCTTCCTGCTGCAGCAGGCGCAGCAGGCTGGCATCCAACTGCACCCGCACCGCGTAGTACGCCTGCACGATCCCTGCAACTAGGCTCAGCAGCAGCAGGCCCGCGGCGAACATCGCGAGGCCCGGCTCGATGCCCAGCAGCAACAGCGCCACCAGCAGCAGTCCCAGCGACAACGCGGCAGGCAAACGTCCCTGTCGCAGCAGCAGATGCATCATCGGCAGATCGGGCACAGTGCTCATGCAACGGTCTCCTGCGCGGCAGCGGCCGCGATCACCTGTAGATGAACGTCATGCAGCACGATGCTCGGCCGCGCGGTGCGTACCATCGCCACCGCTTCGGCCACATCGCGCGCACGGCCGGTGCGCAGCAACCACGTCGCCACGCTGGCCGCGCTGCGCGAATAGCCCAGCGCACAGCAGACCAGAACGGGACCCTGGCCGCGCAGGCGTTCGATGACGTCCGCCGCGGCACGCAGCTGCGCCGCCGATGGCACCACCAGGTCCAGCATCGGCACGCTGGCATACGCTGCCCCTGGCGCACGACAGGAGAGCTCGGCACAGGTGTCGACCACGCCCACCAAGGGCACGGGCAGTGCAGCACTGGGCAGGCGACCCAGCCAGACCGCGTCGATGACCGGCACGGGCTGCGGCGCGCGGCGCGTCCACAACCGCGAGTTGATCCACGCCGCACCCAGGTACGGTGCCAGCAGCCAGCGCGCCGCCATCGTCAACCGGCCATCGGCGCGCTTCTGGAACACCGCCGTGCCCAGCCCGGCATAGGCCAACGACACCAGCAGCAACGACACCATCGGCCACAGCAGCCACAACGCGGTGCCACGCAGCATCACCACCGGCACCAGCAACAGACCGGCACCCAGCGCATACAACGCCGCTAGCCGCCAACGTTTCGGGTCACGCGCGGTCTGCCACGCGCGCAGCGGCGGCGTGCCCTGCTCCGGCCACAGCCACACGCACAGCCAGCCGGCCAACAGCCCGGTGGGAATGTCGATGAAGTGATGCTGGAACGTGGTCAGCACCGAAATGCCGATCAGCAGCGCCCATACATGCAGAACCAGCCGCCAAGCCCCGTGCAGGTACTGCGCGAACTTCACCCACAACACGATCAGCAGCACGATGTGCAGCGACGGCGCCTGGTTGAAGGGCTTGTCGAAGCCCAGCAGCACATCGAACAACCAACCGAACACACCGCCGATTTCCGGTCGCTCGAAACTGAAGCGCAATGGCCACAACAGGAAGCACGTCACTGCGATCACCTGCGCGCTGAGCAGGCGCAGCGCGTGCCGGTCCAGCTCCAGCCGGCGCCGGCACAGGAAGAACGAGATCGCATAGAACAGGTCGATCGACCAGTACGGCACGATCGTCCACGGCACGAACGGAATCCGCGTTTCCCAGGCAAATGCCATCACCGGCAGCTGGGCATGGCGGCCGGCCATCCAGTTGGCGAAGCCATAGCTGGCGAAGAAGAACGGCCCCAGCAGGGCCAGCCACAGCAGGGCGCGCCGCCACGGGCGCGCCTCGCTCGGTGATGCGGTTGCCACCAGCGTCGCCATCACGCGATCCGGCGTGCCAGCGATACGCTGAAGATGCCGAAGTCATCGATACGCTGGGCCACCTTCTGGAAGCCGGCCAGGCGCACCAGTTCGTCCATCTCGTGCTGGGTACGGCGGCGCATCACCCACGCCGCGCCACCGCGGTGGCTGGTCAATGCACGCGCGATGAACTCCAGCTGCGGATGCCACGGCTGCCCGGTATAGGCCAGGTAACCGCCCACCGGCACCGTCGCGGCGATGCCCTGCAGCGAACGCAGCACCGCATCGTTGTCCGGGAACAGTTCGTACAGGCCGGACACCACCGCCAGCGTCGGCGCCGGGTCCACTGCCGCCAGCTGCGCCGGATCGAACGCATCGCCCTGTTCGAAGCGGGCGATGTCGGCCGCGCCAAGGCGCTCGATCAAGGCCTTGCCCTGGGTCACGTTCAGATCGCTGAAATCGCGCAGCACGATGCGGTCGGCACGCTGTTCGCCCTGGCCGAGCGCTTCCAGCACGTAACGGCCATGGCCGGCAGCCACGTCCAGCACGCGCACCGGCGCGCCCTGCCCGCGCAGTCGCTGCGCGGCATCGCGCAGCAGTTCCTGCAGGTGCTTGCCGCGCACACGGATGCCACGCCAACCGATCGCATCCAGATAGTTGCGGTCGACCATCCGGCCCAACGGGCCCTTGCCCCGCGCTTCATCACGGTAGATGTAGTCCAGCGTGCTGCCCGAGTCGAAACCGGTCTGCAGGCCCAGCGCGATGCCTTCGGACAGCCTGCCACCGAAGCGCAGGCCACCACGCACCACACGCCAACGCAGGTCGGCCAGGCTGTTGCGCTCCGGCGGCCACGACAGGATCTCCGATTCTTCGAAGGTCGGGCCCTGCCGATGCGCATCACGCCGCGACAGTTCCTGCAGCGGTTCGGCAAAGCGCGCCTGGATGAAGCTGCGGACGCGAGCCAGCGCCGGTGCACGGTCGCGCTCGCCCAGGGTGTCGTGGAAGAAGCCCGGCAGGTGCACGCGCTCCTTGATCGGGCTGGACAGGCGTTCGTAGAAACGGTCCTGCGGGCCGCGATGCACCACGAAGTCCGAACCGGACACCAGCAATTGCACCGGCACGCTGATCGCCTGTGCGTCGGCCACGATGCGGTCGGCGGCTTCGTACAGGCCGAGCAGCACGCGCACCGAGATCGGCCGGGTAATCAGCGGGTCGGTGCGGTAGCTTTCCACCCGTACCGGGTCGTGGGTCAGCCACTGCGGCTTGACGTAGCTGTTGACGAAGAAGTTGCCGCGCAGCTTCTGCATCAGCGCCAGCCCAGCGCGTGCGAACGGCACGTACAGCTTCACCTTGAAGGCGGGTGAGGCCATCACCAGCGCGCGCAACCGCGGCGCGTAATCGTGCACCCAGGTGGCGGCAACCACTGCGCCCACGCTTTGTGCGATGACCACGACGTCGTCCACCGCGATGCCATGCTCGGCACCGATGTGGGCGATGAAGCTATCCAGGTCGCGTACCAGCGCCGGGAACCCCGGTGCGTCACCGCGCGTGCCGGGCGAGCGGCCGTTGCCGCGCGCATCCCATGCAAAGAAAGCCGTGTCGGGCAGGTCCAGTTCGTCGACCAGATGGGTGACCCGGCCAGAGTGTTCATGGCCGCGATGCAGCAGCACGATGGCCTTGGCCGGCGTGGTTGCCGTGGTGCTCGGCCAGTACCGGTAGAACAGCGGTACCTGGTCGAAGCTGTGGAATTCCCGTTCCTGCGCCTGACGCATGCAATCTCCGTATTGGAATGGCGTGAAGTCTTGTTGTGTTTACCGCTGCGGTGTCGCTGCGGCTTCCTTCAATCCCTGGCGTACGCGGCGAGCCATCGTCAGCACGCACAGCAGTGCAATCAGTGCCGCGACTGCGCTGACCACGGTCGCACCTGCCCAGCCAAACGCCAGCAGCAGGCCCAGCACACCGATCACGAACGCGCGGTCGCTCTTGCCCATCGGGCCGTCATAGCGGCGGCTCGCGCCGACCATCAAACCCAGTACGCCGGCGTACTCGCTCAGCGCGGCGGCCCAGGCCAGCAGCCACAGTGCCTCCGCACGCACGCCCGGTACGCTGAGCAGGCTCAGGTACAGCGCCGCGTCGGCGATCACATCGCACAACTCGTTCAGATAGGCACCCAGCCGCGATTGCTGGCCGAACTCGCGGGCCAGCATGCCGTCGACGGCGTTGAGGGCCATGCGCAGCAGCATCCACAGCGGCAGGGCCAGATACAGCAGCGGCTGGGCGGGGGCGAAGTACCACACTGCGGCAGCCACCAGCAGCGAGACCACGGCCGCAGCCACGGTCACCGCGTTGGCGGTGACGCCCATGCGGTACAGGCCGTGTACGGCCGGACGCAGCAGGTCCTGGAAACGTCCTTTCAATGCATAGATCGACACGATCTGAACCCGCTAATCCTTGGCAGTGCGGGCACAGCCTACCTGATTGCGACAGCGCCACGTATCGAATTGCTCCCAATGCCGGTCCATGCGGGCGCTGCCGAGCGGACCGCGACGGGGGACTGCACCGGCCAATTTCCCCCACCAGCGCCCGCCACCGGCCCCCACCGCCTACAATATCGGCCCCGCTCCGCTGCCGATTGCCCTGTCCCCATGACTGCTGATCTGTTGCCCGTCCGTCGGGCCCTCCTCTCCGTTTCCGACAAGACCGGCCTGATCGAGCTGGCCACCGCGCTGGCTGCACGCGGCGTGGAGCTGCTGTCCACCGGCGGTACCGCCAAGGCGATCCGCGATGCCGGCCTGGCCGTGAAGGACGTTGCCGAGGTCACCGGCTTCCCGGAAATGATGGACGGCCGGGTCAAGACCCTGCATCCGATGGTGCATGGCGGCCTGCTGGGCCGTTCCGGCCTGGACGACGCAGTGATGGCCGAGCACGGCATCAGCGCCATCGATCTGCTGGTGCTGAACCTGTATCCGTTCGAAGCGGTCACCGCCAAGGCCGACTGCACCCTGGCCGATGCGGTGGAGAACATCGACATCGGCGGCCCGGCGATGCTGCGCTCGGCGGCAAAGAACTTCGCCCGCGTGGCGGTGGCCACCGATCCGTCGCAGTACGCTGAACTGCTGGCCTCGCTCGACGCCAACGACGGCCAGCTGCCGGCCGGCACCCGTTTCGCTTTCTCGGTAGCCGCGTTCAATCGTGTCGCCCAGTACGACGCGGCGATCAGCAACTACCTGTCTGCCGTCACCGCCACCGCCACCGACGCTGCCGTGCCGGCGCGTGCCGAGTACCCGGCGCAGATGAATTCCACCTTCGTGAAGGTGATGGACCTGCGCTATGGCGAAAACCCGCACCAGAGCGGCGCGTTCTACCGCGACCTGCATCCGGTGCCGGGCACGCTGGCCACCTTCCAGCAGCTGCAGGGCAAGGAGCTGAGCTACAACAACCTGGCCGATGCCGATGCGGCATGGGAATGCGTGCGTCAGTTCGATGCACCGGCCTGTGTCATCGTCAAGCATGCCAACCCGTGTGGCGTGGCCGTTGGTGCCGGTAATGGCGATGCCTACGAGCTGGCCTACGCGACAGACCCGACCAGCGCCTTCGGCGGCATCATCGCCTTCAACAAGCCGCTCGACGCTGCGACCGCGCAGGTGATCCTCGACCGCCAGTTCGTCGAAGTTCTGATCGCTCCGGATTACGAACCGGCCGCGCTGGAATACGCGCAGAAGAAGGCCAACGTGCGCGTGCTACGCATCCCGCACGGCGATGGTCTGAACAACTTCGACAACAAGCGTGTGGGCTCCGGCCTGCTGCTGCAGTCGTCGGACAACCGCGGCATGACCCGCGACGAACTGAAGGTGGTCAGCAAGCTGGCACCGACCGACAAGCAGTTCACCGACCTGCTGTTCGCCTGGAAGGTCGCCAAGTTCGTGAAGTCCAACGCGATCGTCTATGCCAAGGACAACCGCACCATCGGTGTCGGTGCCGGCCAGATGAGCCGCGTGTACTCCGCGCGCATCGCCGGCATCAAGGCGGCCGATGCGAATCTGGTGGTGGAGGGCTCGGTGATGGCCTCCGATGCATTCTTCCCGTTCCGCGATGGCATCGACGCTGCAGCCGCGGCCGGCATCAAGGCGGTGATCCAGCCGGGCGGCTCGATGCGCGATGCCGAAGTCATCGCCGCTGCTGACGAACATGGCCTGGCCATGGTGTTCACCGGCGTTCGCCACTTCCGCCACTGATTGATGGAGCGACACGGATGTCTGCAGTCTCTTTGAAACCGCTTGCCGTGCTCGCCTTCGCGGGCACGGCCCTGCTGGCCGGCTGCAAGCCGGCCGCCGAACCCACAGCTGCCCCGCAGGCAGACCCTGCAAAGGCGGCCACCGCCGAGCTGGCCACCCATATCAGCCGCACCGCGCGGCTGCAGGCGTTCCTGACCGAGCGCTACGGCAAGGATGCCAAGCTGTCAGGTGAGTGGCGCGGCACCTGGACCCAGGACGGCGATGTGCGCGCGACCGACTGGCAGGTCTGTGCCGAGCAGCCGGTGGTGACCGGCGACAGCTGGCAGCAGCTGCTGGCCGTGTGTGGTTCGCCGCTCGACGGTGCCCACCCGGATCCGGGCGCGATCGACTTCTTCGTGCTGCGGCCCAGCGGCGATCGTTTCAGCATCACCGCCGAACTCACCGGACAGAACTTCGGCAGCCAGGGCCAGCCCGGCACGGTCAGCATCATCCGCGCCGGCAGCGACTTCTACGGTTTCCGCATCGAGCACGGCTGGTTCGGCCAAGGCTATTCGCTGATCTCGCAGAACCTGGTGCTACCGGGCCCGAACGGGCTGGTCGACGCTGGCGGCCTGCGCAGCCATATCGACAATGCTGCGGCCTATGACTGCGACGATGCCGAATTTGCCGAAGAGTGCCGGACCGGCGTGTTCAACCTCGACTTCGCGCTGCGTTTCGACAGCAGCGACCCCAGCGCGCGTATCTGGCCGCTGACGGTCGAAGAGGTCGGCAGCAGCTGCGGTGGCAAAACCGTACGGCAGGAACATCGCTTCACCCTGGACCCGAAGTCCTGGACCTACTCCTTCCCCGAGTCGCTGCAACGCGAAGGCTGCGAGTGAACCACGCGCGCCGCCGGGGATATCGACCTTCCCTTCCCACGCAATCTGGAATCTCGTGATGAACGTACTTGTCATCGGCTCTGGCGGCCGCGAACACGCCCTGGCATGGAAGCTGGCCCAGTCCTCCCGTGTCACTGAAGTGCTCGTAGCGCCCGGCAATGCCGGCACCGCCAACGAAGACAAGTGCCGCAACGTCGCGGTGAAGGTCACCGACATCGATGGCCTGCTCGCCCTGGCCCAGGCCGAAGGCGTGGCGCTGACCGTGGTCGGCCCGGAAGTGCCGCTGGTGGCCGGCGTGGTCGATCGCTTCCGCGCCGCCGGCCTGCGCATCTTCGGGCCGACGGCTGCCGCCGCGCAGCTGGAAGGCAGCAAGGCCTACGCCAAGGACTTCCTGGCACGCCACAACATCCCCACCGCGTTCTATTCCGTGCACACCGAGGTGGACGCAGCACTGGCGTACCTTCGCGAGAAGGGCGCGCCGATCGTGGTCAAGGCCGACGGCCTGGCCGCCGGCAAGGGCGTGATCGTGGCGATGACGCTGGCCGAAGCCGAAGACGCGGTGCGCGACATGCTTTCGGGCAACGCCTTCGGCGATGCCGGCGCGCGCGTGGTCATCGAGGAATTCCTCGACGGCGAGGAAGCCAGCTTCATTTCGATGGTCGATGGCGTGCATGCACTGCCGATGGCCACCTCGCAGGATCACAAGCGCGTCGGCGACGGCGACACCGGCCCGAACACCGGCGGCATGGGTGCGTACTCGCCGGCCCCGGTGGTGACACCTGAAGTGCATGCACGTGTGATGCGCGAGGTGGTGAACCCGACCGTGCAGGGCATGATCGCCGATGGCATTCCGTTCACCGGCTTCCTCTACGCGGGCCTGATGATCGATGCCAGCGGCGCGCCGAAGGTGATCGAGTTCAACGTGCGTTTCGGCGACCCGGAAACCCAGCCGGTGATGCTGCGCCTGCAGTCGGACCTGGTGGAACTGCTGGAAGCGGCGATCGATGGCCGCCTGGACCAGGTCGACGCGCAGTGGGATCCGCGCCCGTCGCTGGGCGTAGTGTTGGCCGCGAAGCCGTACCCGGAATCGCCGATCACCGGTGAGGTGATATCCGGCCTGGATGAGGTGCCGGCAACTGCCAAGGTGTTCCATGCAGGTACGACGCTGGATGCGCAGGGCCAGGTGCTCAGCGCCGGCGGCCGCGTGCTGTGCGTTGCGGCGCTGGGTGACAGCGTGCGCGATGCGCAGGCGAACGCCTATGCCGGCGTGGCCAAGGTGAGCTGGGCCAATGAGTTCCACCGCACCGATATCGGCTGGCGGGCGATCGCGCGGGAAGGTTGAGGCAGGCACGGCATCAGGGTATCCACGCATGGCGTGGATCTACTGGATCTTGCCGCATCCACGCATGGGGTGATCTACGGTGGGATTCGTTCATGCAGGGTGTGGCCCGTAGTAGATCCACGCCATGCGTGGATGAAAGCCCCACAAACAGAAAAGGCCCGGCAATGCCGGGCCTTTTCGTCAATCAAGCGCGTCAACACCTTACGCGGTAAACAGCGCCTTCATCTTCTTCAGCGCGTTCGCTTCAACCTGGCGGATACGCTCGGCGGACACGCCGTACTCATCTGCCAGCTCCTGCAGCGTCACCTTGCTGTCCGCATCCAGCCAACGGCGGCGGATGATGTCGCGCGAACGCGCATCCAGCTCCGCCAGGCCTTCGCGCAGCAGCTGCATCTGGTTGTCTTCGCTGTCCTCGCGCTCGTAGGCCATCGACGGATCTTCGTCATTGGCCACCAGATACGCAGCCGGCGACGGCGGTGCATGATCGTTGTCCTCGTCGGTCGGCGCATCGAAACCGATATCGCGGCCGGACAGGCGCGATTCCATTTCCAGCACCTCGCGCTCGGACACGTTCAGGTCCTTGGCCACCGCCGTGACTTCGGCGGCGTTCATCCAGCCCAGGCGCTTCTTCGACCTGCGCAGGTTGAAGAACAACTTGCGCTGCGCCTTGGTCGTGGCGACCTTGACGATGCGCCAGTTCTTCAGGATGAACTCGTGCATCTCGGCACGGATCCAATGCACGGCGAAGGACACCAGGCGCACGCCCATGTCGGGGTCGAAGCGCTTGACCGCCTTCATCAGGCCGATGTTGCCTTCCTGGATCAGGTCGCCCAGCGCAAGGCCGTAGCCGTTGTAACCGCGGGCCACGTGCACCACGAAGCGCAGGTGCGAATGCACCAGCTCACGGGCAGCGTCCAGATCATTGCCGTCGCGGAAGCGACGGGCCAGGTCCTGTTCGTTATCGACCGACAGCACCGGGATCTGGTGCACGGCACCGATATAGGCGTCCAGCGAACCGAGCGCACTGGGAATCGGCAGATTGTTTGCCACAAGGGCAGTAGAGGTGTTCTGGCTCATAGGCACCCATCTTAGCAGTCGGGGAATTGGACTGCTAAAGGAGGAAAAAGTTCCAGCATTCCACTGATGAAACACTGGTCCCAAACAGAGCCTTACCGTAACGCGATTTGATGACAGTGGCGAGCGCGCTTTTCGGGATACACAATCCCTTGGAATTCAATCCCCTGGCCCGTAAAACACGGCTATTCCGGGTCAAAGGGAGCTGAACAGGCGACGGTTTCGCCCTCTCAACACCCGGCAGCGTTGCCCACCGTTCAGCCCGATGGCGCCAGCGACGCCCGCGGCGGCAGCGACCAGTCGATCGGAGCCTGCCCGCGGCGCTGCAGGTACTCGTTGGCCATCGAAAAATGACGGCAGCCGAGGAAGCCACGGTGGGCCGACAAGGGCGAAGGATGCGGCGATTTCAGCACGCGGTGGCGACCGCCATCGATCACTTTGCCCTTCTGCTGCGCGTAGGCGCCCCAGAGCATGAACACCAGGCCCTCGCGCTCGCGGTTGAGCACATTCACCACGTGATCGGTGAAGCCTTCCCAGCCGCGCCCCTGGTGGGCACCGGCCTTGCCCTCTTCCACCGTCAGCACGGCGTTGAGCAGCAGCACGCCGCGCTGTGCCCAGGGAATCAGGCAGCCGTGGTCGGGGCGCGGGATGGCGAGGTCACCCTCGATCTCCTTGTAGATGTTCAACAGCGACGGCGGCACCGGCACACCCGGCTGCACCGAGAAACTCAGGCCATGGGCCTGTCCTCGACCGTGGTACGGGTCCTGGCCGAGGATGACCACTTTCACCTGATCGAACGGGGTGGCATCGAATGCGGCGAAGATCTGCGGGCCCGGAGGGAACACCGCCGCGCCGCTGGCCTTGCGCTGCCGCAGGAAGCTGGACAGCTCGCGCATCTGCGGCTGCAGCAGGTAATCGCCCACACGCTGTTTCCAGCTCGGTTCCAGCTGGATCGCGGGGGTGTCCACTACTTCATCGATCATCGCAACACGTCATCGCAACAGGGGTCCATCATTCAACCGGGCCAGCCGCAGCTGGAACAGCACCTTGGTGATCAGCAGGCGTTCTTCGATCGGCTTCAGCACCAGGTCGTTGGCGCCAGCCTGCAGCAGGCCGGTCTGGTTGTGCGGATTGCCATCGCCGGTCATCACCAGCAACGGCAGACGGCGCTTGCCGTAGCCGAAGTCCACGCGCACGCGCTGCACCACGTCGCGGCCGCTCAGCTCCCCCTTCAGGGTCACGTCGGTCAGCACCAGGTCGATGCGATGGCGGCTGCGCCCCAGCGATTCGGCGGTCAGCAGGGTGAACGCCTCTTCGGCGCTGACCACATGCATCACGTTGAGCTGCTGGCGCTCGAGCATGCGCTTGGTCGCCTCGGCCACCACCCGGCTGTCCTCGATGTAGAGGATGGTCGCGCCGGGAATGGTCTGCGGCTGCACGTAGCCGCGCACGAACGTCGCCAGGGCCTCGTGGCCCAGCGATTTGTCGAAATAGTCGGTGACGTACTCGGTGAAACGGCGCTGCTCCAGGTGCTGCTGGGCGTCGCCGGAAACCACGATCACCGGCACATAGGCCTGCCCGGCGGCTTCACGCACCATCCGTGCCAGCGCCAGTCCGTCGCCATCGCGCAGGGTCAGCGAGGTGGTCACCAGATCAACCGGGCCCTGCGCCAGCGCATGCTGGGCGTCTTCGATGCTGTCGCAGCCGATCACCTCCACGCCCGGCAGATCGCGCTGCAGGACGTCGGCGATCAGCTTGCGCACCAGCTTGGAACCGTCAACCACCATCACCCGCGTCGCGGGCCCTTCAAGGTGCTTCAGCGCTTGCGGTTGCATGCCGGTCTCAGGTGTCGGTCGGGCGGGTCTGGCGGAGGAAGTGGCCGGTCACCAGCCATGCACCCAGCCAACCCAGCAACAAGGTACCGAGCAGTACCAGGCTGCCATGCAGCAGGTCCAGGCCATGCAGCACGAACGGGCTGCCATAGCTGCGCGACAGCTCGGCCAGCGGCGCGCGCAGGGCGGCACCGGCAATGCCGATCAGGCCCAGCGCAACCGCGCCGGCGCCCAGGCCATACCAGGCGCCCAGGTACAGGAACGGGCGGCGGATGAAGCCATCGCTGGCGCCGAGCAGCTGCAGCACACCGATTTCCTCGCGGCGGGCCTGGATGTCCAGGCGCACGGTGTTGCCGACCACCAGCGCAGCGCCGACGCCGAGCAGCACCGACAGTACCTGCACCAGCCGCGCGCCGAACGCGAGCCATGCATCCAGGCGCTGGCGCCACAACGCGTCATGCTGGACCAGATCTGCCCCGGGCAGGCTTTCCAGCGCGCGCGCCAGCCGCGCATCGTCCTGGCCCTGGCCAGGGGTGATCACCAGCAGCGAGGGCAGCGGGTTGTCGTTGAGTGCGTCGATGGCTTCGCCGAGGCCGGCCTGGCGCAGTTCCTCCAAGCCCTGTTCCGGCGTGCGCACGGTGACGCTGGCCACATCCGGACGATCGCGTAGTTCACCGGCCAGGCGCAGCGCACCGGGGCCGTCGACGTCGGCCTTCAGGAAGACGTTGATGTCGCGCGACTGCTGCACGCTGCCGGCGAACTGCTTGAGGTTGTCCAGTGCGATCGACAGGCCCAGCGGCAGCGCCAGGGCCAACGCCATGACCATCACGGTCAGCAGCGTCGCCCACGGTTTGCGGCAGGCGCGGCCGAGGCTGAACACCACGCTGTGCACGTGATGCTGGAACCACACGCCCAGGCGCGACGGCGCAGCGGCTTCGGTGTTTTCGTTCTTGGCCATGGTTACTCCGCCAGATCCTGCGGCGAGATGTCGTCCACCAGCCGGCCGTGGTCGAGGATCAGCACGCGCTTGCGCATGTGGCGCAGCAGCGGCAGGTCATGGCTGACCACCAGCACGCTGGTGCCACGCGCGGGCAGCTCGGCGAACAGGGACATGATTTCCGCCGCCAGGGTCGGGTCGAGGTTGCCGGTCGGTTCATCGGCTACCAGCAGCTTGGGCTCGCCAACGATCGCACGGGCGATGCCGACGCGTTGCTGCTCACCAGCCGACAGCTGCGAGGGCAGCGCCTTTTCGCGGTGGCCCAGGCCCATGCGCTCGAGCACCGAACGCACGCGCTTGTTGATGTCACCACGGCGGGTGCCGCGCAGGATCAGCGGCAGGGCCACGTTCTCGGCGATGGAACGGTCCATCAGCAGGCGGTGGTCCTGGTAGACCGCGCCCACCGCGCGTCGATGCCGCGGCACATCGCCGCCGCGCACCTTCAGCAGGTTGCGCTCGTCGAACATCACCGCGCCGCGGCTGGGCCGCTCGTCGAGGTGGATCAACTTGAGCAGGGTGCTCTTGCCCGCCCCGGAGTGACCGGTGACGAACAGCATTTCGCCCGGCGCGACCTCGAAGCTGACATCGGTCAGGGCTTCGTGGCCACCGGCGTACTGTTTGCTGACATTGTCGAAGCGCAGGACACTCATGCCCCGATTATGCAGGACCGGCGCGACGGCGTGGAGATGCCGGGGCGCTGGTGGGTGCCGACCGTTGGTCGGCACGCCCCGAAAGCCACCCGACTAACGGTCGGGTGCTACCGCACCGATCAGCTGCCCGACAGCATCCGGCGGATCTTGCGGCCGATACGGGTCAGGAACGAATCGCCGGCATCGGCGCTGGTGCGCACCGGCTTGGCCACCACCTGCACCGGCTTGACCGGAGCGGCACCGTTGCCGTCACTCGCCACGCCCTCGGCACCCTCGACCGGACGGCCGTGGCGGCGACGACGACGCTTGCGCGGCTTGCGCTCGCCGTCCACCGCAGCTTCCGGCGCAGCTTCAGCGCGCGGCGGACGCGGGGCCTGCACGGCAGCGGCTTCGGCCGTCACCGCGCCCTCGACTGCTGCGGCGGCAACCTGCTCGCCTTCCACACGCGGCTTGCGCGGGGGACGCGGACGGCGTTCGCCATCACGGCTACCACGCCCAGCGCCAGCACCGCTGCCGGAACGACCGCCACTACGGCCGCCGCCACGACGCTCTTCCTCGGCGGCACGCGCTTCGCGTGCTTCGCGGAAGATCTGGCCGACGCTTTCGTTCTCGTCACCTTCCTCACCCGGTGCCGGGGCGGCACGCTCCGGGCGCGGCAGCGAGGTCAGGATCTCGCTGGTGACCGCTTCAACCGGGATCTTCTGTTCGATGTAGGCCTCGATGTCCGGCAGGCCCATCGCGTAGCGCTCGCAGGCGAAGCTGATGGCATCGCCTTCCTCGCCCAGGCGGGCGGTACGGCCGATGCGGTGCACGTAGTCTTCGGCGTCGAACGGCAGGTCGTAGTTGTAGACGTACTTGATGCCGTCGATGTGCAGGCCGCGGGCGGCCACGTCGGTGGCCACCAGGATTTCCAGCTGGCCCTTCTGGAAGCGGTTGAGCAGGCTCTCACGCTTCTTCTGCGGCACGTCGCCGGACAGCACGCCGACGCGGTAGCCGGAACGCTCCAGCGAACGGGCCACGCGCTCGACGAACACCTTGGTGTTGACGAAGACCATGGTGCGCGCGCCTTCGCTGCGCGACAGCAGGCCCAGCAGCAGCGGGATCTTCTCTTCGTCGGCCGGGAAGTAGATGCGCTGGCGCACGCGCGCGGCGGTGATGGTCTCGGCTTCGACCACCAGCTTCTGCGGCTCGTTCATGTGCTCATAGGCCAGCTCGAGCACGCGGTGGCTCAAGGTGGCGCTGAACAGCAGGGTCTGGCGGGTGGAGCGCTCCGGCATGCGGCGCAGCAGGAAGCGGATGTCCTTGATGAAGCCCAGGTCGAACATGCGGTCGGCTTCGTCCAGCACGCAGATCTCGCAGGCGTGCAGCGAGACCACCTTGTGCTGCTTGACGTAGTCGATCAGGCGGCCGGGGGTGGCGATGATCACGTCCACGCCCTGCTGCAGGATCTCGCGCTGCTTGTCGTAATCCACGCCGCCGTACACCAGGGCGAAACGCAGGCCGAGGTCGGAACCGAACTTGACCGCATCCTTGTGGATCTGGATGGCCAGTTCGCGGGTCGGGGCCAGGATCAGCGCGCGCGGATCTTCCGGCTTGCGATCGGCCAGCGCCGGACGCGTCAGCAGGCGGTTCACGACAGCGACCAGGAAGGCCAGCGTCTTGCCGGTGCCGGTCTGGGCCTGGCCGGCGACGTCGCCACCGGGCAGCGCGACCGGCAGGGTCAGCGCCTGGATGGGCGTGCAGCGGGTGAATCCGGCTCCTTCAAGACCGGCCTGCAGGGCCGGATGCAGATCGAAGGAGGAAAAAGTCAAATCGGTCAGCGGTTTGTCGCTCATGTGTCCGTCTTGGTATGGCCACGCGCCTGCGGGCGGCGGCACTGAAATCTGTCTGGGGCTCCGTCGCAAACTGCGGCCCCTGCGGCGGGTCGGGCTGGCCGGGACCCCTCGGGTCCGCGCGCCGCACAATGCCCCAGTTTACCGCACTCGGGCCGGCAAACCGGAATCAGGCGTCTCAGAGCCCAGGGAGACGCACCTCTTCACCCCGCAGTACCGCGCTTGAACAGCGGCGCATGCGCCCATGGCCTACCGCGCCAGCACCCCCATTTCAGCCATGGACAGTGAAATCGGACACATACCGTGCTCAGCCCCGATCACGATACGCTGGGTTCCAGCCAGCATCTGTCCGCGCCCTGCGATAGGGGTACACTGCCGGCCGTGAGCGTCCAGGCATCCCGCCGAACGCACCGTGGCAGTCCGCCGCGAGGCAACGACGAGGGTCACGCCACCGGGCATGGCCCAGTTCACCCACCTCCGGCCTGGCCGGGTGCAATCCAAGACGAGAAACCAAGATGAGCGACAAGGTTGTACACGTCGGCGATGCCGACTTTGATAGCGCCGTACTGAATTCCAAGGAACCGGTGCTGGTCGATTTCTGGGCCGAATGGTGTGGCCCCTGCAAGATGATCGCCCCGGCGCTGGACGAACTGGCCGATGCCTACCAGGGCCGCGCCAAGATCGCCAAGGTCAACGTGGACAACAACCGCGCACTGGCCGCCAAGTACCACGTGCGTTCGATTCCCTACCTGGTCGTCTTCAAGGACGGCGAGAAGGTCGGCGAGCAGATTGGTGCCGTTGGCAAGGCCCAGCTGGCCGGCCTGCTGGACAAGGCCCTGGCCTGATCCTGCGGGTAACCGGCAGCCGTTTTCCACGGCTGCCGGGCGGGGGCCCCGGCGCCTGACTGAATACCGTATCCGGCGACCCTTGCGTGGCGCCGCGGGCCGATGATAGTGTCGGCACATCCGGCCGCGTTCGCGTGCCGCATCTTCTGGACGCAGTTTCTTCCAGACCCATTCCCAATGTTCGCCGCCCCAGCCGGGCGCTCGCACCTTCAAGCGAGGAATAACGCTCTTGTCCGATAACACTTCCGAAACCGGTAGCGCTGATGCGCCCGCCGAAAAGCGCGTGCGCAAAGCCCGCGTAACCAAGGCTGCCGCTCCGGCCGCCGCCGAAACCAGCGCTCCGGCGCAGCCTGCCCTGCCGCTGGCAGCCGCGCCCGAAGCGCCGGCACCTGCCGCAGCGCCTTCCGCACCGAGCGCACCCGCCGCCGAGGCCCCTGCCAGCAGTGGCGGTGGCGAAGGTGGTGAGGGCCGCGAATCCGGCCAGGCGCGGCAGAACAACCAGGGCGGTGGCCAGAACCAGAACCCCTACAACCAGGGCGGCCAGCAGGGCCAGCAGGGCCAGGGCAACCGCCGTGATCGTTTCCGCAACCGCCGCGACCGTGATCGCAATGGCGGCGGCGGTGGTGGCAACGGCGGTCGCTTCCGCGACGACGGCATGCCCAACGACAACGGTGAACAGCAGCCGTTCGTACCGCGTCCGCACGCCAACGTGCCCGAAGGCTTCCCGGTCTATTCGCTGAGCGACCTCAAGCGCATGCCGGCCCAGAAGCTGCTGGATATCGCCGAGCAGCTGCAGATTTCCGAGGGCGTGGCCCGTGCCCGCAAGCAGGACGTGATCTTCGCGCTGCTGAAGGTGCTGACCCGCCACGGTGACGGCGTGGCCGCCGACGGCGTGCTGGAAATCCTGCCGGACGGCTTCGGCTTCCTGCGCGCGGCCGAAGCCAGCTACCTGGCCGGTCCGGACGATACCTACATCTCGCCCAGCCAGATCCGCCGCTTCAACCTGCGTACCGGCGACCACCTGTCCGGCCGCATCCGCTTCCCGAAGGACGGCGAGCGCTACTTCGCGCTGTCGATCGTGGACACCATCAACGGTGAGCCGCTGGAAGCATCGAAGAACAAGGTGCTGTTCGAGAACCTGACCCCCCTGTTCCCGCGTCGCCGCTTCACCCTGGAGCGCGGCAACGGTTCCTCGGAAGACATCACCGGTCGCATCCTCGACCTGATGGCACCGCAGGGCAAGGGCCAGCGTTCGCTCATCGTTTCCCAGCCGAAGGCCGGCAAGACGATGATGATGCAGCAGGTCGCCACCGCCATCACCACCAACCATCCGGACGTGCACCTGATCGTGCTGCTGATCGATGAGCGCCCGGAAGAAGTGACCGAAATGCAGCGCACCGTGCGCGGCGAAGTCATCAGTTCGACCTTCGATGAGCCGGCCGCACGCCACGTACAGGTGGCCGAAATGGTGATCGAGCGCGCCAAGCGCCTGGTCGAGCACAAGAAGGACGTGGTGATCCTGCTCGACTCGATCACCCGCCTGGCACGTGCCTACAACAACGTGGTGCCGAGCTCCGGCAAGGTGCTGACCGGTGGTGTGGACGCCAACGCCCTGCACCGCCCGAAGCGCTTCTTCGGCGCCGCACGCAACGTGGAAGAAGGCGGCAGCCTGACCATCATCGCCACCGCGCTGGTCGATACCGGCTCGAAGATGGACGAGGTGATCTACGAAGAGTTCAAGGGCACCGGCAACAGCGAAGTGCACCTGAGCCGCCGCATCTCTGAAAAGCGCGTGTTCCCGGCCATCGACATCAACCGCTCGGGCACCCGTCGCGAAGACCTGCTGATCGAACCGGAACTGCTGCAGAAGATCTGGATCCTGCGCAAGCTGCTGCATCCGATGGATGAAATGACGGCGATGGAATTCCTGCTGGACAAGATGAAGAACACCAAGTCCAACGACGAGTTCTTCGGTTCGATGAAGCGCTGATCGCGCGGCATTGATGCACTACGGAAAGGCCCCGCGATGCGGGGCTTTTTCTTTGGGCGGCGGCAGGACAGACGGCTTCACTTCGCGGTCCAGCGTTTTGGCGATAATCTGCGGGACAAATGCCTGACTCTCCGCCCCGGCCGTGCTGGCCGGGCCGCCGATTCCCGCTGTTGCCCCATCCGGAGGATCCGGCGGGTCCAGCCCTGCCCGATCCTTCAACCGCATGCGCACACTGTCCCCCCGGCTCAACCTGGGCAAGCTGATCCTTGCCCTGGCCCTGCTCAGCGCTGTCATCGCCCTGGCCAATACGCTGCTTGCCAGCTATCGCGTGCAGCGCGACCAGCTGGTGGGAAACACCCTGGAAGCCAACCGCGTGTATGCCACCAAGCTGGCCGAGACCACGCAGAACTTCCTGCTGGCCGCGCAGCAGCAGCTGGCCTATGCCGCCACCCGGCTTGGCAACAGCGACATGGATCCGGCCCAGGCGCAGGATGAGGCCAGCCGTCTGCAGCTGCAGTCCAGCAGCTTCAATTCTTCGCTGGTGGTGGCCAGCGATGGGCGGGTGATCGCGACCTCGCCGCAGAGCCTGCAGTTGCAGGGCGAGATCCTGCGCAGCGCCGGCAGCAAGGCGGCACTCGATCGGCGCGAGCCGATGATCAGCGATCCCTACCAGTCGGCCACCGGCAAACTGCTGATCTCGATCTCGCACCCGGTGTTCGACCGCAGCGGCCAGTACCGCGGCTATGTCAGCGGCACCCTGTACCTGCGCCAGCGCAGTGCGCTCAACACCCTGCTGGGTACGCACTACTACCGCGATGGTTCCTACCTGTACGTGGTGGACCGCCATGGCCGCCTGATCTATCACAACAACGCCAAGGAAGTGGGCACCTACGCGTTGAACAACCCGGCGGTGAAAGAGGTGATGCGCGGCCAGCGCGGTGCGCAGCAGGTGCTCAACAACCACAAGGTGGCGATGCTGGCCGGTTACGCGCCCGTCGCGGCAACCGGCTGGGGCATCGTCGCGCAGCGCCCGACCGAAGCGACGCTGCAGCCGCTGTCACGGCTGATGTCGGCGGTGATCTGGAATGCCATTCCGCTGGGCGTGCTGTCGCTGCTGATCACCTGGTGGTTCGCCCGACGTATTTCGCTGCCGCTGTGGCAGCTGGCGCGCAACGTGCAGGACGGCGAAGACACCGGCAACGCGATCAGTCACGTCAATGGCATTCAAGCCTGGTACTTCGAAGTGGCGCAGCTGAAACAGGCCGTGCTGTACAGCTTCAATGCGCTGCAGGACCGGATCGGCACGCTCAACCGGGCCAGCCGCACCGATCCGCTGACCGGCCTGCTCAACCGTCGCGGGCTGCAGCAGGCGCTCGACGCACTGCAGGTGCAGGGGCTGCCGTTTGCGATCCTGACGCTGGATATCGACCGCTTCAAGTCGATCAACGACAGCCACGGTCACGACGTCGGTGATGCGGCCATCGTGCATATCGCCGAACAGATGCGCCGCCACTCGCGCGAGACCGACGTGCTGTGCCGCGCCGGTGGCGAGGAGTTCCTGGTGCTGCTGCCGGGCGTTGGCGTCGAAGCAGCCCGGCAGACCGGCGAGCGCCTGCGCCAGGCCATCGCCGACGAACCCTTCGCTCCGGTGGGCACGATCACTGTGTCGCTGGGTGTGGCCCATTTCCCCAGTTTCCACACCGATCCGGAACAGGCACTGCGCTTGGCCGACAAGGCCCTGTACCTGGCCAAGGAACAGGGCCGTAACCGGGTCGTGGTGTACCCGCACGCCGATTGAGCACATCGATTGAAGCGGGATGTGCCGGGACAGGCCCGGTGCATCCCGCAATGACGCATCAGCCCAGCGGGGTGAGCAGGCGTGGGCCTTCCTGCGCGCGTCCGACCATGTACACACCGCCTTCGGGCAGCAGGTCGGTCCCGGCAACAAGGCTTTCCTCGCCGGTCTCACGCTCGCCACCCACCTTGCTGAAATTGGCATCGACCAAGCGGACACGCATGCTGCCTTCGACCGGGTTGTCGGCCATCAACCGCAGGCGCACCGTCGTGCGTGCCTGCACGGGCTTGCCATCGACCAGCACCGGCTCGAAACGCCAGTCCTGCACGGCGTTGTCCTCGAAACCGGCAATACCCGCATCGACTTTTTCGCGATGGTCGAGCTGGAACCCTTCAAC
Source organism: Stenotrophomonas sp. yr243 (assembly GCF_900184195.1). Taxonomy (NCBI): domain Bacteria; kingdom Pseudomonadati; phylum Pseudomonadota; class Gammaproteobacteria; order Lysobacterales; family Lysobacteraceae; genus Stenotrophomonas; species Stenotrophomonas sp. yr243. The sequence goes on from NZ_FXWT01000002.1 coordinate 910,479, forward strand.
CTGGCCTTCGCGGCCGATGTCGGTGAAGCCGCTGAGGGTCATGCTGGCCTCGGCCTGCTTGCGTACCTCGCGCGCGGCCTGCGCATCGGCAGTATCGACCAGGGCGGCACCGCCAGACACCGCAAGGGCCAACGCCAGGAAAACAGAAGAACGCATCACAGCCACTCCTTGTGCATGAAGGCCAAAGCCCAGCGCAGACGAGGCGCCGGCAACAATCAAGCCAACCGCTGCGCGGCCGAATAGGGTGGCGTGTCCGGATAATCACCCGCCGCAAAGCGCGCCTGCAGCCCTTGCCACCAGGCGGGGTCGAACAGATGCCGATAGTGCTCGCGTACCGCCGCCAGCTCCTGCGCCGGCAACCCCATGAACGGCCCGAACCGCTCAGGGAAGACATCGCGCGGGCCGACATGAAACCAGGGCTCGTCGGCCATCGCTTCTTCGGCGGAGCTTGGCTCGGGCCAGGCACGGAATACGCAGTCGCTGACCAGGCACAACTCGTCGTAGTCGTAGAACACGGCACGGCCGTGGCGCGACACGCCGAAGTTCTTCGGCAGCATGTCACCGGGGAAGATGTTGTTGCGCGCCATGTCGGTGATCGCCTGCGCGTAGTCGAGCACGGCTGCGCGCACGGGCTCGCCAGCCTGCTCGCGCAGGTAAAGGTTCAATGGCCGGAAGCGACGCTGCACGTAGCACAACGCAATCTCCACCTCGTCGCCATCCACGCGCACGCTCTGCGCGCACTGCTGCAGCAGCTCGTCCAGCAACGCGGGGGCAAAGCGCTCGCGCGGGAAACGCAGATGCCGGTAGGGCTGCGCGTCAAGCAGACGGCCGACGCGATCGAGGTTGAACACCAGGGCGTACTTTTCCTCCACCTGCTGCCGCGACATCGCCTTGGGCCAGGCGAAACGGTCGCGGATCAGCTTGAACACCAGCGGATAGCTGGGCAGGGTGAACACCGCCATGACCATGCCCGGCGTGCCTTCGGCATGCGCCAGGCGCTCGTTCGGGTGTTCATTGAAGTGGCGGAAGAACGTCCGGTAACGCTCGGTCTTGCCCTGCTTGGCGCGTCCGAGCACAGTGTAGATCTCGTCGATCGGCTTGCCCGGCAGCAGGCTGCGCAGGAACACCACCGCATCGCCAACGGTGCCCAGATCGGCCTGGAAGTAACTGCGTGACACGCCGAACAGGTGGGCCACATCACGACGCCGGGTCAGCACGGCGTCGGCACGCAGGCCATGGCCGTCGTTGACCAGCGCGATCACGCACGGCGAGAAACGGTGTTCGCCGAACACGCGCCCGACCAGATAGGCGCGACGCTCGCGGTAGAACACGGTATCGAGCAGTTCGATGCTGCGCACCGGCGTGTCACCCCAGTGCGCCAGATCATCCTGCAGGCGCACGGCGATGGCTGCGGCACAGCGCAGCTGGTGCGCATACGGAACATCAAAGCGGTAGTCGGCCAGCACCCGCTGCAGCGCCTCCACCGGCCGCGTTGGCGAGACGGCATAGGTATGGCGCGCTACCGGATGAGTGATCGCGTCGGAGGGCTCGACATCAAAGGCGATGAACTCCACTTGCGGATCCACGCCGCGGATGGCGAACAGCCGCCGCGACAGGGTGTTGTAGAAGGTCTTGTACAGCTCTGCGTCGATCAGGCCCTGCAGCAGGGCGCTGTAGTGCGCGTGCACCTGCAGCCACAGCGCGCGTTCGCTGATCGCGTCACCGGCCAGCCGTCGCAGCGCATCCATCTGCTCGGCGATGCACTGGTCGTAGAGGGCGATGCGCTCCACCGCATCGTGACGCGCCGCTGCCCAGTCGCGCTGCTGGAAACGCACGCGGGCACGCGCAGAGATCGCGGCGAATCGCGCATGGTAGTCCTCGAAGCCATCACGGATGGCATCAGCGATGCGCGGTGCAAGTTCGGCGGAAATGACAGCGGGCGGCATGTACGGCTCACGACGGAGAACCGATGCCACCATACGCTGGCGTGGGGTGGCTTGTGTAGAGCCGAAGGCCGCTGCTCCTGCGGCAGCCTTCGGCCCTACCGCCATGCGCCCGGCTCAGATCGCCAGTTCGGCCTCCACGTCCTGCACCTTGCGCCGCGCCAGGGCGAGGTTGGACTTGGCCCGATCCAGCACGATGTAGAAGAACAGGCCCTTCTTCTTCGCCACCGGGCGCATGATGTGGTACGCCTTGCCGAGCGAGATCAGGATGTCCTCGATGCCATCGTTGAGGTTGAGCGAGGCGGCGGTTTTCATCTTCGCGCGGATCACTTCGGTATTGCCGGCCGCAGCCACTTCCATGTCCATGCCCGAACCGGCTTCGCCCAGCAGCATGCCGCTCTCGTAGTCGACCAGCGCCACGGCCTGCGCGCCATCGATGCCCATCAGTGCAGTCAACGAATCATTCAATCCAGCCACGTTGCACCCCTCTCAAAGTTGGTTCGAGCCCCTCGTTCCCCTGCGGCCGGGCTCACGATCCGCTGAGTTCGGCCAGGATCGCCTGGCCACATTCCCTGCTCTGCCACAACACCTGGCCGATCACGCTGCGCTGGTCGCAGGCCGCCATCAGCAGCAGCGGCGCTCGTCCCTCGGCCTGGATGGCGAGCATCAGCACCTTGCCGCCGGCAGCCTCCAGCATCAGCGTCTGCAGATCGCCCAGTGCCAGCTCGCGCCCCACCGCCGCAGCCAGGGCCAGCATCGCGCTGGTCATCGCCGCCAGGCGCTCGCCGCGCCCCTCCGCACCGGCGCTGACCAGGGCAAAGCCATCGACGCTGGCCAGCACCACGGTCCGTACCCCTTCCACCCGTTGCTGCAGGTCCTGCAGCAACGGCTGCAGGCGCTCACGCTGCTGCGCGTCCGGCAACGGCGCGCCTTGTCCATCAGCCATGTGCGGCCACCAGTGCATGCGCTTCCATTTCGCTCATCAGTACATCCATCAGCAGCAGTCCTTGTTCGCGATCACGGGCATCCACGGCCAGCAACGGCAGCGGCTGGCCATCGAGCCGGGCGCGATCGGCCCAATCATCCAGTGCCGCTGCCGGCACCTGGTCGAGATGGGTCACCGCCACCACCAGCGCCAATGCCGGACCGAACGGGCGCAGCACCTGCAGGTAGGCGTCCAGTTCGGCGGCCACTCCGGCCCGGCGCGCGTCGAGCAGCAGCACGGCACCGCGTGCGCCCTGCAGCAGGATCGGCCACAGGAAATCAAAGCGCTGCTGGCCGGGCGTGCCGTAGAGACGCAGGCGCTCGCCGTTGGGCAGGTCGATATCGGCGTAGTCCAGCGCCACTGTGGTCGACGCCTTGTCCGCACCCGCGCGGTCGCTGTTGGCTACATCGGTGTCGACCACCGCACCGGCGGCGATGCTGCGTACCAATGTCGATTTGCCGCTGCCCATGCCACCGAGCACCACCACCTTGTGCTCACGCATCGCGGTCACTCCCGCGCAGCGTCCGCCACAGGCGTGCGAGCAGGCCGGTGTCGGCAGTGCTGGCACGTGCGCCCGACAGCGGTGCGGCAGGCGCGACCTGCAGCTGTGCATAACCACACAGGTAGGCGGCGTGGATGAAATCGCGCACGGCGGCGGCGGGAAGATCCAGCAGCATCGCGCATTCGTCCACCGTGCAGGCACGCTTGAGCAGCAGCGAACACAGACGGAATCCATCGTGATCGTGGCCGAGCACGCGGAAATCCGGCCAGCGCAGCAGCTTCACCGACGCCCCGCGCAGGCGCTCGTCCAACGCCTGCCAGTGGCGGCTGCGCTGTGCCCATTGCCACAGCAGCGGACGCAGCGGCAATCGCGTGCGGTCACCCGCCAGTGCCTGCAGCTGCGCCGGCTGCAATGCATCCAGATGCAGATGCTCGAAGCCCTGTGCCAGACGTTCCACCAGCACCGTGGCCGGCTCGTGCAGCAGCACCGCCTGGTCCTGTTCCAGATCCAGCAGCAACAGCGGCTCTGCGCCCTCGCCCAACAGCGCCTGGCCCTGCCGCAATGGCAGGCGCTCGCGCAATAGACGGGTGATCGCGTGCGCACCGTCCGCCAGGCGGATCGGTGTCGCTTCGGTACCGGCCTGCATGCCGCGTAGTGCGCGTCCTATCGCGCCATCATCCAATACGTCCTGGCCACCATCGCCTTCGCGCAACTGGCCACCGAGGTCTTCGATCCAGCAGTGCAGCCGCGGGCGCTGCTGGCGCATGCGCAGTGCCGCGTTGCGCAGCGCTGGCGTATCGCGGATCACCAGCAGGTCGCAGTCGTCCAGGTCCTGGCTGCGGCGGATCTGCCCGTCGGGCAACGCCGAGGCCAACCGCAGCCGTTGCAGCAGGGCCTGTTCGCCCTGGATATCGGTTCCCACTACGAGCACGCGTGCCATCCGTGTTCCCCGTGCGACCACCTCCCCGGCGGTCTCGCATCGCCAAGGCTAGGCCATGGCTTGCCGCCATCGTCGTGATCGACTGCTCATATTGGTGGCAGTAGTGAACACGCACGCATCCGTTCTGCGACGGCCATCGCGGGCAAGTTTCATGCCGTGTTGACGGCATTCCGACAGACGACGGATTTCACGGTTCTGTGCCTGAGTAGACCTACGCCATGGGTGGGGTCAGGTCCCTCTGCGGTGCAGAGGAGTCTGACCCCGGGCCCGCAAAAAAAAACCCGCGCCGAAGCGCGGGTTTCGAGGTCCCAACCGGGCGGCGATGGATCAGCCGCGCAGCTGCTCCAGCGCGGCATTGAAGGTCGCGCTCGGACGCATCGCGGCAGCGGCCTTGGCCACGTCCGGACGGTAGTAGCCACCGATGTCCACGGCCTTGCCCTGCACCGCGATCAGCTCGTCGACGATCTTCTGCTCGTTGTCGGCCAGCGCCTTCGCCAACGGAGCGAAGCGTGCCTGCAGTGCAGCGTCTTCGTTCTGCGCGGCCAGCGCCTGCGCCCAGTACAGGGCGATGTAGAAGTGGCTGCCACGGTTGTCGATGCCACCCAGCTTGCGCGACGGCGACTTGTCGTTGTCCAGGAACTGGCCGTTGGCCTCGTCCAGTGCCTTGGCCAGCACGCGGGCAGCGGCGTTGTCGTAACGATTGCCGAGGTGCTCCAGCGACGCGGCCAGGGCCAGGAATTCACCCAGCGAATCCCAGCGCAGGTAGTCCTCTTCGACGAACTGCTGCACGTGCTTCGGGGCCGAACCACCGGCGCCGGTCTCGAACAGGCCGCCACCGGCCATCAGCGGCACGATCGACAGCATCTTGGCGCTGGTGCCCAGTTCCATGATCGGGAACAGGTCGGTGAGGTAATCACGCAGCACGTTGCCGGTCACCGAAATGGTGTCCTCACCCTTGCGGATGCGGGCCAGCGAGAACGCGGTCGCTTCCACCGGCGGCAGGATGCGGATGTCCAGGCCGTTGGTGTCGTGGTCCTTCAGGTACGTCTCGACCTTGGCGATGACCTGCGCGTCGTGGGCGCGGGCGGCGTCCAGCCAGAACACGGCCGGAGTGCTGCTCAGGCGGGCGCGTTCGACGGCCAGCTTGACCCAGTCCTGGATCGGCGCGTCCTTGGTCTGGCACATGCGCCAGATGTCGCCGGCTTCCACGGCGTGTTCGAACACCACGGTGCCGGCGTCGTCGGTGACCTTGACCACGCCGTCGGCAGCGATCTGGAAGGTCTTGTCGTGCGAGCCGTACTCTTCAGCTTTCTGCGCCATCAGGCCGACGTTAGGCACCGAGCCCATGGTGGCCGGGTTGAAGGCACCGTTGCTGCGGCAGTCGTCGATGACGGCCTGGTACACGCCGGCATAGCAGCGGTCCGGAATGACCGCCTTGGTGTCCTGCAGCTTGCCTTCGGCGTTCCACATCTTGCCGGAATCGCGGATCATCGCCGGCATCGAGGCGTCGACGATCACATCGCTCGGCACGTGCAGGTTGGTGATGCCCTTGTCCGAGTTGACCATGGCCACGCCCGGGCGCTGTGCGTACTCGGCAGCCAGGTCGGCCTCGATGGCGGTGCGGGTGGCTTCGGGCAGCGACGGCAGGCGCGCGGCCAGGTCACCGATGCCGTTGTTGGCATCGAAACCGGCCTGCTTGAGCACGTCTGCGTGCTTGGCCAGCACGTCCTTGTAGAACTCGTTGACCGCCACGCCGAACATGATCGGGTCGGAGACCTTCATCATGGTCGCCTTCAGGTGCAGCGAGAACAGCACGCCCTGGGCCTTGGCATCGGCGATCTGCTCGCCGATGAAAGCGGCCAGGGCCTTGCGGCTCATCACCGCGGCGTCGACGATCTCGCCGGCCTTGACCGCGGTCTTTTCCTTCAGCACGACGGTGCCGCCGTCCTTGCCGTGGAAGGTGATCTTCAGCGAACCGGCGTTGGCCAGCGTGGCCGACTTCTCGCTGCCGTAGAAATCACCGGCGGCCATGTGCGCGACGTGCGACTTCGAATCGGACGCCCAGGCGCCCATGCGGTGCGGATGCTTGCGGGCGTAGTTCTTCACCGACAGCGGCGCGCGCCGATCGGAGTTGCCTTCGCGCAGCACCGGATTCACCGCACTGCCCTTGACCTTGTCGTAGCGCGCCTTGTAGTCGCGCTGCTGGTCGTCGGCCGGGGTTTCCGGGTAATCCGGCAGCGGATAACCCTGGCCCTGCAGTTCCTTGATGGCCGCCTTCAGCTGCGGCACCGAGGCGGAGATGTTCGGCAGCTTGATGATGTTGGCGTCTGGGGTGGTCGCCAGCTGGCCCAGCTCGGCCAGGTCATCGTTGACCTTCTGCGCATCGCTCAGCAGTTCCGGGAACAGCGAGAGGATGCGGCCGGACAGCGAGATGTCACGGGTTTCCACCGCGATGCCGGCAGTGGAGGTGTAGGCGTCGACGATCGGCAGCAGCGACTGGGTGGCCAGGAACGGTGCTTCGTCGGTCAGCGTGTAGAGGATCTTGGACATGGGGGACTTGGACTCTGTAGCAGTGCTCAGGGGAAGGCCGGCGCCAGCGCCGGGCCACGTGCAACCGTGTCGCTTTCCTCCGCCGCCGTCAGGGTGGGCGCGCGCCGGGGAAACCCCTGCATTGTCGCGTTTTCAGCCGCGCGGGGCAAAGCCGCGCCATACGCGGCGGTACTGCACCCCGGCAACGCTGTGATCCATCCACGCATGGCGTGGATCTACGAAAACATCGCCGTGCCCAGCGCAGGTAGATCCACGCCATGCGTGGATGGAAATGCCGCGTGCCGGGCTCCGGTAGATCCACGCCATGCGTGGATGGAGCCCTCCCACAAAATCCACAAACAAAAAAGGACGCAGCCTCGCGGCTGCGTCCATCGTGAGTCCAACCGGGAGAGAGTCGGCGGGACTTACTTGACCTCGAACTCCTGCGGCGTTCCGGCCGCCTTACCATCGACCATGACTTCGGCGCGGTACTTGCCGGCCGGCCAGCCATTGGCATTCTTGAAGGTGATGTTGGTGGTCTCTGCACCGCTGGTGTTCAGGGTCGCGTTCTGCTCACCGGCCACCTGGCCATCCTGGTAGGTCAGCTTGGCGCCGACGGTGACATTGTTGGCCGCGCCATCGGTCTTCACCGAAACGATGACCTCGTCCTTCGGCGCGAACAGGGCGGCAGTGGTCACCGACTTGTCAGCAGCGGCAGACTTGCCGACGGTGACGGCCGAAACAGCAACGGCCGATGCAGCCATCGGCGGCGGCGCGCCGGTCATCGGAGCGGGCGCTTCGGCCGGCGTGGTTGCCGCCGGAGCCGCGTTGTTGTCTGCAGTTTCTTCCTTCTTCTTGCAGCCCACCAGGGCGACACTGCCCAGCAGTGCGGCCAGCAGGGCATTCTGAAGCGGGGTCGTCTTGATCATTCGGGGTTCCTCACAGGGATTGTCGGACGGCGATTGGATCGCCGGCATTACTTCGGCGGCAGTTTCAGGGTCTGGCCCGGGAAGATCTTGTCCGGGTCGTCGAGCACATCGCGGTTGGCTTCGAAGATCTTCTTCCAGGCGTTGGCATCGCCCAGGTGCTGCTTGGCGATCTTCGACAGCGAATCACCCTTCTGCACGGTGTAGGTGCCACCGCTGACCACCTCGGCGGTACTGTCCACCGAGGCACTGACGCCGGAGAAGTCCGCCTTGGGGACCTGCTGGGCGGTACTGTCGACGCTGCCACTAACGCCGGAGAAATCGGCTTTCTTCTCGGTACTCATCCACACACTCCCGTCTGTATGACTACATGGCTGCCACGGTGTCATAGAGGTTGTTAAATGGGGATGGTGCCGATGTGAAGCCGCCCCCCGGGGCGGCTGAACAATCGAGGCGGAACGCCGCCGCTGGGCTCGCCGGGCATGGCCCGGCGCTACCCGTCACAGGGCGGCCCGACGGTAGTGCCGGCCGCTGGCCGGCGGCTCTGGATCAGGCCGCTGCGCTCGCCGGGCATGGCCCGGCGCTACCTGTAACCGCCTGCGGCGGTTACTGCCGCAGCTCGCGGTAGGTCGCGGCCGGGGCGGCGATGCCGGGGCTGGCGCGCCACGGGTTGATGTCCAGGCCACCGCGACGGGTATAGCGGGCTTCCACTTCCAGCCATTGCGGCTGGCAGCGCGCCGACACTTCGCTGAAGATGCGCTCGACGCACTGCTCATGGAACTCGGCGTGCTCGCGGTAGCTGACCAGATAGCGCAGCAGGCCGGCACGATCGATCTGCGGTCCGCGATAGCGCAGGCTGACGGTGGCCCAGTCCGGCTGACCGGTGACCGGGCAGTTGGACTTCAGCAGGGCCGAGACCAGGGTCTCCTCCACCAGCGCGTCGGCGTTGGCCGACAGGTAGTCCGCCTGCGGCGGGCCATAGCAGTCGATGTCCACGTCAAGACCGTCGATCAACTCGCCCAGCGGAGACTCGCGCAGCGCCGGCAGGCCGAACGTGACCTGGACCGGGGCACCGGCGCAGGCCGAAAGGTCGGCGACGAGGCGCTCGCGCAGGGCTTCGGCGCTGTCCAGACGGGTGCTGTTGAGCGAGTTCAGGTACAGCTTGAACGACTTCGACTCGATCAGCCGCGGCGAGGTGCACGGCACCTGCACGGTGGCGACGGCGACCTGCGGTTTGCCACGCGGGTCGAGCCAGCTCAGCTCGAAGGCATGCCAGCGGTCGTGGCCGACGAACGGCAGCGCGGCCTCGTCGAGACCGATCTCGGCGCGGGCGCCGATGCGGGGGATGGGAAACAGCAGGCCGGGATCGTACTGCGACGGGTAACTGACCTCGCGACCGAGGCTGGAATCCTGTGGGGTGTTCATGGTGCTTATTGTATCGCGCGCAGGGCGGGCCTTCGGCCGGGTCGGCCAACGGCGGAGCCCCTCCGTGGTGGACCCCAAAGCACAGTTCTGGGAGTTGGCCAGGTGAGTAGACGGGTCGGGGGACGCCGTGAACCCCTCCATGGGGGCTTGGCCGCGGCATCCATGCCGCGGACACCCCCGCCCCGCCTACCCACCCGGCCTCTGACAGTTTCCTGCGCGCGGCCGGCACCACGGGAAAGATCAGGAAAAATCAAAATCAAAAGCCGATGCTTCAGACATTCATGACGTCCGCCGTGTCGACCAAGGTCGACACCTACCAAAGCAGGATGTCGTTCCGACAGCTGCGGGAAACTGTCGAAGGCTGGGTGGGTCCGGTGGCAGGGGCGTGAGCGCCATGGATGGCGCGACCGAGGCTACAGGGACGTACTTGCGCCGTCCCCTGCCACCGGACCCACCCAGCCATCCCACGGATAGCCAGCTTTTGCCGTTGCTCCGGCCGTTGCCGTTGCTTCGGCGGGTGCAGGGCTGCAAGCCCTGCCGGTAACCCTCAACCAGCCGGGGTGCCGGCGCCGTGCAGGTAATCCAGGCTCACCTGCAGCAGCGCGCGGAATCCGACATCCAGCGCCTTCTCATCCAGCAGGAACTTCGGCGAATGATTGGCCGGCGCCGTCGCCGGGTCGATGCCCACGCTGGTCGAGCCGACGAAGAAGAACATGCCCGGCACTTCCTTGGCGTACAGCGAGAAATCTTCCGCGCCCATCTGCAGCGGCGGCTCGTACACGTTGTCCTTGCCCACCACCGCCTGCAGGCTCGGCAGCATCTTCGCGGTCAACGCCGGGTCGTTCACCGTGGCCGGGTTGCCTTCCGATTCGTAGATGTCGGTCACCGCCTTGGCCCCGTGCGCGGCAGCCGTGTGATCGGCAACGTTGCGCAGGTCGGCGAAGATCTGCTGGCGCATGCCTTCATCGAAGGTGCGGATGGTGCCGACCATCTCCACTTCATCGGGAATGATGTTGTAACGGATGCCGCCGTTGATCGCGCCGAAGGTCAGCACCGCCGGCTGCTTGGAGAGGTTGGCGCGGCGGCTGACGATGGTCTGTGCGGTGCCGATCAGATCGGCAGTGGCAACAATCGGGTCAACGCCATTCCACGGTGCCGAGCCATGCGTCTGCCGGCCAATCACCTTGATACCGAAACGATCGGACGCGGCCATCAGCGGGCCACCGCGCACCGCGATCTGCCCTGCCTGCACGCTGGAGAACACATGCAGGCCGAATACCGCCTCCGGCTTGAAGTCGGCAAACAGGCCTTCCTTCAGCATCAGCGCAGCACCGCCCTCTTCCGGCGGCGGCGCACCTTCCTCGGACGGCTGGAAGATCAGCATCACCTGGCCCGGCAGGTCCTTCTTCATCGCCACCAGCGCTTCAGCCACGCCCAGCAGGGTGGCGGTGTGTGCGTCATGGCCACAGGCGTGCATCACCCCCACCGTCTGCCCGCGGTACTGCGCGGTGGCCTTGGAGGCGAACGGCAGGCCGGTCTGCTCGGTCACCGGCAGTGCGTCCATGTCCGCGCGCAGGGCGATCTTCGGGCCGGGCTTGCCGCCTTCGATGATCGCCACCACGCCGTGGTGGGCGATGCCGGTCTTCGGCTTCAGGCCCATCGCACGCAGGCGCTTGGCGACCTCGGCGGAGGTGCGCTCCTCGCGGTTGGACAGCTCCGGGTGTTGATGGAAATCGCGGCGCCATTCAACCACCTTGGCCTGCAGGCGCTGCGCGGCGGCGGTCACTTCCGGGCGCTGGGCGTCCTCGGCATGGGCAAGGGCCGGCAGGGCCAGCAGCAGGGCGGACAGCAGCAACGAACGGCGCATCTCGATCTCCACGGAAGGGGTCTGCACCTGAATGTAGGGCAACCTCGCCGTTACGGGAACCTCCACCGTCGCCCGCCGGTCTGAGCGCCCGTCCCATCCGTCATGCAGGAAACCCGGTGGGCCACAGGTATGCTTTGCGCATTGCCACCCGGGGTGCCACCCCGTCCAGCCCTCTTGGAGTCTTGAATGTCACGTGTTTGGAAGATCGTGCTGCTGGTCGTGGCGGTACTGGTGCTGGCCGTGGTCGGCCTGCGCGTACTCGGTGGCGGCAAGGACAAGGCCGCAGGGCAGGAAGCAGGCGCCCGTGAGGGTGGTGAAGATCCCGATGCCGGCCCGGTGCCGGTAACCGTGGTCGATGCCGTACGCCAGGACGTGCCGGTGTATGCCAGCGCGCTGGGCACGGTGACCGCGATGAACACCGTGACGGTCAGCCCGCAGGTGGGCGGCCAGCTGATGAGCCTCAATTTCCGCGAAGGCCAGGAAGTGAAGAAGGGCGACGTGCTGGCGGTGATCGACCCGCGCACCGCGCAGGCCAGCTATGACCAGGCCGTCGCCTCCAAGCGCCAGAACGAAGCCCTGCTGGCCACCGCGCGCTCGAACTACCAGCGTTCGAACGCGCCGGAGTACCGCCAGTTCGTGGCCAAGACCGATCTGGATACACAACGAAACCAGGTGGCACAGTACGAAAGCGCGGTGGCCGCCAATGAAGCCAGCATGCGCTCGGCGCAGGTGCAGCTGCAGTACACCCGGGTCACCGCACCGATCACCGGTATCGCCGGCATCCGCGCGGTCGACGCCGGCAATGTGGTCAACGCCGGCACCGCACTGGTCACCCTGACCCAGATCCATCCGATCCACGTGCTGTTCAACCTGCCCGAGCGCCAGCTCGGCGACGTGCGCCAGGCGCAGGCTGCCGGCAGCGTGCCGGTCGCCGCGCTGGACCGCGCCGATTCGCACGTACTCAGCGGCGACGGCAAGCTGGATGTGGTCGACAACCTGATCAGCGCCGACAGCGGCACCTTCAAGGCGCGCGCGGTGTTCGACAACACCGACAACGGCCTGTGGCCGGGCCAGTTCGTCAACGTGCGCATGCAGTTGCGCACCATCGGCGGCGGCGTGGTGATCCCGACCCAGGCGGTACTGCGTGGCCCGGACGGCGAGTACGTCTACGTCGTGCAGGGCGACAACACGGTGAAGATGCAGACCGTGCGCAGTGGCGTGGAAGTGGGCGACAGCCAGGTGCAGGTCGCCGAAGGCCTGAAAGGCGGCGAGCGTGTGGTCAGCGAAGGCCAGTTCCGCCTGAAGCCGGGCAGCAAGGTGACCGCGCTGAAGCCGGGCGAAACGCCGGCCGCACCGACCGAGGCCGAACTGAAGGCCGCCGAACAGAAGAGTGGCGGCGGCCGCCGCGGTGGTGGCCCGCGCTGAGCGCAGGCCCCTGCTCTTCCCCGCGCCGGCGATCCCGCCGGCGCTGCCATTGAAGTGCCAGCAAGGATCAGTCCGTGGGCTTTTCGACGATCTTCATCCGCCGCCCGATTGCCACCTCGCTGTTGATGGCGGGCTTGTTGCTTCTGGGCATCCTCGGTTACCGCAAGCTGCCGGTGTCGGCGCTGCCGGAAATCGATGCGCCCAGCCTGGTGGTGACCACCCAGTACCCCGGTGCCAACGCCACCACCATGGCCTCGCTGGTGACCACGCCGCTGGAGCGCCAGTTCGGGCAGATCTCCGGGCTGGAATTGATGACCTCCGATTCCTCGGCGGGGTTGTCCACGATCATCCTGCAGTTCTCGATGGACCGCGACATCGACATCGCCGCACAGGACGTGCAGGCGGCGATCCGTCAGGCCACCCTGCCCTCGTCGCTGCCGTACCAGCCGGTCTACAACCGGGTGAATCCGGCCGACGCGGCCATCGTCACCCTCAAGCTGACCTCCGATACGCGGCCGCTGCGCGACGTCAACAACTACGCTGACTCGATCCTCGCCCAGCGCCTGTCGCAGGTGCAGGGCGTGGGCCTGGTGTCGATCGCCGGCAACGTGCGTCCGGCCGTGCGCATCCAGGTCAATCCGGCGCAGCTGTCCAACATGGGCCTGACCCTGGAAGAGCTGCGCAGCGCGCTCACCCAGGCCAACGTCAATGCGCCGAAGGGCTCGTTGAACGGCAAAACCCAGTCCTACAGCATCGGCACCAACGACCAGCTGGCCAGCGCCGCCGAGTACCGCGACACCATCATCAGCTACAAGAACGGCCGCCCGGTGCGGCTGTCCGACGTGGCCGAAGTGATCGATGGCGTGGAGAACGACCAGCTGGCCGCGTGGGCTGATGGCAAGCCGGCGGTGCTGCTGGAAGTGCGCCGCCAGCCCGGCGCCAACATCGTGCAGACCGTCGAGCGCATCCGCGCGCTGCTGCCGCAGCTGCAGGGCGTGCTGCCGGCCGACGTGCACCTGGAAGTGTTCTCCGACCGCACCGAAACCATCCGCGCGTCGGTGCATGAAGTGCAGTTCACCCTGATCCTGACCATCGGTCTGGTGGTGGCGGTGATCTTCGTGTTCCTGCGCCGGTTCTGGGCCACGATCATTCCCTCGGTGGCGGTGCCGTTGTCGCTGGCCGGCACCTTCGCGGTGATGGCCTTCACCGGCATGTCGCTGGACAACCTCTCGCTGATGGCGCTGGTGGTGGCCACCGGCTTCGTGGTCGACGATGCGATCGTGATGATCGAGAACATCGTGCGCTACATCGAACAAGGCAAGAGTGGCAAGGAAGCGGCCGAGATCGGTGCGCGCCAGATCGGCTTCACCGTGCTGTCGCTGACTGTTTCACTGGTGGCGGTGTTCCTGCCGCTGCTGCTGATGCCCGGCGTCACCGGCCGCCTGTTCCACGAGTTCGCCTGGGTGCTGAGCATCGCGGTGGTGCTGTCGATGCTGATCTCGCTGACGCTCACCCCGATGATGTGCGCCTACCTGCTCAAGCCCGATGCGCTGCCCGAAGGCGAGGACGCGCACGAGCGTGCCGCCGCGGCCGGCAAGCAGAACCTGTGGACGCGCACCGTCGGCCTGTACGAGCGCAGCCTGGACTGGGTGCTGGAACACCAGCCCCTCACCCTGGCCGTGGCCGCTGCCGCGCTGGTACTGACCGTGCTGCTGTACGTGTTGATTCCCAAGGGCCTGTTGCCCGAACAGGACACCGGCCTGATCACCGCCGTGGTCCAGGCCGACCAGAACATCGCGTTCCCGCAGATGGAGCAGCGCACCAAGCAGGTGGCCGAAGCGCTGCGCAAGGACCCGGACGTGACCGGCGTATCGGCCTTCATCGGCGCCGGCAGCATGAATCCCACGCTCAACCAGGGCCAGCTGTCGATCGTGCTGAAAGAGCGCGGCGATCGGGACGGATTGGATGAAATCCTGCCGCGCCTGCAGAAGTCCGTCGCCGGTATTCCGGGCGTGGCGCTGTACCTGAAGCCGGTGCAGGATGTGACCCTGGACACCCGCGTGGCCGCCACCGAGTACCAGTACTCGCTGTCGGACGTGGACAGTGCCGAAGTGGCACTGCAGGCCAACCGCATGACCGAAGCGCTGCGCCAGCGCCCGGAACTGGCCGACGTCGACAACAACCTGTCCAACCAGGGCCGCGCACTGGAACTGAACATCGACCGCGACAAGGCCAGCGTGCTGGGCGTGCCGATGCAGACCATCGACGACACGCTCTACGATGCGTTCGGCCAGCGCCAGATCTCGACCATCTTCACCGAGCTCAACCAGTACCGGGTGGTGCTGGAAGTGGCGCCGCAGTTCCGCACCAGCACCGCGCTGATGGAACAGCTGGCGGTCGCCTCCAACGGCGCCGGCGCACTCACCGGCACCAATGCGACCAGCTTCGGCCAGGTCACTTCGTCCAACTCGTCCACCGCCACCGGTATCGGTGCGCAGAACACCGGCATCACCGTCGGTGCGGGCAGCATCATCCCGCTGTCGGCGCTGGCCGAGGCCAAGGTGTCCAGCGCGCCGCTGCTGGTCAGCCACCAGCAGCAGCTGCCTGCGGTGACGGTGTCGTTCAACGTCGCCCCGGGCTATTCGCTGTCCGATGCGGTCAAGGCCATCGAAGAAACCAAGGCCAGCCTGGACATGCCGGCGCACGTGCATGCGCAGTTCATCGGCAAGGCCGCCGAGTTCACCGGCAGCCAGACCGACGTGGTGTGGCTGCTGCTGGCGTCGCTGGTGGTGATCTACATCGTGCTCGGCGTGCTCTATGAGAGCTACATCCACCCGATCACGATCATCTCGACCCTGCCGCCGGCCGGCGTCGGCGCGCTGCTGGCACTGATGGTCTGTGGCCTGAGCCTGTCGGTAGATGGCATCGTCGGCATCGTGCTGCTGATCGGCATCGTCAAGAAGAACGGCATCATGATGGTCGACTTCGCCATCGAGGCGCGGCGCACCGGCGCCAACGCGCGCGAGGCCATCCGCCGCGCCTGCCTGCTGCGCTTCCGCCCGATCATGATGACTACCGCAGCGGCCATGCTCGGCGCGTTGCCGCTGGCGCTGGGCACCGGCATCGGCTCGGAACTGCGTCGCCCGCTGGGCATCGCCATCGTCGGCGGCCTGCTGTTGTCGCAGCTGGTGACGCTGTACACCACGCCGGTGATCTACCTGTACATGGAACGCTTCTCGGAATGGCTTGCACGTCGCCGTGAACAGCGCGCGCTGCGCGATGGCACGGTGCAGGAGCCGCAGGCATGACCCTGGCCCCGCACCTCCGGGGGGCTGCACGATGAACCTGTCCGGCCCCTTCATCCGCCGCCCGATCGGCACCGCCCTGCTGGCCATCGGCTTGTTCATGGTCGGCGTGATCTGTTACCTGCGGCTGGGCGTGTCGGCGCTGCCGAACATCGAGATCCCGGTGATCTTCGTGCACGCCAGCCAGTCCGGTGCGGACGCGGCAACCATGGCCTCCACGGTGACCGCGCCGCTGGA
Source organism: Stenotrophomonas sp. yr243 (assembly GCF_900184195.1). Classification (NCBI taxonomy): domain Bacteria; kingdom Pseudomonadati; phylum Pseudomonadota; class Gammaproteobacteria; order Lysobacterales; family Lysobacteraceae; genus Stenotrophomonas; species Stenotrophomonas sp. yr243. Next base: position 926,563 of record NZ_FXWT01000002.1, read on the forward strand.
GCGCCACCTCGGCCAGCTGCCGGGCATCGACCGCATGCGCTCGTCGAGCTCGGAAGGCAGCTCGCTGGTGTTCATGATCTTCCAGAGCGACCGCGACATCGATTCGGCTGCGCTGGACGTACAGACAGCGATCAATTCGGCGCAGGCCGACCTGCCCTCGGGCATGGGCTCGCCGATGTACCAGAAGGCGAACCCGAACGACGACCCGGTGATCGCCATCGCGCTGACTTCACAGACGCAGTCCGCCGATGAGCTGTACAACGTCGCCGACTCGCTGCTGGCCCAGCGCATCCGTCAGATCGGCGGCGTCGCCTCGGTGGATATCGCCGGTGCCTCGACGCCGGCGGTACGGGTGGACGTCAACCTGCGCCTGATGAACGCGCTTGGACTGACCGCCGACGACCTGCGCAATGCCGTCCGCGCGGCCAACGTGACCTCGCCCACCGGCTTCCTCAGCGATGGCAACACCACCACCGCGATCATCGCCAACGATTCGGTCGCGCGCGCCGCCGACTTCGCCGATCTGGTGGTCAAGACCCAGGGCGATGGCCGGGTGATCCGCCTTAAGGACATCGCCAACGTCTACGACGGCCAGCAGGATGCCTACCAGGCCGCGTGGTTCGACCACAAACCGGCCGTGGTGATGTATGTGTTCACCCGTGCCGGCGCCAACATCGTCGAGACCGTGGACCGGGTGAAAGCGCAGATTCCCGCGTTGCGCGATTACCTGCAGCCGGGCACCACGATGACGCCCTACTTCGACCGCACCCCGACCATCCGTTCGTCGCTGCATGAAGTGCAGATCACCCTGCTGATCAGCCTGGCGATGGTGGTGTTGACGATGGCGCTGTTCCTGCGCCGGTTGGCGCCGACGCTGATCGCTGCGGTCACCGTGCCGCTGTCACTGGCCGGTGCCGCGCTGGTGATGTACGTGATGGGCTTCACCCTGAACAACCTGAGCCTGCTGGCGCTGGTGATCGCGATCGGCTTCGTGGTGGACGATGCGATCGTGGTGATCGAGAACATCATGCGCCACCTCGACGAGGGCATGCCGCGGATGCAGGCGGCCTTCGCCGGTGCGCGCGAAATCGGCTTCACCATCGTATCGATCACCGCCTCGCTGGTGGCGGTGTTCATCCCGCTGCTGTTCGCCAGCGGCATGATGGGCGCGTTCTTCCGCGAGTTCACCGTGACCCTGGTGGCGGCGATCGTGGTGTCGATGATCGTTTCGCTGACGCTGACCCCGGCGCTGTGCAGCCACTTCCTCAGCGCACACGACCACAAAGCTGCGCCGTCGCGCTTCGGCCGCTGGCTCGATGCCGGTCACGAGCGGATGCTGCGCGTCTACACCGTGTTCCTTGATTTCTCACTGCGTCATGCGCTGCTGCTGTCGTTGACGCCGTTGATCCTGATCGGCGTCACCATCTTCCTGTTCGGTGCAGTGAAGAAGGGTGCATTCCCGCCGCAGGACACCGGCCTGATCTGGGGCCGCGCCAACTCCAGCGCGACGGTGTCCTTCGAGGACATGGTCAGCCGCCAGCGCCGCATCACCGACATGCTGATGGCCGACCCGGCGGTGAAGACCGTGGGCGTACGCCTGGGCAGTGGCCGCCAGGGCTCCAGCGCACAGTTCAACGTCGAACTGAAGTCGCGCAAGGAAGGGCGCCGCGAAACCACCGCACACGCACTGGCACGACTGAGTGCGAAGGCCGACCGCTACCCGGACCTGCAGCTTCGCCTGCGCGCGATCCAGGACCTGCCCAGCAATGATGGTGGTGGCAACAGCCAGGGCGCGCAGTACCGCGTCTCGCTGCAGGGCAACGACCTGGCCGCGCTGCAGGAATGGCTGCCCAAGCTGCAGGCGGCGTTGAAGAAGAACCCGAAGCTGCGTGATGTCGGCACCGACGTCGACAACGCCGGTCTGCGCCAGAACATCGAGATCGACCGCGCCAAGGCCGCGCGCCTGGGCATCTCGGTCGGCGCCATCGACGGTGCGCTGTACGGAGCGTTCGGCCAGCGCCAGATTTCCACCATCTACTCGGACATCAACCAGTACAGCGTGGTGGTCAACGCGCTGCCGTCGCAGACCGCCACGCCCTCGGCGCTGGACGAAGTCCATGTGCGCGCACGCAACGGCGAGATGGTGCCGATCACCGCGGTGGCCAGACAGGCGCCGGGCCTGGCGCCCTCGCAGATCACCCATGAAAACCAGTACACGACGATGGACCTGAGTTACAACCTCGCCCCCGGCGTCAGCATGGGCGAGGCCAAGGCCATCATCGACAGCACCGTGGCCGGCATGCGCATGCCCGGCGACATCCGCCTGGCCGATGACGCGGGCTTCGGCTTCAACTCCGACCCCAGCGACATGCTGATCCTGGTGCTGGCGGCGATCCTCACCGTCTATCTGGTGCTGGGCATCCTGTACGAAAGCCTGATCCACCCGGTGACGATCCTGTCCACCCTGCCGGCAGCCGGCGTGGGTGCGTTGCTGGCGCTGTTCGGCACCAACACCGAACTGTCGGTGATCTCGATGATCGCGCTGGTGCTGCTGATCGGCATCGTCAAGAAGAACGCGATCATGATGATCGACTTCGCCCTGGTGGCGCAGCGCGAACATGGGCTGACTCCGCGCGAGGCGGCACGCGAAGCCAGCATCGTGCGTTTCCGCCCGATCATGATGACCACGATGGTGGCGATCCTGGCGGCGGTGCCGCTGGCGATCGGCTTGGGCGAAGGTTCGGAACTGCGTCGCCCGCTGGGCATCGCGATGATCGGCGGCCTGCTGTTCTCGCAGAGCCTGACCCTGCTCAGCACGCCGGCGTTGTACGTGATCTTCTCGTGCCTGGCCGAGCGCTGGAAGGCGCGGCGCGCGCGCAGGCGTGAAGCGAAGCTGCTCAGGCGCGCACAGCGGGCGTAGCAAGGCCCATCCACGCGTGGCGTGGATCTACTGCAACACCTGCCTCTGGTGGGTGCGGACCGTTGGTCCGCACCCCGCTTTGGATTTGACGCGCCGGAACGAAAAGAGAACAATTCTCATCCAGCCATGGTCCTGCGCCCCCTTGCGGCGCCCCGCTGCCGTTGCCGGCACGCCTGTGTGATCCCAGCCACTGACCTTTCCCCCCTGCATGGGCGGATGGCCTGTGGCCGCCCGCCGAGGATCTCCATCGATGTTGCCCATCCGCTCCCCCCGCCTGGCCGTGCTGGCCGTAGCGCTGTCCGCCGCCTGCACTGCACACGCCGAAGCACCCGCCGACGCCCGTCGTGCCACCGATCTGGACGCGGTCAAGGTCATCGCCGAGCGTACCCACACCGAGGCCGGTGCCCTGGGCGACCGCGCCCTGCGTGATACCCCGTTTGCGATCACCGCCGTCGGCCGTGAGCAGATCGAACAGCGCCAGGTCGTGTCGCTGGGCGAAGCCTTCCTGCTGGATCCTTCGGTCACCACGCAGGTAAGCGCCTATGCCAGCGGCTGGAGCTCGCCGATCCGTAACCGCGGCATCGACCTGAATTTCGACAGCTACCGGGTCAACGGCCTGCAGGTCTCGTCCTGGGGCACCGAGTGGCCGCTGGAAGTGATGGAACAGGTCGACCTGCTGAAGGGCCCCGGCGGGTTCCTGTACGGCTTCGGCGCACCAGGCGGCATCGTCAACTACATCACCAAGAAGCCGACCGAGGTACCGACCTTCTCCGCCCAGCTCGGCTGGCGCGAGCAGGGCATCGTCAGCGGCGGCATCGACGTCGGCGGCCGCTTCGGCAACGAGCAGATGTTCGGCTACCGCTTCAACGCCTACCAGGAAAAGGGCGAAACCTTCAACGGCGGCCATGTCGATCGCAAGGTCGGCGCACTGTCGCTGGACGCGCGCCTGAGCGATGCCCTCACCTGGACCTTCGACGGCGTATTCCAGTCGCGCGACCTGCGCGAGGAATCACCGCAGTACTACTTCCGTGGCCTGACGTCGCTGCCGCGGCCGATCGCTGGCGATGTCGACAACAGCGTGCCTGGCACCTACTACGACACCCGCTCCAGCCTGCTGTCCACCGCACTGAACTGGCAGATCAACAGCGACTGGAAGGCAAGCCTGAGCTATGGCGTCACCACCTCGTGGAACGACGTCAACAAGATTTTCGCCTACATCGACGACCTCAACGGCGACTACGCCGTCAACGTCTACGAACTCGGCGGCAAGAGCGAGTGGAAGCTGGCGCAGGCACTGGTGCAGGGCAGCTTCGGCACCGGCCCGCTGCGGCACCAGTTGGTGGCCGGGGTCAGCCACCAGACCGGGCTGGGCTGGGACCGTCCTTACGAGTTCAGCCTGATCGGCCGCGCCAACCTCTACCAGCGCCATGACATCCGCCACGACGCAGTCGGTTCGCGGGTGATGAGCCGTGGCAGCGAAACCGTGCAGAAGGCCGTGTTCGTCAGCGATACCGTCGACCTCGGCCATGGCTGGTCGGTACTGGCCGGTTGGCGCTACAACGATTTCGAGACCAAGGGCGCCTACCACACCTATCCGGTCACCCCGACCTACGCGGTGATGTTCAAGCCCAGTGACGCCGTCACCCTGTATGCCAGCTACATCGAGTCGCTGGAAGCCGGCGGCCGCGTGGGCAACAGCTACGTCAATGCCGGCGATGTGCTCGACCCCACCATCAGCAAGCAGTACGAGATCGGCGCCAAGGTTGAAGCGGATCGCTGGAACGCGAACGTCGCTGCCTTCCGTCTGGAGCGTGGCGCCAACATCGATCAGCTGACCGATGCGGGCAAGCGCCTGGTGCAGGATGGCATCACCCTGTACGAAGGCATCGAGGCCAGCGCCGACCTGCACCTGAGCGATGCGCTGACCGTCGGTGGTGGCGTGACCTGGCTTGACCCGACCTACGACAAGCTGTCACCGGGCAGCGCGGCGCAGGAAGGCAACCGCACCGTCGGTGCAGCGCGCTGGAGCGGCGTGCTGCACGCCACCTACCAGCTGCCGTGGGTGGAAGGGCTGGAGACCTATGCCGCCGTGCGCTACTACGGCGATGTCTGGTATGACGCCGACAACACCCTGAAGCTGCCCGACTACACGCTCGTCAATGCCGGCATCGGCTACCGCCTGCTGGCCTCCGGCCACCCGGTGACCCTGCGTGCCAGCGTGGAGAACCTGACCAACCGCAGGTACTGGTCCAATGCCGGCGTCGGCCTGCCGCGCACCTTCGCGCTGAGCGTGCGGTTCGACATGTAAGCAACCGGCAAACGGTAGTGCCGGCCGCTGGCCGGCTCCTCATGAGCCCGGACGAAGGTGCGAGGAGCCGGCCGGCGGCCGGCACTACCGGGTATCGAGCGGAAAATCATCCACGCATGGCGTGGATCTACCATTTCACGCGCGGCCCGCAATAATGGAGGTCGATCCTTCCGCCGAGCCTGCATGTCCGCACGCGAATCCCGCCTCAGCCGCCTGTGGGCCCACGAGAAGGCCAGCTATGGCCTGCGGGTGTTCATTGCCCTGACAGCGGCCCTGGCCGTGTGCTGGCACCTGGATGCACTGACCGCGCTGCCCGGCGTGTTCCTGGGCATCATCGCCAGCGCCATTGCCGAGACCGATGACAACTGGTGGGGCCGGACCAAGGCCGTACTGCTGTCGCTGCTGTGCTTCTGCCTGGCGGCGGCCTCGGTGATCTGGCTGTTCCCCTGGCCGTGGATCTTCATCACGGCCCTGGCGCTGTCCACGTTCGGCCTGACACTGCTCGGCGCACTCGGCGAGCGCTACGCGTCCATCGCCCAGGCCACCGTCACCCTGGCCATCTACACCATGATCGGCCTGGAACAGCATGGTGCCCATGACCTGCACAGTGCGCTGGTCGCGGTCAGTCACCTGCTGGCGGGCGCGGTCTGGTACGGGCTGCTGTCGATTCTATGGACCACGCTGTTCGCCAACCGGCCGGTGCGCGAGCGCGTGGCGCGCCTGTACGTGGAGCTGGGCCGTTACCTGCAGCTCAAGGCCGCCCTGTTCGAACCCGTGCGCGAGGCGGACCTGCAGCGCCGCCAGCTCGACCTGGCCGAGCAGAACCGCCGCGTGGTCGGTGCGCTGAACGAGGCGAAGACGGCGATCCTGGCACGCTTTGGCCGCTCCGGCCGGCCCGGCGTCAACTCCGGCCTGTACCTGCGCCTGTATTACATGGCACAGGATTTCCATGAGCGTGCCAGCTCTTCCCACTATCCGTACGGCGCGCTGGTCGATGCGTTCTTCCACAGCGACGTGCTGTACCGCTGCCAGCGCCTGCTGGACCTGCAGGGCCAGGCCTGTGCACGGCTGGGCGAAGCGATCCGGCTGCGCCGCCCGTTCGTCTACGGCGAGAGCAACCAGCAGGCTGGGCGCGACCTGGCCGATGCGCTGACCTACCTGCGCGACCAGCAACGCCCGCAGTGGCAGCGTCTGCTCGGCTCGCTGGACCTGCTGGTGCATAACCTGCGCAGCATCGAGCGCCGCCTGCTCGATGCCGAACGTTCCGAAGCCAGCCTGGACAACGTCGACACCCGTCTGCGCGACAGCAACCCGCACACCCTGCGCGAAATGGGCGTGCGCCTGCGCCAGCAGCTCACCCCGGGCTCGGTGCTGTTCCGCCATGGCCTGCGCATGGCGCTGGCACTGATCGCCGGTTTCGTTGCCATCCGTCTGTTCAATGCACAGAACGGCTCGTGGGTGCTGCTGACCATCGTGTTCGTGTGCCGGCCCAGTTTCGGCGCCACCCGCCAGCGCCTGGCCCAGCGCATCGTCGGCACGCTGGCCGGCCTGGTACTGACCTGGGCGCTGCTGCAGCTGTTCCCCCGGCTGGAGATCCAGCTGCTGATCGCGCTGCTGTCGGCGCTGCTGTTCTTCTTCACCCGTACCGACCGCTATCTGGTCGCCTCGGCCGCCATCACGGTGATGGCGCTGACCTGCTTCAACCTGATCGGCGACGGCTTCGTACTGATCGTGCCGCGCATGGTCGATACGATCCTCGGCTGCGCGATCGCAGCCGCCGCCGCGTTCCTGATCCTGCCGGACTGGCAGGGCCGACAGTTGCACCGCGTGCTGGCGCGGGTGCTGGATACCGCCGCCCGTTATCTGGAATCGGTGCTGGGTCAGTACCGCAGCGGCATGCGCGACGATCTGGCCTACCGCATCGCCCGCCGCGACATGCACAACGCCGATGCCGCACTGTCCACCGCGTTGTCGAACATGCTGCGCGAACCCGGCCACGTGCGCCGCAACCTCGATTCGGGTTTCCACTTCCTGGCGTTGTCCAACACCCTGCTCGGGCACCTGTCGGCACTGGGTGCGCACCGCGACCAGGTTGACAGCTACGCGGGTGATCCACTGGCGCTGGCCGCTGGCGAGCGGGTGCGCAAAGCGCTGCAGCAGCTGGCGTCGGCATTGACTGCGCAGCAACCGGTGTCTGAGGAAGACAACGACGCCGATCGTGCGGTGGCCGCGGAACTGGAGCAGCTCGATGAGACGATGCCGCCGAAACTGCAGCTGATCCGCACGCAGATGGCGCTGGTGCTGCGGATGCTGCCGAAGGTGAGAGCGGCGGCGAATGGTGCGGTGCGCGGCCTGGCCTGAGCGGACGGCATCCACGCATGGCGTGGATCTACTGGAGCGGCATCCACGCGTGGCGTGGATCTACTGGAGCGGCTGTCGGCCATGCAACATCGTGTTGCGTCCACGGGGGCATTCCGATCACGCCCGGGCGCCGATACTGCCGTGTCGCCCACGCAGGATCCCCCCATGAAGATCGAACTCAACGACCGCACCGCGCTGGTCACCGCCTCCACCGCCGGCATCGGCTACGCCATCGCACAGGGCCTCGCCGCCGCCGGCGCGCAGGTCATCCTCAATGGCCGCAGTGCCGACAGCGTGGAGCGCGCGCGCCAGCGCCTGCTGGCTGCCCTTCCCGGCGCCAACGTGCTGGGCGTGGCCGCCGACCTGTCCGACGCCAGCGGTGTCGACACCCTGCTGGCCGGCCTGCCGGGGAAGGTCGACATTCTGGTCAACAATGCCGGCATCTTCGGCCCGCAGGATTTCTTCGAAACAGACGATGCCACCTGGGAGCAGTACTGGCAGACCAACGTCATGTCCGGCGTGCGCCTGTCGCGCGCCCTGCTGCCGGCGATGGTCGACACCGGCTGGGGCCGCGTGCTGTTCATCTCCTCCGAATCGGCACGCAACATTCCGGCCGACATGATCCATTACGGCGTCAGCAAGACCGCGCAGCTGTCGCTGTCGCGCGGCCTGGCCAAGCGCGCGGCCGGCAGCGGCGTCACCATCAATGCGGTACTGCCCGGCCCGACGTTGTCCGACGGCTTCGCAACGATGTTCGAAGAAGAGCGCGCACGTACCGGCAAGCCACTGGAACAGATCGGCCGTGAGTTCGTGATGGCACATCGTCCTGCGTCGGTGATCCAGCGCGCGGCCACGGTCGAAGAAGTGGCCAACATGGTGGTCTACCTTGCCTCGCCGCAGGCGTCGGCCACCTCCGGCGCAGCGTTGCGGGTCGACGGCGGCGTGGTCGACGATATCGTCTGAGGTTCTCAGGTGTGCGGACCAACGGTCCGCACCCACCGTCCGTACCCAGGGGGTCTGAGTAGATCCACGCCATGCGTGGATGCATGCCGCCACGGTCCCGACAGATGGGCAGGAATGCTAGGCTGCGCCGGTCCAAGGAGGTTCCATGTCCGGTCACAACCAGTTCGCCCTGCTGCGCCAGCGCCGTTTCCTGCCGTTCTTCATCGTGCAGGGGTTGGGTGCCTTCAACGACAACGTATACCGGCAGGCGATCATCGGCCTGCTGTTCTACCTCGGCGTGGCCGAGAGCGAGCGCACGCTCTACACCAACCTGGCGCCGGCGCTGTTCATCCTGCCCTACTTCCTGTTCTCTGCCCTGGCCGGGCAGATCGCGGAAAAGCTGGAGAAGTCGCGACTGATCGTGATCACCACCACCATGGAGATCGTGATCATGACGCTGGCCGCGGTGGGCTTTCTCACCGAGAGCCTGCCGGTGCTGCTGGTGGCCCTGTTCTGCACAGGCCTGCAATCCACCCTGTTCGGCCCGGTGAAGTACTCGGTGCTGCCCTCGGTACTGCGCCCGGAAGAACTGACCGGTGGCAATGGCCTGGTCGAGATGGGCACGTCGATGTCGATCCTGACTGGCATGATCGTCGGCGGCCTGGTGTTCACTCTGGCCGGCACCCATGGCCCGATCGTGGCTGCCACGGCAGTCATCGCGCTGGCGATCTGCGGCAACCTGGCCGCGCGCATGATCCCCAAGGTCGATGCCGGCGCCCCTGATCTGAAGATCAACTGGAACCCGATCCCCGAATCGCTGGCCGTGCTGCGCATGGCCAGGAAACAGAAATCGGTACGCAACGCCATCCTCGGCGTGTCCTGGTTCTGGTTCGTCGGCACCATCCTCACCGCGCAGCTGCCGTCCTATGCGGTCACCAACCTCGGTGGCGAGCCCACCCTGTACATCTTCGCGCTGGCGCTATTCTCGGTCGGCACCGGCGTCGGTTCGCTGCTGTGCGAAAAGCTGTCGGCACGCACCGTGGAGATCGGCCTGGTGCCACTGGGCGCGTTCGGCATGACCGCGTTCCTGCTGGACCTGTACTTCGCACGCGCCGGTGAAGCCACCGCGCAGGGCCTGTCGGTCACCCAGTTCGTGCACCAGGCCGGCAGCATCCGCATCATCATCGACCTGCTCGGCATCGGCCTGTTCACCGGTTTCTTCGTGGTGCCGCTGTTTGCGTTGATCCAGAGCCGCACGCCGAAGTCGGAGATGTCGCGCGTGTTCGCCGCGCTGAACATCCAGAACTCCGGCTTCATCGTCGCTGCGGCGGTACTTGGCCTGCTCACCCAGCGCCTGCTCGGCTGGACCATCCCGCAGCTGTTCCTGGCACTGGCCATCGCCAACGCCGTGGTGGCGATCTACATCTTCACCATCGTCCCCGAATTCCTGATGCGTTTCCTCAGCTGGGTGATGGTGCGCACGCTGTATCGCCTGCGCCCGCACGGCATCGAAGCGAACGTGCCCGATGAGGACGCCGCGCTGCTGGTCTGCAACCACGTCAGCTACATGGACGCGTTGATCCTGTCGGCGACGATCCCGCGCCCGGTGCGCTTCGTCATGTACTACAAGATCTTCAACATCCCGGTGATGCGCTGGATTTTCCGCACCGCCAAGGCGATTCCGATCGCCGGTGCGCGCGAAGACCCGGCGCTGATGCAGCGTGCGTTCGATGAAGTCGATGCCGCACTCGCCGAGGGCGAACTGGTGTGCATCTTCCCGGAAGGCGCACTGACCCGCGACGGCACGATGGCAGCGTTCAAATCCGGCGTGGAGAAGATCCTCGAACGCCGCCCGGTACCGGTGGTGCCGATGGCCCTGCGCGGCATGTGGTCGAGCATGTGGAGCCGGCGCGATACCCGCCTGGGCCGCATGCGCGTACCGCGCCGGTTCCGGGCGACAGTGGAGGTGGTCGCGGCACCGGCGGTGGATGGCCATTCGACCGATGCTGCCACGCTGGAAGCCCAGGTCCGCACCCTGCGCGGCGACCTCGCCTGACGCAATCGCCCCTTCCGGGGGCGATGACGGTACGCTGCATACGCCCCCGTGCAAGGGCCATACGAGGCCTGACGGGGCTGAAAACGCATACATGCGTCGCCGGTTGCGGTAGATTACGCACCCACAGGGGGGAGGTTCGGCCTGTCTACGACACGCCGACCGCCAAGGAATGGAGTCTTGCTTTGAATCAACCGCCACCGCTCAGCCGTCCGGTCTACATCCCCAACCATCTGGTCTGGGCGATCCTGACGACGCTGTTCTGCTGCCTGCCGTTGGGCGTGGTGTCGATCGTGTATGCCGCCCAGGTCGATGGTCGCCGTGCGGCCGGTGACCTGCCGGGGGCCTATAGCGCGTCGCGCAAGGCGGGCTGGTGGGCGGTGGCTTCGGCCGTTGCCCTGCCGGTCCTGTTGCTGTTGTGGTTCGGGCTGTTCGGCGGCTTGGCCGTGCTGGGCGCTCTATCCGACCTTTGATTCACCACCACCACCCATCGAGGAGCTTGAACCATGAACACCACCACTGCGCAGGTCCCCAACAATCTGGTCTGGGCCATCCTGTCCACCCTGTTCTGCTGCCTGCCGGCCGGCATCGTGTCGATCGTCTACGCCGCCCAGGTCAACGGCAAGCTGGCTGCTGGCGACGTCGCCGGCGCCCGTGATTCGGCCGACAAGGCCAAGAAGTGGGCCATGTGGTCGGCCATCGCCGCCGTCGTCGTCATGGTGCTGTACTTCATCGTGATCATGGCCGTTGGCGGCCTGGGCGCCCTGAGCGGCGGCAACGGCAGCTACTGATGCCCGCGACGGGGTCCGGCCACGCGCCGGATCCCGCTCCTGCATGTCCGCACTTCCCGCACGTTCCCGCCTGGCCCGCTGGGCCCCGCTGCTGGCCGCTTCCGGCCTGGCTGCGGGTGCCGCCGTGGTCCTGCGCCACGTCAATCCGTATGTCTCCGGCAATCCACTGCCGGGCTGCCCGCTGTATGCACTGACCGGCTTCTACTGCCCCGGCTGCGGCAGCACGCGCTGCCTGTATTCACTGGTCCACTTCGACCTGCCCGGCGCGATGGCGATGAACCCGTTGCTGGTCATCAGCCTGCCCTTCCTGTTCCTGATGCTGCTCAACATGGCTGGCGTGCGCCCGCGCGTGCTCGATCCGCTGATGCGGGTACTGGCCAGCCCTACGTTCTGGCTGTGGCTGCTGCCGGGCTATGCCGTGCTGCGCAACCTGCCGTGGGCGCCGTTCACCGCGCTGGCTCCGGTGTAGTTTCCCGCCAACGGCGCAGCCCCTCGTGGTGGTCGTTGAAGGCAGAAGCCGTGGGGGTTGGCCGGGCGGGTGGGCTGCGCAGGGGCCGCTGCAAGTACGTCCATGTAAGCTCGGTCGCCGCATCCATGCGGCTTACGCCCCTGCGCAACCCACCCGCCCGGCCACGGACAATTTCCGTGCGCGTCCACCACGGAAGAAAGAAGAAGATCAAAAGCAAAAGCAAAAGCAAAAGCGGAAGCCGAAGCGGGTCGCTTCGCTCGGCTATGCTGGTGCCATGAGTGAGCGACGTACTGAATTGATTGCAGCCATGAAGGCTGCAGGCTGTAGTGATCCCCGCAGTTGGGTGAACAGTGAGCTGGGTGAGAACCTGCCGCAGTTCGCGCGCTTCCTGATGCTGCGCGATGTGCACGCACTGGCCGACGATGTGGACAGCACCCTGTCCGAGGCGCTCTTCGACCGCCCGGAACTGGAACAGACACTGGCAACACTGCGCGGCGCGGTGGATCCGCAGGCACTGCACGCGCTGCTGCATGCCTATGGCAAGGCACTGGGCAACAGCTTTGTGATGGCCGTGGACGAAGGCCCGGCCATGCGCGAAGACAGCATGCCCGGCTGGCTGCTGATGGAAACCAACGCCAACGACGAAGCCACCGGCCGCCTGGTGCAAGGCCTGCACGAAGACTATCTGGACTTCACCCCGTAGCCTCGCCACCAGGGCCCGCAGTACCGGGGTCAGAGCCCTTCTGCTTCGCAAAAGGGATCCGCCCCCAAGCCGAGGCCACCGGCCAACTGTCAGAGGTGGGGCGGTGTGGGGCTGCAGGACCGCTGGCGCCATGGGCCCGAGGCATGCCTCGGGCGGGTTGGGCAGGACGCCCAACCCCGGTCTTGCCGTGTGCGCAGGACAGCGCACACGAGCAAGGCGCCATCGAGCCCCCATGGATGGGTTTACGGCGTGTCCTGCAGCCCCACACCGCCCCGCCCAACCCTCAGCAACCCAGAGCCGCTGTTGCTGTTGCTTTCAGCGGGTGCAGGGCTGCAAGCCCTGCAAAGCAACTAGGTCACCCAGCCTGCTATCACCAGCACGGCAAGCGCCGCCAACCACAGCAGCAACATCCGCCACACCAGGCTCATCGCATCACGCAGGTCCGGCAGCCGCTGCCACACCGGCAGCAGGCCGGCTTCGGTGTAATCGTGCGCATCTTCGCGCAACTCGGCATTGACGCTGGCACGCGCCACCGCGCCCAGGAAACCAATGTCGCCGGCCAAGCGCTCACCATGCGCCTGGCGCCATGCTTTCCAGGCCGTGTCGAAGTTGCCGACCAGGGCCATCGAAAACGCCATCAACTGGGCAACGGGCCATTCAATCCAGCCCAGCAACCGCTGCGCCAGCGCCAGCGGCTCCACCGGCACGCGCGCACGCATCGGGCTTTCCGCCATCAATGCCAGCAGGCGATAACCGAGGGCACCGACCGGGCCCAGCAGCAGGAACCAGAACAGCACCGCGAACCAGCGCCGCAGCGCGTTGAGCACGGTCGCCTCGACCAGCGAAGGAACATCCTCGCGCAGGCTGCCACCGGCCGACTGCAGGTTGCGTACCGCCGCCTGCCGGGTCGGCGCATCGTCGGCATCGATGATCGCTTCGATGTCGCGGTCCAGATCCCGCGGGCCCCAGCACCAGGCCAGCACGGCCACGCCCAGCAGCAGCGCCGGCAGGCCGAACAGCACCCCGCGCAGCAGCCAGGCCACCAACGCCATCAGCAGCAGTGGCGGTACGATCGCCAGCGCCACGCCGGCGGCACCCTGCCAGGCCCGACCACCGCGCGCGTCCAGCCAGCCCAGCCAGCGCCGGAAGCCGTCGAAACGGCGCAGCGACGCGGCAGCGGCCGGGGCGACATGGCCAAGGGCCAGTGCCACCAACACGGCGACCAGGGTGGTGAACATGGCAGGTCTCCCTACGAGCAAGCGTTCGGCGTCGCTACCTTACCTGTCGCAGCGCCGCCGTCAGCGGTGAACCGTACTGTAACCGGCAGCGTGTTCAGGTGGCGGCAATGCTGGCGCCGCCGGAGGCCGGTTGCTGGCGGTACCAATGCTCGATCAGGCCCCGCGAAATGGAGATCGGCGGTGACAGACGGATGCCTTCACCATCGTCCTCGACGTCACGTGCGAGGGCCGCGCCGACTTCCTCGGCACTGAACCAGCGCGCGTCTTCCAGCTCGCCGTCCACAGTCGGCACATCGTCCTGTGCCTGCGCACGGAAACCGACCATCAATGCACCCGGGAACGGCCAGGGCTGCGAGCCCAGGTACTGGCAGGCGGTCACCCGCACCTTGCTCTCTTCGTGCACTTCGCGCGCTACGGTCTGTTCGAAGGTCTCGCCCGGCTCGACAAAGCCGGCCAGCACCGAATAGCGGCGCGGCGCCCAGTTGGACTGGCGGCCCAGCAACAGCCGTCCCTGGTTTTCCACGGCGACGATCACTGCCGGATCGACGCGCGGGTAGTGCTCGGTCGCGCACTGCGGGCAACGGCCGACGAAGCCACCACGGGCGAACGTCACGGCCGTGCCGCAGACGCCGCAGAAGCGGGTACGCGATTGCCAGTAGGACATGCCGCGGGCGTAGCTGAAGGCGGTCGCATCGGCCACGGTCCACAGCAGGGCGGCCTGGCGCAGATCGAGCCGGCGTGGCGCGGTGACGGTCACGCTGGCAGCTTCCACCGAGAACCACGCCTGCTCGCCACGCAGGCCGAGGAAGATCGCGACACCGGGCCCGCCACCGACATCAGCGCCGGTCAGCGCCAACGGCTGGTCGTCATCACCGGTGAAGGCGGTGCCGTCCTGGTCCAGGACAAGAATGCGCGCATCGGGCCACAGGCGCGCCAGAGCATCGGCATCTTCGCGCATGGCATCGGCGCGCTCCAACGGTTCACCCACGAAGGCAAAACCGGAAAGCGGCGAAGGAGAAGTGAGCATCCAGCTAGCCTGCCGCCAATCACGGCAAGTGGCAAGCCGCAGACTTTGCGGAAACCCGCCTGTGGATGCAGGAAAAGCCATCCACGCATGGCGTGGATCTACCGAAGGCACCGCGCGGGGCGCATGCCCCACGCCCTGCAATTACATGCTGAAACTGCTGCCGCAGCCGCAGGTGGTCTTGGCGTTCGGATTGCGGATCACGAACTGCGCACCGGTCAGGCTCTCGGTGTAATCCACCTCGGCGCCCATCAGGTACTGCAGGCTGAGCGGATCGACCAGCAGGGTAACCCCGCTGGTCTGCACCGCCAGGTCATCGCCGGCACGGTTCTCGTCGAACTCGAACCCGTACTGGAAGCCCGAACAGCCGCCACCCTCGATGTACACGCGCAACGACAGGTCGGGGTTGCCCTCGTCCTGGATCAGTTCCTTGACCTTGGCCGCAGCGGCCTCGGTGAAGTTCAGCGGCCGATCCAGCGACTGGTAGTCGGGCGCGGCGGCCGGCGTGGCGCCGGGGAGGGAGACGAGCGTGTTCATGGGCTCAGCATGGGGGCGCCGGCGGTGGCTTTCAAGCCATCGCCTCGGCCAGCTTGCGGCGTGCGGCGGTGTCGCCCTTGCCGTCACCGGCGTCCTGGCTCTCCGGCGCTGGCAGGGCCTGCATCGGGGCGCTGGCATGGATCAGCCGGCCGTTCAGCTGGGCACCCGCGTTCATTTCCACTACCTGGTAATGAACGTTGCCGTTGACCCGCGCACTCGGGGTCAGTTCGACCTTCTCGGTGGCATGCACGTCGCCATCAAGGCGGCCACTGATGACCACTACCTGGGCGCGGATCTCACCCTCGATCACGCCATGCTCGGCGAGGGTCAGGGTCGCCGCGCTGGCGCCCTCCTGGGCAATCACCTTGCCGTGGATGCGACCTTCCACGTACAGGCCACCACTGAATTCCACATCGCCACGGATCACCACCTGGTTGCCGATCAGGGCATCCACCACCAGTTGGCCATCACGGCTGGATTTGCTGCTTCCGAACATCTGCCTACTCCCCTTTGCTGGCCGGTGCGCCGGCCTGTTTCCAGTCGAATACCTGCGTGGTGCCCCCCGCACCACTCCCCAATGTCACCTTCACCCGTTGCGGGGTGAAGTCAGCCGGCAGCATCACGCTGCCGGTGAGCTGCTGGAAGTACCGGAACGAGTAATCCTGTCCCGGCACTTTGCTGCGCTGGTGCAGCTCGTCCCAGCTGATGGTGGCCAGTTTGCCGTTCTTCACGCCTTCCACCGTGAAACGCATCTGGCCCTGGCTGATCGCGCCCCGGTTGAGGTTCTGGGTCAGCACCACGCTGTACTGCCAGGTGCCGGCCGATTCCGGGCTGAATTCAATCGAATGGGTGTTCAGGCCCTTGCGCTGGCTGGTCGAGCCCACCAGGCGTTCGTAGAAGGCGACGTCAGCACGCAGGCCGGCGATCTCTTCATCGCGCTCGGCCAGTGAAGACTGCACTTCGTTGTTGGCGGCGCGGCTGATGCGGTCCGACGCTTCCAGCGTGGCCTGCTTCTGCTGCAGCTCGGTCAACTGGGTCTGCAGGGTATCGGCACGCTTCTCGGCAACCTGCACGCGCTGGCCCTGTTCACCGCGCGGCGCACCCAGCCAGCAGCCACCCAGCACCGCAAGCACCAGGCTCAGCAGCCAGATGCCCGCGATCACCAGCAGGCGACGGCGGTCGGCGGGTGGTTGCGGGGCACCGGGAAGGCGGACCTGCACACGCATGGGAGGGCGGTTGTTCATGGGTAGTCTCCGTGGCATCGCAGTGGCGACGCCAGTACGGCCCCTGGGGCAAACGACGGGCTAGTGTATGACAGGAACGGCAGGTTTCCCCGGTGCCGGCCGGCACCGGGCGGTGGCATTCAGCCACTCCATCGTCGATAGTGTGGCACCCCGCACAGTTCCGCCGCCGGAGCCCGCCATGACCGAAGCCCACCTGTTCGTGATCGGCATCCTGCTGGCCTGGCTGGCCGGCATCCGCGTCTACCTCACCGTATTCGGCGTCGGCATTGCCGGCCTGCTCGGCTGGGTCGACCTGCCACCGGCGCTGCAGGCCACCGAGTCGTGGTGGGTGCTGGGCACGTCGGCGGCGCTGGCCATCGCCGAGTTCTTCGCGGACAAGATTCCCGGCGTCGATTCAGCCTGGGACCTGGTGCAGACCCTCGCGCGCGTACCCGCCGGTGCCTTCCTGGCAGCAGCGACATTGTCACCCGATGGCGACCTGGGCACCGGTGCACTGGTGGCCGGCGCGGGCGTTGCACTGGCCAGCCACGGCCTGAAGGCCGGCACCCGCGCCCTGCTCAACACATCGCCGGAGCCGGCCAGCAACTGGGTCGCCTCGGCGGCCGAAGATACCGTGGTGATCGGCGGGCTGGCGCTCGCGCTGGCGCATCCATGGATCGCGCTGGTGGTGGTGCTGGCCTGCAGCCTGGCCGGTGCATTGCTGGTCTGGCTGGTCTGGCGCACCCTGTGGAAAAGCGTGCGCTGGTTGGCACGTGGCGGCAGCGACGACGGACAACGGCAACCCGGTACCGGCTGATCGGCGGGCTTGTCGCATAATGGCGGCGAACACCAGGAGCATCGATGGCCGCAAACGAATCCGCCGCGGGCCCCCGCCCGGGACGCGCTGAAACCCCTCCGGCCGATCATTGGCAACGTTGGGCCGCTCCCTTGGCTGCGGCCACGCCTGCCGAGGCACCGTCGTCAAAGACCGCGCAGGTGCCGGCCTCGTCAGCACCCAGCGACGGTACCCGACTGACTGCGCCGCCGCCGCTGCCCTCCGCCGCAGCACTGCCAGAGGCGGGCAACAATGACATGGCGCCTGTCGACGCCGACTCGCCCTACCGCGTGCTGATCGTCGAAGACGACCGTGCCCAGGCGCTGTTCGCGCAGAGCGTGCTGCATGGCGCCGGCATGCAGGCGATCGTGCTCGGCGACGCCGATGGCGTGCAGCAGTCCATCCGCGAGCAGCGCCCGGACCTGATCCTGATGGATCTGCACCTGCCCGGGCTGGATGGCATGCGGCTGACCGCGATGATCCGCCAGCAGCCTGGCATGCAGCTGCTGCCGATCGTATTCCTCAGCGGCGACCCGGACCCGGAGCGCCAGTTCGAAGTGCTCGACTGCGGCGCCGACGACTACCTGAGCAAGCCGATCCGGCCACGCCACCTGATCGCCGCGGTGGCCAACCGTATCCGCCGCGCACGCGCGCAGGCCGCGACCCTGCCGGGTGCCAACGGCGCACCGGCCACCAGCAACCCGGAAACCGGGCTGCCCACGCGCCACCATGTGCTGCAGCAGCTCAACGCAACGCTTGCCCAGCACGAACGCGGTGGCGTGTTCTTCGTGGAAATCTCCAGCGCGCTGGGCCTGCGCGAGCGCTACGGCTACGCGGCCTTCGAGCGCCTGATGGTGCAGGCCGGGCAACGCCTTGCCGAAGCTGGCCATCCGCACCTGTTGGCGCGCCTGAACGACAACAGCTTCCTGTTGCTGGCACGCAACACCGATGAGGAGAGCCTGGAAGCGATTGCCGGCACCCTGCGCGAGCAGTTGTCCGCGCGCGCCTTCGTGATCCGCGACGACGAATCGGTGCACCTGCGTGGTGTGGTCGGCTACGCGCCGCTGTCGCCGGGTTTCGACGATGCCAGCAGCGCCCTGGAAGCGGTCGAACGCACCACCCTGCAGGCGCGCCTGCTCAGCGCCGGCGTGGCGGGTCATGTGCATCGCCAGGTGACCACCGAGCAGGAACACCTGGCGCTGCTGGAAGGCCAGCTGGAGCTCGCTTACCAGCCGATCGTCGCCGTCGCCGGCGGCAGCAGTGCGCAGTACCAGCTGCTGCTGCGCCTGCGCCGGGCCGATGGCAGCGTGCTGACCGCCGGCCAGGTGATTCCGGCGGCAGAAGCTGCCGGCCGCATCGCCGACCTCGACCAGCAGGTGCTGGAGCATGCGATGGGCCTGCTCGACCTCTATCGCCATGCCACCCAGCCGCTGAACCTGTTCGTCTCGCAGTCGCTGCGTACCCTGCAGCGCGATGCGTTCGCCGACTGGCTGCTGGAATCGCTGCAGCAACGCCGCCTGCCCGGCAGCGCGCTGGTGATCGACGTGCGCCTGCCCGATGCGCTGATCCACACCGTGCCGTTGCAGCAGTTCTGCCAGCGCATGGCCAGCGTCGGCGTGCGCTTCTGCCTGAGCCAGTTCGAACCGGGCAGCGAAGCCCTGGCCCTGCTCACCCAGCTGCCGCTGTCGTTCGTGCGCATGGCCGCACGCTTTTCCAGCAGCCACTCCAACCCGGATACGCGCGAAGAACTGCGCCGATCGATCGAGCAGGCGCACGCAGCCGGCCTGCAGATCATCGGCCAGCAGATCGAGGATCCGCAGGCAGCGGCCGCGATGTGGGTCGGTGGTGTCGATTACATCCAGGGCAACATGGTGCAGTCGGCCGGCAGCGACCTGAACTTCGACTTCCACAACGCGGTGCTCTGAGTGTCATCGACGGTCGCGCTGCTGGCGGTGCTGGCCTTGGCCATCATCGCCCTGCTGGTACTGGGCCTGCGATTGCGTTCGCGCAGTCACGCGCTGGCGGCACTGCAGCGCGACCGCATCACCCTGATCAGCGAGCGCGATCAGCTGCGGCGCACCACCGAGCGCCAGGGCCAGCTGGAACATCAGCTGCTGCAGGCCAAGCAGGCGGCCGAAGCGGCGGTGCTGGCCAAGGGCGAGTTCCTGGCCACCATGAGCCATGAGATCCGCACGCCGCTCAACGGCATCCTGCCGATGCTGGAACTGATCGCCCGTGGTCCGCTCGGCGAGGACCAGCGGCAGATGCTGGCCACTGCCTCGGCCAGCTCGCAGCAGCTGCTGCGCATCGTCGATGACATCCTCGATTACTCGCGACTGGAAGCGCAGGCACTGGAACTGGAGATCACCAGCTTCAACCTGCGCGAACTGCTCGACGGCGTGGTGCAGCTGCTGCAGCGCGCCGCCGAAGCCAAGGGCCTGACGCTGAGCCTGCAACTGGATCCGGCCGTGCGCCTGCCGGTACGTGGTGACCCGGTGCGCCTGCGCCAGGTACTGGGCAATCTGCTGGCCAATGCCATCAAGTTCACCGCACGTGGCCAGGTGCAGCTGCGCGTGCAGCGGCTGGGCGAAGGCCCCGCCCAGCACCAGCTGCGTTTCGAAGTGGTCGACACCGGCATCGGCATCGATGAGGCCCAGCAGGCGCGGCTGTTCCAGTCCTTCAGCCAGGCCGACGCGTCCACCACCCGCATCTACGGTGGCACCGGCCTGGGCCTGGCCATCTGCAAGCGCATCACCGACCTGATGCATGGCGACATCGGCGTGCGGTCGACCCCGGGACAGGGTGCAACCTTCTGGTTCGAAATACCGCTGCTGAAGGTCCCCGGCGATCTGCCGGCGCTGGCACGCTCGCCGGCAGCGCTGCTGCTGTACACCGCCGATACGCAGCTGCAGCTACGCGTCGAACGCATCGCCGCGCACCACGGCCTGCAGGTACAGCTGCTGGCCAGCATCGATGAGGCAATGGAACGCCTGCGCGCAGCGCCACGTCCGGGCCAGAGCACGCCGGCATGGCTGCTGATCGACGCGCGCCAACGCCGCAATGGCGAGGCGGCCCTGCAGCGGGCCCTGGCCGAGCGCGGTGCCGACGACACGCTGCAGGTACTGTGGCTGCAGGACGATCCGATCACGCTGCGACCGCGCCAGCAGCAGCTGCACAGCACATTCAACGATGCCGCCCTGCACGCGCTGCTGGCGCAGCCAACCGCCACCGCGCGTCCGGCAGCACTGCTGGCCAACGCCGAAGACGCACAGCCGGCCGCCACGCTGCCGTCATTGGATCTGCGTGTCCTGCTGGTCGAGGACAATACGGTCAACCGGATGGTGGCCGAGCACCTGCTGCGGGTCTTCCAGTGCCAGGTGCGCAACGCCGCCGACGGCGAGCAGGCCCTCGCACTGCTGCGCGAAGGTGGAATCGACGTCGTGCTGATGGATTGCCAGATGCCAGTGCTCGACGGCTACGGCGCAACACAGCGCTGGCGCGAGGAAGAAGCCGATGCGGGGCGCACGCGGCTGCCGATCATCGCGATGACTGCGAATGCCATGGCGGGTGATCGCGAACGTTGCCTGCAGGCAGGCATGGACGACTATCTGTCCAAGCCGATCGCGCGGGAGGCGCTGCATGCGTTGCTGCAACGTTGGGGCCGGGTATCCGCGGATCGCGGACATTCACCGCTGCCGGAACCTGTGCCATTGCCCGCAGCGCCGAGCGCGCCCGACGGCGAAGGCCCGCGCGATGAACGAGCACGCTCGATCCCGATTCCACAGCCGGTGCTTGATCGCAGCGTGCTGGATGAGCTGCACGCGGTGATCGGCGATGCCGCTGCACAGATCGTGACGGTATTCCTGGAAGACGCACCGCAGCTGGTGCAGCAGTTGCAGCAGGCAGCGCAGGGCAACGACATCGAACGCCTGCAGGCGCTGTCGCACAGCCTGAAATCCTCCAGTGCCAACGTCGGCGCGCTGTCGCT
Organism: Stenotrophomonas sp. yr243; assembly: GCF_900184195.1. Classification (NCBI taxonomy): domain Bacteria; kingdom Pseudomonadati; phylum Pseudomonadota; class Gammaproteobacteria; order Lysobacterales; family Lysobacteraceae; genus Stenotrophomonas; species Stenotrophomonas sp. yr243. The sequence goes on from NZ_FXWT01000002.1 coordinate 947,955, forward strand.
GTCAGCAGTGGCGCGGCGGATCGAACACGAAGCCCGCAGTGGCAGCCTGCAGCGCCCTGCCGTGGCAGTGGCGCTACTGGTGGCGGAGTTCGCCCGCGCACGCGTGGCGCTGACCGGCTATCTCGCCGGCCAGGCCCGCTGAATCACTCTTCGAGCTTGCTCAGCAGGTACTTCGGCTCACCGATGCGCTCGATCAGCTCCAGCTGGGTTTCCAGCCAGTCGATGTGCTCTTCCTCGGAGTCGAGGATCTTCACGAACAGCTGGCGGCTGACGTAGTCGCCGACCGAATCGGCGTAGGCCACGGCCTCGCGCAGCGTGACCACGCCATCGCGTTCCAGCGACAGATCGCACTGCAGGATCTCGGTCGGGTTCTCACCGATGCGCAGCTTGCCCAGCGCCTGGAAGTTCGGCAGGCCTTCGAGGAACAGGATGCGATCGGCGAGCATGTCGGCATGCTTCATCTCCTCGATCGATTCCTTGTACTCGTGTTCGGCCAGTTCCTTGATGCCCCAGTTCTTCAGCATCTTGGCGTGCAGGAAGTACTGGTTGATCGCGGTCAGCTCGTTGTAGAGGACCTTGTTGAGGAATTCGATGACCTTGGTGTCGCCCTTCATGGGGATGCTCCTGCACGCTGAAATCGCGGGCACTGTAACGCCTTGCGCGCGCGCGTGAAGGAACGCGAATCGTGCGCATTGGCCAGTGCGGCCCGCGCGGCCCGCAATGAAGATCAGGAGAATGCAGCGTCAACGCGCTGCGAGACGACTCAGGCGACCTGCGCCAGCCCCAGTACCGGCAACGGCAGATCGTGGGTGGCACGTGCCTTGGCCAGCAGATCGCCGGCCATGTCCAGGCAGGAACCGCAGGTAGCGCCGCATCCGGTGCGCATGGTCAGCTCGGCCACCGACGTGACGCCATGGCTGGCGGCTTCGCGGATCTGGTGGTCGGTAACACCGTTGCAGATGCAGACGTACACGGGCGGGAACCAGGGCAGCAGGCCAGTAGCGGCCTGGTCGCTATTCCAATGGAAACGAGAATGGTTGTCAATCAGAGACCTGAACCATTCTCGATACGGTTCAGCGTCCCGCCGAACCCGCCCGCGATGAGGGGGCTACAGACGCAGCAGCCCTAGCGCCAGCACCGGTGCACTGAAGAAGACGATCAGCCACTGCACGCCCCCGCCTGCCGCTCTCAGCCGCAGCAGGTGGTCCGCCAGCAACAGCGCACCTGCACAGGTCGCGAAGGCGAGGCACGCCCCCAGCGCAAGCGGCATCCATGCGAGGTCGCCGAGAACCACCACGCTCAACAACAGCCAGGGGAGGCTTGCCAGGCGGACAACCAGTCCTTGCCGGAAATAGCCGGCAGCGCTGCGTTGCGACCGATCGACCCGCTCGTTGCGCAGCCTGCGCGTCAAACCGCTCCCGGTTCACCCTTGGCTTTCCGCGGCCAGTACCCGCCGCGCATGGGTGTGCGCTTCCTGGGCCTGTCATGGCCGGCGGCGTGGCCTGGCATCCAGGCCTCGGCAGCGCTCTTGGGCATGGCACTGATGCCCTGCCCCGCCACCCCCTGGGCCAACGGCGCCAGATGTCGCAGGGCGCGCGCATAGACGCCACGCTTGAACACCACCACATGCTCCACCGGGTACCAGAAGTCGACCCAGCGCCAATGATCGAACTCGGGCGAGTCGGTATGGTCCAGGCTGACGTGCGCCTCGTCACCGGTCAGGCGCAGCAGGAACCAGACCTGCTTCTGGCCGATGCAGACCTGGCGTTCATTGCGGCGGATGGCACGCGCCGGCAGCTTGTAACGCAGCCAGCCCGGTGTCGCCCCGAGCACTTCAACGTGCTCCGGCAACAGCCCGGTCTCTTCCTGCAGTTCACGATACATGGCCTCGACAGGCGTCTCGTCGGTGTTCATGCCACCCTGCGGGAACTGCCAGCCATCCCGGCGCACACGTCGTGCCCAGAACACCTGCCCGTCCTGCCGCATCAGCACGATGCCGACGTTCGGTCGATAGCCGTCCGGATCGATCACGATGCGGACTCCTAAGAAAATCTACTGGTTGGGACTATCCCATGCCGTCTGTCGGGCCACAAGCTCGATACAAAGGTGTTGACAGTCCTTGTACACATCAGCAGAATAGCGGGCTCACCAAGGCTATGTAGCTCAGCCGGTTAGAGCACAGCACTCATAATGCTGGGGTCGGTGGTTCGAGTCCACCCATAGCCACCACACTGAAAATCAAGTTGTTTTTCAGCGTGAAGAGTGAGAAAATAGTTACACGTTACATTGCCCCTTAGCCAAGCGGTAAGGCACCTGACTCTGACTCAGGCATCGGTGGTTCGAATCCATCAGGGGCAGCCAAATTAAACGCAAAAGGCCAGATCGAAAGATCTGGCCTTTTGCGTTTAATTTGGTCACGCATTCCACCTTATCCCCGCGCCTGTCGGCGCACCCCCTTGAACATCAAGGGGGCTCTGCTCCAGACAGAACTCCGGGGTCGGGTATGCGGAACCACGGGGAGTGCCGGCCGCTGGCCGGCAACCTCGAAATGCACACCCCCAGAACGACAAAAGCCCGGCCGAAGCCGGGCTTTTGCGTTTCCAACCAGCGGGCTCCCGAGGGAGCCCCACCAGGCGCAGCAGATCAGCGCTTGGAGAACTGGGTGGCGCGGCGGGCCTTGTGCAGACCGACCTTCTTACGTTCGACTTCGCGGGCGTCGCGGGTCATGAAGCCGGCCTTGCGCAGCTCGGACTTCAGGGTCTCGTCGTACTCGACCAGAGCACGGGCGATGCCCAGACGGATCGCACCGGCCTGGCCGGTGGTGCCGCCGCCAGCGGCGGTGACCAGGATGTCGAAGCTCTCGGTGTTCTTGGTCAGCTCGAGCGGCTGGCGCACGATCATGCGAGCGGTCTCACGGCCGAAGAACTCGTCCAGCGGACGGCCATTGACGGTGATGTTGCCCGAACCCTTGCGCAGGAACACGCGAGCGGTGGAGGACTTGCGGCGGCCAGTGCCGTAGTTTTGAGTGATAGCCATGATTAGATATCCAGAACCTGCGGCTGCTGTGCGGCGTGCGGATGCTCAGTGCCGGCGTAGACCTTGAGCTTGCGGTACATCTGGCGACCCAGCGTGCCCTTCGGCAGCATGCCCTTGACGGCGGTCTCGATCACGCGCTCCGGGTGGCGCTCAAGCGCCTGGGCGAGGGATTCGGTCTTCAGGTTGCCGATGTAACCGGTGAAACGGTGATACATCTTGTCCTGCAGCTTCTTGCCGGTGACGACAATCTTTTCTGCATTGATGACGACCAGGTAGTCGCCGGTATCAACGTGCGGGGTGTAGACCGGCTTGTGCTTGCCACGCAGACGGCGGGCCAGCTCGGTGCAGAGACGGCCCAGGGTCTTGCCCTCGGCGTCGACGAGGTACCAGTCGCGCTGGACGGTCTCGTTCTTGGCAGTGAAAGTGCTCATGAAGAACTCTTGGTTAGGTCGGGCTCATTGCGGCGAAGAACTCGCCGGAACTCTGCCACGCGTTGTGAAAGGTGGAGCGTAAGGGGCGGCATTGTACGCAGCTTGGCTGGCGGGTGCAACCCACCTTCTGCCCCGGGTTGGCAGGGGACCGGGGCCGGGCGAGAATCGGGCCTCCCCCGCTCCACGCCGTGCCGCCATGACCGTGCTTCGCCAGACCACCCCGCTGGACCACCTGCTGACCGAGGCGCAGCGCGCCTTGGACACGGTGTTCGGCAACCCGCCGGCCAGCCGCCCCTATCCGGCCACGGACACCGGCGAGCCCGGCATGGACAGCACGCAGCGTCGCCACGCGGCCGGGCTGATGCGGATCAACCATGTCGGTGAGGTCTGCGCCCAGGGCTTGTATTTCGGCCAGGCCGCGGTGGCGCGCGACCCGGCAACCCGCGAGCACCTGCTGGAAGCGGCCCAGGAAGAGACCGATCACCTGGCGTGGTGCGCCACCCGGCTGGGCGAGCTGGACAGCCGCCCGAGCCTGTTCAATCCGCTCTGGTACGCCGGCAGCTACACCATCGGTACCCTGGCCGGGCTGCGCGGCGATGGCTGGAACCTTGGCTTCGTGGTCGAGACCGAGCGCCAGGTGGAAGCCCATCTGGACAAACACCTGGTCGACCTGCCTGCCGGCGACCTGCGCAGCCGCGCGGTCATCCGGGTGATGAAGGAAGACGAGGCCCGGCATGCCGAGCATGCCGAGCAGGCCGGCGCACGCCGCCTGCCGTTCCCGATTCCCGGCGCGATGGCGCTGGCCTCAAAGGTGATGAAGACCATTGCCTACCGCATTTGAGGGGAAGCCCCCACCAACGGTGGGGGCCTACCAAACCACACGGCGGGGCCCGACCGTTGGTCGGGCCACCTTTCAGTTGGGCGACACCAGCTTCAGGCCGATCACACCGGCCACGATCAGGCCCACGCAGGCCAGGCGGGCCGGCGAGGCGCTGTCGTTGAACAGATAGATGCCCAGCACCGTCACGCCCATGGCGCCGATGCCGGTCCAGATCGCATAGGCCGTGCCGACCGGAATGTTCTTCATCGCCTGGCTCATCAGGTACAGGCTGATCAGGGCCGACACCACCGTCAGGGCGGTCGGCACGGGTTTGCTGAAACCTTCGGAGTACTTCATTCCAAGGGCGAATCCGATCTCGAACAGACCGGCCAGCAGCAGATAGATCCAGGGCATGGGTGGGGGCTCCTTACCTTTTTTGAGAAAAACGAAACGGCCCGGTGTTTTCACACCGGGCCGTAGGTCGGTACATCGCCGTGGAACTGAAGATTGCGCCAAGCGCAGGCTCCACGGGGCGGGGCGTCCCGCCTGGGTGGCGATGCCTGACGGCATCGCGCATGGGTCACTCAGCCAGGTTGCGGCCGTGGAACAGCTCTTCGATCTCACGACGCAGCAGCGCTTCGATCTTCATGCGTTCCTTGAACGAGATGTTCTTGGCCTTCTCCTCGAACAGGTACTGGTCCAGGTCGAAGTCCTTCAGGTGCATCTTCGTGTGGAAGATGTTTTCCTGGTAGACGTTGACGTCGAACATCTCGTAACGCGACTTGATGTTCTTGGCCAGGAAGTTCTGGATCGAGTTGATCTTGTGATCGATGTAGTGCTTCTTGCCCTTCACATCACGCGTGAAGCCACGGACACGGTAGTCCATGATCACGATGTCCGATTCCAGGCTCTCGATCAGGTAGTTCAGTGCCTTCAACGGCGAAATGACGCCGCAGGTAGCCACGTCGATATCGGCGCGGAAGGTGGCAATGCCTTCCTGCGGGTGCGTTTCCGGATAGGTGTGCACGGTGATGTGCGACTTGTCCATGTGCGCGACCACGGCATCGGAAATCAACTCCTTGCCGGCCTGCTTCTTGTCGATCACCGGCTCTTCGGAGATCAGGATCGTCACCGAGGCACCCTGCGGATCGTAATCCTGGCGCGCCACGTTGAGGATGTTGGCGCCGATGATCTCAGCGACATCGGTCAAGATTTGAGTAAGCCTGTCGGCGTTGTACTCTTCATCGATGTATTCAATGTAACGCTGACGCTCCTCTTCGGTGCGCGCGTAACACACGTCATAGATGTTGAAGCTCAGCGCCTTGGTGAGGTTGTTGAAACCCTGCAACCTCAGGCGAGGCAACGGCTTGACCACGGCGGTCGATTCCTGTGTAAGAAGGGAAAGGGTGAATTATGCGGCATAAGTGTCTCCAGGGGGAACGTGAAGACGCTCAGCTTCTGGCACACTGTTTGCCCTTAACAATTGCGCTGGTTAAGCTCCGCTATCGACCCCGTGAATCCGTTCATGCGCAGAGGGAGCGCCCCTATCGTGTCAACCGTGCGCCTAGCTAGCAGCCCATTGGCCTTGGACATCGCAACAATCGACCGCTTTCTGGCCCACAGCCACAGGCGGCGCTATCCCACCCGTACCGACGTCTTCCGACCCGGTGACCCGGCTGGCACTCTGTATTACGTCATCAGCGGCTCGGTTTCGATCATGGCCGAGGAGGAGGAGGACCGTGAGCTGGTACTGGGCTATTTCGGCGCCGGCGAGTTCGTCGGCGAGATGGGCCTGTTCGTGGAGTCGGACCGCCGCGAGGTGATCCTGCGCACCCGGACTGCCTGTGAGCTGGCCGAAATCAGCTACGAGCGGCTGCATCAACTGTTCCTCGGCCCGCTGTCGGCTGATGCCCCGCGCCTGCTGTACGCGCTGGGCCAGCAGATCTCCAAGCGCCTGCTGGACACCAGCCGCAAGGCCAGCCGTCTGGCCTTCCTGGATGTCACCGACCGTATCGTGCGCACCCTGCACGATCTGGCGCAGGAGCCGGAGTCGATGACTCACCCGCAGGGCAGCCAGCTGCGCGTCTCACGCCAGGAACTGGCCCGTCTGGTCGGCTGCTCGCGCGAAATGGCCGGCCGGGTGTTGAAGAAGCTGCAGACCGACGGCCTGCTGCACGCCCGCGGCAAGACCGTGGTGCTGTACGGCACCCGTTGATCGACAGATGTCCGCCGGGCATGGCCCGGCGCTACCCCAAGGTCTCCACCGCGGTAGCGCCGGGTCATGCCCGGCGGATTGTCGTACGTGCGACACGCCATCGCATGTCGCGCACACCCGCATCCGCTAGGCTCGATCCATGGAGCTGAGCAGCGAATTCTGGTGGTTCATCCTCATCGGCCTCGGCGCACAGCTGGTTGATGGCGCGCTGGGCATGGCATTCGGACTGGTTTCTTCATCAGTGCTGCTCAGCATGGGGCTGCCTCCCGCACAGGTCAGCGCCAGCGTGCATACCGCTGAAGTGTTCACCACCGGGGCCTCCGGTGTGTCGCATCTGGTCGCCGGCAATGTCGACAAACGCCTGTTCTTCCGCCTCGCCCTGCCCGGCGCACTGGGCGGTGCACTCGGCGCGTACGTGCTGACACAGGTCCCTGGCGACCTGATCCGCCCGCTGATCTACCTGTACCTGCTGGTGCTGGCCATCATCATCCTGGCCCGCGCGGCCGGCCGCTGGATGCCCAGGGGCGAGATCCGCCGGGTGCCGGTGCTGGGATTCTTCGCCGGCCTGCTCGATGCCAGCGGCGGCGGCGGCTGGGGCCCGGTGGCCACCTCCACCCTGCTCGCCCGCGGCGGTCAGGCCAGGACCACGATCGGCACCGTCAACGCAGCCGAGTTCGTGGTCACCTTGACCATTTCGGCCACGTTCCTGCTGTCGATGGGCGTGCAGCACCTGCAGATCGTCGCCGGCCTGCTGATCGGCGGCATGATGGCCGCGCCGGTGGCGGCGGTGCTGGTGAAGCGGGTGAAGGAACGCTGGGTACTGGTCGCAGTGGGCGTGCTGGTGCTGGGCATCAGCCTGTTCCAGGTGGGCCATGCGCTGTTCGGGTACCTGTACCGCTGACCGCTCGCCGGGCATGGCCCGGCGCTACCCACGTGGGCTGCGGTAGTGCCGGCCGCTGGCCGGCAACCTCATGGCCTGCGGAAGCGCGTGCAGGGTTGCCGGCCAGCGGCCGGCACTATTGGGTCCTTGCCTGGCAGACCCGTCATCGTGCGATGGGGTCAGAGCGCCTGCGGGGATCTGACCCCGGACTATGCCTTGTCGCCACCGCGGTCCACGCAGCCCCAGTTGAGGATGCGGGTGCCGGCCGGCAGCACGCGGCGGAAGAATTCCACCTTGGCAGGCTTCGGGTTGACCACCACCGGCGCTTTCGCCGCAAGCAGCAGCGGCAGGTCGGCGGTGCTGTCGGAATAGGCGATATCGATATCGCCGTAGCCGCGCTCGCGCAGCATGCGCATCTTCTCTTCGTTGTGGCAGTGACGGGTCGGCCCTACCCCGCCCAGACGCGGCCCCACTTCGGTGCCGATCACCGGCACGTCCTGGTGGGCGACGAAGGCCAGGATCGCGCGGGCAAGCTCCGGCGGTGCGCCGGTGGCCACCACCACGCGATCGCCCTTGGCACGGTGCGCGGCGAACACCTCCAGCGCCTGCGGCAACAGCTTGGCGCGCATCTGCACCTCGTTGCGCAGCACGTAGGCATCGATCACCTTGTTGAACTCGCGTGCGCGGTGCAGGCCGAAGCTGCCGATCCAGACGTAGACCGAAATGCCGGCACGGCGGGTTGGCAGCATCGCCACCATCGGCCCGGCAATCGGGGTGACCAGCAGCGCCGCCAGCATCCGCAGCGGGTTGCGCTTGATCAGCGAGGCGAACAGGTGGGTACCCGAATCGCCGTCATACAGGGTGTGGTCGAAGTCGAAGACCACCAGCGGCGCATCCTCGCGCGGCGTTGGATAGTACGTTTTCATGCTGCGAAGAATAGCTGACGCAGACCCTCGCCCGGCTCTTCCACGCGCATGAAGGCCTCGCCGACCAGGAACGAGTGGATGCCGGCATCGCGCATCAGCGCCACATCCTGCGGGCCGAGAATGCCGCTCTCGGTGACCAGCAGGCGGTCGCGCGGCACGGCCAGGCGCATGTCCAGGGTGGTCTGCAGCGACACCTCGAAGGTGCGCAGGTTGCGGTTGTTGATGCCGATCATCGGCGCCGGCACCTGCAGTGCACGCTCCAGCTCATCGATGTCGTGCACTTCCACCAGCACGTCCATGCCCAGCGACATCGCCAGTTCGGACAGCGTGGCCAGCTGCGTATCGTCCAGCGCGGCAACGATCAGCAGGATGCAGTCGGCGCCGAGCACGCGCGCCTCGACCACCTGGTAGGCGTCGATCACGAAGTCCTTGCGCAGCACCGGCAGCGTGCAGGCTTCGCGCGCCTGCTGCAGGTAGGCATCGGCCCCCTGGAAGAAGTCGACGTCGGTCAGCACCGACAGGCAGCTGGCGCCGCCGAACTCATAGCTGACCGCGATGTCGGCCGGGCGGAAGTCGGGGCGGATCACGCCCTTGGACGGGCTGGCCTTCTTTACTTCGGCAATCACCGCTGGATCGCCATTGGCGACGGCAGCCTGCAGCGCGCGCACGAAGCCGCGCACCGGGGGCGCATCGGCCAGCGCCGCCTGCAGCTCCTCAAGCGGTCGCTGTGCGCGGCGCTGGGCTACTTCTTCGGCCTTGCGGGCCAGGATCGTCTGCAGGATATCGCTCATCGTCGTCGGGTCGGTGCTGGGGCGGTGAGGACGACCATTATCGGCCATCGGGTGGGTCAGGCTGAACCGCGCGCTCAGGCAACCAGTGCGCGGGTGGTATCGACATACTGCTGCAGGCGGGCACGGGCGCTGCCATCGGCGATGACCGCGCGGGCGCGGGCCAGGCCGTCGCCGATATCGCTGGCCACGCCGGCCACGTACAACGCCGCGCCCGCATTCAGGGCGACGATGTCCAGTGCCGGGCCCGGCTCGTTGTCGAGCACCGCACGCAGCATGGCGATGGACTGTTCCGGGCCGTCCACGCGCAGGTTGCGGCTGGCCGACATGGCGATGCCGAAGTCTTCCGGGTGGATCTCGTACTCGCGCACCTTGCCGTCGCGCAGCTCACCGACCAGGGTGCCGGCGCCCAGCGAGATCTCATCCATGTTGTCGCGGCCCCACACCACCATCGCGCGCTCGGCGCCCAGTTCGCGCAGCACGCGCGCCTGGATGCCCACCAGATCGGGATGGAACACGCCCATCAGCACCGACGGCGCATTGGCCGGGTTGGTCAGCGGACCGAGGATGTTGAAGATGGTGCGCACCCCCATCTCGCGACGCACCGGCGCCACCACCTTCATCGACGGGTGGTGGATCGGCGCGAACATGAAGCCGATGCCGGTCTGTTCGATGGCCGCGGCCACCTGCGCAGGCTGCAGCTCGATCGCCGCGCCCAGCGCTTCGACCGCATCGGCACTGCCGGACTTGGACGACACGCTGCGGTTGCCATGCTTGGCCACGCGCGCGCCGGCGGCAGCGGCAACGAACATCGCGCAGGTGGAGATGTTGAAGGTATGCGAGCCATCGCCACCGGTGCCGACGATGTCGACCAGGTGGGTGGTATCGGCGACCGGCACGGCCAGCGCGAACTCGCGCATCACCGTTGCGGCGGCAGCGATCTCGTCGATGGTTTCCTTCTTCACCCGCAGGCCGGTGAGGATGGCGGCGGTCATCATCGGCGAGACGTCGCCGCGCATGATCTGCCGCATCAGGTCGACCATTTCGTCGAAGAAGATCTCGCGATGCTCGATGGTGCGTTGCAGGGCTTCCTGGGGGGAGAAGCTCATCGGAATACTCCTTGGATCAGGCAGCCGGGCGCTGCAGGAAATTGCGCAGCAGCGCGTGGCCATGCTCGGTGAGGATCGATTCGGGGTGGAACTGCACGCCTTCGACCGGGAACTGGCGGTGGCGCAGGCCCATGATTTCTTCGATCGAGCCATCCTCGTTCTCGGTCCACGCGGTCACTTCCAGCGCATCGGGCAGGCTGTTCTTGTCCACCACCAGCGAGTGGTAGCGGGTGGCCTGGTAGCCGTCCGGCAGACCGGCGAACACGCCCTTGCCTTGATGCCGGATCGGCGAGGTCTTGCCGTGCATGATGTTGCCGGCACGGATGACCGTACCACCGTAGACCTGGCCGATGCCCTGGTGGCCCAGGCACACGCCGAGGATCGGCGTGGTCGGCCCAAGGCGCTGGATCAGCTCCAGCGACACGCCCGCTTCGTTGGGCGTGCACGGGCCGGGCGAAATGACGATGCGCTCGGGTTTCTGCGCGGCGATCTCGTCCACGCTCATCGCATCGTTGCGCACCACCTTCACCTCGGCGCCCAGCGTCTGCAGGTACTGCACGAGGTTGTAGGTGAAGCTGTCGTAGTTGTCGATCATCCACAACATGGTCAGGTTCCGTCGCTTATCAGGAAAATGGCGTACACGTTTTCGGTGTAGGTGATGGGGCCGGCTTCGATCGATTCGCGCGCGCGCGAGCCGGTTGTCTCGATGCTGGTCGGTGCCGGAGCCGGCGGGCTGGGCGGTGTAACCATCTCACCGCTGCGAGGCCAGTTGCCTGCCTGCACGCCGTAGGCGAAGTTCGGGGCCACGTCGGAGATGCTGTAGAGGCCGGTGATGCGCGCGCCATAGGCCGTGGCAAGGTGCTTGGCGGAGGCGCGTGTCTGCGTTGCCGCTTCGGCCTTGAGTTCGCCACGCAGTGCGGCTTCCTTCGAGTAGCCAGGCCGCATGCTGCTGATCTGCAGGTCATCGCTGGCATCGACCGCGCGCAGGAAGGCCTGCAGGTCACCGGTGGTGCCGAAGCTGCCTTTCAGGCGCCGGCTCACCCGCGTCCCCAGGTATTCCTGCTTGCCCTGCATGCTGTAGCGGTAGTCCGGCTGGATGGTCAGGTTGTCTGCCACCACGCTTGCCGGCAGTGCATGGTTGCGCTTGAACGCACCCAGCACCGCATCGACATTGCCCTGCACGCGCGAGCGCGCTGCATCCGGCTGAAGGTCGGTGGACTTGACCAGCAGTTCGACGGTGAACCGGTCCGGCATCACCGTTCGCGCGCCCTCGCCTTTCACCAGCAGGTGCGGCTGCGAGGGAATGGTGTTGGCCTGTGCCCACGCAGAGGGGGCCATCGTGGCCAGCAGCGACGACCACAGCAGAACGCCCAGCAGCTTCATGCGGTACTCCTTGTCTTGAATGGAAACAGCGAAGGGGGCTGCGGCGCAGGCCACAGCACAGAGAAACTCACAGGCCCTTGGCGGCCTGGGCGACGGCGCGGAACAGCGCGCGGCCCTTGTTCATCGTCTCGTCCCATTCCTTGTCCGGGTCGGAGTCGTAGACGATGCCGGCGCCGGCCTGCACGTACAGGCGGCCATCCTTGATCACCGCAGTGCGGATCGCGATCGCGGTATCGGCATCGCCGTGCCAGCCGATGTAGCCGATGCTGCCGGCGTAGACATTGCGCTTGATCGGTTCCAGCTCGCGGATCACTTCCAGCGCGCGGATCTTCGGCGCGCCGCTGACCGTACCGGCCGGGAAGGTGGCGCGCAGCACGTCGGCATAGCTCAGGCCCGGCTGCAGCTGCCCGGTCACTTCGCTGACGATGTGCATGACATGGCTGTAGCGTTCGATCACGAACTGCTCGCCCACTTCGACGGTGCCGGCCTTGGACACGCGGCCGGCGTCGTTGCGGCCCAGGTCGATCAGCATCAGGTGCTCGGCGCGCTCCTTCGGATCGGCCAGCAGCTCGACCTCCAGCGCCTGGTCCAGCTCCGGCGTGGCGCCGCGCGGACGGGTACCGGCGATCGGGCGCACGGTCACTTCACCGTCCTGCAGGCGCACCAGGATTTCCGGCGAGGAGCCGACCACCTGCAGATCGCCGACATCGAGGAAATACATATATGGCGACGGGTTCAGTGCACGCAGCGCGCGATACACATCCACCGGGCGCGCCTTGAACGGCACGCTCAGGCGCTGGCTGAGCACCACCTGGAAGATGTCACCGGCACGGATGTATTCCTTGCTGCGCTGGACCGCGTCGACGAAGCCTTCGCGGGTGAAACCAGAAACGAAATCGGACTCGTCCAGCACGTCGCTGGTCAGCGGTGCCGGATAGCCGGCACCCGGCGCGCGCAGCTTGGCGCTCAGTGCATCCAGGCGGGCCTGGGCCTGCTCGAAGGCGCCTTCGACACGCGGGTCGGCATGCACGATCAGGTACAGCCGGCCCTTCAGGTTGTCGAACACCGCCAGCTCATCGGAGTGCAGCAGCAGGATGTCCGGCGTACCCAGTTCGTCACGGCCAGCCGGCGAGGCCAGGCGCGGCTCGATGTAGCCGATGCATTCGAAGCCGAACCAGCCGACCAGGCCACCGGTGAAGCCCGGCAGACCTTCCAGCTTCGGCACCGAGTGGGCGCTGCGCAACGCCTCGACCTCGGCGAACGGGTCGGCCACCTCACGGGTTTCCACCACATCGCCGTGCTCGCGTACGGTCAGGGTGTGGCCGTGGAAGGCGTACACGCGGCGTGCCGGCAGGCCGATGATCGAGTAACGACCAAAGCGCTCGCCGCCTTCGACGGATTCAAACAGGTAGGTATTGGGGCCGTCGGCGAGCTTCAGATAGACCGAAAGCGGCGTGTCCAGGTCGGACAGCACTTCGCGGACAACGGGAATATGGGTGTGGCCTTCAGCGGCCTGCTGCTGAAACTGAGCGTGCGAGATCAAGACGACTTTCCTTCCGGGACACAGCGTTATGGGGACGGACGACGGCAACAGGCCACCATCGCCACCAACGGCGTGCGGAAGAAAGGGTATGCGGGGTCGTCAGGCTGGACACCCAATGACTGTATCGCAGCTTTGGCCGCAGGGAAACCCTTTGGCGACGGGCGGTTTGTCTTCGCCCTAGCCCATCCGCCGTGCCTGTTCCTGGGTCTCCTGCACCTGCTGCTGGGCCAGCGACACCCCCTGCGCCTGTTCGCGACTGGCATTGAGCGCGTCAATCTGGGCCGTGCTCGCGCTCAGCGGCTGGGCCATCCCCGCCGCCACATCGACGTGCGCATGGCGCCGGTGCGCGGCGTTCAGGTCGGGCGTATCCACCGCGAAAGCACGGCTGTGATCGTCGCTGAGCACCACGTGGGAAATGGACTCCAGCCCCTCGCGCTTGGCCTGCACAGCCAGTGCACCGGCGAGCTGGTCGCTCTGCAGGTTCGGCACACGGTTGTGAGCGGCATCCAGGGCGTGCACGCCGGTCTGTGCGCCATTGAACAACCGGTAATCGGTGTGGCCAGGGTCGTTGATGCCGGGCCCGCGCGCAGCCGGCTCTGCTGCCACGCCGGCGCGGCGGCCATCTTCCGGATGCTGTATGCGCTGGTGCTGCTCGACCAGCTTGCGGGCGGCGGCTTCCTGCTTGATCAGTTCCGAATCCAGGCTGGGGATGACGGTCGGATCCATGCCATGGCGGGCAGTCGCCTCGCTGAAGGCCGGCATCATGCCGCGGATGACACGTTCGGACTTGTCGAGGTTGTGCAGCTTCATTGCGTCCAACGGCAGGTTGCCGGTCGGCAGGTGGGTGGCAGCGGCAGCCCCGATGCCCACCGCGGCACCACCCAGCGTGGACAGGGTGATCGGCGCCTTGGCGGTGATGCCCTTCACTTGCGACGCCACCAGGTCATAGCCACGATCGACATGGGCGCCGGCGGTGGCGAATCCGTTCTGCAGCTTGCCGGCCACCCATTGGCCGTCGTGGCTGATGGCAGCGGCCACGCGTTCACCCGCTGCGCGTGTGCCTGCGGCGTCGGCGACGGCCTGTTTCGTCGCGTGCTGCGCATGTTGCTCGCCGTGGTCACGGACAGCTTCGGCCTGCTTGGCAAGTCGGCCGGCAACGTTGTCCGCGCCCACCCGGTCAGCCACCCACGACAGTGCGGACAGGCCATGGGAGCGGGTCTGCGATTCGACGCGGTGCAGCGTGGCTTCGATGCTGCCGGTCAGTTCACGCCCCGAAGCAATCACCGTACTGGTCGCCCGGGTGCTCACCTGCAGGCTGGTGGACCCCATGTTCACCACCTGGCCGATGGCCATGCCTTCGGTCTTCAGTACGCGCTCGACACCATCGCCCACCTTGTCCAGCGCATGGGCAGTGACGGCGCCGGCCCGTTCAACCTGCTCGCCGGCCAGGCGACCGCCGCGCATGCCGTACGCCGTGGCGTGCAGCACGGTGGACAGCGGGCCCGCCAGCTCCGCCACCTGGCTGGGCGGCGCCACATGCGGGCGATCGACGAGTGCCCCGTGCGCGTCGCGGGTCTTGGGCTCAAGCAACAGTTCGAGGCGCCCTGCCGCGAGCGGAATATCACGCAGCGCCTGCTGACCCGGCTGGCTCGCCAGTTGTTCGATGAACTGTGCAGCGGAGGTCTGCGCGCCCGGAGGCAGCATCTCGCGCAGCTTTTCGCCGACGACCTTCTGCATGGCCGGATCCTTCAGCACCATGCCCAGTTCGTTGGCAAGCACACCGTAGCCACGACGCTGATGCTCGCTCAGGCGGTGCATGCCGTTCTGCACATCGTTCAGCACCTCACCGGTGGTCTGGTAGGTGTGCACGGACTGCTGCGTGTCGAAGGTCGGCAGGCCGTTGTCCTTGGCATAACGCGCTGGAGTTGCCGGATGCAGGCCGGCGGCGTTGAACGTGGTAGCACGTGCGCCGGTGACTGCGGACGCAGCGGAAGCCATGCCCCCGCCGAGGGAGTGGCCGGCGATTTCGAAGCCGCCGGGCAGGCGCCTGTTCATGGCTACGGCAAGTTCCATCGCGCGATCGTAATAGTCGCTGCGCATGCCGATGCCCTGCTGGCCGTTGTTGAGGAAATCCTCGCCGCCGGATTCACGTTTTCCATTGGGCGCCAGAGGGTCAAGAATCTCACCCGTGGACCCCTTGTAGACCACTACAGGTTTCGCATCCTCACCGAAGACGCGCTTGTCGGGGATGTAGATCTCGGCGCGGAATCCGGACTCAGGCGGCTGCAGGAGGTTCCGGATCGCATCGTCGGTCAGGTTGACCCCAGCCGCGCGCAATGCGACGGGATCCGAGCTTGCACGCGTCCACCCCATAGGCGGCTCGCCAGCATGCTTCGCTGACTGATACACATCGGAGGCGAGTCCAGACATCTCACGTGCGTGGTATGTCTCCTGCAAGCGCTCTGCATCTTCGGTGTGGCCGCTTGCGCGCAACTGCTCCACAAGCCCGCGCTGCTCCTGGACTGCGCGTGCCCGCGCGTCGATGTCGTGATCCTTCATGGCAAGCTCCATCCACCTTGAGGGGACATGCCCCCGCGACACATATCGATTATCAGATCCGTTTGCTAATGTCACGTCTCGAGCACCGTTGCGGAATCAACATGCCCATTCATGTTTTTGAAAGTGTGAAACGGATGTTACCGATAGTGGTCTGCGCCATCTTTCTGATGGTGAGCGGATGCGCCGTTTCATCGAGCCACGGCGCCGAACAGTATTTCGACGGAAAAAACCTTGAGCTTGCGATAGCAACCGAGCATGGCGATTCGGACACCGTTCGGCGCCTGATAAAGGACGAAGTAGTCGATCCCGACAAGGTGTTCGCTCGTGACGCTGGAATCCCCCTGGTGGCGTGGCCACTTCGGGCGAAAAATCTTGATGGGCTACGCGCTCTCCTGGACAACGGCGCAGATCCGAATGCACGCGCATACAAGACGGTGGAGGGACGCAGGCTTGGTTACAACAATGCGATGGTCTACGCGGCAAAGATGGACGACCCTCGCTTCCTTGAGCTGCTGCTGAAGCATGGCGGAGACCCCAACACGCGCAATTCGGCGAATGAAACCTTGCTGTTTCAGGCTTTCGTCAGTGGAAACCAGTGGAAGAACATCCAGGTACTCATTGAGAACGGAGCCAACATCAACGAATCGAACCGGGGCCTGGAGGATGACACCGTTCTGAGCTGGTACACGGGAAGAGGCGGATTTGACTACGCCTACTGGTTGCTGGAGCACGGCGCAGACCCCACGATCCCCGAGCATGTAGCGGAAAGTTCGGGAAAGTCTGCTCGGCTATTGATGGTCGAAGAGATCTACTGGGAAATCACCACACCCGACAACCTGCCGTGGCAGAAGAAATGCCAGCAGTGGCTGATCGAACGCAACATTCCCCGCCCGCCGATGCCCGAACACATCCGCAGGAAGCGTGAGGCCTTCAAATTCCCGAGCAAGGAAGAAGACATTCCGCTGCTGTAATTCCTGTATCAGCGACCGGAAAGCAACACGCAATCCTCCGGAAGGTGCATCCGCACCCTGCCCGCCACGCATTCGATGCGGAAGCTGAGTGCCTGCACCGGTTCGCCGTCCAGGTTCAAGGTCAGCGGCTGCGGTGCGTCGATCTGCAGCCAAGCCAGCTGCGCGCGCGTGGCGACACGCTCCAGCGCCGCCTCCTTGCCACCGGTCAGCATCTGTCCAAGGGTGGCGGCGACTTCACCGTCCAGTTCCGGCACCACGGTGACGTCCAGCAGGCCGTCATCGATCAGTGCCTGCGGGCACAGCTGCTGACCACCACCCGCTTGGCGGCCGTTGCCGATACCCAGCGCGATGAACCCACCTTCCCACTGGAACTCCGGCCCGCTCAGGCGCGCGGTGATCGGTTCGATGCGACCGAGCTTGGCGATGCCGGTGATGACATAGGCTAGGCCGCCAAGCATCTTCTTCAAGCCCGCATCGGTTTCCACCGTAACCTGGGTACCGAAGCCGCCGCTGGCGAGGTTGGCGCACCACCATGGCTTGCCGTCGGCATCAACACGCAGCAGATCCATCGGACGCGGCGTACCGCCGGCAATCAGTGCAAAGGCCTCCTGCGGCTCCACCGGAATGCCCGCAGCGGTTGCGAAATCGTTGGCGGTGCCCATCGGCACCAGCGCCAGCGACGGCAGCGCCTCAGCCGGCTCGTCACGATGCGCCAGCGTCTCGGCCACCGCGCTGAGCGTGCCGTCGCCACCGGCCGCCACGATCACGTCCACGCCGTGGTCGATGGCCTCGGCCACGTAGCGCTCGGCGTCACCGTCTTCCCAGGTCACCCGCACTTCCAGCTGCACGCCACGGTCACGCCAGTGGCCCACGGCATCGCGCAGGTCATCGTTGCCTGCGGACTTGCCGTTGAGGATCAGGCGCCAGCGCGGTGTGCTCATGCGGTACATCCAGGGAAAGGCGGCACAGGCTAGCAATCGCGCGTTCGGGGCCAGTGAAAGACGCTGGCAACCGTTCAGGTCAGATGGTTGGGCTCGCCAATGCGGGATGTCATGCAGGTGTCATCGGCGGCCCGGAGAATGGAAGGCCATAGCAGGGACGACGGATGGAGGCAGGATCAGCCTCCCACGCATGCAGCAAGGCCACGCCAGTGTTTGGCGTGGCTTTTTTTTTGCCCGCCATGCGCATCCACGCATGGCGTGGATCTACTGTGCCCACGCACCGTCTTCAGTAGATCCACGCCATGCGTGGATGCATTCCGCCTCAACCGTTGGCGAAATCGTGCAGCGCCTCACCTTCCAGCCGGTACACCGTCCACTCGTCCTGCGGCTTGGCGCCGGCTGCGGTGTAGAAGTCGATGGCCGGCGTGTTCCAGTCCAGCACCGACCACTCGAAGCGGCCGCAACCTTCAGCCACCGCCTGGCGGGCGATGTACTTCAGCAGCGCCTTGCCCGCGCCGGAACCACGCTTTTCCGGGCTCACGTACAGGTCTTCGAGGTAGATGCCCTTGCGGCCCAGCCAGGTGGAATAGTTGTAGAAGTACACCGCGTAGCCGATGGCTTCGCCGTTCGCCTCGCAGATCAGCGCGCGGGCGGTGGCGTCGGCGCCGAACAGGCTTTCAGCGATGCCGATTTCATCGGTCTGCACCGAATGCTCGGCCTTCTCGTAGATCGCCAGTTCACGGATGAAGCGCAGGATCAGGCCAGCGTCGGCGACGGTGGCCGGGCGGATGTTCAACACGGCCACCGTGCTCATGGCTCAGCCCCGTGCCGCGGCGACGTTGGCGCGCATCTGCGCGATCACGTCCTGGTAGCTGGTCTTGGCGTTGAAGATGGCCGAGCCGGCGACGAAGGTATCGGCACCTGCGGCAGCGATCTCACCGATGTTGTCGGCCTTCACGCCACCGTCGATCTCCAGGCGGATGTCACGGCCGCTGGCATCGATCTTCTGGCGCACCACGCGCAGCTTGTCCAACGCCGACGGGATGAAGGCCTGGCCGCCGAAGCCCGGGTTGACCGACATCAGCAGCACCAGGTCGAGGTCGTCCAGCACCCAGTCGAGGATGTCCACCGGGGTAGCCGGGTTCAGCACGATGCCCGGCTTGCAGCCCAGCGAGCGGATCAGCTGGATGGTGCGGTGCACGTGGCGGCTGGCCTCCGGGTGGAAGCTGATGTAGGTGGCGCCGGCCTCGGCGAAGTCCGGGATGATGCGGTCCACCGGCTCGACCATCAGGTGCACGTCGATCGGCGCGGTGACGCCGTGCTTGCGCAGCGCCTGGCAGACCATCGGGCCGATGGTCAGGTTGGGCACGTAGTGGTTGTCCATCACGTCGAAATGGACCCAATCGGCGCCAGCGGCCAGGACGTTGTCGACCTCTTCGCCCAGGCGGGCGAAGTTGGCCGAGAGGATGGAAGGAGCGATGAGGCAGTTGGACATGGCCGGGGCCTTCGGAACGGGGAAAGGGATCTCCCGCCCGCAGGCGGGACTGTGGGGTCAGCGTTTGCGCAGGGTCTTGATGCGGTCGTAGGCGGCGTTGATGCGCCGCGACTTCTGCTCGGCCTGCTGCTGCAGCTCGGGGGCGGCGCCGCCCAGCTTGTCGGGGTGGTACTGGGAGATCAGCTTGCGGTAGGCGCGCTCGACCTCGGCATCGGTGGCCTCGGAGGTCAGCCCCAGCTCGCGGTACGGGTTCTCCTTGTTCAGGCGGAACCAGTCGCTGTCGAAGGCATGTCCCAGCAACAGGCCGACCACCGCGCCGAACAGCGGATTGGGCCGGAACAACAGGGCCCCGGCGATGAATCCGAGCAGTTTTCCGTACCAGCGCATGGCGCTCCGGGGTCGGCCGACGAAATGGACGCTCATTTTACGTCACAGCGGGCCCGGACCGCTTTACACTAGGCCGCCCGCTGGTCAGCGGGCCCGCCGGGTCCGTTGGGCAGCCGTATCGACGAAGCCCCAGGAGTGCCCGTGCCAACCACGCTGTTGCAATCCGATCTCCCCGGCCTGCCCTTGCGCCACCGCGGCAAGGTGCGTGATGTGTTCGATATCCCGCGCGAGCGGCTGCCGGCCGGTACCCCGCCGGGGGACTACCTTTTGATGGTCGCCACCGATCGCCTGTCGGCGTTCGACGTGGTCCTGCCCGATCCGATCCCGGGCAAGGGCGAGATGCTCTGCCAGGTGTCCAACTTCTGGTTCGCCAAGACCGCGCACCTGATGCCCAACCACCTGACCGGCATCGACGTGGCCAGCGTGCTGCCCGAGGGCGTGGACGCGGCCCTGTACGCCAAGCGTGCGGTGGTCACCCGCAAGCTGAAGCCGGTACCGGTGGAAGCGATCGCCCGTGGCTACCTGATCGGCAGCGGCTGGAAGGACTACCAGCGCACCGGCAAAGTCAGCGGTATCGACCTGCCCGACGGCCTGCGCCAGGCCGAGCAGCTGCCCGAGCCGATCTTCACGCCCTCGACCAAGGCCGCCGTGGGTGACCATGACGAGAACATCGACTTCGACGCGATGGTGAAGACGGTCGGTGCGGAGATGGCCGAGCGCGTGCGCGACGCCACGCTGCGCATCTACAAGTTCGCGGCCGATTACGCGCGCGAGCGCGGCATCATCCTGGCCGACACCAAGTTCGAGTTCGGTACCGACGCCGACGGTCGCCTGTACATCATGGACGAGATGCTGACGCCGGATTCCTCGCGCTACTGGCCGGCCGACGAGTACGAAGTGGGCACCAGCCCGCCGAGCTACGACAAGCAGTTCGTGCGCGACTACCTGGAGACGCTGGACTGGGGCAAGACCGCTCCGGGCCCGACCATCCCGGCGGAGATCATCGAGCGCACCCGCGCCAAGTACGCCGAGGCGCTGCAGCGCCTGGCCGGAATCAGCGTCGACTGATTCCCCTGCGCCCCCGGCCGGTCTGGCTGGGGGCGTGTTCCTGCGCCCCCCGGCAGCCAGGCATGGCCTGGCTCTACTGTCGGTTTCCCGGGGTAGTGCCGGCCGCTGGCCGGCAACCTCGGCGGACCTGCAGCCAAGGCATGGCCTGGCTCTACTGTCGGCCCCGGCCGGGGTATGCTGGCCGCATGCAGACCACCACCCAGCTTGCGCGTCCGATCGACCGCTATTTCGCCAGCTACTCCGACGACCACCGCAATGTGGTCAACCAGCGCATCCACGTGGTGGCGGTGCCGGCGATCCTGTGGTCGGTGGTGGCCCTGCTGTGGTGCGTTCCGCCGCTGATCACCTGGTTCCAGTACGGCATCTGGTCGGCGTTCGCGATGTTCAGCGCCTGGTGCTTCTACAACAAACTGTCGCGTCCGCTGGGCATCGGCATGCTCATCCAGTTCTTCGTGTTCGGCTGCCTGTGCCGGCTGCTGGAAGCGGAAATCGGCCTGCACAATCTGCTGTGGCTGGCCATCGGCGTCTTCGTCGTCGCCTGGATCGCGCAGTTCATCGGCCACAAGTTCGAAGGCCGCAAGCCCAGCTTCCTGACCGACCTGACCTACCTGCTGATCGGCCCGGCCTGGGTGATGGCCAAGGCCTATCGCAAGCTCGACTGGCGCTACTGACCGGCGTCGCCGCATCGACGGCTTTGTTTCCTGAACGGGCAGATGCCATCACCCACACTGCACGGCGTGCCTGCCAGCCTGCCGCGGTGACCTCCTCTCCCAGCCCCGCCCGACGGCGGCGGTCCCTGTGCGACAGGGGCTGCGGTCTCCCTGCGTGGGCGTAGGGTGGACCCGTCAGCCAGGTCCTGACGGGTCATCCACGCGGCATGCTGCATCGCAGAAAAAATGAATCAGCGCACGTTACATGCAATTGATCGCTGTTCAATGGGTTTCGGCGACATTTGGCAGCCTGTTATGCTCCCTGACCTGCTCGTGAATCATGGATTCCCTGCATGCTCCCCAGCCTGCCCCTGCTGCTGGCCCTGCCGTTCCTCATGGCAGTGGCTGTCGCAGCCTTCCCCCGTAGTTCGCGCTCGACTGCTGCCTGGCTGGCGGCGCTGGCGCCGTTGGGCGGGCTGGCGATCCTCGCCTGGCTGACCCCATCGGTGCTCGATGGCCAGGTGGTGCGGACGATGGTGCCGTGGCTGCCGCAGATCGGCCTGGACTTCACCCTGCGCCTGGATGGGCTGGCCTGGATGTTCGCGGGACTGGTACTGGGCATCGGCGCACTGGTGGTGCTGTATGCGCGCTACTACCTGAGCCCGCAGGACAGCGCGCACCGCTTCTATACCTACCTGTTGCTGTTCATGGGCGCCATGCTGGGCATGGTGCTGTCGGGCAACCTGTTGCTGCTGATGATCTTCTGGGAAATGACCAGCATCAGCTCGTTCCTGCTGATCGGTTTCTGGTCGCATCGCCAGGACGCCCGCGAGGGCGCGCGGATGGCGCTGGTGATCACCGGCGGCGGCGGCCTGGCCCTGCTGGCCGGCGTGCTGCTGATCGGCCGCATCGTCGGCAGCTTCGACCTGGACGTGGTGCTGGCTGCCGGCGAGCAGATCCGCGCCAGCGCGCTGTACCCCTACGCGTTGTTCCTGGTACTGGCAGGCATCTTCACCAAGAGCGCGCAGTTCCCGTTCCACTTCTGGCTGCCGCACGCGATGGCCGCGCCCACCCCGGTGTCGGCCTACCTGCACTCGGCCACCATGGTGAAGGCCGGCGTGTTCCTGCTGGCGCGCCTGCATCCGGCATTGGCCGGCAGCGATCTGTTCTTCTACACGGTCAGCGGCATCGGTGCGATCACCCTGCTGATCGGTGCCTGGAACGCGATCTTCCAGCATGACCTGAAAGGCTTGCTGGCCTATTCGACGATCTCGCACCTGGGCCTGATCACCCTGCTGTTCGGCCTGTCCACGCCGATGGCCGTGGTCGCCGGTGTGTTCCATATCCTCAACCACGCGACATTCAAGGCGTCGCTGTTCATGGCCGCCGGCATCATCGACCACGAGACCGGCACCCGTGACATGCGCAAGCTGGGTGGCCTGCGCAGGCTGATGCCGTTCACCAGCGCGCTGGCGATCATCGCCTCGCTGGCGATGGCCGGCATCCCGCTGCTCAACGGCTTCCTGTCCAAGGAAATGCTGTTCGCCGAAGCGCTCTCGGCCGGCGGCACCGACACCATGCGCACGGCGGTGTCGATCGCTGCGCTGCTGGCCGGTGTGTTCGGCGTGGCCTACAGCCTGCGCTTCGTGCACGACACCTTCTTCGGCAAGGGCCCGCATGGCCTGGACCGCGTGCCGCACGAGCCGCCGCGCTGGATGAAGGTGCCGGTGGAGATCCTGGTGGTGATCTGCGTGGCGGTGGGCATCGCCCCGGCACTGACGGTGGCGCCGGTGCTGCACGCGGCGGCTGCCTCGATCCTCGGCAACGCGATGCCCGAGTACAACCTGTCGATCTGGCATGGCTTCAACCTGCCGCTGGCGATGAGCGCCGCGGGCGTGGTCGGTGGCGTGGCCCTCTACTTCGGCCTGCGCAAGCTGATCGACCTGCATGGGGTAACCAACACCACGCCGGGGCGCAACGTCTTCCACCACCAGCTGGACCTGCTGTCGGCCGGTGCGCAGCGGTTGACCGCCGGCATCGCCAACGGCAGCCTGCAGCGCATGCTGCTGGGCCTGGTGCTGGTGGCGATCGTGGTCGCCGCCGCGCCCTACATCGCCAACCCGGCCTCGCCGGACTGGACCCAGCCGCAGCCGATACCGCTGCTGGGCTGGGCACTGTGGCTGGTGATGATGTCCTGCGCGGTGGCGACCCTGCGCATGTACAAGCAGCGCCTGCTGGCGGTGCTGCTGGTCGGCGGTGTCGGCCTGATGGTGGCGCTGACCTTCGTGTTCCTGTCCGCACCGGACCTGGCGCTGACCCAGCTGCTGGTGGAGATGGTGACCCTGGTGCTGATGCTGCTGGGCATGAACTACCTGCCCGCACAGTCGGGCCCTGAGCGGCCGCGCTGGCGCAAGCGCCGTGATGCGCTGATCGCGATCGTGGCCGGTGCCGGCCTCGGCGCGCTGGCCTACAGCGCGATGACCCTGCCGCCGAACACCATGGCCGGCGAACTGCTTGCCCGCGCCCTGCCCGAGGCGTACGGCCAGAATGTGGTCAACGTGATCCTGGTCGACTTCCGCGGTTTCGATACCTTCGGCGAGATCACCGTGTTCGGCATCGCCGCACTGGTCGTGCATGCGCTGCTGCGGCGTACGCGGATGGCGCCGGAGCAGATCATGCCCGGCCCGCCGATCAAGCTGCCGGTGCCGGCCGATCTGGCCCAGATCATGTTCCCGCTGACCCTGACGGTCTCCATTTTCCTGTTCCTGCGCGGCCACAACGCGCCGGGCGGCGGCTTCATCGCCGGCCTGGTGCTGGCAGTGCCGCTGCTGATCCAGTACGTGATCCAGGGCACCGCATCGGTCGAGTCGCGCTTCGGCTTCGACTACATCCGCTGCATCGGCACCGGCCTGCTGATCGCCATCCTCAGTGGCGCCGCGTCGATGCTGTTCGGCGTGCCGTTCCTGACCAGTGGTCACCTGGACCTGCATCTGCCGTTGATCGGTGATGTACCGCTGGCCAGCGCGATTGGTTTTGATATCGGCGTGTACCTGGTGGTGTTCGGTGGCGCGATGCTGATGCTGTCGATGATGGCCACCGTCAAACCCTCGCGGACGCGCACCGCGCGCAAGGGCGAGATCGACCTGCAACGCCGCTCGGCACGAACGGGGGAGATGCACTGATGGAACTGGCCCTGGCCTCTGCGATCGGCGTGCTGACCGCCATCGCCATCTACCTGCTGCTGCGCGCGCGCAGCTTCGATGTGATCCTTGGCATGACCTTCCTGTCCTACGCCACCAACCTGCTGATCTTCGCCGGTGGCCGCGTGGTGCAGGGCAAGGCGCCGGTGCTGCAGGAAGGCGTGGAGAGCCACCTCGGCAACTACACCGATCCGCTGCCGCAGGCACTGGTACTGACTGCGATCGTGATCGCCTTTGCGATGACCGCCGTCAGCATCGTGCTGGCCATGCGCAGCCGCAGCGACAACCACAGTGACCATGTGGACGCGCACGAGCCGGACGAAGATGCACCGCCGCGCCGGGGCGAGGACCGCGCATGAATCATCTGGTGATCCTGCCGATCCTGGTACCGCTGCTCGGCGCTGCGCTGTCGCTGTTCGTCGAACATCGCCGCTATGGGCCGAAGGTACAGCGTGCCGTGGCGTGGACCTCGCTGGGCGCGCTGGCGGTGGTGGTCGGCCTGTTGTTTGCCGACACCGCGGGCGGCGACATCCGCGTGTACCTGCTGGGCGACTGGCCGTCGCGGCTGGGCATCGCGCTGGTCGCCGACCAGCTGTCCGCCTGGATGCTGCTGACCACCCTGCTGCTGGCCATTCCCTGCCTGCTGCATGCGTGTTCGGGTTGGGACCGGCGCGCACCGCACTTCCATGCGCTGTTCCAGTTCCAGCTGGTGGGCCTCAACGGTGCCTTCCTGACCGGCGACATCTTCAACCTGTTCGTGTTCTTCGAGGTGATGCTGATCGCCTCCTACGGCCTGCTGCTCAGTGGTGGCCGCGGCCTGCGCATGCGCATCGGCCTGCACTACGTGGTGTTCAACGTCACCGCCTCGACCCTGTTCCTGATCGCGCTGGGCCTGCTGTACGCCTCGCTGGGGTCGTTGAACATGGCCGAGCTGTCGCAGCGCATTGCCGAGGTGCCGCCTGCGCAGCTGACCCTGGTGAAGGCGACGATGGGCCTGTTGTTGTTGGTGTTCTGTGCCAAGGCCGCGCTGATGCCGCTGTACCTGTGGCTGCCCGAATCGTATGCGCGTGCACCGGCGGCAGTAGCGGCGCTGTTCGCGATCATGACCAAGGTGGGCCTGTATGCCGTGCTGCGCATCCAGATGCTGTGGTTCGGCGAGGATGCGGGTGCGATGGCCGGCTACGGCCGCGACTGGCTGCTGTGGGCCGGCGTAGCGACGCTGGTGCTGGGCGGCCTGGGTGCGTTGGCCGCAGCGCGCCTGCGCGTGCTGATTTCGTACCTGGTGATCGTCTCGGCGGCGACGCTGTTCATCGCCTTCTCTGTCGGCACGCCGAAGGTGCTGTCGGCCGGCCTGTACTACCTGCCGCACAGCAGCTTCGTCGCCGCCGCACTGTTCCTGGTCGCCGACCTGATCCGACGCCGCCGTGGCGGCGCCAGCGACCGCAAGGAAGTGATCGCGCCGATGCCCGGCAAGGAGACGCCCGCCGTGCTGTTCCTGATTGCGGCGGTGTCGGTGGCCGGCCTGCCGCCACTGTCCGGCTTCCTGGCCAAGGCCGCGCTGTTGGCCGGCATGCCTGCCCAATACACCGGCGCGGTGTGGACGGCGGTGCTGGTCAGCAGCCTGCTGGTCATCATGGGCCTGACCCGCGGCGGCATCCGCCTGTTCTGGCGCGTACCGCTGCCTGATCCCGATGCACCGCCACCGCGCAAGGCACCACTGCGCCGCGTAGAGCTGTTTGCCGCCTGCATCCTGCTGGCCTACGGCATCGGCATGACGCTGTTCGCTGCTCCGCTGATGCAGCACACCGACGCCATCGCCACCCAGCTGCTGCAGCCGGGCGATTACGTGCAGCAGTTGCGCGCGACCACACCGGAGATCCGCCAGCCGTGACCGCCAAGCGCTCCCCGATCCGCCGCCTGCTGCCCTCGCCCGCGCTGAGCGTGATGGTGGTGGTGTTCTGGCTGCTGATGTCCGACAGCTTCACGCTCGGCCAGTTCCTGCTGGGCCTGCTGCTGGGCGTGGTCATTCCATTGTTCGCTGCGCGCCTGGACCGCGAGTTCGCCCGCATCGGCACCCTGCGGCCGCTGCCGAAGCTGCTGTTCGTGACCCTGTGGGACATTCTGATGTCCAACATCCGCGTGGCCATCCAGGTGCTGGGCCCGGAAAAGAACATCCATCCCGGTTTCATCTGGCTGCCGCTGGACATCGCCAACATCCACGGCATTGCCGCGCTGACCAGCATGATCACCCTGACCCCCGGCACGGTGTCGGCCGCACTCAGCGACGACCGGAAGTTCCTGCTGGTGCACGTGCTGCACCTGGAAGACCCGCAGGACCTGATCGACACCATCAAGCGCCGTTATGAAGCCCCATTGATGGAGATCTTCCCATGACTGGATTCCAGATCATCCAGACCACCCTGGTGGTATGCATGCACGTGGTCGGCCTGGCCATGCTGCTGGCCACCTGGCGCCTGCTGCGCGGGCCGACCGTGCCCGACCGCATCCTGGCACTGGATACGCTGTCGGTGACCGCCATCGCCGAGCTGATGCTGTTCGGCATGTACCTCAATTCGGCGATCTACTTCGAGGCGGCACTGATCATTGCCATGCTCGGCTTCGGCAGCACGGTGGTGCTGAGCAAGTTCGTGCTGCGCCGGGACATCGTCGAATGATCACCTTCATCCAGATCGCGCTGTCGATCCTGCTGCTGTTCGGCTGCTTCTTCATCCTGGTCGGCGCGCTGGGGCTGGTGAAGCTGTCCACCTTCTTCAAGCGCCTGCACGCACCGACCAAGGCCAGCACGCTGGGCGTGGGCTGCGTGCTAGTGTGCTCGGTGTGTTACCACATCTTCCTGGGCCAGGATCCGCAGCCGCGCGAGCTGCTGATCACCGTGTTCCTGTTCATCACCGCGCCGATCAGCGCGCACCTGATGGCCAAGGCGGCACTGTCGCTGCTGATGGAAACGCGCCCCACTCTGCCGGGCAACGAGCGGGCGGAAGAAGAGCAACTGCCGCCGCCGGAACCAGAGCGGGAAGAGGAAACCACCGCGCGTTGACGGTGGGTGCCGACCGTTGGTCGGCACGACCCCGGATAACCGCCAGTAGAGCCAGGCCATGCCTGGCTGCGGGTTCGCCGAGGTTGCCGGCCAGCGGCCGGCACTACCGGGTCCACGCGCGGGGTGGACCCATCGCAGCGGTCAGACCGGTGTGACCAGCGCGATTTCCAGCCCCAACCAGGCCACGAACGCCCCCAGCAGTACTGCACCTTCGATGCGGCTGATGCGCAGGTCGCCGCGCAGCATCGGGTACAGCACCAGGGCGAAGGCCAGCAGCGCCGGCAGTTCCAGACGTACGAACGAGGCCGGCAGCGCCAGCGGCTGCAGCAGCCCCATCGCACCGATCACCAGCATCAGGTTGACCACGCTGGAACCAAGCACGTGGCCCAGCACCATGTCGCCGTGGCCACGGCGCGCTGCAGCGAC
This sequence comes from Stenotrophomonas sp. yr243, assembly GCF_900184195.1. NCBI lineage: Bacteria > Pseudomonadati > Pseudomonadota > Gammaproteobacteria > Lysobacterales > Lysobacteraceae > Stenotrophomonas > Stenotrophomonas sp. yr243. The sequence goes on from NZ_FXWT01000002.1 coordinate 975,841, forward strand.
GGCGGCTGCCACCTCCGGCAACGCGGTGCCGATCGCCACCGGCAGCAGACCGACAAGCAGCGGCGTCCAACCCAGCGCAGTGCCGAAATCAGCGGCAGCACCGACCACCAGGCGCGCGCCCCAATACAACGCCAATGCGGCAATCAGCACGCGCAGCACATTCAAGGGCAGGCTGGTGCGGCTCAGTGCCGACTCGGCGATGATCGCCTGCACCTCGGCGCTCTCATGGCGCCCGCGTCGCAGCAGCAGGAACTGCACCACCACGAACCCGGCCACCAGCACGCCGGCCTCCCAGCGCAGCAGGCGGCCATCGAGCCCGAACACGATCAGCAGCAGGCCCGCGGCCAGCAACGCCCACCACAGCACCGTCTGCAGGCGGGCACGCAACAACAGCGGCGCGGCAATGGCAGCCATTGCCAGGGTCAGGCCAAGGTTGACCACGCTGCTGCCGACGGCGTTGCCCAAGGCCAGCTCCGGCTGGCCCATCACCAGCGCGCGGGCGTTGACCGCCAGCTCCGGCAGCGAAGTAGTGATGCCCAGCAGCAGCAGGCCGGCGGTGAATGCGCTGGCACCGAAGCGCTGCGCCAGGCCGGAAACGGCTTTGACGATGGAGTCCCCACCCAGGGCCAGCAACAGCAGGCCGAGCAGGAACCAGGCAATGGCAATGGCGATCATCGAGCACTCCCCAGCGGTCGTGGCGCGATTCTACGCTCGGCCCACCCGTTGCGGGTGAGCCGAGGAGGGAGGATCAGCCGCAGCCTTCGGCGTAGTCCACCTGCGGGGTCCTGCCGACCCGCCAGGCGCCGACCTTGCCGTCAGCGCCTAGTGCGAAATCGATGATCGCCGCGCCCTCCTGCGCCGGCCGCACGCGCAGGTGCTGGGCCTTGTCGTCGTACTTGTCCGGGCCGACGTCTGCGCGCTCGGGATAGAGCACCTGCAGCTCGCCCAGGGTCATGCCGACACGGCCGCCACCGGGGGCGACAATGGACGGGCTGCGTACGTCGTAGCGGACCAGCTTGCGCGCCTCGAACATCAGGCGCGGGTCTTCGGCACCCTGCGGGCGCAGGAAGTAGCAGCGTTCATTGGCATCGTCGGCAGGCAGCGGCTTGCCGCCGGCATCGGTACCCAGGCCCTGCAACGGCGTGCCGAAGCCACTGCGGACCTCGGCGATGCCTGCGCCCAGCGTGGCGCCGCCGAAGCCATCCAGGCGTGCCGGGCTGTCGCTGCGCGGGTCCACCGGCGAAGCGGTGGCCAGATCGGCGTCGGCCGGAACGGAAGCATCCTTCGCCGGTGTGGTGGCGGCGGCAGGTGCGTCCGGCGCGGCGGTTTCGGGACTACGGTTGCAGGCGGCCAGCGACAACAGCAGCAGGCCGGCAATCGGGAGGTGCTTCATCGGTGCGGATCCTTGGCACAGGGTGGGTGCACGCTACCCCAGCGCGCGTGCAGGCGCTGCATTGTCATCGCGGTTTCATCGCCCTCATTCAGGCTGGGCGAGCACCGACTTGGCTGTCCACCCCATGCAACCGCGCAAGACCGACCTCGCCCGAACCGCGCTGCAGGCCCACCGCGCGCCGCTGGACATGCGCCAGCGACGGCTGCTGATCCTGTGCGATGGCCAGCGCAGCATCGCCGAGCTGACCGCACTGCTGGGGCAGGACGCGGCAGCGATGGTGATCCAGCTGATCCAGGCCGGATATCTGGTGACCGGCGCGGACGCCGCCGTTTCCACGCAACCTGCGCCGAGTGTGGCTGCTGCCCCGCTGGCGCCGTCAGCCGCCGCAGCGTCCGCCGCGCCAGTCGAGCGACGCCGCTCGCTGGTCGCCGCGCGCATCTATGTGCTGGGAATCCTGGAGATGCAGCGGCACCCCAACGCAGCGGCGTTGTTCCGCGACCTGCAGCAGGCGCGCGCCGAAGGCGAGGTCCTGCAGGTGATGCAATCAGCGCTGCAGGTGCTGCCGGCGCTGACCTCGGAAGGCTACTGCCAACGCGTGCGGCAGCGGCTGATGGAGGCGCTGCCGGTGGAGCATTGCAGCGCGTTCGCGGCCATCGCCTGATCCGGCGAACAGCATCCACGCATGGCGTGGATCTACTGCATCACGAACCCGGTTGGATCCACGCCGCGCGCGATATCACGCTTCGCAGTAGATCCACGCCATGCGTGGATGCGGTATCGCGCCACCCGGTAGATCCACGCCATGCGTGGATGCGGACGATCAACGGAAATTGTTGCGCAGGCCGTTCCAGCACTGCTGGTAATCGCCCTGCCGGTGGCCCGCAGCCAGCGCCTGCACGGTCGGGCGGATCACGCCGCGGGTCTCGAACATGAAGGCCATGGTGTCCTTGATCACGTCCGGCTTGGACAGGTCGGCACTGGAGGCCTTATCGAAGGTCGGCGCATCCGGACCATGACCGCTCATGCAGTTGTGCAACGACGCACCGCCCGGCACGAAGCCTTCGGCCTTGGCGTCGTAGGCACCGTGCACCAGGCCCATGAACTCGCTGGCGATGTTGCGGTGGAACCACGGCGGGCGGAACGTGTTCTGCGCCACCAACCAGCGCGGCGGGAAGATCGCGAAATCCATGTTGCTGGTGCCCGCGGTGTCGCTGGGCGAGTGCAGCACCAGGAAAATCGACGGATCCGGGTGGTCGTGGCTGATCGAGCCGATGGTGTTGAAGCGGCGCAGGTCGTAGCGGTACGGTGCGTAGTTGCCGTGCCAGGCCACAACGTCCAGCGGCGAATGGTTGATCGGCGCACGCCACAGGCGCCCATCGAACTTGGCAATCAGTTCGAAGTCGCCGTCGACGTCTTCGAACGCCGCATGCGGGGTCTCGAAATCGCGCGGATTGGCAAGGCCGTTGGAGCCGATCGGGCCCAGGTCGGGCAGCTTCAGCAGTGCGCCGAAGTTTTCGCAGATGTAGCCACGACTCGGACCGTCAGGCAGCTCGACACGGAAGCGCACGCCGCGCGGAATCACCGCGATCTGCTGCGGTTCGATCTCGATCACGCCCAGCTCGGTCAGCAGGCGCAGGCTGCCCAGCTGCGGCACGATCAGCAGTTCGCCGTCGGCGTCGTAGAAGTAGCGGCCGACCATGTCACGGTTGGCGGCGTACAGATGGATACCAACACCGGCATGCGCATCGGGCGAACCATTGCCGCCCATCGTGTACAGGCCTTCGACGAAATCGGTCGGCAGCTCCGGCAGCGGCAGCGGGCTCCATCGAAGCTGGTTCGGCGAGGCTGGCTGCGCACCGAAATCGCACTGCAGCTGCGATTGCGCGAACGGAGTGAACTCACCGTGGGTCACCGCCGGACGGATCCGGTACAGCCAGCTGCGGCGGTTGCTGCCGCGCGGTGCGGTGAACGCGGTGCCGGTCAGCTGCTCGGCATACAGGCCATGGGCCACCTTCTGCGGTGAGTTCTGGCCGACCGGCAGTGCGCCAGGCACTGCCTCGCTGGCGAACTCGTTGCCGAAACCGGACTGGTAGCCGCGGGCGGTGATGGCGCTGGACATGGGGGGCTCCTGGGTACGGCGGGACCGGAACGGAAAGCAGCCGAGCATGGCTCGGCTCTACAGATAGGCAGGCGCCGGAACTGGCCCGGCGCTACCGAAGACCTTACAGCACGCCGCGACGAATCTGGTCGCGCTCGATGCTCTCGAACAGCGCGGTGAAGTTGCCTTCGCCGAAGCCTTCGTTGCCCTTGCGCTGGATGATCTCGAAGAAGATCGGGCCGATGCAGTTCTGGGTGAAGATCTGCAGCAGCTTGCGCTGATGGGTTTCCGGGTCGGCGTCGATCAGGATCTTGTTCTTCGCCAGGCGGGCAACGTCCTCACCGTGATTCGGTACGCGCTGGTCGATCACGTCGAAGTAGGTCTCCGGCGTGTCGAGGAAATCCACGCCCTGCGCGCGCATTGCTTCAACGGTCTCGTAGATGTTCTCGGTGAAGCAGGCGATGTGCTGGATGCCCTCGCCCTTGTACGCGTCCAGGTACTCGTTGATCTGGCTCTTCGGGTCGGACGACTCGTTCAACGGAATGCGCACGATGCCGTCCGGCGCGGTCATCGCCTTGGACACCAGGCCGGTCTTCAGGCCCTTGATGTCGAAGTAGCGGATTTCGCGGAAGTTGAACAGGCGCTCGTAGTAGTCCGACCACTGCTGCATGTTGCCGAAGTACAGGTTGTGGGTCAGGTGGTCGATGAAGGTCAGGCCGAAGCCCTTCGGGCGCAGCTCGGCGCCGGCGATCAGCTCGTAGTCGCCATCGAAGATGCTGCCGGCATCGCCGTAGCGATCCACCAGGTACAGCATGCAGTCGCCGATGCCCTTGATGACCGGGGCGTTGACCGCCTTGCTCTCCGGCTTGAAGGCGATGGCTTCGGCGCCATTGCCCAGCGCGGTCTGGTAGACCTCCGCGCCCGGCTTCTTGAAGCGGATGGCGAAGCCACAAGCGCACGGGCCATGCTTTTCAGCGAAGTCGGCAGCGAACGAATCGGGGTCTTCATTGACCAAGAAGTTGACGTCGCCCTGGCGATAGACGGTAATCGGACGCTGCTTGTGCTTGAGCACCGCGCTGAAGCCCATCTTGCGGAAGTACTCGTGCAGCTCGGCACCACGGCCGGCCGGTGCGGCGAATTCGACGAACTCGAAGCCGTCGATGCCCATCGGGTTTTCGAAGGTGGTGACCTGCATGCCGGGGTTGGGATGCGAGGCGGACGGGACTGCGGTATTCATGGCGTGGCTCCGAATCGGTGCCGCATCGGCACAAACCAGGTGCGGGCGGGGTTGGACCCGGCGAGAATGCAGGGTACGGACCCAACACTTATAGTTACACTTGAAACCACCAGCAAGGTGCACCGCAACATGAGCCCCGCCGATCCCGCTTCCACCCGCCTGCGTGCCTCCCACGTCCTGCTCGACCTGGAACAGTTCCTGCCGTACCGGCTGAGCGTGCTGTCCAACCGGGTCAGCGGCAACATCGCCAAGCTGTACGGCGACCGTTATGGCCTGGCCATCCCGGAGTGGCGGGTGATCACCATCCTGGCGCTGTACCCCGGGTCGTCGGCCAGCGAGGTCTCCGACCGCACGGCGATGGACAAGGTGGCGGTCAGCCGCGCGGTGGCGCGCCTGCTGGAACGGGGTTTCATCAAGCGTGAGACGCATGGCGATGACCGCCGTCGTTCGGTGCTGGCGCTGTCGGCGGCGGGATTCGAGGTGTACGAAACGATCGCACCGATGGTGATCGAGATCACCCGCAAGCTGATGTCGGTGCTGAGCGAGGAAGAGGAGCAGGTGCTGGAGAAGCTGATCCTGCGCCTGGCCGGGGATGGCCTGGAGCGGATGGGCGAAGGGGTCTGACCCCTTCGGGGCGGCGCCCACCCCGCCGCTCTTGGTAGGTGTCGACCTTGGTCGACACATGGACCCACGCCAGGCATGGATGATGTCGCGGGCTGCGCTGTGAGGGGTCAGGCGCAGGCCATTGATGACGTGCAACGCGCGGTGTTCATGTCCCGCCGACGAACGGTCTTTCGGCCGGGTTCGACTCGACGTGTCGCGTTTACCACCTGATGTTTCGGCATCGGGCCGGTAGAGTCCTGATCGACAGAGCCGTTGTATCGAAATTCGCGCATCGAATGGCATTGCCTATTGGACGGCCGGTCCCATCGGCCCGAGGGTAGGCGCGCAGCGGAGCACCGCTGCCGGGGTTGAAAGCCCGATGATCAAACGCGTAACGAGGCTGCACCAATGGAGCCCATCTGACGGTGGGCGCCATTCTGCAGCCGGGTCTGCCTTATGGCGGGCGGTGCGTGGGGCCTGGTGCCCACCGTTTTCGCGTTTGAGCGGTCTTTCAACCACGCATCGCCTGCCGCCTTTCCGGCGGCCTCTCCCCGGAGCTTCGCCATGACACGCCCCCATCACCCCACTGCCGACCCCATCGACCGCGAAGCCGACCTGCAGCGCATCGATGAGGCGTTGGCCACGTTGGAAACCGTCACCCAGGCGTGGTTCGAACATCAGCGCCTGAAGGCCTGCCAGCCGGGCCTGCTGCTGTCGTTGAACCGGCTGCTCGACCTGACCAGTCTCGCCAAGGGCTATGCCAGTGCGCTGAGGGTGATTGCCGAACCCTGACCCTGGTGGAAGGCACCTCATGGATGACACGCCGCCCCTCACCCTGCCGCATACCCACGATCTGCTGGCTGATATCCGGGAACTGATATCCACGGCCCGCGCCGGGATGGTCAGGACCGTCAATGCCGAACTGACGCTGCTGTACTGGCGCATAGGACGTCGCATCCATGTCGATCAGATGGGTGGACGTCGGGCACGCTATGGAGAGGTCCTGTTCAAGCGCATCGCCAGGACACTCTCTGCCGAGTTCGGCGGTTCGTTCGGTGAAAAGAGCCTGCGCAGGATGGTGCAGTTCTCCATCGCATTTGCCGACGAGCAGATTGTCGTATCACTGCTACGACAATTGAGCTGGACCCATTTCATCGCGCTGATCCCGCTGTCTGATCCGCTCAAGCGCGACTTCTACGCCCAGATGGCCAGCACGGAGGGCTGGAGTGTCCGCATGTTGCGCCAGCGCATCGACTCGATGCTGTACGAACGTACAGCACTTTCCAGCCAGCCCGAGCAGACCATTGCCAATGAGCTGTCGGCGTTGCGCCGGAACCAGCAGCTCTCCCCGGGCCTGGTCCTGCGCGACCCGTACGTCCTGGATTTTCTCGGGCTGAAGGAGTGCTGGGACGAGCAGGAACTGGAAGGCGCCATCCTGCGTGAAATGCAGGGATTCCTGCTTGAACTCGGGGCAGGCTTCAGTTTCGTCGCCCGCCAGAAACGCATCCAGATCGACGACGATGACTTCCATCTCGACCTGCTGTTCTACAACCGCCGCCTGCGCAGGCTGGTAGCCGTCGAACTGAAGATCGGTGACTTCAAGCCAGCATACAAGGGCCAGATGGAGCTCTATCTGCGTTGGCTGGATCGTTATGAGCGGGAGGAAGGTGAAGAGGCACCGCTGGGCATCATCCTTTGCACAGGCAAGAAGGCAGGCCAGATCGAGTTGCTGGAGCTGGACCGCTCAGGCATCCATGTGGCGGAGTACCTGACATCCCTTCCCTCCCGTGAAGTCCTCAAGCAACGGCTGCAGGCCGCCACGGAGCGTGCGCGGCAACGCATGGAGTTCACTGCTGCAGAGATCGACCGTTAGGGGATCAACAGATCTACACCACGCGCGGATGGCCCACGCACTCAGCTCAGATGCTTGCGCCGTGCATGGATCCACGGCACCGCAAGCGCGCCGATGGCGCCGCCGGCAAAGCCCAGCGAGGCGGCAACGGTGGCCGCTTCAACAGCCCCGGGCAACGCCAGCGCGGCAGTGACCAGCAGCAGCGACGGCAGGCCGACGAAGGTGCCCAGGAAGAACGGCCAGCGCGGCGACCAGGTGTTGAGCTGCAGCAGGCTGACCGGCTGCCATGCCTCGGACGAGGCGTCTTCGGCGATCTTGGCGACCACTCTGCCCAGATCCACTTCCGGCAGCAGCTTGCCCGGACGCGCGGCGGCAATCGCTTCGGCCACGGCTTCAACGGGCGGGAAGCTGCCCGGCCAAGCCACCGCTGCGGGCACGCCATAGGCGGTCAGCAGGGGCACGCTCAGCCACGGCGCCACCAGCGGGCGCAGCCTGCGCCGGCCATGCACGCACCAGATCTGGGACTGGCCGTGCGCGGTCACGCTGTACAGCGCCAGCTCGCTCGGCGGCGGATAACCCAGCATGGTCACCCGCGCCGCCAGGCTGTCCTGGTCCATCGCACGCAGGAAGCCGGGGCGGCTGCGCCCTTCCTGCATCCAGGCCAGGCCCAGCGCGCCGACCAGATAGGCCTCGGCGACATCCTTGCTGCCCGCGTTGGCGCGGTCATCGCTGGCCAGGTACCAGGCCAGTGACTTCGGTTCGGGTACATCGACCAGGCCCCAGCGGCTGTCATCGCCCAGCACATGGCGCACCGGCAGGCGGGCCGGTGCGGTTTCACCACGCTCGGCGGGCTGCAGGAACGGCAGCACGCCCTGCACGAAACTGGACAGGTCGATCGCGCGCACGCCGTTGCCGTGCCATTCCGGTGGCAGCAGACCGGCCAGCTGCCCTTCGGCGGCCAGTCGATCCAGCCGCGCCTTCTGTTCCACCAGCTTCTGCACTGCGCCCTTCAGCACCACGTTGTCGGGCAAGGCGATCTGCGGCAAACGGTGCCGCGGCGGTGCGAGTTCAAGCGTTGCTGCGCCGGTGCCTGCGTCATCCAGCAGGGCTTCCTGCGGTGGCAGGGTCACGCCGTCGCCTGCTCCGCCTTCGGCCAGTTCAGTGGCAGGTTCGTGCAGACGTTCGGCGTGATCGCTGTGCATGGGCGTTCCGGTAGGTTGCATCGACGGGTCGTCGACTGAAGTCCTTGCCGGTAACGGCGTGCGCACGCTGAAGTTGAGATGTGGAGTCGGAGAGTGTGACGGCGCGCGCAGTAGATCCACGCCATGCGTGGATGGCCGGGCAGCGGAGAGGCTGCCGGGCAGGCCCGGTGCTACCGGTCAGGCGCCCACTGCTTGAGGAACGCCATCACGCGTGCGGTCTGCACGGTCTTGCCCTTGCGCATCGCTTCGCTGGGCTGCGGCGCCAGCAGCGTGCCGTCGGCATCGATCACCAGCAGGTGCGGATGCTCGCCTTGCAGCGGCGGGAACTGGCCCAGGAAGGCCGCGTTCGGATTCTCGGCGCTGTCGTTGACCTTGACCCACACGTAGTGGGCATCACGGAAGCGGCGCAGATCGCCATTGCCTTCCACGGCTTCATCCAGCGCATGGCAGGGCTCGCAGGCGGCGTTGCCCACTTCCAGGATGATGCGCTTGTTGCCGCGCTGGGCTTCGACCTTGGCCGTTTCCAGGTCGGCAACGGGATTGCGGGCCGGGTCGAACTGCGCGCCAAGCCCGGCGATGGCGGCGATATCGGCCGCCGCCGGGGTGTTGCCCGAGGCCACCGGTTCGCTGGGGTCAGCGACCGGTGGCTCGGTGGGGCGGGTATCCAGGGGCTGCGTGGGCTCGGGGGCAGCGGGAGGTTGAGGCTGCGAACAGGCGCCGATCAGCGCCGCACACACCACTGCCACCACTGCACCACCGAACGTTGTACGCATGCCCACTACCCTCTCATTACTTCACGCCGTGCATCAGCTTGTTGATCAGCGGCGCGACCAGGAACAGGACCACACCCGAACCGATCAAGGCCCAGAACCCGAAGGTATACCCCTTCAGTGCCGATTCGACCGTCATGCCGCCTTCACCACTGACCGCGCCGGCGAAGATGCCCGACAGGTTGTTGCCGATGCCGGTGGACAGGAACCAGCCGCCCATGCCGAAGCCGACCAGGCGCACCGGGGCCAGCTTGGTCACCATCGACAGGCCGATCGGCGACAGGCACAGCTCACCGACCGACTGGATGACATAGACCATGAACAGGGTCCAGAACGGGATCTTGCCGTCCACGACCATGGTCGACAGGGCGAACATCAGCAGTGCGAAGGCCGCGCCGTTGAACAGCAGGCCGAGGCCGAACTTGCGCGGGATGGACGGATTGGCGCGGCCCAGGGCCACCCAGATCCAGGCGATGATCGGCGCCAGGGTGATGATCGCCACCGAGTTGACCGACTGGAACCATGCGGTCGGGAAGGTCCACTCACCCAGCTGGCGGTTGACGATGTTCTCGGCCAGGAAGGTGAAGGAGCTGCCGGCCTGTTCGAAGAACATCCAGAACATGACGTTGAAGGCGAAGATGATCAGCATGGCGATCACGCGGTCGCGCTGCACCTTGCCCTCGCGGATGCCTTCCACCAGCAGCAGCACGGCCAGCGCGGCAAACATCACACCGAGGATCCAGGCCAGCGCGGTGGCGCCGGTGGCGAGCAGGAAGTAAGCCACCGGAATGGCGAACAACGAACCGACCAGCACCATGATGACGCGGCCGAAGCCTTCAGCACCGGCCGGCGGTGCGCCGATGCCCTTCAGGCCGGCACGACCGATGTAGAACCACACCAGCGAGACCAGCATGCCCACGCCGGAAGCGATGAACACGACCTTGTACGACGGCATTTCCGAGGTGCCGAAGACCTTGCGGGCCAGGTACTCGGTCAGCACCGGAGCGATCATCGCGCCGATGTTGATACCCATGTAGAAGATGGTGAAGCCCGAATCACGACGCTCGTCCTTCAGCCCGTACAGCTTGCCGACCATGGTCGAGATGTTGGGCTTGAACAGACCGTTGCCGACGATGATCGTGGCCAGGCCGAGCTTGAAGATGTGCTCCTGCGGCAGCGAGATCATGAACAGGCCGATGGCCATGATGACCGCGCCGGTCAGGATCGAGCGCTGGTACCCCAGTACCCGGTCGGCCACGTAGCCGCCGAAGATCGCGGCGGCGTACACCAGCGCCAGGTAGGCGCCGTAGATGCGGCTGGCGTCGCCTTCACCGGCGGCGTTGCCGTTGTAGAACTGGGCAACGATGTACAACACCAAGGCCCAGCGGATGCCGTAGAACGCAAAGCGCTCCCAGAACTCGGTCATGAACAGCATCCACAACGGGCGCGGGTGGCCCATCGTGGTGTTGAAGTCCGGCAGCGCCGGCTCTGGGGTGTTCGCAGTGGCGTTTACGCTCATGCGGAATTCCTGGTTCGGTGGATGGAGGCACGTCCGATGTGCGGTGAAGCAACGCGCGAGGATCACCGACTTCTGGCGTTCACGTCAAATACACGCCGTTTGAGGCAGGTTGCGGCCTGCTCGCTGAACTTGCATCTGAAACGATCCAGCCAGCCGCAGGCGGCCAAGCTGAATGGGGATCAGGCCAGATCGGGTGGGGGCGCGACCTGCAGCGTGGTGCGCACCTGGAACAATTCGGGGAAGAAGGTCAGTTCCAGCGCCTTGGCCAGGAAGCCCACGCCGGATGAGCCGCCGGTGCCGCGCTTGAAGCCGATCACCCGCATCACCGTGCGCATGTGTCGGAATCGCCACAGCTGGAAGGCTGTTTCCAGGTCCACCAGGTCCTCGCACAGCGAATACTCGCGCCAGTAGCGATCGGTGTCCTGGTAGATGCGTTCGAAGACCGGCTGCAGTGCATCATCGGCCACATGCGGCTGGGTCCAGTCGTGCGCCTCGTACACCGCCGGCACGGCGTGGCCGAAGCGGGCCAGGTACTTCAGGAACTCCTCGTACAGGCTCGGCGCCTCCAGCACGGTGCGCAGCTGCGCCTGCCCGGCCGTGTCGTGCTCGAACACCTGCAGCATCTGCGCGTTCTTGTTGCCCAGCAGGAACTCGATGTAGCGGTACTGCAGCGACTGGAAGCCCGAGGACGGGCCCAGCACGTCGCGGAAACCCATGTACTCGGATGGGGTGAGCGTTTCCAGCACCGACCACTGCTCGGTCAGCTGGCGCAGTACCTGCTTGCTGCGCGCCAGCACCTTGCGGCACTGCCAGACTTCATCGCGCTGCAGGAAGCCGATTGCCGCACCCAGCTCGTGGCCGAGCAGCTTCAGCCACAGCTCGGAGGTCTGGTGCTGGATGATGAAGAGCATCTCGTCGTGATGCGGCGGACTGGACAGCGGCTGCTGCGCGCTGAGCAGCTGGTCCAGCCGCAGGTAGCCGCCGTAGGTCAGGCGCCCCTGCAGATCGGTGTGGATACCGGCTTCGAGATCGCGTTGGTTGTTGTCGACGGACATGGGCGGGACCAGATCGGGGGCGGCAAGGGTAGCGCGTTGCTGCCGCGCTGGCAGCCGCGATGACCGTACCGGGGCGTGCGGTGCGGCTGTGGAACGGCCGTTGCGCGTGGAACCGTTTGCGCCGTTCTACTGGCGCTCAGCCCAAGGCCGTTTGTGATGCTTTGCAGCAATGGCTGAATACGCTGAAGTTATTGGCATCAAGCACCCGGAAGGGGGTACAAAGGCCGGTAGGCCGTGCTGCGCCGCAGGAGAGCTTTTTCGTACGCATTCCTTAACATGGCGATTCATATCATTTGTAACTTCTCTGTCGAAGGTGCAGTACGCAATGACGGTTGCCGCTGAGTTCAAGATCGAATACCTGCAGTATCTGGACACGGACGGCACGCTCGTCCGCGATGATCTGCCCGAAGCCCTGCGCGACCCGCGCGCGTTGCTGCCGATGTTCAAGCAGATGCTGTTCGTGCGCGTGTTCGACGGCAAGTCGATCGCGCTGCAGCGCACCGGCAAGCTGGGCACCTACGCCGCCTGCCTCGGCCACGAAGCCGCGCATGTGGGCATCGGCGCCTCGATGCAGAAGGACGACGTGTTCGCACCGTCCTACCGCGAATACGGCGCCATGTTCATGCGTGGCGTGCGCCCGCACGACGTGCTGATGTACTGGGGCGGCGACGAGCGCGGCAACGACTACGGCGGCAATGCGGCCAAGGACTTCCCGTTCTGCGTGCCGATTTCCACCCAGTGCCTGCACGCCGCAGGCGCTGCGCTGAAGTTCAAGCTCAACAAGGAACAGCAGATCGCGGTGGCCGTGTGCGGCGACGGCGGCAGTTCCAAGACCGACTTCTACGCCGCACTGAATTCGGCCGGCGCCTACAAGCTCCCGCTGATCCTGTGCATCGTCAACAACGGCTGGGCCATCTCGGTCCCGCGTTCGGCGCAGACCGGTGCCGAGACGCTGGCACAGAAGGGTCTGGCCGGCGGCCTGCACTGCCTGCAGGTGGACGGCAACGATCTGATCGCGGTGATGGCCGCCATGCTGCAGGCGCGCGAACGTGCGCTGGCCGGCGACGGTGGCACCGTGCTGGAACTGATGACCTATCGCCTGTCGGACCACACCACCGCTGATGACGCGCGCCGCTACCGCGACGACGCCGAAGTGAAGGATGCCTGGCAGCGCGAGCCGATGCTGCGCCTGCGCAAGTACCTGACCAACGCCGGCGTCTGGAGCGAGGAAGAAGAAGCTGCCTGGACCGCCGAGTGCGGCAAGCGCGTGGACGAGGAAGTGAACCTGTACCTCAACACGCCGGTGCAGCCGGTCGAGGCGATGTTCGATTTCCTCTATGCCGATCCGCCGCAGGACCTGCTGGCCCAGCGCGCCCAGGCGATCGCCCTGGAGCAGCGCCATGGATGAGATCAAGAATGGCGCGTCCAGCGCGCACACCAACGCCGCCGACAGCGCTGCCGTCGCGCGCGGAGAACAGAACATGACCGACACCCCGATCACCCTCATCGAAGCCATCACCCAGGCGCTTGCCTGGGAGCTGGAGCATGACAAGTCGGTGCTGGTGCTGGGCGAAGACGTGGGCGTCAACGGCGGCGTGTTCCGCGCCACCGCCGGCCTGCAGCAGCGCTTCGGCGCCGACCGCATCCTCGACACCCCGCTGGATGAAACCACCATCGCCGGCCTCACCATCGGCCTGGCCGCGCAGGGCATGAAGCCGGTGGCCGAAGCCCAGTTCGATGGCTTCATGTACCCGATGGTCGACCACATCATCTGCCACGCCGCGCGCCTGCGTTACCGCACCCGTGGCCGCCTGCACTGCCCGATGGTGCTGCGCGTGCCGTGGGGTGGTGGCATCCGTGCGCCGGAACACCACAGCGAAGCCAACGAAGCGATCTTCACCAACGTGCCGGGCCTGCGCGTGGTGCTGCCGTCCTCGCCGCAGCGCGCCTATGGCCTGCTGCTGGCCGCGATCCGCGAGCCGGATCCGGTGATCTACATGGAGCCCAAGCGCATCTATCGCCAGTACAAGGAAGTGGTCGTCAACGACGGCGAAGCCTTGCCGCTGGACGTGTGCTTCGTGCTGCGCGATGGCACCGACGTGACCCTGGTGACCTGGGGTGCGCAGGTGAAGGAAGCACTGGAAGCGGCCGACAAGCTGGCCGGCGAAGGCATCAGTGCCGAAGTCATCGACGTGGCCACGCTGCGCCCGCTGGACTTCGCCACCATCGCCGAGTCGGTGGCCAAGACCGGCCGCTGCGTGATCGTGCAGGAGGCCCCGAAGACCGCGGGCTTCGGTGCGGAAATCGCCGCACGCCTGGCCGAGGAATCGCTGTACGACCTGCTGGCTCCAGTCGAGCGCGTTACCGGTTACGACACCCACATTCCGCTGTTCCGCCTGGAGATGAAGTATCTGCCGAGCGTGGAGCGGATCGTGGCGGCGGCCAAGCGCGCGGTGGCGGCAGGCTGACATGCGGGCCCGCCTTCTCGGGGCTTACCGCAGCCAGTATCCCAACCCGCTCCGGTTCCGCACCGGCCAGATCGTCGAAGTAGGCGTACGTGACGAGGAATGGCCGGCGTTTGCCTGGGTGCGCACCAGTGATGGGCGCGCCGGATGGGCACCGGTAGCGTGGTTGCAGCTGTTGGACGATGGTCGCGCAGAAGCCCTGCGCGACTATGACGCCCGCGAGCTGGATGTGGAGAACGGCGAGATGGTCAAGCTTCATCACGAACACGGCGGGTGGTGGTGGTCCGAGCGCGCCAATGGCGCGACGGGCTGGTTGCCTGCCCGCGAACTGGAACTGCTGGAAGAGAACTGCAAATGAGCCAGACCAAGAACTTCAACCTGCCCGACCTGGGCGAAGGCCTGCCGGACGCGACCATCGTCGAATGGTTCGTCAAGGAAGGCGATGTGATCAAGCTGGACGAGCCGCTGGTCTCGATGGAGACCGCCAAGGCCGTCGTCGAAGTGCCCTCGCCGTTCTCCGGCACGGTGCTGAAGTTGTCCGGCGCTGCCGGCGACATCATCCCGACCGGCGCGGTGCTGGCCAGCTTCGCGCTGGACCCGAACCTGCCGCAGCGCGCTGACGGCCAGGACACCGGCCACAGCCACGGCCATGCCGCTCCGGCGGCACCAGCCGCACCGACGCCGCCGCCGCTGCCAACCGCAGCCGCCCCGGTAGCTGCTGAAGAAGCCAAGCCGGCCGCCGCCGAGCGTGATGACGCCGGCACCGTGGTCGGCGCGATGCAGAGCTCCAACGCGGTGCATGCCGAACAGGCGCTGGCCGTTGGCGGCGTCAAGGCCGTGCCGGCCGTGCGTGCCACCGCGCGCAAGCTGGGCGTGGACCTGAGCCGGGTGCGTGCCACCGGCACCGATGGCGCAGTAACCATGGCCGACGTCAAGCAGGCCGCTGCCGATGGCAGCGCGAAGATCGGCGCCGCACCGGCAGCGGTTGCTGCACCGGCGGCTGCCGCACCGGCTCCGGCCCAGGTGGCCGCGCCGGTACAGTCCGACGCACGCACCCCGCTGTCTGCCGCTGGCAAGCCGATGCGCACCCAGCCGCCCGGCGTGGTTGCCAAGGGCCAGCCGGAGCCGCTGAAGGGCGTGCGCCGCAACATGGCCCGCGTCATGGCCGATGCGCACAGCAAGGTCGTGCCGACCACGCTGAACGACGACGCCGACATCCACGCCTGGCTGCCGGGCAACGACGTCACCGCGCGCCTGGTGCGCTCGATCGTGGTCGCCGCGCAGAAGGTGCCGGCGATGAACGCCTGGTTCGACGGTGAAGCGCTGACCCGCACCCTGCATGCGCAGGTGGACATCGGCATCGCCGTTGATACCGACGACGGCCTGTTCGTGCCGGCGCTGCGCAATGCCGACATGCTGGATGCACGCGGCATCCGCGAAGGCGTGAACCGTCTGCGCGAGCAGGTGGAAGCGCGTTCGATCGCAGCGTCGGAACTGAGCGGCTACACCATCTCGCTGTCCAACTTCGGCATGTTCGCCGGCCGCTACGCGACCCCGGTCGTGGTACCGCCGTGCGTGGCCATCGTCGGTGCCGGCCGTGCCCGCCACCAGATGACCCCGGTGATGGGCGGTGTGGAAGCGCACAAGGTGATCCCGCTGTCGGTGACCTTCGACCACCGCGCTGCCACCGGCGGTGAAGCGGCCCGCTTCCTGCGCGCGATGATGGACGATCTGGCGCTGGCCAGCTGATCCGGTAGGTGCCAACCTTGGTTGGCACATGAATGAAAAACGCCGGGCAATGCCCGGCGTTTTTTGTGCGTCTTCATCCACGCATGGCGTGGATCTACTTCGCGCTGATCAATCGCGCGCGACCATGCCCTCGGCGCGGCTGTAGACACGCAGGCGATGGCCATCGGGATCGACGCCGACGAAGGTGTGACCGAACTCCAGCGTCACCGGCGCCTGCGCGATCTGCACACCGAGTGCGCGCCAGGCATCGTGCAGCTGCCGTACTTCATCAGGATTGGCGACCACCATCGCCAGCTCGGCTGCACCGCCCTCCGCACTCACCGACGGCTGCACGTCATCGCGTTGCCACAGGCCCAGCGCTGCGCCATCGCCGAGCAGGAACAGGGCAAAGCCGGGCGACTGCTCGACCGGCGGCATGCCGAGGATGCTGCTGTAGAAGGTGGCGCTGGCGGCGACGTCGCGCACGTACTGCAGCAGGGTGCTGGGCTTGAACATGGGGAAGCTCCGTTGTTGGGAGCATTCATGGTGGCCCTGCCCTGCTGACAGTTCCTGTCAGCAGTGTCGAGCTTGCTCGCGCCCTGGCTCTGGTAGATGTCGAGCTTGCTCGACTGCTGTTGCCCTGGCTCTGGTAGATGTCGAGCTTGCTCGACTGCTCTTGCTGTTCGCGGAGAGCCGTCGAGCAAGCTCGACATCTACCAAGAGCAAAGAGCAAAAGCGTCGAGCAAGCTCGACCTCTACCAAAGCAGGTACGTCACGAACGGTCCAGCCAATCCGGGGCGATGCCCTGCGCCTTCTGCCAGCGCCGCAGCAAGGTGGCACGCGGCACAAGATAGTGATCCGGCAGTGCGCGCACATGGCGGATGCGATCCAGGCGGAAATGGCGGAAGTCCTCGCGACCCTCGCACCACGCCGCCAGCATCGGCACTTCATCGAAGTATCCCAGTGCGAACGGCCAGACCACGCGCTCGCTGCGCCGTCCCTGTGCATCCTCATAGGCGAACTGCAGCCGCTGCTGCGTGCCCACCGCTTCGCGCACGGCCTGTAGGCGCGCCGGGGGCACCTTCGCCGCCGCACGCGAAGGACCCACCCGCAGGCCGCTGTCACGCAGTGCTTCGCGGCGTGCTGCCGGCAGCACGTGCGCGATGCGCGCCAACGCATCACGCGCGGCCGCGGCCAGCGCCGGCTCGGTGCGTGCCGCCACCCAGCGCAAGCCCAGCACCAGCGCGTCGATCTCCGCCGGTGGCAAGGTCAGCGGCGGCAGCACATCGCCCGGTTCCAGCTGGTAGCCGACACCGGCTTCCCCACGCAGGTCGGCGCCCTGCTCGCGCAGCGTTTCGATATCGCGGTACAGCGTGCGCAGGCTGATGCCCAGCTCGTCGGCCAGTGCCTGCCCGGCGACCGGTCGGCGGTGGCGACGCAGTACCTGCAGCAGCTGGGTCAGACGCAGCGCGCGCGACATCAGTCCACCAGGTCTTTCGAAGCCACCACGTGCTCGCCCGGTGCCGGCGCCAGTGCCGCGTTCACCAACGCCCGCGCAATACGCGCGGCCGGGTTGATACGCCACGCACGCGGCAGCACCGGCCGCAATGCACCCAGCACCTGCAGGGCGAACTGTTCGCCGCGGCGCGCCTGTGGGCGGTGGCCGCCGATCAGGCCCGGCCGGACCAGAGTCAGCGAAGCGAAGCCCAGCGCGCGCAGGTCGCGCTCCAGCTCGCCTTTTACCCGGCTGTAGAAGATGGCCGAACCCGGATTGGCCCCCGCCGCCGAATTCAGTACGAAGGCACGGGCGCCCTGGGTCCTGGCCAGGCGGGCGAAGGCGAGCGGGTAGTCGTGGTCGATCCGGTAGAAGGCCTCGCGGCTTCCCGCCTGGGCCATGGTGCTGCCCAGCGCGCAGACCACCGCATCCACCGGTGCCCAGCCGGGCGCATCCGGCAGCTGATCGAAGTCCAGCACCGGGGCGTGCAGTTTCGGGTCGCGCAGGTCCAGCGGCCGTCGGGTCGGGGCCACCACAGCGCGGCAGCGTGGGTCGTCCAGCAGCATCGGCAGGGCCAGCCCGCCCACCAGCCCCGTCGCCCCCAGCAACATCACACGCATACCCACCTCCACTGCGGCATCCTGTCGCCCATCCTATCGGTTCAAGCCACCGCCAGTTGCGCCGATATGCTGTGACCAGCCTCCCTGCCACCCCAGGATTCGTTCCATGACGGACCAGCCCGACCCCCGCCCTGCCCCCGGCACCGCCATCGGACCGCCTGCGCGCGTGCGCGCGGTTGTCGACGACGGGCGCGGCGACCGGGTGGTGCTGCAGGGTGGGAACAGCGTGGCGTTGCAGCAGCTGTTTGCCGGGGCCGATGCACCCGAGCCACTGCTGGCTGCCTTCGCCAATGGCATGGCCACCCTGCCCGGCGAGCTGGGCGACATGGGCGACCGCCTGCAGTCGGCGCAGGCCAGTGCCGACTGGCCGCGCTATGGCCGGGCGATGCGGCAGCTGATCGACAAATACATCCGCACCATCGACCAGCATTCGCCCGATGGCCAGCCCGACAGCCTGCGCCTGTCCGAACAGCTGCGGTTGCTGCTGGGCGGCGCTGTGGTGGCGCTGCTGCAGCACGATCCTGATCTGCGCGAGCAGGCGCAGGCGTTGGCCGTGCGCCTGCGCCAGTGGCAACCGGGCGCGGCGCTGGAGCCGATCGAACAAGGTGCGCGCGAGCTGGGTCACCAGATCGGCGTGCGCGCCGAGAGCTGGCAGGAACAGCAGGCACTGCTGCTGGAATTGTTTGCACTGCTGCTGGAGAACGTCAGCGAGCTGCTGGATGACCGCAGCTGGCTGCAGGGCCAGATCGCAGCCGTGCGCCAGTTGCTGGCCGGGCCGCTGGAAGCCGAATCGGTCGAGCGCACCCGCGCCGAGCTGCGCGAAGTGATCTACAAACAGGGCCTGCTGCGGCAGGGAATCGACGATTCGAAAGCGGCCATGCGTAGCTTGATGGGCGAGTTCATCGAGCGCATGGACGGCATGGCTGCCAGTACCGGTGAATACCACGACCGCATCGGCAGCTACGCGCTGCAGCTGCGCGAGGCGCGCAGCATCGCCGACCTCAACCACCTGCTGCAGGAAGTGATGCAGGACACCGGCAAGGTGCAGCAGCAGGCGGCGCAGGCGCGTGATCACCTGGCCAGCGCACGGCAGGAAGTGGAACGCGCCGAACAGCGCATCAACCAGCTGGAACAGGATCTGCGCGCGGCCGGCGATCTGGCGCGTATCGATCCGCTGACCCAGGCCCTGAACCGGCGTGGTCTGGATGAACTGCTGCAACGCGAACTGGCACGCGCCGCACGCAACAACTCGCCGTTGGGGCTGGCGGTGATCGATCTGGATGATTTCCACCAGACCAACGACGAACACGGCCACGCCGGCGGCGACGCGCTGCTGCAGCATCTGGTGGCGGTGTGCCGGCTGCTGCTGCGTGCTACCGATGGCATCGCCCGGCTCGGTGGCGACGAGTTCGTGCTGGTACTGCCGGAAACCCCCGGTGCGGACAGCATGGCCACCGTGCAGCGCCTGCAGCGTTCACTGGCGCATCGCGTGCTGACCGTGCAGGACCGGCGGGTACCGGTGCATTTCAGTGCCGGGCTTTCACAATGGCAACCGGGCGACGACGCGGATTCGATGCTGCGACGCGCCGATGACGCCCTGTATGTGGCCAAGCGCGAAGGCAAGAACCGGGTGCACGCCGGGTAGTACCCCGGCGCACCGGAAACCGCTTGGTAGGTGCCAACCTTGGTTGGCACGCGCAGGAATCAAACCGCCGACCAAGGTCGGCCTCTACCGGGCAAGGCACCGGAAACCGCTTGGGTAGGTGCCAACCTGGGTTGGCACGCGCGGCAAACAAACTGCCGACCAAGGTCGGCCCCTACCGGGCAAGGCACCGGAAACCGCTTGGTAGATGCCAACCTTGGTTTGCACGCGTGGCAAACAACCCGCCGACCAAGGTCGGCCCCTACCGGGCAAGGCGCCGGAAACCGCTTGGTAGGTGCCAACCTTGGTTGGCACGCGCAGGAATCAAACCGCCGACCAAGGTCGGCCTCTACCGGGGAAGGAGCTGGCGCTACTTGCCGCGCAGCTTCTGCACGCCGGTCACCACCGCCAGCACGATCGCACCGGCAATGATGCCGACCACCATGTTGCCCAGCGCGTTGACCAGCCAGCCCCACTGGCCTTCGCCGCCCAGCGCCTGCACCGCGTGGTGCAGCGCCGGCACGTTGTGCACCAGGATGCCGCCGCCGACCAGGAACATCGCTGCGGTGCCGGCCACCGACAGGAACTTCATCAGCCATGGTGCCGACACCAGCAGGCCACGGCCGACCGCCGCCAGCGCTGCGCCCTTGCGCGACAGGTACAGGCCCAGGTCGTCCAGCTTGACGATGCCGGCGACCAGCCCATAGACGAACACGGTCATCCCCAGCGCGATCACCACCAGGGTGCTGACCTGGTTGATGAACGACGCCGTGGCGACCACCCCCAGCGACAGCACGATGATTTCGGCCGAGAGGATGAAGTCGGTGCGGATCGCGCCCTTCACCTTGTCCTTCTCCCACGCGACCATGTCCACCTGCGCATCGGCCAGCGCCTTGCGCCGCTCGGCCTGGTGTTCGGCGTCCTCATCGGCTGAATGCAGGAAGCGGTGCGCCAGTTTCTCCACGCCCTCGAAGCACAGGAAGGCACCGCCGATCATCATCAGCGGCACGATCAGCGGCACGTTCCAGCCGCGGCTGTGCAGCCAGGCTTCCAGCGCGCTGATCGCCAGCGCCGCCGGCACCAGGATCACCTTGTTCACCAGCGAACCCTTGGCCACCGCCCACACCACCGGCAGTTCGCGGTTGGCGTTGACGCCGGTCACCTGCTGCGCGTTCAGCGCCAGGTCGTCGCCCAGCACGCCGGCGGTCTTCTTGGCGGCGACCTTGGTCAGCACCGAGACGTCGTCGAGCAGGGAGGCGATATCGTCGAGCAGGGCAAACAGGCTGGCACCGGCCATGGGGGATCCAGTTAAGGGAATGAGCGGATTCTGACCGATACCGGGGCGGCTGCGGTAGCGGTCGGATTCACCGCATGCCTACCGCCCCCCGGCGACACTGCGAAATCCGGTAGTGCCGGCCGCTGGCTGGCAACCGCGCAGTTCCGGACATTGCCGGCCAGCGGTCGGCACTACCTGTCCTAGTCGCATGGGAGTTCCGCTTGAGCAATCCGCCCACCGCCAATGGCAATCCCCCGCTGGTCAAAGGCATGAACCGGCGCAGCCAGATCCTGCGCCTGTTGATGCGCTATCGCCATTCCGGCGTGTTCTCCGGCATGAACCTGGACGCTGCCGGCAGCCACACCGATGTGCCGCCTGACGGCAATCCCGAGCAGTTCGTCAGTGACCTGGAAGCGCTGGGGCCGACCTTCGTCAAGCTCGGGCAGATGCTGTCCACCCGCCCGGACATGGTGCCGGTGGAGTTCGCCACCGCGCTGGAGCGGATGCAGGAGAAGGTGGCCGAGATCCCGGTCGAACGCATCCACGCCATCGTCGAACAGGAACTGGGTGCGCCGGTGAACAAACTGTTCGCCGCATTCGATCCGCAGCCGCTGGGGTGCGCGTCCATCGCCCAGGTGCATCGCGCGGTGCTGCATGACGGCCGCGAGGTGGCGGTGAAAGTGCAGAAGCCGGAAGTGGCCGCGCAGCTGCGTTCGGATCTTGAAGTGCTGCGCAGCTTCGCCCTGGCCGCCGACCACCTGACCCAGATAGGCCGCCGCGTGCGCCTGCGTGACTGGCTCAACGAGTTCTCCAAGACCCTGATGCAGGAGCTGGACTACCACGCCGAGGCTGAGAACCTGTCGCGCTTCGGTCGCCATCTGAAGCCGTTCCGGCGCCTGTGGATTCCGCAGCCGCTGTGGGATTACTGCAGTCATCGCGTGCTGACCATGGAACTGGCCAGCGGCGTACGCGTGGATGCCATTCCCGATGTGCGTCGCACCGAACAGGCAATGGACCCGCTGGCGGCGGCGCTGATCCGCGGCTATCTGGACCAGATCTTCGTGCACGGCGAGATCCATGCCGATCCGCACCCGGGCAATCTGCGGGTACTGCCCGATGGGCGCCTGGCGATCTTCGATCTGGGCATGGTCGCGCACATGCCGCCGCGCCTGCGCGAGCGACTGCTGAAGATCCTGTTCGCCGCCGTCGATGGCCGTGGCGAGGAAGTGGCCGACGACCTGATCAGCATCAGCACCCGGCTGGAGGCGTTCGATGAAGAGCGTTACCTGCGCGAGACCGGCCAGCTGATCGCACGCTATGCGGCCAGCGCGAATTTCTCCGAAGGGCGCGTGGTGCTGGACATGGTGCGCATCGCCACTTCGTCCGGATTGCGTACGCCGCCGGAGCTGAGCCTGCTCGGCAAGGCCCTGCTCAATCTTGAAACCGTATGCCGATTGCTGGCACCGGATCTGGATACGCGGCGCATCGTCGAACGCCAGCTGCAACACGTCATGCGCGCGCGCCTGAAGAAATCCCTGTCGGCCGCCAACCTGGCCAGCGAAGCCATGGAGGTGCAGCAACTACTGCGCGACGGGCCGCGCAAGCTCTCGGACATCATGGCGCTGCTGGCCGAGAACCGCCTGCAGATGAAGGTGACCGGGCTGGAAGAGTCGCGGCTGATGGAGAACCTGCAGAAGATCGCCAACCGTGTGGCCGCCGGCATCATCAGCGCAGCGTTGATCATGGCGGCGGCGATGATGATGAAGATCGATACCGGCTGGCATGTGCTCGGCTATCCCGCCATCGCCTTGGTGCTGCTGTTGATCGGCGTGGTGCTTGGTCTGGGCATCGTGACCAGCGCATTGCTGTTCGATCGGCGCGCGCGTTCGCGCGAGGAACGCGGGCACCGATAGCGTTGACGCGTTGTCGTACCCACGCGTGTCGTGGATCTACGAAAACAGCGCATTCATGCGGTTTTTAATGCAATCGAGCGTGAGTTTTCACGCTCGATTTACGTTCGCGGCGTGATATCGCACGCGCGATTTCAACAAACATTTCAGTCAGGTTCGTGCATGCACTATCGGGTCATCGGCCTGTCATGCAGATGTGCTTGCAGCAGCGCCGGTTGGATGGACACGCGTCGGTACGACGTCCATCGCCACCCCGTCACTGCCGAAGCTGCCCATGCTCTGGATTCTGCTGCTGTCGCTGTTGTTGTTGTCCTGGTTGTTCCTCGCGTCCGCAAAGTGGGTGTGGTGGAAAGCCTGCTTGTTCTCGCTGTTGCTGCTGGCGCTCAGTGCCTGGTGGCTGATCGACAAGCTGTCCGGTGACGGACTCAACGCCGCCACCCTGTACCACCTGGGTGCGGACATGGAAGGCGCCGGTGTCGCCGACTTCAAGGGCTATATCGCCGGCTTCATCGTGCTGGCTGCCGTGTCGCTGCTGCCGCTGTTCGCGACGCGGGTGAAGCGTTGGCGCCGCCCCACGGCCGGTGGTGCGTGGTTTGCCGGTTTCGCCGCGCTGTGGGTGGCCACGATCATGATCAGCCCACTGGCACGCGATGGCCAACGCCTGTACCAGCAACTGCGCCCGGTGGATTTCGCTCGTATCGCCCCCGAATACCAGGTACCCACTCAGGCCCTGCAGCGCCCACGCAACATCGTCTGGATCTACGGCGAGAGCCTGGAGCGCACCTATCTGGATGAGGCGGTGTTTCCCGGCCTGATGCCCAATCTCAACCGCTTGGCGGCCAAGTCGCTGGATGTGCGCGGGCTGGCCTCGGCCGAAGGCGGCGGCTGGACCATCGCTGGCCTGGTGTCGTCGATGTGCGGTGTGCCGCTGACCACCTCGCAGGGCGATGAGAACAGCATGGACCGGATGGGCAGCTTCCTGCCCAAGGCCGTGTGCCTGGGCGACTACCTGAAGCAGCAGGGCTACACCAACCACTATCTGGGCGGCGCCAACGGCCAGTTCGCCGGCAAGGGCCAGTTCCTGGCCAGTCATGGCTTCGATGAAGTACATGACCTGGCCTGGTTCAAGCAGCAGAAGAAGATCGGCCGCATCCACTATTCGGCGTGGGGCGTGCATGACGACGTGCTGCTGGACACTGCCTACCAGCGCTTCGAGCAGCTGTCGCGGCAGGACGCACCGTTCATGCTGACCACGCTGACCATGGACACGCACCACCCGGCCGGGCATCTGCCGGTGGCCTGCAAAGGCACGCGTTACCAGAGCCAGCACGGCAACATCGGCATGCTCAATGCGCTGAAGTGCACCGACCGCCTGATCTCGCAGCTGGTGGAGCGTATCCAGGCCAGTCCGTATGGCAAGGACACGCTGATCGTGATCGCTTCAGATCACCTGGCCATGCCCAATGATCTCAGCCATATCCTGACCAGGCAGAAGCGCGAGAACCTGCTGCTGTTCCTGGGTGACGGCGTGACCCCGCGCCAGCTGGCGGCCGAAGACGGCTCGACGCTGGATTCCGGTGCCACCCTGCTCAGCCTGCTCGATCCGAACCTGCAGACGATGGGCTTCGGCCGGTCGCTGCTGGACGACAAGCGCACGCCGAGTGCCAGCGCCGCCGCGCGCCGCGATGGCGGCCGCGACTATCCGCAATACCTCGCCTTCGCCCGCTCGCTGTGGCTGGGTGAACCGACCCGGCAACTGAAGATCGACGGCGATGACCAGGTAGTGGTGGGTCTGCAGCACGTGCAGCCGCCGGTGCTGCTGGAGTACGACAAGGACTGGGAGCTGAAATCGGTGTACCTGGAAAACACCTCACGCCAGTTCGACGATGCCGACCCGGACAACACCCTGGCCTACGTCGATCGCTGCACCGCGTTCGAGGATGGCTCGGCCGACGGCGACTGGTGCGCGCTGCTGGTGAACCGCGACAACGGCATCAAGCTGTACCGCGATGGCCAGCTGCGCAACGGCATCGACGTGGATGCACCGCTGGATGCCTTCCAGGGCCCCCGCCCCAGCGTGCGCCAGGCACACATGATCACGCAGAAGGGCCGTCGTACCCGGGCCGGCCAGTACATGCTGCAGCTGGTGGCGAGCACGCGCCCGGATCGCGGCTTCTGGATCGAAGCGGTTTCTTCGCAGCGCAAGGTGGTGCTGGCCCAGCAATGGGTGCAGCCCGATGCCGACGGCAAGATCAACGTGTCGTTCGGTCTTGACCACGAAGTGGACGATCTGGAAATCCGCGCGTGGTTGAACCACGCCGAGAAGCTGGCAGTGGATACGTTTGCCCTGGTGCCCTCGCGCGGGCGACCGCGGGGGTAAAGGGGGTTCGGCAGGGCTGCGCCCTGCACCTGCCGAGGCCGAAGCAAAAGCAACGGCCAAATCGGCTCTGGGTTGTCTGTGGTTGGGCAGGGCGGTGTGGGTGTGCAGGACACGCCGTAAACCCATCCCTGGGGGCTCGATGGCGCCATCCATGGCGCCAACGGTCCTGCACACCCACACCGCCCCACCCCCGAAAGTTTCCCGGTGACGGTTGGTGGTAGATCCACGCCATGCGTGGATGAATCTCCATCGAAATCGAATATTTCGACAATTGAACGAAAAACATCCACGCATGGCGTGGATCTACCGTGTCGACCAAGGTCGACACCCACCAAGAGCAGGCCATGACATTCCGACAGATCGCGGGAATCTGTCGAAGGCGGGGTGGGTCCGGTTGCGGGGGTGTAAGCACCATGGATGGCGCGCCCAAGCCTACAGGGACGTACTTGCGGCGTCCCCCGCAACCGGACCCACCCCGCCATCCCACAGGAAACCCGCTTTTGCTTCGGCAGTTGCTGTTGCTTCGGCTTCGGCAGGTGCAGGGCGCAGCCCTGCCGACCCACCCTCTTACTGCTGCGGATCTCGGGTGATGTGGATGTCCGTCGGCGTGGACAACGGAATGTTCCGCTCGGCCAGGATCTGCAGCAGGCTGAAATACAGATCGCTGCGCGTGCCATACACCTGTCGCGGGCTGGCCACGTAGGCGAAGCTGTTGATGGTGATCTGGCCGCCAGCAATGCTGTCGATGTACACCGACGGCGCCGGCTGCTGCAGCACCGTGTTGTGCGCACCGTAGGCATCCAGCAGCGCCTGCCGCAGGCTCGCAACGTCGGTGCTGGCCGGCACCGCGAACTGGATCTGGATGCGGCCCTGGTTGTTGCCCATCGTCATGTTGCGGATGGTCTTGGTGATCAGTTCCGAATTGGGCACGATCAGGGTGGACTTGTCGCTCACCTGGATCTCGGTCGAACGCACGTTGATGCGCTTGATATCACCTTCCTGGTCACCCAGCTTCACCCAGTCACCGATCTTCACCGGGCGTTCGGTCAGCAGGATCAGGCCGGACACGAAGTTCTGGATGATCGCCTGCAGGCCGAAGCCGATACCCACCGAGAGCGCACTGACCAGCAGCGCCAGGTTCTTCAGGTTCAGGCCCATCGCGGTCAGCGCCCACAGGCCCACCAGGATGATGCCGACGTAGCCGGCGATGGTGCTGATCGAATTTCGTGCACCCAGGTCGAGTTCGGTCTTGGGCAGGTAGGTATCGGTCAACCAGCGCTGCAGCAGCTGGGTCAGGCCCATGCCCACCAGCAGCACCAGCACGCCGGTGACGATGCGGCCCGGCTGCAGCGTCAGGTCCTTGTTGATCACGATGCCATTGGCCAGCGAGGCAATGCGTTCAACGATCGTGCCGATGTTGCCGAACGGTGCGGCCAGCGCCAGCAGGGCGATCAACACCACCAGGGTGCGCAGCATCGCCGACAGCAGCACGCCCGCCTGTTCCAGCTTCGACACACTCAGTCCGGTGCTGAGCAGGATGGTCTGGCCAACCTTGCTGTCGGCGTTGAGCAGCCAGGTGGAGAAATCGTCGACGAACTTGAACAGCAGCGTTGCCGCCAGCACCACGATGCTGCCGCCGATCAGCTGCTGGTTCACGAACTTGGCGAAGTTCACATAACCCAGCAGGGTGGCGATGATCGCGGCGACCACGGCGATGTTGCCGGCCACGCGGGCCAGCACCAGCCAGCTGCTGCGTCGTACCGGCAGCTGTGCGCCAAGACCGTCGGCCTGTGCTTCCAGCTTCGCCTCGGCCTCGGCGGTCTGACGCCGGTGCAGGCGCGCCAGGGTCACCAGCATGGCCATGATCAGGCCCAGATAGGTCAGCGCGATCACACCATCCAGCGCCACCGTGGTGACATCGCTGGTGCGCGTGGCGCGATCAAGTGCCACCAGCACCGTGCTCAACCAGGCCAGTGCCGCAGCACCCCAGGCGTACTTGCGCAGTTTCAGCGCGGCAGTGTCATCGAGGTTCAGCAGCCGCCAGGAAGGCCGCTTGGGCACCAGCAGGCAGGCGCTGAGCGCGGAAATGAAGGCCGCCGCGAACGTCGCCGCCTGCACACCTTCAGCCACGCTCTGCAGTCGCGGCGGAATCGCGCCAATGGCATCCAGCGCGGCCACCAGCACTACCACGGCGTAACCGGGCAGCAGGGTACCCACCAGCAGCAGCCACATGGCCAGGCCGGAGCGGCGCAAGCGGCCGTCGGGGGCGCGCTCGGACGCGGCGAAACGGCGCCCCAGCGCGCGCAGCCACAGGCGCAGCGGGAACATCATCACCAGTGCCGCCGCCAGCCCCAGCAGCAACGTGCCCCAACCGTGGGTGGCAATGGCCGTGGTCAGCGCAGCACGGCCCTGCTGGGCCAGGGGCGTGACGCGGGCGATGTCGTTTGGCAGCTGGTCGGCCACCTGTCGCCACAGCGTCGGTGACAGCGGCGAGGCGACCTTGCGCCCCAGTTCCTCGGTGCGCTGCGCGTTGCGCTGCTTGTCGATGTCCGCGCTCAGCTGCTGCGCGCGCACGGCGCTGGACTTCGCCTGGGCAATCGATGCCACCAGGGCATCGCGCTGGCGGGTCAGCGTGCGCCGCTGCGCGGCCAGCTCCGGCGGTTCAGCGGTGTCCTTGGGCGCATCGCCCAGCTGCGTCAGCTGCTCGTTGAGCTGGTCCAGCTGCGGCTGCAGGGTCTTTTCCAGCGCCTCGGCATCGCGCTTGGCCTGTGATGCATTTTCCGAAAGCGTGCCCAGCGTTTCGGTGGCCTCGGCGTCAACGCGCTTGCGTGCAACATCCTTCAGCGTGCTGTCGATCTGCGCCAGCTGCTGCTTCGGTGTGGGGTCATCATCCTGGGCCAGTGCTGGCACAGCCAGCAGCAGCGTGCAGCACAACAGCAGGCCCAACCAGGGGCCACGCACCAGGATCGTTCGGAAGAAAGAAGACAAGCCAGCCACACCGGTTCACGCGGACCACCGCGCCTGCGCGCGACTATACGGCAGGTGCTGTAAACGGCGGATGCGCAGGCGCTGGCGGGTGGCTGCGGCTCAGTACTTCAGCCGCAGCTCTTCCACCTGTGGCTGCTGCAGCGCGTACCACTCCTGGAATTCTTCCTCGGTGATCTCATCCGGCGCGTACACCGCGATCGGGTGCCAGGCATGGTCGGTCGGCAACGGCTGGCGCGGCCCGGCGCGCAGGCTGTAGGCCACGCCTTCGTAGTCCACCAGATCGTCGACCTGCGGCCACTGCTCGCGGGCGAACTGGGTTTCACTCTTCAACAGGATCACCTGGTACATCGGCACCTCCACTGCGGTTGGATCGGAAAAACGCGGCGCTGGCGGAAGCATACCGCTGCGCCGATGACGGCACGCGCTCCGTCGGGGCGACGGAACGTTCTGGACATGGCCCTCGCCCCGGCTTCACCCGCCCGTGGCAGCGCCCTCGTCATCGTGGAGGTCCTCTCCTGCCACGCCTGACAATGACCGACCTGCCGCCCCTGAAGACCGTCGCCGACCTCAAGCTGCCCCGCTACCTGGGCACCTGGTACGAGATCGCCCGCCTGCCGATGCGCCATGAGCCGGAGGGCTGCACCGACGTGTCGGCCCATTACCAGCTGCTCGACAACGGCAACGTGGGTGTCACCAACCGCTGCCGCATGGACGGCGAGGTCGAGGAAGCCACCGGTGAGGCCTGCGCGATCGACAACGACAGCGCGCGGCTGGAAGTCAGCTTCCTGCCCAAGGGCCTGCGCTGGCTGCCCTTCGCCAAAGGTGACTACTGGGTGATGCAGGTGGCGCCGGACTACAGCGTTGCCCTGGTCGGCAGCCCGGATCGCAAGTACCTGTGGCTGCTGGCGCGTGAGCCCCGACTGGATGCCACCGTGCAGGATCATTATCTGGCAGCCGCACGCCTGCAGGGCTTCGATCTGTCCGAACTGATCCAGACCCCGCATACCGGCCACCCCACCGCCTGAGCACGAACCCGCATGGACCTGAAGAGTGGCTACCCGTGGTGGGCGGTGCGCAACGGCCTGATCCAGGCCTTCCCGCCGCTGGAACAGGATCTGCACTGCGATGTGCTGGTGGTCGGTGGCGGCATCACCGGCGCGCTGATCGCCGATGAGCTGTCGGCCCATGGGCACGACGTTGCAGTGATCGAGCAGCGCGACATCGGCTGGGGCAGCACCGCAGCCAGTACCGCGTTGCTGCAGTACGAGATCGACACCCATCTGCTGGAGCTGGCCTCGCAATATGGCGAGGACGCTGCGGCGCTGGCGTACCAGGCATGCGCGGATGCGATCCCCGCCCTGCGCCAAGTGGCACGCGGCCTGAAGGACGTGGATTTCAAGCAGATGGACAGCCTGTACCTGGCCAGTCGCCGCCGTGACGTACCGCGGCTGATGGCCGAAGGCGAGGCGCGCCGTGGCATCGGCCTGGATGCGCGCTGGCTGGACCGGGAGGCGCTGCAGGAACGTTTCAGCGTCGATGCCGGCGGCGCGTTGCTGACCCGGCAGGCCGCGCGCGTGGATCCGTACCGTCTGGCCTATGGCCTGCTCGAGCGCGTGCGCAAGCGCGGCGGCGTGGTCCATGACCGCACCGTGCTGCATGCACTCACCCCCAGCGCGCGCGGCGTGACTGCGCGCACCGAATCCGGCATGCAGATCCGTGCCCGCCACGTGGTGCTGGCGATGGGCTATGCCAACCAGCAATGGCTGGACCCACGCGTAGCACGCAACCGCAGCAGCTATGCCTTCATCACCGACCCGATCAACGCCGACGAGCTGGGCTGGCTGCAGCGCACGATGGTCTGGGAGAGCGCGCGCCCCTACCTGTACCTGCGCGCCACCGGCGACCGCCGGCTGCTGGTGGGCGGGCTGGACGACGCCATCGATATTCCCGCCCGCCGCGATGGCCGGGTGGAAAGCAAGGCCCGCAAACTGATGAAGCAGCTGCTGCAGTGGTTCCCGCACCTGCAGCCGACCCCGGCGTTTTCATGGGCAGGCACCTTTGCCGAGACCGCCGACGGTCTGCCGTTCTTCGGGCCGCATGCGCAGTGGGGCCCTAGGGTGCAGTTCGCCATGGCCTACGGCGGCAACGGTATTACCTATTCAATGATCGGTGCCGGGCTGCTGCGGGCCGGGATCGAGCGGCGCAAGCATCCGCTGGCGGCGCTGTTCGGGTTCGGGCGGTTGTAGCGTGCAGCCAGGCATGGCCTGGCTCTACCGCAAGCGGGCGCCGACAGGCATCATTCAAGCAACGCCTGCTAGCGTCGGCCTGTACCGCCGCGTGCTGCGCGGCCCCTCTCCGTTGGAGCGCCGTCATGATCCGCCCCCTGACCCTCCTGCTGTGCCTGGCCGCCCTGCCCGGGACCGCGTTGGCGCAGTCCGCCGCTGGCGCCACCGCGCCGCAGGCCTCCGGCCTGGACCTGTCCGTGCCGCAGACGCCGATCCGCTATCTCAACGATCCGACCATGCAGCAGGATCCGCCGGGCACGTTCTACGGCGACAAGACCGGCCCGCGCGTGAATGGCGACGGCAGGATCGCCGACGTCACGGATGACAAGGTCAAGGTGTCCGGCAGTTTCACCACCGGCATCGGCTACGCCAAGAATTACGGCAACACCCACTACAACGCCGCCACGCTCAACCTCAGCAAGAACTACACCAACGATGAAGGCAAGACCCGTGGGGTCAACGTCAACATCCACGTGAGCGAAGGCAAGGGCCCGGGCTTCTTCGGGCCATATGGCGGTGGCGGCTACTACGGTGGTGGCCCGGGCTATTGGGACTACCCCCCGCCTTACGGCTGGTAAGGGCCCGCTCCATCGTTCGGGACACCCCACGCTTGGTAGGTGTCGACCTTGGTCGACACGCTCTTCGGCCCTGTGCCGACCAAGGTCGGCATCTACCGAAGCGCAGCTCGACCCGGCCAGCGGCCGGCTCTACCAGGTAGGTGTCGACCTTGGTCGACACGCCCACCCGAGCAGGCATCAATCCAGCCAGCCATCACGCTCGCTGTGCAGGATGCGGCCGTCATAACCACTCACGCGCACTTCCACACGCTGGTTGCGGGCATTCCGCGCTTCCAGCGACCACGTCGCTCCATCGCGTTCCAGCGAATGGATCTCACGCAGCCCCTGCGACTGCGCCTTGGCCAGCACCTGCTCGGTGCCCAGCAGCGCGCGGCTGTCGTGCTCGTCGAAGATCTCGCCGGTCTTCGGGTCCACATACACCTCGCTGAAGCGACCGTCGGCGCGGCTGACGTCGGCTTCCCACAGGCCATCATCGCGCTCGATCTCATGGATCTGGGTGTAGCCGGCCTTGCGCAGGGTCTGTTCGACCTGGGCCATGCCCAGCGGTGCGGCCTGGGCAGCGGGAGCGATGGCAAGCGCAACGAAGGTTGCGAGGGTGAGCGACTTCAACATGGGGGTTCTCCTGTTCGGTGCCGGACCATCCCGGCAACGCCACGATGCGCCGCGTGGTTAACAGCCACTTAGCCAGCGCTGTTAGCCAACCGTTAGTCGGCGGCGGCACACTCGCGCCTGTTCCCCATTCCCCATCATCCACGTGCCGATCCTGTCTTCCCTGTCCCTGCTGCTGGCGCTGGCCAGCGCCCCGACCGCCACCGGCCCCGCCCAGGACCCGGCGCAGCAGGTCGCGCGCCGGGCCGTGCAACAGGGCCGTTACGTGCCGCTGGAAAGCGTGGTGCGCGATGCACTCAAGCGCCACCCCGGCCAGCTGCTGGAAGTGGAGCTGGACGATGGCGTGTACGAAGTGGAGATCCTGCGCGCCGACGGCGTGGTGGTGGAGCTGGACTATGATGCGCGCAACGGCAGGCTGCTGAAGACGGAGCTGGACGACTGATGCGCATCCTGTTGGCCGAAGACGATGCCGCATTGGCCGAGCGCCTGCAGCCGCTGCTGGAGCAGGCCGGTTACGTGGTTGACGTGGTGGCCGATGGTCGCCAGGCCGAGGAGATCGGCCAGGTGGAAGACCTGCAGGCCGCCATCGTCGATCTGGGCCTGCCCGGGCTGGATGGCCTGAGCGTGATCGAGCGCTGGCGCGGCAACGGCCGCGACTTTCCGGTGCTGGTGCTGACCGCGCGCGGACGCTGGCACGACAAGCTGGCCGGCTTCGATGCCGGCGCCGACGACTACCTGACCAAACCCTTCCAGGCCGACGAACTGGTGCTGCGCCTGCGCGCGCTGATCCGCCGCAGCCACGGCCATGCCAGCCCGCGCCTGCAGTGCGGCCCGCTGCAGCTGGACGTCAATGCCGGGCGCTTCGACCTGGATGGCCAGGCGCTGGCACTGAGCCCACAGGAATTCCGCCTGCTCAGCTACTTCATCCACCACAGCGGCCAGGTGATCGGCCGCGACCGTCTGGGCGAACACGTGTTCGATGGCGGCCACGATCCCGATTCGAATGCGCTGGACGTGCTGCTGGGGCGCGTGCGCCGCAAGCTCGGCACCGACCTGATCCAGACCGTGCGCGGCCAGGGCTGGCGGTTGGCCGCGCCGTGAGCCGGCAACCGTCACTGCGACGCCGGCTGCTGTTGGCCGGTGGCATCGGCCTGCTGCTGGTCTCGGCACTGGCCAGTGCGCTGCTGGGCGAACTGTTCAAGCGCAGCGCGCGCGACCGCCTGGACAACGAACTGCAGCAGGACATGCTGACCCTGCTGGCGCAGGCTGAGATCGATGCCGACGGCCAACTGCAGCTGCGCCAGGAACCCAACGATGCGCGCTTCCAGCGTGTGTTCTCCGGCGCGTACTGGCAGATCGCCGACGGCAGCGGCAAGGTGCTGCTGCAGTCGCGTTCGCTGTGGGATGAAACACTGGCCGCATCGGCTGCGGGCGCGGCCGCACGCAATCTTCCCGGCCCGCTGCAGCAGTCGCTGCGCGCGCGTGTGCAGCAGGTACGCCTGCCACGCGCCAACGAACCCTATGTCGCCGTGGTCGCCACCGACCGCAGCGCACTGGACGCGGATGTCGCTGCGTTCCGCCAACGCAGCGCGATGGCGCTGGCGGTACTGGTCGCCGCGTGGCTGGCGGTACTGGCCAGCCAGGTGCATTTCGGCCTGCGCCCGCTGCAACGTCTCGGCACGCAGCTGGAACGTGTGCGCCGCGGCGATGCGCAGCGCATCGATACGGCGGGACTGGGCGCTGAAATCGCGCCGCTGGGTGACGAGCTCAACGCGCTGCTGGACCACCAGCAACGGATGGTGGCGCGCGCGCGTACCAGTGCGCAGGACTTGGCGCATGCGCTGAAGACACCGTTGAGCGTGCTCGCCGCCGAAGCCGATGGTGAAGGCCGCGAGTGGCGCACAACACTGCGTGAGCAGGGCGCGCGCATGCAGGCCAGCGTCGATCGCTATCTTGCCGCCGGGCTGACCGCCGATCATCGCGAGCGCACGCCGGTGGCGGCAGTGGCGCAGGCAATGTGCAGGTTGATGGCCCGGGTGCATGGCGAGCGTGCGCTGCAGTTCCAGGCCGAGGGCATTGCCGACGACCTGCAGTTCGCCGGCGCCAGCGCAGACCTGGAAGAGATGCTTGGCAACCTGCTCGACAACGCCGGCAAGTGGGCGCAGCGGGATGTAGCAGTGACGGCGCGTGCGGACGAAGGGCAGTTGCGCATCGACGTGCGTGATGACGGCCCGGGTCTGGCAGCCGAGGCGCTGGCGCAGGTTACCCAGCGCGGCGTGCGGCTGGATGAGCGCGAAAGCAGCAGCGGCCTGGGATTGGCCATCGTCGGCGATATCGCCGCCAGTTATGGCGGGCGGTTGGCGTTGGAGAACGCGCAACCGGGGTTGCGAGCGACGTTGTGGTTGCCGGTGGGGTGACGCGCCGCTGCGCTCGCCGGGCCTGGCCCGGCGCTACCGGATCACGCGCCACCCGGTAGGTGTCGACCTTGGTCGACACGCATCAAGAGCGCCGACCAAGGTCGGCAACTACCGGTGGTGCATCCACCAGCAGTCGATGGCATCCAGCACGATGTGGATCATCAAACCAATCCCCACCAGCCGCGTCTTCTTCGGTACGCACAGGCCCGCATACACGGCAATCGCCGGCGCGGTATGCAGTGGATGGAAGCCGATGCTGCAGCGGTTCGGGGCGTAGATCGGATCGGCCAGCAGATGGTCCAGGTCGATGATCCAGCCCAGCAGCAGCAACAGCCACGCCGAGGCGAAGCGCTTGCGCCAGAACAGCCATGCCAGCAACGCTGGCACGGCGGCATGCAGGAACAGGTGGAAGATCGCGCGTGCGCTCATCAGACGGGGCTCATCACCGCCGGTAGCGCCGGGCCATGCCCGGCGTTCCCGCAATCATCAGACCAGTGGCTCGTCAGACAGGTAGGTGTAACCGGTCAGTCCCGCTTCCAGCGCTTCGGACAGTTCCTGCGCACGCTCCGGCGACAGGTCTGCCGATGCCACGCGGTCGGCGTAGGCCGCACGCAGGTCATCCAGCTTGTAGCCCAC
This sequence comes from Stenotrophomonas sp. yr243, assembly GCF_900184195.1. Lineage (NCBI taxonomy): Bacteria > Pseudomonadati > Pseudomonadota > Gammaproteobacteria > Lysobacterales > Lysobacteraceae > Stenotrophomonas > Stenotrophomonas sp. yr243. Next base: position 1,010,599 of record NZ_FXWT01000002.1, read on the forward strand.
GTAGTCCAGCATCACGTCGGTGGTATCGCCGCGACGCTGCTGGGTGATGGCGTAGCCATCGGCATCGGCCAGCACTTCCACCGCGTCGGTATCACCGAACAGGTTGTGGATGTCGCCGAGGATTTCCTGGTAGGCACCGACCATGAAGAAACCGATGCGGTAGCTCTCGCCATGCTTGATCGCGTGCAGCGGCAGCGAGCTGTCCAGGCTTTCGTTCTCGACGTAGGTCTTGACCATGCCATCGGAATCGCAGGTCATGTCGGCGATGATGCCGCGGCGATCCGGCGTCTCGTTCAGGCGCTCGATCGGCACGATCGGGAACACCTGGTCGATCGCCCACGCATCGGGAATCGACTCGAACACGCTGAAGTTGACGAAGTACTTGTCGACCAGGCGCTCGTTCAGTTCATCCAGTGCCGGGCGATGGCTCTTCTCGTCGTAGCTCAGGCGCGCACGCACACCGTGGGCGATGGCATAGAACAGATCGTCGATGCGCGCACGCTGCGGCAGGTCGATCTGGCCCAGTGCATAACTGGACAGGCCTTCGGCGTGGAAGTGCTGTGCTTCCTGGAACAGCTCCACCGCCGGACGCACGTCCAGTTCTTCGTGGATCTCGCGCAGGTGGCGGATCGAAGCCGGCTCATCGTCGTGCTGGTCCGGCACGCGGCCTTCCTGCGCCTGTTCCACTTCGGACACATTGGCGATCAGCACCGCGTGGTGCGCGGTCATCGCGCGGCCGCACTCGGTGACGATGCGCGGCGGGGTCAGGTCGTGTTCTTCGCAGGCATTGGCCAGCGGCTGCACGATGTTGCTGGCGTACGAATTCAGGCCGTAGTTGATCGAGCAGAAGCTGCGCGAACGGGTGCCTTCGTAGTCCACGCCCAGGCCACCGCCCACGTCGACGTGGGTGATCTTCGCACCCAGCTGTGACAGTTCGACGAAGTAACGGGTGGCCTCGCGCATGCCGTTGGCGATGTCGCGCACGTTGGAGATCTGCGAGCCCATGTGGAAATGCAGCAGGCTCAGGCAGTCGGCGTACTCGGTATCGCGCAGCGATTTCCACAGGTCCAGCAGCTGGCGCGGGGAAAGGCCGAACTTGGCCTTGTCGCCACCGCTGTTCTGCCACTTGCCGGCGCCCAGCGAGGCCAGGCGCATGCGCACGCCCAGGCCCGGCTTCACGTCCAGTGCCTTGGATTCTTCCAGCACCAGCTTCAGCTCGGACGGCTTCTCGATGACGATGAAGGTCTGCAGGCCCAGCTTGCGGCCGATCAGGGCCAGGCGGATGTACTCGCGGTCCTTGTAGCCGTTGCAGACGATCAGGCCACCGGGGCGCGACAGCGCCAGCACGGCCATCAATTCCGGCTTGCTGCCCGCTTCCAGGCCGAAGCCCTCACCGTGGTGGCTGGCCAGGGTGCCGGCCACGCCGCGGTGCTGGTTCACCTTGATCGGGTACACAGCGGTGTAGCCGCCCGGGTAGTCCCAATCCTGCTGGGCCTGCGCAAAGGCGGCCTGCAGCTTGCCCAGGCGCTGGCCGAGGATGTCCGGGAAGCGCACCAGCAGCGGCAGCTTGGCGCCGGCCGCGCGCGCAGCATCCACCACCTTGGGCAGCGACACCACCGGGCCATCCGCCCCGGTCGGTCTCACCACCATGTGCCCGGCCTGATCCACGTCGAAATAACCATCCGCCCAGTGCGGGATCGAGTAGGTCTTGCGGGCTTGGTCGAGGGACCAATCGGTCATTGCAGTCGGCCTTGTGGCAAATAAAAGGGGGGGCATGATAACGCCTATATGCCCACAGGTTCGTTATCATGCGCGCCCGCGCCCGCGGCAGGTTCCAACCTGAACGGGCCGATCCGTCCGGATGCGTGGCACCCCGCCTTCAGCCCGGCTCCATCCCTTCCGAACAGGAATGCTTTCCCATGACTGACAACAGCAACTGGTACATCGAACACTTCGAGCGCACCGGCTCGGCCATCGGCTACCGCATCACCGGCAAGCTGGACGAAGTGCAGTCGCCGTTCCAGAAGATCGAGATCTTCCAGACCACCGACTGGGGCAACCTGATGACCATCGATGGGGCCATCATGCTGACCAGCAAGGACAATTTCTTCTACCACGAGATGATCAGCCACCCGGTGCTGTTCACCCACGCAGCCCCCAAGCGCGTGGTGATCATCGGCGGCGGCGACTGCGGCACCCTGCGCGAAGTGCTCAAGCACAAGGGCGTGGAGAGCGTGACCCAGTGCGACATCGACGAGCAGGTGACGGTGATGGCGCGCAAGCACTTCCCGGAACTGTGCGATTCCAACAACGACCCGCGCGCCGAGCTGATGTTCGATGACGGCGTGGCCTACATGGCCAATTGCCCGGCCGGCAGCGTGGACGTGGTGATCGTCGATTCGACCGACCCGGTCGGCCCGGGCGAAGGCCTGTTCAACAAGGCATTCTACGAGAGCTGCTTCAAGGCCCTGAAGGACGACGGCATCCTGGTGCAGCAGTCCGAGTCGCCGCTGATGCAGCTGGACCTGATCAACGAAATGCGTACCGAGATGGGCAAGGCGGGCTTCGGCTCGTTCAAGACCCTGCCGTTCCCGCAGCCGTGCTACCCCACCGGCTGGTGGAGCGTGACCCTGGCGCGCAAGGGCGACAGCAGCTTCGACTTCCGCCAGGCCGATTCGGCCGCCAAGACCTTCGACACCCTGTACTACACCGCCGCGCTGCACACCGGCGTGCTGGTGACCCCGCCGTTCGTGAAGGCGGCGCTGAAGGGTTGATCCTGTAGAGCCGAGCCCATGCTCGGCTGCTTCTGCGCGAAATGCAGCCGAGCATGGGCTCGGCTCTACAACAGAACGCGCGGGGCCCAAAAACAAGAACCCGCGCTGGCGACAGCGCGGGTTTTTGCCTTCTGTAGAGCCGAGCCATGCTCGGCTGCTCTTCGGACAGGTTGCGGTAGACCAAGCCGAGCATGGGCTCGGCTCTACAACATGCCCCGCGGAATCCTGTAGAGCCGAGCCCACGCTCGGCTGTTTTTCCCTTAAAGCGCCCAGATACCAGCAATCACCGCCACCACCAGGCCCCACTTGATCACCTGGTAGGCCACCACACTGCGCTCGCGCAGGGCCTTGGCCTTCAGCCGCACCTTGTAGACGCTGCCGAAAGCCTTGTTGACGCCACCGGTCGGGTCACCCGGCAGGTTCGGCGATGCACCACCGGCCAGCAGCGTGGACGCCACCAGGCGGTTGAACAGGCCCGGCAGGCCGAAGCGCAGCGGACGGGCGATATCGCAGAACAGGATCACCCGGTCATCGGGCGTCTCGTTGTGCGCATGGTGGATGTAGGTCTCGTCGAACATCATCCACTCGCCGTCGCGCCAGCTCTTCTTGATGCCGTCCACTTCGATGTAGCAGGCATCGTTGTTGGGCGTAGCCAGGCCCAGGTGCAGGCGCAGCGAACCGGCAAACGGGTCGCGGTGCGGGCGCAGCTCGCTGCCCGACGGCAGCTGCGCGAACATCGCCGCGCGCACGTCCGGCAGCGATTCCAGCAGCGCGGTGGTCTTCGGGCACATCGCCTTGGCGGACGGGTGCGAGGGGCCGTACCACTTCAGGTAGAAGCGCTTCCAGCCCCGGCGGAAGAACGAATTGAAGCCGGCATCGTTGAACGTGCTGGAGGCGGCGATCGCCTGCGCATCGCGCAGTGCCAGCGCCTCGTCGCGGATCATCTGCCAGTTCTGCCGCAACGGCTCCAGCTGGGGGAATTCCTTGCCCGGGTCCAGGAACGGCGTGGTCGGCACCTTCGAGAACATGTACATGACCACGTTGATCGGGGCCATGAAGCTGGAATGGTCCAGCAGCTGGCGCGACCAGCGCGCACGGACCTTGCCACGGAAGTGGATGTACAGCACGCAGGACACGAACAGCGCCGCAAGTACGATTTTGATGATCAAAACACTTTCCTCCAGCACACGCCGGACAGGGAAACAGGGCGATGCGGCCGCAGGGCCGGCATCAGTGGGGGAACGCGGCAGGAGACGGGGACGTGCCGGGAGGGTGCGGCCGTCGATGTCGCGTGTAACAGCTTATGGTCGGCAGGCCGTGCGCCGGGGTCAAGCCGGGCGTGCGCGGCGCGCAGCGCGGCCGTGTGAGCGGCAACGGCTGCTCTTGCAAGTCATTGAAATGAAATGACTTTGAAAAAAGTGAGACACAATTGTCCGAAAATGCGCGACGAACTGTTCCAGCCACGAGGCCGACATTTCTCCGACAAATCGTGGAATAGCGAACTCGCCGGTACTAAAATTGACTTAACGAAAGTTTAGCCAGTTACCCAAGTCGTACCGGTTCGCTTGACGCTTCAGCGCCGCCCACCGGGTCGCCCGAGACCCCACATGATCCCTTCCATTACTCCCTCCCCGTCCTGCGGCGATGACGCCGTGGCGCCGCTGCTGCTCAAGCGCGGTGAACGCTTCCTCGCCCCCGATGTCTACCGCACCTGCCTGGACGGTCGTCCGGCGGTGGTGAAGGACTACTCCCGCTACCGTGGCACCCCCGTGTCGCCGATCGCCCGGCTGATGGTGCGCCGCGAGGCGCGCATGCTGGAACGCCTGGGCGGCTGGAAGCACGCCCCGGCCCTGCTCGGCACCCTCGGTGGCCTGGCACTGGGCATGGAATTCATCCCCGGCCAGACCCTCAGCACCGCTCAGGCCGTGGGCAATGAAGTGTTCGAGCAGCTGCAGCACGCGATTACCCGCCTGCATGCCGCCGGCATCACCCACAACGACCTGCATGGCACCAACGTGGTGGTCAGCGCCGGCGTGCCGGTGCTGCTGGACTTCACCTCGGCCTGGCGCGTACCGCGCTGGCTGCGCCGCAACCCGCTGAGCCGGCAGCTGAGCCGCAGCGACATGAAGAACCTGCTGAAGATGCGCCAGCGCGTGACCGGCCAGGCGCCGAGTGCCGCGCAGGCGGCGCTGGTGGCCGACCCGGGTTGGGTGGCAGCCGTGCGCCAGGGCTGGAAGCGGTTCTACAAGTGGGCCAAGCGCCGGTAGATGTCGAGCTTGCTCGACCGCTTTTCTGTAGAGCCGAGCCCACGCTCGGCTGCTCTTTGCACCAGCCGAGCGTGGGCTCGGCTCTACAAAAACGCCTTACAACGCGTCCGCGTCCAGCTCACCGGTACGAATACGCACCACGCTACCCAGGTCGTACACGAACACCTTGCCGTCGCCGATCTTGCCGGTGCCCGCCGCCTTCACGATGGCTTCCACCACCACCTCCACCTGATCGTCGGTCACCGCCACTTCCAGCTTCACCTTCGGCAGGAAGTCGACAACGTACTCGGCGCCGCGGTACAGCTCGGTATGGCCCTTCTGGCGACCGAAGCCTTTCACTTCCGTCACCGTGATCCCGGTGACCCCGCGCTCGGCCAGCGCTTCGCGCACGTCGTCGAGCTTGAACGGCTTGATCACCGCCATGACCATCTTCATCGTCTATCTCCTGTATTCCGGCGTGGAGGATAGCGCCTGAACGCGGCCGGTGCGAAACCCGCAGCGCCTGTCCGGCGGGCCGGGGCCACCAGTATCCTTACTGCCGAACAGCCGTGGCCGCGCCGGATGCGCAGGCCCACCACCCCACGGAGCACCCCATGATCGACCTGAACCAAATCGATGACCTCGCCCGTCGCCTCAGCGACCTGGTGCCGCCGGGCCTGCGCGAATCGCGCGAGGAACTGCAGGCCACCTTCAAGAGCGCGCTGCAGGCGGGGCTGGCCAAGCTGGACCTGGTGACGCGCGAGGAATTTGAAGTGCAGCGCGCGGTGTTGTTGAAGACCCGCGAGAAGCTGGATGCGCTGGAAACGGCGGTGCGCGAGCTGGAAGGCCGCAGCAAGGCAGAATAAAAAAGGAGGCGCATCGCGCCTCCCACTTACAGAGTATTTCCCTGTTGAGGCCTTGCAGCAAGGCCCACCCGGCGCCCTAGACTCGCCGGCCTGTCGATCCGGCAGGACAAGTAGGGGTAGCGCCGATGGCGCAGGACACCGAATGGACACCCGTTTCGCATGACACCTGCGACCAGGTTGCCGGGCCGTTTTATCACGGCACCCGGGCTGACCTCGCGGTGGGCGAACTGCTGAGCGCGGGCTTCCGCTCCAACTATCGCGACAGCGTGGTGATGAACCACATCTACTTCACCACGATTGCCAAGGGCGCTGGGCTGGCTGCGGAGATGGCCCGGGGTGAGGGGCGACCGCGTGTGTATGTGGTGGAGCCGACCGGGTCGTTTGAGGACGACCCGAATGTCACCAACAAGAAGTTTCCCGGGAATCCGACGCGGTCGTATCGGAGTGCGGAGCCGTTGCGAATTGTTGGGGAGATTATGGAGTGGGAAGCCTACGACGCGGAGTTCGTTCGGCAGTTGATGGCGTTTGTTGCTTCGGGGAGTGGGGAGATCATCAACTGATGGCCTATTGGCGTTGAGCGTTGCGCACTTCTTCCTCGGCATCGTAGATGTCCAGCCCGAGCTCAATGCCGCGCTGCCCCAAGGCGAGCAAAACACGAGGCGAGAGCGATACACCATCATTGCTGCTGCCCATGAAAAGACCGCAGAACAGGTCAGGCCGGAACCGTGCCAGTGACGCCCATATGGCGAGATCTCCGGTGAGTTGATCGAGGATCTCGAAGATCTGAGCTTCCAGATCCTCAGGCTCACGACGCTCCGCGTCAAGTCGCCAGCTTCCGGTCCTGGCGACACGCACGACGCCGGATTGGCTGCCTTTTAGTTCCTGGCCCTTGTGATGCGAGGCGGTCGGATTCGCGCTGAGCAAGGCACTGACTTCGTCTGGCAAGAGGTCGTCCCCGAAGAAGCGGAGGGTTACCTGGGAATGATCGAATGCTGCCAATAGAATTAAGTTGTCCCTTCTAGTACTTCTTTCAATCCGTACGCCGCGTCGGCTTCAGTTATCTACCAATAGCACACATAGAAGCGGACAACTGGCAGGCTCGGCTCTCAACGGGCAATTACTCGCAGGCTTCGCGCCTCAGGTCGACAGTTCAGATCGAGCATTCGGAATGTGTGCATCCTCAACTAGGTGACGGCCTCAATTTCCCCCTCGGCAAACCAACCCTGCTTAAGCATCGCAGTTCGTGCGATCTCGACAGAATCAGCGTAATAAACTACCGCCAAACTGTCCTCGGCTCGACTACAGGTTACATAGAAGAGCCGACGCGTCCGGTCGATGGACGTTTCCTTGCCGGCTGCCGCGTTCTTCAGATCCGTCTCGCTTTTTTCCTTTGCGCCAAATAGCTTGTCGTAGGCAAACATGAAGCCACGAGCTTCTTCGTCGCTTACGATCACCATCACGCGCGGGAATTCCAGCCCCTTAACCCCTTGGTGTGTGTCGAAGCTTGAAGTGCCTTGAACGTAGCGGTCGTAGCGCTCGATCTCGTCGAGCGGTGCTTCCAGCGCCAGTCGCCATCCACCAAGTTCCGTCTTGAGGTTCAATTCCCCATCGTCCTCGCCAGCCGCGTCTTCCTCTTCGACGGGCGCGTCCGGTGCCACGAAGGGCGCCAGGACATCTGGAATCGTAAAGAGCCGCTTCTCGGCGATGTAGCGCAGTACCTCCCTCGCCGTAGGCACCACCTCGCTCGAGGCCAAGTCCAGTAAGCCATCGCACGCGGCCTTCGCGCCAGCGAGCACTGCTGCCTGATCCTCGCCAGCCTCCTCAAGCGACTTGCGCTCAAGGAGAGGCGACGTCTTGCGAACGATCGACGCAGCCGCGAACCGGTCGGCTGCCCTAAGTGCCGCGACGAGTGGCAGAACCTCACGAGTAAAAAAGCCGATCCCGGCCCCCGTACCCTGCAGAAGGCTCGTCCTGATGCGCTCGACGGCGTATAGCGGACTGAAGAACCGTTCGAAGCCGAAACGACGAGCGGACATCAGGTGCTCAAGCGCCAGGATCTTTATGGCCTCAGAGGAGGACCATCCCTCGTCGTTGGTGATCTCTCGCATCCGTCCGGCAACAGCCACTTCCGTCGCCGGCTTGTCCGCCCCCTGCGGTGCAATGAAGAGGCGAACGGCACCCGCTGCGGCATCGCTCCGCGGTGTCTGCTTTTCACCGTCATCATCTTGTCGGACGCGATTAATCAGCTCCACAACCCGCGTCGAGCAACGATGGTTCATGATCTTGCGCGGCCGAGCCCAACCCTCTGGAATGGCTTCAGTCAAGCGCTCTTTTCCGTCGGCGTAGATCCTTTGCATCGTGTCGCCGAAGAGCCCAAGGCAGAAACGCGTTCGGTGATCCACCTCGACGCCAAGCAGCGAATCCATGAGCTGACGGCTCGTATCCTGACTCTCGTCGATCAATAGCACTGGGAACGTCGTGACGAGGATGCGACGCAAGCCCGGCTTTCCGGCAAGAAAATCTGCCGTCATCGCGATCACCTCGGAGTGGTTGAGAGAGTCGCGCGTCCGGTTATCCCCGGTTGGGCTGTAGACGAAACGGACAATTGATTCCAGGTTTTCGTATCGGCGCCGCTTGCTCTCTATCGAGCGGGCGCGATCGACGGCTGCCCTGCTTGCCGCTCGCCCTTTCGCCTGCGCTTCCTCCAACTCGGCAATGTCCTGAAGCAGCCGGGTAGCTATCCATCCCCGGATATCGTTGTCGTAGCCCGAAATCAGAGACCACGCGAAGGCGTGGATTGTCGAAACTTCGACACGAGGATCGAACTCCAAGCGCTGCTTGATCTCGTCGCAGGCCGCATTGGTGTAAGTGATCACACCGATTCTCTGACCACTCATCGACAGATTGCGGCCCTGCCGTTCACAAACAGTTCGAATGGCCTCGACAAGTGAACGCGTTTTTCCTGATCCCGCGCCCGCATAGAGAAAGAAGCTACGCGGCTTGGCGAGATCCAGACAGCGGATGATGGTTTCATCGGCCTCGGCGTCGTGGAGATCATCCGCAGTGCTCATCACGGGGCCTGCTCAGGTTGCGGTGCGTTCGGTTCGGAGAGCTTAATTTCAGGCAGGATTTCGGCCTGCTTTTTCTTCAGCTGCGCCAGTAGCCATTCCAATCCTTCGGCGATGTAGCGTGGCACAACCAGGCCATCGAACCCAGGATCCTCCAATAGGTCAAGGGCAAACTCGGCCTTCTTGCCGTCCTTCAATGCCTGATACATCCGGCTGCCAATCGCCGCGGCACCGCCGCCAGCCTTGATCGCCTCCCTAAACTTCCGCACCAACCCGGTCCCCTCAAACGCTGCGAAGAACGCAATGTTCTCGAATGCAAGCGCATCTTCAAAAGTGTACGGAACTGCCGTGTCCGGGTCCGCGGCCCCTGGTGGCGCCACCTCCACGGGCATCTGATAAGCCACGCGGACTGCAAAAAGCAGATCGCCCTCGAAGTGCCGGGTCTTGACGTCATCATCAGCATCGATGAGGGCGTCGGCGTCATCCATCGCCGGGATCCACGTTTTCAGCGTGGCGTTATTGGTCTTCTGGCCTGTCCCCTTGGCGGGTTGGACTGAATTGCCCCCCGTTCCCGTCAGGGTATCCAAGTCCGTAATGACGAGCGTCAGGAGGCCTAGATGCTCGATCAATGGCCTCAGCTTATGAGCATGGCTCCCCCCGATTTCAAGCAGCGTGACGTAGCACTGGTTAAGCTCGTCATAGTGCACCCGGATGAAGTTTGGGATCAGCATTCGCTCCGCCGGTCCTTCCACGAGGATGGCAGCGTCAGCAAAGAACAGGTCGGCGTGTTGCGCGCGCAGGTATCGGGTAACGAACCGCTCCGTCTCGCCATTGGCCCCAAAAACCTCTGACATGTTGATCACAGTTGAGACGGGCACTTTCGCGACCATCCCAGCGGGGAGGCGACGAAAGTAACGAAGGCAAGAAAATGACGTCTCGTGTGCGACGTGACTAGAATGGGTGCTGACCACGAGTTGGGTTCGCAGTTTCGCATTGCTCCCAAGATCCTCATGTGTGCGCAGCACTGCGTAGGCCTTCTTGATGAAGACTTGCTGGACCTGCGCGTGTAGGTGTGCCTCCGGCTCTTCGACTAACACAAGGTGCAGCGGTTCGATGTGGGCAGCTGATGTTGCCATTGAGGCCTTGCCAACGCGCATCCACGCGTCGCGGAAGCTCATTAGACGAAAGATCATCGAGATGAGATTCTGATATCCCAAGCCGTTGTTTGCTTCGGGCAGGCGCAGGATTGGTGTCATGCCGCCGTCGTCCGCAATCACGTCGACCTCGAAGGTGACGGCTGCGCTGTGATTGAGGCCATCGATCGCCTTCAAGCGAGTCGACACCCGCGGCCTAGGGTCGGTCACACCGGGATAGCCCATACCTTCGACCTCAGTGAAAGCAGTCTTGAAGCTCTCGGTGAGGCGCTTGTCGAACGCGTCTTGCGCGGCTTCGATAGCCTGCAGTGCCCCCAGATCCTTGGGAGCGGGTCCTTTCGTTGGGTCAAGATGTTTGGCGTAATAGTTCTTCAGCTGGTCTGAAAGACGACTTCCCGCCACAGCAGCCGGTGCATCTTCGTCCTCCTGCGACGGTTGCTCCTCGCCGAATCCACGCTGCGCCGGAATATCATGCACGCGAATGAGGCCAGCGAAGACATCGCTTCCAATTGGGAGCGACGTTGGTGGCAGAACCTGGGGCTGGGCTTGAAACTTGCTCGGCTCCAAAAGCCTGGTCGGATCAAGTGAATAGGCCTGAACCGTGAAGTAGGTCGACAGGCGCCTACTGAGGAAGTCGACGAGACTCTCCGGCCAGATCGTCAGCTTGGGTGGTGCCGGCGGCGGATCGGCGTCCGGATGCTCGGCTGCCACGGCGGCGACTGCAGCTGCCCGCATCGTCTCTGCGTCACCGAGCGCTCCCATGAAATCCTTGTAGAGGAGCTTCAAGTCCTTCGGTTCATAGCGGAGACGGACGCCGAGAATGCCACCTTCCCAGTCAAGCGTCGGAATTAGATCGCGTACATGATGCATCTCCCCAGATTCAACATGCAGCCAAATATCCAGCATCGGCAGGACTGACACCCACGGGTCGATGACAAGATCGACAAGTTCTTCTTTGTCACGTGCCTCGACCCACCGCTTTCCGATGTCAATGACAGTTGGCCAGTGACAAAGGGTTAAGTCGTGCATCTCGAAGGGGCAGCGCCGTGGCGATAGAAAGCGCCGTAGGGCAAGCATCGCCGAGGTCTTACCGCTGTTGTTTGCGCCGACAAACAACGTCGTCGTTGCTGCAAGATCGACGCGGATCGAAAGCAGCTTCCTGAAATTTGAAATCTCAACAAACTTAATATGCATTGCCCCACCCCCCTAACGTCGGTGCAGTCATTGACCAACCTTTCAAATAATCGACTTGTCCAAGCTGAGTATAAACCTGAGGAACCTTCCTACAGTCTGCTTAGGATCGATAATTCCAGGCATCGTGCGGCCATGAGCGGGCATTCAATGGCTACGACTCCCTGCCGACTTCGGCATCCTACAGAAAGCCGATCTTCTCTTCGAAAGAACGCCTCTTCACGTCCAATCTCCTTGGATTCAGAAGTTGGACTCCAAGTCCTTTCGCTACTCAACGTTGGAGAGACGTCGCGCGTTGACCGATCGAGCGTCCTGGTAGAAGTCTGCTTTGGCTCGAGTGCAGCCCTTCCCTAGCCCCAACCCCGATAGGTCTTCATAATCACCCTGCCCTGCCCAATGTTCCCTACCGGCCAGCAGCGGACGCTCGCAGCAACCCGGCCAGGCACAATCACGAAGCGGCTTGGCCCTGAAAAATGTGCTAGGCCAGTCCTAGCTTCAACATGTCCAACAGGTCCTTGTCTTCATGCCGTTGCTCCCACGTGGAGAGAAAGCAGAAGCTCACGCCGCTTTGCACGGCGGCCTTCTGAAACACGGCCTGCTCTTCCTTCGTGATCGGATACTCAACCGGGTCAAAGTGCAGAAGCGCCCACGGCTTGAAGAATGAGAACCCAGGCAGGAGTTCCGAGAAGACTTCCTTCAGCTTAGGCCGGATGGTGGAGAAGTCCCTGATCGCCCCCGCGCGATTGCCAAGGGCGTGACACTGGCGACGGATGGTCCTGTCTCCACCGACCACGCGGGCAATGAAGTGGTCCTGGCGCACTTGAACGTAGAACAGCTGGCGGCGAAAGATCTTCATCCCCATTTCAACGCCACCTGCTCAACAGCCGTCCGTGTACCTGCATGCCTGCCATCAATGCGCGAGCTGCGTCTGCTGCGCGCTTGAACCCCGGCGCAGCAGGTACAGCGCAACCAGGAATGGCCACAGCGAGTTGATCGACGAGAACACGCGCTGGGTCAGCCCCCTGAACCCTTCCGGATCCGCTCCCACCACGTTCAACCAGAGATAGACGATGCCCCCGATGCTCACCACAGCGGTCACGGCGTACGCCCTTCGGTTGGCAGACCACGCGCTCAGTTCGATATGCGACATCGCCGGTGCAATGATGTTTGCGATGCCGATGGTGTAGAAGCCGTGCATTGGATGGCCCATCGGCCAGAGCCCGTTGGTCAGCATCGAGACGCCAAAGACCATCCAGCAGACGGCACCTACGGCAATGCGGCGACCGGACTCCCGCCACACCCCAATGGAGAACGCCACGAAGCCCACGCCGGAGCCGATGGCGGCGATCCTGCCGCAGATGCTTGCGAGCGTTGGCGCCTGCAGCAGCTCGCTGGCGTGTTGTGCAAGCGGGTTGTAGCCCGGCGCGAAAACGGCGGCAACACTGGTCCAGAACAGGAACCACGGAAGCGGGACCAGACCCGCAGACAGAAGAAGTCGATTGCGGCGTAACACGTGCAGTGATCCTTGTATTGGCCTGCGCCAGTGGGTGGAATCCGTTCAAACGCCGCAGAATCCTCCTGCTGCGGGCAGGACAGTTCTGCGTGACTACATCGGTAGTCAGAATGTGCGTGGCGCCCTGCGGGGGTCAATAGGCGGAAAGTCACTCAAGCTTGAAGGCGAAGCACGCGGTACCCATCAACCGCCGCCGGACCGATGCTGTCGCATTTGCCGCATCCTGCGTCCCTGCCGGAAGGTTCTGACGACTCCATTCCAGAAGTGCCGTTTTCCTAGCACGGCAAGGCGCTCGCCCCTTTCCGCGCTATGCCACAATGCCAAAAACGTCTCGGGCTTTGGCGGCATTGACCCCAACCCCTTGGCATTCCAAACAACATCAGGCAACTCTGGTAGAGCCACCGACAACGGGTGGCCGGGCGTCGAAAACCCGAGTTCTAGGGATGTTGTTTACGCTTGTCAGCCGGCACCGCCACGCGTGGTGCCGGCTGGCAATCCGTCTGCCGGCTATGGCGGACGGTGCGTGGGGGTCTTGTACCCGCCGGTTTGTCCCTAGCCCGGTTTTCGAGCCACGCATCGTCCGCCACCTTTATCGGTGGCGGCTTCTGCCTGCTTGCACGGAGCCTGCCATGACCACGCCACACTCCCCTCCCCCGCGCCCCATCCAGGAAGCGCCCTCGCCTGCACCTGCGCTGGACTCCAACAGCCTCATCGCCATCCTGCGCAGCATCGGCGCAGGCGCTGCGGCCGACGGTCAGCCGTGGCCCGAACGCCATCACCTACGCAGCCGGCAGATGCAGCTGTCCGACGCCGACTGCGCGCTGACGGGCCAGCGCATCGTGCAGGAACTCCTGCTGGCAGCCGAGCGCACGCGTCAGAACGGTGAGCCCGACCAGCACGTGGGCGACCGGGTGATGGAAGGGCTGGTGATGGCCGATATCGCTCTTACCGCCTTCATCCACGAGCGGGTACGGCCAAGGGAATGACAGCGCGCTTTTGAGCATGTCTTTCTTCCTGTGCGCGGGGCTACGAATGAAGAAGCACGGCCTTGCCGCTGCGGCGCTGTGCGGCGCCTTGGCCGTTGCGGTGTGGATGCAATGGCCCGAACCTGCAGTCGAGCAGGTGTGGGCCTATCAAACGCTGCACGCGTTCGATTACCGGTTGTTGCGCGGCGATGCGCTCGGCTTCGTAGCTGCGAAAGCCCAAGAGGGATTTGAGCTGCACACGCGGTATTCCGAGGCGACGTCCTTCGAGATCCGGTGCAAGGGCGTTCGGGTGATGACGGTGGAGAATGCATCCTCACGTGTGTCGATCCGAATCCCTACGGATGCACTGCGGCGTGCACCCGATATCGCGCGCCTACACGCCAATGTCCCGCGTTGGCTGGATCACGACCAGAGCCGCGGACGGTTGCTGGTGGCGCCTGAAGAGCCGTCGTGGTTTGAGGCGAGCATGCGTAGCGTCGTAGAGCGCGTGCCCCGCAAAGAGCAGTGCGGCCTCGACGCTACGGTTGGACGGTACCGTTCGCAAGAAACGGTACGCTGGTAGGGACACTGGCCCGAAGACAGTCCCGTATGGGTCAGGCGCAGCGCAGGATCGCTACCGGGACTTCTCTGGCTGCTCGTCGAGCCGGTACAAATGCTGCGGCCTGGCCCAACAGAAGCACCGTGAGTACGCCAATCGCTAAAAATGGCGCTTCGATCCTGGCTACCTCGTAGTACCGGGCCACGGCCATGTTCAGGCCGATGGCCAGTGCGGTACCGACAACAGAGCCGGTGGCGGTGAGAATCAGGTTCTCCACCAGGAAGTAACGGAGGATGTCGGATTTCCGGGCGCCCAGTGCGCGCCGGATACCGATCTGCCGGTACCGCTTGCGGACCCAGAAGCTGGCCAGTCCGTACACACCCGTAGCGGTTACCACCAACAGCGCCAACCCGGAGCTCAGGAACATGATCGCCATGGTCTGATCGTGGCGGAAGTAGTCGGCGCGAAGCTCCCGGAACGAGGTGCTGCGGGAAATCGTGCGGTTCGCATCGCGTTGCGACAAGGCCGCTTCGCTGGACGCAATCACGTCCGCCACTCGCCCATCAGCACTGCGGATGGCGAACATCACGCGAGGCCCGTCCGGAATCAGCGGCAGGATGAGTGACATGTCGTTATCTGCATCGGTCTTCAGAACTGGTCGGGAAAGCGTCTTGACGATGCCGACCACCTGGATGGGATGCTGCGCATCGGCATACAGGAACTTGCCGACTGCGCCGCCCTCCGGAAACAGCTTGTCCGCCAGTGCCTGGGAGACAACGGCCTCGCTCGCCTTGTAGAGCCCGGCATAGTCGGCGCTGGCCTCCATCGGCACAAACGCCCCCGCAGACAGATCACGGCCGGCAACAATGGTCAGACCCAGCACCTTGGCTGCAGGCGAAGATGCCGTGTAGACAGCCGGCTCTGCCTCGACAATGCCGGAGATATCATTCCCTTCAAGCACCTTGTTGGTGAATCCCACCGTCCAGCTGCGCTGGGAAAGGGGAATCGACTCTGCTGCGATGGCCTGCTCCACGCCTGGCTGCTGCCGGATGGCCTCCAGGTCGGTCTTGATCGAGGCTGCAGGGTTGGCTGCTGCAGGCCCGAGGTACTCGGTCTCGATGACGCCCAGGTTCACCTCTTCCAGGCCCGTCTTGTAGGTGAGGGTTCCCAGCCGCTCGGACAACAGAAACGCAAGGTTCGTAACGCAAGCCGTGGCAACCAGCACCTGCACCAGAAGAATGGACGCGATGAAGCGGTTGCGAGTAAGCGCCCGGACGATAAGGGGGACTTCTGCAATGCTCATTCTGAAGCCTTGATCTGCATGGCCAGACGGCCTGAGGTAGCGCGCAGCGCAGGGAAGAACGCAGCGATGACACTGGAAGCACACGCCAGGCCAACGGTGAGAACGGCCATGCTGAGATCCATGTTTGCCAGCGAGGCGTAGTCCTCCGGCTGCATCCGCACAAGGTAGAGGCCGGCCTCCGCAACGATCAACCCCACCGCTCCGCCCAGGCCGCCGATGATCAGTGCTTCAGTGCAGAGCTGATAGATGACGTCCTGCCGGCGGGCGCCCAGCGCTCGGCGGACCGATATTTCATGGGACCGGCGGATGAAGCGGGCGAAGATCAAGGCACTCATGTTCAGCAGGCAAACGATCAGGAACCCCAGGCACAGCGCCAACTGCAGTTTTACCTCGTTGGGGATGATGCGATGCTCGACCAGGAAGTCCTTCAAGGACACCATCCGCGGTGCGGTTGTCCTGTCAAACCTCCCCGCCTGGTGCTGTGTACGTGCGTAGTTGCCCAGGAAGCGCTCGTACTGCTCGACACTGGCCACGTCAGGCAATTCGGCCCAGAACTGGATCCACGACGTCCGAGCGTCCTGCAGGCGATTGGGTGATTTGTCACGACTCCATGAGAAGACGCTGTTGGACACCGTCATCTGCATTTCTGCCGCAACACCTATCGGGATGAAGAAGTCTTCGCGCCCCTTGAACACATCCCGCTGAAGGTCCGTATAGAACCGGGGGCGCGGGCTCCACGGACCCGCAACACCCACCACCGTGAATGCTTGGCCGCCAAGCCGAACGGTTGTTCCCACCAGGCCTTCACTGCCCAAACGAGCAGCCAGTTCCTGACTCAGCACGACAACCCGGGCGTGGGCAGCATCATCTTCACGTGTCCATGCCCTGCCTTGCGCCACTGGGATGCCGAACATGGCAAACGCATCTGCAGTGACATACTGCCCCTGCGTGAAGAATGGGATCTGCACGCTGCGTTGGGCATCCACCAATAGGCGAGCAGATGCCAGCGCGGTCTGATGGGAGGCGGGGGCCTGCCGAAGCAGGTTCTGCGCATCTACCCAGGTGAGGGCCACGCGCGGGTCCATGCCTGGCTTGACGTCGTAGGACGTGGGGAGTGCGTCAATGAAGGGGTGATAGAGATGCTCGCTTCGCCCGGGTAGTGGATCCCACGTCATTGTCCGCACGACAGTAAACATCGTCATGCTTGCGCCGATGCCCAATCCCAGCGCCAGGATCAGCGCGGCGCTCATCCCCTTTGTTTCCAGAAGCCTTGTGCGGGCCAGCGCAACGTAATAGCCGAACATATAGGTCTCTCTAATGCAGGAAGGTGGCCGCAGTCGGAATCACGTCCACCGGCTCAATCGAGATCCACGCTGTGCTGTTCTGCGCCCTGTCACAGGCTTCCAGCAGATGCATCAGGCGGAAGCGCGAGCGCTGGACGATACGAAGGATCGCTTCGATGTCCTTCTCGCTTCGTTCCTTGATGAACGCCCTGGGTACCTTGTTCTGATTCAGGGCATCCACAGTGGCCTCCAGGGTCAGATAGCTGAGCCGTTGGGTGGAGGCGCTGTCGATGAAGATCGAGGCACTTTCCGCCATGCGCGGCAAGAACGCCGCCAGCAAGGCCTGGATGCTGTCCTGGGAGTGGTTGAAGTCGGAGAAGACCATATCTATTCCGTCGTCAAACGCGGGGGCCTGGGCAATATCGGCGAAGCCGATCTCCTGCCAGTTGGCTACCACGTGACCCTCGACCCCGGCCCACTGGAATACGTGCTTCAGGAAAGCGGGATAGTCCTGCCCCGTCTCCCGCAGTGAATCGGCAAGCGGCCCCTGCAGGCCCTCGATAAACCTGACGCCCGGCTCGCTGGAGAAGTGCGAGCCATTGTCGTAGGTGTGGATGACACCGCCACCGTTCTCCCGCAGCGCACCGGCCATCCAGGCCGCAGTGACGCCAAATCCGGTTCCTAGTTCGACCACGGTACGCGGACGCATCCGCTTGACCAGGCTGTACAGCAGTACGCACAGGTCCTCGCTACCGTAGACCCAGCCCATGGACTCACGCAGCGAGCTCAGCTTTTCAAGCAGCATTCACACCTCCGGCGTTGCCGGCAAGCAACCACGCGTCCAACGCGTCCTGCACAGCCGCATCGGCGGCGACGGAACGAAGGTAGGGCGAGAATGCGTGGAAGGTGACTGCCTCGTCGGTCACGTACAGGAGCATCTCTCCCGCTTCGGAACGGAAGGCCTGTGCAGCTGCTCGCGTCAGCTGCCCGCACACAGCATCATCGACCTCAACGCTTCCACGGGGAAAGTGGATTCCGTTGTAGTCCGGCCCAAGGAACCACACGATCACGGGGACGCCCTTCGGCCTGGAAACGTGGAACTGATGCCTGCGGCGCTCTTCGTCATCAAGCTGCCGTTCCTGCCGCCAGTCAAAAAGTGACCATACCGACTTCTGCATGGGGTCTTCGATGCGGGACAGGTCTGGTTCTTCGTAGCCAAAACTGTATGCGAAGTCGGGTGTATTCGCCTCTGGAAGGGCGCGTTCAAGTTCAAACCACTGCACGTTCAGCGGGGCCAGGCACCGCGACACGCCGCGCGCGCCCGTGTCGTGACAAAGGCTCACCCCCAGCGCCAGAAGCGGCTGCAGGCGGATATGGAACCAGCGGACGTCCAGCCCGCGCTCGGCAAGGAACCGTTCGATCTGCGTTTCTTCCACAGAGAAGACCCGGTTCACCACGTTGGCTCCGCGGAACAGACTCTCAAGATGCGCACCGGGGCTCAAGCGGAGAACCTCGGGCCAGGGTTGACCCTCCATTACCGGTATCAGCTCATCAATGTGTATGGCAGGGACACCCGTAGCCAGCGCCCGCAGCGCGACCGGGTCAAGGTGATCCGCGTGGATGACGACCGTTCTGCTCATTGCTGCCACTCCCCGTAGCGATACTGACGCTTCATCTCGGCCTGCATCTGATCGATCATCTGCCCGACCTCACCATTGATGGCATCCTTGCTCATCAACCGACCGCTGAGATCCTGCTCGATCAGGAAGCCGGCGGCGCAGACGGCCAACCTGCGCTGGACGTGGCGCTTGGCGGTTTCACCCAAGTCCGGAGAAATCTCGAGATGACGCTTGAGCAGGCGGTGACACACGTAGTAGACGAAGACCGCGTGGATATAGGAGGAGTTGGGAATGGGATTGCCAGACCACGGAGACACGACACGGTGCCGGTAGTCATTGGCAACGAAGAACCCGTTGGCAAGCTCCCATGCGGCCAGATAGTTGTGGGTGCTTTCATGCATGATGCTTTCCATGCACGCCTCAACCAGAAGTTCGGGGTTATGCGTGTTCAACAGTCGAATGGAACCCGGCTGCCTCGGTACATGCTCGGAGCCGTAGCGGCCGGCTTCGTCGGACGTGACTTCTGCCGACTTGCGTACGGTGATCCGCCGGACGAAGTTGCGGATGAGAACGCCGTACAAGGGCTCTGACCGATCAATCGCCGCCAGCGCCTCTGACAGCTTTCGCGAGACATGCTCGCGCTCCACATCGGTCAGCGGCAAGCACGGTTGGCTCAGCACTCCAGAGCGTGGCTCATGGTGCCGCGCCGGCGGGCTCTCAAGGTCCAACGCGATACAGTCACCCAGCTTCGGCAACTGCCGAAGCGTCCACACTCCAGCAGCATCCTTTTCGGCAACACAGTCTCCAACCGGACTGTACAACTGCCACTGCCTCGCCTCCCTCAGATATCTGCCTGTCCGTCCCTGCGCCAGCTCCGAAATCGACTTCTCCCGAGCGATGATGTCGTGCAGCGCGCCAAGCGCGCGGGCCTGTTCCTCGGCCCTTTCCTGCTCGTCGGCTCCCGCCTCCAGCCTGCCCTTCCGCGCAGACTCCAGACACAGATGCTGCTCGCAGAACTCGGAACTGAGCAGTACACGGGCTTGGCGATCAGGCCCGATTGACTGGTAGATCTGGTGCATGGCACGAGCCGTGACTCCGTATTGCTGGTCAGCAAGCACTTCCTGAAGTCGCGCTCTCATCCTGCGAAGTCTTGACCACAGGATGCCCTCGACGACCGACTCCATGCATTCTGTTGTATCTGCGATCTCCATCAGGCAGATCGGGCTTCTTACATCAGGCCGTTGCGCCTGGGTCATCGAATTCATTCTTCTACTCCATGCGGTGATCGCCGTCCTCGCCGCTTGCTCCTGGCCGCTCTTATCCACCCTTCAGATCCACCTTGAGGCCCAAGATCGAAAACCACCTCTGGCCTCCATAGGCTCTGTATGACAGCGATCCACGTACGAGGGGCGGAGAGATCCCCGCCCCTCTCTCTTCAGACGTCGAATCGGGAATCCGCGGCAATGCGCGAAACAAATGCCATCTGCTTGCTCGCCGTGTCATGGTGGTGATGCGATCCGAAAGAATCGGAGTGATGGTGCCCATCTGCGAGAAGCGCAGATTCTTCGTTTCTGAACTCACTAGTGCTCAGAGACTGCATATCCGCCTGGATAGACGTCGACGCCACAATGTCATTGGCGAAAGTGCTGTTCGATGTCGCAGCAGAAGCCGAGCCTGCGGCCGCGACACCCGCAATGATCAGCGTGAGGGACGAGAGAGTCTTCACAGCAGTGCGTTGGGTCATTTTTCTTTACTCCATGTAATGGTGGGCACTTGATCTTCTGAGTTGCGAACGTGATCAGCGTTCTGGCTCAACTTGATTCAACGACCTTCCGGTATCCGGCTGCAACCTCGCTGCTGTGCCGCGCACAGCTCCTGCCTCGCTTGGGCGGTTGCGCCTCAGCTTTCACTACGTCCAGAGGACAGCCATCATGGGGTGAGTACTTGTATTTTCACTTGTGGGCTTGCCCTGAAAGGACGCCGCTGTCGCTAACGTCTTGGCCATGGATAGGGAGGACACGGCGTTCATCCCATATCGCCACGTGTCAGAAGCAGCGTCCTCAGCACATTCAAGAAGAGATTCGTGCGAGAACCGACATAGTAGGCCTGCTACAGAATTGACGATCTGTATTGGCGCTCACACACTTCTCCGCATGTCCTGTGCAAGGCAGCCTAGGAAGGGGAGTATTCATGGAGTTCCGCACTGATTCACTGTCAGCCCGGATCCGCGTTGCGCGTATCAGCAACGGGCTATCTCAAACCGATCTCGCCAAAGCCCTGAACGTAAACCGGGCGACGGTGGGCCACTGGGAACGCGAACTAGGCTTCGTGCCGTCTATCGACCATCTGCATGCGCTGAGCAGGGTCACGTGCGTGAGCGTATCTTGGCTGATTGCGGGGGACACCATCGCCGATGGTGGAAAGCCAGAAGGAATGCGCCTGCAAATGGAAGCCCGCATGTTGACGGCATCGCGCAACCTTCCGATCTCCCTTCTCGACAATATTGTTGAGTTGATGAGGTCTGCCGAACGCCATATCTGAGGTAGTCCCGACGACTGAACCACACGTAGTGGCTGGCCGGACAAATCCTAGATGCCCTGCCGAAGTATTCCGATGGTGATCGGCACGTCGCCCCCTCACCATCAAGCGCCCTCTGCAGGAAACCACACATGAGCCTGGCGCTGGTCCACAGCCGTGCCCGCGCCGGGGTCGACGCCCCGCTGGTGCGGATCGAAGTGCATCTCTCCGGTGGCCTGCCCGTCACCCAGATTGTCGGCCTGGCCGAGACCAGCGTGCGTGAGTCGCGCGAGCGCGTACGTGCCGCCCTGCTCTGCGCGCGCTTCGACTTTCCGCAGCGGCGCATCACCTTGAACCTTGCCCCAGCCGACCTGCCCAAGGAAGGCGGGCGCTACGACTTGGCGATTGCCCTTGGCATCCTCGCCGCCAGCGGTCAGGTCGATCCGCAATCGCTGCTGCAATATGAGTTCATCGGCGAGCTGGGCCTGACCGGCGAACTACGACCGGTATCCGGCGCGCTGCCCGCCGCCATCGCCGCCGCCGAAGCTGGGCGCATCCTGATCGTGCCGCCCGGCAACGCTGCCGAGGCCGCGCTGGCCCAGCACGCGGATGTGCGCGTGGCGCGTACCCTGCTGGAATGCTGCGCCGGGCTGGGCAATCCACGCTTGCTGCCGCAGGTGGAACGCGTGGAAACCACACCGTTGCCAGTTCCGGATCTGGCCGACGTACGCGGGCAGGCGCTCGCGCGCCGGGCGTTGGAAGTGGCGGCGGCCGGTGGCCATCATCTATTGCTGATCGGCAGCCCCGGCTGCGGCAAGACCCTGCTGGCCTCGCGCCTGCCCAGCCTGCTGCCGGATTCCGAAGAGATCGATGCCCTGCAGTTGGCGGCCATCACCTCGGTCAGTGGCGAAGGGCTGGACCCGAAGCGTTGGCGACAGCGGCCGTTCCGCGCGCCACACCACAGTGCGAGTGCAGCGGCGTTGGTGGGTGGCGGTAATCCGCCCTGCCCCGGTGAAATCTCGCTGGCGCACCATGGCGTGCTGTTCCTGGATGAGTTGCCCGAGTGGAACCGCAGTGCGCTGGAAACCCTGCGCGAGCCGCTGGAGTCGGGCCACATCCGCATCTCTCGCGCCGGGCGCAGCGTGGTGTATCCCGCGCGCTTCCAACTGGTGGCGGCAATGAACCCCTGTCCCTGCGGCTGGGCCGGCGACCGCAGTAACCGGTGCCTGTGCAGCGACGAGCGCATCACCCGCTACCGCGCGCGGGTATCAGGCCCGTTGCTGGACCGCATCGACCTGCACATCAACGTGAGCCGCATGGACGCGGTGGAGCTGCGCGAGAGTACGCCGCTGGGCGAGCCCAGCGCCAGCGTGCGTATGCGGGTGGAAGCGGCGCATGCACGGCAGCAGGCGCGTGGTGGCCTCAACGCGCACCTGGCTCCTGCTGCCCTGCGTGCGTGCACGCGTTTGAGCGAAGCCGACCAGGACCTGCTGGAACACGCCATCGAGCGACTGCAACTTTCAGCGAGGGCAATGCATCGCATCCTGCGCGTGGCGCGCACGATCGCTGACCTGGCCGAAAGTGGAGCCATCCAGACCGCGCACCTGGCCGAGGCCATTGGCTACCGGCAGCTGGATCGGGGCAAGCCAGGCACCTAGCACGCTGCTGCATGCATGAAGGAATCAGATTCATCTGATATCTGCGATGCCACCTGCGCCCTGACCATTTCCGCGAGCCCATACACAAGGAGATGCGGTTTTGCTCAGGATGCTCATCATGGGCGGGCAGGAGGCCGCCCGTCAGCGGATATCACGGACGATAGGACGGCGCGGCCTGATCCGCATGGAATCGATCTACAGCGTGGACAGCGGCCTGTCGGTGCTGGAGTGGCGCAACTACGATCTGGTGGCAACGTTCCTGACGGCTGGCCTCGGCAAGCGCCTGCAGGAGTCGTTCGTGCTGCGCGATGCAAAGGTGCAGCTGGTGCTGTTCGGCATGGGGTTGAGCGAGGAGGTGGCCAGCATTCGTCTGCGCCTGCGCGCGCAGGGCCTACCGTCGCCGATTCTGGTCCGGACCGACTTTGACAGCTACGACGAATCGCTGTTCTGGCGATCGCTGACGGCACACATGATCCTGCCGTCGGTACAGGAGGGCCTTGGCCCCCTCCCCGCCACGGGCGACGCGTGCGACCATGCAGGGCCCAGTCCCTAGCGGTGCCTGCCTCGCCAGGTGCCCGCCCAGCCATTCATGAGCACTCCCCAGCCGCCGCACCTGCCGACCTCCGATGCATCCACTCCGCCGACACCTGCGGCAACCGGCGGCGGCGGGTCAGTGGGTGAAACGAAGATGCGCGAAATCGCGGTGCGGATCTCGCAGTACTTCCGCGATTTCCTCGAGTCCGATTTCAAGCGCGCGCAGGCACCCCGGCGCCGCATCGTGCTGACCAGCGATTCCGGCTTCCGCGCGGGCATGCGCACGGCGCCCTATCCGGCGTTGGACAAGGAACTGTGGAAGCTGCTGAGCCGGCCCTCCGGTGAGGAGCTTTCCTTCACCATCGGCCCGCGCAGCTATACCCGGCCGATCAGCGCGACGCTGCGGCGGATTGTCGAAGAGCAGGTGAACGCCATCAGCGAGACCGCCATCGCCACGGTGCGCGTGGCGGTGCTCGACACGGCGCGTGCCAGCATGGCCGGCGCTCTGGAGGACCCGGAAGCCTGGGTGGAATCGTTGCAGGGCAGCCTGGTGGATGCGATGTGCGTTCAGGTCGTGCGGCCGCTGATCGCGCATCTGGCCGGCCCGCTGCAGGGCCAGGCGTACTGGGTTATGGATTCGCTGCACGCGGCGGAATCGGACCTGGTCACGCGCTCCGTTGTCGATCTGTACCAGACGCTGCCGGAAGTGCTGGCGCGCCTGCTGGCCACCGGCGACGAGCTGCCGCTGCAGTTGGCCTGCGAGCACCAGCTGACCCGCGACGGCACGATCAGCGCGCTGATGGCCTTCTTCGAGAACTTCGTGGCAGCCGATGCCTTCCATGAGTTCCGCGACCTGGAAACCTATGTCGCCACCGGCGATGGCCTGCAGCTGTATCTCTACGTGGGCACGCTCAAGTACGCGGGCGTGCAGTACCCGGTGTTCTATCTGCCGCTGGACGTGGTGCGGGCCAAGGATGGGTCCGGTTACACCCTGACGCTCAGCAACCGTCTGTTCGCCAACCGCCGCGCGATCGACTTCGTACTGCAGGAGCTAGCCGTGGGCATGGCACGCGAGTGGGTGTCGCCGATCCAGGAGCGCATCCAGTACCTCGACCCGGCACAAAGCCTGTTTGAAGTGGCGGCATCGCTGTTCCGGCAGGTGGCCAACGCGGTGGATCTGGGCGGCGACGTCTCGCTTTCCTCGTCCGCCAGCGAGGCATCCACCGCCACCGTGGCGCTGTCGCCGGCCCTGCACCTGGCTGCATTCGAGCGCGCCGACGAGGCGCTGTTGAATGATTTCGAAGAGATCATCGACCAGGCCCGCAATGGTGGGTCGAAGCTGGTGGATCTGTTCCACGGCATGGTGGAAGGCGTGCTGATGCGCAACCCCGAGCCGATCGGGGAACGGGTGGAATCGGCCTGGGATGCGCTGCCGCTGGTGGAGCGCATGGTGTTCGATTCGCCCATCCCGCTGAACGAGGAACAGCGCAAGATCCTGCTGGCCGTGCGCGAGCCGCAGGGGCGGATCGTGGTGGTCGAAGGCCCGCCCGGCACCGGCAAGTCGCACACCATCACCGCCATTGCCGCCGACTGTGCGTTCAACAAGAAGAGCTGCCTGGTGCTGTCGGACAAGACCGAAGCGCTGGACGTGGTGTACGACAAGCTGTCCGATGCGATGAGCCGGGTTCGCCACGATCGTGATTTCCCCAACCCGATTCTGCGGCTCGGCCAGCAGGCAGCCAACTTCAAGCGCCTGACCTCCACCGGCACCATCAGCCAGATTTCGGCCTTCGCCAAGGCCATGAAGGCCAACCAGCCCGCCCTTGAGAGCGAGCGGCAGGACACGGCGCAGACCCTGCGGCAGGCCATTTCCAGCACCGTGCAGACGCTGGGGCGTGTCTCGCTTGCCGCCGTGAAGACCATGCACGAGCAGGAAGCGGAACTGGGCGAGCGCGCGCCTGCGGTGCTACAGCAGGTGCACGCGGTGATGGATGCCAACGTGCTGGCCGAGCTGGAAGCGGTGACCGCACAGGCGGACGTACTTGAAGCTTATCTTGCCGATCTGTTCGGCAGCACCGACTACACCCCGGCGTCGCTGGACGAGCGCATCCGTCGCGATGCGGTGACAACGGCCTTCCTTGCTGACCGACCGGTTGACGGCTGGGAGCTGTTCGAGTCGTTGGATGCCGACCAGGTACGGCTGCTGGGCACGCTGCTGCTGCAGTACCAGCAGCTGAAAATGCCGGTGCTGGGCTATCTGCTGCGCGGCAATGCGGTGCGCGGCCTGGAGCTGCAGCTCAACCAGCTGGGTACCACCCGCCCACTGCTGCTCAAGCACGATGCAGCGGCACTACAGGCCATCGTGCAGGGCGCTAACGCGCTGCGCATGAAGCTGGAGGCCGAAGGTCTGGGCGCACAGCTGCCGGCCAGCTATCGGCAGATCGCCCACGGCGCCGCGCCGGGACCGGGTGCGGCGGTTGCACGCCAGGCAATGACCCT
Source organism: Stenotrophomonas sp. yr243 (assembly GCF_900184195.1). NCBI lineage: Bacteria > Pseudomonadati > Pseudomonadota > Gammaproteobacteria > Lysobacterales > Lysobacteraceae > Stenotrophomonas > Stenotrophomonas sp. yr243. The sequence continues at coordinate 1,036,348 of NZ_FXWT01000002.1, forward strand.
GCTGGCGCGGCTCAATCCGGCCATCGTCGAGACCCTGCTGGCCGAGCCGAAGGACGACCCGGCGCTGTGGGCGCTGACCCTGCGCTTCCTGCAGGGCTGGATGGCCACGCGCAAGGCCTTCGTCGATGCACCGCAGTACGACTATGTCGGCACCAAGACCAAGCTGGAGCGCCTGAACACCTCGGTGATGAATGCCCACGTGGATGGGCGCCTGATCAGCTTCATGGATCATCACCGTGCCGACGCGCGCGCGCTGGCAGGCGTGATCGCCAACCGGCAGAAATTCCCAGTGGACAAGTTCGAGAGCGTGCGCGAGTCGTTCCCGGTGATGATCGCCAGCATCCGCGAGTTCGGCGAGTACATGCCGCTGGCGCCGGACCTGTTCGACGTGCTGGTGATCGATGAAGGCTCGCAGGTATCGGTGGCGCAGGCGCTGCCGGCGCTGCTGCGCGCGCGCAAGGTGGTGGTGCTGGGTGACTCCAAGCAGTTCTCCAACGTCAAGGCGGCCAACGCCAGCATCGCGCTGAACGACAAGTACCGCTCGGACCTGGTCAACTACTTCCGCGCCAACGTCAGCCAGCAGGCCGACGTGCTGGAACGGTTGGCCATGTTCGATGTGAAGCGCTCGGTGCTGGAGTTCTGCTCGCTCTCGGCCTCGTACTCGGTGATGCTGCGCAAGCATTTCCGCAGCTATGCGGAACTGATCGGGTTCTCGTCCTCCACCTTCTACAACCACCAGCTGCAGGCACTGAAGATCCGCAGCCGGCCGCTGCAGGAGGTGATCCGCTTCAGCCAGGTCGATGCCAGCGGGCACCGCACCAGCCGCAGCACCAACGACGCCGAAGCAGCCTTCATCGCCGAGCGCCTGGTCGAACTGCTGGCTACCGACGCTCCGCCTACGGTGGGCATCATCACGCCGTTCCGCGAGCAGCAGACGCTGTTGTCCAAGGCGCTGTTCAACCATCCGCGCGGCCGCGATTTCGAAGAGCGGCTTCGGCTGAAGGTAATGACGGTCGACTCCTGCCAGGGTGAGGAACGCGGGCTGATCTTCTATTCGATGGTGGCGACCGCCGGCCAGGATGCGCTGAACTACATCTTCCCGGTCAGCCTGACCGGCGCGGTGGATGCGGTGGAGGACAAGCTGAAGGTGCAGCGTCTGAATGTCGGCTTCTCCCGTGCGCAGGAGGCGATCTGGTTCGTCCATTCGATGCCGGTGGATGCGTTCCGCGGTGCCATCGGCAATGCGCTGCGTTACTACGCCAGCCAGCTGGACCGCCCCGCGCCCGACGCCGCGCAGACCGACGCGCGCAGCCCGATGGAATCGAAGGTGCTGCAGTGGCTGCAGCAGACGCCCTTCGTGCTCGCTCATGGCGATGCGGTCGAGATCATTCCGCAGTTCCCGGTAGGCGACTACCTGCGCCAGCTCGACCCGACCTACCAGCACCCTGCTTGGCGCGTGGACTTCCTGGTGACCGTGCAGACCGTGCGCGGCGCACTGCAGATCGTGATCGAGTACGACGGCTTCGAGTTCCATTTCCGCCGCGACAAGCCGGTGCATGTGGGCAACCACGAGCGTTATCTGGTGGAGGCCGACGTCGAGCGCCAGCTCACGCTGGAAAGCTACGGCTATCGCTTCCTGCGCATCAACCGTTTCAACCTCGGCAGCGACCCGGTGCAGACACTGTCCGACCGGCTCTATCGCCTGATTGAGGTGGCCGGCACGGAAATCCGCTCGGCCGCGGTGGATCAGGTGATCGAGCAGGTGCAGGGACTGGAGTCGAAGGAAAAGAAGGTCTGCAGCCGCTGCGGGCAGATCCGCAGCCAGGAGGAATTCTTCGACCCTGACCTGCGCGCCGGTGCTGGCGGGGTGGGACGGATCTGCATGCCCTGCAAGGTCAGCTGACGGGGGCGATGGCACGCGTGGTGGGTGATGCGGGACGGATCAGGATCCCATCATGCGGAGGGGATCCTGGCCGCGTACCGCCACCGCCGCCAGGCGGCGGCTGACGAGCGCGTACAGTTCCTCCAGCTCGGCGGCGCGGTCGGCGGTCATGTTCGCGCCGAACAGCACGCGTGACAGCGCGAGCTTGTGGGTGTCGTCGGGATAGCGCGCCCGCGCCCGGTACACGGTCTGCAGCACCAGCCAGGCCAGGCGGAAGCCGCCCCCGGGCAGGGGCCGGACCACGCGGTCATAGACCTGCCAGAACTGGTACTCGGCCTCCAGGTCGACCGTCGGTGCTGCGAACGGCACCGGACGCGCACGTCCATGGGCGCGCCTGCGGACTGGAGGAAAACGGGGGTTCTGCTGTGCCATGCGTACAGGATGACCCAGCAACATTGTGGGAACCTTGCGTTGGTGCCACGAAATCAGTGCAGATCGTGCAAACAGCGGATGGGGTCGGAGCCCTTTGCGTGGCAGAGGGATCCGACCCCGGTCATGGCAGCCGCCGAGGAACGCCAAGTGCATCCACGCATGGCGTGGATCTACGGGCAGAGGATCAGAACGACATCGAGGTGCTGAACATCACCTGCCGCGGTGCGCTGCGCTGCAGGGTCTGGTAATCCCCCGAGAACGACGAACCGGCGATGGTGGCGGTGCCGATGTTGTTGCGGTTGAACAGGTTGCTCACGTCCAGCCGCAGCTCCAGCCCCGGCAGCAGGCTGTCCGCCCCCAGCTTGTAGGCCGTGTATGCGTTGACCTGCCAGAACGTCGGCACGCGGATGTCGTTTTCATAGGTGAAGGGCTGGCGCAGGTACGAGGTGCTGGTTGCGCCGAAACGCCAACCGCCAAAGTGCGCGGACAGGTCGCTGACCAGCGACAGCTGCGGATAGCCAGGCTGTGCGTTGCCCTTGATCGGGTACACGGTATCGCCCACCACGAAATCGCTGTCGTAGTACGAGCGTGCCAGCGCGATGCCCTGGTAGAACTGCAGGTGATCGGTGAGGTCGGCGGTGATGCCAAGATCGGCGCCGATCACATGCATCTTCGGCATCAGCCGCACCGTATTGATCTGTGCGAACTGGGTGCCGATCGCCGCCGACAGCAGGCGGTTGCGGATGTCGTTGTAGAACACGTCCGCAGTCACCGTCAGCCGGTCGAAGCGATGGCTGGCACCGACGGTCAGGTTCCAGTTCTTCTCCGGCCGCAGGGTGCCGGCCACGCGGTCGAACTCTTCCTGGTCGGTGATGGTCCAGGCCGATGCGGTGTAGCCGATGTTGCCGCGCTGGGCCACGCGATAGCCGTTCATGGTGTTGGCCAGGTCGATGAAGGCATCGGTCCGCTCGGTAGGGCTCCAGTACAGCGACACATGCGGCAGGAAGCTGCTCTTGGCACGCAGCGTACCTGACACCGGGCGCTCCGGTGCATCGCCGATTCCACCCCCGGTGGTGCTGAAGTCCACCGCCTTGAAGCCCAGCCCCAGCACCAGCGTGTCGGTGACGGCGTAGTTGTCATGCAGATAGAACTGCCGTGAACGGGTCACCCAGCTGGATGCGTTGTCGGTCTGGAACGCCGGCCCGTACACGTCGAACGGCCCGGTGGCCTTCAGTGGCGTGCCTTCGCCCAGCAGTGGCTGCTGGTACCACTCGGTCTTGGCGGCCGCCTTGCTCTTCTCCTGCCAGAAGCCGGTGGTGATGGTGTGCGCACCGGCTTCGAACTGCAGGTTGAACATGCCACCCAGACGGTTGAGCCGGGGCGTCTGCACCTGCTCGGAGAAGGGCGCACCGTTGGGTGACGGCACAGTCGGGTCGGTCAGGGTGGCCTGGGTGTGGCTGTTGGCGTTGTACAGCTGCACGTTGCCACTGAGCGCGGGCGTGATCTGGAAACGGTGGTTGATCGACGCGACGCGGTCGCGGGTCACCTGGCCGGTGTCGTACGGAATCAGCTCGGACAGCTCACCGCAGGTGTAGGCGCCGCAGGATTTGTCGGCGTTCTCCGGCGAGGCCACGTAGTAGGCCCACGCATAGTCCGGATAGAAGCTGTCGGCCTTCCAGCCCAGCTTGCGGATCATGTCGAAGGAGATGTTGTTGTAGCCCCACACCGCGGCCTTGCTGTCGGACAGGAACACGGTGAAGTCACCCCATGCCACATCCTGCTGGGCCTTCAGGTCGCCGCGCAGGAACTTCTGCGTGCCGGCGCCCTGGTACTTGTCGGCCGACACCCGCTGCAGGTCGACCAGCAGCTTCGGGCCGTGCTCGCCCAGTTGGCCGCTCTGGCCGGAGACCGTGGTGACCAGCGTGTTGTTGCTGCCCACGCCCTGCTTGACGCGCAGGCTGGGGGTGTCCTGCAGCTCCGCCAGACGGTACTCGAGGCTGCCGCCATTGACGCTGCTGGAGAACACGCTGACCGGCGCGCCGCCCGGGCTGACCGTGATCGAGCCGATGCCATCGGGCACGCCGACGTTGACCACGCTGGTGCCGGTAAGCGAGAGGAAGCCGTTGTCATTCAGCGGCACGCCTTCGAAGGTGATGCCCATTTCATTCATGCGGAAACCACGTACGAACAGGCTGGTGGCGGAGATGTCCAGACCGAGACCGTCGGTGGCGGTGTAGCTCGCGCCCGGCACGTTTTTCAGCATCGACAGGCCGTTGTTGCCCGACACCATCGCATCCAGGTCGGTGGCATTGATGACGTAGCGGTTGGGGCCGACCACCTGGGTGGGGGCAACAGCGGCACCGCGCGGCGTGGCGATGACCTGCAGCGCGTTCAGGGTGGTGGGGGTTTCATGGGCGGCGTCGGTCGACTCGGCAGCGTGCAACGGTGCAACGAGAGCGGTGCCGATCGCCAAGGCAATAAGCGTAGGTGGAGTGTTCATGGCCAGATCCAGGGTGCAGGGGAAAGGTGGCGCAGACGCATGCCCAGCGCGATGCAACGCCGATATGCGGCGCGCTGGCTGGCGGCGATTGCGTTGAAGGAGTGACGGCGCGGTGCGCGTCGGTCAGCAGCGGATGGAAGCGGTGATCTTCCGGGTGATGCGGCGGGGTGATTTCGACGTGCGGAATTCTTGCATCGCACTGCCGCATCCGCCATTGCACCGTGGTACAGCGCCAATGGCGATAGGGATGGCCGGGCTATACGTGGGTATAGCCTTGGCGTGGTAGAGGCCGACCTTGGTCGGCGCTTGCCGTCTGCGTGTGCCAACCAAGGTTGGCAACTACCTGGGCAGATCGACGCGCGGTTACTGCAGCACGTAGGCTTCGATCGCCTTGGCCACGCCTTCATCGGCGTTGGTCGCAGTCTCGAAACGCGCGGTAGCCTTCACTGCATCGATGGCATTGCCCATCGCCACGCTGGTGCCGGCGTACTGCAGCATGGTCAGGTCGTTTTCCTGGTCGCCGATGGCCATCACGTTGGCGCGATCGATGCCCAGGTGCTCGGCCAGCTTCTGCAGGCTCGGCCCCTTACCAGCGCGGCGGTCGAACACTTCCAGGAAGAACGGCGCACTCTTCAGCACTGCGAAGCGCTCGGTGAGCGCGGCTGGAAGGCGCGCAATGGCAGCGTCCAGCACCTCTGGCTCGTCGATCATCATCAGCTTGATGAAGGACATGCCCGGGGCCATGTCGGCCACGCGGCGGTACGACAGTGGCATGCGCGAAAGATGCGAGTCGGCCACGGTGTAGATGCTGATGTCCTGGTTGGGCGTGTACATGCGCTGTGCGTCCAGCGCCTGGAAATGCACGCCGATCTCGCGGGCGACCTGTTCGCAGTACACGAAATCATCGAAGCTGAGCGGGTACTCGACCACCGTTTCGCGCGGGCCGATGCGCTGCACCAGGCCACCGTTGCAGGCGATGCAGTAGTCATCGTCGCCATCGATGCCAAGTTCCTGCAGGAACGGCGCCAGCCCCGGCACCGGGCGGCCACTGGTCAACACGATATGCACGCCCAGCGCACGCGCCTGGGCGATGGCCTGCTTCACGCGCGAGGTGAGCTTGTGGACGGGGTCCAGCAGGGTGCCATCCATATCGATGGCGACCAGTTCGATGGTCGATTGCCTGCGACCCATGTCCATCATCTTCAACCAGTGCGGGGGACGCCCATTTTAGGTCAGTCCGCCGGGTACTGCCGGCCTCATGCCCGGTTCACCTCCGCGCCGCGTCGGCCGGAGATACTCATGGGGCCTGTGCGTCCCCCACCGCAGGACGGCCCTATCGACCGCCCTTCCCTGGACACTCCTTCGACGCATGACCTACCAAGCGCCCGACGCCAACGACACCGCCCCACTTGCCCAGCAGATTGAGGACCTGATCGAAGGTCTGCCCGGCGACCACATCCGTGTCGGCACGCTGCTGCACGCACTGGGCGACGAAGGCCTGATGCTGGTGGTGATCCTGCTGTCGGCGATCTTCCTGATTCCGGTGTCGATTCCCGGGCTGAGCACGGTGTTCGGTGCATCCATCCTGCTGATCGGCCTGAGCCGTGTGCGCGACCGTCCGCTGTGGGTGCCGCAGCGCTTGGCCGACAAGCAGATCGCCACCGACAAGCTGAAGGCCAACCTGGGCAGAGCCCTGAAATGGGTGCACCGGATGGAACGCCTGTCACGGCCGATGCGACTGGCAGCGATGGTGCGCTCGAAGAAGATGATGCGCTTGAACAACCTGGCGCTGGTGTTCGCCACGATCCTGCTGATGCTGCCGGCCGGGCCGATCCCCTTCAGCAACACATTGCCGGCGCTGGCGTTGATGTCATTTGCGATCGGCTTCATCCAGCGCGATGGCGCCGCGGTGGCGGCCGGCTACGGCTTCGTGGTGGCGTCGGTGGTGTACTTCGGCGTACTGCTGGGCGGTGTGGGCTTTGCAGCCGAATCGGTGTTCAGTGGGATGCGTACCGGGTCGTCAGCGCTGTAGAGCCGAGCCCATGCTCGGCTGCTCTTCCATCTGGGCGTGGAAACCCCGCGCTGCGCACGTCAGCCGAGCATGGGCTCGGCTCTACAACACGGGTGACGCGCGGGTGGCCGGCTACTTCGCCGACACCCGCCACACCACGTCGCCCACGTCGTCGGCGACCAGCAACGCACCCTCCGCGTCGATGGCCATGCCGACCGGCGCGCCCATCAGCGTCTTCTCATCCTTGGACGCGAACCCGCTCACCACCGCTTCCGGGCGGCCGGCCGGCTTGCCATCCTTGAACGGCACGTACACCACTTCGTAGCCGCTCAACGGCGAGCGGTCCCAGCTGCCGTGCTCGCCGATGAAAGCGCCGCCGTGATACTTCGCCGGCAGTGCCTGACCGGTGTAGAACAGCAGGCCCAGCGGTGCCACGTGCGAGCCGATGGCGAAGTCCGGGCGGATCGCCCTGGCCACCAGGTCCGGCCGCTGCGGCTGCACGCGCTCGTCCACGTGCTGGCCGTAGTAGCTGTAGGGCCAGCCGTAGAAGCCATGCTCCTGCACCGAGGTGAGGTAGTCCGGCACCAGGTCGGCACCGATCTCATCGCGCTCGTTCACCACCGCCCACAGCTTGCCGGTGCTCGGCTCCCAGTCCAGGCCGGTGGGGTTGCGCAGGCCCGAGGCGTAGATGCGGCTGCCGCTGGTGGCCACGTCCACCTCCAGCACCACCGCGCGGCGGTACTCGACGGCCAGGCCGTTCTCGGTGATGTTGCTGTTGGAGCCCACACCCACGTACAGCTTGCTGCCATCGCGGCTGGCCAGCAGTTCCTTGGTCCAGTGGTGGTTGATGGTGCTGGGCAGGTCGGTGAACTCGCTGCCCTTGTCGGACATGCGGGTTTCGCCGGGCACGTAGTGGTACTTCATGATGTTGCCGGTGTTGGCCACGTACAGCGTGTCGCCGATCAGCTGGATACCGAATGGCGAGTGCAGGTTTTCGATGTAGACGTGCTGGGTCCAGGCGTTGGTGCCCGGCGTGCGCCGCAGCAGGGTGACCCGGTTGCCGCCCTTGCCGGCCTTGCCCGAGCGCGCCTTCACCTTGCCGGCGATCCACTGCTTGGGCGTGGTGACCGGCTCTTCGCCCGGGCCATTGCCTTCCACCACCAGCACATCGCCGTTGGGCAGCGACAGCAGCCGGCGCGGATGCTGCAGGTTGGCGGCGATGCGTTCGATCTTCAGGCCATCGGCTACCGACGGTGCCTGGCCCTCGGCCCAGCCCACGCCCTTGGGCACCTGCATCGGCGGCATCAGGTAGTTCTGCGGTGCAGGCAGCGGTGGCTGCGCACCGGACTGATCGGCCGGGTGGTATTCGGCTTTGCCGGCACATGCGGCCAGCGCCAAAGCCAGCGAGAGCACGCCCACGACGGGCAGGATGCGCTTAGCCATGACGGGCTCCTTGCAGTACCGGCTGCTGCAGCGATAGCAGGATGAAGCCGAGCGCGATCAGTGCCACCGTCAGCGCGGAAAGGAGGGTGCCCGGTACGGCCGCCGCATAGGCGTCGCGGCTATGCACGAAGGCGTTCCAGATGGCCAGCACGATGGCGACCAGGTTGAGCAGGAAGTCCAGCCGATCGGTGCCGGTGGCGGTGCCGTTGCGGCGCCACACCGCGAACAGGTTGATCAGGCGCGGCAGGATGGCGATCAGCAGGCCGAAGGTGATCAGCCACGCGGCCGACTTGCCCCACATCACCTCGGCGGTGTTGAGGTAGAGGATGTCGAAGATGAGGCCGGCCACGAAGAAGCCGAACGGTATCGGGTTCAACAGGCTGAAGAGTGTTGTGCCGAGGCCGCGGTGGGCCTGGGCGACAGGGTTGACCATGGTCGTGCTCCGTACGGGGAAGGGGTGCACGGGCTGTAGTAGCACAGCTGCCCGGGAAGCGGCGCGACGACGCCCTGTAGTGCCGAGCCATGCTCGGCAGCTCTTGCCGCAGCGGTCGAACGGTTTCCACGCTACGCCGGTTCGTCGTCACGTATCTCATGGAACGGCAGCATGGTCTCAAAGCCGAATTCATGTTCCATGCTGGTGCGGACCAGGCCGCCAATCGCGTACCAGCTGGTGTTGGCGTGTACATCGATGCCACGCCAGCCACCCTCGGCCAGCAGGTCCAGCGTCTGCGCTCGTGGCATCTTCACCCTCTCCTCCCGCAGCAGCGCGCGTCGGTGCCGTTTCATAAGCAGGCGCAGCTGCTTCACCGTGGTGATGTTGAAGGCAGTGAGCTCCGGCAGCAGTTCGGCGATGTCGGCGTCGGTCCCATAGTCATGACGACGGTGATACAGCGACAGCACCACCTTGCGGATGCTGGCCACAGTGAGCAGCTTCTGGTCTGCATGTCCGCGGGCGGGTTGCGTGGCGTTGCCGGCCATCGATCACCCCTTCAACCGGCTGTAGTTCCATCCCGTTTCCCGATCCTGCAGGATCCAACGATCGTTGATACGTTCAGGACATTTCTTGAATGGGCCGACACTACTGGCAGCCACATCGCGTGCCTTGCGCGCGAAGCCGGGATACTTCCGCATGGCGGCACGTTCGGGAATGACAGGCGTGGTTGTCTCAACGCAATCAGCCGGCAGGTTCAACCGGCCGCTGGTCGTCCGGAACACCAACCAGGATTCGTTGGTGTCCAGATCATGCGTTTCCTGGATATCGATCGCATCGATGGGTAGCCACTCAGGCAACCAGCCACGCTCGATGGCTTCGTCCGCAGCGGCTTCCTGGAACGTGGCGTAGCGGGCGCTGAGAACTTCGCAGCCGGAGAGCGCCAGCACCATGAGTGTCAGCAGGCTACTGCCCATCGTTGTGTTCATCCCGAACCATCAGCTATGGGGTCGCGACCCCGGCAGAGAAAGAATATTGCGGGCACAAGCAGGACGCGATGCTGGCATCTGCACGCGGTCGCAATCCGAACAGCCCCCATCCGCTTGGTACATGTCCTCCAGCCAGGATCAGCAGCGCATCGGCTCTGCTGGCCATGCCTCCACAGGAATGCGTATGGGGCGGCGGTGCGGAGTCCATGCCGTTCAAGGCGACGATCCCTGATGGTGTGCTGCTGGCATGTCGCAGGTTGGCCGAACGTGCGCAGGATGGTGTGTGGATGGAATACGCGAAGGCAGCGTGAAGATGCTTGCGCGCAGTCGTCATTACCAGGCGGCATGAGTGTTTGTGACGCAATTGGCACATCAGCACATTGGCTGCGTGAAGAGGTAGGGGGTTGTTCGTTGTGTCGCGTTTGGCTCGTTGCGATGGGGCAGATCCGCCCCGCCGTCCTGCCATGCCGATTCACAACAGAAGGATTCGTGTATGAAGCGACACACGCAACGCTCCGCGCCACCGCGCTCTGCGCGCCTGGCCCTGGCCACTGCCCTGGTGCTGGGCAGCCTGGCCCTCACTGCCCACGCGCAACAGGCTGATCCGCTTGCCGGTCGACAGTGGCATCTGCTCAACACCGGGCAAGCGGTGCTGGGCGATACCCTGCCGGTGGCCGGCAACGATCTCAACGTGGATGGGCTGTTCCGCAATGGCATCCGCGGCCAGGGCGTCACCATCGCCATCGTCGACGACGGCCTGCAGATCGCCCATCCGGACCTGGCGGCCAACGTGGCGGCTGTTGCGGGCAAGAACTTCGCCAACGGCAGCAACAACCCTTCGCCGTCCGACCCCAACAGGGACAACCACGGCACGATGGTCGGCGGCATCGCCGGTGCGGTCGGTGCCAACGGCGTGGGCGTCCGCGGCGTTGCGCCCGCCGCCACGCTGAAGGGCTTCAACGTGCTGGCTTCGGATGCAGGGGGCAACCAGCTGAGCAATATCGAGTACTCGTGGTGGGATGGTGCCGAGTCGGCCGATGTGCAGGTGTTCAACAACAGCTGGGGCGCCGGTCCCAGCAACCCCAACCTGCCGTTCGCCTTCAGCCAGAACGACGTGGCATCCAATGAGCAGGCCCTGTCCGGCACGCGTGGTGGCCGCGGCGGCATCTACGTAAAGGCGGCGGGCAACAACTTCGACAACGCCGCGATCAACCAGTTCCAGGACGTCTGCACCGCCGACACCAGGAACCGCAGAACCGGCTGCGTGCCGGCCGGCCGCGATCCACGCAACAACCTGTTCAACGTGATCACCGTGGCGGCAGTACGCGCCGACGGCGTGCGTTCGTCGTACTCGTCCACCGGTTCGGCGCTGTGGGTGTCCGGCTTCGGCGGCGAGAACGGCTGGCAGCGGCAGTACGTGCCGAACCAGTTGGCGGTTCGCTACGATCCGGCCATCCTCACCACCGACGTGACCGGCTGCGCGCAGGGCAGCAACACCAACGCCCAGCGTTACAACGCGCTGGACAGCAACCTGTCGGCCCTCGACAGCACCTGCAACTACACCGGCAGGATGAACGGCACCTCGGCAGCGACGCCGATGGTGTCGGGCGTGGCAGCGCTGGTACTGGAAACCAATCCGAACCTGTCCTACCGCGATGTGAAGTACATCCTGGCCACCACCGCTACCCGCAACCACCCGAACCAGCCGGCGGTGACGCTGGCCGACGGGCGCACGCTGGTGCCGGGCTGGACGGTGAACGCCGCCAACCGCGCGTACAGCAACTGGTACGGCTTCGGTGTGGTCAATGCGGCGCGTGCCGTGCAGGTAGCGGAGAACTTCCAGTCGCTGGGCCCGCTGCTGGACACCGGCTGGCGCACCACCACGCGCACCGTCGCCATCGGCAACACCACCAACGCCGCTGCACGGCTGACCTTCCAGGTAGCCAATGGTGCACGCAACATCGAATCGGTGCAGCTGGGCTTCCGGGTGAACCACAGCAACACCCGCCAGCTGCAGTTCGTGCTGATCTCGCCCAGTGGCACGCGCAGCGTGGTGCAGCCGGCCTTCACTGCCATCGGCTCCGGCACGGGTGGCGTGCAGCGCAACTTCACCAACTGGGATCTGCTGTCCAGCAATGCCTTCCTGGATGAAAACGCCACCGGCACCTGGACGCTGGAAGTAACCGACATGGGGCAGGCCGCGAACGCTGCATCGCGCGGCAACCTCGAATTCTTCAAGATCCGCGTTCTGGGGCACTGATGATGAAGACGACCATTCTGTTGAGCACGCTCGCCTTCGTGGCGATGACCTCCCCTGCCTGGGCACAGAGCTCGGGGCAGACCCCACCGGCCCGGAGCCTGTCCACCGTGGATGCGCAGGAACTGAAAGCTTCCGCCACCGGCCGTTCGTTCGATGTGGGCGGCGCGCGTTTCCAGCTGTCTCCTTCGACCACCGTGAAGCAGGCCGCAGGCGGTCAGTTCACGATTACGCCGCAGGCGGCGGCGACCACGACCAGCGCGCGCAGCAAGCGCTCGCTGGATGGTGCAGCAGCAGGCGGCGCTGATGCCGGTGCCGGCAAGTTCGCAGCGGCGGTTTCCAACGACGGCGCACCGGTGGTTGCGACCTCGCGGGTGAAAGTGTTCTTTACCGATGCGGCCTCGGCCCAGCGCGCGGCCACCGCCACCGGCGGCACCGTAGTGAAGGTGTCGAAGGCCTCGGGGCGCGCGATCGTAGAGTACCCGTCGGTAAATGCTGCACTGGACGCGACCACCAAACTGCTGTCGACCGCGGGTATCCGCGCGGCCGAGCCGGACGTGGTGCAGTGGGAAGAGAAGAAGTGATCTAAGGCGTTGCGTGGTGCCCCCGGTCGGTTGGCTCTCCTGGCCGGCCGGGGGATTGGGAGCGGGCGTGCCGACCAACGGTCGGCCCCCACCAGGATCCCAAGGTCGCCCCCCACCAGAGCGATGCGCTTTTCAGCGCGCGGCGACGCTGGTGTTGTGCGGCAGCTTGCACGCGGCCAGTGCTTCACTGCCGGCGGCCGGATGTTCCGGCTCCAGCAACAGCCGCTGCACGTCCGAGAACAGCTGTTCCACCGGCATGCCGTAGGGAGCGAACAGGCGCAGGCGACCCTGGCGGTCGAACACGTAGCCGCCGGCGATGTGGCTCATGGTGTAGGTATCCGGCAACTGCCCGGGCTCTTTCTCGTAGAACGCCTTGAAGTCGCTGGCCATCGCCGAGAGCTGTGCTTCGTCACCGACCAGCGCCATCGCCTTCGGGTCGAACGCGTGCACGTAGGTGCGCGCGACTTCGGGGGTATCGCGCGCCGGGTCCACGCTGACGAACACCACCTGCAGCTGGTCGGCATCCTTGCCCATCAGGTGCTTTACCTGGCTCAGCTCGACCATGGTGGTCGGGCACACGTCCGGGCAGCTGGTGAAGCCGAAGAACAGGTAGGTCACCTGCCCCTGCAGGTCCTTCGGGCCACGCAGGGTGCCGGCGCTGTCGGGCATGGTCCAGTGCTGGCCCAGCTCCTCGCAGGCGATGTCCTTGGAATAGAAATCCATGCGCGACTGGGCGCTGCAGCCGGCCAGCAGGCCGAGTGCCAGGCCTGCGGCAAGCAGCGGCAGGCGGAGGGAACGAACAACGGAAGCAACACGCATCACGGGTACCACCAACACGAGGTGGGCGCGGTCTCGGTCAGGCCTGCCCTGGGGGGAGAGAGGGCTGAGGTGCCAGGGCGATCGCGCACTCCATGCCGATCGCCCCGGCCACGGTCAGTTGATCATCATGTGGTAGTGCATGCTCCAGATGATCCAGATCGACAATGCGACCACGATGAACAGGATCACCAGGGTGAACACGAAGCTGGCGAGGTTCCAGCCACCTTCGGACTTGCGGTCCATGTGCAGGAAATACACCAGCTGCACCAGGATCTGCGCGACGGCGAAGCCGACCAGCAGGAACAGCGTGACCGGCCGCGACAGCACCGGGTTCATCACCAGCGCGAACGGCACCACCGTCAGCAGCGCGCACAGCACGAAGCCGATCAGGTAGGACTTGGTGGAACCGTGCGCATTGCCGGCGCGCGAGGTTTCGACGTGGGCCATGTCAGAAGGCTCCGATCAGGTAGACGAAGGTGAAGACGCAGATCCACACCAGGTCCAGGAAGTGCCAGAACAGGCTCAGGCAGGACACGCGGGTGATGTTGGTCGGGGTCAGGCCACGGCGATACACCTGGTGCATCACCACCGCCATCCAGATCAGGCCGCTGGCCACGTGCAGGCCGTGGGTGGCGACCAGGGCGAAGAACGCCGACAGGTAGGCACTGGTGCTGGGGCCGGCACCTTCATGGATCAGGTGCGAGAACTCGTACAGCTCCATGCCGATGAACGATGCACCGAGCACGAAGGTCACGCCCAGCCAGCGCAGCACCGCTGCCTTGTCCAGGCGGTGCATGGCCAGCACGGCCTGGCCGTAGGTGATGCTGGACACCAGCAGGATGAAGGTCTCGGCCATCACGAACGGCAGCGAGAACAGCTCCTTGCCGGTGGGGCCGCCAGCGTAGGCGGTGCTGAGCACCGCGTACGAGGCGAACAGCGAGCCGAACAGCACCAGGTCGGACATGAGGTAGACCCACATGCCGAACACTTTCATGCCGCCCTGTTCGTGGGCGTGGTCGTGCTCATGGTGGTCGTCGTGGACCAGCGCGTCGCTGTCCAGTTGCGGACGGGTCAACAGGTTCATGCGCCTGCCTCCTGCAGCTTGGCGTGGTTGGCCGCTTCGGTACGCGCCACCTCCTCGGAGCTGACGTGGTAATCCACGTCCTCGTTGTAGGAGCGCGCGATCAGGGTGACGATCATCGCGATGAAGCTGGCACCGGCCATCCACCAGATGTGCCAGACCAGGGCGAAGCACAGCACCAGGATCCAGACGTTGAGGATCAACGGCACGCCGGTGTTCTTCGGCATGTGGATCGGCGCGTACTTCTTCGGCGGCGGCGGCAGGCCGCGCTTCTTCGCTTCGTGGAAGGCATCCAGCTCATCGGCCTTGGGCACCACGGCGAAGTTGTAGAACGGCGGCGGCGATGGCGTGGCCCATTCCAGCGTACGTGCATTCCACGGGTCGCCGGTGAGGTCGAGGTTGCGCTTGCGGTCGCGCACGCTGACGTAGATCTGCACCAGCATCAGGATGATGCCTGCGAACACGAACAGCGCACCAATGAACGCAGCGATCAGGTACGGCGTCCACGCCGGGTTGTCGTACTGGTTCATGCGTCGGGTCATGCCCATGAAGCCGAGCATGTACAGCGGCATGAAAGCCAGGTAGAAGCCGATCACCCAGCAGGCGAAGGACCACTTGCCCAAGCGCTCGTTGAGGGTGAAGCCGAACACCTTCGGGAACCAGTAGACGAAGCCGGCCAGGTAGCCGAACAGCGCACCACCGATGATGGTGTTGTGGAAGTGGGCGACCAGGAACAGGCTGTTGTGCAGCAGGAAGTCCGCACCCGGGATGGCCAGCAGCACGCCGGTCATGCCACCGATGGTGAAAGTGACCAGGAAAGCGATGGTCCACAGCATCGGCACGCTGAACTCCACGCGGCCGCCGTACATGGTGAACAGCCAGGTGAAGATCTTCACGCCGGTGGGGATGGCGATGATCATCGTCATGATGCCGAAGAAGGCATTGACGCTGGCACCGGAACCCATGGTGAAGAAGTGGTGCAGCCAGACGATGAAGGACAGGATGCCGATCGCCAGGGTGGCGCCGACCATCGACTTGTAGCCGAACAGCTTCTTGCGCGAGAACGTGGCGGTCACTTCAGAGAAGATGCCGAACGCAGGCAGCACCAGGATGTACACCTCCGGGTGGCCCCAGGCCCACACCAGGTTCACGTACATCATCGGGTTGCCACCCAATGTGTTGGTGTAGAAGTTGAAGTCCAGGTAGCGGTCCAGGGTGAGCGCACCCAGGGCCACGGTCAGGATCGGGAAGGCGGCGATGATGATCACGCTGGTGACCAGCACGGTCCAGGTGAACACCGGCATCTTCATCAACGTCATGCCCGGCGCACGCATGCGCAGGATGGTGATGAACAGGTTGACGCCGGTCAGCAACGTACCGATGCCGGACGCCTGCAACGCCCATATGTAGTAATCGACACCGACCCCTGGACTGAACTCGATGCCCGACAGTGGCGGATAGGCGACCCAGCCGGTCATGGCGAACTCGCCAACACCCAGCGAGATCATCATCAGCGCAGCGCCGACCACGAAGATCCAGAAGCTGAAGGCGTTGAGGAACGGGAACGCCATGTCGCGCGCGCCGATCTGCAGCGGCACGATGATGTTCATCAGGCCGACCACGAACGGGGTGGCCACGAAGAAGATCATGATCACGCCGTGCGCGGTGAAGATCTGGTCGTAGTGCTCCGGTGGCAGGAAGCCATCACTGCCCGGCCCGGCGGCCGCCAGCTGTGCGCGCATCATCAGCGCATCGGCGAAGCCGCGCACCAGCATGACCAGCGCGACGACCACGTACATGATGCCGATCTTCTTGTGGTCCACGGTGGTGAACCAGTCGCGCCACAGCACGCCCCACAGCTTGAAGTACGTCACCGCGCCGAGCAGCGCGAGGCCGCCCAGCACCATGGCCGCCAGCGTGACCACCACGATCGGCTCGTGCAGCGGCACGGCCTCCCACGTCAATTTACCCAACATGTTCGTTACTCCTGGGAAACCTGGGCACCGGCGGCCGTACCGGCCGGGGCCGCAGCAGCGGTGTTCTCACCGACGCCGATGAACTGGTCGATGACTTTCTTGAACAGCAGCGGTTCGACGCTGGAGAAGTGCTGCACCGGCGCGTTCTTCGACGGTGCGGCCAACGCCTTGAACTGATCGAAGCTGAGCGCATCCGGTGCGCTGCGCACCTCGGCCACCCAGCGATCAAAGTCTTCGTTGCTGCTGGCGGTGGCCATGAACTTCATGTTCGAGAAACCATGGCCGCTGTAGTTGCCGGACATGCCACGGAACTGGCCGGGCTCGTTGGCGATCAGATGCAGCTGCGTGCGCATGCCGGCCATCGCATAGATCTGCCCACCCAGCTGCGGGATGAAGAAGGTATTCATCGTCGAGTTGGAGGTGATGTTGAACGCCAGCGCGCGGTTGGCCGGGAAGTTGAGCTGGTTGACCGTGGCGATGCCGAGGTCCGGGTACACGAACACCCACTTCCAGTCGGTGGCGATCACGTCTACGTGCAGCGGTTCGCCGGCCACGTCCAGCGGCTTGTACGGGTCGAGCTCGTGGGTCGACTGCCACACGATCACCGCCAGCACCGCGATGATGATCAACGGCACGCCCCAGACCACCACTTCCACCTTGGTGGAGTGCGACCAGTCCGGCGTGTACTTGGCCTTGGTATTGCCGGCGCGGAAGCGCCAGGCGAACACGAAGGTCAGCACGATGGCCGGCACGACGACGATCAGCATCAGGCCGATGCAGATCAGGATCAGGTCGCGCTGTGCGATCCCGACCATGCCCTTCGAATCCAGCAGCACCCAATCGCAGCCCGTCAGGGCGATGCAGGCCAGGGCGACCAGCGCCAGGCGGATGCGGTTCCAGCAGATATTCATTGGAGGTCAACCCTGTTGAAGATGCGCGCTTGACCGGCTCGCCTGCGCGCAGCGCCCGGGCGTGGAGCGGCTACACTGTGGGTACGAGGTCGCCTACAAGCAGGCGAACCACTCCAATCAAGCCCATACAAGATACATCATTGTATGGACTTGTGCATCTGCACGTATGGAAAAATCCGACCGATGACGCCTCCTGCTGCCGGCCGCCGCCTGAAACACCCCAACCGGACCTGGGTTCGCCCCTTCCGTGAGGGCGCGGGACCGCTGTACCTGCAGATCGCCCAGCAGGTGCGCGAGGCGGTGGACGATGGCGTGCTGCGCCCGGGCGACCGCCTGCCACCGCAGCGCGATCTGGCCCAGCAGGTGGGGGTGGACCTGACCACGGTCACCCGCGCCTTCGCCGAGCTGCGCCAGGCCGGGCTGCTGGACGCACAGGGCGCCGGCGGCACCTTCATCGCGATGTCCGCGGGCAACCGCAGCACCTCGGTCGACCTGAGCATGAACATCCCGCCGCTGCTGGGCAGCGCGCCGTTCGCGCAGGGCATGGAGGCCGGTTTCCAGCACCTGGGCCAGCAGTTGGGCCAAGGCGAGCTGATGAGCTACCACGTCGGCGCCGGCAGCCGCGACGACCGCGCTGCGGCCGTGCAATGGCTGGCGCCGATCCTTGGCCCGGTGGGCGCCGAGCGGGTGGTGATCTGCCCCGGTGCGCAGACCGCGCTGTGCGCGCTGATCCTGGCCCGCACCCAGCCGGGCGAACTGATCGCCGCCGAACAGCTGACCTACCCGGGCCTGCTGGCCGCCGCGCGGGTGCTGCAGCGGGGCGTGGTGCCGGTGGCGATGGACGCCGAGGGCATGCTGCCCGATGCGCTGGAAGAGGCCTGCCAGCTGCGTCGGCCGCGCCTGCTGTATCTGGTACCGACCATCCAGAACCCGACCACGGCGACGATGTCGGCGCAGCGCCGGCAGGCCCTGCTGGCGGTGGCGCGGCGGCACGAACTGACCGTGGTCGAGGACGATCCCTACTGGCTGCTGGCCGGCGATGCCGCCCCGCCACTGGCCGCGCTGGCCGACGGTGGCTGCCCGGTCTATTACATTTCCACCCTGTCCAAGTGCCTGGCCCCCGGCCTGCGCACGGCCTACCTGGTGGTGCCGGCCGGCCAGCCGATGGAGCCGGTGCTGGACGCCCTGCGCGCGATCGCGCTGATGCCCACCCAGTCGATGGTGGCCGTGGCCTCGCACTGGATCCGCACCGGCCAGGCGCAGGCGATGGTGCAGCGCTTCCAGCAGGAACTGCGCGAGCGCCAGGCCATCGCCGCCCGCTACCTGCCGGCCCGCCGCCAGGCCCATCCGGCCGGCCTGCATGTATGGCTGCCATTGCCGCCGCGGCTGGATCAGTACCGCTTGATCCAGGCCGCGCAGGAACAGGGCCTGGGCATCGCCAGCTCCGACGCCTTCAGCGTGGAAGAACCGCCACCGGGCAACGCCATCCGCCTGTCGCTGGGCGGGGCCGTGGACCAGGAGGCATTGGCCGGCGCGCTGGCCAAGCTGAACGAGATCCTGTCCGAGGCGCCCGACGCGCGGCATTCGGCGATCGTCTGAACCACCCCGCAAGCCATAACCATACAAGATGATATCTTGTATGCAATGTATGGACCGAGGGACGTGCCGCAGATGGCCGCCGACAAACTGAAGTTCCACCTGGTGATGGTCGGCTGCGGCGGCTTCGTCGTGCTGATGCTCGCCGCCCTGGCCTGGGTCTGCCTGCAACCGCAGACCGTGGATGTGCAGGCCGCCGAGCGCCACGCCATCGAACAGTGCCTGCAACGCAGCGAGGACGCGGCGCGCAGCGAGATCCAGCGCCGCGCCCAGGCCGATTCCTGCCGCGAGATGCGCAAGCAGTACGTGCACAAGTTCGGCGAGGACGGCTCCTGATGGGCGCGACCGCGCCGCGTCCACGCCGTTCGATGCTGCCGGTGATGATCGCCCTCGCCTGCCTGTTCATGGCCGGCGTCGCGGCGGCACTGTGGCAGTACTTCGGCTATGGCGAGCAGTCCACGTTCGCCGAACAGGCCATCGTCTTCGATGACTCGCAGCTGCGGTTGTCGGCGGAACTGGCCGGCGACACCGGCCGCATCCGCGTGGTGCATTTCTGGGACCCGGCCTGCGGTGTGTGCAACCGCGAAACCGGTGCGCACCTCAGCTACCTGATCAGCATGTACCGCCGCGCCGGCATCGACTTCTATGCGATCCGCCGCCCCGGTACCGCAGGTGAGCTGCCCGAACCGCTGCGCAACAAGGTCATCAACCTGCCGACCATCGACGGCATCGAGAACATTCCGGCCAGCCCGGCGGTGGCGATCTGGGACCGGCAAGGCCACCTGGCCTATGCCGGCCCGTACAGCATCGGCATGGTCTGCAATTCGGCCAACAGCTTTGTCGAACCGTTGCTGGACAAACTGGTGCGCGGGGAAACCGTGCGCCCGAAAGGACTGCTTGCCGTGGGCTGCTACTGCCCGTGGCAGGCCAAGCGCTGAGGACGCGCGATGACATCACCGACGCTGGCCGGCGCAGCCGCCGCAAACAACAACGGCGGTCACCTGTCCGAACCGACCGATGGTTATGGACAGGCTCCCGCCGTTGGAAGCAACGATACGCCCCGACATCCTCCGTACATGCCGCGACCCGATGTCGCAGGGCCTGGCGTCGCAGGGCTGGGCTGGGTGCAGGACGTGCACGTGCACAGCGGTCCGATCTACCTGCGCATCGTCAACACGCTGGAGCGCACCATCAATCGCGGTGGCCTGGCGCCCGGGCAACGGCTGCCCTCGCAGCGTGCACTGGCACAGCAGCTGGGTGTGGATCTGACCACGGTGACTCGTGCGTTCGATGAAGCACGCAAGCGTGGTCTGATCGAAGCACGTGGTCCGCAAGGCAGCTTCATCGCACCGCCCAAGGCCGGTTTTGATCAGGCCGTCGATCTCAGCATGAACGTGCCGCCGGTACCCGACGCTGATGCACTGGCGGACATGCTGCGTCGTGGCGCAGCGGCGGTGCTCGCGCGCAGCAATGCGCCGAACCTGATGACCTATCACCTCGGCGGTGGCAACCCGACCGATCGCCACGCGGCGGCGCGCTGGCTGCAGCCGATGCTGGGCACGGTGGACGATGCACGCCTGCTGCTGACCGAGGGCGCGCAGGTGGCGCTGGCGGCGATCCTGGTCAGCCAGGGACGCGAGGGCGACGCGATCCTCTGCGACCGCTTGGTGTATCCGGGCCTGCTGCAGGCGGCCGCCGCACTGGGACGGCGACTGGTCACGGTGGAGGGCGACGAACAGGGCATGTGCCCCGAGGCGCTGGCACGCCAGGCCCGGGAATGTGGCGCGCGCCTGGTCTACCTCAATCCCACCTGCCAGAACCCGACGGCGCTGACCGTGCCCACCTCGCGGCGCGAAGCGCTGGCGCGGGTTCTGGAGCGCGAAGGCCTTCTGGCGATCGAGGACGACCCGTACTGGCATCTGGCCGTCACCGCGCCGATTCCGCTGGCGACACTGGCGCCCCGGCACGTGTTCCATGTGGCCACGCTGTCGAAGGTGATCAGCCCCGGCCTGCGTACCGCGTTCGTGCAATGCCCAAGCGCCACCCACGCCGAGGCGATGGCTGCCGCACTGCGTGCCACGCGGTTGATGGGCCATCCGCTGGTATCCGCGCTGGCCAGCCAGCTGCTGCTGGATGGTTCGGCGCAGACGCTGCTGGTGCAGGTGCGCGAGGAAGCGCGCGAGCGCACGCGGATGGCGCGGTATCTGCTGGCGCCGTCATTGCTGGAGCGCGCCGATGGGCTGCATGCGTGGTGCCGGGTGCCAGCGCCGTGGACCGACGCCACGCTGGTGCGTACGGCGCAGCTGCAGGGCCTGGCGATCGCACCTTCATCGGCGTTCTGTCCGCCGGGCGCAGCGTTCGCGAGCGGGGTACGGCTGTCGTTGGGATTGGCTGCGGACCGGCGGCAACTGGAGAACGCGCTGCGGCGGATCGATCGGTTGTTGTTGTCCGATGCGTTGCCGGCGATTGACCGGTAGGCGGAGAGCATCCACGCATGGCGTGGATCTACTGGGCCCGTTTCGGTAGATGCCAACCTTGGTTGGCAATGCCCGTTCACGCCATGCCCGGGTGGTGCCAACCAAGGTTGGCGTCTACCAAAGCGGCGGCAGTTCAGGCCAGCGCGGCCAGCGCCTGCACCAGCGCATCCATCTGCGCGGGGCGGGTGAACACCGACGGCGTCACCCGCACGCAGGCGCCGGAGTCCAGACCATCGCGATGCGTGGTGAATATCCGGTGCTCATCCAGCAGCTGCTTCTGCAGCGCCTGGTTCTCTTCCACCGAGGTATGGCCGCGCAGGCGGAAGCTGGCCAATGCACTGGCCAATGCCGGATCCGGCGACGACAGCACCTCGATATGCGCCATCTGCCGCGCTGGCACCGTCCACCGCTCACGCAGGTAACGCAGGCGCGCCTGCTTGTTGGCTGCACCGATGCGCTGATGCAACGCGATGGCCTCGGGCAGCGCCAGATAGGCAGCGAAGTTGACCGTGCCGGTGTGCACGCGGCTGCCCACGCGACCATCGTCGGTCTCGCCCATGTACGGATCCAGGTCGGCCACGCGCCCCTTGCGTACGTACATCGCGCCCACGCCCACCGGTGCGCCGATCCACTTGTGGAGGTTGATGCCAACGAAATCGGCCTTCAGCTGCGGCACCGCGTAGTCGATCTGGCCGAAGCCATGCGCGGCATCGACAATCACATCGATGCCACGCGCACGCGCACGTTCGGCGATCTCCGCCACCGGCAGCACCAGCCCATGGCGGTGGCTGACCTGGGTCAGCAACACCAGCTTCAGGCGCGGCAGGCGCGCGAACGCCTCATCGTAGGCCTGCAGGATCTGCTGATGGGTTGGCACCACTGGCAACGCAATGCGCTCGACCTGCACGCCACGACGCTGCTGCAACCAGCGCATGGCGTTGATCATGCTGTCGTAGTCGACGTCGGCGTACAGCACCTGGTCGCCGGGCCGCAGGTGGTTGTAGCCGCCGATCAGCGCCAGCATCGCCTCGGTGGCGCCGCGGGTCAGCGCGATCTCGTCCGCGCCCACGCCGAGCATGTCGGCCACCTGCCGATGCACCGCCATGTACTCCGCCGGGAATGCATGACGCCCGTACCAGGCATTGCCACGATTCACTTCAGCGGTATGCCGCTGGTAGCTGGCCAGGGTCTGCTTGCCCATCGCGCCCCAGTAGCCATTCTCCAGGTGGTTCACTTCATCAGTGATGTCGAAGTGGCTGGCCACGGTTGCCCAGTAGCCTTCGTCGCGGGCCAGCACGTCCGGCGCCACGGTCGTTGCGGGAATCTGCATGGGCCCAGCGTAACGCGCGGCGCCTGCGGCAGGCAGTGAAGACAACGCCGCAGCGGCCGGCAGCAGCGCGCCGGCACGCAGCAGGGAACGACGGCGGCTGTCCATCAGAAGGTCAGCCGGTACTGCGCGTACACATTGGCGCCATCGGTGTCATACGGCGCGTTGCGCGAATAGATCAGGCCACGGCTGGCCTGGAAGGTGGCTTCATCCGGGTAGCGGTCGAACACGTTGTCGGCGCCCACGCGCAGGCTGTGGTGTTCGTTGATGCGATAGCCCACCGCCAGGTCCAGGAAGGTCATCGCACCGAACTGCTGGTAGATGTCGCCCGTAGCGTTGCCGGTGGAGTCGGTCCACTTGCCGTAGTAGCGCACGCGCGCCATCAACGACCACGCGCCGACGTCCCAGTTGCCGGTGAAGCTGCCCTTGTGCTCGGGCAGGCGGTCTTCGAACAGCACGCGCTGGGTCTCGTTGGTGGCCACCGAGGTGCTGCCGTTGTCGACGCGGGTCTGGTTGTAGTTGTAAGCCAGGGTCAGCGTCATGCGCCCGGCGCCGAGATCGCGCAGGTAGTTGCCGACCACGTCCACGCCGGTGGTGGTGGTGTCGAAATCGTTGGTGAAGTAGTTCACCGAGGTATAGCCCAGCGGGTTGGGCGTGCCGGCCGGAATGGCGAAGCTGGCCGACTGGCTGAAGCGGTCGCTGAGCGTGATCCGGTAGACATCGACCGAACCGGACAGGCCAATGTCCGTGCGCCAGGTCAGGCCCAGCGAGGCGGTGCGCGATTCTTCCGGGGTGAGCGGCTTGGCACCGAGCAGCTGCGCCAACGGATCGCTGGGCGACAGGCGGCCGCTGGTGAAGATCTGCAGCGTGCGCGTGTCCAGGCCCTGGGTAGTGCTGGTGGTATTGAGCTGGGCCGGCGTCGGTGCGCGGAAGCCGGTGGACACGGTGCCGCGCAACGCAACATCCGGGGTGATTGCAAAGCGTGCTGACAGTTTGCCGTCCACCGTGCTGCCGAAGCTGGAGAAGTCTTCATAGCGACCGGCCGCGCCGATGCTCCAGCGCTCGCCCAGCGGCACTTCCATGTCCACGTAGGCGGCCTTGCTGCGCTGGCTCCACTGCCCGGCCTGGCTGGCCGAGAAGCCCGGCGCGCCGTTGGAATTGGCTTCCAGGCCCGCCGCCGCACCGCGGCCCACCGCATACGAGGCAGGATCACCGGCACGTACCTGATAGGTTTCCTGGCGGAACTCGGCACCGAAGGCGACGTTGACCGGCTTGGACAGCGCAGCCACGTCCCATTCGTAGTTGAAGTCCGCATTGGCGTTCTTCTCGGTCTGGGTCAGCCGGCCGAGGTCGAAGGAGGTCGGGCTGTCCGGGCCCAGCGATGCGTTGATCGAATTTTTCAGGCTGTAGTCGATGGCGTTGCGGCCATATGAGGCGCTCAGGTCCCAGCGCAGCTTCGGCGTGATCTCGCCGCGCAGACCGGCCACCAGCTGCAGGTCGTTCTGCACGTTGCCGTACTGCGGGCTGAAGCCCACCGGGTAGATCGAACGCAGGTTCCAGCCCGGGAAGATGCTGGTCGTACGGTACGCGCCAGTGGTGGTATCCGGGTTGCGCCAGTTGAAATCGCTGACACCGTCGCTGTGGCTGTACAGGCCGAAGGCATACAGCTCGCGCGTATCGCTGGCATTGGCCTTCAGGTTGAAGCCTACGCGGCGGCTCTCCAGCTCCGGCTGGCCCCAGCGCTGCACCGGGTTGGGCACGTCCAGCTCCGGATGCGCGGCCTGGAAGGCGATGGCGTCGGGACGCTGGCGGGTGCGCGAGGTCGCATCGGAGTTGGATGATTCGGCGAACAGGGCCAGGCTGCCGTAGTCCCCCAGCGCCCAGCCGGTGCGCGCACTGAAGTCGCGCGAGGCGCCATCGCCCTGCGCGTACTGCGAATAGCCGGCGGTGATCTCGGTGCCCGGGCTGTCTTCCAGGATGATGTTGATGACGCCAGCGATGGCATCCGAACCGTACTGCGCCGACGCACCATCGCGCAGCACTTCGATGCGCTTGATGGCACTGGTCGGGATCTGTGCCAGGTCGGCGGCCTGTGCGCCGCGGTTGCCAAGCAAGGCACTGCGATGGAAGCGGCGGCCGTTGACCAGCACCAGCGTCTGGTCCGGCGACAGGCCGCGCAGCGTGGCCGGGCGCACGAACACCTGGCCATCGGCCATCGGCAAGCGCTGCACCACGAACGAAGGCACCAGCTGCGCCAGCACGTCCTTCAGGTCGGTGGAGTCGACCGACTGGATGTCCTGCTTGGTGAACACGTCCACCGGCGCCAGGGTTTCAAACTGGGTGCGGTTGGAGGCACGGGTACCGGTGACCAGCATCGCGTCGAGCTGGGTAGGTGCGGTGTGGCTGCCGCTGCTGCGGGTATCTGCCGTTCCGGCATCTGCTGCGATCGCGCCTCCTGCGCTGACCAGACCAAGGGCGAGGAGGATGGAACGCGACAGCTTCGAACGATGCACGGCGGAACTCCGGGAAGGCACGACGGGGCCAGGTGGGACCTGGACAAGGCGCGCAGTCTCGGCGTGGGATGTGAAGCAGCGATGACGTGGAGACGACAGTTGCAGCGGTTACGGTGCGGGCGCTGCCCGTACCGGGCGTGCGCTACCCGGCAGCGTCGTCGTCGAAGCCGAAGGTGGCCGCCCGCGCCGTCCGCAACGGGATGAACAGTGCGAGCGCGAAGACGACCAGGAAAGGGGCAGAGAGAAACGCCGCGTCGTTGCTGCCAATGGCGATGAAGTTGGCATGCAGATCGCCGATCCACTCCAGCCGCATCAGCACCAGTACCAGGCCTCCGATCGTGGGGCCCGGCAAGCCGCCGTGGCCGGCCATCAGCAGCGTCGGTGACAGCAAACCGGCCAGGAACGCGAAGCCGATGCGGTACAGCCATGGATTACCGCGCCAACGCGGCGCCCAGCGCCACATCAGCACCAGCAACGCCAAGGTCAACAGCGCCGGCAGTACGAGAACCGCGATCACCAGCCCGATCATCCGACCGACTCCACTGCTGTGGCATTGCGCGTCTGCTCTGGCATGTCCCTGGCCTCCATCGTGTCCATGAAGGCCGCATTGTTGCCGGTGCAACGGCAAACGCAAAGCCCCGCCACCGCAAGAACTGCTAAGCGCCCTACCTTTCGATCCATTACGCTGCCCGGCATTCGAACAAGGAACAGCGCGATGAGCGCGGCAGGCAAAGCGTTGTGGTACATCGAAAGCCATGCGGACAAGCCGCTGGCGCTGGCCGACATTGCGGCTGCCGCCGGACTGTCGCCGTTCCATCTGTCGCGCCTGTTCCAGGCCCGCACCGGTACGTCGGTGGTGCGCTACCTGCGCGGACGCCGCCTGACCGCCGCGGCGCAGCAGCTGGCCAACGGTGCCGGCGACATCCTGCAGGTGGCGCTGGCGGCGGGCTACAGCACGCATGCCGCGTTCACCCGTGCCTTCTGCGAGCAGTTCGGGCAGCCCCCCGAGTGCGTGCGCGAGCGGGGCCTGCAGGAGCTGGCACTGGTGCACGCGATCCGCCTCGACGATGCACCACAGGCCTGCACCGAGGCGCCCAGGCTGATCGACTGCACGCCCTTCCAGGTGGCTGGCATCGGCATGCGCCACACCCGCAACAGTGGTGGTGCGATTCCGGGGCAGTGGGCACAGCTCAATCGCGAATGTCCAACGCCGGCACCGGTCAGTTTCGGTGTGTGCTGCAACAGTGACGACGAGGGCGGCTTCGACTACATCGCAGCGCTGCCGGTGAACGCACTGCCATCGGTGCCGGCACACTGGCAGCGGGTGGATGTCCCTGCGCGCCGTTACCTGGTGGCCTGGCATGGCGGCCATATCTCCACCATCCGCTCGACCTGGTTCTGGCTGCTGGACCATTACCTGCCCGCCAACCACCTCAACCTGGCCAACGCGCCGGACCTTGAACGCTACGACACCCGCTTCGACGAGCATAGCGGCCACGGTGGCGTGGAAATCTGGCTGCCGGTCGATCACCGCCCTGCCTGACCCGGAGAGACTGACGATGCACGCAACGCGATGGATCCTGGCCCTGCTGTTGGCTTCGCTGTCGCCCATGGCGATGGCAGCGGCTCCCCTCATCGCCGGTGAGCGCCATGGTGTGACAACGCTGGAAAGCGCGGCGATACGCGATGGCGCGCACCGCGATGTGTTGCGCTTCACCGTGTGGTACCCGGCAAGCCCAGGCAGCGACGAGACGCCGCTCACCATCGGGCCAGCGGATGCGCCACTGTTCGAGGCGGGGCGCGCCGCGAAGGACGCCCCCATTGCCGGCGCGCGCCTGCCGACCCTGTTGCTGTCGCATGGCAATGGCGGTACCGCGCGCATGATGGGGTGGCTGGGCACCGCGCTCGCGCGCGCCGGCTACCTGGTGATCGCCGTGGACCACCCGGGCAACAACGGCGTCGATGAGATGACGCTGGCCGGGAGCGTGCTGACCTGGCTGCGCGCCGACGACCTGAAGGCCGCGCTGGCCGCAGTAAAAGCCGACCCGCAACTGGGGCCACACATTGATGCGTCGCGGCTGGGCGTGATCGGCTATTCCGCCGGTGGCTTCACCGCACTGCTCAGCGCCGGCGCGCGGCCGGACATGGCGCGGTTGCTGGCGTTCTGCCGGGCGCACCCGGACGACGGCGTGTGCAGACCGCAGCAGGAAGCGGCCACACATACGATGGAGGTGCGTCTTGCTGCAGCAGCATCGCCGCAACTGCAGCCCTACGTGCAGCACGCACAGGATGATCGTTCGATTCCCGGTGTCCGCGCCGTGTTCGTGCTGGCGCCGGCCATCGTGCAGGCATTCGCACCGGAGCAGCTGAAGGCGTTGCAGCAGCCGGTGGCGATCGTACTGGGCGCTGCTGATGTGGTGGCGTCACCAGCGACCAACGGTGATGTGGCGGCGGCACAGATTCCGAAAGCAACGCTGCACGCACTGCCAGGTGTCGGCCACTACGACTTCCTTTCAGGGTGCACGCCGCTGGCGAAGGAGCGACTGCAGGCGCTGTGTGTAACTGAGGTGCCGAAGGAACAGACTCATGCCGTGGTGGTGGAAGATGCGGTTCGCTTCTTCGGTGAGGCACTGCGGTAGAAGCTGTCGAGCACGGTTTGACGCTACGGCTTGCAGTAACGATTCGTTGCGCAGGTGATGACGCCACGCGAAGGTGCGCGGGACTACACTGCCCCCAGCGCTACACGGAGGATCGACCATGCGCCTGCTGCACCTCACCCTGCCGGTATCCGATGTCGCCAGTGTCGCCGCGTACTTCCGCGACGTGCTGCAACTGGGGGTGGCCGGCGACCAGGTCCGCATCGGCTGGAGCACGATCCAGCTGCAACCTGCCGGCGACCACCCTGTCGGCGGCGTGCACCTGGCCTTCAATGTGCCGGACAACCGCTTCGCCGAGGCCATGACCTGGCTGCGTGCACGCACGCCCTTCCAACGCAATCCGGAAGGCCGCGATTACTTCGCACTGGAAAGCAGCTGGCAGTCGCAATCGGTGTATTTCACTGGACCCGATGGCCTGATCCTGGAGCTGATCGGCCGCAGGCGCTTGCCGGCCAGCGAACGCAGCGGTGCCTTCCATGGCAGCGAGCTGACCTGCCTGAGCGAGGTCGGCCTGCCCAGCCACGATGTCGATGCGGTACGCGAACAGTCCAGCCAGCGCTTCGGCCTGCAGCCGATCAGCCCGCCGTCGCCGCAGTTCGCACCGATGGGCGACGACGAGGGCCTGCTGATCGTGGTCGCCGCCGATCGTCGTTGGTTCCCCGAACAGAAGGACCTGCCCAACGCGCAGGGACTGCAACTGCAGGTGGGCGATGTGAGCGGCAGCGGCGAACTGCACGATGCCGCGTTGGGCTGGCGGGTGCAGGCGGCCTGAGCTACCAGCTGCCCGAGGCGCCACCGCCGCCACTGCGGCCGCCACCACCGGACCAGTCGCTGGAACTGCCCGAGGACGAACTGGAAGACGAGGTGCTGGAGGAGGAACGGTAGCCTCTGGACGAACTGCGGCCGCCGCGGGCTTTTTCGCCGGGCAGCAGGGTGAACACCCAGATGAAGTACAGGAACAGCGTGCCCACGCTGGACACGATCGTTGCCAGCACGCGGGCGTTCTCGTCGCCGGCACGGTCGATGGCCAGCACCGCGCCCAGCGCATAGCCACCGGTCAGCAGCACCAGCACCACCAAGCGGATGGCGAAGCTGTTGCGGCTCTTCCGCCAGCGCGCGCGACCGGCCTGCACCAGGAAGAACACCAGCATGGCAGCGATACCGACCGCCAGGTTCAGCAGCATGTGCAGCGCAAGACTGGGCGGCAACTGGCCACGCACCAGCATCACCGCGAAGAAGCCGGTGCTGACGGCCAGCATGCCGTACAGCACGATGCGTACGCCGCGGCTGCGATGCCAGCACCAGCCCAGCAGGGTCGCCACCGGTACGGCGGGCACCATCACGAAGAACAGCGCCGGCAGCACGTGGCGCGGCAGCAGCAGCGTCGCAGACAGCAGCCCTGCAGCAATCACCGCCGTCACCAGCAGCGGCCGGCCCCAGGCAGGTAAGGTCGGCCACCTCGGCCTGGGCATCGCCGCATTGGCTGCCAGTGCCTTGCGCCGCCGCTCGCGGCGGTTGCCGGTGAAATCGGCTTCGGTCCTCGTCGCCAGTAGACGCGGTGGCGATCGCCATAGACCGGCCAGGAAGCCCGCCAGCAACGTCAGCGCGACGACCGAATCCCCTGCGCGCCAATCCGGCGGCAACACGTTGCGTGCCAATGAATCGTCCCAGGGCGGCAGCTGCTCGCCATCGACCAGCGCCACCAGCACTGCGGTGCCGTCCAGCACGGCCTGGTCCAGGTCTCCCTCGCGCAACCGCGGCACGATCGCCTTGTCGATGATGCGCGCGGCATAGGCATCGGGGATGGTGCCTTCCAGGCCATAACCGGTCTGGATGCGTACGCGCCGATCCTGCACCGCCACCAGCAGCAGCACACCATCATCGACACCGGCACGGCCCAGCTGCCATTGGTCGAAGACGCGCTGCGCATAGGCTTCGATACCTTCCTCGCCAACGCTGGGTACCACCAGCACCTGCAGCTGCGCGCCCTTGCGTGCCTGCAACTGCAAGGCCTGCTCGCGCAGCGTGGTGCGGGTGCTGGCCGACAGCGCGTCGGCGGTGTCCACCACCGGGTCATTCAACGCAGGGATCGGGGCTGCCGCCAACGCCAGCAGCGGCAGCAGGCAGAGCAGCAGCGCAAGCCACGCCCACGGCCTGGCAACGCGCGCCTGCGGCACCCGGCTCATGTGCCCTGCCCTGCCTCGATCTGCGCATACAGCGCCTGCAGCCGGGCAGCGTTCTGCGCGAACACCTGCAGATCCGCGTCGACCAGTGCCGGCCAGTCCGGTACATGACCCAGCAACTGCGCCACCTGTTCCTGCGGTGCGCGGTCAAAGCCCTCACCGAGTACAGTCAGATAGCGCTGGCGGAAGCCCTCCGGGTCCTGCTGGTCCTGCACATACAGCTGCACAGCCAGCAATCCGGCGTAGAGATAATTGACCAGATACTGCGGGTCGTCATACATCAGGCGCTTGCCGATCCAGGTGCTGCGCAGCTGCGGGTAGCGCTGCGGCTGCTGGCCGTAGCGCGCCAGCACCTGGCCGGTGAGCGCGTCCAGATCGTCGGCGGTGCCCAATGCATTGCTGGCCACGCCCTGATAAATCGACTGCTCCAGCTGCGCCTCCTCGGAGGACGTGAACAGCTGCAACACCATGTCGTCGAGCAGCGACTTCAGGTAATACGCCTTGGCGCGCGGGTCCTGCGCCTGCTGGTACAACTGGTCACGGAAGCGCAGCTCGTTGTAGATGGCGAACGCCTCGGTCATCCACGCACTGCCATTGAGATGCAATGGAGAGGCACGCCCGCGCAGCATCCACTGCCCATGCATGGCATGACCTGCTTCATGGGCGATCTCCACGTCACTTTCCAGATCGCCGCTGCGCAGCCCCACGAACAGCAGCGCCGGCGTGTCCGGTGCGAATATATGGAACGCGTCCTGGCTGCGGCTGCCCAGCACGTTGGCCAGGTCCATGCGCTTGTGCGCAGGATCCAGCAGCGCGCGCAGCTCGGCGACATACTCCGGCCCCAGCGGCTGCATGGCGTCGGCAGCGGTATCGCGCAGCTGTTCCAGGGTCAGCACCGGTGGCGTATAGCCAGCATCCGGCACGGTGGTATCCCACAGCTGCGGCGACACCACACCGCTGCGCCCGGCATGCTGCAGCAGCATGTCCTGGTAGTCACGACGGTCTGCCGCGTGGCGCTCGATCGCCGCCAGCGTCGCGTCGACCGTCTGCGTATCCATGCCCATGCGTCGATAGCCACGTGCGGTGGCCGAGCCGTCGCCCTGCAGACGCGCGGCGGCATCATTCACCTGCACCAGGCCCAGCAGTACCGACGCCATCGGTTCACGGCGCGACTGCACGCCCTGCCAGTACCCCTTCCAGCCGGCCTCGCGCAGCGCACGGTCCGGGTGCTGGGCCAGGGCCTGCTTGTCGGCGCCGGTATCCCAGCTGCGGCCAGCACCCTCGATACGCGGGTATTCCGCGCTGTGCATGATCTGCCGGCGCAGGCGCGCGAAAGTATCCAGCGCCGGATCGGCCAGTGCATCCACGGCATCATCCAGCTGCGCATTGGCGGGCGCCGCGCCTTCCTGCAGCGCGCGGGCGCGCAGGAACCCATAGGACGCCAGCCAGGGGGCATCCGCCGGCGCCTCACGCAGGGCGGCCCTGCCAGTGCGGGCGATACGGCTGCACTGCCCCATCACCTGGTCCAGCGCCTGCGCCGGGCGACGATCGCGTGCGTTGCGCGCGGCCTGCAGATGCAGATACGCATGGTGACGCAGGCACTGTGCCTGCAGCGCTTCGGCCTGGCGGAAGCGCGTGGCCGGCTCGCCCGCCGTGGCGCTCTGCAATGCCTCAACGCGCTCGCCCAGCGTAACGCGTGCCGTCTGTTCGGCGGCGGCGCTGGGGAAGTAAGCGCGGTCATCGGCGTGCAGCGACTGTGCGTGGGCGCCGAGGGAGGTGGCCATCGCCCACAGCGTGGCGATGACTACGGTAGTGGTGCGCATCCTGCGGGCCTGCATCGGCGTCTCCGTGCCTTGATCGGGCTTCGAGCCTAGCAGCCGCCGACGGTCCGCGCCTGTCCCGATCTGGCCTCAGATCGACTCGTCTTCGCGCTTGACCAGTGTCCAGCACGGCTTCTGCGCGAAGGTGTAGGTCTGCTGGTCGCTGCTGTCCGGCGTGCGGATCTGCACCTGCATCTGCCCATCAGCCACGGCCGTCACCTGCATCTCCCTGCCCTGCCCGGCCAGCCCGGCTGGATCGGGCATCACCGGCCATTCGACATCGGCCAATGCCACTGGGCGTTCCACTGTGCGCGGCTCAGGCTCGGCGCCAGCGTCAACGTAGCTGTCCAGCAGCGGATCGGCGGTTGCCTTTTCCTGCAGGGTGATCTCGTTGCCGAAGTGCTTCAGGAAGGTATCGAACGTGGGATGGGGGCACGCCGCGGTCGCCACGGCGGGCGCTGCTTCCACCGCCGTCGCTGTGCTGGCAGGTGCCGCTGCAGGGGCCGGGGCTTCAGCAGGCGCTGGCTGCGGCACAGGCGTGCAGGCGGACAGCGCAAGGCCAAGGGCGGGTGTCAGCAGCGCAAGGGAACGGCGGGGCTTCATGGGATCGTCCTGATTCCGGTCTGGTCGCGCCATCCTATCCTGCCGCCTACAATCGCGCCTTCCCGCCTGTTCGAGATGCCCATGCGCCGCCTCCTGCTCCTGATCGGCCTGCTGCTGCCCGCCCTGTGGCCAGCCTTGGCGATGGCCATCGAGGTCCGTGAAGGCGACCTGCTGTTCGTCACCGCGGGTCACGGTGGCCTGAGCGCGGCCATCGACGATGCGACGGGAAAGCAAGGGGCGCCCAGCTTCGACCATGTCGCGCTGGTGGCTTCGGCACCGCAGGGCTGGGAGGTGCTGCATGCCGACGAGAAGGGCTCGCGCCGGCAGACGCTGGACCAGTTCCGCGAAGACGCGCGTAGCAAGCAGCGGCAGGTCGTGGTCTATCGCCTGCGCGCGCCGCCAGGGAATGCCATCACCGATGCGGTGGCCACCGCGCGCACGATGCTGGGCAAGCCGTACAACACCGCCTATGTGTTGAACGACGAAAGCTACTACTGCTCGGACTTCATCGAACGCGCATTCCGTGCGCACCATGTGTTCGCGCTGCAGCCGATGAACTTCCGCAACCCGCAGACCGGTGAGATCTCCCAGCACTGGGTTGATCTGTATCGCGGCATGGGCCTGGACGTACCGCAGGGCCTGCCCGGTACCAACCCCAACGACATGGCCGCAGCGACGGTGCTGCAGCGGATCGGCGTGCTCGAATAAGCGAAGCCCCGCACAGGGCGGGGCTTCGTCGGTGATGGATGGCGGCTGCCAGGATCACTCTTCCTCGTCCTGCCCGCCCTGCTGCTGGTTCTGGTTGCGCTTCTGCTGTTCCTGCTGCTGTTGCTGCTGCTGGTCGCGGCCGCGCCCCTGCTGCTGATCCTGCTGGTTCTGCTGGCCCTGCTGCTTCTGGTTCGGGTTCTGGTTCTGCTGTGCCATGTCCGATCTCCAAATGCCACGCGCGGAATGCGGTGGACGGGGCCATCGTCGGCAGCGATTGGTTAACCATGCGTTGTGAGCGGGCTACACCGATGTGTACGCGCGTGAATGAACCGGCGCCAGCCCTTGCGGCACAAGCCACTGAAGGATTCATGCGGGTTTGGCATGTGGTCATGCTGCAGCCGGAAACGAACGCATTCAGCAGCCTGCACCGGCGTAGCGCGCGCAGAGGGGCCTGCCCCTTCGGTCCCGTCTGCAGAGCACGCAGGCAGGTTTCCGGATCGAGCGCGGGCTCGGCGCTGCACCCGCTACGGCATCACCGGCGGCACATAGACCAGGGTCATCCCCAGCAGCCACAGCAATCCCAGCACCAGCGGGATGTGCACCAGCAGCTGGATGAAGGTGAAGCCGACGATGTCGCGGGCCTTCAGGCCGAGCACGCCCAGCAGCGGCAGCATCCAGAACGGATTGATCAGGTTCGGCAGCGCTTCGGCAGCGTTGTAGACCTGCACCGCCCAGCCCAGGTGCGCCTTCAGCTCGTTCGCAGCCTGCATCACGTACGGCGCTTCGATGATCCACTTGCCGCCACCGGACGGTACGAAGAAGCCCAGCACCGCCGAGTACACGCCCATCACCAGCGCGAAGCTTTCGGTGCTGGCCACGTGCACGAACAGGCTCGACAGCCGATGCGCCAGCGTCTCGCCATCACCACCGGCGGCATGGGTGAGGATCATGGCGATGCCACCGTACAGCGGGAACTGGATCAGCACACCGGTGGTGCTGGGTACCGCCTTGGCCACCGCGTTGAGGAAGCTGCGCGGGCGCCAGTGCAACAGCAGGCCCAGCGAGATGAACATGAAGTTGTAGGTGTTGAGGTTGGCAATGGCGCTGACCAACGGCTTGTTGGCGAACTCGTTGAACAGCCAGCCGAAGGCCAGCAGCGAAAGCAGCACGGTCAACAACGGGCTGTATTCCAGCCATTCGCCCGGGCGCGTGCGGCGCTGCAGCGGCTCCGGTTCGGCCTGCGCGGCACCCGGGAAATCCTCGGCGGTGCGCGCACTGCCGGCGGCCGGAGCGGTCCACCAGGCGATCAACAACGAGACCAGGATCAACACGGCGGTCAGCACAATCGACTGCCACAGGAAGATGGTTTCGGTGAACGGCAGTACGCCGGTGATCTCCACCAGCCCCGGCGGCATGCTGGCCGGATTGGCCTGCAGCTGCGCGGCCGACGAACTCAGGCCCATCGCCCATACCGCGCCCAGCCCCAGATAGGCCGAGGCACCGGCAGCACGGTAGTCCATGCGCAGCTCGGTGCGGCGGGCCAGCGCGCGCACCAGCAGGCCACCGAACACCAGCGAGAAGCCCCAGCTGAGCAGCGAGGCCAGCATGCTGACCAGGCCGACGTACACCACTGCGCCGCGACCGGTGCGCGGTACGCGGGCGAGGAAGTCGATGAAGCGCGCCACCACCGGCGCAGTGGCCAGGGCATAGCCACCGATGACCACGAAGGCCATCTGCATGGTGAAGGGAATCAGGCTCCAGAAGCCGTCGCCGAAGGCGCTGGCGGTGGCCTGTGGGGTGGCACCAAAGCCCATCGCCGCCACCGCGACGATGACCACGCCCAGCACCGCGAACACATAGGCATCGGGGAACCATTTTTCCGCCCAGGCGGCCGAACGCAACGCTGCGCGCGCCATCCAGCCGTCCTGCACTGCTGCCGTCGAAGCCATCACCTACCCTCCCAGGTTCGATGACCTGATTCTGGGCGGTGGGGTGCGGGCTGTCTGCCACCTATTGGTCGTAGGTGGCAGGATGCCCGGCGCTGTGCGCCGCCGCCCGAGCATGGGCTCGGGCGCTACGCACAATCCGTGTAGAGCCGAGCCCACGCTCGGCTGCGCTTCTCAACGCAGCGCCAGATCCACGGCGATACCGGCAAACAGCGCGGCACCCACCCAGTTGTTGTGCAGGAAGGCCTTGAAGCACGGCCCACGCTCGCGGTTGCGGCAGATCCAGAATTCGTAGATCACCAGCAGCGTCGCCACCGCTACGCCGGCCAGGTAGTACCCGCCCAGCCCGCCGCGCACGCCCACCAGCGCCATCGTGGCCAGGAACAGTGCGTACAGCACGCCCTGGATGACCAGGTCCAGGTCGCCGAACAGGATCGCGGTGGAGTGCGAGCCCATCTTCAGGTCGTCTTCGCGGTCGACCATGGCGTACCAGGTGTCGTAGGCGGTGGACCACAGGATGTTGCCGGCATACAGCAGCCAGCCCAGCAGCGGCACCTCGCCCTGCACGGCCGCGAAGGCCATCGGAATGCCCCAGCCGAACGACATGCCCAGATAGACCTGCGGCAGATGCGTATAGCGCTTCAGGTAGGGATAGCTGGCGGCCAGGAACACGCCGATGAAGCTGAGGGCGATGGTCAGGCCGTTCAGGGTCAACACCAGGCCGAAGGCCACCAGCATCAGCACCGCGAACAGTGCCAGCGCCGCACGGCCGCTGATCGCACCGGTCGCCAGCGGCCGCGCCTTGGTGCGCTCGACGTGCGGGTCGAGCCAGCGATCGGCGTAGTCGTTGATGACGCAACCGGCCGAGCGGGTCAGCCAGACGCCCGCGGTGAACACGAACAGGGTCCACAGCGGCGGCAGCCCGCCAGCAGCCAGCCACAACGCCCACCAGGTGGGCCACAGCAGCAGCAGCGTGCCGATCGGGCGATCGGCGCGCATCAGACTCCAGTAATGACGCCAGCGCGGCGTCGGCGCCGGATGCGGCGCGGAAAGAGGGGTATCAGCCATGACACTAGGATACTCCTGTGCCTTCTGAGCGACTTTGCCGCCGGGGGGAGATTTGTGCGGCGAAACTGGATAGAATGCCCATCCCGCACCGCCTCATTGCGTTGCGATGCCCGCCCCGGCCCTGGCCGACGGCGCGGCGGTTCCACCACGCGCTCGTAGCTCAGCCGGATAGAGTAGTGGCTTCCGAAGCCATTGGTCGGGGGTTCGAATCCCTCCGGGCGCGCCATCTTCCCTCAGTCTTCGCCCCTGCCTGCCACCACGGCGTGGCGCGCTGGTCGTGGCTTCATTCGGCTTCCCGATCCCCCGCTGCGGCTCCGTTGACGCCAGGCTGGAAGGGAACCGAGCGGTGGGCGCAGCCGTGCACGTCGCGGACGATGATCGAGAATTCCTCCCCAGCGCTGATCGCGCCGGGCAGAAACGCGCCGTCGCCGTCGAACAGCACCGTCATTGCCTCGCCAGGGGCGATCGACAGCCGTGCCGCCGGAGGCGCAACTTCTTCGAGGATGACATTGAAGGACCGCCACGCCTGTTCGCCAATCCGGCGAACCTCTGCGGTGGCTGTCCTGGCATACAGGCGTCTGTCGGCGCTGGCCAGCAACAGCTGCAGTGGCCGAGAACCATGCGGATTGATCTGGAAGCGGCCGAAGGTCATGCCATCCACCCGTGCGATGCCGGCATAGGTGATGACGACTGTCGGGCATGAGTCCGCGCGTGGTTCTTGGGCGGCGCATGCGGTCAGGCCAATGGCCAGACAGAGGACGAGATGCCTGGTCACGCTGCAGATCCTCCATTGATGTTCCGCGTGCCGCCTACCGGATGATCCGGCAGCGACGGCAGGGCACCTGCACACTGCCGCTGCTCGACTCTTCAGCGCACTACAGCGCCGCCGAGCATCGGCCGAAGACGTTGGCGGGCTTCTCCCGCAGGCTCACAGCAACCACCCGGTGCTTCTGCTCGCCGCACCCACCCATGACCCCATACATGAGGAGAAGTCCCTTGTCGTTGATGTAGCCGATGAACTTGCCATTGCCTTCATCCGAAGCGGCCCTGACGAGATAGACGCTCTCCCCGGGTGCTGGCTTCAGGCCACTCAACGGCATTGAACCGATCTTCCCTTCAATCTCTGATGCCGATACCACGACCAGTGAATTCTTCCACATCCACTCCGCAATGGCGGCTTCACTGGCCGGATCAAGTGTGGAAATGCGGTCAAGCGGCAGAGTCGTTGAATTGCCAGGGAAGATCGCATCGGATGAAACATCTACCCAGTCCGATCTCCATTCCGTGTGTTGAAACTGGTTGATGCTGCAGCCTCCCAGCATTGGCAAGAGCAGCAGCGCTGCGCGCAAAACTCCAGCCATCGGCGTTGCTGGGGTACCCCGAATCCTCCTGCGCTTGCCGCGCCACAGACCGGTCAGATACCCGCTGGCGGGTGGGCCCACCCCATCGGGATTACAGGCTGATGCCCGGGCACCGGACGCCTCACTCATACTGTTCCACTCCCAACTTTCTACATCGGCCATCACTGCGGATCGACTTGCCAACTCATGGCCAGGATGTCTAGTGAACTGCCGGTGGTGCAGGTTTCGATGCGGAAGCACTGAAGTTCTGGCAGCAACACCCCCGAGGCCGCCCAGCGCTGTCTGCAGTCGGCCAGTACCTCGCTTCCATCATCGACATACGCACGCTCGATCGTGTCCTCACCCAGCACTCCGAAGTTGAGCGCCAATCGAGCGCCGCGGCATTCAACGAAGGTCACCTGCTCGTTACGTCCGTCGGGCCAGCGCACGTGGACCACTACTTCATCCTGATTACCCGGATTGCTGCGATCAACGGACACCGCAACCAAGGTGGCGTCCGACCAGGGCAGTTCGTTGAACTCAAGGATCATGCGTGGAGGCCTGCTTCTTGGCACGTACGTAGCTTCGATCTGGATCCACCTTGTCACGGCAGATCGTTCCTCGCGCATGCATCGCCATCGCTGGTACGTGGCATAGCAGAAGCGCGGTTACCCAGAGCGCGGCCATCGCCATCCACTGCTGCTCCATGTAGGCCCATATCAGCGGCAAGCCCGCGATCAGCCCGATGAATTGCGTGTATAGCAAGAACAGAAGATACACGCCGATTGATGGGTGTGAACGAAGCACGATCCCACAGCCTCGACAGAGCTTTTTCGGCCGACGCGCGAGTGCCGAAAGGATCGAAAAGCGCTGCCGATCGGCGGCGCACATGGGGCAGGCAAAGGTGAACAAGCGCATCAGACACCCTTTGTGCCGTTCTGCACGTTCAACCGTCATGCAATTTCCTTGCTAGGCGCCGGCGGACTGAACACACGGCGGTACCAATAGGTGTCACTACGCCTGAACCAGGTCGAGAAGGCTTCTGAATCGAACACCCTGAGCTGTTTCATGGCAATACGGTAGCGCTGGAAGAAAGCCAATATGTCGCGCAGCGCCTCGGCATCCACCCGTCGCCTATCGACCTGGATGTAGATGACCCGGCCCCGGCCAACCACGTCGATGACGCACTCCATCTGATCCAGCCAGCCGAAGAAATGCGCTTCGTCCCGTGGCGAATAGAACACCACACTATCGGCCTGTAGTTCCACCTTCTCCATTTTCATTGCGTGACCCTCTCCAGTCGAACGATTGCAGTTACCACAACTCTTGCCGGCTCCGCACCATGTGGGTGCCAGCTCACCGAAGATCCGTACTCACTGCGATGCTTCCAGATCGTGGGCGCTCATCGGTGGGTGTCGTCAGCGTCGTCCACACTCGGGAACTCCCCCCGCGCGCTGGGAATCAGCCTGACCGGGCGGCACGCTGTACTCGCCGCCAGACCTCGTCCGACATGGAGTTCTTCCACGTCCGGCCAAGCAGCTCACGAAAAGAAGCGTCCTGCTTTGCCAAGCTCTCCAGCCTCTCGATCTCTGCCTCGCCATGGGCCACCAAGTAGTCCTCCAATGGTCCAGCTGCGAGATTGGATAGTAGAGGTGCATCCACATCCATCTGCCTGACGGCCTCAATGAATTCCCATCCTCCGTCGGCATCCCGCTGAATGATGTCATCGACAACATCCAGCACCTGCATGTGCGATTGCCGCTCACTGGCGCCCATGGGAAGTCGATTGAACTGAACCCATGCTTCGGCGATCTTCTGCGGTCCACCATGCGGCTTTCCGGCTGATTCAATACCTCTATTTCGATGCATCCCAGATTTTCCCGGTTGAGAGGCCAAGCGAACAGCTTCACCCCGCCACAGGAGGATAGATTTCAACTGAGACACCAAGGCTCAGTTCAACAATTCTTTTGAGCAGGCTGTGATCAAGCTCAAAACCTCCCAACGCTTCCGTAAAGAGACTTACATAGAACTCCGCCTTCCCGCCGCCACCAACAATCTCATCCAAGAACCGAGCCTTGGCGGACAGCACATCGCACCACCTACGCAGCTCCTCGTCCAACTCAACACTCGCCTTGCTCACGAGCTGCATTGAAACGTACGTTTCGTCGTACAGGCCTCCATCCGAAGATGGCGGGCGTGGATCGCCCACTGTCCTTGAGAATCTGGGCGTCAGACCGAACTCCAACGCGATATCAGACGCCCGCATGGAGGGGTGCCAGATCCGCAGGGAAATATTCGTTACTTGAATAGACATGAGAGGCCTGGAAGGGTTCCGCTAAATGCTGAGTACCATCTGCAACCCGTTCTGCAAAACGATCTTCGCACGATCGAGGTCACGTCTGGAGATGGAGACAGACGCCAGCCCAACGGTTCGAGCGATATCGCATTGCGAGAAGAATGCGTCATACGTATCCATCATATCGGCGTGAAAAATCTTCCGCGGAGATTTTGCTACCACCCTGAAGAGATCCGTCATGAAATTCCAAGCATCAATAACAGCGTCTGGGCTAACTCCAACTCCAGAATCGACCGAAGATATCAAGGACTCGACGTCGAGCAGCGATTCACCCTCCCAGTCCAGAGCCCCATCGCAAGCAGCGACCTCGTGGTCAAGGCCCTCCTTACTGCCAGCCGACACAGGGCTCCCTTTTTTCGAAAGCACATGATCATAATCATCGGACACCCACGCAAACCAGACGATCCTCCCATGCGCAGCAATCCCAACCGGATATATATCAGCCATCACATCCCCTGCCAAAGTGTCACAATCATCCCTGACCTCTTCTGGAATTTCGTCCACCAGAGGATCTTGACTGAAATTGAAGAAGAACTTGTCAAACAATACCGGCTCGTCGCCACCCGGAGTGAAATGGGTTTTCGCATGCTCCTTATAGCTTGCTCACGCTTGCCCCCTGCCCTTTGCCCGGATCCTAACCAAGTTCCTCGCATACTCGCTGGGCACGCTCAGCAGGTGTCTCCGCAAGCGGCAGTTCAAACGCCACACCATCCCCGTCCAGGTCATTGGACGGCGCTTGATCGCCAAATACCTCAATCTTTTTGCTCCACTCCCAGGTCGCGACGTCGCGCGCAGGGTCGATCACCACACGCTGTGTACCCAAGTGATCGGGCTGGATGTACGCCAGTTCCAGCATGCCCGCTGCGGCCACATTGATCAGCGTCGCCAGATAGTTGTCCAACCAGATCACCTGATAGGCAAGGGTTTTGCCATTGATGCTGGCAGTGTTGCCCGCAGCGTCCTCGTTACGCGCTACGCCATCCACGGCAATAAGGCGCCGACTCTCTTGACCACCGCCGGCGAGGGCAGGCCGGCAGACCTGCCCTTGTCCACACAACACCGTCGCCTCGACCAGAACAATTCTGGCAGGAGGACGGGGCTACATCGAGCTACTCAAGTTCCTGCGTGCCCTCTGCCTTCTGAGCACTCCATCTCCGCAGTTCCCTGCGCAGCACGCGCGAGTAGCCTGCACGATCCAGTGCTCCCAACTGTGCCAATGGGACACGATACCTGCTGAAGACCGCAACGATTTCCCATACCTCGTCTTCTAGAACCGCATTTTGGTCGAGGCCAATATAAATGGTACCTCCCCTACCAACCACGTTATTTATGCAGCCTATTCGGCCAATCCACTCAAAGAAGAAATCCTCATCCTGTTGAGAAAAGAAATAGACGCTCTTGGCCTCAAGCTCCATACGTACTCACCGCTCACCTAATCAGTCCACCTGGATAGACATTCTTGTATCGCTTTGGATTTCGCTTGCTCTGCACATCCCAGTGCGGCCCACCGTGAGGCTTCCCAGCTGAATCGGTAGCTGGACCGGTCGGCACCCATGCGTCACCTGCACTGTCCTCTCAGCCATACCCTCTACCCTTTGGTGCGCGCACCCATTTCGGGCAATCTTTCCGGGGCAATACCCTTCAGACCCACCTGGCAAGCCCGGTGCTTTCGCGCCGTTTGGATCGCGGGCATCTTTGGGCTCCCGGATGTACGCCTGCTCCGGCACGCCCGCAGCTGACGCCTGGATCAACGCTACCGGATAGTTGTGCATCCAGATAGCCTGCCGCACCTGCCCGGTGCAGCCGAATGGTTGCCGACCCACCACCCGCCTTCGTCATAGACCGTGACCTGCGCATCGCCACTGACCGGCGAGCGCAGCACGCACTCGCTGCGGTTGTTGTAGCTGTAACTCTCCACTACAGCAGCGCCCTGCTTCACCACATTCATGCGGTTGGCATCGTTGTAGACAAACGTCTTGCTGCCAATGCTGGTGGTATTACCCGCGGCATCCTGGTTGCGCGCCGGCCGTCCACGGCAATCAGGCGATGGCTGCCAGCCGGATAGGTGTAGCTTGCGGTCCCCGCCGAGATGGTCAGCGACGTGCGTTCGCCGGTGGCGTCGTAGCCATAGGTTTCAATCGGCGTGCCCGTCGCGCCGTCCTGGGTCTGGGTCAGGCGGCTCAGCGCGTCATAAGCGTACTTGGCCAGCACCATCGATTCAGTGCCATTCTTCAACTCGGTGATCGAACCGACGGAATCATGGCCATCCCATCAGAAATGACGACCATCATTTCGGATCAATTATTTTTCCCGACTTTGTTATCCATACCAAGGGCCCGCCCAAAACGTAAAGGACAGCTTTCAACACCTCGGCGATCTTCTGACGCCTGCTCAAGGCAACGCTCGCTGAATAATTCTCACGAATAGCGTACCTCCTGCGTGCGATGTCAGCCCTGAAATCGCTTTGCGATCCAAAACTATTCGCTTCGATTTACTAGCCGTCAACCTCGTCCATTCGTCGAGCAACAGCCAAGCTCATAACTCTTCCAGGGACGATCAGCAGCAGCACATACCCACTCAAAAGGAACGGTATGGCTTGCCTCTCAATACCCCCTTGGAATCCGGACGCAACAACAACCAGCGTCCCAGCCACCCCGATCGCGGTTATCCATCGCTTTGATAATGCTACATCTCTTTCGTGCTCGACCCCATTTATCAGCGGAGCCACACCTTTCAGTACCAGGTACATCACAACCAAGTTCAGCATCGACCCAGCGATAATGAGAATGCACAACCTCCAACCTGTCGAAGGTGGAAGCAGCACGCTCATGAAATCAAGCGAAGCCAGGACGAAGCATATCTTCAATCGGCTCTTTGTACTCATCCTCATCTGACCTTGCACCAGCACTCCCCATCCGCTTCGGCGAACTTCAGCGCTTCGACGCCCAACCTCCCCTCGATACTGTTCAGAACCAGCGGAAATCTTCGCTCATCTGCATGCTGAAGGTGATACGAGGAATGGCTGGAAATTATCATTTGCATATTTCTCTAGCTCTGGCGAGAACGGCCGAACTTCCCCGTTCGACCTCAAGCTTCCGAACCAACTCGGAACATTCAGGACGGGCCCCAGTCTTCGCCCCATAGATCACGAGTTCACCAGCCCTATCTACTCCATCCAAATAAAGCACTGCGCAATCACCGGTAATCATACCAATGCGCAGCGCACGAACACTCTCAGTGCTAGCGCTTGGACTGGCCTCACCCTCGCACATCCCACCGTAGTATGCACTGCTCAGTTCAGCGTAGATGGGCTTTGTCTGCAGTTCTCCCAAACGACCATTGTCACATCCGCCCAAAACCATCCCTCCGATTAAGGCCAGGAAAAATGAGCGCGTCCAGCCACATCCGGGACGGCCTCTAACATGTGCACCATAGATCAGAAGCCCATCAGTTCGATCCACTCCAGACAAGCAGCGGACAGCGCGGCCGCTGGCGAGAATACGGGCCAAGGTGCAATAGGAAGAGAGCGATCGCAGCGCGCTACTCGGGATAGGGCAGCAATACAGACGGGACCTCCAATCGTCGCGACTAGTCACTATCGCCTCACTGAAATAGCAGCAGCAATGATGGCATCCTCCTGGTTCGAGCCGAGATGCATCTGGCATAGATGGAAGACGTCAGCGTCCCTGTACAACGACTGACCTCGCGTGAATAATAATTGCAGGCATAGTCAGCAGTAGCAAATACAGCAAGGTCAGCGCGGTAGCGCTTATCCATTGCCCCCCCCACAAAGGAAAAAATAACTGGAAGAGCAAGCACAAGCGTCAACCCGTTTGCATAGAAGATGAATGCAACGTAAGAGAGCTCACTTAAGCCGGATTCAATCGTACTGCCACAATGACTGCAGATAGTTTTAGGCCTCCTTTCCAGGCAGCCAAGCACCGAAAATCTCTGACCTTCTGTGCCACAGGCAGTACAAGAGAACGATAACAGTCGCATCATTTGCAAACCTCCTCTCCAACAACGGCCGCCGCAGCCACAGCTTGCGGATTTTGATGTGCCGCCTTGAAACCGGATCCATAGGCAGCAAGCGCAGAGACCGAAAGGCCAACAGGATAAGAGTAAATCATGCTAACCGCCCCACCCGAAGCAATT
The DNA here is from genome assembly GCF_900184195.1 of Stenotrophomonas sp. yr243. Classification (NCBI taxonomy): domain Bacteria; kingdom Pseudomonadati; phylum Pseudomonadota; class Gammaproteobacteria; order Lysobacterales; family Lysobacteraceae; genus Stenotrophomonas; species Stenotrophomonas sp. yr243. Next base: position 1,080,412 of record NZ_FXWT01000002.1, read on the forward strand.
CGGCTTGCTGTCTGCACTGGATACTTTGACGCCACCGCACCGACAGCAATTGCACTTTGCTGGGGATGTGCTCTTACCTGATCCCATACAACACCCATCTGAGCATTCGTGTCTATCGCTTGCTGCAGCGGAGTCTGCCCAAGCAGACCCGCCTGAGCCGCCAATGCCGTACCGCCCCAAGCGACGCCCGTAATGTAACTCGATACACCATCGGCGACCTGTCCGACTACTCCTTTGCTTGGCAGTTGACTTCTGATTTGGCTGAAAGTCGCCGACAGGCACTCGCAATCCTTGAGACCTGATGGATCAACTGCACCCAGAGGCCCCCCTCGCACATAGCTGAAGGTACTTATTCCCCCGTCCAGCCCAATCGGATCACTCTGCGAGTACCGCCCCACCGCCGGGTCATACTCGCGCTGGTAGTTGTAGAACAGCCCACTCGCATCCGTCGCCTGCTGGCCCGGGAAGCGCAGCGCCAGATCAAACACCACACCATCCCCATCGGGGTCATTGGCCGGTACCTGTTCGCCAAACACCTCACTCCTGTTGCTCCACTCCCAAATCACGACATCGCGCACGGGGTCGATCACCACACGCGGTGTACACAGATGATCGGGCTGGATGTAGGCCAGTTCCGGCACGCCCATGGTGGTGTCTGGATCAACGCCACCGGGTAGTTGTCCAGGTGGTTGCCGGTGGCACAGCCCGCACCGCTCTTCAATCAGGAGGCCGTTGCGGCCGATCCAGCCTATCTCAAGGCCAACTCCGCGCAGTTTGGCCTCAAAACTGGCACTACCCATTCCCTACAGGCCGGCAGAGGACAGCCTCTAGCTCCTCATCATTGCGACGATTCCACAGGTATTGCCGCTGACCATCCGACCCCATCATTATTATTTCATGAGAATTTTTACGAACATCCTGCAGAGGAGCTGAAGGGGCATTGCACCTGTAGTAAAGAGCGATGCTGGGCGGCAGATTAGCTGCAAAGCCAAGCGAATCACGAATCAGAGGCGCGAGGTCTTTGCCAATCTTTAACATCCCATTTTCATTGATGTAGCGCATCGAATAGTTTGTATCATATGAAATATAGTAGAGGCCTGCCTCAGCATTCGACCGAATATGAATAGAGGAGGCATCCTCAGGAATAGCTACAACCTTTGCGACAGACAGGTCGCCTTCGTTAAATATTTTTGAGAGCGAATCATAGCTTCGCCCCGCGTCGCTGCAGCCAGAAATAGCGATTGCAAAAATCGATACAGAAAATACTAATCTCTTTGATTTATTCTTCACCTTCCCACTCCGGAATGTAGTTCTTCAGGAAAACACGAGACGACACCGGAACATAGCTGGCACAACGCTCTGCGCAATTTTCACCCAATTTACACGCGGCTCCGTGACGATTTGCGGCCATATCTCCAGAGTTATCTCTCTGCATCTCTGAGTGACTCCTTCTACGGCCGTCTCCGTAGAGACCGACTCGGCCCGCATAGTAGTCCTTCACTTCTTTCAGTGCCATTAGCTCCAACACCACTCGGGGATTGCTTGTTACTTGAGTTGCTCGACAAGCCGCCAAACAATGATAGAACTGATCTGAACCGGTTATGCTCCTCGACTTCATCTCGGAGTTATAGTTTGAAAGCATCCTGCCCGCGACGAGCGCATCACCGATGTCTGTTGCTGGTAGTGCCTCAGGCTGTTTCATTCGATATTTTTCAAACTGGAACTGCCCAGACTCCAAACCCAACATGTCTAGATTTGAATTTGGATTCGACTCGACATATGAGTATGTCGATATGCCTGCGTCCAACCCAATCGGATCACTCTGGGAATACCGCCCCACCGCCGGGTCGTACTCGCGCTGGTAGTTGTAGAACAGCCCACTCGCATCCGTCGCCTGCTGGCCTGGGAAGCGCAGTGCCAGATCAAACGCCACACCGTCCCCGTCCGGGTCTTTGGCCGGTGCCTGATCGCCAAACACCTCACTTTTGTTGCTCCACTCCCAGATCGCGACATCGCGCACAGGGTCGATCACTACACGCGGCGTACCCAGGTGATCGGGCTGGATGTACGCCAGCTCCGGCACGCCCGTGCCTGGTGTCTGGATCAACGCCACCGGGTAGTTGTCCAGCCAGATCACCTGCTGCTGCGCTTGCCCGGTCGCCGAGTAGTTGCCGATCCATTGGCCGCCTTCGTCATAGACCGAGATCTGAGCATCCCCGCCAGCCGGGCTGCGCAGCACGCGCTCACCGCGATGGTTGTAACCATAGCTCTCCACCACAGCATCGCCCTGCTTCACCGCATTCATGCGGTTGGCGTCGTTGTAGGCGAATGTCTTGCTGCCAATGCTGGTGGTGTTGCCTGCGGCGTCCTGGTTGCGCGCCTGACCATCCACGGCAATCAGGCGGTGGCTGTCTGCCGGATAGGTATAGCTAGCTGCCTAAGACGACGTGGTCAGTGAGGTGGGTAGCCATAGGTTTCGATCGGTGTGCCGGTAGTACAGTCCCGGGGCTTGGTCAGTTGCCGCGGTGCACCACGGATATCGCTGAACATCATAGGACGCTAGCTGCCTCGCATCTTCTTCAAGAACTCAGCAGCAGTCTCATCTCCCTTCTCAGCTGAGAGCATGATCCACGAGATCGCTTCGTCATGCTTGCTATCCACACCTATTCCATGGAAAAGCGCCAACCCATATTCATACATTGCGGGAGGATATCCAGCATTCGCCGCCAGCTTAAAGTACTGGGCTGCTTCCACGGCATCTACATTCACAAAGTCTCCGAATTGCAGATAGCAGCCGAGCCTATATTGCGCGGGGGCATACCCTTTCGCTGCTGAGAGTTCAACCTCAGCCAAGCTTCTTAACTCGAACTCATCGATGCTTTCCTGAGGGCGACTAAAGGTCGAAGAAAGAAATATTGCTTCTGCGGAGCCCACCTCAGCGGCACTACGAATCAGTGATGCAGCACCAGCCATGTCTCCGGAATCCAGAAGAACTGAGAAGTCTTCCGAAAGTGCTGTAGGCAAATTACCCATGTGGGATGATCCCCTCTCCGGTGGGGCTTGTACACCTACACTGAATGTGGTGGGTCGACTTGGCACCCAATTTATCCTTCGCGTCCTTCTCAGCCATTTTTTTGCCTCAGACAAGCGACTGCTGAAACCGTAACCGAAAGCAAACTCAGGAAGCGGTTCGCACGGGAAAGAGGTTTGCGCCCGGCCGGAGCCGGCAGACTCATCGATCTCCGTGTCACCAGAGGCATTTGTGCGCCATGATCCATTCCGGCCTCCTATTCAGGCACTACCTCCACAAGCTTCTCAATGAAGCTCACCGGCTGTTCGTCCAAGGTTCCCAATCAGACATATCTCTACTATCAAGTCTAGTTGCCTCTCTTTGCGGTGTCCGGGCAAGACGACCTCGGGCTTTGGGCCGCCCTTAGCTCCCGTATTCCGTCCCGCACATATCCCAGGCGTCCTAAGTGGCATACCTGCAATACGTAGCGAGTCTTGTCGGGATACACATATCCAACAACTGGAACCGGAGTAGTGCTTCTACCAATTACAACGCCACCTTCGACCGAATCATAAATTTCCATTACATCCTCCGGGACAACCTCCCTACCTTGGTTTCCACAGGAAGTGACGATGATTGTTGAGCAAATCAAAATCATGCCAAGCATCAATTTCGTCATTTCGCCCCCTCCTGAATGGTAGATTCATCAGACATCCACCAAAGAAGGTGATTTATTGATTCCGGAAGAATCATATTCATTGGCTGGAGCTCCTTACCAATCTCTCGCATGCAATTCTGCAACGGCGTTCCGCAATTATTTTTTACGGCGCTGTACTTCCCCTGTGGTCTCGCGAGACATTCCGACATTCTTGATTCTTGCTGTGGCGTAAGCTCTATTGTGTGCTTGATTCCAGTCCTAAGATTCAGCTGAGATGAAACGTAATTCGTGCTAATGGAGTTACCCGCAGGACCAAATGAGTAGTCGACACCATTTGAAGTTGTCGAAACGTGCCCGAAAGACGAATGCAGCTTGCCATAGCTCGGCAGCCCTCCCTCATAAGGGAGCGGCATCCACACCCACACATCGACCAAGCCATTTTCATCAACCTTCGAAAGCGGCTTCCCCGAAGCATACAGGTACGTACCAATCCCCCCCTCCAACCCAATCGGATCACTCTGGGAATACCGCCCCACCGCCGGGTCATACTCCCGCTGGTAGTTGTAGAACAGCCCACTCGCATCCGTCGCCTGCTGGCCCGGGAAGCGCAGCGCCAGATCAAACGCCACACCGTCCCCGTCCGGGTCATTGGCCGGTGCCTGATCGCCAAACACCTCACTTTTGTTGCTCCACTCCCAGATCGCGACATCGCGCACAGGGTCGATCACTACACGCGGTGTACCCAGGTGATCGGGCTGGATGTACGCCAGCTCCGGCACGCCCGTGGCTGTTGTCTGGATCAGCGCCACCGGGTAGTTGTCCAGCCAGATCGCCTGTTGCTGCGCCTGCCCGGTCGCCGAGTAGTTGCCGATCCATTGGCCGCCTTCGTCATAGACCGTGATCTGAGCATCCCCGCCAGCCGGGCTGCGCAGCACGCGCTCGCCGCGGTGGTTGTAACCGTAACTCTCCACTACAGCAGCGCCCTGCTTCACCGCATTCATGCGGTTGGCATCGTTGTAGGCAAACGTCTTGCCGCCAATGCTGGTGGTATTGCCCGCGGCGTCCTGGTTGCGCGCCTGACCATCCACGGCAATCAGGCGATGGCTGTCAGCCGGATAGGTGTAGCTGGCGGTCCCGGCCGAGGTGGTCAGTGAGGTACGGTTGCCGGTGGCGTCGTAGCCATAGGTTTCAATCGGCGTACCCGTGGCGCCATCCTGGGTCTGGGTCAGGCGGCCGAGTGTGTCGTAGGCGTATTTGGCCAGCACCTGAGAACCTGCACCGCTCTTCAGCTCGGTGATCGAACCAACGGCATCGTAGCCATAACCCAGTGACAGACCGCCTGCCGCGGGGTCATGCACCGCCTGCGGACGGTAGTCCAGATCCAGCGGGCGCTGCAGTTGGCGCCCATTGCCGTAGGTCCAGCCGGTCGCCGGGCCGAAGGCTGCGTAGGTCACGTTGTTGACCACCACCTGCCGGGTATGTCCAGGGCGGGTCAGGCCAACCTGGTTGATCCGCCCCTGGGCGTCGCGCGCATAGTCGGCAACGCTTCCGTCCGGGTATGTCAACGCGGTCAGGCGACCGGACTTGCTGTAGGCGTAGCGCAGCGTGCTGGCTGCACCATTGATCGTCTGCACCTTGCGGGTGACTTGGCCGAATCGGTCATGGCAGTACACGGTGCTGCCGTTGGCGTGCAGCACCTGACCCAGGCGACCCTTGGCGAAACGCTCGTCACTGGCACATACCGCTGGCGCGGTGTCGTAGTGATAGCCCACGTCCAGGTTGGGATCAGGATAGGCGATACCGACAAGCCGATTGAGCGCGTCGTAGCTGTAGGTGGCAGTCACGCCGCGCGCATCGGTGCGGGTCTTGCGATTGCCAGCGGCGTCAACCGTGAAAGTAGTGTTCCCGCTATCCGGGCTGACCTGTCCGGTCAGATCACCAAAGCCGTTATAGGCGTAGGTGGTGTGCAGGCCCTTGGGATCGGTTACCTGGGTGACCTGATCCAATGCGTTGTAGCTGGAGCGGATCTGCGCAGCAACGCCGCCCACGTCCTGCAGGGACTGCGCCAGCCGGTTCAACGGATCGTACTGCTGGTTCGTCACCCGCTGCAGGGCATCGGTGACCGACTGCGGATTGCCATTGGCGTCGTAGGCAAAGCCGGTGGCGTTGTTGCCGGCATCCTTCAGCGCGGTCAGCTGCCCGAGGGTATTGTAGACACGGGCCAGCGTGCGGCGCAGCGTACCCCCTGCATCGACCGTGTTTTCCTGCAGACGGTTGCCGGCGTTGTCCAAGGTGTAGTGAATGGTGTTGCCCGCACTGTCGGCAATGTCCGTGAGCCGCTGGGCGGCGTCGTAGACATAGGTGACGCTGCTGCCGTCGGGCTCGGTGACCTGCTGCACGTGGCCGGTGGGCCAATAGCTTAGTTGGGTGCTTCGGTCTTCGGCAGTAGTGGCGCCACGCACGGTGATCGACGTCGGCCAGCCACGCGGATGATAGGTGTAGTCGGTCACCACGCCATTGGCATTGCGCACCGATAGTGGGCGCCCCAAGGCATCGTAAGCGAGTGTTTCAACGGTATGGCCCAGCGCACTGGTGATGCTGCGCAGATCGCCCTTACGGAACGCGCAGGCACCGTTGGTCGCACACCCCGGATCATCGGCGGTGTACCAGGCATACCTCACGGTATCGGCCACGTCCGCGCGTGGACCGTCGATGCTTTTCAGCAGGCCTACCTGCGGACAGTCCGGACCTTCGGCTTCACAATAGTTCTGCGTGGTCACGCGGGTCTGGTTGGTCGTTGTATCGCGCACGGTGACGCTGGTCGGCTGCAGGCGCGCGTTGCGGGTGATGCGGGTTTCCTGATTGCCTACCGTCTGCTGCACAACGCGATTACTGTCGAGCGCGACACGCGTCTCGCTGATGCGTTGCTGGGGTGTTCCAGCCGCTTCCGTCGTCGTTGTCACGGCTACTGCACCGGCGGTCGGGTCGCTGGCCTCGGCGTAGGCGTACTGGGTCACCACGCCGCGCCGATCGGTGAGGGACTGCAGGCGACGACGGAAGTCCGTGCCCTCTGGGAGGTAGGTACGACCGGCGGTGCCACTGCTGTCGGTGATGCCATTGACCTTGCGTGGAAGACCGCTGCCATCGGCAGCCGTCAATCCGTAGGTACTCTGCTTACCCAGCGCGTCAGTCACAATGACTGGACCGGTGGCGGTGTAGTCCAGATGAATTCCATCAACACCGACATCCGTTCCGGTGCAGTCACCAGAATGCCGACTGCAGAAGACGCGTCCCTTGTCATCATAGGCGTACCAGCTGTATCGACGATTGTCCTCGGCGGTGATTCCTGTGAGATACGCCGGGAAGCGAGCATCCTCATAGTGATAGCTTCGCGACTCGCCGTCGGCATATGTAGCCGTCGACAGCTCACCTGCGGGCGTATAGGTATAGGCCACCACTATTTGCCCGGAAACCCGCAGGGCGGAGATCAAGGAGTCGTTTCCGGGGACGGCATACTCCATCTGCAGTTGGCGACCAGTGGAATGAGAGATGCCAAGCAACCGCTTCTGCTCGTCATAGGTGTAAACCAGCCAAGTGCCGTCCTCGAAGTCGCGGCGCTCCATCAGCCCGGAAGCGCTGAACACGATGCGCTCGCGCGAGCGCGACATCAGCCAGCTTGCTCCTTGCTGGACGACACGATCCCCACTGCCATCGTTGGACTCGTAGTACGCGCCGCGCTTCGGGAACGCGCCATGTGTGCCATCCTCGCTCAAGAGCCCCACTTTCAGTTCTGTCCCCGGCGGGTAAGTACTGCTGTCAACGCCAAGCGTAAGACGGAGATTGTGCGAGTGCGTCCACCCCGTACCCAGCGCACCGCCGGGCGTGCTTGTCAGCGAGTGATAGTGGCGACGAAAACTGATCCAGCCCAGATCAAAGTCCGGCTCAGGTTGGGTTTTGTCGCCCGTGGTCGGATCGCAGGGATTGCCAGGCGTGTCACACTGTTTGGCGACTGGGGAGCTTGTATACTTGCGCATCAGCGAAAGCGTGCCGGTATCCAGCGAAGGCGGCATCGCACACATACCCTTGGCTGCCTGCCAGGTCATGATGGTGCTGTTGATGTTCGGGCATTTGACTTCACGCTTGCGCTGAAGATAGCGGGTTCCGCCTATCAGCACGCAAGTTGAAGTACTCGGGTTGAGATAGTAGAAGTCAACGGTAGCTCCACCTTGCTCGCCGGTGTTGCTGCCATCCGCGCCCGCACCTGCGCCGCCCCCGGGAATGCCTTCCCAGTCCTCTCCAATTGTTACCTGCGTGATCGGACAGGAAGGTACTTGAGGCACTTCTGCCTTCAAGGCAGCAGACAGTTCTTCTGGAGAGTTGTATTCCTGGGATCCGTAGCTGTACACCCAGTCGGTCTTGATCAGCTTGGCAGGCTTGATCGCATAGTCATAGATCACCTTGCCGGGGAGCGATGCAACACCGCGCACCTCCCAACTGAACGCACCATACTGCTGATAACGCTCATATCGAGCCTCCACATCACGCTGTGCCAGCTTCTCGGTCGCGCGCTTTTGACTCCCCGGCGCCAATGCAAGCCATTCCTTCTTCACCTCCTGCGCCTGCACCGCAGTGGTACCCACGCACCCCAACGCGGCTATCGCCAGCGCTGCGCACGAAAGATCCTTCAATCGCTTCAACATCCCTGTCCTCCATCCTGGGCGGTTACCACGCCGGGAGGAACGAAGGCGCTCGGGCAGCCATTGCCCTTTCCCGCCCTGCTTCGGATCGTCCCTGTTCCGGATTGCGGCGTGGCCGCATGGGGACGTTATCTCCGATGTGGGTTACGTATTCAAGTCATAAAGTTCGGAGTGAGTCGAATTTCAGAGTTTTCTGATGCAGGGGGTGTCGGCAACGCGGCCGAGCGTGGGCTCGGCTCTACAAGGCGAATGCCCCCAGAAACAGAAATGCCGGGCAGTGCCCGGCGTCTCCGTCACAGCGTGGAAGGGTCTAGATCTCAATACTTCCCATCAAACGCAAAAATCGGCTTGCGCTTCTGCCACAGGCCCGCAGTGAAATCCGGGAACTCCAGCGTCTGGAAACTGTTGGCGATCGACTGCTCGCTCAACGGGGTAATCGCGCTCCACGTCACTGCGTCGTAGATGTCGATCGGCATCGGCGCCTTGGCCTTCAGCGCTTCCACGAACGCATGGATCACGAACCAGTCCATGCCACCGTGCCCTGCACTCGCGGCAGTGTCGGCATTCTGCTTCCACAGCGGATGTTCGTACTGGTCCTGATACTTCTTGAATTCTTCCCACTGGTGCGGCGGGCTGCGGCCTTCGATGTGGATCGAATGGTTCACGTCCATCCACAGGCCCTTGGTGCCCTGCACGCGGAAGCCCATCGAATACGGGCGCGGCAGCGAGGTGTCGTGCTGCAGCAGGATGGTCTCGCCGTTCTCGCAGGCCAGCGTGGTGGTGACGATGTCGCCGAGCTTGAACTTCACCTTGGTGCTCGGGTGGGTGGTGCCACCACTCTTGGCCACGGTGTAGTCATGCAGACCGCGTGCCTTGGTGGCGAACGCGTTGATGTGGGTGAAGCGGTTGCCGCGGTTGATGCCGGTATACATCGCGCACGGGCCGATGCCGTGGCTGGGGTAGAGCTCGCCATTGCGCTCCACCGAATGCTCGGTGCGCCAGCGTGCTTCGCTCCAGCCCTTCGGGCCAAACTCCACGCCGCTGTCGTAGGGCTGGTTCGGGTCGCCGGAGTTGAACTTCACCCCGCGCAGGTCGTGCTGATAGCCGGCCTGCAGGTGTACCAGCTCGCCGAACAGGCCCTGCCGCACCATCTGCAGCGCGGCCATCACGTCGCGGCGGTAGCAGACGTTTTCCAGCAGCATGTACGGGGTGCCGGTGGACAGCTGGGTCTTCAGCACGTCCCAGTGGTCCTGCAGGGTGATGCCGGCCACAACCTCACAGCCCACGGCCACGCCGGCCTGCATCGCGGCAATCGCCATCGGTGCGTGGTATTCCCACGGCGTGGCGATGATCACGCCGTCGATGCCCTTCTGCTCCAGCAGGCGCTTCCAGGCATTGATGTCACGATCCTGGCCGTAGGTCTTCGGCGCAGGCTTGCCGGCCTTGCTGACCATCTCGACCGCGCGACCGAGCATGATCGGCTCGATATCGCACAGGGCAACGACTTCCACGTCGTCGCGGCGCACCAGTTCCTTCAACAGCACCAGGCCACGCATGCCGGTGCCGATCACGGCCAGGCGTACCTTGCGGCCACGCGCCCATGCCGGGGTCTGCGGCAGCAGGCTGCTGGCGGCGACAGCGGCACTGGCCGCGATGAATTCCCTACGCTTCATGGCAAACACTCTCCTCTTGAAGGCGCGCCAGCCTCGGCCAGCGCGCCTGGTCACGCAAACGGAATTACTTGAACCGGTAGCCGATGGTCACACTGTAACCACGGCCGAAGATGGTGGCGTAGTCACTGGAGTCACCCAGGAAGCTGTTCGGATCGTAGAACGGCAGGCGGTTGAACAGGTTCTTGACGGTGAAGCTCAGGTTCCAGGCATCGTCCGGGCGCCAGGTGACGCTCATGTTTGCGGTCCACCACGACGGTGCACCATCGCACTTGCTCTTCTGCAGTGCCAGGTAGCCGCCGGTGCAGGTCTCCTTGTTGTTGCTCACTTCGTCGACCTGGTCGGTGGCCCACTTGGTGCCGCCCACGTAGTTGACGAACATGCTGGTGGTGACCTGCTTGTAGGTCCAGTCGGCATTCAGCGTCGCGCGCAGGCGCGGGTTGTTGTAGTAGCCCACCACGTCGCCGTAGAACCAGCCGTTCTGTTCATCCATGTAGAAGCGGTTGCGGTTGGCGATGGTCGCGGCCAGGCCGATGTTCAGCCCGCCCCATTCACCCAGCGAGAAACGGCTGCGCGCATCGATGTCGAAGCCATCGATCAGGGTCTTGCCACGATTCTTGTACTGGCCCACAACGCTGGCCACGTTGCCGGCCGAGTAGCCCGGCAGCGTCCCCGGGCAGCTGACGCCGCTGGCCGGGTCGGCGCACATCGCCGACAGTACGGCCAGATTGGCGCGATCGCTGTCGGTGATCGGCGAACGCGACGACGAGATGATGTCTTCGGCGCGGCGGTAATCCGGGGCGACGATCTCGTTGTCTCGGTAGATGAACCAGTAGTCGGCCGACACCGACAGCCAGGTGGCCGGCTCGTAGACGAAGCCCAGCGTGGCGATCTTCGCCTTCTCCGGCTTCAGGTTCTGGTTCGGCTGGGTCATGCGTGCCACGGTGCGGCTGCAGTCCACGTTGAGCAGGCTCTTGCCCAGGTCGACATCACCGCCGCGCTGCGATTTCAGCAGCAGGTTGGCGATGGCGTTGGTCTCGGCGCAGCGCAGTTCATCGCGGAAGCCGCCCAGCTGCGCGTACACGCCGCCGTTGCCGGACTCGGCCAGGCTGGGGGCGCGGAAGCCGGTGGAATAGGTACCACGCAGCATCAGCTGATCGAAGGCCTGGTACTTGAAGCCGATCTTCGGCGCGACGTTGGCGCTGAAGTTCGGATACTTGTCCACGCGCACCGCGGCATCCAGTTCCAGCTTCTCGGTGATCGGCGCCACCGTTTCAGCGAACAGCGCATAGGTGTTGCGCGCGCCATCGAACCACGAGCCACCCTGCTGGGTGATCAGGCCGGCGGCGGCATCGGCGTTGCCGGGGGTATAGAAGGTTTCGCGGCTGGCGTTGAAGCCGAACGCGGCGCGCATGTCACCGGCCGGCAGCTTGAACAGCGGGCCTTCGATCTTGCCATCCAGGGTATGCAGGCGCGTCCACGACTGGATGTCGAACGTCGGGAAGGCGCCGCGGATCAGTGCGCCGTTGGCCTCGCTGATCTCACCGAACTTGTATGCCGGGTGGTCGGAGATGATCACCCGGCCCGTGCCCGGGTCGATGCTGTACGGACCGAAGGCCTTCTCGAAGCCCTTCACGTTGACGTTGATCGTCTGGTAGGTGGTCGAGTGCGTGCCAGCGGTGGCGAATGCGGTTTCCCAGTTCCAGTCACCGACGTTGCCACGCGCGCCGGTCAGCACGCGGTAGCTCTTGTCGGTGTTGCGCTGGCCGAAGTAGTTGGCGCCCGCGTCCTGCAGCAGGTACTGCAGGCCGACCACGCCACCCATCATGGCCTTCAACTCGGGGCTGGCGTGGTTGTACTCGTTGTTCGGGCCCAGGAACGGATACAGGAACTGGTTGACGTTGTTGCCGGTATCACGCGAGAACCAGCTGGTCGGGTTGCCGGTGGTGGTGCCGTAGCTGCGCGGCGTACCGCCGTTGGCACGCAGGTCGATATCGGTATAGGTGGCCTCGGCGAAGATCTCGGTGCTGTCGCCCACCAGGAAGGTGCCGTTGAGGTAGGCGGTGTTGCGCTCGGACTTGGCACCCGCATCGATCTCGTTGTTCATCCAGGTTTCCCAGACGCAACGCGGGCCGGCGGCTTCACCCTGCAGTACGTTCTGGCAGCCCGGCGCGGCTTCCTGCACGCGACGCCCGGTGACCGGATCGAAGGCGAAGTAGCTGCCCGGGTTGAACTGGCCCGGCTTGCTGCCCACGCCCAGGCGCAGGTTGTTCAGGTAGTTGGGGTTGTTGACGTAGTACTGGTCCGGGCGCTTGTCATAGAAGTCGGCCAGCGGAATCGCGTCACGGCGGTACATGTTCACCGCGCCGTAGATGTTGAAGCGGTTCTCAGTGAGGTCACCGAAGCCGGCGGTGATGCTGGCCTGGCGCTCGCCGTAGGAATCGATGCGCGAGGAGGTGCCGTTGGTGAAGCTGATCTCCGCGCCCTGGAAGTTGCGCTTGGTGATCACGTTGATCACGCCGGCCACTGCGTCGGTGCCGTACACGGCCGAGGCGCCGTCGGTCAGCACTTCCATGCGTTCGATGGCGGCGGCGGGAATCGCATCGATGTTGACGAACTGGGTCTGGAAGCCGGCGGGCGCGCCGTAGTACGACAGGCGACGGCCATTCAACAGCACCAGCGTGCCCTGTGCACCGAGGCCGCGCAGGTTGGCCTGCGACGCGCCGTCCGAGCCGGTGAACAGCGAGCGCGCATCCTGCTGCGCTGGGCGTGCGGCCGGCAGGTTGTCGAGCACCTGCAGCAGCGTGCGCGCACCCATGTTCTGGATGTCCTGCTTGCTGATCACCTGCACCGGCGAGGCGGTTTCAACGTCGGTGCGGCGGATGTTGGAACCAGTGACTTCGATGCGGGCCAGGTCGGTGGCCTTGTCCTTGCTCTCCTGGGCGAAGGCAGGAACGGCGACCGACAGCAGCACGCCGGCAATGGCCAGCGACAGCGGTGCGATCGAACGACAGGGGGGGCGGTGGTGGCGGGCGGGCAACATCGGGGTTCTCTCCTGGCAGGGGTGCGGCGCGAATGGTGGATCGGCGGGCAAAACGCTCCCGGGCCACGGCCCCCACAGTCGTGGTGAAGCCGTAGTCGGAATGGGCGGGGGAGGAGCGGTGTTACGTGGCGGTCATGGGGCGACGATGCTGGCGGAGTCGCCCTCCTGGCCGATCAGCACGGCGTTGGCCCAGTTGGCACAGACCTGGGCGGGTTGGCTGCCCTGCGCACCCAGCGTGCGCAGGCTCAGGGTGGAAAGGCCACGGATGTCCAGCTCCGGCTTGACCACGCCGGGTGCCTTCACCAGGCCGCTGTCGTACAGCAGATGGTTGTCACCCCAGACCTGGAACTGCAGGCCACCGGCCGTGCGGCAGGCGTCGTCGATGCCAAGGTCGGCACGCAGCAGGCGCCAGCCGCCCTGCAACCGCAGGTCGATGCGGCTGTTGGCGGCTACGCCGAGGCCACGGCGGAACTGCAGGCCGTTCATGCGCATGCCAGCGTCACCAGTGAACACCTTGTCGGCGCGCACCTGGCTGGCCAGCGCGGCCGGCACCGGCAGCTCGGAGAGATAGCGCTGCCGGGCCGGTCGCTCCGGTTCCTGGTGTTCGAGGATGTGGAAGGTGGACAGGGCAATCGGGCCGACGTCGCGCGGTTGCAGCGCATCGAAGGCACGCGCACTGCCCTGCGCGGCAGTCACCATCGGATCGGTGCTGCTGGCGCCATCACCTTCGGGGTTCTGCACGCTCAGCACGCGGAAGCGCAGCAGGCGACCGGCGTGGGCAGGGAAGTCGATGCGCTGCACGCCTTCCTTCAGCTGCAGGTAGCCGCGGGCGATCGGTTCGCCCCACTCGCCATTGCTGTCACCCAGGTACACCTCGTAGTCGCGTACCTGGCCATGCTTCCAGTTCTTGTCGTTGCGCGGCGCGATGTCGATGCCATCGATCATCTTGCGTTCGCCGAAGCCGATCACCCACTCATGGGCACCGGTGCGCACGGCCTGGTTGCGCACGCTGCGGAACCACGTGGCCGGATCATCATCGAAGGCATTTTCCAGCGCATGGCCGGGTTCTTCGGCCGGGCGGTTGACCACCAGCAGGCTGTCGGCCGGCAGTTCGCGGCCCAGCACCGGTGCGGCCGGGTAGGCATCGTCGGCGGCCGCGGCGGCGACGGCGAAGTCCAGCTGCAGCTGCAGTGGCTGGCGGATGTCCTGCGCAGCGGTGCGTACGTGCAGGGTGCCGCGACGCTCCTTGGCGTCGAAGTACCAGCCCTCGTTGGCGCTGTTGAACGCGGTCGCGTCGGCCAGCGCAGGCAGCGTACGGCCGGCGGACTGCACTGCACGCGGCGCCTGCCGGCTGAGCACGCGCAGGCCATAGCGGCGCTGCGCCAGCTGCCCGTTGTACTGGCCCTGCACCGGATCGATCTGCACCTGCACCGGGCCACTGCCCTGGGCAGGCGCCTGCACGCGGATCAGCTGCGTGCTCGACTCGCCCTGCTGGTAGCGGCGGGTGTTGCCATCGTCTTCGTACAGCGTGTACTGCGAATCGCCCTGCGGGTACAGATCGAAGGTCACTTCATCGAGGGGTTTTTCGCCGTCGAACAGCATCGACGGGTACATCGGCAGGATCGCACCGGCACGCACGAACACCGGCAGCGTGGCCAGGTCCACCTGGCGGTCAAGCTGGCGGCCATCGGCGGCGGCCTGCACGCGACGACCATCCCAGTAGTCGATCCAGCCGCCGGCAGGCAGGTGGATGTCGCGGCGCCAGCCACGGCTGGCGGCCTGGCTGCGGTACACCGGTGCGACCAGCAGGTCGCGGCCGAGCAGGAACTGGTACTTGTAGGTTTCATCCTGCGCGTGCGGATCGCGCGGGTTGTCCCACATCAGGCCACGCACCGGCGGTGCACCGGTCTGCGCGGCCTCGTGCACCAGCCCGTACATGTACGGGGTCAGGCGCATCTTCAGCTTCAGGTAATCGCGGTTGATGCTGCGGTAGGGCTCGTCGTACCACCACGGGTGCTTGCGGGCGTTCGACGACCAGCCACTCATGCCCATCAGCACGGGAGTGAATGCCTTCCACTGCAGGTCGCGGGTGAAGGTCTCGGCGCTGCCGCCGAAGATCGCGTCCACATCGCCACTGGCGTAGGCCATGCCGGACAGGCCCGACCCCACCAGGGTCGGCACATGCCAGCGGATGTAATCCCAGCTGCTGCTCTGGTCGCCGGTCCAGGCCACGGCATAGCGCTGGATGCCGGCCCAGCCCATCACCGTCCACAGGAACGGGCGCGAATCGGAATTGTCGAGGATGCCGTTGAATGCCTGGCGGTTGGCATCCATCGCGAACTGGTAGCCCTTGCCGGTCCAGGCCACGTCCAGTTTCTGCACGCGGCTGCCGGCCTTGCCCACTTCCCAGGCGATCTTGTCGACGCCGTTCTCGGTCCACAGGCCGGTGCGGAAGCCGTATCCGGCCAGGCCCTTCACCGTTTCCGGCAACTGCTTGTAGCCGCAGCCATAGCCATCGTTGGGCAGGATCCAGCCGCCGGGCATGTCATTGGCGCGGTACTGCTTGGCCACGCTGTCAATCACATCAAGGGTGGTGCCGGTCGGGCCATCGCTCCAGCCTTCGGGCACGGTGCCGGGCTTCTTGCTGTTGTCGCCGTCGTTGTAGCAATCGGCGTCGCCGTAGGACAGCGCCCAGCGCGCCACCATGTTCGGGCGACCGGTCAGCTGGGTGTAACGCTCGATCAGCTTCGGCAGATCAGCGCCAACGAAGTAGTAGGCATCGAAGCGGTCTTCGCGGTGCAGCAGGGTGGCCTGGTCGCTCTGGCGAAGGTCGTAGCTGCCGTCGCTCCATGTGTTGCGCAGCATGCCCCAGCCACGGCTGCTCAGCAGCATCGGTGCCGGGCTCGGGCGATCGCCCTCTTCCCAGCCACCGGAGTACGAGACTTCCAGTTCGCGGCCCTTGAACTGGTACCGGCCGTTCTGCTGGCCACCACCGTAATAGCCTTCATCGGCCTGCGAGGACAGTACCTGCACGCTCTGCGCGGCATCCAGGTCCAGCGGCTGCAGTTCCTGCCACAAGGCGGTGGGCTGGCCGTTGTCCAGGCGCTCCAGGCGCAGGCGCAGCGGCTGCCGCTGTACATGCAGCACCAGTGCAGCGGTACGCACGCGGATCTCCTGCGCGTCTTCTTCCAGCTGCGCCTGCACGTTGGCCTTGGGCTGCGGCAGCACGATCGGCGCGGCCTTGTCGCCGGCACCGGTCAGTTTGCCGTTGCGGCCGGCCTGCACGCGGATGATGTCGGTGGCCGGCAGTTCGATGCGGATGCGGGTGCCGTTGTCGGTCTGCAGGTCCCAGCCACTTACACCGTCGGTGCTGGCACTGGCGCTGACCGAGCGCAGGTTGCCGACCGGTGCGGCCTGGGCCGACAGGGACGCCGACAGCAATGCCGGCAACAGGGCCAGCAGCAGGGGCGAACGACGAACGCAGATTTCCACACGGACTCCCAACCCGTTCACCGGGCGTTTCGAAAGCGGTTGGGCCGACTCTAGGGCAGCGATTCGAAAGATGTCAACAAATTGAAAGGAAAAAGGAAGATATATTTATATGAAACGAAAGTTGTTGCGCTGCAATACTTTGTGTAAGCGCTTGCAGTCCCCTGTTAAGCATTGTGCGATACGGCATCTGGCGGTTTCTTTCGTTTCCAGCGGCATGCCGCGCCGGGAAAGTCGGAACCGCAATATCTTTCTTTTTACTTTCGGTATTTGACATTTCGAAAGAAAACGCAGATGGTGCGCTGGCCCAACTGGAACCTCCGAATGGACGTCACCCTGCTTTCCGATGTGTCCGCCTGGCAGCGCCGCGGCGGAGCCGATACCGCTACCGAAATCGCCCAGCAGCCGGCGCTGTGGGAAGCCCTTGCACAGGATCTGTCGCGTGCCCGCGACCGCCTGCAGGCCTTCCTCGGCGACAGCCTCAATGACCCGAACCAGCGCGTGCTGTTCACCGGCGCCGGCAGTTCCGGCTTCATCGCCGAAATGGTGGCCGATGCCATCAACGCGCAATGGCCGGCCGAGGTGCGGGTGGTGCACACCACCAGCCTGCTCACCCACCCGGCGCTGTACCTGCAGCGCGACCGTCCGACCCTGCTGGTGTCGTTCGGCCGCAGCGGCTCCAGCCCCGAAAGCGTTGCCGCCGTCGATCGCGTGCGCAGCGACGTGGACGATGCGCGCTTCCTCGATATCACCTGCA
The DNA here is from genome assembly GCF_900184195.1 of Stenotrophomonas sp. yr243. Classification (NCBI taxonomy): domain Bacteria; kingdom Pseudomonadati; phylum Pseudomonadota; class Gammaproteobacteria; order Lysobacterales; family Lysobacteraceae; genus Stenotrophomonas; species Stenotrophomonas sp. yr243. The sequence continues at coordinate 1,097,736 of NZ_FXWT01000002.1, forward strand.
ATGCCGATGGCGAACTGGCCCGTCGTGGCGCCGGCCGTGCCGACACCTGCACCCTGCTGATGCCGTCGGCCAGCTGCGACCGCGCCTTCGCCATGACCAGCAGCCTGACCTGCATGCTGCTGGCCGCGCTGACCGTATTCGACCGTTCGCCGTGGGATGCGCGCATCGCGCGCCTGAAACAGATTGCTGGTCTCGCCCGCGAAGGCCTGGCGCAGTGGGACGCACCGGTGGCCGCGCTGGCGCAGCGCCCGTTCAACCGGGTGATCTACCTTGGCAGCGGCCCGCTGGAAGCACTCGCACGCGAAGCCGCGTTGAAGGTGCTGGAGCTGACCGCCGGCCGCGTGCTGGCGCTGGCCAACACCCCGCTCGGCTTCCGCCACGGCCCGAAGTCCACGCTGGACGGCACCACCCTGGTGGTCGTGCTGCGCAGCGTACAGCCGCTGGCGCGCCGCTATGAACAGGATCTGCTGGAAGAACTGCGCCGCGATGGCGTGGCCGGCCAGGTACTGTCGATCGGCCCGCATTCGGATATCGGCGCCGATGATGATTACACCCTCACCGCGCCTGCCCTGGATGACCCGTGGCTTGCGCCGGTGTGGCTGGGCTTTGCGCAGCTGTACGCGCTGCAGCGTTCGGCCGCACTTGGCCTGACCCCGGACAATCCGTTCCCGGACGGTACCGTCAACCGCGTGGTCAAGGGTGTCACCATCCACCATGGCTGAGCTGATCGCCAACGCCTGCTACGGCATCGACATCGGTGGCACCAAGACCGAGCTGGTGGTGTGCGATGCGGCGATGCAGGTCACCTGGCGCCGTCGCGTGGCCACCCCTCAGGGTGACTACGACGGCTTCCTGCAAGCGGTGGTGACACTGGTCGCTGAGGCCGATGCCGCGCTCGGTCGCCGCGATGCGGCCATCGGCATCGCCCTGCCCGGCGTGCGAGATCGTCGCAGCGGTCGCCAGCTCAGCGCGAATGTTCCTGCGCTGACCGGCCAATGCGTGGCGGCCGATCTGCAGGCACGCCTGCAGCGTCCGCTGCATTTCGGCAACGACCTGCAGTGTTTTGCGCTCTCTGAGGCGCATGGCGGCGCCGCCGATGGCTACCCCAGCATGTTCGGCGCCATCCTCGGCACCGGTGCCGGTGGCGGCTTCTGCCTGCAGGGACGCCTGCTGTCCGGCTTCAACGGCCTGGCCGGCGAATGGGGCCACTGGAGCGTGCCGGGCCACCTGCTGCAGCGCCATGGCCTGCCATTGATCGATTGCGCCTGCGGCCTGCAAGGCTGCGTGGAACGCTACGTGTCCGGTAGTGGCCTGGCGATGATCGAGCGCCACCTCGGTGGCAGCGCTGCCGATGCCAGCGTGGTGATCGGCCTGGCCGAAGCCGGCGACGCGCGTGCACGACAGGCGCTCGACATCCACCGCGATCTGCTCGGCCACAGCCTCGCCGCACTGGTGCTGGCCCTGGACCCGCACGTGATCGTGCTCGGTGGCGGCCTTTCCCAGTACGCACCGCTGTACCAGCTGCTGCCTGCGGCCATCGCCGCGCATCTGTTCAACGGCGTGCAAGTGCCGCCCATCGTGCCACCGCGCTTCGGTGATGCCGGTGGCGCACGCGGTGCCGCCCTGCTGGCCTGCCAACCCTCGTTTTCCTGATTGACCGGAGCTTGACCATGTCCCCGTTGCAGACCCTGCTTGCCTCCCACCGCGCCGGTGCCAACGTCGGCCTGTACAGCGTCTGCTGCAGCAACGAACAGGTGCTGCGTGCGGCCATGCATGTGGCGTTGGCGCACGCTACCGTGCTGCTGATCGAAGCCACCTCCAACCAGGTCGACCAGTTCGGCGGCTATACCGGCATGACCCCGCCGCAGTACCGCGACTACGTCGGCGCGCTGGCCGATGAAGAAGGCTTCCCGCGCGAGCGGCTGATCCTCGGCGGCGACCACCTCGGCCCGAATGCCTGGCAGAAGCGCCCGGCTGCCGAAGCGATGACCCATGCGCGCGTGCTGATCGAGGCCTACGTCGCCGCTGGTTTCCACAAGATCCACCTGGACTGCAGCATGTCCTGCGCCGATGACCCGGTACCGCTGCCCGATGCCATCGTCGCTGCACGTTCGGCCGAACTGGCTGAAATCGCCGAGCGCACCGCCGCCGAACACGGCCTGCCGCCACCGGTCTATGTGATCGGCACCGAAGTGCCGATTCCCGGTGGCGAAGCCTCGCTGGCCGGCGGCCTGCAGGTGACCACGCCGGCCGCGGCCGCACAGACCCTGGTCATCCACCAGCAGGCCTTCGATACCCCGCAGCTGCGCGATGCATGGCAGCGTGTGCTGGCAATGGTGGTGCAGCCGGGCGTGGACTTCGACCACAGCAGCGTGCACGAGTACGACGCAGCCGCCGCCAGCGAGCTGGCCGACTTCCTCGAACAGCAGCCGCGCATCGTGTTCGAAGCGCATTCCACCGACTACCAGCGCGAAAGTGGCCTGCATGCCCTGGTGCGCGACCATTTCGCCATCCTCAAGGTCGGCCCCGCAGCCACCTTCGCCTACCGCGAAGCGCTGTTCGCGCTGGCTGCCATCGAAGCCGAGCTGCTGCCGGCCGCGCAGTGCTCGCGCCTGCCGCAGGTGCTGGACGAAGTGATGGTGGCGCAGCCGAAGTCCTGGCAGTCCTACTACCAGGGCGACGAGGCGACCCTGCGCCTGCTGCGCAGCTATTCCTTCAGCGACCGCTGCCGCTACTACTGGGGCGAGCCGGCGCTGCTGCAGGCCGTGCAGACCCTGTTCGCCAACCTGGAACAGCACGCACCGCCGCTGGTGCTGCTCAGCCAGTATCTGCCGGAGCAGTACCGCGCCGTGCGCGAGGGCACCCTGGCCAATACGCCTACCGCCCTGGTGCAGCATCGCATCGGCCTGTGCCTGGGCGAATACGCCCGCGCCTGCAGCGCCAACCAAGCCGGATCCCGCAAGCACAACGCAAGTCCGGCTGCCGCCGTACTTGCGAACGGCTAATCTCTACCTTTCCCCGCGAAACCGAGAATGGCCATGCGCAACACCCGCTCCCGCCGACAACAGATCCTGCAGCTGCTGATCGAGCATGGCTCGGTGCAGGTGGCCGATCTGGTCGAGCGCTTCGGCGTGTCGGCGGTGACCATCCGTGCCGATCTGACCCACTTCGAAGCGCAGGGGCTGGCCACGCGTACCCACGGCGGTGCCACCCTGGTGCGAACGCCGCCGCAGGAACAGGACATCCATGAAAAGGACGCGCTGAACCTGCCGCTGAAGGACTCCATCGGCACCGCGGCCGCGCGCCTGGTGCAGGCCGGCGACAACATCATCATCGACTCCGGCTCCACCACCATGACGTTGGCCCGCCACCTGCGCGAACACCGCGATGTGACGGTGATGACCAATGGCCTGAACATCGCCTGGGAACTGGCCAACGCCGCCGGCGTCACCGTGCTGTTGACCGGTGGCCTGCTGCGCCAGCAATCGCTGTCGCTGCAGGGCAGCCAGGCCGAGGCCAGCCTCAACTCCTACAGTTTCGACACGCTGTTCCTGGGCGTGGATGGCCTGGACCTGCAGTTCGGCCTGACCACGCACGACGAAGCCGAAGCCCGCCTCAACCACCGCATGGTCGAACGCGCACGGCGCATCGTGGTGCTCACCGACGCCTCCAAGTTCGGCCGCGTCAGCCTGCACCGCATCGCCCGCCTCGATCAGATCCACGCCATCATCACCGACGCCGGCATCGACGAGGCAACCCGCGAAGGGCTGCAGCGGCTGGGCATCGAAGTGATCATCGCCGAGCCACCCGCATGACCGACACCCGCTCCCTGCACGGCCGCATCCTCACCCCACTGGGCTGGCGTCGCGGCCAGGTCCAGTTCGATTCGCACGTGCGCCAACTGCAGGTGGACGACCACAGCGGCGGCGATGACCCGCAGCTGCCGATGATCCTGCCCGGCTTCATCGACCTGCACGTGCATGGCGCGGCCGGCGTGGACCTGATGCAGGGCGGCGATGTGGCCCGCACCATCGCCCGCACCCATGCTCGCTTCGGCACCACCACGCTGCTGGCGACCACCATGACCGCCGGCCTGGACGAGATCCAGTACGCGCTGCAGGGCGTTGCGGCAACAATGGCAGCGCCCGATGCCGATGCGGCATGCATCGCCGGCGTGCACCTGGAAGGCCCCTTCATCAGCCCGCAGCGACTGGGCGCGCAGCCCAACCGCACGATCGAGGCGACGATGGCGCTGGTGCAGCAGCTGCACGCGCTGGCACCGATCCGGGTGATGACGCTGGCGCCCGAGATCGGCGAGCACACCGCGCTGATTCCCGCGCTGTCCGCACTCGGTATCCGCGTGCAGCTCGGCCATAGTGCCGGCACCTACGAGGAAGGCGTGGCCGCATTGCAGGCCGGTGCTTCCGGCTTCACCCATCTGTTCAACGGAATGACCGGCGTCGATCACTACCGGCCGGGCATCGCCGCGGCTGCCCTGGCGCATGCGCAGTACGCCGAGATCATTCCCGACCTGCAGCACATCCATCCCGGCGTGATCCGCCTGGCCGCACGCGCCATTCCGCGCCTGTATGCAGTGACCGACGCAACCGCCGCCACCGGCATGCCCGACGGCGAATACGCGCTGGGCGAGCAGCGCGTGCACAAGTGCGGCGGCTGCGTGCGCCTGGCCACCGGCTCACTGGCCGGCAGCGCGCTGACCATGGACCAGGCGCTCCGCAACCTGGTGCAGGTGGGATTGGACCTGGCTGACGTGTCGCAACGCGTGTCCACCTTCCCCGCCGACTATTTGGGCTTGAACGATCGCGGCCGCATTGCGCCCGACGCCCGCGCCGACCTGGTGGTGCTGGATGCGGAACTGCGCCTGCAGCAGGTCGTGGTCGGTGGCCGCGTGATCGACCTGCACTGAAGCACCCGATGCGGCCTGGATGCCGCGCAGGCTCCCTGTAGAGCCGAGCCATGCTCGGCTCACCGCGCGCGAGGCGCGGCACCGGGTACCTCGATATCGGAACGGAAAGCAGCCGAGCATGGCTCGGCTCTACAGAAGGCACTCCGCCCCTTGGGAACCTATCGATGACTGCAAGCACCGCCCCGCGCTGGCCCGTACGCTACCTGCTCTTCATCGGCGGCCTCGGTGGCCTGCTGTACGGCATCGACATCGGCATCATCGCCGGCGCCCTGCCCTATCTTGAAGCCACCGCCAGCCACGCTTGGCAGCTCAGCAGCCAGCAACTCGGTTTCGTCGTCGCTGCGGTGCTGCTGGGCAGCGTGCTGTCCTCGCTGTTCGCCGGCATGATCGCCGACCTCATCGGCCGTCGCGGTGCGATGCTGCTGGCCGGCATCCTGTTCACCGCCAGCATCCCGATCATGGCGCTGGCCTCGGGCTACACCCCGCTGCTGCTGGGGCGCCTGCTGCAGGGTGTCAGCGGTGGCCTGATCGGCGTGGTCATTCCCCTGTACCTGGCTGAAGTGCTCAGCCCGGAACGACGTGGCCGGGGTGCGGCGATGTTCCAGCTGCTGCTGACCGTCGGCCTGGTGCTGGCCGCGTTGATCGGCCTGTACCACGCGCATGCCGTGGACGCCGCCGCGGAAGCGGTGCGCTCGCTGCCGGTCGCGCAGCAGGCGCAGGAACTGTTCGCGGTGAAGGACCACGCCTGGCGCACCATCTTCTGGACCTGCCTGGCACCGGGCCTGCTGTTCTGCGCCGGCATCTTCTGGCTGTCCGAATCGCCGCGCTGGCTGGTGCGCCGTGGCCGCATCGATGATGCCCGGCGCAGCCTGCAGCGGGTGCTGCCCGCTGCCGACGTCGAGCCCACGCTGGCGCAGATCCAGGCGCCGGAATCGAGCAGCAGCAGCGGCAAGCGTGACCCGCTGCTCAGCCGCCGCTACGTGGTGCCGTTCGTGTTGGCCTGCGTGGTACTGGCCTGCACCCAGGCCACCGGCATCAACTCGGTGCTGGCCTATGCGGTGAACATCCTCAACCAGGCGGGCCTGTCCGGCTCGGTCGCCAACGGCGCCGACGTGGCGATCAAGCTGCTCAATGCGGTGATGACCGTGGTCGCGCTGCTGCTGGTCGACCGCAAGGGCCGCAAGTTCCTGCTGATGCTGGGCAGCGGTGGCATCTGCGTTGCCTTGCTGGCCGCAGCAACGCTGTTCTTCCAGGCCGAACGTGGTCGCGCCGACGTGCAGCCGCAGCTGCAGGCGGCGGTAAGTGGCGACGGCCTGCAACTGGTACTCGACGAAGCGCAGTGGCAGCGTCTTGCCGGTAGCGTCGACCGCGAGGGCCGGCCGCTGCAGCTGACCGTGTCCTACGCCTATGGCGACTTCACCAACGTACGCGCCCTGCGCAGCGACAACCTGAGCGACCGCGAGCTGCGCGTCGAACGCGCCGGCACCGTGCAGCCGGACAGCGTCATCGGCGCGTTCTTCCGCACGTTGCACCTGAATCCGTTCGCCGACCCGGCCAGTGCCGCGCAGGCACCGCTGCGCATCGAGCAGGCACGCATCGGCCCGATCCCGCCACCCGCGCATGGCTGGGCCGTCGCCGCCTGCATCCTGGTGTTCGTGGCGTTCTTCGCCGTCGGCCCCGGCGTGTGCGTGTGGCTGGCGCTGTCCGAGCTGATGCCCAACCGCATCCGCTCCAACGGCATGAGCATCGCGCTGCTGATAAACCAGTTCGTGTCCACCACCATCGCCGCGATCTTCCTGCCGACGGTGGGGCACTACGGCTACGCCAGCATGTTCCTGTTCTGGGCCGGCTGCACGTTCGTGTTCTTCCTGGTGGCCGCGTTGTGGCTGCCGGAAACCAAGGGGCGCTCGCTGGAAGAGATCGAAGCCGGATTCGCAGGAAAGCAGCGCTGATTCAGCGCTGCTGTGACGGCGCAGGGCCGCCGTGGACGATGTAGCGCGCCATGTCGTGCACTTCGGCCACGCTCATGTCCGTACCAACCACCTGCATGGACTCGCCAAAAGGGCCCGCTATGGTGGCCACGGACAGCACGTGGTCATCGACGGTAAGGGCGACCTGCTTGCCCAGCAGGGCCTCGGTCGCGTGCAGCAACCGGCCGGCGGACTCCTTGCGGAACGTCAGTTCGAGTACGGCCTGGTGGGCGGCGTCCAGCTCCGCTCGCACGTCGAGGATATCGGCACTGGTGAGCATCGGCGGCTCTTTCACGGCGATGCTGCGCCCTTGCCACTGCAGGGTAGCGCGGCCATCGGGATCGACCACACGCATCTGCACCTGCACACCCTGCCGCGGCGGGTGCCGTGTCTCCGCTGGAAGGACCCGGTTGCAGCCCACCAGCAGCAACGCCGCGAGGCCGCTGCCGAGCAGCGCCCACCTGCTCCAGCCCCGCATCAACGCAGCTTCCTCAGCTTGAACGCCACCAGCACCTGCAGCACGCCGTACAGCAGGCTGCCGATGCCGATCCACAACGTGGTTACCGCCACGCCGGCATACGGATTGGCCGCGAACAGCAGGCCCAGCACGATGGCCAGCACACCGCTGAGGATCAGCAGCCACTCACCCTGGATCTGCCTGCGTACGCGGATGGCGAAGACGATGCGATAGATGCCCGCCACCAGCAGCCATGCCGCCAGGAACAGCACCAGCACGCTGGCAGTGGCCAGCGGATTGATCACGGCCAGGATGCCGAAGCCCAGCGAGGCGACCACGTAGAGCAGCAGCCAGCCGCGCGAGGCGCCGCTGGCACCGGTGATCAGCGCCAGCAGGCTGATGACGCCCTCGACGATGGCCATCACGCCCAGCGTCCACGCCAGCGCGATGGCCGCCGACATCGGCCAGCCGATCGCGATGATGCCGAAGCCCAGCGCGACCAGACCGTACAGCAGCAGTATCCACCAGCTGCGTCCAACAGCCGACAACAGGGGAGACAAGGGGGAATTCATGACCACTCCTTCGATCCGGGTTCGTGATCATCCTATCCCCTGTCGATGAAAGGAGCGATCACGGCACGCGAGCGCAGACCCATGCACGCACCTCCGCTGCACCCACCAGCCGCAGCGTCTCTGCAATCTCCAGCACGGTACTGCCGGTGGTCATCACATCGTCGACGATGGTCAGCCGCGCTGGGATGGCGCCGCGCACATCGAAGGCGTCGAACAGGTTGTCGCGGCGCTGCTCGGCGCTGCGTTCGGACTGCGGGGCGGTGTGGCGACGACGATACAACCCGCGCCACGTCGGCAACTGCAGCAGGCGACACAGCTCTGCGGCCTGGTCGTAGCCACGCTGACGCAGTCGCTTGCGGTGCAGTGGCACGGGTACCAGCGGCGCGCACGACCACGGCGGCGGGTTGCGCAGCATCAACTGCGCAAGCAGGCGTCCAGCAGCCAGATCCTGATGGAATTTGTAGCGGACCAGCAGCTGATCGACCGGCGGCAGATACAACAGGCTGGCATGGGTTGCGGTCTGCGCTGGCGGCTCGTCGCGGCAGGTCCCGCAGATGGGCGGGGCTTCATCCGGTAGCGGCAGCGCGCAGCGAAGGCAGGCGCGACCTGTCCACGGCAGCTCGGCGAGGCAGGTGGGGCAGAGATCGAGGGTGTCATGGCCGCGCTCGCCGCAGACCAGGCAGCGTAGCGGCAGCAGCAGGCGAAAGGCAGCCTGTAATGGTTCATCAAGAGCAGAAGGCAGTGGGAAGCGCATGCCGCAGCATCGCCCTGCAGGCGCAGGCTGCCCATCGGTGAAGGGGCTGGAAGCATGTCAGTACAGGGAGCGTTGGCCTTTGGGGACCGCGTCTTGCGCGGCCGTAAGCCTGCATCGCACCCGCTACCGCGGGCTTTCCCTCCACCACGCGGATGCCCAGACCGCGGTTGGCCGAGGTATAGGTCACATGGTGGCGGGCGCGATCGAAGGGATCGCGGACAATCATCACGCCCGAGCTGTCCGAGGGCGCGGCAAACCATCCCTGCGGATCCGCCGCCAGCTATCATCACCACGGGCACGTTGCCCTGGACGGATCTCTGCTGCATGGACGGACTGACGCTTGTCAAAGCAACTGCGCATGACGCGGATGTGGTCTTCAGGTTGATGCAGCTGTACTACTTCGAAGCTTCGGCCTGGAGTGATGAAGAGATCCGCGCCGATGGTCTCTACGACTGCGCATTTGCCGATGTCCAGGCCCGGCTGCAGGAAGAGCCTGAGTGGACCCGTCTGCTCTGGCTCGATGGCCTGCTGTGTGGATTTGTCCAGGTGGATGACGTCGAGTTCCAGGGGCGAAGCCTGCCAGAGTTGGCGGATCTGTTCATCCTTCCAAAGCATCGCGGCAAAGGCATCGCATCTGCGGTGGTTGCAGAGCTTGTGCGGCCAACAACGGGGGAATGGTTGCTGGCCACATTCCGCAAGGACCATGCAGCGCACGCATTCTGGGAGCGCAATCTTGCAAGGATAGGAATGGCGTACAGCGTCCCAACCGGGTCCGAAGGAACAGATTTCCGCTTGTTCCTGATCAGGGCGATATGACGAAGGGGAGCGCCTCGGCTCGCGGATAGGCGCTAACCGCGTCAGGATGGCGAAAAACTTCCAGACGGTGCAACCACGCAAGGACAGGCTCTCCTCCCGGCAGTGGAATCGGCATCCCTAGGCTGGACGCGACTGGCCTGTCCTCTTCGTCGAGTCGGCGGTGGCCTGCCTCATGCAGCCGCCGTTCCTTGGCGGGCTATTTCAGGAGTGGCTGAACATCGACGATCCGCACGTCGTGCATCTGCTCGAGGTACGCATCCAGGTACGCCTTGTGTGAGGCACCGACAATCACCAGCGTACGCATTCCCGGGGTCGGTCCCATCAGGTCGCGGATGTTCGCCGCCATGCGCAGGTTGCGCGTCTCCCACGAGGTGACGTAGAGGCGCCCGTAGCCCTGCGGAGACGGTTCCTCCAGCGCGGCACCGTAGTCGCTTTGAAAGGTGACCGATGCCACGTCCGGTGCGTTGTAGCGGCGATACAGCGCCAGTGCCTTCTGCGGGGTATCGACCTGCGCTTCCAGGGCGCCGAACATCGTCCCCCGCTGTTTTGACGCCGGGTTGTCCCAGGCCTTCCTGACCGCAGCTGCATATGCCTTGGGATCGGGGCCAAACTGGTCGGAGCTGTGGTCATCCATCGGCCACACCCGCTCGTGGCCAAGACGGACGGCGAGAGCTGCGGCGATGAGCGTGTTTTCATTGCGGCTGACGCGCAGCGACTCCAGGGCCGCAACCAGGTCCTCATCCAGGCCATCGCCTGCCTGCCGATCCGCTTCGGGGAGGCGCAGCCATTGCACCAGTGCCGAATCGCGTTCGCCGGCGGCCAGGAAGGTAGCGGCAAGCGTGCGCCGTTGCGCGGCCGTGGGATGTGCGGGCCAGGTCGCCAACATCGTCTCTGCCGCCGCGTTCGCTGCCGGCACATCAAGTCCCGTTGCCTTCTCCGCCGCCGAAACATCGGGGCAGTAGTCCTTCACCGTGTATCGGTAGCGGGAAGGGTATCGCCGCAGCATGTCGCACTGCTGGCCCGATACTGCCTCGATCGCGATGGCCTTCGGCTGCCACGCTGCGAGCCGGTCGATCAGGGTATCCAACGATGAGGGATCGAAGGTTTTCGGCAGTACCGCCAAGTGCGCGCTGCCAAGCACCATCACTTCGTTCGGCACCCCGTGCTGCGGCCCCTTGTGGGCGCGCGGGTCGAAGGTCTGTGCCTGCGCCGTTCCAGCAAGCATCCCTGCCGCCAGCAGCGACCCGATCAATATGCGTCGTCCCCACATCCCCTGCATCATTCCCTGTTGCATATGGCTCGCCGTTGAAGCGCCTGTTCAGCGCATAGCGGCGCAGATTCCATCGCCGCAGTTTCTTTGTCAACAGCGCTTGCCTTGTCTCCGTCGGGGCTGTGCGCAGTTCAACAGCGCTGTGCACGAAACTCCGAACGGACCGACGTCAGGCACGGGCAAGCGCGATCCATCGGTAGCCGAAATAGACGGCGCCTGCGGCCACGGGCGCCAGACTTATCCAGAGCGGCAGCCCGAGCACGAAGAACATCAGCGTGGCGGCGGCAAGCGCGAGGATCGACAGCCCGATCACCCTGATATCGAACAACGCGATATCCGCTGCGTCTTCTTTCCAGGTGTTTTGCGCCCGGCCCCTGCTGGCGCGCTGTCGACGCAGCAACCATACATCGGAGACGAAGCTGGCTATCCCTTCCAACAGATCACCGATGAAGCCAGACATGGACGATTCCTGACGGCCGGATTGAAGGGGTAGATCTTCAAGGCGCGCGCGTTGACGCGTCAAGCGATCGTTCCCGGGGCCCAGGGGAGCCGATCCAGCTTGGCGGATCGTGGCATCCACCGCTTGACAGGCAACCAGGATCTCCTGACTCTCCGCAGCATGACTATCGACGTTGAACACCTGAGCCTGCGCGAACTGAACGCCCTTGTGACTGCTGCCGAGCAGCGGAGGGCGCTGGTCGCCAGCCGCCGCCCCGTGGCCGTCGTCCGCCGCAAGCTGATCGCCTTTGCAGCGCAGTGCGGCTACACGATCGAGGAACTGATCGGCACCGCGCCCACCGAGGCCACGGCGCCGGCCAGAAAACCTGCCGCACGACGCAAGCCCGGCAAGGTGGCCGCCAAGTACCGCGATCCAGACAACAAGCGCAATACGTGGTCGGGCCGCGGCCGGATGCCGCGCTGGCTTGCCGAGAAGACCAAGCATGGCCGCAGCCCCGCTGATTTCCTGATTCCCGGGCTGGGCCGGTCCGACGCACGCAAGGCCCGCACGATCGGCCAGCGAACGGTCTTCAAACAAGGCTGACCCGAGGCACTGGGCGCTCGGAGCGGACGCAGGCCGGCCGCTCACGGCGGCGTCTCATCGCTGAACCGTGCAGCCAACGCGCGCGTTTCCAGGTACGGCGGTGCATCCGCTGGTCTGCCTGCTGCGTACCTTCCATGCCTCCATGCCGGGGGCGGAAGTACCCAGGAGACGCACCATGCACGCTCTTCTTCAACGTATCGCCCTCACTGCCAGCCTTGCTGTGCTCTGCGGCACCGCCTCGGTCAGCTTCGCCGCCGACACGGTGATGGTCGGTGGCGCTGCGATGTACCCCAACAAGACCATCGTCGAGAACGCCCTCAACTCCAGGGACCACACCACGCTGGTGGCCGCCGTGAAGGCCGCCGGGCTGGTGGACACGCTCAATGGCAAGGGCCCGTTCACGGTCTTTGCGCCCACCAACGAAGCATTCGCCAAGCTGCCCGCAGGCACGGTCGACACTCTGGTCAAGCCGGAGCACAAGGCAGACCTGACCAAGATCCTGACCTACCACGTGGTCGCCGGCACCCATACCTCGCAGCAGTTGATGGCCGACGCCAGGAAGCACGGCGGCACGGTGTCGCTGAAGACAGTGGAAGGCGAGCCGCTGACCGTGAAGCTGCATGACGGCGCGTTGTGGGTGGTTGATGCCAAGGGTGGCAAGGCCGCCATCAGCATTGCCGATGTCAGGCAGTCCAATGGCGTGATCCACGTGGTGGACACGGTGCTGATGCCGAAATGATCTGATGCGCCGGGCGGGCATTCAACGCAATGCCCGGCTCGGTGCATGGCTCGCGCAGGCAGGCCGCTTACTGCATCGTAGCGCTGGCAGTTACCTGCAACTCCGTCCAGCCGCTCACTCCTCGCCCAGCGCCACCGGCAGCGATACCTTGCGGATCAACTCTAGCGCGCGTCCTTTCAGCACGTAGAAGAAGGCGAAGTTGTCGGTTCTCGCATAGTTGTCGTCGAACTCCCCGCCTTCGGCCACGACCAGCGCGCTGTGCGGATCAACCTTGACCACCATCGGGCCGAGCTCTCCGCCCAGCGATGGCGTAGCCAGCTTGCCGGTACGCTTGCTGACGAAGGTCATCGAAACACAACTGGTTCCGCAACCCCAGCCCACCAGCGTGTACTCGCCGGCAAAGCCGACCTCTCCGTCCTTCAGGGCTGCAGACAGGCGCGTCCTGAACATGCGGGCACGTGGATCGCTGAGATCCAGCGATGCGGTTGGCCCGCTGTAGATCTTTGTCACGGGGTAGTCGGCGAACCTGGGATTGCCGCCTTCACCATTGAAGATCGCTTCGCGGATGCGTGCGTTTTCTGCGACCTGTGCGGCAGTCGGGCCAATGGAACTTGCGGCATCCGTGGTATCCGGAGCGCTTGTCTGCATCGCCTCCACCTGCGTTGCCGAGCAAAGGGTCAGTCCTGCGCCGGCCATGGCCAGCACGACGGTCAGCGATGTGCGACTTCTGAACATGCTCATCTCCTCAGGACGCCTTATCGCTCTGCACATGCTTCGGCGGCAAGCGAACAGACTTGCACGACAGCGGCGACCTGCGGCGTTTTTTCCGCATGCCTGCAGTCCTGCAACCAGATCAATACGTGCTGCCCCACCTTGAGGTCGGTTTCCTCGATGCCGCCGCCGAAGACCGTCCACAGGCCGGTGCCATCGTTGACGATAGTGCGGTGAACCACGCCTTTGCGGATTTCGACCGTCAGCTGGTGGTCGTGGATCTCCACGATCTTCCCCGTCACCGAGGGCGGCGAGGGAGGAATGTCACCGCCATCGGCAACCGGGAGCACGCACTGCGTCGTCGCCAGGGCGATGCCGGGAATGGTGATCAGCATCAAGGCAGTGGCAATGGCCGTCGCCTGCAGCGCGTTCGCCGCCACGGCCTTCAGTACGGCGATCAATGGGTTGTTCATGGCAATCCTTTGCGTGAGCGCCCAGTCTAACCCTCGGATGCAATGTAAACTTGCCAACTACCTAATTAGTTGACAGAGCACCACGAGCCACCCAGACTGCGCCCTCGCTCTAGCCCTTCCAAGGTCCCGCCATGGCAACCGCCATCCGCCACGACTGGCACCACGACGAACTGCAGGCGCTGTTCGACCTGTCCTTCCCGGAACTGCTGTTCCGCGCCGCCGCGGTCCACCGCGAGCACTTCGACCCGGCCCAGGTGCAGGTCTCCACGCTGCTGTCGGTGAAGACCGGTGGCTGCCCGGAAGACTGCGCGTACTGCCCGCAGGCGCAGCGCTACAGCACCGGGGTCAACGCACAGAAGCTGATGGACACCGACGCGGTGCTGGCCAAGGCGCGCCAGGCGAAGGCGGCCGGTGCCTCGCGTTTCTGCATGGGTGCAGCCTGGCGTTCGCCGAAGGACCGTGACATTCCGAAGGTGGCTGCGATGATCGCCGGAGTGAAGGCGCTCGGCCTGGAAACCTGCGCCACGCTGGGCATGCTCAGTGGCGAACAGGCGCGCGCGTTGAAGGACGCCGGCCTGGACTACTACAACCACAACCTCGATACCGCGCCGGACTACTACGACTCGATCATCCACACCCGGCAGTACCAGGATCGCCTGGATACGCTGGGCCATGTGCGCGATGCGGGGCTGAAGACCTGCTGCGGCGGCATCGTCGGCATGGGTGAAACCCGCGCACAGCGCGTCGGCCTGCTGCTGGCGCTGGCAACGTTGCCGGCGCATCCCGATTCGGTGCCGATCAACAAGCTGGTGCAGGTCGCCGGCACGCCGCTGCATGGCAGCGTCGAGCTGGACCCGTTCGAGTTCGTGCGCATGATCGCCGTGGCACGCATCGCCATGCCGCGTTCGATGGTGCGGCTGTCGGCCGGCCGCGAAGCGATGAGTGACGAACTGCAGGCGCTGTGCTTCTTGGCCGGCGCCAACTCCATCTTCTATGGCGACAAGCTGCTGACTACCGGCAACCCGGAAAGCGAGCGCGACATGGCCCTGTTCGCACGATTGGGCCTGCAGCCGATGGCGGTGCAGGTGGACGCCGACGGTCACGACCATGGCGGCACCGTGCACGCCGATATCAGCGCCGATGCCCCCGGCTGCGGCTGCGGCTGCGCCCACGCGGCCTGAGCCGGCGGCCAAGCAGGCGTCGCGGCAACGCGCTACCCTAGCCGCCCCGTCGCCGCATCCAGCCGCCATGGCACGCCCCGACCTGACCGCCCGCCTCCAAGCCCAGCGCGCGTTGCGCGATGCACAAGGCCGTCGCCGCCCACGGCGCACGGTCACCCGTCGCGATGGTGTGCGCCTGGAAATCGATGGGCGCTGGCTGACTGGCTTCTGCAGCAACGATTACCTGGGCCTGGCCCAGCAGTTCAGCGTGGTCAACGCACTGCAGGATGCCGCCGCGCGCGAAGGTGCTGGCGCCGGTGCTTCGCACCTGGTCTGCGGCCACCACGCACTGCACGACGCCTTGGAGCGCGAAGTGGCCGAGTGGCTCGGTTACCCGCGTGCGCTGCTTTTCGGCAGTGGCTTCGCCGCCAACCTGGCCGTGCAGCAGGCGTTGCTGAGCGAAGAAAACGATGTCTGCGTGCAGGACAAGCTCAACCACGCCAGTCTGCTCGATGCCACGCGGCTGGCCGGTGCGCGCCTGCGCCGCTACCCGCACCTGGATGCGGAAGGTGCGATGCGCCAGCTCAAGCATGCGCCCGATGGCGCGGCGATGCTGGCCACCGATGGTGTCTTCAGCATGGATGGCGATATCGCGCCGCTGCGTGCGCTGTCGCTGGTCGCGCGCCTGCAGCAGGCGTTGTTCTACGTGGACGATGCGCATGGCGTGGGCGTGCTCGGCGATGGCCGTGGCGCGGTCGCCACCGCCGGCTTGGGCGTGGACGATGTGCCGTTGCAGCTGGTCACCCTGGGCAAGGCGCTCGGCGGTTCCGGCGCGCTGGTGCTCGGCCGCGAAGACCTGATCGAGCATCTGGCCGAAACCGCACGCCCCTACATCTACACCACCGCCATGGCGCCGGCATTGGCGGCATCCGCGCTGGAAGCGGTGCGGCTGGCCCGCCGTGATCATTGGCGGCGCGCGAAGCTGGCCGATCTGATTGCACTGTTCCGCGGCGAAGCGCGCCGTCACGGGCTGGATCTGATGGCATCGGAAACGCCGATCCAGCCGTTGCTCTGTGGCGACGACCACACCGCCGTGGCGATGTCGCAGGCGCTGGAACAGGCCGGCTGGCTGGTCGGCGCGATCCGCCCACCGACCGTGCCGGAGGGCAAGGCACGCCTGCGCGTCACCTTGTCCGCGCTGCACACCACCGAACAGGTGCGCGGCCTGGTCGAAGCCATCGCCGTTGCACGCGACCGCGTGGCCTTTGCCGCGCGCGAAGTACTGCCGCCGTCGTTGCCGGCGCTGGCCTGAGTGATCGTGTAGTTCCCCATGCATATCGAAGTGACCGGCCATGGGCCGGACCTGGTACTGATCCACGGCTGGGCCCTGCAGGGCGGCGTGTTTGCGCCACTGGTGCAGCGTCTGGCCGATCGGTTCACGCTGCATCTGGTCGACCTGCCCGGCCACGGCCACAGCCGCGACGACAGCACGCCGCTGCGCCTGCCGTTCGTGGTCAACGCCATTGCCGCGGCCACGCCGCCGGCGGTGTGGTGCGGTTGGTCACTGGGCGGCCTGTTCGCACTGCACGCGGCGGCCACGCTGCCGAAGGTACGTGGTCTGGCGATGATCGCCGCCACCCCGCGCTTCGTACGCGCTGATGACTGGCCACACGCCGTGGAGCCATCGGTGTTCGAGCAGTTCGGTCGTGACCTCGCCCAGGACTTCAGTGGCACCCTGGAACGTTTCCTGGCACTGGACGTGATGGGTTCGGCGCATGCCCGCGAGGAACTGCGCACCCTGCGCCAGCGTCTGGTCGAACGCGGTGCGCCTGCCGAACGCGCACTGCGCGAGGGCCTGCAGCTGCTGGAGAACACCGACCTGCGCGGCGCCCTGCCCGCACTGGGCAAGCCCAGCCTGTGGATTGCCGGCCAGCGCGACCGTCTGGTCTCGCCGGCCGCAATGCAGGCCGCTGCCGCGCTGGCACCGGGCGGCCAGTCGCTGACCGTCGCCCATGGCGGCCACGCCCCCTTCCTCGGCCATGCCGATGAAGTGGCAGCCGCTCTGCAACACTTCGTTGCCGGCCTGTTACCGGCCGATGGCGGACAATGAGCCTCCCGACGCTTCTGCAGGACTGACGCATGGATCTGGGCATTTCCGGCCGCTGGGCACTGGTCTGCGGCGCCAGCAAGGGGCTTGGCCTGGGCTGCGCGCGTGCGCTGGTGCGCGAAGGCGTGAACGTGGTCATCGTCGCCCGCGGTGACGCTGCGCTGCAGGTCGCGGCTGCGGAACTGCGCACGCTGCCCGGTGCCGCTGAAGTGCGCGCGATTGCTGCCGACGTCACCACCGAGGCGGGCCGCGCCCACGCGCTGGCCGCCTGCCCGCAGGTCGACATCCTGGTGACCAACGCCGGTGGCCCGCCGCCGGGCGACTTCCGCACGTTCGAGCGCGACGACTGGATCGCTGCGCTCGACGCCAACATGCTGGCGCCGATCGCGCTGATCCGCGCCACCGTGGACGCGATGATCGAACGCGGCTTCGGCCGCATCGTCAACATCACCTCGTCATCGGTGAAGGCACCCATCGATACGCTGGCACTGTCCAACGGCGCGCGCAGCGGCCTGACCGGCTTCGTCGCCGGGCTGGCGCGGCGCACCGTGGCCCACAACGTCACCATCAACAATCTGCTGCCCGGCCAGTTCGATACCGACCGCCTGCGCGCCAACTTCGCCCACGCCGCGGGGCAGGAGGGTGATGCGCACGCTGTGGCCGAACGCCGCCGCCAGCAGATCCCCGCCGGCCGCTTCGGTACGCCGGACGAATTCGGCGCCGCCTGCGCCTTCCTGTGCAGTGCACAGGCGGGTTACCTCACCGGACAGAACCTGCTGATCGACGGCGGCGCCTACCCCGGTACGTTCTAAGAGACTTTCGCAATGCCGTCCCACTTCGATGCCCGCCATGTCCGCCGCGCCTTCGCCCGCGCCGCCACCAGCTACGACGCTGCCGCCGCCCTGCAGCGCGAGGTGCAGTCGCGGCTGCTGGAATCGCTGGATTACCTGGAGGCGCGCAAGCCGGAGGTGGTGCTGGATATCGGCGCCGGCACCGGCCATGCCAGTGCGCTGATGAAGAAGCGCTGGCCGAAGGCGCAGGTGATCGCACTGGACGTGGCACTGCCGATGCTGGACCAGGCCAAGCGCCAGGCTGGCTGGTGGAAGCCGTTCCAACGCCTGGCCGCCGATGCCACCGCGCTGCCGTTGGCCGACAACAGCGTGGACGTGATCTTCAGCAACCTGTGCCTGCAGTGGGTGGATGACCTGCCGGCGGTGTTCGCCGGTTTCCGCCGCGTGCTCAAGCCCGGTGGGCTGCTGCTGTGTTCGACCTTCGGGCCGGACACGCTGGTCGAGCTCAATGAAGCCTTCGCCGCCGCCGATGACCGCCCGCACGTCAGCCGCTTCGCGCAGATCGCCCAGTTCGGCGACGCGCTGATGATGGCCGGCTTCCGCGACCCGGTACTGGACCGCGACCTGTTCACCCTCACCTACGACGATCTGCCTTCGTTGATGCGCGAGCTGCGCGCGATGGGCGCGACCAACGCGCGGGTCGATCGCCGCCATACGTTGACCGGTCGCGGTCGGTTTGCAGCGGCAGCGGCGGCGTACGAACCGATGCGCCGTGGCGATGGCAAGCTGCCCAGCAGCTGGGAAGTGATCTACGCCCATGCCTGGGCGCCGGATCCGGGCGCGCCGATCCGCGAAGGTGGGCATGACATTGCTTCCGTGCCGGTGTCGGCGATCCCGATCCGGCGCAAGCAGACCTGATCGAGCGGCCGCAGGTCATGCGCCGACCAAGGTCGGCGACTACCGATTCATGCACGGAATCCGCTCTGGTAGGTGCCGACCTTGGTCGGCACAGTGCCGGCGGCATCGCGATCTGACAGGTTGTGCCGACCAAGGTCGGCCCCCACCCAAAGCAGGCTTCCGCCCTCAGGTATTGGCCGGTGAACTCAGCGGCGGCCGCACAAGATCTCGGTGGAAGAAGTAGATCTCCTGCACCAGGAAGCGCCAGCTGGTATGGAAGCTGCGGAAGCGCGTGCTCGGCGTGGACGACGCCAACGCCTGGATGCCCAGCGCCTTGCTCAGGCGCAGCGCGCGCGCCATGTGCAGCGGGTCGCTGACGATGATCACCGAATGCAGCTTGCGCTGGTCCATCAGCCGCTTGGCCTCGACCAGGTTCTGCACGGTATTGCGCGAGGCGGTCTCGATGAGGATCGCGTCGTCGGGAATGCCGTGCTTGAGCGCATAGCGGCGGGCCACCTGCGATTCCGAGAAGCGCGCGCCGGTGCCGCCATAGCCACCGGTGAAGATCAGCAATGGCGCGTAGCCGGCGTCGTACAGATCCAGGCCATGGCGGATGCGTTCTTCAAATACCGGCGACGGCTTGGCATCGTAGGCGGCCGCGCCGAGCACGATGATCGCGTCTGCCTTGGCCGCCTGGTCGCGCTCGCCGACCCAGACGATCCAGGCGGTCACGCCCAGCAGCCAGATCACCAGCAACACGAACAACCGCCACAACCAACCGAGCAGGCCGGTACGTTCGCGATGACGGCCGCGGCTCACGGCGCTCCCCAACGCAGGGCAGGCAGATCGACATTGCCGCCGGACAGCACCAACCCCACGCGCAGGCCAGCGAAGCGCGCAGGCTGCGCAAGCACCGCCGCCAGCACGATCGCCGAGGACGGCTCGACCACCTGCTTGAGCACGTCCCACAGCAGGCGCATCGCCGCCACGGTGGCGGCATCGTCAACCACGATGACCTCGGCGCCCGCGGCCTGCAGCAACGCGAAGTTGGGTGCACCGATCAGCGTGCGCAGTCCGTCGCAGATCGTGTCCGGGATGAATCCTTCCTGCCGTTTGCCGGTCGCCAGCGAACGGGCGGTGTCGTCGGCACCGGCCGGCTCGGCCAGCACCAGCCGGGTGTCCGGGCTGAGGTGCTGCAGGGCCAATGCGGTGCCACTGGCCAGGCCACCACCGCCCACGGGCACCACCAGCACGTCGAACGGACCGTCGCTGTGCAGCAGCTCCAGCGCGGCCGTGCCCTGCCCGGCCATCACCGCAGGGTTGGTGTACGGATGGACCAGGGTGGCGCCGGTATCAGCCTGCACCTTGGCGCAGGTGGCCTCGCGGTCAGCGATGGTCGCCGGGCAGCGCCAGAGGGTGGCGCCATGCCGGGCAATGTTGGCCAGCTTGGCGGCCACCGCCCCTTCGGGCACCACCACGTGGCAGGGAATGCCCCGTGTGCGGGCAGCCAGCGCCAAGGCGGCGCCGTGATTGCCGGAGGAATGGGTCACCACACCGGCACTGGCGTGATCGGCATCCAGCGACCACACCGCATTGCAGGCGCCACGGAACTTGAACGCGCCGCCCCGCTGCAGGTGCTCGGCCTTGAACGCCAGTCGCGCACCGGCCAGTGTGTCCAGCGTGCGCGAGCGCAGCACCGGGGTCACGCTGGCATGGGGCGCGATCCGCGCGGCGGCGGCAAGGACGTCATCAGCGCGGGGCAACAGTGAATCGCTCATGACGCAAGATTAACGTATGCCTCCGCGCTGGCGAGGGCGCCATCGGTCATGCCAGCATGCAGTCCTACACCGCCATTCATCCTGGCCGGCGGAATTAAGGGCTGATTCAACGCCGGCGGCTGAAGCTGCCTGCATACCCGTCCTCTGGGGGGACCCATCATGAAAACGCGCCTGATGCTTGCCGGTGGCCTGTTGCTGGCCCTGACCGGTTGCACCACTTATGACTATGTCGGTGGCCGCGGCGGTGGTTACTACCACGGTGCGCCGTCGGTCGAATACCGCTACCCCTATGGCTACCCGGCCGACTACGGCTATCCGTATTACGGCGGCGGTGGCTATTACGGCTACGGCGGCCCGTACTATCAGCGGCCGATCTACCGCCCGCCGCACAACAACCACCGCCCGCCACCGCGTCCGGGCAATGGCGGCGAGAACCGTCCGCCACCGCCGCCGCGCCAGAACAACGGCGGCTCACCGTGGCGCAACATGGATTCGATGCGTCGGCCGTCGCAGCCCGCGCAGCGGGTCGAGCGCCCGTCACCGCCGCCGCAGGCCCGCCCTGCGCCAGCGCCGCGTGCGCCGAGAATGAACAGTTCCCCCTGGCGTGCGATGGATCAAGAGAGATAGCGCACAGTTGCGCGTGTTCCGTCTTGCATTTCACACGGTCCAAGCCTCAATCTACGCAGGTGGTGACGGCCCGCGTCACAAAGTGACAAAAACGTTAAGGGCACGTCCCAAACAGCTCTGCGTCGATATCCGACAGGAACATCTGGATCCCCCCTGTTCCGGCCCTGTCGGATGTCGGCACCTTTGAAGACGAACGGCCCCGCACTGCGGGGCCGTTTGTTGTTCGGGGACACCGCGGGCGGGGCCGTGGCAACCAGGCCGTGCGGGACAGTAGATCCACGCCATGCGTGGATGACGCTTTCCCGGAAGCCACAAAAAAAACAGGGCCGGACAGTCCCCCGACTGCCGGCCCCTCTGCTTCCCCACCGTGCGCCTGTACCGGCCCCTGTTCCAATTCCGGTCACCAGCGCCTGCGGCGCCAGCCACGGTGGGTGCTATTGGGTTATCTGCAAAAATCCTGCCAACTTTAGGGTTGATTTCGACGCCAGCCGACCGGCGCCGGCGTCCCTGCCCCGATTGGCGCTAAAATCGCCACCCCGGCACGGCCCCCCGGCTGCGCCCGCCCCTTGCTGAACAGCCTCCATGATCGATTCCTTCCATCGTTACGACGTCATCGTCATCGGCGGCGGCCACGCCGGCACCGAGGCCGCGCTGGCTGCGGCCCGTACCGGCGTGCGCACCCTGCTGCTGACCCACAACATCGAAACGGTGGGCGCGATGAGCTGCAACCCGGCCATCGGTGGCATCGGCAAGGGCCATCTGGTCAAGGAAATCGACGCCCTCGGCGGTGCGATGGCGCATGCCGCCGACCGCGCCGGCATCCAGTGGCGCACGCTCAATGCCTCCAAGGGCCCGGCCGTGCGCGCCACCCGCTGCCAGGCCGACCGCAACCTGTACCGCATGGCGATCCGCGCCATCGTCGAAGGCCAGGCCAACCTGACCGTGTTCCAGGCGGCGGTGGATGACCTGGTCATCGAGGGCGACGCCGTGCGCGGGGTCATCACCCAGACCGGCCTGCGTTTCGACGCCGAGGCCGTGGTGCTGACCGCCGGCACCTTCCTGGCCGGCAAGATCCATGTCGGCCCGACCCAGTACGCTGCCGGCCGCATGGGCGATCCGCCGGCCACCACGCTGGCCGCACGCCTGCGCGAGCGGCCGTTCCAGGTGGACCGCCTGAAGACCGGCACGCCGCCGCGCATCGACGGCCGTTCGCTGGACTACAGCGTGATGGACGAGCAACCCGGCGACACGCCGCGCCCGGTGATGTCCTTCCTCGGTTCGGTGGATGAGCATCCGCAGCAGGTCAGCTGCTGGATCACCCACACCAGCGAGCAGACCCACCAGATCATCCGCGACGCCCTGCACCGCTCGCCGCTGTACAGCGGGCAGATCGAAGGCATCGGCCCGCGCTACTGCCCGTCCATCGAAGACAAGGTGGTGCGCTTCGCCGAGAAGGCCAGCCACCAGATCTTCGTCGAGCCGGAAGGCCTGGGCATCGTCGAGATCTATCCCAACGGTATTTCTACCTCGCTGCCGTTCGACGTGCAGCTGGAGATGGTGCGCAGCATCCGCGGTTTCGCCAACGCGCACATAACCCGCCCCGGTTATGCCATCGAGTACGACTTCTTCGATCCGCGCGGGCTGAAGGCTTCGCTGGAAACCAAGCTGGTCAACGGTCTGTTCTTCGCCGGCCAGATCAACGGCACCACCGGTTATGAAGAAGCTGCCGCGCAGGGCCTGCTGGCCGGCCTCAATGCCGCTCGCCAGGTGCGTGGCCTGGAGGGCTGGTGCCCGCGCCGCGATGAAGCCTACCTCGGCGTGCTGGTGGATGACCTGATCACCCACGGCACCAACGAGCCGTACCGCATGTTCACCAGCCGCGCCGAATACCGCCTGCAGCTGCGCGAAGACAACGCCGACCAGCGCCTGACGCCGGCCGGCCGCGACATGGGCCTGGTCGATGATCGTCGCTGGAGTGCCTTCGAAACCAAGCAGGCCGCAGTGGCCGCAGAACGCACACGCCTGGGCGCGCTTTGGGCGACGCCGGCCAATGCGCTGGGCCGCGAAGTGCAGGAAACGCTGGGCGTGGCGGTCAGCCGCGAAACCAATGTGCTGGACCTGATCAAGCGCCCGGAACTGGATTACGCGCAGCTGATGCGGGTACCCTCGCTCGGCCCGGCCGTGGCCGATGGCAAGGTGGCCGAACAGGTGGAGATCGGCGTGAAGTACGCCGGTTACCTGGATCGCCAGCGCGAGGAGATCGAGCGCCAGCAGCGGCATGAAGCAACCCCGATTGCCGGCGATTTCGACTACGCCATCGTGCGCGGGCTGTCGGCCGAAGCACTGCAGAAGCTGGAGCGCGTTCGTCCGCAGACCATCGGCCAGGCACAGCGCATTCCCGGCATGACCCCGGCGGCGATCTCGCTGCTGCTGGTGCACCTGGAACGCGCGCGGCGCGGACGCGTGGCGTAACGCGGGATCGGCAAATGCCATCCACGCATGGCGTGGATCTACTCGCGGTCCGCTCTGGTAGGTGTCGACCTTGGTCGACACGGATCCATGAAGCATCCCGGCCGCTGCAGGTGCCCGCGGGGTCGGCATCGGCAGAGCGCGTATCATCATCACGATTGCCCTGATCTGCCGGAGACACCGATGACCCCGCTGCGCCCTTTCCGCGACAAGATGCCGGTGCTCGGCCAGCGCGTGTATGTCGATCCGGCCTGCACCATCATCGGTGATGTCGAACTGGCCGACGACGTGTCGGTCTGGCCGGGCACGGTCATCCGCGGCGACGTCAATTTCGTGCGCATCGGTGCGCGCACCAATGTGCAGGACGGCACCATCATCCACGTCAGCCACCACAGCCCGTACAACAAGGCCGGCTACCCGACCCTGATCGGCGAAGGCGTGACCGTCGGCCATGGCTGCATCATCCACGCCTGCAGCATCGGCGATTTCAGCCTGATCGGCATGGGCGCGTGCATCCTCGACGGTGCCCGGGTCGAACGCCATGGTTTCGTCGGTGCCGGTGCAGTGGTCGGCCCCGGCAAGGTGGTGGGCGAAGGCGAGCTGTGGGTGGGCAACCCCGCCCGTCCGGCGCGCACGCTCAGCGACAAGGAGATCGAGTCGCTGCACTATTCGGCCGACCACTACGTGCGGCTGAAGGACGAGTACCTGGGCTGAGGCCGCATCGCCGGTGGCCGGGCTCTGCTAAAGTCTGGGCCCGACCAGGAACCGTCGAGACCCCCATGCCCGTGGCTGCACGCCGGAGAGGACTCCAGCGCCCACTTCGGCGGCCATCGCGCTGATGGCCGCGCCGATGCTCGATACCTACCGCGAGGTGGTAACGCCGGAAGGCGTGCCGCTGCAGTTGCCTGCGGCCGGACCGATGCCACGTGCCCTGGCCTGGCTGATCGACCTGGCAGTCCGCTTCGGCGCGCTGACCGCGCTGTCCATTCCGCTGGCCCTGCTCGATGAGTTCGGCCGCGGCCTGTACATGGCGCTGATGTTCCTGCTGATGTGGGCCTACCCCATCGTCTGCGAAGCGCTGTGGGGGCGCACCCTCGGCAAACGTGTTCTTGGCCTGCGGGTGCTGGCACAGGATGGCGCACCGGTGGGCTGGATGGCATCGATCACCCGCAACCTGCTGCGCACGGTGGACATGCTGCCCTTCGGCTACGCGCTGGGCCTGATCAGCAGCCTGTTCGATCCTCATGGCCGCCGCCTGGGCGATCTGGTTGCCGGCACGATGGTGGTGCATTCGCCACCGCATTACCTGCCGCCGCCGGCCACCATCGACAGCGTGCTGGCCCCGCCGCAACCGCTGCGGCCGGAAGAACAGGCGGCAGTGATGGCCTTCGCCGAGCGCGCGCCACGCCTGTCTCCCGCGCGCCAGCAAGAGCTGGCCGGCATCGCCGAGCCATTGACCAGCGCGTCCGGCCAGGTCGGCGTGCTGCGCCTGTATGCGATGGCCAACTGGTTGCTGGGTCGACGATGAAGCAGGAACAGTTCGTCGCCCGCCATCAACAGGAATGGCATGACCTGGAGCAGTGGCTGCAGCATCGCGCCGGTGCTTCGCGTCGGCGCCGGCGCAAGCCGGGCGCGGAAGAAGCCGGCGATGTCAGCTTCCCGCAGCGTTACCGACGGCTGTGCCAGCAGCTGGCGCTGGCCCGTGAACGCGGCTACAGCCCACAGCTGGTGCAGCGCCTGCAGCAACTGATGCAGCACGGCCATGGCGTGCTGTACCGCACGCCACCGACCCGCTGGCGGCGCGCGCTGGAATTCCTGGTCGCTGATTTCCCGCTGCTGGTACGCAGCCAGGCGCGCAGCATGTGGGCGGCGCTGGCGATGTTCGCGGTGCCGGCGTTGGCCTGCTTCGTGCTGGTGCAGGTGTACCCGGACAGCATCCACCTGCTGATGGACAACGGCCAGATCGCCGAGATGGAACGCATGTACGATCCATCCGCCGAGCGCCTGGGCCGCGACAGCGGCACCGACTGGATGATGTTCGGCTACTACATCATGAACAACATCGGCATCGCCCTGCGCACTTTCGCCAGCGGCCTGCTGGCGGGGTTGGGCACGCTGCTGGTGCTGTTGTTCAACGGCATCACCATCGGCGCGGTGGCCGGCCATCTGCAGCACATCGGCCATAGCGGCCCGTTCTGGCGCTTCGTGGTCGGCCACGGTGCGTTCGAGCTGACCGCGATCGTGATCGCCGGCGGTGCCGGCCTGCAGCTGGGCATGAAACTGCTGGCGCCCGGGCGGCGGCGGCGCCTGGATGCGCTGGTCGAAGGGGGGCGCATCGGCGCGCGGCTGTGCCTGGGCGTGGCCTTCATGCTGCTGCTGGCAGCGTTCGTGGAAGCGTTCTGGTCGTCCATCGCCGAAATCCCGGCTGCAGTGAAGTTCAGCGTGGCCGGTGTGCTGTGGGCCGGTGTGCTGCTGTGGCTGTGGCGTGGTGGACGCGGAGGCAGCCATGCGGATTGACCACCTGGATGTGGTGCTGCGCGCGCGCAGCAGTTGGGAAGCGATGGAACTGGGCAGTGCGCTGGCCCGTCGCCATGCACGCGGCGTGTGGGGCAGCTGGCTGCTGGCCAGTGCGCCGTTGTTCGTGCTGTTCAACGCGCTGGCCTGGTGGCTGGATGCCTTCGGCTGGGCCTGGCTGGCGATGTGGTGGTGCAAGCCCTTGTTCGAGCGCGCGCCGCTGTACGTACTCTCGCGCGGCATCTTCGGCGAACGGGTCGGTCCGCGCGCTGCGCTGCGCGCGCAACGGCAGTGGGGTGGCAGTGGCTTCTGGGGCTACCTAGGCTGGCGCCGTTTCAGCGGCCTGCGCAGCCTGTGCCTGCCGGTCAACCTGCTGGAGGGCAATGCGCCCGCACAGCGCGGCGCTCGCCGCCGTGCAGTCGCTGCCGGCGCCGCGGGCCCGGCACTGGTGCTGGCGATGATCTGTCTGGCATTCGAGCTGGTGCTGGTGGTGGGCGCGATCGCAACCATCTTCATCTTCATCCCCCTGGAACTGCTGCCCGAATCCTGGCGCGCGGCGTGGGCGATGGTCAGCGTGGAAGCACCCGCATGGGCCAAGCTTGGCCTCAATCTGCTGTGCTGGCTGGCAGCGGCGCTGGTCGGCCCGTTCTACGTGGGCGCCGGCTTCGGCCTGTACTTGAACCGGCGCACGCAGATGGAAGCCTGGGACGTGGAAATCGCCCTGCGCCGCCTGCGCGAACGCTTGCTGCCGGTTGCCTCTTCATTGGTGCTGCTGCTGTGCCTGGCGCTGCCGTTGGCACCCGCGCATGCGCAGGACGCCGACACGCCGGACGCCGGGCAGACCGCTGCGGCCAGCGGCGATGAAGACGAGAATGCGGAAGAAACCGAGGAAGTGGCCACTGCGGAAAACGATCCGGCCAATACACCGGCGGTGATCTTCGGCGACAAGGCGGTGGATACCGCCGGCTTCCGCCAGGCCGTGAACCGCGCTTACGAAGATCCGTTGCAGCGGCCGACGCGGCAGGTCAGCCGATGGAAGCCGATCGAAGAAGCGGCCGAAAAGAACAAAGACAAGAAGGATCTGCAGAAGGACAGCAGCAGCGACGCAGACCGCAAGGCGCGCAGGAGCGGCCAGCTGTGGCTGGCACGGATCGCCGAATGGGGCCTGTGGGGGCTGCTGGGTGTCCTGCTGCTGGTGCTGCTGTTGACCGCGCGGCTGTGGCTGCCGTGGGTGCGCGGTTCCGGCCGCCGCAAAGAAAAGCAGGCACCGCAGATCACCGAAGAACAGGTGGAAATGCCGGTGGTGCTGCCGCCGGATGTGGCGACCCAGGCCGGCCTGCTGTGGGACCAGGGACGACCGCGGCAGGCGCTGGCCCTGTTGTATCGCGCCAGCGTACGCACGCTGGTGGAGCGCACGGGTATCGCGTTGCCGCCCGGTGCAACCGAAGCTCAGTGCCTGCGTGCCTCGCGGCGCATGACCGACAGCAGCGACCGTGAACTGTTCGCACGCATCGTGCGCATGTGGCAGTACGCCGCCTACGGTGGGCGTCTGCCTGCCCGCAGCGATTTCGACGCGTTGGCCAGCACGCTGCGCCAGCAGTACGGATGGCAGGCATGAATCCGCGCCTGTTCTGGTCATTGCTGCTGGGCGCGCTGGTCCTGTTCGGGGTACCGCTGACGATCCTGTTCCTGCGCACGCACGAAAAGGTGACCGAAACCGTGGTGCTGCCGCCGCAGGGCGAAGCCAGCTACAACCCGCTGTATGTGCTGGGCCAGGCCCTGCGCGCCGACGGCATCGAGGTGCAGTCCCGGCAGCGGCTGGACCTGGCACAGATGCCACTGGCCGCCACCGATACGCTGGTGCTGCTGCAGGACACCGCCGACATGCCGCCGCGCACTGCGCAGGCCCTGCTGGACTGGGTAGATACCGGTGGCCATCTGCTGCTGCGCACGCAGCCGCCGGCCGAGGACGATGCCAGCAGCACGCAGGGTCCCTTGCTGGACAGGATCGGCGTGGACAGCCTGTTCCATGGCAGCGACTGCCAGCCCTACCACGTGGTCGATGATCCCAGCCACGTCGAGTTCTGCGGCGGCCGGCGCTTCAGCCTGGGCTTCCAGGCCAACGCCACGGCCGAGCGCCGTTGGGGCGGCAACGATGGGCTGGTGTTCGCGCGCCTGCCGCACGGCAAGGGCCGCATCGACGTGCTGGCCGACATGGACGTCATGCGTGGTGAAGGACCGAACGCATCAACGCGCCGCCGCACAGTCGACGCCGTCGCCCGCGATGGCCTGCATGACCTCTCCCATCGCGACCTGACACGCTACCTGCTCGACCCCAACTATGGGCGCGGCACGGTGTGGCTGGTATACGGCAGCCGCCCGCCTTCACTGGGCGCGCGCATCTTCTACCAGGGCTGGCCGCTGTGGGTCCCGCTGCTGCTGGCGATCCTCGGCTGGCTGTGGTCGCGCGCGCAGCGCTTCGGCAGTGCCCTGCCCGCCCCGGTGATCGAGCGCCGTTCGCTGCTGGAACACGTCCGCGCCAGTGGCGAACTGCTGCTGCGCTTCGGTCATGGCGCGCGCCTTTACCAGGCCGTGCAGGCGCTGTTCCTGCATCGCCTGCGCCTGCGTGCACCCGTGGCTGCGGCACTCGACGGTGCTGCGCGTGACCAGGCCATCGCCGCGGTGCTGCAATGGCCGGTCAGTCGTGTCACCAGTGCACTCACGCCGCCCTCGCCGCATGATTCCTCCGCCCTGCGCGAGCGCATCCGCTTGCTGCTCCAGATGAGATCCCTGCTATGACCGATGCCCCTGAACTTCCGGCGGCCGCCACCGCCCGCCTGATCGAACGCGTCGACGCCATCCGCCAGGCCGTCGGCCACGCCTTCATCGGCCAGGCCGATGTGCTCGACCAGATCCTGGTCGCCCTGCTGGCCGGTGGCCACGTGCTGATCGAAGGCGTGCCCGGCCTCGGCAAGACCCTGCTGGTGCGCGCGCTGGCGCAGGCGCTGGAGCTGGACTATGGCCGCGTGCAGTTCACCCCCGACCTGATGCCCAGCGACGTCAGCGGGCATGCGGTGTACGACCCCAAGAGCGAGAGCTTCAAGATCCGCCGCGGCCCGGTGTTCACCAACCTGCTGCTGGCCGATGAAATCAACCGTGCCCCGGCCAAGACCCAGTCCGCCTTGCTGGAAGTGATGCAGGAAGGCCAGGTGACCATCGAAGGCAAGGCCTTCACCCTGGCGCCGCCGTTCATGGCGCTGGCCACGCAGAACCCGTTGGAACAGGAAGGCACCTATCCGCTGCCGGAAGCGCAGCTGGACCGCTTCCTGCTGAAGGTGCTGATCGACTATCCGCAGCTGGAGGACGAGAAGCGCATGGTCGCGGCGATCACCAGCGGCCGTGCCGCCAGCGATTTCGACCTCAGCCAGGTCCCGCGCGTACTCGGTGCCGGTGAACTGCTGGCATTGCAGCAGGCCACCGCGGCGATCACCGTCGACGACGAAGTGATCGACTACGCGGTGCGCATCGTGGCCGCCACCCGCCAGTGGCCAGGCATCGCCGTCGGCGCCGGCCCGCGCGGCAGCATCGCCCTGGTACGTGCCTCGCGCGCGCAGGCGGTGCTGGCCGGGCGTGATTTCGTCACCCCCGATGATGTGCGCGACATCGCCCGCCCTGCCCTGCGCCACCGCATCGCACTGGCGCCGGAGCTGCAGATCGAAGGCCAGGATGCCGACGACGTGCTGGGTGCACTGCTGGCCAAGGTCGAAGCGCCGCGCCGATGAGGCCTGCGCCGCTGCTGCTGGCGTTGCTGTTGGCCTGGGCCGTGCTGGGCGGCATGGTGCTGGGCGGGCTGCTGCCGCGCTGGAGCTGGGCGCTGGCCGGCGCGTTGATTGCGGTGCTGGCACTGGTTGACCTGTGGCGGCAACGGCGGCGGCCCTCGCCCAGCGTCCAGCGCGACGTTCCCGAGGCGCTGGCACTGGGCGTGCGCCGCGAGGTCGGCCTGCGCCTGCACAGCGAACAGGCCATGCACGTGCATGTGTTCGATCTGGTGCCGGGCGGTTGGCCACTGGAATCGCTGCCACAGCGCGTGCAGTTGCGGGCCGGCCATGTCAGCTCCCTGCATTACCACGTGCAGCCGCAGCAGCGCGGTCGCTTTGCCTTCGAGGGCGTGCAGCTGCGCATCCGCTCGCCGTGGCGGCTGTGGTGGCAGCAACGCACGCTGCCACCGGCACTGGAGGTACGGGTCTATCCCAACTTCGTGCCGCTCACCCGCTTCGCGCTTTTCAGCGCCGACCAGGCCTCACGCTTGGTGGGTGCGCATGTGAAGCGCCGCCGTGGCGAGGGTACCGACTTCCACCAGATGCGCGAGTACCGCATCGGCGACAGCCTGCGCCAGCTCGACTGGAAGGCCACCGCACGCGCGCGCAAGCTGATCTCGCGCGAGTACCAGGACGAGAAGAACCAGCAGCTGCTGCTGATGCTCGACAGCGGCCGACGCATGCTGGCCAGCGAAGGCGGGCTCTCGCATTTCGACCATGCCTTGAACGCCTCGCTGGTGGTGGCTTACTTGGCGCTGCGCCAGGGCGATGCCGCCGGCCTGTTCGCGGTGGGCGGCGAACACCGCTGGGTGGCGCCGCAGCGCGGCATGGGCACGGTGCAGCACCTGTTGCGCGCCAGCTACGACCTGCAGCCACAGGCCGTGGCCACCGATTACCTGGCCGCCGCCACCGAAGTATCACTGCGCCAGCGTCGACGCGCGCTGGTGATGCTGGTCAGCAACGTGCGCGATGAAGACATCGAAGACCTGCTTGCTGCCGTGCGCCTGTTGCAGCGCCGCCACCTGGTATGTGTGGCCAGCCTGCGTGAGCGCGAGCTGGATGCTGCGCTGGAGGGCGAGGTGCATACGGTCGAGGATGCCGCGCAGGCCGGTGCCGCCGCGCTGTACCTGCAGCAGCGCGCGCAGGCGCACGACGCGCTGCGTGCCGAACGGGTGATGGTGCTGGACGTGACCGCCGATGCGCTGCCTGCTGCGCTGGTAGAACGCTATCTGGCAGTGAAGCGCGAAGGGTTGCTTTAACCACCCTGCGGATATCACCACAACCGCCGGACATGGCCCGGCGCTACCGACGCATCGCCCTGGTAGGTGCCAACCTTGGTTGGCACACAATCAACGGCGCCGACCAAGGTCGGCATCTACCAACGGCGTTGCTGCACACCGGGGACGCAACAGTCCCGCACCAGCTTCAATGCGGCAGACGCCGCACCGCCATCAGACGTAGATCCGCGTCGGCGCCTCATCGACGATCGCGTGCGGCACGAAGCGCGCACTGTCGCGGGTGATCGCGCTGTCGTCCTCGCGGATGCCGATGCCGCAGGCGTGGTCGCCGATCACCCAGCTGCCGATCAGCGGATAACCGCCTTCGAAGCGGGTGAGCGGGTGAGCACGCTGGAGGATCGCCGGACCGTCGTACGGGCCGTCGCTGCGCTGCGTGCTGCCATCGGCCAGGTGCATCTCGATGTTGGCACCTTCGCGCGAGAACAACGGCTTGCGCACCCAGCCCGATGCCAGCGCGCTGCCGTCATCGAAATGTGCTTCCAGCAGGTTCGGGTGACCGACGTTGCGCTGCCACAGCAACGGCAGAATGCCCTTGTTGCTCAACACCGCCTTCCATGCCGGTTCCAGCAGCTGCACGCCCGACCCCGGCAACGCGCGCCCGAATTCCTCGGCCATCAGGTCTTCCAGCGGGTACAGCTTGAACAGCGTGCCGATCACCGTATCGTCCAGCGCGGTGAAGCGCCCATCTTCGGACAGGCCGATATCCTCGATGGCGATGGCCTGCCCGTGCAGTCCCGTCTGCGAGGCGCAGTCGCGCAGGTAATCGACCGTACCGCGGTCTTCGTCCGAGCTGCCCACCGCACTGAAGTACAGCGGCGGCGGCAGCTGCGTGGCCAGTTCGCCGAAGCGTTCGACCAGGGCTTCATGGATCCCATTGAACTGGTCGGCATGCTGCGGCAGGCGGCCGGCATTGCGCTGGTCCTCCAGCCATTGCCACTGGAAGAAGCTGGCTTCGAACAGCGAGGTCGGCGTGTCGTAATTCAGTTCGTACAGCTTGGCCGGACCGGTGCCGTCGTAGGCCAGGTCCAGGCGCCCGTACAGGTGCGGCTGGCGCTGGCGCCAGCTGTCGGCGATCCAGTCGCGGTAATGCGCGGGGATCGCCAGCTGGTCCATCAGGCGCTCGCTGCCGATGACATCGCCGACCAGGTCCATCGCCATCGCATGCAGCTCGGCGCTGGGGTCTTCGATGTCCTGTTCGATCTGGCGCAGAGTGAACGCGTAATACGCGCTTTCATCCCAGTACGGCTGGCCGTCGATGGTGTGGAAGCGGAAACCGGCTTCCTCCGCGCGCGCCCGCCACTGGGCGCGCTCGGCAATACGGATACGTTGCATGGATTGATCAGCCGCCGACGCTGCTGCCGCTACGGCGCGCACTGGTGCTGCCGAAGCCGCTGCGGCTGGCGGTCACCGCACGGTTCGGTTCGCTGCTGACCGGGGCCAGCCCGGCCTTGCCCGCGCCGATGCCGCTGGCGGTGTTCAGGCCGCCGCTGCCGCCCGGGGCAGGACGCGCCCAACCGGCGCTCTTGTCCTGGTAGGCCGGCGCCGAAGCCGGCGCCTGCGGGGCCAGGCCACCGCGGTTGCTCAGCATCTGCGACATGAAGAAGCCCATCATCATCGGGCCGATGAACGAGGTACCGGCCGAGGTGTGCTGCTGCACGCACTGCTCAGGCTTGTAGTCCTGTTGGCAGGCTTCCTTGGTCGCGTACTTCGGCGCTGCATCGGCGGACTTCTTCTGCGCCTCGGCAAATGCATTGCGACAAGCCGAAGGATCAGCGGTAGCCGTGGTGCAGGCCTCCACCGAGGTATACAGGCCTTCCTGCACCTGCACCTGCTCTTCCTTCTGGCAGGCAGTGAACAGCAGCGGCGCAGCGCTCATCAGCAGCAGCGCAGTGGTGCGGGAACGTTTCATGGCCTCATGCCTTCAAGTCGGAACAATGCCCCATCATGCCAAATCCCGGCCAACAACCGGAATCGGCAAAGTGGGAAAGATGAACGGACTTTCATTTTCGTCGTTCTTCCCGAGTTCCCTCCACGCATGGCGTGGATCCACGTGTCGACCAAGGTCGACACCCACCAACAGCAAGAATCGGGTCAGAGCCCACTGTGCAGCAACGGGATCCGACCCTGTCAGATCGCGGACAACTCTCGAAGGCGGGGTGGGTCCGGTTGCGGGGGCGTGAGCGCCATGGATGGCGCGACCGAGCCTACATGGACGTATTCACGGCGTCCCCCGCCACCGGACCCACCCCGCCATCCCGCGGATAGCCCGCTTTTGATGTTGACGTTGCCGTTGATTCGGCAGGTGCAGGGCGCAGCCCTGCCGAACCACCACCGGTGGTTGCAGCAGCAACCGAAAAAATTGGCCATGATCAACCGACCCCCACGTCGTACGGCCCGCCCGTTCCGCCAGCCATGCCTGAATACCGCTCCCGCACCTCCACCGCTGGCCGCAACATGGCCGGCGCCCGCGCCCTGTGGCGTGCCACCGGCATGAAGGATGGCGACTTCCACAAGCCGATCATCGCCATCGCCAACTCCTTCACCCAGTTCGTGCCCGGCCACGTACACCTGAAGGACCTTGGCCAGCTGGTCGCGCGCGAGATCGAACAGGTCGGCGGCGTGGCCAAGGAATTCAACACGATCGCCGTGGACGACGGCATCGCCATGGGCCACGACGGCATGCTGTACTCGCTGCCCAGCCGCGAGATCATCGCCGACTCGGTGGAGTACATGGTCAATGCGCACTGCGCCGATGCGCTGGTGTGCATTTCCAACTGCGACAAGATCACCCCCGGCATGCTGATGGCCGCGCTGCGCCTGGACATTCCGGTGGTGTTCGTCTCCGGCGGACCGATGGAAGCCGGCAAGACCCGGTTGTCCGAGCACAAGCTGGACCTGGTGGATGCCATGGTGATCGCCGCCGACGAAAACGCCAGCGACGAGAAAGTAGCCGAGTACGAGCGCAGCGCCTGCCCCACCTGTGGTTCGTGCTCCGGGATGTTCACCGCCAATTCGATGAACTGCCTGACCGAAGCCCTGGGCCTGTCGCTGCCCGGCAACGGCACCACCCTGGCCACGCATGCCGACCGCGAAGCGCTGTTCCGCCGTGCCGGTCGCCTGATCGTCGAGCTCTGCCACCGCTGGTATGGCGGCGAGGATCCGCGTGCGCTGCCGCGCGGCATCGCCACCCAGGCCGCGTTCGCCAACGCGATGACCCTGGATATCGCCATGGGCGGGTCCACCAACACCATCCTGCACCTGCTTGCTGCCGCGCAGGAAGCGGAGGTCGACTTCGACCTGACCCACATCGACGCACTGTCGCGGCGCGTGCCACAGCTGTGCAAGGTGGCGCCGAACTCGCCCAAGTACCACGTCGAAGATGTGCATCGCGCTGGTGGTGTGTTCGGCATCCTCGGTGAGCTGGACCGCGCCGGGCTGCTGGATACCTCCGTGCCCACCGTGCACAGCGCCACGCTCGGTGAGGCACTCGATCGCTGGGACGTGATGCGCAGCGACAACGATACCCTGCACACCTTCTTCAAGGCCGGCCCCGCCGGCATTCCCACCCAGGAAGCCTTCAGCCAGGCCACGCGCTGGCCGTCGCTGGACCAGGATCGCGCTGAAGGCTGCATACGCGCGTTGGAGCATGCCTATTCGCAGGAAGGTGGGCTGGCCGTGCTGCGCGGCAACCTCGCCGTCGACGGCTGCGTGGTGAAGACTGCGGGCGTGGACGAATCGATCCACGTGTTCGAAGGCAATGCGCGCGTGTTCGAAAGCCAGGACGCGGCGGTAGCCGGCATCCTCGCTGATGAAGTGAAGCCCGGCGACGTGGTGGTCATCCGCTACGAAGGCCCGAAGGGCGGCCCGGGCATGCAGGAAATGCTGTACCCGACTAGCTACCTGAAGTCGAAGGGGCTGGGCAAGCAGTGTGCGCTGCTGACCGATGGTCGTTTCTCCGGTGGCACCTCGGGCCTGTCGATCGGCCATGTCTCGCCGGAAGCGGCCAGCGGCGGTGTGATCGGACTGGTGGAAGATGGCGATCGCATCCGCATCGACATCCCGGCGCGCCGCATCGATCTGCTGCTGGACGACGCCA
The DNA here is from genome assembly GCF_900184195.1 of Stenotrophomonas sp. yr243. Lineage (NCBI taxonomy): Bacteria > Pseudomonadati > Pseudomonadota > Gammaproteobacteria > Lysobacterales > Lysobacteraceae > Stenotrophomonas > Stenotrophomonas sp. yr243. The sequence continues at coordinate 1,133,022 of NZ_FXWT01000002.1, forward strand.
CGCTGGCAAAACGCCGCGCCGACGCCGATGCACGTGGCTGGAAACCGCGTGCACCGCGCCCGCGCAAGGTCACCAGCGCGCTGAAGGCCTACGCCTTGCTGGCCACCAGCGCCGACAAGGGCGCCGTGCGCAACACCGCCCTGCTCGGTGATTGAGATGCATGGGGTCAGAGCCCTTCCTGTGGAAGGGATCCGACCCCGCCCTCAGCCGATGGTGCGCTTGAACGGCGGCAGCGCGTCGATGATGCGCTTGCCGTAGCGGCGGGTCAGCAGCCGCGAGTCGAGGATGATCACCCGGCCGGTGTCGGTGGAGGTGCGGATCAGGCGGCCAGCGAACTGGGTCAGCGTGCGCAGCGCATGCGGGATCGCGATCAGGTTGAACGCATTGAGCCCACGCGCTTCCACCCACTCGCTGAGCGTGGCGGTCTGCGGATCGGTCGGCACCGCGAACGGCACCTGGGTGATCACCACCGTGGTGCAGGCCTCACCCGGAAGATCCAGGCCTTCGCCGAACGAGTTGAGCCCGAACAGCACCGAACCCTCGCCGGCAGCCACGCGGCGCAGGTGTTCGTCGATCATGCGCGTCTTCGACATCTCGCCCTGCACCAGCACCTGCTTGCGCTTGGCGGCCGGCATCAGGCCCGCCACCTTCTCCATCTTCCAGCGCGAGGTGAACAGCACCATCGAGCCCTTCGTCCAATCCAGTTCCTTGCCGATGTAGCGCGCCACTTCACGCGGATGGCCTTCGCGGTCATCGGGCGTGACCGGGAACGGCGGCACGATCAGCTCGGCCTGGTTGGGTAGATCAAACGGGGAAGACAGCGAGACCATCTCGGCGGTTTCAGGAATGCCGTTGTCGATCGCCAGCGCCTGGAAATCGCCACCGCCGGTCAGCGTCGCCGAGGTCAGCACCACCGAATCCACTTCATCCCACAACAGCTTGCGCAGCACGTGCGCGGCCGACACCGGCGAGCCATGCAGCACCAGGTCGCCATCGCGGGTGGCGGTCACCCAGCGCGCCATCGGCGGCGCGCCTTCCTTGTCTTCGCGGCGCCAGACCTGCCACAGGTTGTACTGCTGCTCGATCATCTCCAGGGCCATGCCGAGGTTGCGCTGCAGGCGCTCGCGTGCCGGATCGTCCGGCTTGCCCTTGGCGACCTGCGCGGTGGCCGCGTGCGCCCAGTTGTAGAGGCTGCGGGTATCGTCAGCCAGCGCCTCGATCGGCTCGCGCCAGGCCTCGGGCAGGCGCCCGTTGGCGGCACGCCACATCGGCTCCTCGTCGGCCGGCGCCGGCATCCATACCGCCTCGACATGGTCGCGGAACGCACGCAGGCCCTTGGCCACGTTGCTGGCCGCGTCGATGGCTTCGTTCGGCAGCAGGTTGCCCAGACGATCCTTGTCGACCGCACGGTAGGCACCGGCGATCAGGATCTGCAGGCGGCCGGTGCGCTTGGCCATTTCATCCAATGCCAGGCTGGCCGCGCCCTGGTCGATGGCCACGTTGCCAACGTGGTGGCCTTCGTCGAGTACCAGCAGCATGTCCGACGGCGCGGCGATCATCGGCTGGCCGTTGTCGCTGTCACCAATGGACAGCGCCGACAGCAGCAGCGCGTGGTTGGTGACCACGATCTGCGCATCACGCACGGTGTTGCGCGAACGCAGCACCGCGCACTGCGCCGAGTACGCACAGCGTCGCCCCGCACAGCCCGAGGCCGGCGTGGTGATGCGCCCGCGCAGGCCGGGGCTGATGGTTTCCGGTGCGTTGTCGATGTCGCCGTCCCAGCTGCCGTTGCTGAAGGCCACGGTGAGGCGCTTGGCGATGTCCATCTCGATCGGCGCCAGCGGGCGGTCGAACAGCGGCTGCTCGTCGTCGAACATGCCGTTCTGCGCGCCCTCGCCATGCGCTTCGGCGGCGTTGCGCGTGCACAGGTAGCGGGTACGGCCCTTGGCCAGTGCGATGGTCGCCTCCAGGCCAGTGGCCTTGAGGAAGTTCGGGATATCGCGCTCGACCAGCTGCGACTGCAGCGCCACGGTACCGGTGCTGATCACCAGCTTCTTCTTGCTGGCCAGGGCAATCGGCACGCCGGCGGTCAGGTAGCCCAGGCTCTTGCCAACGCCGGTCGGCGCCTCGATCACGCCCACGCCACCGCTGGTGGACAGTGCACGCGACACGACGCCGATCATCTGGCTCTGCGAGCGGCGGGTGGAGAAGCCGGGGGTATTGGCCTGCAGCGTCGTGTACGCCTTGCGGATCGCGTCCTTCAAGGTGTCATCGAGCTTGCGTGGAGCGGCGACGGTTTCGGTCACGCCAGAACTACCGTAGCGGGGTCAGGCCGGCCATTGTCGCATGGCCGGCCACGGGCTCCGATGCGCGGGCGCTGAACAGGGTCAGCAGCGTCGCACCATGGCTGGATGCGCGCCCCGCAACACTACCGACGCGGCCAAGGCCGCCATCGGAGTCAGGGCGTCGCGGCGCGCCGTCGCAGCAACCGTACCAGTGCCCAGACCAGCAGGACCGTGCCGACGGCATCCAGCATCGCCAGGCCGAAGTGCACCACGCCCAGCACGGTGCTCAGCTGCGAGATCGCGCCGAAGTCGCCGTTGCTGACCATCCACATCGGCACCAGGTTGGCCAGCAGGCTGCCCATGCTGGACGCCAGCAACAGCAGCAGGCCGGTCAGCGCGCCGGTACGTGCCGGATCGCGCGGCGCGCCCATCACCCAGACCAGGCCGACGCACAGGGCAATCAGCACCGGCAGGCGCACGCCGACCATGGTCAGCAGGGAGACCATCAGAGCCTGGGTATCCATCGATCAGTCCTGCCCTGCGAAGGCACCGGCGCCAGCACGCAGCTGCTGGTAGACCTCGTCAGTCTGGGGGCGTACGGCATGCCACTGCAGGAAGCTCTCGGCCGCCTGCTCGACCAGCATGCCCAGGCCATCGACCGTGTTGCGGCACTGCGCGGCGCGCGCCCAGGCCAGGAAGGCGATGGCGGCCTCGCCGTAGTTCAGGTCGACGGCCGTGGTCATCGAATTGACCAGCGACAGCGGCAGCTTGAACTCGGCGTCGCGATCGCGCCCGGCCGAGGTGGCGTTGAGGATCAGCTCGAAATCACCGAGGTCGCGCAGATCGTCCCAGTAGCGGCTGAGCGCGCGGCCCGGCTCGCCCATGGCATCGATCAGTTCGTCGGCGCGTTCCGGCGTGCGGTTGACCACCACCAGTTCGGTGATGCCGGCATCCAGCAGCGCCGGCGCGACGCTGCGCGCCGAACCACCGGCGCCCAGCAGCAGCACGCGGCGGCCGCGCAGGTCTAGGCTGTGGCGGTCGGTGAGGTCGCGCACCAGGCCGATGCCATCGGTGGTGTCACCGTGCCAGCGGTCGCCCTTGCGCAGCAGGGTGTTGACCGAGCCGGCGCGGCGCGCGCGTGCGGTCAGCGTGGTGCACACGGAGAACGCCGCTTCCTTGTGCGGTGAGGTGACGTTGGCACCGACACCGCCCTCGGAGGCGAACGCCTCCAGCCCGGCCGGGAATGCGTCCGGGGCGAGATCGATGCTGCGGTAGTCGAGGGAGATGCCTTCCTGGCGACCGAACGCCGCATGGATCTGCGGCGACTTCGAGTGGGCGACGGGGTGTCCGAAGACGGCGTAACGATCGGTCATGGAATCCTCAAGCTGGCTAGACTGGTGCTCTTTCGTGCATGGACCTGGATGATGCGTATCGCCCCGACCCTGCTGGTGCTCGCCGCCAGTCTACTCTCTGCCCCGGTGGCGATGGCGTTGAACGAGTACGGCATCGAGGGCATGGGCGTGGTCTCCACCCGTGCCGATGAAGGCCGGGCCACGATCAGCGCCGATGGCCAGCGCATCGTCTTCGCCCGCCGTGGCGAGGCCGGCTGGGGGCTGTGGCAGGCGCGCGTGGTCGATGGCCGCTGGCAGCAGGCGCAGGCCTTGCCGCTGGCGGTGTCCGGCGAGGTGCGCGATCCGTATTTCAGCCGCGACGGCCGCTGGCTGCTGTTCGCCGCAGGTCGCGAGGGCCGGTCGGGGCTGTACCGGACGGCGATCGCCGCCGATGGCAGCGTGGGGGCGCCGCAATTGTTGGCTGGCGATGGCGGGCGCCATGAAGAGCGCGGCCCGGCATTGAGCGCGGACGGGCGGCGGCTGCTGTTTGCCCGCCAGCAGGGCCGTGGTGCCGGCTGGGATCTTTTTGTGGCCACGCTGGACGCGCAGGGCATGCGCGGGCCGGCGTCGGCTTTGCAGGCATTGAACAGCGCTGCCGATGAAACCGATGGCGACTGGCTGGGCAGTGCTGGCGCGGTGGCCTTCAGCCGTGGCAGCGGTGGCACCGCGCAGGTCTGGACCAGTGGCTGCGCATGGACGGGCGCTGGCCTGCAGCCGTTGGGGTTGTCGTTCAATCAGGAAAGCGGCTGGACCGGCACGCCGGTGGTCGACAACGCCAAGCCGGGCGAAATGATGGTGGCCAGTAGTGCGGCGAAGTCGCCACGGGCGGGTGGCGTGGATGTGTACCGGCTGGCCGTGCCGAAGGTGGTGGCAGAGCCGGGGTGCGTGCGGTAGATCCACGCCATGCGTGGATGATCGTTTGGAGGAGGCCGGCCGCCCCCCTCCGGTAGGTGCCGACCCTGGTCGGCACAGAAAAAAAACCGCCAAACAAGGTTGGCCCCACCAGTAGATCCACGCCATGCGTGGATGACGCCTTCTGACAGGTGCCGACCTTGGTCGGCACACCGGAGCGCCAACCAAGGTTGGCGACTACCAGAACATCAGATCAGCGCGACAGCACCTTCGCGCGCTGCTGCTCGTATTCCACCTCGCTGAGCTGACCATTGTCCTTGCGCCGGTTCAGGGCGGCCAGTTCGGCCTGCACGCTCTCCGGTACGGCCTGCTCGCGGGCAACCTGGGCGGCAGCGGAGAGCTGCTCGGGCGGCCGCCGGGCTGCGCGCCACGCAGCGACGAACACGCCGACGATGATGGCCCCGAACACCAGCGTACCGGTGCCCCAGATCAACCATTGCATCCAACCCATTTCAGGTCCCATCGCGTGTTCCTCCGTCCGTCGTGGGCGCTATTGTCAGCGCTCGCGCAGCCAACGCGCCACCTGCGGCGCGAAATAGGTCAGCACGCCATCGGCGCCGGCGCGCTTGAAGCCCAGCAGCGATTCCAGCACGCACGCGCGCTCGTCCAGCCAGCCGTTGGCGAACGCCGCCTTCATCATCGCGTACTCGCCGCTGACCTGGTAAGCGAAGGTCGGCACACCGAAGGTTTCCTTCACCCGCCGCACCAGATCCAGGTACGGCATGCCCGGCTTGACCATCACCATGTCCGCGCCCTCCTCCAGGTCCAGGGCGATCTCGCGCATCGCCTCGTCACCGTTGGCCGGGTCCATCTGGTAGGTCTTCTTGTCGGCCTTGCCGAGACTGGCTGCGCTGCCCACCGCGTCACGGAACGGGCCGTAGAACGCCGAGGCGTACTTGGCCGAGTAGGCCATGATGCGCACGTTGAGATGGTGGTCGGCATCCAGCGCACGACGGATCGCACCGATACGGCCATCCATCATGTCCGAGGGCGAAATGATGTCCGCGCCCGCCTCGGCGTGCGACAGCGACTGCTTGACCAGCGCTTCGACGGTGATGTCGTTGAGCACGTAGCCCTTGTCATCGATGATGCCGTCCTGGCCGTGCGTGGTGTACGGGTCCAGGGCAACGTCGGTCATCACCCCCAGCTCCGGGAAGCGCGACTTCAGCGCGCGGATCGCACGCTGCGCCAGGCCGTCCTCGGCCCACGCCGCAGATGCGTCCAGCGACTTCTGCGAGGCGTCCAGCACCGGGAACAGGTCGATCACCGGGATGCCGAGTTCCAGCGCTTCCTCGGCCACCTTCAGCAGTTCTTCGATCGAAAGCCGCTCCACGCCCGGCATCGACGGCACCGCCACGCGGCCAGCCGGTTCGTGCACGAACACCGGATAGATCAGGTCGTCGGTGGTCAGCGTGTTCTCGCGCATCAGGCGGCGCGAGAATTCGTCATGGCGCATGCGCCGCGGGCGGTAATGGGGATGAGGCATGGCAGGCTCCGAGGAGTGGCTATTGCAACAGGTAGCCCTGCGGCAGCAGGGGTTCGGGCAACGGGCGTTCGCCGAGGGCATCGAGCTGGTCGATCTCGATGGTGCGCACCAGCGCGTCCAGCGGCAGGTCGTTCGGCTCCAGGCCGAACGGGTCTTCCATTTCTTCACCCAGCTGGTCCAGGCCGAAGAAGGCATAGGCCAGCACCGCCGACAGCACCGGCGTGGCCCAGCCCAGCGAACTGGCCAGGCCGAACGGCAGCAGTACGCAGAACATCCACGCGCAGCGGTGCAGCAGCAGGGTGTAGGCGAACGGCAGCGGGGTGGTGAGGATGCGCTCGCAGCCGGCCTGGATCGAGGACATCGCGTGCAGGCGCTCTTCCAGCTGGACGTAAAGAATGGAATCGAGCGTGCCTTCGCGACGGGCCTGGGCCAGTTCGGCGGCGATCATCGCCAGCAGCGCATCGGGCACGTTCTCGCGCTGGGCGAGCTGCCCGCGCTGTTCCTCGTCCAGCCATGGCACCGCGGCCAGCGCCACGTCGCGGGCACGCAGGCGCGCGGCCAGTGCATAGGCAAAAGCGGTGGTCAGGTAGCTGATGCGCTGGCGGCGTGGCGCATCGTCGGCCAGCAGTACCTGTACCTGCCGCGCCAGCGAACGCGATTCGAACACCAGCTGGCCCCACAGCTTGCGGCCCTCCCACCAGCGGTCGTAGCAGGCGCTGTTGCGGAAGCTGAGGAAGATCGACAGGACCAGGCCGAGCAGGGTGAACGGGGTGACCGAGACACGCTCGATGCCGACCGGCGGCGCCAACTCCACCACCGCGGCGACCGCGATGGAGAGGATGAGGATGGCCAGCACCTTCGGCGCGATCGCCGGGACGATGGAGCCACGCAGGATGTACAGCAGTTGCCAGCCGTGGGGACGGGAACGAATGATCATGGGAGCAGCCGCGCAGGGCGCAGTTCAACAGGCACGCGGGGGGCTCGCGCAGCCGCCCATTCTACTCCCTGCCCGGCCAGCGGCCGTGTACCTGCGACGCCCTGTCGCACCGGCTTGACCGGCTCAGATCACGCCACCGCCCAGCCCCAGGCGCAGGATGCCGACCACCACCACGATGCCGTTCAGGATCAGCCCGGTCCAGGCCCGGCCGCGCTTGCTGGGGTGGGTGAACAGGATGCCGAGCGCAGCGATGATCGCGCCGACCGCCGCGAACGGGATCAGGAACCAGTTGCCCCAGCCCAGCAGCGGTATCAACGCCAGGATCATCCACAACAGGGCCAGTACGCCCCACAACAGACTGATCACACCCATAGCGCACTCCCCGTGGTTGTTCGTGCTCCCAACCATAGCCGTTCCCGGCAGCGCCGCCTACCGCCGTTGCCGTCAACCTCACCGGCGCCGTGCTAGCGTGCGGCCATGGGTCGAGCCCCGATGTTGGCGCCGATTCAGAGTGCCCGGCTGATGATCCGAACCAGTCCTACAGGGGTATACGCCATGAACATCCGTTGGGTCGCCTTGGCGGCCATGCTGCTGACCGTTGCCGGTTGCGCCAGCACCTCCAAGGTCATGCTGGGCCGCGCCCGTGCGCCGATCGATCCGGCCCAGGTGCAGATCTATTCGACGCCGCCCGCCGGTTCGCAGGAAATCGCCCAGCTGGAGTCGTCTTCGGCGGTGGGCTTCGGCACGCAGGGCCAGACCGACGCCGCCGTGGCTCGCCTGAAGCGCGAAGCCGCTGCGCTCGGTGCCAATGGCGTGATCCTGATGGGCGTGGGCAGCAGCGGGTCACCGGTCGGCATGTCGGTGGGTGCCGGCAGTTACGGTTCGCACGTGGGCGGTGGCGTGGGCATCGGCATACCGACCACGCAGAAACGCGCGGCCGGCGTGGCGATCTGGGTGCCGAATCCGGCGCCGCCGGCACGCCTGCCGACGCAGACGATCACCCCGCAACCGCAGAGGTGACCCCCACGGGTCACCGCGGGTAGCGCCGGGCCATGCCCGGCGAGCGCAGCGGGGAAAACGGAATGCCGCCGGGCATGGCCCGGCGCTACCGTTACTTCTTCTGGTACTTCGGCACGAACACCTGGTTCACCGCTTCGGCCAGCTGGTCCGGCGGCAACAGGCCCTGGTCGAGCAGGAAATTGTTGAACGCCAGGCGGTCGAACTTCGCGCCCAGTGCCAGCTCGGTCTGCATGCGCAGTTCGAGGATGCGGGTGTAGCCATAGAAGTAGCTGCCCGCCTGGCCCGGCATGCGCACCATGTAGCGGTCCAGTTCCTGGGTAGCCATCGCCTTGGACAGGCCCACCTGCTCGATCAGCACGCGCTCGCCGTTGGCACGGTCGGTCAGGCCAAGATTGAGCATCGGGTCCAGCATCGCGCGGGCGGCACGCAGCAGGCGGAACTGCAGCGCGATCATCTGCCCGTCCAGCGGCTCGTACGGCACCATCTCCGCTTCGGCATACAGCGCCCAGCCTTCCACGTTCACCGAATTGAACGCGAACATCGTGCGCGCCAGCGATACGCCGCGCTCGACCATCGCGGTGAACTGCAGTTCGTGGCCCGGGCGGCCTTCATGCGCGCTCAGCGTCCACGCCGCCGACCCGAAGTTGAAGTCGTCGTACTGCGCACCCGCACCGGCCGCCGGGTTGCCCAGCGGCAGCACGAACGTGCCCTGCTGCCCGGTGTTGTTGACCAGCGGCGCGGGCAGGAAGTGCGGTGCCGGGCTGGCAGCGCTTTCGGCGGCCGAACCCAGGCGCATCTGCATCGCACGCTGCGGCACATCGACAATGCGATGTTCGCGGATCAGCGGATCGATGGCATCGATCACCTTGCGGTAATGACCTTCAAGCTGGTCATCGGCGATCTTCTCGCCCTTCAGCGCGCGGATCACCGCCACCGGGTCGCTCGGATCGCTGACCTTCAGGCCCTTCTCTTTCGCCACCAGCGGTGCCAGCTGGCGCATCGCCGAGCGCGTTTCCATGAACTCCAGCTGCGCGCGCTGCATCAGCAGCTTCGGGTCGATGTCGATGCCGACCTGCTTGAGCTGATAGGCGTACAGCGGGGCCGGCAGGCGCGCATCGGCACGTGCCTTCGGCAGCACCTCCTTGCGGGTCCATGCGGCGTAGTCCTTCATCTGTGCGGCGAGCGCCTTCATCGCCTCGTCGGCACCGGCGACCTGGTACTTCTTCAGCAGCGACTCGATACCGGTGATATAGGTCTCGACGTTGTCCAGCGACTGCTGCACTTCGATCTTCGTCGGCTGCAGCAGCGTGCTGTCCTTCAGGCGCTCTTCGTAGCGCTGACGGGCCAGCGTAGTGAACGCGGTGCCACCCGGCTGCAGGCCCGCGTATGCCTTGAGGCGATCGACCGCCTTGGCCCGGCGCTCGGCCGGTACCTGGTCGGACAGCAGCAGGTTGAGGCCGCTGAACACGCTCTGCGGCGCATCGCGCCACGGCAGCAGGTACTTCTGGTTGAGCTCGCTGCCTTCGATATTCTGGTTGGCGGCGGCGATCATGATCTCCAGGTCCTGGCGGACGTTGGGATCCTTCTCGCTGGCCAGCTTGGCCTTCAGTTCGTCGCGGGCCTTGGCCATCGCGGCGCGGTAGCGCTGGTCGTTGTCCGGGCCGAGATCGGCAACCTTGTCGTCGTAGCCGGGCACGCCGAAGAAGCCGGTTTCCTCGGGCTGGAACGGGCCCTGGGCATCCAGCAGGATCTGCGCCAGCGCGTTGCTGCGTGCGACCCAGGCCGGGCTGGCCGGCGTGGAGGCCTTGGCGGCCGGTGCGGCCAGGGCCGGTGGGGCCGACAGCAGCGGGGCGGCGGTCAGGGCCAGGGCGATGGCAAGCGCGATCGGCTTCATGGAGCACTCCAGGACAGGGTTGCCCGCACCCTACGCGCTCATGGCGGTGTCGACAATCGGCCGGAGGTCACACCCTCTACAGCGCGACCGTCAGCGCACACTCTCCGCGCGCGCGACAGGCCTGCAGTTCGCATTCGCCGGCCGCTTCGGCATCATCCAGCGCGCTCAGGTCGAAGGTCTGCTTGTCTTCGGCCAGCACGTACATCACCGGGTAATCCCACACGTCGTCGCTGCGGGTGCCCTTCACGAACAGGCGGCCGTGCGCATGCGGTCCTTCCAGCGCCACGGTCAGGCCGACATCGCGCTCGCCGTTGATGGCGGTCTGCATGCTGCCCAGCGGCAGCGTGCCGGCCTGCAGCGGTTCGCCGAACACCTGCACCAGTTCGACGCTGCAGCCGGCGCGACGCATCGCCTCGCGCATCGGCGCACTGTCGTGCGCGGCCTCGGTCCAGCGCAGCACGCTCCAGGCGATGGCACCACCGAGGGCGGCCAGGAACAGCAGCACCGCCAGCGGCATCGCCCAGCGCCAATGCCGGCACCACCAGCCGGAGGCCAGGTTGGAGGGAGCAGGAATCGGCGGCGGCAGGGTCATGGGCGGGCTCCTTCCCGGATGATGATCAAGGCTTCAGGCAACGTCCCAGGAAGGCTTCGGCAACGCGGTACCGATGCAGTGCGTCGGCACCGGACAGGCCGTGCTTGGCACCCGGATAGGTCATCAGTTCAAACGGCTGGCCACGCTTCTGCAGCGCGCTCATCAGGCTGGTCGAATTGGTGAACAGCACGTTGTCGTCGGCCATGCCGTGGATCAGCAGCAGCGGCGACCGCAGGCCCTCGATGTGGGTCAGCACGCGTGCTTCGCGGTAGCCGGCATCGTTGCGCGTCGGCAGGTCCATGTAGCGCTCGGTGTAGTGGCTGTCGTACAGGCCCCAATCGGTGACCGGTGCGCCGGCCACACCACAGGCGTAGCTGTCCGACGCCTTGGCCAGCAGCATCAGGGTCATATAACCGCCGTTGGACCAGCCCTGCACGCCGATGCGTGCCGGGTCCACCCACGGCTGCTGCTTCAACCACGCCACGCCACGCAGCTGGTCGGCCACTTCCACCGTGCCCTGCTTGCCATACAGCGCGCCGCCGAAGTCACGGCCACGGCGCGGGGTGCCGCGGTTGTCCAGCGAGAACACCACGTAGCCCTGCTGGGCCAGATACTGGTTGAACAGATGGTCGCCACGGCCGGGCCAGCTGTCGGTGACGGTCTGGCTGGCCGGGCCGCCATACACGTACACCGCCACCGGGTAGCGCTTGGCCGGATCGAAGCCGGCCGGCTTGATCACGCTGTAGTTCAGCGGGGTCTTGCCGTCGGCGGCCGTGAGCGTGCCGAATTCGACCGGACGCTGCGCATCGCGGTAGCGCGCGTACGGATGCTTCGGGTCGCCCAGATCGTTCTCGACCAGGGTGGCGATCTTCTCGCCGTTGGCGCGGAACAGTTCGATCTGCGGCGGGGTGCTGCTGTTGGACCAGCTGTCCACGTACACGCTGGCGTTGCGCGCGAAGCTGGCGCTGTGCATGCCCGGCGCCTTCGACAGGCGCTGCGGCTGGCCGCCCTGCAGCGGGACGGCGTGAATCTGACTCTCGCGCGCCGATTCGATGCCGGCGCGGAAGTACGCCAGGCCGGCCTTTTCATCGACCGCCAGCAGTTCATCGACCGACCAGTTGCCGTGGGTCAGCGCGGTGGCCTTGCCCTTGCTGTCGATGCGGTACAGATGCTGGAAACCGGTGCGCTCGGACGACCACAGGATGCTGCCGTCGTCGAGGAAACGCAGGCTGTTGTGCAGCGGCACCCAGGTCGGGCTGGTTTCGTGGGCCAGCACACGCTGCTGGTTCGAGGCCAGGGTGACTTCCACCAGGTCCAGCTTCTTCTGGTCGCGCGACTGGCGCTGGAAACTCAGGTGCTGCGGATCGCGCCAGTCGACGCGGGCCAGGTAGATGTCCTGCTCCTTGCCGAGGTCGATCCACTGCGTCTGCGCCTGTTCCGCCGGCGAGATCACGCCCAGCTTCACCTGCACGTTGGCATCGCCGGCGGCCGGGTAACGCTGTTCGATCACATCGGTGCGGTCGGCATAGACTTCGTAGCGCTTCTGCACCGGCACCGGGCTTTCGTCGATGCGGGCGTAGGCGATGGCCGAATCGTCCGGCGCCCACCAGTAACCGGTATGGCGATCCATCTCTTCGTCGGCGACGAATTCGGCGATACCGTTGCCGATGGTCGCGCTGCCATCAGCGGTCAGCTGCATCTGCTTCCCACTGGCCAGATCGATCACCCACAGGTTGCGGCCGCGGATGAAGCTGACGAAGCCGCCCTTGGGCGACAGCTTGGCATCGGTGGCAAAGCCTTCGCCGTGGGTCAGCTGGCGCACCGCTGCCTTGCCTTCCTGCTTGAGGTCGTACAGGTACAGCTCGCCGCCCAGCGGGAACAGCAGGCGCTGCGCGTCCGGCGACCACTGGTAGTCGACGATGCCGGTCATCGCCGCGATGCGCTGGCGCTCGCGGCGGGCCTTTTCTTCGTCACTGAGGGTTTCGGTGCCCGGCAGCACCACCTTCGAATCCACCAGCAGGCGGGTCTGGCCGCTGCCGATGTCGTAGCTCCACAGGTCCAGCTGGTTGCGGTCGCTGTCCTTGCCGCGCAGGAAGGTCACGCGCGAGCCGTCCGGCGCCACCTTCGGCTTCATCAGGGTCGGGCCGGACAACGGCAATGGGCCGGTGATGGCTTCCAGGGTGAGTTTTTCAGCGTGGGCGACGGTACTGGTGGCGAGCATGAGGGCGAGCGAGGCGAACAGATGGCGCATGGAGGATCCCGGCAAACGGCAGGTCCGTCACCGCGACGGGCGCGGGACGGTCAGCCTCCATCCTAACCAAGCCGGTGCGGGAAGACAGCATGACCTTCTGCCCATGCAAGGGCGCGCGCGGCACATCCGCCGGGCATGGCCCGGCGCTACCGTTGGCGGGCTGGGTAGCGCCGGGCCATGCCCGGCGAGCGCAGCGGACTGCGCTGAATCATCAGCGCTTGCCGAACAGGTGCTTGCGCTCTTCGTCGCTGAGCGGCTTGCCGGCGTCCGGGTTCACCTGCGTGCGCAGCGCATAGGCGCGCTGGGTCGCCGGACGGGCGGCGATGGCCTGGTGCCAGCGCTTGAGGTGGGGGAAGGCGTCGAAGTCCGCCGGCAGCTTGTCGTAGGCGCCAACCCACGGGTAGCTGGCCATGTCGGCGATGGTGTAGTCATCGCCGGCCAGGAAGGCGTGCTCGGCAAGGCGCTTGTCCATCACCCCGTGCAGGCGGCGCACTTCATTGTCGTAGCGCTCGATCGCGTACGGGATCTTCTCCGGCGCGTACACATTGAAATGGCCCATCTGCCCGCTCATCGGGCCCAGCCCGGCCATCTGCCAGAACAGCCATTCCAGGGTGGTGACGCGGCCACGCGGGTCCGCCGGCAGGAAGCGGCCGGTCTTCTCGGCCAGGTACAGCAGGATCGCGCCGGACTCGAACACGCTCTGCGGGGCGCCGCCGGCGGCCGGGGCGTGGTCGACGATGGCCGGCATCTTGTTGTTGGGGGAAATGGCCAGGAATTCCGGCTTGAACTGGTCGCCCGAGCCGATGTTGACCGGGTGGATGCGGTACTCCAGGCCGGCTTCTTCCAGCAGCAGGGTCACTTTGTGGCCGTTCGGGGTAGGCCAGTAATACAGGTCGATCATGGCGGCGGCTCTGGGGTACGGAAAGGAACCTGAAGTCTAGTGCGTGCGTTGGCTTGGCACCGTCATGGCGGGCCGGTAACCTCGCCTCTCCCCCGAAACGCAGCATCCTCCGCATGAGTGCAAACCGTCCGCTACTGTCCCCGCTGTCCAGCCTGATCTTCGCTACCCGCTGGCTGCAGCTGCCGCTGTACCTGGGTTTGATCGTTGCCCAGTGCGTTTACGTGTTCCTGTTCGGCAAGGAACTGTGGCACCTGATCTCGCACTCGGTGTCGATGGGCGAGCAGCAGATCATGCTGATCGTGCTGGGCCTGATCGACGTGGTGATGATCTCCAACCTGCTGGTGATGGTGATCGTCGGCGGCTATGAAACCTTCGTCTCGCGCCTGCGCCTGGAAGGCCACCCGGACCAGCCGGAATGGCTGAGCCACGTCAATGCCAGCGTGCTGAAGGTGAAGCTGGCGATGGCGATCATCGGCATCTCCTCGATCCACCTGTTGAAGACGTTCATTGCAGCCAGCCCGCTGGACGGCCTGCCGCTGTGCAAGCCGGAACAATGGGCGGCGGCGGCTTCGTCGGCATCGGCCAGCTTCTACAACGCCGGCCCCGATACCTGCACGACCCTGACCCCCGATGGCGTGTTGTGGCAGACCATCATCCACTGCGTGTTCATCCTGTCGGCGATCGGCATCGCCTGGACCGACAAGCTGATGTCCAACAGCCACAGCAAGGCTGCCGCGCACTGACGCCAACGCCGGCGGCGGCACGGTTGCCGCTGCCGGCCCCGCTCCCGGCCCTTGTACGCAAGGGTGGCCGGGATGCTAGATTGCACCCTCGCTGCAGGCGACGGTGACGCTGGGAAACGTCCCCCGCCACGCCCGGACCTTCGGTCCCGGCCATGCGTATCTACGTTTTTCGTAACGTCGTCTTCTTAGAGGGGAGCAGGATGTCGCACGTCGCAATGATCGCTGCCGCGCGCCGGTGGTTGCCGGTCGCTCTGGCATTGGCCCTGGCTGCCTGCTCGGGCAAGGAAGAAACACCGGCTCCGGCCGCGCAGGGTGCCGCCGCCCCCGTCGCTGTGGCGCCAGCCGCACCGGCCGTGGCCGCCAAGGTGCAGTCGATGGGCACCGAGCAGCTGCGCGAATCGGCCAGCCAGGCACTGCGCGAGAACCGCATGTACGCCCCGGCCGGCGACAACGCCATCGAGTATTACCTGGCACTGCGCGACAAGACGCCGGACGACGCGTCGGTGAAGAGCGCACTGACCGACCTGCTGCCCTACACCCTGATCGCCGCCGAGCAGCATCTGGGTCGCGAGGATTTCGCCGAAGCGCAGCGGCTGGTCGCCCTGATCGAAAAAGTCGATGCCTCCGCCCCGGCCCTGCCGCGCCTGAAGGAAGGCCTGAGCAAGGGCGTGCAGGTTGCGGCCAAGCGCACCGAAGACGAGACCGAGAAGGTCAAGAAGGACGCTGAAGACCGCACCAAGCAGCTGGCCGAGCAGCAGCGCCTGACCGAACAACGCGCCAAGGAAGCCGAGGCGGCCAAGCAGATTGCCGCGCAGCAGGATGTTGCCCGTCGTGACAGCGAGCGCCAGGAAGCAGAGCGCCAGGCCGCCGCGCGCCGCGATGCCGAGCAGAAGCAGCAGCAGGCCGCTGCACAGCAGGCCAACGCCGCCCGCCAGGCCGCGACCGCCGCTGCACCAAGCCTGCGCCCGGTCAGCACGCCGGCACCGCGCTACCCCGCCGATGCGCTGCGTGCGGGCACCTCCGGCGAAGTACTGGTGGAAATCACCGTCGGCACCGACGGCTCGGTAACCAATGCGCGCGTGCTGCGAGGTACACCCTCGCGCGTTTTCGATCGCGAAGCCCTCAATGCGGTCAAGCGCTGGCGCTTCGAGCCGGTCAATGCCCCGGTCACTACCCGCCGCACGCTGGTGTTCGCGCCGGGCAGCTGATCGCAGAAAAGCGGACGGAGGGGATTAAGTCGCTTCTGCCAACAACGACGCACAAGGCCCGGCATGTCCGGGCCCTGTGCGTTTCAGGCTGCGCCGTCGATCAACCGTTGCAGCGCCGGATCACGTGCGGCCAGCACCTGGAACAGGCCCAGCGCATGCAGCCCGGGCAGCAGACTGCGCAGATCGGTTTCGGCGACGGCACGGATGGCGGCATCACTGGCCGGGTCCTGCCAGTCGCGGACGCTGGCGAGGAAGGCGCCGACACTGCCCTTGCGCACGGTGAGTCCGTTCACCTGCACGTCGTTCTGGTGGTCGGGAAGAATGTCCTGCGGTCGCATGGCGTGCTCCAGGGGAATGGACGACCAGTGTCGACGCTCGCTCCCGGTGATTCTGCCGTATAACTGCCACCTTATATGGCAAAACAGACACTCCAGGCGCCACTGATCGATCCTGCACTGGCTGATGCCAGCGCGGGGCCTGCCCTGCTCGGCACGCAGCTGGCGATGCCGGGTTCGCGCCGCACCGCCCGCCACCAGCACGCGCGCGGGCAACTGCTGGGCGCGCACACGGGTCTGTTGCGGATCGAGGCGGGCGACATCCACTGGCTGCTTCCGGCCGGCCACGTGGCATGGCTTCCACCGTGGTACCCGCATGCACTTTGCAGCGTCGGCAGCTTCGATGGCTGGAGCCTGTACTTCAGCAAGGAGGCCTGCGCGGGATTGCCCACCGCCGCACGCATCTTCCAGCCCAGCGACCTGCTGCAGGTGGCGATGCGGCGGGCACTGCAGTGGTCCGGGCAGCCGTTGGATGCGGTGCAACAGCGCCTGGCTGGGGTGATCACCGATGAAATTGCCGCCAGCACGTCATTGCCGCTGGCCTTGCCCCAACCCAGTGACCGCCGCCTGCGCCGCATTGCGTCGGCCTTGGCACGCGCGCCGCATGACACCCGCACCGTAGAGGACTGGGCCGCAGCGAGCGGCCTGTCCAGTCGCAGCCTCGCCCGCCGCTGGCAGGCCGAGACGAACATGACTCTGACCCACTGGCGCCAACGCCTGCGCGTGCTGCTGGCGCTGCCGCGATTGCTGGCCGGCGAACCGGTCACCACCGTCGCACTGTCATTGGGCTACGACACGCCCAGTTCTTTCATCGCAGTGTTCAAGCACGAGATGGGAGTGACGCCGGCACGGTATGAGGGAGGCTGACGCATTCAACACTCCCGTCGTACCTCTTCGCGACCTAAGCTGCTTGTCGATTTCAAGAGGAAGGCAGATGAAGTACGACGACGCCAGCTGGCATTCCGACGGGGATTTTCCCGCCGACCTTGCACCCGAGGCCGGTGCGACGCACATCGGCATGTACGTGGCTTGGTTGTTGCTGCAGGGTATGGCCGGAGAAGAACTGGTCGATGACATGAAGGACGAACTGCATGCCTTGACCCAGCGCACGATGACACCCGGTCAGTTCCTGCTGGTGTGCGACGGCAAGTTCCTGGACGACATGATCAACGACGAGGCGAACGCATTTACGCTGGAGTACTACCAGGCTGATGACTGTCTTTACCCGGATGACTACATCGAGCTGCTCGCAGATGACCTCCCTTCGATCTACCACGCGGCAGACACCTGGGAAAATTTTGATCGACTGGCGCCGGTGATTGCCCAGCGCTTCACCACCTGGCAGGCAGCGCGCTCCTGAAAACAACGAGGCCCGGGATGACCGGGCCTCGTTCTGCATCCGCAGGGCATGGCCCGGTGCTACCGGCTACGCTCAGCCGGAAATCGCCAGACGTTCGTTGTGGTAACGACGCACGGCAGCAAACCACAGCACCGCGGCCAGACCCAGGCTTGCGCCAAGGTAGACCGCCCAGATCGTGGGGCTGATCGCCTCGTGGCGGATCACCTTCAACAGCATCTGGTTCTGCGACAGGAACGGCACTGCGTACTGCCACAGCTCGCTCTTCACCGGGTAGGCCATCAGCGCGTAGCCGGGCAGCATCGGCAGCAGCACCAGCCAGGTCATGTGGCTCTGCGCTTCCTTCATGCTCTTGGCTGCGGCCGAGAGGAAGGTCAGCAGCGAGGTGCCGATCAGCAGCATCGGCACCATCACCAGCAGCATCTGCAGCATCGAGCCGATGTTCATGTTGAGTTGCCGGCCGACATTGCCGGGCGCGATCTGCGCACTGGCCTTGAACGCGATCAACGTCAGCAGCAACGAGGCGAAGCCGACCACGCAGGCGGCGGCGATCTTGCCACTGACGATGGCACTGCGTGAACCCGGGGTCGCCAGCAGCGGCTCCAGCGATTGCCGCTCGCGCTCACCAGCAGTGGCATCCATCACCAGGTAGGCGCCACCGATGAACGAGGTCAGCGTCAGCAGTACCGGCAGCAGCATCGACAGCATCATGCCGCGCTTGGCCTCGGCACTGGCCATGTCCTGGGTGGCTACATCCAGCGGTCGCGCGACCTGTGCGTCGACGCCACGTGCCATCAGCCGCAGCGCCCCGACCTGACCGTTGTAGGTCGCCAAGGCCGCCTGCAGGCGGGCGCTGGGCACCTCGGCAGCGCGTCGGGTGCTGTCACGGATCACCTCCACCAGCGCGGGCTTGCCATCGGCCCAGTCCTTGCCGAAATCAGGGCTGATGCGCAGGGCCACGTCGATCTCCTGCGAGCGGATCGCCTCGGCCAGATCCTTCGGCGCCGGCGCGGTGTTCAACCCCTGCGCCGCCAGGAAGCGCACCAGGTTCGGCGCATTCTCGGCACCGATGGTCGGGATCTGCAGCGGCTGTTCAATCTGGATGCGTACGCGGCTTTCGGCCAGCTTGCCCATGCCCAGGATCAGCAGCGGGTACAGCAAGGGACCAAACAGCAGGGTCAGCATCAGGGTGCGGCGGTCACGCGAGAGGTCGCGCAGTTCCTTGCGCATCACCGTCATCATGGTCGACATCATGCTCATGCGTGCAGGCCCTCTTCGCTGCCGATCAGTTTCACGAACGCATCTTCCAGGTTGGGTTCGCCGGACTGCGCACGCAGTTCATCGGCACTGCCGGCGGCCATCACCGTGCCCTTGGCGATGATCACGATGTGGTCACACAGCGCACCGACCTCCTGCATGATGTGGCTGGACAGAATCACGCAGCGCCCTTCCTCGCGCAGACCCAGCAGGAAGCGGCGAAGCGCGCGGGTGGTCATCACGTCCAGGCCGTTGGTGGGTTCGTCGAAGATCACGTTGCGCGGGTCGTGCACCAGCGCGCGGGCAATGGCGGTCTTGGTGCGCTGGCCCTGCGAGAAACCATCGGTCTGGCGGTCGAGGATGTCGGCCATGTCCAGCGCATGCGACAGCACTTCGATGCGTTCGCGGATGCGCGACGCGGACAGGCCATGCAGCTCGCCGAAATAGGCGATGTTTTCACGCGCGGTCAGCCGCTTGTAGACGCCACGTGCGTCGGGCAGCACGCCAAGATGGCGACGCACTTCCACCGGATCGCGGGCTGCGTCGATGCCATCGACGGTGATGCTGCCTTCGTCCGGCGTCATCAACGTGTACAGCATGCGCATGGTGGTGGTCTTGCCGGCGCCGTTCGGCCCGAGCAGGCCGGTGATGCGACCATCCTCGGCGCGGAAGCCGACATCGGTCACCGCCTGGATACGACCGGTGCGGGTGTTGAAGGCCTTGTGCAGGTTGTCGGCGACGATCATGGGGCCCATCCGTTGAACGAGGTGAATGCCGGCACGTAGCTCAGCGTGTCCAGGCAGCTGGCATCCAGCGCCTTGGCATCGGTGGTGTCGATGAACTGGCCGAGCAGGCGCGGCATGCAACCGGCGGTCAGGGTGCCGTGGCCTTGCCCGCGGGCGACCAGCGCACGACCCTTCGGCAGCCCCTTGAGCACCTGTTCGGCGTAACGCGGCGGCGTCACCGGGTCCAGTTCGCCGGACAGCAGCAGCACCGGCAGATCGCTGCGCAGTGGCACTGCCGCTGCCGCCGGTGCCGGCTGGTGCGGCCAGACCGGGCAGGCGACGAAGAACGCACGCGCCGCTTCCGGTCCGAACAGCGCATCTGCGCTTTCCGCCGGCGCCTGGTAGCGCGGTGCATCTTCGCTGCAGATCACCGACCACTGCATCCCGCGGTTGATCTGGAAATCCATGCTGCGGGTCGCACCGCGTACCAGCGAGGCCAGTGGCGCGTAACGCCCCTGCGCGGCCTCATCCAGCACCAGTGGCAGCAGCGAGGAATACTGCGGCACGTAGGAGAAGGCGAACGCCAGGCCGACCACGCTGTCCGGGCTCAACACATCCTTGCGCGGCGCATTCGTGCCCGGATCACGGTACTCGACGGTAACCGGCGTGCGGCGCAGGGTGTCCGCGACGCTGCGCAGCTGTGCGCGGGTATCGACCGGGAAACGCTTGCTGCAGGCAGCATCCTTGCGGCACTGCGCCGACTGCAGGGTGATGGCGTTGTCGAAGGTATTGGCGAACTCACCTCCTACCACCAGATCGTTCGGTACCACGCCATCGATCACGATGCTGCGGGTGTGCTGCGGATAGGTCGCAGCGTAGCGCTGGGCAACGCGCGTACCGTACGAGCCACCGACCAGGTTGAGCGTGTCGGCGCCGAGCGCCTGGCGTACCGCGTCCAGATCGGCGATGGCCTCGGCGGTGGTATAGAAACGCGGGTCGGCACGGCCCTTCAGCGACGCAGCGCAGCGTTCCGCGTACTCGCGCAGCAGCGCTTCGCTGGGCGCAGCCTCTTCATCCATCGGCAGCTCCTTGCCATCCGCGCCCAGGCAGCTGAGCGGATTGGAGCCGCCGGTGCCGCGCTGGTCGATCAGGAAGATGTCGCGCTGCTTGCGTACCTGGCGCAATGCCGTATCGACGATGACGGCCACCTCACTGGCCGCCTGGCCGGGGCCGCCAGCCAGGAAGAACACCGGGTCTGGCAGACCGGAACCGCTGTTGCCCGACTCCAGCCAGGCTACGCGCAGGTCGATCCTGCGGCCATCCGGACGGGACCGGTCTTCCGGCACCTGGAACGTGGCGCACTGCGCCTCGACGTTCGCGCTGGCGCCTTCCGTAGCCAGCGTACAGGGACGGAAATCGATCTGGCCGTAGCGGCGGCTGGGCGTATCGCCTGCGCCGTCGGACCCTGCCTGCGGCGGTGTGCTGCAGCCGGCAATCAGCATGCTGGCCAGCAACCCGGCCCGCGCGAAATGGTGTCGTTGCATCGTGCGTGATTCCCCTGGGAATGTTCCTGTCCACCACGACGGTGTGCCGCGGCAGATGTGACCAAACAGATGTGACCCAACTTACACGCGCCGGACGCTGGCGGCGACAGGCGGATGTCCTAGACCGGCGTCGGCACCGCCACCAGGCGGTTGCGGCCCTCGGCCTTTGCCCGGTACAGGGCGGTGTCGGCCAGCGCGATCAAGCCGGAAAGATCGGTCCGGCCGTCGTCCAGCACCAGCCCGATGCTGGCGGTCACCGCCACCGGGCCTGTTTCGAGCAGGGCCGGACGCTGCTGCAGCCCGTGGCGGATCGCGTCGGCCAGCGCTGTCGCCTCGTTGCCACTGCTGCCTGGCAGCAGCAACAGGAACTCCTCGCCCCCATAGCGGCTGAGCAGATGCACGCGGCCGATCGCGCAGCGCTGCAGCACCCCGGTGAAATGCTGCAGCACGTGGTCACCCGCCAGATGACCCCAGCGATCGTTGACCTGCTTGAAATGATCCACATCCAGCAACAGCAGCGCCAACGGCGTACCGTGCCGGCGCGCCTGTTCCAGCTGCAGCTGCCCATCCGCCAGCACCGCGCTGCGATTGAGCAGGCCGGTGAGCCCATCGATCCGCGCAGCCCGGCGCAGTTCCACCAGCATGCGTTCGACCAGCAGCAGCACCAGTGCGAAGCAACGGGCCAACTCCAGCATCACCCCGGCCAGGTAGGTCACGAACATCGGCGTGCCGGTGCGCATGATGTCCTCGCCGGCGCCGGCAGCTACGGGCAGGAACAGGCGCACCACGTACAGCAGGCCCTCGGCGAGGAATACCGCAGCAGCCAGCCTGCAACTGGTGCGCTGCTGTGGCGGGGTGTGGCGCAGCAGCAGCCAGGCGATCCAGCCGTCGATGATCGCAGCGAACACACTGAATACATGAAGGCGCACGACCAGGTTGGGCCACGGCACCAGGAACAGGAAGATGCCGGCCATGAACGCGGCCACCAGCAACAGCGGTCGCCATGCCGGCAGCGGTTGGCCCAGATGCAGGGCCATGCCGCGCAGCAGCAGCACCGCGCAGGCGGCCATCGCCGCGTTGCCGGCCAGAATCGCCGGCACCTGCGGCAGGTAGGGACGCAGCGCCAGCAGGGTCACCCCCAGGGTCAGGGCCCACAGGCTGAGCGTCCACAGCCGCAGCACCGGTTGCCCGCGCAGCACCACCAGCAGCAACGAGAACCCCAGCGCGATGCCCACGCAGAGCAGGAAGCCAAGCACGGCGACGGTGGGGAAATCCAGGGACATGCGGCGCTGGAAGGAGGGCGGCGCGCGCATCTTAGCGCCTTGCGGCGGCCGCACGGACCGTTGCGGCCTGTGCAGGGCCAGGCGAGCCATCGAATCCGGTGGCGGAAAATGGCGAGCACGCGGCCCATGGCGCCGACAGAATGCGCGCAAAACCCGGAGACCCTCCATGCATTCGTGGCAACTCAGTGGCATCGACCACCAGCCGTTCGAAGCGCTTTTCGAAACCAGCGACGACGCCTTGGCCGCACAGGGAATCGTGCGGCGGCGCGCCGGCGACAGCGGCGGCTACCCCTGCAGGATCAGCTTGACCGACGCGCCTGCGGGTGCGGAACTGCTTCTACTGCCATACACGCACTTGGCCACGCAGTCGCCGTACCGCGCATCTGGCCCGATCTTCGTGCAGCGCGGTGCAACCCGCTGCGTGCTGCCAGTCGGCGTGGTACCTGCCTATGTGCACCGTCGGCTGATTTCAGTGCGCGCCTATGACAGCGCGGACTTCATGCTGAGCGGCACGGTCTGCCAGGGCACCGAGGTTGCCTCGCACCTGGACCGGTTGTTCGCCGACACGACGGTGGCCTTCGTGCACCTGCACAACGCAGGGCATGGATGCTTTTCGTGCCAGGTGGATCGGGTGGGCAATCAACGGTCATGACCGTGCGCGCGAACGTGATCGCCACCGCGCTGCAGGCGTGACCGCCAACGCATTCGTTCAGAGTGGCGTGAAGCCTGCGGGAAGGGCTTCACACACGTAGTCACGGATCTGCGTTGACGTGGTTTCGCGCTGTGCATCGCCGCTCGATACTCGCGGCGGTACCGCTCATTGTCCGTCGCGTGGCACAGCGCGGGTGCTGCGGTCACCGCTCTCTTCGACGACCACAAGGATGCGCCATGTCTCTGCGATACACCCCATTGCTGTTGGCTACCGTCTTCGTTGGCGCCGGTGTTGGCGTTGCCGGCAGCGCGGCCGCACACGGCACGATGATCACCCCGGTCAGCCGCGTCTATGCCTGCTTCCAGGGCAACCCGGAAAACCCCACCAACCCGGCCTGCGCGGCCGCCAAGGCAGTGGCCGGCTCACAGGCGTTCTACGACTGGAACGGCATCAACCAGGCCAACGCCAACGGCAACCACCAGACCGTGGTGCCCGACGGCAAGCTGTGCAGCGGCAACAACCCGACCTTCCGCGGCCTGGACCTGGATCGCAGCGACTGGCAGACCACGCCGATCCAGCCCGATGCGAACGGCAGGTTCACCTTCGTGTTCAAGGCTACCGCCCCGCATGCCACCCGTGACTGGAAGTTCTTTGTCACCCGCGCCGGCTGGCAGCCCGGCAGCCCGCTGCGCTGGGCCGACCTGCAGGAATTCTGCTCGCTGGGCAATACGCCGCTGTCGGCCGATGGCACCTACAAGCTGCAGTGCACGTTGCCGCAGCGCAGCGGCCAGCATGTGATCTACAACACCTGGCAGCGCTCGGATTCGACCGAAGCGTTCTACACCTGCATGGATGTGCGCTTTGAAGGCGGCGGTGGTACCACGCCGGTGCCGCAGTGGCAGGATGCCGGGCCGGTCACCGCGCGTACCGAACTGCCGGTCGGCACCACCCTGGCGCTGCGTGTGTTCAATGCCAACGGCAACGACGTGGAACGTGTGGAAGCCACGCTGGCCGCAGGCCAGACTGCGCCAGCGCAGTGGCCGCTGGCGCTGGCCCGCAAGGTCAATGCCAGTGCCCAGCATGCGCGCGTGGGGGTGCTCAGCAACGGCGCGATCACGCCGACCGCCTCGGCCACCGACAACCGCGTGTACCTGAAGGACGGCAACCGCTTCCAGCTGGACACGAAGGTGCCGGACCCGGGCACGCCCTCACCCGGCGGTGACTTCGACCACGTGTATCCCGCCGGCATCGGCAGCTACGTGCCCGGGCAGACCGTGGTGAAGAGCAGCGACGGCAAGCTGTACGCCTGCCGCCCGTTCCCGGAAGGCGCGTGGTGCAACGTCAATGCCGAGGCGTACCGGCCGGGTGTGGGCTCGGCCTGGCGCGACGCGTGGGTGCCGTACTGACGCATGGTCCGGGGGCGGCCGGGTGCCGCCTTCGGTTCATGGAGTTGCCGGCCAGCGGCCGGCACTACCCTTGGGCTTACTTGCTGCTGACGTACTTCTCGCGGCGGATCTGCGGATTGCCCAGGCCCGCCGCCTTCAGCGCTTCGGCACAAGCGTCGACCATGTCCGGGTTGCCGCACAGGTAGGCGATGTCGGTGGCCGGGTCCGGCGTGAACTCCGCCAGCGCCTGCTGCACGTAGCCATGGTGTACATCCGGGTGCGGCTCGGCCGGCAGTTCCCGCGACAGGCACGGCACATACCGGAAGTTCGGGTGCTTTTCGGCGAAGCTGTAGAAGTCTTCGCTGTACAGCAGCTCGCCCGGGCTGCGTGCGCCCTGCAGCAGGACCACCTGCACGCCGCGCTCGGCCATCGCCGTTGCCAGCAACGGCAGCATCGAGCGGTACGGGGTGACGCCGGTGCCGGTAGCGATCAGCAGGTAGCGGCCGTTGTGGTCGCCGGGGTTCAGGCAGAACCGACCGTAGGGGCCGGACGCACTGACCTGGCCGCCGATGTCCAGCGCCTCGAACAGGGCCGTGGCGGCGCCGCCGGGGACGAAGCTGACCGCGATATCCACCGCCTCGCCCGGGCCCAGCGCGTGGTCGTGGATGGTCGCCAGCGAATAGCTACGCTTGGTTTCGGTGCCATCGGCGTAGCTGAAATGGACCTGGATGAACTGGCCGGGCTGGAAATCCAGCGGCTGGCCGTCGTCACGCACGAACTGGTAATGGCCGATGGAGGGCGCCAGCATGCGGCGGTCGACCAGTTTGATGGGGAATTGGACAGGCACGACTTTTCGGGACAGTGTGTAGCCGGGGCAAGCCCTCGGGGTCTTCTATAATAGACCTTCCCCGCCCCTCTCCAGCGCCAGCCCATGGGCGCGAAGGCTTCGAGCTTGGCTTCCCAGAACGATACGGCGCCCGCCCTGCGCGTGCGCGACCTGCGTAAAACCTATGACAACGGCACCCAGGCCCTGAAAGGGGTCTCGCTGGAAGTGGCCCCCGGCGATTTTTTCGCCCTGCTGGGCCCGAACGGCGCCGGCAAGTCCACCCTGATCGGCATCATCAGCTCCCTGGTCAACCTCAGCGAGGGCCAGGTGGAGGTGTTCGGCAGCGACCTGGTGCGCAACCGCAGCGCCACCATGCGCCTGATCGGGCTGGTGCCGCAGGAAATCAACTTCAACCTGTTCGAAAAGCCCTTCGACATCCTGGTGAACTACGCCGGTTTCTACGGCGTGCCGCGCGCGGAAGCCGAGCAGATGGCCGAGGTCGAGCTCAAGCGCGCCCACCTGTGGGAGAAGGCGCAGGTGATGAGCCGCACCCTGTCCGGTGGCATGAAGCGCCGGCTGATGATCGCCCGCGCGATGATGACCCGGCCGCGCCTGCTGATCCTGGACGAACCGACCGCCGGCGTTGACATCGAGATCCGCCGCGACATGTGGCGGGTGCTGAAGGAGATCAACGCCGCCGGCACCACGATCATCCTGACCACCCACTACCTGGAAGAGGCCGAGCATCTGTGCCGCAACCTGGCCATCATCGACCATGGCCAGATCGTCACCCAGGGCCCGATGCGCGAACTGCTGGCCAAGCTTGATGTGGAAGGCTTCCTGCTGGACATCGACGGCGCCCTGCCGGCCCAGCTGCCGGTGATCGAGGGTGCGACCCTGATCGCCACCGACAGCCACACGCTGGACATCGACATGCCGCGCGCGATGGATCTGAACCGCGTGTTCGAGGCACTGAACGCAGCGGGCATCCGCGTGCGTTCGATGCGTACCAAGAGCAACCGCCTGGAGGAACTGTTCGTGCGCCTCACCGGCAACCAGGAGACATCCGCATGAGCAGCACCCCGACCCCGGTCCTGACCGACGGCCAGCGCAACCGCATCGCACTGATGACCATCGTGCGCCGCGAAGTCGCCCGCATCATGCGCATCTGGGGCCAGACCCTGGTGCCGCCGGCGATCACCATGACCCTGTACTTCCTGATCTTCGGCGGCCTGATCGGCTCGCGCGTGGGCGACATGGGCGGCTACACCTACATGCAGTTCATCGTGCCGGGCCTGGTGATGATGAGCGTGATCCAGAACAGTTACGGCAACATCAGTTCGTCGTTCTTCGGCGCCAAGTTCGGCCGCCACGTGGAAGAACTGCTGGTCAGCCCGATGCCGAACTGGGTGATCCTGTGGGGCTACGTGGCCGGTGCGGTGCTGCGCGGGCTGATGGTCGGCGTGATCGTGCTGATCATCGCGATGTTCTTCACCCCGGTGCGCATCCCGCATCCGCTGGTGACGCTGACCACGGTGATCCTGGGCGCGACGATCTTCTCGCTGGCCGGCTTCATCAACGCGGTGTATGCGAAGAAGTTCGACGACGTGGCAATCGTGCCGACCTTCATCCTGACCCCGCTGACCTACCTGGGCGGCGTGTTCTATTCGGTGAAGCTGCTGCCGCCATGGGCGGAGGCGGCCACGCACGCGAACCCGATCTTCTACATGGTCAACGCGTTCCGCTATGGCCTGCTGGGCAGCAGCGATGTGCCGGTGGTGGTGGCGTATGCGCTGATGATCGGTTTCGTGGTGGTGCTGACGGCGCTGGCACTGTGGTTGCTGCGCCGTGGCGTGGGCATGCGCAGCTGAGGATGTTCTGCAGGGCCTGCGGCCCTGCACCCGCGGTGGTAGTGCCGGCCGCTGGCCGGCAACAGCAACGTCAACGTCAACTTCAAAAGCGAGCTATCCGTGGGATGGCGGGGTGGGTCCGGTGGCGGGGGACGCCGTGAACCCATCCATGGGGGCTTGGCCGCGGCATCCATGCCGCGGACACCCCCGCCACCGGACCCACCCCGCCTTCGACAGTTTCCCGATGCTGTTGGAACGGCGGTCTGTGCTGCTGTTGGTAGGTGTCGACCTTGGTCGACACGGTAGATCCACGCCATGCGTGGATGGCTGGAGATCATGTAGAGCCGAGCCAATGCTCGGCTCTTTTTGTTTGCGATCTGGTGGATGGGGATCCACCGGAAAGATGATCGAGAGAACCGAACGAAGCGACCCGCTGTTGCTTTTGATTTTCTTCTTTCTTCTCCGTGGTGGACGCACACGGAACACGTCCGTGGCCGGGTGGGTAGGTTGCGCAGGGGCGTGAGCCGCATGGATGCGGCGACCGAGCCTACAAGGACGTATTTACGGCGTCCCCTGCGCACCCTACCCACCCGGCCAACCTCATGAACAGCGCTTTTCGCGAACCACCACGAGGGGCGCAGCCGTTGGCCGCAAACTCCGGCACAATCACAGCAGTGAATCTCCCAACTGCGGTGAGCGTGCAATGCGTATCCTGATCCTCGGCGCCGGCGGTACCGGCGGTTACTTCGGCGGTCGCCTGGCCCAGGCGGGCGTGGACGTGACCTTCCTCGTGCGCCCTGCCCGCGCCGCGCAACTGGATCGTGATGGTCTGGTGCTGCGCAGCCCGGTGGGTGACGCCACGTTCCCGGTGCAGCATGTCACCGCAGATGCCCTGGCGACGCTGGCTGCAGACAAGCCGTTCGATCTGGTGATCCTCAGCTGCAAGGCCTACGACCTGGACAGCTCGATCGATGCGATCGCACCGGCCGTGGGTGCGGACACCACCGTACTGCCGATCCTCAACGGCCTGCATCACTACAACGCGCTCGACGCGCGCTTCGGTCGCGAGGCAGTGCTCGGCGGGCTGTGCTTCATCAGTGCGACCAAGGCGCCCGATGGTGCCGTGCTGCATCTGGGCAAGCCAGCCAAGCTGACCTTCGGCGAACGCGATGGCGGTGCGGTCTCCGCGCGCGTGCAGGCATTTGCTGCAGCCTGTGCGCAGGCGAATCTCGATCATCTGGCGAGCGAGCACATCGGCCAGGAACAGTGGATCAAGTACACGTTCCTCACCGCGCTGGCGGCGGCTACCTGCCTGCTGCGTGCGGACATCGGCACCATCGTGGCCACCGACGACGGCGACGCCATCGTGCGCGGGCTCTACGACGAATGCCTGGCGGTGGCCGAAGCCGCGGGCGAACCGGTGCCGGACGCTGCGCAGGACACCGCGCGCGGCACCTTGACCCAGGCGGGTTCGGCGCTGAAGGCGTCGATGCTGCGCGACCTGGAAGCGGGCCAGCAGGTGGAAGCCGCTCAGATCGTCGGCGACATGCTGGCGCGTGCGCGCGCCGCGGGCCAGGAAGCGTTGCTGCTGCAGGTGGCCTACAGCAGCCTGCAGGCCTACCAGGCCCAGCGCGCGGTGTGATCCGATGAACCTGCCTGGCCCGTTGCCGAAGCGCCTGCTGATCCTCGGCATGGGCTGGAGTGGGCGCGTGTTGGCTACCCGTCTTCAGGCCCAGGGCGTGCAGGTGGAAGGCACCGTGCGCGATCCGGCGTCGGCACCTGACGATGGCCTGCAGCGTCATCAGCTGAGTGCCGACGCTGCGCTCTCACCCGCCCTGCTCGATGCCATCGCACGCGCCGACGCGGTGCTGTGCAGCGTGCCACCCGATGCCGAGGGCGACCCGGCGCTGCGACTGCTGCATGCCGCGTTGCGTGACAGCGTTTCCTTGCGCTGGCTTGGCTACCTGTCATCGACCTCGGTCTACGGCGACCGCGACGGTGACTGGATCGACGAGCACAGTGCTGCCGATGCTACCGAGCCGGCCGGTATGCAGCGTCGCCTTGCCGAAACGCAATGGCGTGCGCTGGCGGATGCGCGCGGCATCGCATCGGCGATGTTCCGCCTGCCTGGCCTCTATGGGCCCAGGCGCAATGCGCTGCTGCAGCTGTCCCAGGGCCGCGCGCGGCACGTGGTGCGGCCAGGGCTCGTGTTCAATCGCCTGCATGTCGAAGACCTGGCAACGGTGGTGATCGCCGCGATGCGGCGCCCCACGGCCAATGCGCTGTATCTGCCGAGCGATGACGAACCGGCGCCGCCGCAGGATGTACTGGCCTTCGCCGCGCAGCTGGGAGGTTTCGCCCTGCCGCCCGCAGTGGCCTGGCATGATCCATCGCTCAGCGCGACATTGCGGCGTTTCTACCAGAGCAACAAGCGCATCGACAGCCGCGGCACGCGCGAAGCGCTGGGCTGGACGCCGCGGTTTCCAACGTATCGGGAAGGGCTGACGGATCTTGCCGCTTCGCTCGCCGGGCATGGCCCGGCGCTACCGGATCCGGGCGTTCCCGGCTGACGTGCAGTGTCGGCCGCTGGCCGGCACTACCGTTTGCCGATCAGGCCGCGTCGGGCAGGCGGAAGAACGCACGCGTGGCCGCCGTGGCGTTCGCTGCTGTGGTCTGCACATCCTCGCCACGATCCCGCGCCAGCTCTTCCACGATGTGCGACAGGAACACCGGTTCGTTGCGGCGGTCCTTCGGCATCGGCTTCAGGGTGCGCGGCAACAGATACGGCGCGTCGGTCTCGATCATCAGGCGATTGGCCGGAATGTTCTTCACCAGCTCGCGCAGGTGCCCACCACGGCGCTCGTCGCACAGCCAACCGGTGATGCCGATGTACCAATCCTGGTCCAGGTAATCGAACAGCTCCTGCCGCTCGCCGGTGAAGCAGTGCACCACTGCCGGACCGATGTGGCCTTCGAAGTTCTTCATCTGCGCCATGAAATCGGCATGCGCATCGCGCTGGTGCAGGAACAAGGGCTTGCCGTTGTCCGCAGCCAGCTGCAGCTGGCGTTCAAACGCGCGGTGCTGCGCCGGACGCGGCGAGAAATCGCGGAAATAGTCCAGCCCGCACTCGCCTACCGCCACGACTTCAGGGTGGGCATGCAGCGCGCGCATCTCCGCATCGCACTCGTCGGTGTATTCCACCGCGTGGTGCGGGTGCACGCCGGCGGTGGCGTACAGGAACCCCGGGTGCTGCTGCGCCAGCTGCACGGCCAGCGGCGAATGCTCGCGGCTGGCACCGGTGATGATCATCTGCACCACACCGACCTGCCGTGCGCGGTCCAGCACGGCATCGCGGTCGCGGTCGAAGGAGTCGTGGGTCAGGTTGGCGCCGATATCGATCAGATGCATGGGGGCAGCAGAGACAGGAAAACCCGCGCATTGTACCCGTGCCCGCCATGGCCCCTTATCCTTTGCACATGAACGTCCCGCAATTCCCCATCTCCCCGCTGCTGCCGCAGATCCAGCAGCACCTGGCCATGCACCCACGGCTGGTGCTGGAAGCCCCGCCCGGCGCCGGCAAGACCACCCAGGTGCCGTTGGCGCTGCTCGATGCGCCCTGGCTGCAGGGCCGCAGGATCATCCTGCTGGAACCGCGCCGGGTGGCCGCGCGTAGTGCCGCGATGTTCATGGCGCGCCAGCTCGGCGAGGAGGTCGGCGGCATCGTCGGCTATCGCATCCGCTTCGAGAACAAGGTATCGGCGCGCACCCGCATCGAGGTGGTCACCGAAGGCATCCTGACCCGGATGCTGCAGGACGACCCGATGCTGGAAACCGTCGGCGCGATCCTGTTCGATGAATTCCACGAGCGCCACCTCAGCGGCGATCTAGGCCTGGCGCTGGCCCTGGACGTGCAGTCGCAGCTGCGCGACGACCTGCGGCTGCTGGTGATGTCGGCGACGCTGGACGGTGAGCGCCTGGCCCGCTTCCTCGATGCACCACGACTGAGCAGTGAGGGCCGCAGCTATCCGGTGGCGATCAGCCACTTCCCGGCGCGGCGGGACGAGGCACTGGAGCTGCAGGTGCGGCGCGCCGTGCAGCAGGCGCTGGCCGAGCACCCCGGCGACCTGCTGGTGTTCCTGCCCGGCCAGCGTGAGATCGCACGCGTGCAGGCCGGCCTGCAGGACAGCCTTGATGGCGCTGCAGTGGACGTGCTGGCCCTGCACGGTGAACTGCCGGTGGAACAGCAGGCGCGCGTGCTGCAGGCCTCCAGCGATGGCCGCCGCCGCGTGGTGCTGGCCACCAACGTGGCCGAATCCTCGGTGACGCTGCCCGGCGTGCGTGTAGTGATCGACAGCGGCCAGGCACGCGAGCCACGCTACGACCCCAACAGTGGCTTCACCCGCTTGGACGTGGTCGCCATCGCACAGGCTTCGGCCGACCAGCGTGCCGGCCGCGCCGGGCGTGTGGCCGAGGGCGTGGCCTGGCGGCTGTGGCCGCAGTCGCAACGGCTGGAGCCGCAGCGTCGCGCCGAAATCGACCAGGTCGAACTGGCCGGCCTTGCGCTGGAACTGGCTGCCTGGGGCAGCAGTGACCTGCGCTTCCTCGACCCGCCACCGACCGGGCCGATGGCCGCCGCACGCGAACTGCTGCAGCGCCTGGGTGCACTGTCCAGCAGCGGCGCGATCACTGCACTCGGCCGTCGCGTGCTGGCGCTGGGCACCCATCCGCGGATGGCCGCGATGCTGCTGGCCGCACCCGATGCCCGCGCACAAGCCTTGGCCGCCGATCTTGCCGCATTGCTGGAGGCCCGCGACCCGTTGCGCCAAGGCGGTGATGCATTGGCCGCTCGCTGGCGTGCACTCGCGGCCTTCCGTAATGGCCGTGCGCCGGCCGATGCCAATCGCAGTGGCCTGGCCGCCATCGATGCCGCTGCCAAACAGTGGCGCCGTCGCCTGCGCTGCGAGGGCGCGCCACCGGCCAGCATCGAGGCGCATGAGCTGGGCGACCTGCTGGCCCACGCCTTCCCCGACCGCATTGCTTTCCAGCATCCGAACGACCCGTTGCGTTACCTGCTGGCCAACGGCCGCAGTGCCAGGCTGCATGAACTGAGCGATCTGCGGGGCGAACCGTGGCTGGTGGCCAGCGAACTGCGCTTCGAGGCACGCGATGCGCTGCTGCTGCGCGCCGCACCGGTGGATGAAGGCTATCTGCGCAGGAGCTGGCCCGACCGCTTCGTGACCGAAGACGCGGTGCGCTGGGATGACACGCGCCTCGCGCTGGTCGCACTGCGCGAAACACGCTTCGACCGCATCGTGATGGACAGTCGTTCGGCCGGCCGGGTTGATCCACAGCTGGCGGCGCAGGCGCTCACCGATGCCGTTGCCGAGCTCGGCCTGCAGGCATTGCCATGGACCGAGGGCCTGCGCCAGTGGCAGGCGCGGGTGGAATCGCTGCGGCGCTGGATGCCGGAGCTGGGCCTGCCCGACTGCAGTGACGTCGCATTGCTGGCCAACCGTGCGCAATGGCTGCAGCCGGCATTCGCTGGCAGGACACGTCTGGATGCGCTGGACGAGGCCAGTTTCGGCGAAGCGCTGAAGTCGCCACTGGAATGGTCGCAGCGGCAGCTGGTCGAGCGTCACGCGCCCACCCGGATCACCGTACCGTCAGGGCTGGAACGGCCGATCACCTACGCGCTGGACGGCGAAAGCGGCGAGCCGCTGCCGCCCGTGCTGGCGGTGAAGCTGCAGGAATTGTTTGGGCTGGCCGATACGCCGCGCATCGCCGATGGCCGGGTGCCGCTGACCCTGCACCTGCTGTCACCGGGCGGCCGACCGTTGCAGGTCACCCAGGATCTGCGCAATTTCTGGGAGAACACCTACGCCGAGGTGAAGAAGGAGATGAAGGGCCGTTACCCGCGCCACCCGTGGCCAGACGATCCGTGGACGGCCACGGCGACCCACCGGGCCAAGCCACGCGGGACCTGAGTGGCGGGGTCGGATCCCTTTGCATGGCAAAGGGCTCTGACCCCAAGGATGCGCGCCGGGGTCAGAGCCCTTTCCCAACGGAAAGGGATCCGACCCCAGCCCGCCCGTTCCTGAATGGCTGCGGTAGAGTCACACCACGCGCCCGCCTGACTGACATACCGTTTACGGGCAACACGCGACACTGGACTTCGACCCGAGGCAAGGACACCCCCGCATGAGCAAACTGACCGTAATCACCGACCGCGCCCTGGAGCGCGCCCTCGACCTGGCCCACACCGCGGGCGATGGCCTGAAGAGCGCTGGCGGCAGCCTGCGTCACCTCGGCCCTCAGGCCAGCGACTGGATCAAGACCGGTGCCGCGCTTGGCGCGGTGAAGACCGGCGGCAAGGTCGCCACCAAGTTCGCCCGCCGCAATCCGGCGGTGACCATCGCGGCGGCTGCCGTGGGCGTGGGCCTTCTGGGCTACGCGCTGTACCGCAAGCAGCAGAAGAAGAAGGCCGCCAATGGCCATGTCGTGAACGGCCAGGCCCAGCGCATCAACGCGCGTGATCGCCGCAACGACACCGTGGTCGACGAACACAGCGATATCGGCAGCGACGCCTGATTGGCCGGGGTCGGATCCCTTCCTCAGGAAGGGCTCTGACCCCATGACGCTGCACGAGGGTCGGACGCCGCAAGGCCTCCGGCCTTTTTTCTTTCAGCCGATCTGCCGCCACTGCCCCGGCTGCAGGTCATCCAGCCGGTACGGCCCCATGGCAGCGCGTACCAGGCGCAGCGTCGGCAGGTTCACGGCCGCGGTCATCCGCCGCACCTGACGGTTGCGTCCCTCGCGGATCGTGATCGCCAACCAGCTGTCGGGCACCGTCTTGCGGAAGCGCACCGGTGGATCGCGGGGCCACAGGTCAGGCGCGGGGTCGAGGCGCTCGATCTTCGCCGGCAGCGTCGGACCATCATTGAGCACCACGCCATCACGCAGCTGCTGCAGCTGCTCGTCGCTGGGCGTGCCTTCCACCTGCACCCAGTAGAGCTTGTCCGCCTTGTGCTTCGGGTCGGTCAGCTTGTGCGCCAACGTGCCGTTGTCGGTCAGCAGCAGCAGGCCTTCGCTGTCATGGTCGAGGCGGCCGGCGGCGTAGACGCGCGGCGGCAATCCAAAACCCGCGAGGGTCGGCCGCGGCGGCACGCTGCGGTCGGTGAACTGGCAGAGCACGTTGAACGGCTTGTTGAAGGCAATCAGCATCGCGGGGACGACAGGCGGCGGGTAAGGCATTGTCCCACGCCGCGCGTCGTGCAACCGACCTGTAGAGCCGAGCCCATGCTCGGCTGCTGTTGCGTTCCGTCGCGCTGTGCGCGATGAGCCGAGCATGGGCTCGGCTCTACAGCGGGGAATCCGCGCTGGCAGTACGACGTGCCGGCTTACGGCTTCACGAAACGCAGGGTCATGCGGTCGCTTTCACCGATGGCCTGGTACTTGGCGTCGTCCGCCTTGTCATGCTGGTTGGTCGGCGGCAGGGTCCAGACGCCATTCGGATGATCCTTGGTATCACGCGGGTTGGCATTGACCTCGGTACGCGCATCCAGCTTGAAACCGGCGGCCTCGGCCATCGCGATCACCTGCTGCTGGCCCACATAGCCGGTGTCGTCAGCGTCGGCCACGTCGGCCTTGGCGCGGTGCTCGACCACGCCGAGCACGCCGCCCGGCTTGAGCACGTTGAAGAAGCCCTGGAACATGCCCTGCGCCTGGCCGGCCTTGCGCCAGTTGTGCACGTTGCGGAAGGTCAGCACCACATCGGCCGAGTTGGCCGCGCCGAACACCGGCTTGGCCGGGTCGTAGGCGACCACGGCGGTCTTGTCGAACTGTGCCGGTGCGGCGGCGTACT
Source organism: Stenotrophomonas sp. yr243 (assembly GCF_900184195.1). NCBI lineage: Bacteria > Pseudomonadati > Pseudomonadota > Gammaproteobacteria > Lysobacterales > Lysobacteraceae > Stenotrophomonas > Stenotrophomonas sp. yr243. The sequence goes on from NZ_FXWT01000002.1 coordinate 1,167,717, forward strand.
TCTTTTCCAGGCTGTCGCGGCTGCGCTGCTGGTAGTCGCGGCCGCGGCCTTCCGCCACGGCCTGCGGATCGACCACCGCAGCGATGTAATGCCCCTTGTCGCGCAGCAGCGGCGCCAGGATTTCCGAGTACCAGCCATTGCCGGGCGTGATCTCGATGACGGTCTTCTCCGGCGCCACGCCAAAGAAGCCCAGCGTCTGCGCAGGATGACGGAAACCGTCGCGCTTGACGTTGGCCGGGTCGCGGGTAGAGGCCTTCACCGCCGCATCGATCGCCGGCGACACCTGGATCTTTGCCGGTGCGACCGTGGCCGGTGCAGCGAATGCGGGAACGGCGACCAGCAGCGCCGAGGCAAGCAGCACGCGGCAACCACGCAGGGATGAGGCAGCAATCATCGGGGCGACTCCAGCGGAAGATGCGGCGAGACTAGCAGCCGCCGCGCCACAGGTGTTCACAAAATGTTAGCCGCATGCGCGTCGCGGAACACAGTTTTGTGGCCAGCGCCGCAGCGCGGTCACACATCGCGCTCTATCCTGAAGGACTTCCCCCAAGGAGTCCGTGCCCATGACGGCAATCCGCGAACTGGGCCGTTCCGGCCTGCATGTAGCTCCGCTCGCCTTCGGTGGCAACGTATTCGGCTGGAGCGCCGATGAGAAGGCCAGCTTCGCCCTGCTGGATGCCTTCGTCGATGCCGGCTTCAACCTGGTCGACACCGCCGATGTGTACTCGGCGTGGGTGCCGGGCAACCAGGGTGGCGAGTCGGAGACGCTGCTCGGCAAGTGGTTCGCGCGCAGCGGCAAGCGCGACAAGGTGGTGCTGGCGACCAAGGTGGCCAAGTGGGCCGAGCGGCCCGGCCTCACCCCGGACAACATCAATGCGGCCGTCGAAGATTCGCTGCGTAGGCTGCAGACCGATGTGATCGATCTGTACCAGGCCCACGAGGACGATGAATCCACGCCGCTGGAAGCCACCCTGGCTGCGTTCGGTCGCCTGATCGAGGCAGGCAAGGTGCGCGCGATCGGCGCGTCCAACTACAGCGCCACGCGCCTGGCCGAAGCACTGAAGGTGTCCACCGACTACAAGCTGCCGCGTTACGAAACCCTGCAGCCGGAGTACAACCTGTACGACCGCGCCGGCTATGAGAAGGAACTGGAACCGCTGGTGCAGCGCGAGCAGATCGGGGTGATCAATTACTACGCACTGGCCAGTGGCTTCCTCAGTGGCAAGTACCGCACGCCCGACGATGCCAGCAAGAGCAGCGCGCGCGGCGCCACCGTGGTCAAGCGCTATCTGAACCCGCGCGGCCTGCGCATCCTGCAGGCGCTGGATGATGTGGCCAGCAAGCACAACGCCACTGCCGCGCAGATCGCGCTGGCCTGGCAGATTGCACGGCCATCGATCACCGCACCGATTGTCAGCGCCACCAGCGTGGAACAGCTGCACGACCTGCTGGCGGCGGCGAACGTCGCGTTGAGCGTGCAGGACGTGGCGCAGCTGGATGCGGCCAGCGTGGAAGGGTGAGGATGGACGGTGCCGACCAACGTCGGCACCGTTCAGTAGATCCACGCCACGCGTGGATGCAGTAGCTCAACGCGGCAGGCTGTCTTCGCCGACCAGCGCATGGTGCACGCCGATACCCGCGCGCACGCCTTCGGCCATGGCCAGGGTGATGTTGCCTACCGTGGTCGCATCACCGGCCGCATGGACGTTCGGCACCGAGGTCTGTTTCATCATGTCCACCTCGATCAGCACGCCCAGCGGACTCTCCACCAACGCGCAGCCCAGTTGCTGCACCAGCGGCGTGGCCATCGCCTGCCCGGCAGGCACGAACAGCGCACGCTGGGCGATGCGCCGGCCATCGGCCAGCTCGACCTCCAGCCAGGTGGGCTGTTCGCCGTGCACGCCGACCACCGGCGTGGTTTCGATCTGCACGCTGCGCTGCTGCATGGCGGCCAGTTCCTCGTCGCTGATCGGCAGGCCCTGGCTGAAGAAGGTGACGTTGCCCCAATCGGCGAACAACGGCGCCTTGCCGGCCGACATCGGATGGCCGCCGAGCAGGCCGATCGAACCGCCGCCCACTTCGTAACCATGGCAGTACGGGCAGTGCAGCACGGTGCTGCCCCAGCGCTCGGCCATACCGGGCAGTTCGGGCAGCTGGTCGGCGATGCCGGTGGCCAGCAGCAGCTTGCGCGCGGTCAGCACCTGGCCGTCGGCGGTATGCACCTCCACACCCTCGGCGCCGGCCGTGGCCCGCACGGCTTCGGCATTCAGCCAACGCACGGTCGGGTAGTCCAGCAACTGCTGGCGTGCGTTCTTCAGCAATTCGGCGCCACTGATGCCGTCCATGCCCAGTACGCCGTGCGAATGGCTGGCAAAGCGGTTGCGCGGCGAACCCGCGTCGATGATCGTGACCGGCCGACGCGCACGCGCCAGGATCAGACCGGCGGCGATGCCGGCGTAGCTGCCGCCGACGATGAGGACATCAGGATTCATGGTGAGCTTCCAGGGAACGGTGATGGGCAAGATGGCGGGCGAAGTCGGCGCCAAGCTGGTCGAGGGTGGTTGCCTGCAGCCGCCGCTCGAGCAGGCGCTGCGCTTCGCGGGCGCTCTCCAGCAGGGCCTGGTTGACCAGCTGCTGGATCGGGCAGCCGCCCATGCCTTCGCGGGTACCGACCTGGACCATCGGCGGCGCGCCGATGGCCTGGTAGACGTCGTGCAGGGTGATCGTCGCCGCATCGCGGGCGAGCTGGCTGCCGCCACCGTGGCCGCGCGTGCTGCGGACCAGGCCGGCCTTGTGCATCTGCGCCAGCAGGCGGCGGATCACCACCGGATGGGTCGGCAGGCAGGTGGCCAGCTGTTCGGAGGTTCGCGGCCCGGGCTGGCCGACCAGATGGGCCATCACGTGCAGGGCGTCGGAGAGCGGATTCGCGGATTTCATGTAACTACGATAGTTACATTTAAACCAGCTGTCGAGGGTCTGCTTTCGTTCCATATGGACACATTTGTCCTATGAAACACATTCTTCACATCGTTAAACAGAACGGGAATGTGACACGCATCGCACTTCAGAGCCATCAAGGACGGTCGATACCGCATCGCACCCCTTCCGAGATTCCGTCCCATGAAAGCCTCTTCCCATGCGCCGCGGCTGCAGTCGAAGCTGCTCGGTGCCGTTTCTGTTGGTCTGGCCGTTGTCCTGTTGTGCGCCCTGGCGGGCCTGGCGTCTGCCTGGTTGAAGCTGTCCACCGAAGTGCCCCCGGAGGTCGCCCACAGCCGCGACGCCGAGCGCCTGCAGCGTGAGTTCCGCGGGCAGGTGCAGGAATGGAAGAACGTGCTGCTGCGTGGCCACGATGACGCGTTGCGCCAGCACCACCTGCAGGCCTTCGACAGCGAAGGCCGCCTCGTTGCCGAACTGGCCAAAGGCCTGGCCGCCAGCCCCGATGCACGCACCCGGGAACTGGCTCAAGCGTTTTCCGGCCTGCACGCACAGTTGCAGCTGGACTACCACGCGGCACTGCAGGCCTTCGCTGACGCCGGCTACGATCCTGCGGCCGGCGATTCGCTGGTGCGTGGCAAAGATCGTCCGGTGGCGACCGCGCTGGATGCGCTGGGTACGCAGGCCACTCAGGTGGCCGAAGCCGCGGTGACCGCGCGTTCGCAGCAGGCACGGCAGACGCTGCTGCTGTGCGCCGCGCTGACCATTGGCGCGGCCGTGCTGCTGTTGATCGGCCTGGGCTGGTGGCTGCGGCATGCCGTGGTGCAGCCGGTGCTGGCGGTGGAAGCGGCCGCGCGTGCGGTCGCTGCCGGCGATCTCGACTACAAGGTGCAGGTACGCAGCCGCGACGAGATCGGTCGCCTGGCGCAGGCGATGCAGGCCGTGCAGAGCACCGTGCGCGGCGTGCTCGACGCGCAGACCGCGATGGCCAAGGCACATGATGCCGGCACGATCAGCCACCGCATGGACAGCAGCGCCTTCCCCGGCGCCTACGGCACGATGGTGGCCGATACCAACACCCTGGTCGATGCGCACATCCAGGTGAAGATGCGCGCGATCGCGATCATGGGCCGCTATGCGGTGGGCGACCTCAGCCTGGACATGGAGCGTCTGCCGGGCGAAAAGGCGGTGATCACCCAGGCACTGGATGCGGTCAAATCCAACCTCGGCGCGATCAACAGCGAGATTCGTCACCTGGCCGAAGCCGCTGCCGCAGGCGACTTCAGCCAGCGCGGCGACAGCGCGCGCTTCGAGCATGATTTCCGCGCGATGGTCGATGGCCTGAACCGATTGATGCAGACCACCGAACACAACCTCGGCGACGTCTCGACGATGCTGCGTGCCATTGCCGATGGTCGCCTGGGTGCACGCATGCACGGCGATTTCCAGGGCGTGTTCGCCCGCATTGCCGGCGATGCCAACACCACGGCGGCACAGCTGGCCACGATCGTCACCGACATCAAGCACGCCTCGGGCAACATCCACACCGCCGCCGCCGAGATTGCCGCCGGCAACAACGACCTGTCGCGCCGCACCGAACAGCAGGCGGCGAACCTGGAAGAAACCGCCGCGTCGATGGAGGAACTGACCTCCACCGTGCGCCAGAACGCCGAGCATGCGCGGCAGGCGAACCAGCTGGCGATCGGTGCACACAGCGTGGCCTCGCACGGCGGTGAAGTGGTCGGCCAGGTGGTGGCGACGATGGATGCGATCGAAGGCTCCTCGCGGCAGATCGCCGACATCATCAGCGTGATCGACGGCATCGCATTCCAGACCAACATCCTGGCGTTGAATGCGGCGGTGGAAGCGGCGCGTGCCGGCGAGCAGGGCCGCGGCTTCGCGGTGGTCGCCAGTGAAGTGCGCACGCTCGCACAGCGGTCGGCGGCAGCGGCCAAGGAAATCAAATCGCTGATCGAGGCGTCGGTGGAACAGGTGGGCCACGGTGCGCTGCGTGTGCGCCAGGCCGGCGACACCATGGCCGAGATCGTCGCTTCGGTGCAGCGCGTGACCGACATCATGGCCGAGATCTCCGCTGCTTCGCAGGAGCAGTCGGCCGGCATCGAGCAGGTCAGCCAGACCATCATCCAGATGGACGGCACCACCCAGCAGAATGCCGCGCTGGTGGAAGAAGCGAGTGCGGCGGCGCGCAGCCTGGAACAGCAGGCGAACCGGTTGATCGACTCGGTGGATGTGTTCGATCTGTCGACCACGGCGGCGGCGAAGGGTGCCTTGGCGCGCGCGGCTTGATTCTTTGCAGGCAGCCGAGCATGGGCTCGGCCCTACACCGGGCCGTCGATCGTTCCGGGCTCTGTAGAGCCGAGCCTACGCTCGGCTCACATCAGCGGAGATAATCCGATGCGGCCATCGCTTCACCCAGGTAATCCAGGAACGAGCTGATCCGTGCCGATACGGCCGTGTTGCGGTAGTACACCGCGTGGATCGGCTGATACACGTCCAGCGTCTGTGCGGCCAGCACAGGTACCAACGTGCCGGCCGCACGATCGCGTTCGGTCACGAAGTCGGACAGGCAGGTGATGCCCACGCCCTCCACCGCCAGCGTGCGCAGCGTCTCGCCGCTGGATACCGCGATATCCGGGCGCACCAGCAACTGCCCGTCGGCATCGCCCGGCAGCGGCCAGCGGTTCAGCGATTCCGGTTCGTTGAAGCTGAGCAGCGTGTGCTGGCCCAGCGCCGCCACGCTGGCCGGCTCGCCGTGCACGGCCAGATAGCCCGGGCTGGCCAGCACCTGCAGCCGGCAGCGTCCCAGCGGCCGTGCATGCAGCGTGGAATCAGCCAGCGGGCCGATGCGGATCGCCAGGTCGGTACGCCGTTCCAGCAGGTCGATGTAGCGCTCGGAACTGTTCAACTCCAGCTGCACGTCCGGATAGCGCGCGCGGTAGCCGGCCACCAACGGCGCGATCACGTGCAGCACGAACGGCATCGCCGCATCCACCCGCAGCCGGCCAGCCGGACGCTCGCGGCGCGCCGCCATCTGTTCCTCGGCTGATTCCACCGCATCGATGATCGCCCGCGCATGACGCAGGTAGGCCTCGCCCTCGGCGGTCAGGTGCAGGCGGCGGGTGGTACGGGTCAGCAGGGTGGTACCCAGCTTGTCCTCCAGCCGGCCCAGCGCGCGGCTCACGCCTGAAGGCGTCTGCCCCAGCTGCTCGGCAGCCGCGCTGATCGAACCGCTGTCGATCACCGAGAGGAAGGCCTGCATTTCGTCGAGGGTGGTTTTCATGACGCCATTATTGACCACCAGGCAAGAGTGATTGGCGTGAAGACCGGTTTTTCGGCAAAGGTCGGCCGCGCACACTGCGCCCCTTCCTTCGCTCTGGACACTGTCATGATCCGTGGCATTCCGCTCGCCCTGCTGGCGCTGACCCTCGGCGCCTTCGCCATCGGCACCACCGAGTTCGTCATCGTCGGCCTGATCCCGACCATCGCCGCCGACCTGCAGGTCAGCCTGCCGTCGGCCGGCCTGCTGGTCTCCCTGTATGCGCTCGGCGTGGCCGTCGGCGCACCGGTGCTGACCGCACTCACCGGCCGTGTGCCGCGCAAGACCCTGCTGGTCGCGCTGATGGTGCTGTTCACCCTCGGCAACGTCATCGCGTGGATGGCACCGGGTTACACCTCGCTGATCGTCGCCCGCATCCTCACCGGCCTGGCCCACGGGGTGTTCTTCTCCATCGGCTCGATCATCGCCACCGCCGTGGTGCCGAAGGAGAAGGCCGCCAGTGCCATCGCCATCATGTTCACCGGCCTGACCGTGGCGCTGGTGACCGGCGTACCGCTGGGTACCTTCATCGGCCAGCACCTGGGCTGGCGCGCCACGTTCCTGGCCGTGGCCGGGCTGGGCGTGATCGCGCTGCTGGGCGCCCTGCTGTTCGTGCCGCGCGGCCTGGCACAGAGCGCGCCGGCCACCTTCCGCCAGCAGCTGGGCGTGCTTGCGCAGCCGCGTCTGCTGATGGTCTACGCCATCACCGCACTCGGATACGGCGGCACCTTCCTGTCCTTCACCTACCTGACGCCGATCCTGCAGGACGTCACCGGCTTCTCGGCCAACGCGGTCAGCCTGGTGCTGCTGGTGTATGGCGTGTCGGTTGCGATCGGCAACCTGTGGGGCGGCCGCATGGCCGACCGCATGGGCCCGGTGCCCGCGCTGAAGCGCATCTTCGCGCTGCTGGCCGTGGTGCTGCTGGTCATGACCTTCACCGCCCACAACACCTGGTTGATGCTGCTGACCGTACTGGCACTGGGCGCAGTAGCGTTCGGCAACGTGCCCGGCCTGCAGGTGTATGTGGTCAAGCAGGCACAGCGCTACGCACCGCAGGCCACCGATGTGGCCTCGGGCCTGAACATCGCCGCCTTCAACATCGGCATCGCGCTGGGTGCATCGCTGGGCGGCCTGGTGGTCGAACACATCGGCCTGATGCACACACCGTGGCTGGGCGCACTGGTGGTGGTCGGCGCGTATGGCCTGACCGTGCTGAGTGGCCGCCTGGACCGTCGCGACGGCATCGATGATCGCGCCGAGGGCATCACGGTGGCGGCGCATTGATGAGCGCAATGCACCGTTGCCGGCATGCACACGGCCCCTGCCCTACCCTTTGTGATCACCTCCTTCCCCCGCTTTGGAGTTCCCCATGACTGTTCCCGCTTTTGGTCTCGGCACCTTCCGCCTGAAAGACCAGACCGTGATCGACTCGGTGCGCAACGCACTGGACGTCGGCTACCGCGCCATCGACACCGCGCAGATCTACGGCAACGAAGCCGAGGTCGGCCAGGCCATCGCCGAATCCAGCGTGCCGCGTGACGAGATCTACCTGACCACCAAGGTATGGATCACCGAGTTCAAGCGCGATGCACTGCTGGCGAGCCTGCGCACCAGCCTGGAAAAGCTGCGCACCGACCATGTCGACCTGGCGTTGATCCACTGGCCGTCGCCGAATGACAAGGTCGATACGCCGATGGAGGAGTACCTGGCCGCGCTGGCTGAAGCCAAGGCACAAGGGCTGACCCGCGAGATTGGCATCTCCAACTTCACCATCGCCCAGACCCGCAAGGCGATTGAAATCCTCGGTGCCGATGCCATCGCAACCAACCAGGTCGAGATCCATCCGTACCTGCAGAACCGCCTGCTGGTGAAGTTCCTGCAGGACAACGGCATCCGCGTCACCGCGTACATGAGCCTGGCCTATGGCGAGGTCATCAAGGACCCGGTGATCCAGGCCATCGCCGGCCGCCACCAGGCCAGCCCGGCGCAGATCGCGCTGGCGTGGGCGCTGCAGCAGGACTACGCTGTCATCCCGTCGTCGACCAAGCGCGAGAACCTGGCCAGCAACCTGGAAGCGGCAGCGATCCGCCTGACCGAGGACGACATGGCGCAGATCGCCAAGCTGGACCGCGGCCATCGCCTGGCCAACCCGGAAGGCATTGCGCCGGCCTGGGATTGATCCCAGCGTCGGGCACGGGCAGGTTTTGGTAGATGCCGACCTTGGTCGGCGCTTACCTCTCGTCGATCAATGAAACACCGTGCCGACCAAGGTCGGCACCTACCAGAAGCGTAGGTTCAATCCTGGCCCTGCAACAACCACGCCCGCATCGCCGCACTGACTTCATCCGGCTTTTCCATCGGTGCCAGATGCCCGCAATCGGGCACCACCACCAGCTGCGAATGCGGCACCAGCGCGTGCATTTCCTCGCTCACCGCCAACGGCGTGATGCGGTCGTTTGCACCACAGACGATCAGCAGCGGATCGCGGTAGCCGGCCAGCACGTCGTGGCCGTCACTCCGTTCCAGCGCGCTCTGCCGCAGGAATACCTCCGCACCCAATCGCGCGGTCATGTCGCGCACGCGCTGCACCAGCACGTAGTCGTCCAGCCGCGAGGCATCGATGTAGCTGCGCATCAGCACATCGCCAAAGCCATGGAATTTCCCGGGCAGACGCACGCTGGCACGCTGGCTGCGCCGCTGTTCGGCACGTTCGGGAGAGTCGGCATGGATCGAGGTATCGATCAGGGCCAGCTGCAGCACGCGCTCCGGCGCGATGCGCAGGATCTGCTGGGCGACGAAGCCGCCCAGTGAGAAACCGGCCAGCGCGAAACGCGGGGGCGCCTGCGCCAGCACGTCCTCGACCACCGCCTGCAGGGTCTCGCCCCGGGTCTGGTCGCCCACGGTGCAGTCGGCGATATCGGCCAGGTCGGCCAGCTGCGCGCGCCAGAGTTCGGCATCGTTGAGCAGGCCGGGGAGCAGCAGCAGGGGAATGCGGTCGGTCATGGCGGTATTGTGGCGCCTTCAAACCCACAAGACGACCAGACACCCATGGCCGATCCCTACAACAGTGGCACTCCCACCACCTCTGCAGCGCGCTTCGATGATTCGATGGTGACCACCGCCTTCGAGCTGCCCGGCTACCGCATCGCGCGCAACCTCGGCGTGGTACGCGGCATCACCGTGCGCTCGCGCTCGATCGTGGGCAACTTCCTCGGCGGCATCCAGACGATCTTCGGTGGCAACATCACCATCTACACCGAGCTGTGCGAGCAGGCGCGCGAGGAAACCTACCGCGACATGGTCAAGCATGCGCGGCAGCTGGGTGCCAACGCGGTCATCGGCATGCGCTACGACGCCACCGATGTGATGACCGGGCTGACCGAAGTGCTGTGCTATGGCACGGCGGTGGTGGTCGAGCCGCTGCGTTGAATCCGATGTTCCGCCGGGCATGGCCCGGCGCTACCGTCAGGGTGACGGTCACGCCACCGGCGGCACTTCGGGCACTTCCACCTGCTGCACCGGCAACGTCACCATCATCACCGTCGGGTCGTCCGGGTCCAGCCGGGTCTTGAAGCCCAGGCTCTGGCACATCGCCAGCATGGTGCTGTTCTCGCGCAGCACCTGGCCTTCCACCACGTCCAGGCCCAGCCACTTGGCGTACTCGATCATGATCGCCATCAGGCGCCAGCCGATGCCATGGCCCTTCAGGTCCGAGCGGATCAGGATGCCGTACTCGCCGCGGTGATAGTCCGCATCGGCATGCAGTCGCACCGCACCCAGCATCTCGCCGCTGCGCGGTTCAATGGCCACCAATGCGATCGAGCGCGCGTAGTCCAGCTGGGTCAGGCGGGCGATGAACTCGTGGCTGAAGTGCTTGACCGACTGGAAGAAGCGCAGGCGCAGATCCTCGTCACTGACGCGCGCGAAGAACGCGCGGAACAATGCGTCATCTTCCGGCCGCACCGGGCGTACGAACGCGCGACCGCCATCGGACAGTTCGATGGTGCGCTCCCATTCCTTCGGATACGGGAACACGGCGAAGCGCGGATGGCCGCGTCCCTTGTGCAGGATGCGCGACGGGGCCACCGCCACGCGTGCGTCCAGCGCCAGGATGCCCTTGCTGTCGACCAGCAGCGGGTTGATGTCCAGCGTGCGCACTTCGGGAATGTCTGCTGCCAGCTGCGCCAGCTTGACCAGCGCCAACGCCAGCGCGCGCTCGTCGGCTGCTGGCACATCGCCGTAGGCCTTGAGGATGCGCGAGGCCCGGGTCTGGCCGATCAGCTCGTGGGCCAGGCGCAGGTCCAGCGGTGGCAGTGCCAAGGCCTTGTCATTGATGACTTCCACCGCCGTGCCACCACGTCCGACCACGATCACCGGGCCGAACGTGGCGTCGTCGGCGATGCCGACGATGAGCTCGCGTGCCTTCGGGCGGACGATGGTCGGCTGCACCAGCAGACCGTCGATGCGCGCGTCCGGCCGCAGTTGCCGCGCGCGGGCAAGGATCGCCTTGGCCGCGCTCTGCACCGCAGGCAGCGTCGCCAGATTCAGGCGCACGCCATCCACTTCGGATTTGTGCGGAATATCGGGTGACAGGATCTTCAGTGCGACGGTCGCACCACGCTCCAGCAGCGGTTGCGCCAGGTCCATCGCCTCGTGCGCATCACGCGCGTGCATCACCGGTGCAGAGGGAATGCCGTAGGCCTTCAGCAGTTCATGGGTGGCCAGCGGATCCAGCCAGCCTTGACCGTTGGCCAGCGCGGCCTCGACCAGCGCGCGTGCACGCACGGTGTCCACGCTGAAGTCCTGCGGCAGGCTGGGCGGCGTTTCCATCAACGCGTTCTGTGCTTCGCGGTAACGCACCAGATGCTGGAAACCGCGCACGGCCTCGGCTTCGGTGGGATAGGTCGGCACGCGTGCCGCATTGAGGGTGGCGGTGGCCTGGTCGTCGTTGCCCAGCCACACCGCGAACACCGGCTTGTCACGGTGATGGCGCGGGCGCAGGCCGAGCGTGCGGGTCAGCGCCTGCGCGGCGTCGGCCGAGGAGGTGAACGCCGTGGGCACGTTGACCACCAGCACCGCGTCGTTCTCGTTGTCGGCCAGCAGCGCCTCGATGGCCGTGGCATAACGATCGCCATCGGCGTCGACCACGATGTCGACCGGGTTGCTGCGCGACCAGCCCTGCGGCAGTACCGCATCGAGCTTCTGTACGGTGCTGTCGGACAGTTGCGCCAACGTGCCATGCAGGGCGATCAACTGGTCCACCGCCAGGTGGCCGACACCGCCGCCGTTGCTGAGGATGGCCAGGCGACGCCCGGGGAAGGTGCCGAGGCGACCCAACGATTCGGCCGCGGTGAACAGTTCGTCCAGCGCGCTCACCCGCAGCAGGCCGGCACGGTTGAATGCCGCGCCGTAGACATCATCGGCGCGCGCCAGTGCCTGCACGTGGGTATCGGCGCTGCCCGGCTGCACCCGTTCGGCGCGGCCGGACTTCACCACCACCACCGGCTTGGCACGCGCAGCGGCACGTGCGGCCGACATGAACTTGCGGGCGTCCTTGATCTGCTCGACATAGAGCAGGATGGCGCGGGTGCGGTAGTCGGTGGCGAAATAGTCCAGCAGGTCGCCGAAGTCCACGTCCATGGTGTCGCCCAGCGAGACCACGGCGGAGAACCCCACCGAACGTGCCACGCCCCACTCCACCAGGGCGGCGGCGATCGCTGAGGATTCGGAAATCAGCGCGAGGTCGCCGGCCTGCGGGAAATGCGCGGCGATGCTGGCATTGAGCCGTGCATGCGGTGCGATCACGCCCAGGCAGTGCGGACCTAGGATGCGCAGGCCGTGCGCGCGCGCGGCGGCCTCCACCTGTGCCCACGGCGAACCCGGACCCTCACCCAGATGCGCGGTGAGGATGATCGCGGCCTGCACGCCGCGTTCGGCAGCGGTGCGTACCACCTGCGGCACGATCGCCGCCGGCGCGGTGATCACTACCAGTTCCGGCACCCAGTCCAGGTCCTTCAACCGCTTTACCGTGCGGATGCCATCGATCTCGGCGTGGCGCGGGTTGATCCATGCCACCTTGCCGGGGAAGCCGGTGCCACGCAGGTTGCGCATCACTGCGCGGCCGGCCGAGCGCTCACGCGGGCTGCCGCCGATCACCGCGACCGACTGCGGACGGAACACGGACTGCAGATGGTAGGTACTCATGTGCCTACGGTACACGGACCGGCGCTGCGGCGGCATGATCGTGCGCAGGAACCTGGCACAGCATCCACGCATGGCGTGGATCTACTACGGCGGCCAGGACCAGTAGATCCACGCCATGCGTGGATGACGCACCCGTTACAGCAGGGTGCCGTGCAGGATCATCGCGGCGATGCTGAAATAGATCACCAGGCCGGTCACATCCACCAGGGTGGCGACGAACGGGGCCGAGGCGCTGGCCGGGTCAAAGCCCAGCCGCTTGAGGATGAAGGGCAGCATCGACCCGGACAGCGAGCCGAAGGTAACGATGCCCACCAGCGCAGCGCCGATGGTGATCGCCAGCAGGATCCAGTGCTCGCCGTAGTCATGGAAGCCACCGAGCTGCCAGATCACGATGCGCACGATGGCCAGGCAGCCGAGGATGGCACCGAGCACCATGCCGGTGGGCACTTCGCGCAGGGCCACTTTCCACCAGTCACGCAGGCGCAGCTCACGCAGGGCCAGGCTGCGGATCAGCAGCGAGGTCGCCTGCGAACCGGAGTTGCCGCCCGAGCTCATGATCAACGGAATGAACAGGGTCAGCACCACTGCGCGGGCCAGTTCATCCTCGTAGTGCTGCATCGCGCTGGCGGTCAGCATCTCGCCCACGAACAGCACGCTCAACCAGCCGGCACGCTTGCGCAGCATCTCGAAGAAGCCGATCTGCATGTACGGCTTGTCCAATGCTTCCATGCCGCCGAACTTGTGCGCGTCTTCGGTGGACTCTTCGATCAGCGCATCGAGGATGTCATCAACGGTGACGATGCCGAGCATGTGCTGCTGCGCGTCCACCACCGGGATCGCCAGCAGATCGTGGCGGCGAATCAGTCGTGCCACGTCTTCCTGGTCCATCTGCGCATCCACCATCACCGGCGGATTGACCTGGGCCACGTCCAGGATCGATTCCTCCGGCAGGCCGGTGATCAGCCGGCGCATGGTCACCACCTGCTGCAGCTGCTGGTTGCCCGGGTCGAGGACGTAGATTGCATACACGGTCTCGCGCGTGCGCTCGACCTGGCGGATGTGCTGCAGGGTCTGGGCCACGGTCCAGGTGGCGGGCACGGCGACGAACTCGGTGGTCATCAGCGCGCCGGCGGTGTTCGGCGGGTAGCTCAGCAGCTTCTGGATGGTCTGCCGGGCTTCGTTGCCCAGCAGCGGAATCAGGCGCGCGCGTTCTTCTTCATCCAGCTCGTGGACGATGTCGGTGGCACGGTCGTCGGCCATCAACCCCAGCAGCGCCGCGGCGCGTGCCGGAGGCAGCGCGGCAACCAGTTTGCCACTGCGGTGCAGCTCCGGCGCCTCCAGCATCTTCACCGCACGTGGCAACGACAGCGCGGCCAGCGTCTCGGCGGCGCGCTCCAGTTCAAGCGTGTTGAGGAATTCCACCGCGTCGGCGGTGTTGTAGTTCGCCAGCGGTGCCGACAATGCTGCGGCATCGGCCACCGGACGCAGCAATTGCTTCTGGTTCATGGTGATTCGCCTTCATGGGGTGCGACATCGCGCAACGCCAACGCAGGCAAACCGTCCCGATGTCAGGCGGTGGCCATCGCTGGCGTCGACCGAGGTCGACTTCTACTGTCGCTGGACATGGGTTGGGGACTCTGGAGGGGTGTACTGACGGGCATGCCGGCAGCGGCGGGCAGTCTGGACCTGCGGTCGATGCAGGTCAACCCGCGGCCGGTGACCGGGCAAGGGGCCGACTGCCGTTCTCGTGCGTACACAGCCGCGCGCGCATAATGGCCAGGTGGCATCCGCCGCGCTTCCCCCCGCCGAATGGACGCACAGCCGGCCTCCCGATGACCAGGTATTCCCATGCATAGCGGTGGTCTGGAACTGGCATTGGTGCTGCTGCTGGCCGCGGTGATCGCGGTGCCGGTGTTCAAGAAATTCGGCTTCGGCGCGGTGCTGGGCTACCTGGCGGCCGGCGTGGTGCTGGGGCCGGATGGCCTCGGCTTCGTACAGGACGCCGACCGCATCCTCGGCGCGGCGGAGATCGGCGTGGTCATGCTGCTGTTCGTGATCGGGCTGGAGCTGTCCCCTGCCCGGCTGAAGGTGATGCGGCGCTCGGTGTTCGGTGCGGGCGCGGCGCAGGTGGCGCTGTCCGGGCTGGTGCTGGGTGGCCTGCTGCTGCTCGATCACTTCCAGTGGAAGAGCGCGCTGGTGGTGGGCGTGGCGCTGGCGCTGTCGTCGACCGCGGTCGGCCTGCAGCTGTTGTCCGAGCACAAGGCGATCAACAGTGACCATGGCCGGCTGGGGTTTGCCATCCTGCTGTTCCAGGACCTGATCGCCATTCCGCTGCTGGCCGCGATTCCGCTGCTGGGTGGGGCCAAGAACGAGACGCTGCGCTGGGAAGATGCGGCCGTCGCGCTGGGCGCGCTGGCAGTGGTGATCCTGTTCGGGCGGCCGGTGCTTCGCCGCCTGTTCGGCATCATCGCGCGCACCCGCAGCCCGGAAGTGTTCACCGCCACCGCCTTGCTGGTGGTGCTGGGCACCGCCTGGTTCATGCAGGAAGCCGGCCTGAGCCCCAGCTTGGGAGCGTTCCTGGCCGGCGTGCTGCTGTCCGATTCGGAATTCCGGCACGAGCTGGAATCGCAGATCGAGCCGTTCAAGGGTTTGCTGCTGGGCCTGTTCTTCATCGCGGTGGGCATGGGCATCGACCTGGACCGTATCGCCGCCGAACCGTGGATGATCGCCGCGGGTGTGGCGATCCTGCTGGTGGTGAAGTTCAGCCTGCTGTACGCCATCGGCCGCATTGCCAAGCTCAGTTCCCGGCAGTCGCTGCTGCTGGGCAGCGTGTTGTGGCTGGGCGGCGAATTCGCCTTCGTGGTATTCAACGAAGCGCAGCGCGCGCACCTGCTGGGCAATGCCAACCATGACCGGCTGGTGGCGATCGTCGGTCTGTCGATGGCGATCACCCCGTTGCTGATGATCGCCCTGCTGCGCCTGCTCGGCCAGGAGAAGGCCGCGCCACGGCAGGCGGCGGAGGCCGACAAGGTGGCGCCGGACAATCGCCCGAAGGTGCTGATTGCCGGCATGGGCCGCTTCGGCCAGGTGATCGCGCGCCTGCTGACCGCGCAGAAGGTGCCGTTCGTGGCGCTGGAAGCGAACCCGGACACGGTGGCCGACCTGCGCCGCTTCGGCAACCAGCTGTACTACGGCGACCCGACCCGGCCGGAGATGCTGCGCGCCGCCGGTGGCGAGCACATCGACGTGTTCGTGATCACCGTGGACGACCCGGAAACCAACCTGCGCGCGGTGCGCATGGTGCGCCGCCTGTATCCGGACGCGACGGTGCTGGCACGCGCACGCAACCGCCAGCATGCGTGGCGGTTGATGGACATGTCGGCCGAACCGTTCCGCGAAGTGTTCGGTACCAGCCTGGAAATGAGCGGGCGCGTGCTGACCGCGCTTGGCGTGGCCCCGAACGTGGCCGAGCGCCATGTGCAGCAGTTCCGCGAACACGACGAGAAGCTGCTGCGCGACCAGTACCTGGTCTACGACGACGAGGCGGCGGTGATCCAGACCTCGCGTGATGCGCGCAACGACCTGATGCACCTGTTCGAAGCGGACGCGGAAAGCGACGACAAGTAGATCCACACCATGTGTGGATGCTTCTCTGTTTCGCCGCACGATCATCCACGCATGGCGTGGATCTACTGAAGGCATCCTGCCGACCAACGGTCGGCACCCACCAGGGGTAGGATCCCAGGGTATTGGGGTCAGAGCCCTTTCCGTTGGAAAGGGATCCGACCCCGGACCGGTCAGCCGTTGTCGCGCAGGAACCTGGCCATCGACGATACGCCCGGCACGCGCGGCTCGAACTCGGCGGCGACGTCGATGAAGCCGCGCATCACCGCGATCTCGCGCGGGCTGCGGTTCAAGCCATCACGCGCTTCCGGATCGGCACCGGCGCGCAGCAGGCGCTGTACCAGCAGCGGCAACCCGTGCAGGGCGGCCAGGTGCAACGGGCCGAAGCCACGCGGATCGCGCACATCCAGGCTCACGTCTTCATCCAGCAGGCGCTCGACAGCGGCCATCACCACCTGCTCGTCGCAGGCGGTGCCCGGTTCGGCGCGCGCGCCCATCAGCAGCAGCAACGGCGTGACCGCACCGGCAGCGGCCTGGTCCGGCTCTGCACCGGCCAGCAGCAGGGTGTCGAGCAGCGCCAGCAGGCGCGAACGGTCGCGCGCACTGAAGCCATACAGGGCTGCACAGTGCAGCGGCGCCAGCTGCTGGGCATCGCCGGCATGCACGTCGGCACCGGCGGTGAGCAGGCGCGCCACGATGTCCGGCAGGCCCAGCGCCGAGGCCAGCATCAGCACGGTGACCCCGCCTGGCAGGCGGTGTTCGAGCTGCGCCCCGGCATCGAGCAGGGCCGAGACGATATCGACCTGGCGCATGCTGACCGCCGCCGACAACGGCGTCGCACCACTGGCAGCGGCATGCTGCGGATCGGCGCCGCGCGCCAGCAGCAGGTCGACCACGGCCAGATGGCCACCACCGGCAGCACGCAGCAGCGCGGTGCAGCCCTGCGCATCGACGGCGTCGATGGCAAAGCCCAGATCATTCAAACGACGCACGGCATCGACATCGCCGGCCATCGCGGCGGCCGGCAGATCGCCTTCGCGCAGGGTCCTGCGCGGCAGCGGCCAGACCCGCCAGTCCAGCCAGTCGGCCAGATCGCGACGACCGATCGACAGCGCCACGCCCAGCGGCGTCTGCCCATCGGCAGCACGCGCTTCGGGTGAGGCACCGTGCTGCACCAGCAGCTTCAGTGCACTTTCGCGCGCCAGTGCGGTGGCCAGATGCAGCGCGGTCATGCCATGGCTGTCGCGTGCTTCACGGTCCACGCCGGTCGTGAGCAGGGCCTGCTGCAGGCGCAGCCAACCCAGGCGCACGGCCAGTGACAACGGCGGATCACCGGCCGGCGAGGCTGCAAACGGATCGGCGCCGCGTTCCAGCAGTTCCAGCGCCAGCTGTTCCAGGCCACGCGCCGCCTGGTCGTGCTGCGCACACGCAGCCAGGAAACGCGCCAGGCCACCACGTCCGGCCGGTGACAAGCCATGCTGCAGCATCACCTGCAGGGCCGGTACGGCATCGATTCCGCGCGACAGCAGCGCGAACATCGGTGTATCGGCACAGGCGTCACGCACGTACGGATCGGCACCATGGGCGAGCAACCAGTCGACCGCGCGCGGCTCCAGTGCCAGCTCCGGATCGAGCAGCAGGCCACCCAGTTCTTCGGGCTGGCACAGCCTGGCCAGTGCGGCCATGCCATCGGTATTGCCGAACCCGAGCGCCTCGCGCAGCAGGGTCAACGGCGGGCGATCGGGCAGCAGGCCGCTGGCACTGGCCGTCTCACCGCGCTCGGCCAGGCCATCGCTGACCGCGGCAGGCAGCGGGTAGGACGGATCCAGCAGGGCGACGATCGCCCAGCGACCGGCTTCGGCGGCGTAGTCGACCGCGCGTCGACCGGCCGGATCGCTGCCGTCGGCGGCGATGCCCAGTTCCAGCAGGCGCTTGATCAACAGCGGCGAAACGTCCTCGGCCATCGTTGCCAGCAGCACCGCGTTGCGGCCATCGGTGTCGACAGCAACCAGGTCGGGCTTGTGCGGCAGCAGGTGCTCGACCACGGCGGCGCGGCCGGCACGTGCAGCTTCCAGCCACGGGGTACGGCCCAGTGCGTCGCGCGCTTCCAGGTTGGCACCGGCGGCAAGCAGCACGCCGATGATGTCCACGTGGCCAGCCAATGCCGCTTCGTGCAGCGCGCTGCGGCGCTGGCGGTCACGCGCGTCGGCACGTGCCTTGTGCTTCAGCAGCAGCTGCACGCCGGCTGGATCATCGTCTTCGGTGGCGGCCGCGGCCAGCAGCACCGGGGTGCCGTCAGCCGGTTCGCTGCGGGCGCCGCGCTCCAGCAGGAAGCGCGCCAGCCGCCAGTTGCCGACCTGGCAGGCCACCGCCAACGGCGACCAGCCATCACGGTTCAGTGCGTCGACTTCAGCGGCCGCGTCACGCAGCAGCGCGGCCACGCCCGGGTCTGAACTGCGGGCGGCATGGTGCAGGGGCGTATTGCCCTCACTGTCGGTTGCACGCGAATCGGCGCCGTTGGCCAGCAGGGTCATCACCGCTTCCGGACGCCCATGCCAGCTGTCGCGGGTCGCGGCCAGCAGCGGGGTCATGCCGCGATGCGGCGCGTTCACATCGACGCCGCGGCCGATCAACTCACGCAGCAGGCGCAGGTCCGGCAGGACAGCGGCGAGCACCGCCAGGCTGCGCTGGTCGCGCCAGTTCGGGTCAGGCAGGGAATACGGATCGGCGCCGGCCTGCAGCAGCTGCAGCGCACGGTCGATGCGGCCGTGGCGTGCGGCTTCGTACAGGGCTGGGGTCAGCTCCTGGGGCGCCAAGGCTTCCAGTGGGGTGGTGTCGGCGACCGCGCTGAACAACGTTTCGCGATCGACCGGCAGTTCAGCGCCAAGCGGGCTGCGCAGCGAGACCAGCGGCGCCGGTGCAATGCGCTGCAGCAGCAGATGCAGCAGCGGCGACAGCAGCAGCACCGCCAGTGCCGACGGCCAACGTGCGCTTTCCGGCAGCAGGTCCGGCCAGGTCGGCAGTACGACCAGTGCCGCCAGGGCCATCACCAGTGCCGCCACAGCAAGGCCACGCCAGGCACCGAGGTCACGGCCGGCCAACGCCTGCCAATGCTGGGCCAGCCCACCATCGAGACGCTCGACATCGTTCCACAGCGGCCAGGTGCGCCAGGCCGCCAACAGGCCGGCGCTGACCAGCACGCTCAGGCCCAGCACCGCGGCCAGGCTGCCGCTATCGCGCAGCGCAGCCAGTGGCCAGGCCAGCAGCAGGGCCAGCAGCAACGGCGCGGCGGTCCACAGTGCCAGCAGCGCCGGCAGGTCCTGGCGGGCGATCACCTTGGGTGGCAACAGCGCGCGGCTGCGCCGCCACCACGAGATTCCCAGTGCGAACGCCGGTTGCGCCAGTGCCGCCAGTACCGCGCCGGGCAGGCCACCCAGCGCAGAACCCAGCGCCAGCAAGGCACCGAGGATGAAGGCCAGCGACAGGGCGCGGGATCGGGAAAGCTCAGTCATAGTGGCGCAGCATCATGCTGCTCACCGACGGCGGCACCTGCAGGTAGAACCCGCGCTCGGTCAGTTCGCTGCGCACCTTGGCCGGGTCGGCCTGGGCCAGCTGGCGCTGCGCGTCCAGGGTCACTTCCAGCACGAAGACGAGCGAACCCAACGACGCCGACAGCGGCGCAGGCAAAGCGCTGAAGTCATCGCGTCGGGCGAGATAGACGTAGGTGTCCGGCTTGAGTTGGCTTTTATAGACGTAGGCGTGCATGTCCACGGGACGATAACCCGGGAAGAGCCGTGATTGTGTCGGAAAGCCGACACCGGGGAAAGCCGTCACGCGACGATGGCGGCGCGATCGACGGCGTTTCCCCGTTGAGGTTCAGCAATGTGGCGACGCCGTTCAGCCAGCGCCACCGGTCGGCCGCGCTTACTTGACCTTGGCGTAGGTGCCCTTCAAGGCCACGCCGGCGACGAAGGTGCCAGCCCAGCACTCGTAGTTGGTCGCGCTCTTGAACTCGTTCTTCTTGTAGTAGCTGACGATGTCGACCACGGCGTTGGCGCCGCGCGACTTGGCACCGTCCTGCAGCGCCAGCAGCGCCGACAGGGCAACCCAGTTGCAGGCCTCGACGTCGCTCTTGTTGGCGGCGTTGGTCTTCTTGTTGGTCACGTCTTCGCCCAGGCGCTGCTGCACGCTGACCGGCTGGCCGGCCAGGTAGAAGCGCACGCTGCCGTCGATGCCGGCATCTTTGGCGGCCTGCGAACTGATCAGCTCGCGCAGGGACTGTTCGACGCGGGTATCGCGCGCCGAAGCGGTGGAAGTCAGGGCCAGCAGCGCGGTGGCAGTGGCGATCAGCAGAGTGCGGCGCATCGGAACGTCTCCTTGTTGAGGTGCGGGTAGGGCGGGATCATTCGGTCCAGCGACGGAACACCAGCGAGGTGTTGATGCCGCCGAAGGCGAAGTTGTTGCTCATCACGTACTCGGCCTGCAGCTCGCGGCCTTGTCCGGTGATGAAGTCGAGCTGGCCGCAGCGCGGGTCCACCTCGACCAGATTCAGGGTTGGCGCGAACCAGCCGGCGCGCATCATCTCGATGCTCATCCAGGCTTCGAACGCACCGCAACCGCCCAGCATGTGGCCGACGTAGCTCTTCAACGAGCTGATCGGCACGCGGCTGCCGAACACCTGGGCAGTGGCCTGGGTCTCGGCGATGTCGCCGTGGTCGGTGGCCGTGCCGTGGGCGTTCACGTAGTCGATCTGCGCCGGCTGCAGGCCGGCGTCTTCCAGCGCCAGGCGCATGGCCTGGGCCATGGTGTCGGCGCTGGGCTGGGTAACGTGCTGGCCGTCGCTGTTGGTGCCGTAGCCCACGATCTCGGCAAGGATGGTCGCGCCGCGTGCCTGCGCGTGCTCCAGATCCTCCAGGATCAGCGTGCAGGCGCCCTCGCCCAGCACCAGGCCATCGCGGCCGGCATCGAACGGGCGCGGAGTGGTGTGCGGCGCATCGTTGCGCGTGCTGGTGGCAAACAGGGTGTCGAACACTGCGGCGGCGGTGGCGTCGAGCTGCTCGGCGCCACCGGCCACCATCACCGTCTGCTTGCCGCTGCGGATCGCTTCGTAGCCGGCGCCCACGCCCTGGCTGCCCGACGTACAGGCGCTGGAGGTGGTGTAGACACGTCCGGACAAGCCGAAGAACACACCGATGTTGACCGGCGCGGTATGGCTCATCATCTTCAGGTAGGTGGTGGCGCTGATGCCGTCGGTGGTGAACTCATGCAGCATGCGACCGAATTCGCCGGTGGCCTCGTGGCTGCCCGACGATGAGCCGTAGGCCACGCCGGTGCGGCCACTGCGCAGAACCGGGTGCTCGAACAGTCCTGCCTCACGCAGGGCGACCTCGGTGGCGCGCACCGACATGATCGCCACCTTGCCCATCGAGCGGGTGGTCTTGCGGTTGTAGTTCGGCGGCAGCTCGTAGTCCTGCGCCGGCGCGGCCAGCTTGGTGTTCAGACCCGCATACACATCCCATTCCGGCATCGAACGCACCGCGTTGCGGCAGCTGCGCAGATGGGCCTGGATGGTCGGCCAGTCGTGGCCGAGCGGACTGATGGCGGCGGCACCGGTGACCACCACTCGACGATCGGCGGCCATCAGATCATCCCTCCGTTGACCGAGATCACCTGGCGGGTGATGTACCCGGCCGGCTCGGACAGCAGGAACGCGACCGTGGCCGCCACTTCCTCGGGACGGCCGACGCGGCCGGCCGGGATCAGCTTCAAGGCGTGTTCGACCACTTCTTCGTTGAGCATGTCGGTCTCGATCAGGCCCGGGGCCACGCAGTTGACGGTGATCTGGCGGCTGGCCAGCTCCAGCGCCAATGCCTTGCTGGCGCCGATGATGCCGGCCTTGGCCGCACTGTAATTGACCTGGCCACGGTTGCCGGCCACGCCGGACACCGAGGACAGGGTGACGATGCGGCCCGGCTTGCGCCGCCGCACCATCGGCATGATCAGCGGATGCAGCACGTTGTAGAAGCCGTCCAGATTGGTGTGGATCACCTGGTCCCAGTCGTCCTCGGACAATGCCGGGAACGCGCCGTCACGGGCGATGCCGGCATTGCACACCACGCCGTAATAGGCGCCATGTGCCTCCACGTC
Organism: Stenotrophomonas sp. yr243; assembly: GCF_900184195.1. NCBI lineage: Bacteria > Pseudomonadati > Pseudomonadota > Gammaproteobacteria > Lysobacterales > Lysobacteraceae > Stenotrophomonas > Stenotrophomonas sp. yr243. The sequence continues at coordinate 1,189,963 of NZ_FXWT01000002.1, forward strand.
TGACTCCAGCGCGGCACGTGCGGCGGCACGATCGGCCACGTCGAACGCCAGCACGCGGGCCTGCTGGCCCAGTGCCTGGATCTCGTCGGCCACTGCCTGTGCTTCTTCCACACGGCTGCGGCAATGCACCACCACGTCGAAGCCATCGCGCGCGATACGCAGCGCAATGGCCCGGCCGATGCCCCGGCTCGCGCCGGTCACCAGCACGCTTCGATTCCCTGTCATGCCTGTCCACTCTCCAGATAGGCCATCGAGTCGGCCGGTTCGAACACCGACACGTTGGCAACCGCCCATTCTTCTTCGCCTGCCAGGATGCGGCAGGCAAACATCCCTAATCCATTGTCGCCCAACAGCTCGCAACGCGCCTGTACCTGCAGGCGGGTACCGCTGGGGAAGCTGCTGCGCGTGCTGGCATAGCGCCGGCTGCCGAGCAGGAAGCCCAGCTGCGGCGGGTTGCCGGCCGTACGCGCACGGCAGCCGGCCCAGGCGGCGATGGCCTGGGCCATGTATTCGATGCCGACCCATGCCGGTACCGCACCGTCTTCGATGAACAGGCCGGCCTCGGGCACCACCAGTTCCGCCTCGATGCTGTCCTGGTCCCAGCGCAGGATGCGGTCCAGCAGGCACATGTCCTGGCGGTGCGGCACCACTTCTTCGATGGCATACAGCGGCATGTTCATCGGCGCTCCAGTGCCAGCACGGCATTGCTGCCGCCGAAGGCGAACGAATTGCTCAGCACCCGCCGCGGCAGCTGCGGCAGGAAGGTCGCCGGGGCGACCAGCGGCAACGCCGGCAGCGCCGGATCGGCCACGCCGTCCCACCAGTGCGGCGGCAGCTGCTGCTGCGGATTCTCGGCCAGCAGGATCCAGCACAGCGCCGCTTCGATCGCGCCGGACGCACCCAGAGTGTGGCCAGTCAATGGCTTGGTCGAGCTGGCCGGCACATCGGTGCCCAGTACCTGCGCCACGGCGTGGCTTTCCATCGCGTCGTTGTGGCCGGTCGCGGTGCCATGCAGGTTCACGTAATCCACTTCCGAAGGCGCCCAGCCGGCACGCTGCAATGCCTGCTGCAGGGCATCGATGGCACCCAGACCCTGCGGATCCGGTGCGGACATATGGTGCGCGTCGGCCGACTCACCCCAACCGGCCAGGCTGACCGGACCCGGTTCGCGGGTCAGCAGGAACAGCGCGGCGCCCTCGCCGATGTTGATCCCGCAGCGATGCTGCGAGAACGGGTTGCAGCGCACGGCGGAGACTGATTCGAGCGCGCTGAATCCGGCGACGGTGAACCGGCACAGGGAATCGGCACCACCGGCGATGACCGCATCGACGATGCCCGAACGCAGCATGCGCGCAGCCGACATCAACGCCTTGGCGCTGGACGAACAGGCCGTGGACAGCGTCCAGGCCGGGCCCAGCGCGCCACTGCGCTCCCGCACGAACTGCGCGGCGGTGCCCATTTCCTGCTGCGCGTAGTCGAACCCTTCGGGCCAATGGCCGTGCTCGGCGCGGGTACGCAGCGCCTGCTCTGATTCACCGATGCCCGAGGTACTGGTGCCCAGCACCACGGCCACGCGTTCGGCACCGTAACAGCTGATGGCCTCGGCAACGGCCGGCGCAATCTGCGCCAGGGCCACGTCCAGCAGCGCGTTGTTGCGGCCACGCAGGGACACCGGCAGGGCTTCCAGCGTCGGCAACGGGCTGTGCACTTCGCCCAGCGCCAGAGTGCGACCTGGCAGCAGGGTAGCGTTGTCGCTCAACCCGCCGGGCACGTCGGCAAACAGCGCAGCCGCCACTGCGGCGCGGCCGTCACCCAATGCGCAGACCACGCCGAGGTCGTTGAGGAAAATGGGCGCGCTCTTCATTGCTGGCCGGCCATGTCGATCGATTCGATGCGCAGGGTGTAGCCCTCGGCGCGGTTGTCCAGTTGCACGCTGCCATCAGCCAAGCGCTGCAGCTGCAGCCACACGGTGCCATCGCGCAACAGGCTGCGCTGGCGGCCGTCATCGCTCACCTGCCAGCCGGCCGGCAGCGCGGCGGCAACGGCGTCGGTTGGCCACAGCGCGAACTGCAGGTCGTCCAGCACGCGTTCGGCGCGCACCTGTGGCGGCAGCCACGGTGCACGCTGCTGGGTCAGCTGCTGGCCATCCCACTGCAGGCGCACGCCGGTCTGGCCCATCGCCTGCACGGCCAGCCGCACCTGCTGCGCGTCAGCCTCCAGCAGCGCGTCCAGATCACGCTCGTGGCTGCCGAAGCGGAAGTGCAGCTGCTGCTGCAGGGCCAACGGCGCCGGCAGGCTGGACGGTGCCAGCCGCAACGGCGGCAGTTCGACCAGCGGTCGCGGCATGCGGCTGGCACAGGCGGCCAGCAGCAGGCACAGCAGGACCGCAGAAAGGCGGGCAATCAGGCGCTGCACAGTTCCTCCAGCACACGCATGCGGCGGCCGCTGTCGTCGGCCACATACGGATTGTTGGTGTCCCAAGCGTAGCCGGCCAGGATGGAGCTGATCATGTCGCGCACCTGCGGCTGCTGGTCGGGGTGGTAGATGATCTTCTGGAAGCCGCCCTGGTACCAGCTTTCGACGAAGCGGCGGAAGGTCTTCACGCCGGCACGCAGCGGAATCGAGAAGTCCTTTTCCCAGTCAACGGTCTCGCCCGCGTAGCGGCGCTTCAGGCATTCGCTGGCCAACTGCGCGGATTTGAACGCGATGGTGACACCGGAGGAGAACACCGGATCGAGGAACTCGCCGGCGTTGCCCAGCAGCGCATAGCCCGGGCCCCACAGCGAGCTGACGTTGGCCGAATAGCCGGTGATGCGGCGCACCGGCAGCACTGCCCATTCGGCGTTGGCCAGCAGCGAGGTCAGGTTCGGATCTTCGCCGACGATGGCCTGCAGCTTCTGCAGATCGTCGCCTTCGTAGCGCTCGAAGAATGACGGCTCGGCAACCACGCCCAGCGAGCAGCAGCCGTTGGAGAACGGAATCGTCCAGTACCAGACGTCGATGTGCTCGGGATGGGTGGTGATCAGGATCTTGTTGCGGTCGAAATCCGCTTCGGCCGGGATGTTGTCACGCACGTGGCAGAAGATCGCGCCACGCACCGGGAAATTGGACGGCGATTCCAGGTTGAGCAGGCGCGGCAGCAGCCGTGCGAAGCCGGACGCGTCGAGGATGAAATCGGCTTCGATGCGGTACTCGCTGCCATCCGGGCGGCGCACGTTCACCACCGGCTGTTCGCCCGGCTCGACTGCCAGCACTTCGTCGCCGAAACGCAGGGTCGCGCCCATGCGCTCGGCGCCGCGCGCCAGCACGTTGTCGAAGTCGGCGCGCTGCACCTGGTAGGTGGTGCCCCAGCCCGGCGAGAACTTCTTCCTGAAGTCGAACGCGGTGCGCGCTTCCCCGTGCACGAAGGCCGCGCCGTTCTTGTACTGGAAGCCCGCCTCGACCACGTCCTGCAGCAGACCCGCCGCTTCGATGTATTCCATGCTCTGCGGCAGCAGGCTCTCGCCGATGGAAAAGCGCGGGAACTGCTGGCGTTCCAGCATCAGCACCTTGCGGCCCTGCTGGCGCAGCATCGCCGCGGCCACCGAACCGGCCGGGCCCGCGCCGATGATCAGGATTTCGGTACGTTCCACGTCTTCGTGGCTGGAAGAATCAGCAGCATCCACAGCAGTAGTCATCGGTGCGTCCTTGTTGCTCGATCAGGTGGAAAAGCGGAGGAATCGGAATGAAGCGTGTCCGCTCAGGCCGGCGGCACGTCATGCGGTGGCGGCCGGAACAGCGGCGAGATCAGCCAGACCAGGCCGATGCCGAACAGCAGGGTGAGCCCGAACGCGCGCAGCGCCGGCGTCTGCGAAAGACCCAGCAGGCCGAACGACAGCCAGGTGCTGGCCGCGCCCACGCACACCGCCAGCCAAGCACTGGCGTCGCCGCGGTGCTCGATCAGGAAGATGCCGTAGTCGATGCCCATGCCCAGCAGCAGCATGAATGCCAGCACATTGAACAGCTGCAGCGGCTGACCGAACAGGCCAAGCAGGCCCAGGGTGAGCGCGCCGGCGACCAGGGTTGGTGCGAACACGCGCCAGGCCTGGCGACGGTAACGCAGCCACAGGGCGCCGAACACCAGCGCGATGCCGACCAGCAGCAGGCCGCCCATCAGCTTGCGGTAGTGACCCAGCAGCTGCGAGAAATCAGCGGTGCGGTCGACCCAGCGCACGCCGTCCAGGCCTTCGGCGGCACCGCGCAGGGTGGCCAGCGCATCGGCACGCGACAGGTCATCGACCATCACCACGCTGATCATCTGCCCGCCTACGTTGCCGACCCAGAGGTGGCGGAACGGCTGCGACGCGGGCGAAGCGAGGAAGGCGTCGGCGCTCAGCGGCGCCGCCGCGAATGCAGGGCGCTGCAAGGGCTCGCCCACCGCTTCGCCCACGGCGGCCAGTACACCCGGTTCCACCCGGGCGGTCAGCGCCGCATCGGCCTGCTGACGCGCAGGCGACGGCAACCAGTCACTGATCGCACGGTAACCACCGATGCGCTTGTCGTTGGTCAGTTCGCGCAGGCGCGTGGTCAGCGCTTCTTCGCGCTGCAGAAGTTGTGCGGCATCGCGGCCCTGCACCAGGTAGAACTGCGCCGGGCTGGGCATGCCCAGCAACTGGCTGAGGCGGATCTGCTGGGCCATCAGCGCCGGTGGCGACGACTGCAGGCTGCGCAGGTCGTCATTGCTCTGCAGGCGGGCGATGCCGATGGCCGACACCAGCGCGGCCATGCCGAGGAAGATCGCCACCGGGCGACGCCCGTGCAGGCGCGGGAAACGCTCGAGCGTATTGCCCAGCCACTGCGCGAAGCGGGTAGTACGGATCTCGCCACCGTCCAGCCACGGGAACCAGAAGATCACCGTGAGGAAGGCAGCGGCCAGGCCGACCACCGAGAACAACGCCATCTGCCGCAGGCCGGGGAACGGCGCCAGGCCCAGTGCCAGGTAGGCCAGCGCGCTGGTCAGCAGGGCAAGCCACAGGCCTGGCAGCAGATGCCGCAGCAGCTTCCAGCGGCGGTCGGCCGGCTCGGCCTGGCGCGAAGCGAACCAGTGAATGCCGTAGTCCTCGGCCACGCCAACCAGCGAAGCACCGAACACCAGGGTCAGCACATGCACCTTGTCGAACACCAGCACGGTCACCGCCAGCGCCACACCACAACCGATCAGCAGCGAGGCGGCGACCAGCAGGATCGGCCGCAGCGAGCGGAACGCCAGCCACACCAGCAGCAGCACCGCCGCCAGCGAACCCCAGCCAATGGTGTTGATCTCCTGGTTGGCCTGCACGGCGGCCGCTTCGGCATGCAACGGCACGCCGGCATGCAGGATCTCCAGATCCGGCGCAGCGGCCTTGGCCGCCTGTCCGGCGCGCTCGAGCAGACCGTCGAGATGGCGCTCGCCATCAAGCCTGAAGGCCGAGCCCGGCGTATCGAACTGCAGCGCCGCCCAGTGCTTGCCCTCGGCCTCCAGCAGGCCGTCATCGCCCAGGCGCAGACCGGAGCCCTGGGCCTGCTGCTGCCACCATTGCGGCCACAGCGACAGCGGATCCTGCCGCCACTCGGTCAGGCGCGGCGCGCCCATCGGTCCGTACAGCGCACCCAGCGCCTGTTCGGCCAGCGCAGCGGGTTCGGCCTGCTGCAGCTGCTCGCGCTGGGCCGGGGTCAGCAGGCGGTCGCGGTACGGTGCGTAGAACGCACGTGCGTCATCGAACCAGCCTTCGATCGAACCACTGGGCACCAGCAGCGCGCTGTCGGCATCGCTGGCCATTGCCGCAGCGAACGCCGCCTGCGCGCGCTTGGCAGCGGCTCCGTCGGTGCTGCCGAGCAGCACCACCACCTGCCGCGAGCTGCCATCGGCGATGCGCCGGGTGACGTCGCTGAGCAGGCGGTCGTGCGCGTCCTGCGGCAGCAGGGCGAGGATGTCGGTGTCGATCCGCGACTCCTGGCTCCACAGCCGCCACTGCTGTGCGCCCAGCACCAGCAACAGCAACAGCCAGGCGATGCCCAGCCAGTGCCACCAGCGGCGCAGGCGATCCGGTGCGGCGCTGTCACTCAAAGCGGCGCGCCTCGTCGGCGTTCAACGTGGCCGGCGCTTCGCTCAGCGCAGTGAACTGGATGCGGGTGCGATCCTGGTTGGCTTCGACGATCTCGACCTGGCGCACGTAACGGTCGCCCTGCAACGTCAGCGACTGGAAGGCCTTGGCCAGCATCGCCGATTTCGGCGTCAGCTTCAGGCGCCAGCCCTGCCCTTCACGCGTGGCCTCGACGTTGAACTGGCTGGACAGTGCCTGCACGTCACCGCTCATCAACGCGAACATGATCGCGTTGACCGAGCGCATCGCCGGCTGCTGGCGTGCGTCCAGTTCGACGCGGGTGCTGCCATCGCGCTGGCGGCTGAGGATGCGGTCGGCGGTAACCACCACCTCGGACGGGAACGGCTTGAGCGTGGACCAGATCACCCCATGCTTGCGCGCGACCACGAACTGGCCCTGCGAGCGCAGCGGGTTCTTGAAGCCGCTGACCTGCTTTTCCTGGGTGAACTGCCCGCGCAGCACGTCCGGCCGGGCGACGGCCTGGGTGATGGCATCGACGGCGGGATCGGCGGCCTGCAGCAGCGGCGCGGCAACCAGCAGCAGCGTGCACAGCAGCACGCGCGGAAGACGAAGGGATCGGATCACGGGGCAGGCACTCCAAGACGCTGCCACAGCACCGGCGGGCACTGGTACAGCATTTCCTTGCTGGCCGCGTCGACCGCGACCTGGATGGTCATCGCGCGGGTCAGCACCTGGCCGCTTTCCGCATCGAGGATCTCGTATTCGATCTTCAGCCGGTTCTCCCACTCGACGATGCGCGAGCGCACGCGCAGCGCCTGCCCGAACAGCAGCGGCCGCACGTACTTCACCCGCGCATCGACCACCGGCCACAGGTAGCCCGATTCGAGCATCTGCGGATAGTCGTAGTCGTAGCGCTTCAGCAACGCGCAGCGCGCGATCTCGAAGTACTTGAAGTAGTTGCCATGCCAGACCACGTTCATCGGATCGCAGTCATGGAATGCGGGGGCCAGCTCGATTTCACCGACCAGTTCGTTGCCTTCATTCACCGACATACAGCTCCCAGCGTTGCGCGCGGATCTCCACCAGCAGTTCCCGCAGTTCGCGATCCAGCGCGCGGTCTTCTTCGACCAGGGCGATGCGCTGCCCCAGGTCGGCGTACATGTCGGCCAGACTGCCATGCAGCTGCGCGTTCATGCCAACCCGTTCGCGCAGCGCCAGCCCCTGGCGGGCGGCGATCAGCATGGCCGCCACCACCTGTTCAGTCAGCTCGATCACGCGCAGGCAGTCGCGCGCGGCGATGGTGCCCATGCTGACCTTGTCCTGGTTGTGGCATTCGGTGGAGCGCGAGAACACCGAAGCCGGCATGGTCTGCTTCAGTGCCTCCGCCGTCCATGCCGAAACGCTGATCTGCAGCGCCTTCAGGCCATGGTTGATCGCCGCACGCGGGCCGGTGGCCGCCGACAGGTTGGCCGGCAGGCCATGGTTGTAGCGGGCATCGACCACCAGCGCCAGCTGCCGGTCAAGCAGGTCGGCGATGTTGGCCACGGTGTTCTTCAGCGTGTCCATCGCCAGCGCGATGTGACCGCCGTAGAAGTGGCCACCGTGCAGGATGCGCTCGCCGTCGGCATCGATCAGCGGGTTGTCGTTGGCGCTGTTCAGCTCGGTTTCGATCAGCTGGCGCAGGAACGGCAGGGTGTCTTCCAGCACCCCGATCACGTGCGGCGCGCAGCGCAGCGAGTAGCGGTCCTGCAGGCGCTGCTCGTTGCGCGGCGGGCGCTCGCTGTGCAGGTCGCTGCGCAGGCGCGCAGCAATGCGCGACTGCCCCGGGTGCGGCTTGGCGGCGAACAGGGTTTCATCGAAGTGGTGCGCGTTGCCGTCGCTGGACAGCACGTTGAACGCCGTCAGGCGCGTGGCCATGCGCGCCAGGTAATCGGCGCGCTGCCAGGCCAGGCAGGCCAGGCCGGTCATCACCGCCGTGCCGTTCATGATCGCCAGGCCTTCCTTCGGCCGCAGCTTCAACGGGGTCATGCCGATCTTCGCCAGCACGTCGGCCGCCGGCTGCACGCGGCCATCGTGCAGCACCTCGCGTTCGCCGCACAGCACGGCTGCCACGTACGACAGCGGGGTCAGGTCGCCACTGGCACCCACCGAACCTTCGGCGGGAATCAACGGCAGCACATCGTGCTGCAGCAGCGTGGCCAGGCCTTCCAGCAACGGCACGCTGACACCGGACATGCCACGCACCAGCGAGGCCAGGCGCGCAGCCAGCACGGCGCGGGTCTCGGCCGGGTCCAGGTAACGGCCCAGGCCGCAGCCATGGTAGGTGTACAGGTGGTGCGGCAGCTCGGCGACCAGTGCCGGCGGAATGTTCACCGTGCACGAATCGCCGTAGCCGGTGGTCACGCCATAGATGACGCCATCCTCGCGAAGCAGGCGGTCGAGGAAATCGGCACCGCGCTGGATATGTGCGCGGAACGCCGGCGCATCGCTCAGCGCGGCCTCGCACGTGCGCTGGGCCAGGGCGACCACGTCTTCGATGGTCAGCGGTGCATCGCCGAAACGGCACACGGGTACGGCGTCAATCGTCATGAGGAGCCTGATCCCAGAAGGGGAAGAAATTGAACCAGTCCAGCGGGGACTGGATGACCTGGAGTTCCAGCCAGTGCGCGAAGCGCTGCGCCTGTTCGGCCAGTGCGGCATCGCGCGAACCGCGCGGCAGCACCACGCGCTCGGCGAACTGTTCGAATGCCACCCGATAGCCGTCGCCCTGGTGCAGGCACGACATCGTGTAGACCGGGCAGCCCAGCGCTGCCGCCAGCACGTAGGCGCCGATCGGGAACGGCGCACGGTGGCCGAGGAAATCGGCCATCACGCTGCGCCCGCCCTGCACCGGCACGCGGTCGCCGACGATGGCGACGAAGCCACCCGAAGCGACCTTGTCGGCCAGCAGCATCGCCGTGGCAGGGCCCATTTCGGTGACCTGCACCAGCTCAACGGCGGCCAGCGGGTCCAGCCGCTGCAGCAGGCGGTTGAAACGCTGCGCATGTGCGGTATGCACCAGCACGGTGATGCGGAAACCGGGCACCTGCTCTGCCAGCACCTGGCACAACTCCAGGCAGCCGATGTGCGCGGTGAGGATCAGGCCGCCTTCGCGGCGTGCGATCTTGCCCAGCACCAGGTCGCGCTGCAGGCGGATGCGCTCGGGCGGATAGCGGCCGCCAAGGCCCAGAATCTTGTCCAGCATCGTGTCGGCGAAGCTGAAGAAATGGCGCAGGCTGTCGCGCCGGGTGGGCGCATGCCCCAGCGCCCCGGTATGCGCCTGCAGTCGTTGCAGGTACTGCATCGAGGCCTGGCGGCCGACGCGGTTGCCGAGCCAATGGCAGGCCACCACCGGCCACACGCACAGGCGGAACGGCCAGCGCCCGAACCAACGGTGCACCCAGCACAGGAACAGTACGCCGGCCACCGAGGTGGACTCGCCGATGTCGGCCCAGTGCGGGGCGTTCTGCGCGCGGCTCATCTCAGCCCTGCCCCTGCAGCCGGCGCCACAGCAGGCGCGGCGCACGCCACAGCATGCCGAAGAACAGCCGGGTATGCATGCGGCTGATGCGCACGTTGTCGCGCCACACATCGAAATGCGAAACCCCGTCGGCGGGATAGGTCACGCGCGTGGCCAGGTGTTCGACCGGTACCTGTCGCCAGTACAGGCGCACCATCACTTCGGTGTCGAAATCCATGCGCCGGCCGATGGTTTCCTCGCCGATCAGGTGCAGCACCGGCGGCAGCGGATACACGCGGAATCCACACATGGTGTCGCGCAGGTGCAGCGACAGCGTGTTGATCCACACCCAGATGTGGGTGGCGTAGCGACCGTACAGGCGGGCCTTCGGTACGCTGGCATCGTAGGCCGGAATGCCGCAGATCACTGCGTCCGGGCGGGTACGTGCGGCATTGATGAAACGCGGCAGGTCGCCGGTATCGTGCTGGCCGTCGGCATCGATCTGCAGCACGTGGGTGTAGCCACGACGCTGCGCTTCAGCGAAACCGGCCAGCATCGCACCACCCTTGCCCTGGTTCACGTCCAGCCGCAGCAGGTCGACGCCCGCCCGCTGCGCCAGTTCCCGCAGCACCGCCGCGCACGAGGGCTGCGAGCCATCGTCGACCAGCAGGCAGGACAGACCCGCGGCCTGCACACCATCGACCACCGCGGCGATGGCGTGTTCGTGGTCGTACACGGGAATGACCACCAGCGGCGCGAACGCGCCGCCAGCGGTGGCCGGGTCAATGCGCATCGGCGAAGACCACCCTGCCGCTGGCATGCACGCCATGCTCGGAGGTATAGCGGAACGTCAGCACGCCGCGCTCGGCGTCCCACTGCAGTTGCAGGGTCAGCTCGTCGCCAGGGCGGGCCACGCGCTGGAACTTCACTGCATCCATGCGCTGGAAACCGGTCGGCAGCACGAAGGCCTGGCGACCGAAGCGCACCGCCCAGTCCAGCTGGGCCACGCCGGGCAGGATCGCCGCCTGCGGGAAGTGGCCCTGGAACGCGCGCAGCGCGGGGTCCAGCGTCATCCGCAGGGTGGCCTCCGCCTCTTCGCGACAGTCCCAGACCGGCACCGGCATCAGCGGCTGGAACAGCGCGACCAGCGCCGCCTGGGTGACCTTGCCCTGGGCATTGATCGGCAGCGATTCGACCAGGCGCCAGCGGCGCGGCCGGGTGACCGCGTCATGGCCCTGCGCCAGCCGCGTGCCCAGCCGTTGCCCCAGCGCACGCCGTGCGCTGTCACCGGCACGTGCCAGCGCCGGATCAGCCGGCACCACCACGGCCGCCAGCTGCTCACGCTGGCCCTGCAGCACCAGTACGCGCGCGTCCTCGACTTCAGGGTCCTCGCGCAGCGCGCGCTCCAGTGCGTCCAGCGAAACGCGCCGTTCTTCGATCTTGACGATGCGATCGGCGCGGCCCAGCAGGCGGAAGCGGCCATCGGCCAGTGCTTCCACGCGATCCTGGGTGCGCCACCAGTCCGACGTCTCCAGGTGCGGCGAGGCGACCGCCAGGCAGTCCTCCTCGATCCGCCACTGCACGCCCGGCAACGGCCGCCACGGCGGTGCATCGGAGTCCCAGCGTCGCCAGGCGATGCCGCCGGTTTCACTGCTGCCATAAACCTCGGTGGGCGCCACGCCCAACCACTGACGGACCTGGCGCGCTGCGTCCTCCGGCAGCGGGCCGCCGGAGGAAAACACCGCGCGCAGGCGACCGTGCAGGCTGGCCCAGTCGAGCTGCTCGGGCAGGCGCTTGAGATGGGCCGGGGTGGCGACCAGCACCGTATCGGTACCGGCCAGCGCGCCCACCAGGTCTTCGTGGAAGAAGCGCCGGGGCTGGATCGCGCGGCCGGCAGCCAGCGGCCACAGCACGCGGAACAGCAGGCCATAGATATGCTGGTGGGACACGGTGCCATGCACCTGCGCGCCGTCGAGCTGGGCGCCGAAGGCGGCCTGCAGTGCGTCGACCTCGCGCGCCAGCTGGTCCAGCCGCTTGCTGATCGCGCTGGGTTGGCCGGTGCTGCCGGAGGTGAACACACATAGTTCGCAGGCGCGTTCGTCCAACGGCAGCAGCGGCGCATCGTCGGCGACAGCGGTGGCCTGCAACGGCTGGTAATCGGCCGACAGGTCGCCTGCAAAACCACTCACCTGCGGCTGCAGCGCCAGCAATGTCGCGGGCAGGTTGTCGGCGGCCAGGAACACCCGCTTGCCGGCATGCCAGGCACCGAACAACGCGGCAGCGAAGGCCACGGTGTCATCGAAGTAAAGCGCCCAGTCGCGGCCTTCGGCAGTGCTGAAAGCGTCATGCCAGGCCAGCACGCGCAGGCGGAAGGCGGCATGGTTGACGGCAATGCCATCGCAGACACCGATGTCGCGGCCGGGCTGCGCCGTGATCAGCAGCCGATCCAGGGCGATCCAGTCAGCCATGCGCGTGCGCTGCCTTGACCCGACGCCGTACCAGCCATTCGCCCCCGAACAACAATCCCATCATCACGTACGCCAACAATCCGTTGTAGAGCATCCAGACCCGGTCCGACGCATACAGCGCGGTGAGCAGGGCGAGACCACCATTGAGAACGAAAAAGCCGCACCACACCTGGGTGACGCGACGGGTATAGATCACCGCGAACGGTGGCAGGTCCGGCTCCTGCAGGCGCGCCAGGCGTTCCACCAGGGGCGGACCGAAGCGCAGGCTGGTGGCGAACACCGTCAACATCACCACGTTCACCAGCGCCGGATACAGCTTCAGCGGCAGCGCCTGGTTGAGCACGGTGGCCAGCCCGGCCAGCAGGCCCGCGCCGGCGGCGGCGGCCCACCACAGGGGCTGCCGGGTACTCAGCGCGCGCAGCAGGGCCAGCGCAAACAGCAGCAGCGCCAGCCAGCGCGGCTCGAAGCGGCCCATCGCCGCGTAGACCAGCACCGGATAGGCAAGCGAAATCGCTGCCACCACGACCATGCGTGCCCGTGCCATGGTCGCGGCGTCCGTGCTGCTGTCAGGCAGCGGCCTGACCGGGCAGCAGGCCATGCACGACATCAACGATGTCCTGCACGGTGCGCACGGCCTTGAACGCTTCAGGCTGCAGGTTGCGGCCGAGCAGCGGCTTGAGCTGCACGATCAGGTCCACGGCATCGATGCTGTCGATGTCCAGGTCGTCGTACAGGCGCGATTCCGGGCTGATCCGCGCCGGCTCGATCTCGAAGCTGTCGGTCAGGATGCGGACGATGCGCTCGAACAATTCATTCTTGGTCATGGCAGTTCCTGGCGCCTTACGACTGGCGGGCGGCGACGAACTCGCCGAGCGCGCGCACGCTGGAGAAATGGCGACGGGTTTCTTCCGAGTCGGCCGAGAGGCTGACACCGTACTTCTTCTGCAGCGCCAGGCCCAGTTCCAGCGCATCGATCGAGTCCAGGCCGAGGCCTTCCACGAACAGAGGCGCGGTCGGATCGATGTCCTCCGGGGTGATGTCCTCCAGTGAAAGCGAGGAAATGATCAATTCCTTGATCTCGTGCTCAAGTGCTTGCACGGGTCGGATCTCCAGACAGGTCGAAATAACGAGTGAGGTGGTCGGTGACGCGACGGGCCGCCAGGGCATCCCCCCTTGGCGAGTCATCTTCGGCCAGAAACGGCGCGATCGGGATATCTTCGCCGATCTGCAGCTGAACGTGAAAACGACGTGAGGGCACACGATACCACTTCTGGCCCTTGGTCAACGTCGGCGGGGTGCAGGTAATGCGCACCGGGGTGATGTCCAGGCGCCCGCGCACGGCGATGTTGGCGGCGCCGCGCTGCAGCCGCAGCGGCTGCCCGGGCACACTGCGGGTACCCTCCGGGAAGATGACCAGGGTGCCGCCGGCATGCACGGCCGCCGCGCAGTCATCGACCAGGCCAGCGCCGTCGTCATTGGAAATGTAGCCCGCCGCGCGCACCGGGCCGCGCATGAACGGGTTGCAGGCCACCGCCCGCTTGACCACGCAGTCAGCGTTGGGCAGCAGGGCGATCAGGCAGACCACGTCGATCAGAGTCGGGTGGTTGGCAAGCACCAGCAGGCCGTCGCGCTGCAGGCGTTCGCGCCCTTCCACCTGCAGGGTCATCACCCCCAGCCGGCACATCAGCCATACGTGGCTGGCGAAGGCGCGCTGGACCAGCCGGCGGGCCCGGCGACGACGGGCAACCGGGTCGCGCATCAGCAGCAGCACCGGCATCACCAGCACGCCCAGCAACAACCCACCCACGCCAAACGCGGCAAAGCTCAGACCGGTGCCGAACACCCGCCAGGCATGATCGAGGCGGCGCAGCGCCTCAGCCACGGCGGCGCCAGGACCAGCGCTGGCCTTGGGTCACGTGCTGCAGCACCGGATCTGCGGCCAGCAGGAAGCGGTGCAGGTCCAGCGCATGCGGCAGCAGGCCCGGCGCGCTCTGATCGACGTCGTCGGCGACCTGCCAGGACAGCGAAAGATCGGTGCCACCGGCGGTGCCGACGGGTGCCAGACGCCAGCACCAGGCAAAGAACGGGTCGGGTTCGTCGGCGAATTCGGCGTAAACGTCGGGCAATGGCGACTCATAGACCACGATCCGAACTTCACTGGCCCCATCACCAAGCAGGCCGACGGCCTCCAGGCACGCCGCTTCCACCGTCGACTGGCCGGCGGACAACGCCAGGTAGTTGCCACGGTGGCCGCGGGCGATCGAGTACAGCGCGGCGATGGCGTTGTGCACCGACAGGCCGAAGCCGGTGGGCGACAGCGGCTGATCGGCCACCAGCGAGCCCAGCAGGTCCATCGAACGGGCGACATCGCCATGGCGGCTGGCGAACACCAGCGGCACCTGGCTGTCAGCGCCCTGCCCGTCCTCGCACCAGCACGCCGCCTGGATCGCCATGCGGCCCAGGCGCTCGATACGGCGGCGCTGCATGGCCGGAATCTCGGCCAGCGCCGGCGTGTCCTCGCCCTGCGGCAGGAACGGCGACCCGGCCCAGCCCATCCATTGGCTACGCTCGGTCAGGCCAGGCGCCCAGGCGGCCCAGTCGACAACGGAAAATTCGATCATTACCGGTGATGTTTCGATGGGCGAACGAGAGTCTCGAGCCATTACGGCGACACGCGGCTGCCCCCCATTCCTGCAGCCATGCATCCGTCCAGGACGTCGCCGGCTGCCCCCCTGGCTGCCGGAAAGGAGCGCACGCTAGCACGTCCGACACAGGGATGACATGTTTCACAAAGCACAACGGGGAACGGTCAGCGACCGTCCCCCGCGTGGATTGATCCAGCGAACGGATTCAGTGGTAGCCGGCGTCAGCGCGCACCTTGCCGCGGAACACCCGGTACGACCAGGCCGTGTAGCCCAGGATCACCGGCAACAGCACCACCAGCCCGACCAGGGTGAAGCTGAGCGAAGAGGCCGGCGCGGCGGCCTGCCACAGCGTCATCGACGGCGGCAGCAGGTACGGCCACATGCCCAGCACCAAGCCAGCGAAGCCAAGCACGAACAAGGCCAGGCTGAGCAGGAACGGCGGCAGGTCGCGACGCGGATGGGTGGCGCTGCGCCACAGCGCGATGGCCACCGCCAGGGTCAGCAGCGGCACCGGCGACAACCACCAGAAGTTGCCGTCGCTGAACCAACGGTCCATCAGCCGCGACTGCAGGAACGGCAGCCAGCTGCTGACCAGGCCCATCGCCGCGATCACCGCCACCACCAGCGGCCGGGTCATCTGCCGGGCCAGCGCCTGCACGCGGCCTTCGGTCTTCAGGATCAGCCAGGTGCTGCCCAGCAATGCGTAGCCGGCTACCAGCGCGGCACCGGTCAGCATCGCGAACGGGCTGAACCAGCCGAACGCACCGCCCTGGTACACACCATCGACCAGCGGCAGGCCCTGCACCAGCGTGCCGAGGATCACACCCTGGGCGAAGGTGGCCAGCAGCGAACCGAGGCCGAACGCCACGCTCCACAGCCGCCGCGAACGATGCGCCTTGAAACGGAACTCGAAGGCCACGCCACGGAACACCAGCGCCACCACCAGCAGCAGCACCGGCAGGTACAGCGCCGACAGCAGCACCGCGTAGGCCTTCGGGAACGCCGCCATCAGGCCGGCGCCGCCGAGCACCAGCCAGGTCTCGTTGCCGTCCCAGATCGGCGCGGCGGTGTTCATCATCAGGTCCAGCTGTTCCTCGTCCTCGGCGAACGGCGCGAGGATGCCGATGCCGAGCACGAAGCCATCCAGCACTACGTACATCAGCACGCCGAAGCCGATCACCGCGAACCATGCCACCGGCAGCCAGGTCATCAGGTCCATGTCAGCGCTCCTCCAGCGGTTCGTCGGCGGCCGACAGCGGCCGCGCCGGGGTGTGGCTGCCATGGTCCAGCGACGGCCCTGCGTCGTACGGCTGCGGGCCATGGCGCAGGATCTTCACCAGGTACCAGATACCCCAGCCGAACACGAAGGCATAGCCGACCACGTACACCGTCAGCGACAGCGCGGTCATCCACGCGCTCTGCGGGCCAACCGCATCGGCGGTGCGCAGCACCCCGTACACCACCCACGGCTGCCGTCCCATCTCGGTGACGAACCAGCCCGATATCAGCGCGATGAAGCCACTGGGCAGCATCCAGTTCCAGCCGCGCAGCAGCCACGGCGAATCGAGCAGCTTCTTCCGCCACAGCTGGATGGCCGAGACCCAGGCCAGCACCAGCATCAGCGTGCCCAGACCGACCATGATGCGGAAGGCGAAGAACACCGGCGTCACCGGCGGCCGCTCGCTGGCCGGCACCGACGTCAGCGGATCGAACGTACCGTCCAGGGTGTGGGTGAGAATCACGCTGCCGAGCTTGGGAATGGCCACCTCGAAATCGTTGCGCTCTTCCTTCTCGTTGGGCAGTGCGAACACCACCAGCGGCACGCCCTCGCCCTGCTTGGTCTCATGCCAGTGCGCTTCCATCGCCGCGATCTTCATCGGCTGGTGCTTGAGCGTGTTCAGGCCATGCATGTCGCCGACGAAGATCTGCAGCGGCACGGTGAGCGCGGCGAACGCGACGGCGGCGATCAGCATCCGCCGACCCGCTTCCACGTGTTGGCCACGACGCAGGTACCAGGCGCCGACACCACCGATCACGAAACAGGTAGTGATGAACGAGCCCAACGCCATGTGCGCCAACCGGTACGGGAAGGACGGGTTGAATACCACCTGCCACCAGTCGACCGGATGCACGATGCCGTTGACCATCTCGTAGCCGGCCGGCGTATGCAGCCAGCTGTTGGACGCCAGGATCCAGAACGTCGAGAACAACGTGCCCAGCGCTACCATGCACGTGGACAGCCAATGCAGGCGCGGCGATACCCGGCCCCAACCAAACATCATCACGCCGAGGAAGCTGGCTTCCAGGAAGAACGCGGTGAGCACCTCGTAGGTCAGCAGTGGGCCGATGACCGTGCCGGCCACTTCGCTCAGCCGCGGCCAGTTGGTGCCGAACTGGAAGGCCATGACGATGCCGCTGACCACGCCCATGCCGAACGACACCGCGAAGATCTTCTGCCAGAAGAAATACAGCTCGCGCCATACCGGCAGCTTGGTGCGCAGCCAGCGCCATTCGATGAAGGCCAGCCAGCTGGCCGTGCCGATGGTGAAGGCCGGGAACAGTACGTGGAAACTGATGACGAATCCGAACTGGATCCGCGACAACAACAACGCGTCCAAGGGACGCCTCCTGCCAGGAGCCGGTGGGATACCGGACCACTTTAGGAGGATTTCGTTAAGGTGGGATGCGACCGGGTGACGCGCTGCTTCACTTTGTCGCAGGTGGAGGCGGCGCAGCCGACATGGCGCGGCACTACCGTTCAGCCGCTCTGGTAGCTGCCAACCTTGGTTGGCACACACCCAAGCGCCGACCAAGGTCGGCATCTACCAACAGCAATTGGAGCAGCCCATCACCCGGCGGGCGCCTCAGCGCCAGAAATACCAGACGCCCCCCGCCACCAGCGCCCCCAGCAGCAGCACCTGCACCACCACATAGCCCACGCCGCTGTCGCGCGATTCGGAGACAAGGCGCTTCTGCAGCGCCTCGCTCACATCCGGCGTCTGTTCCTGCTGCGCCTGCTCACGCAACGCCTGTGCCAGCGCGCGCTCTTCCGCATCGCGGGAATCGGTCGGTCGGTTCACAACAGCTCTCCGGCGGTGGCGTGCCGCACCAGTTCCTGCTTCAGGACCTGGCGCGCACGGTACAGGTGGCTCTTGATGGTACCGCGTGCCAGGCCTGTCACCTGTTCGATCTCGGCCAGATCGAAATCCTCCAGATAATGCAGGCCTACGATCAGGCGCTGCGGCGCACTCAATCGTTCCAGCGCAGCCCCGAGGTGGCGGCCGGCCTGCAATGTCTCGCTGAGTTCCGCCGGGCCCGGCCCGTCGTCACCAACGCCCAGTTCCTCGGGCGCTTGCACCGCCACCATCCACTGCGCCTCCAGCCGCCGCCGTCGCAGGTACTGCAGCGCGGTGGTGTAGGCCACGCGCGAAATCCAGGTGCGCAGCGAGGATTCGAAACGGAACCGGTGCAGCTGGCGGAATACCGCCAGGAACGTTTCCTGCAGCAGGTCGGCCACCTGGTCGCGGTCGCCGACCATGCGGCCGATCACATGCGCGCAGGTGCGCTGATGTGTTTCCACCAGCTGCGCGAAGGCCGGTTGCGAGCCGTCGATGATGGCGCGCACCAGCACCTGGTCCGCATCCAGCGGCTCGGCAGGGATGGTCGCGGCCGCGCCATCCTGTCGATGCCGCCCCCGCAATGCAGCCAGCGCTTCCCCCAGCAGGCTCATGCGTGGGGCTCCTCCTGCGCCCGCAGCATGCGCCGGTTCAGCCCTTGCGCACTGCGGGGCGGGTGAAGTGCCAGGCCAGCAGCTGACCCAGGCCGGCGCTGCCGACCATCGCGGCGGCGGCGCCGAACGTCAGGTCGCGTGCACCGATGGCCTCCAGCAGCGCCATGGCCAGTGCCAGGCACACCAGGCTGATGCCCCAGCGCAGCGCGCCCTGGCGGCGGCGCTCCTCTTCCAGCAGCGCCAGCGAGCGGATCACCTCTTCCGGCACGTGCGGCGCCACCAGCTTGCTGCGCGCACGCGCATCGGCGATGGCATGGATCGCATAGGCGGTGCAGATGAAGAGGGTGATCGGGATGAGTTCCTGCATGGTCGTGCTCCTGTCCGCTGGATGATGCGGGTTCAGGAGATTGGATGCGCGAGGCCGGCAGCCGGTTGCACTAGGCGCCATCGGCTTCGGGCGCCGGCGGTTCGTCCGGGAAATAGGTTTCCAGCTGGAAGCCCACGCGCAGGTCCGCCATCAGTCGTACAAGATCGCCATCCAGCTCGAAGCCGGCCCACGCGCGCTTCCCGAAGATGCCAATCCGCAGGCCGAGCTCCGCCCCTTCCTGGTTCAACGCCTGAATCACCTGGGCACGTGCCTGAAGCGTCTCCACGACTTCCGGCCACGCGTCCATCAACCAGCCGTCCTTGTCCTTCGGCAGCTGGAACAACACCCAGGTAAACGCGTACACACGGATCAGGCTGCCATCCTCGCGACGCAGATCGGTGCCCGCATCGCGGAAGAACTCGCGTTCCATTCCGAGACGGGCTGAGATATCGGCGCTGGCCGCGGACGGGTGCTTGATCCCCAGGGAGATGGTGTAGTCGTAGCGGTACATATCGGTTCCTTCCGAAGTGAACCCCCATCATGCGCCAGGCCCGGCCCTGCCATGCCCTTTGCCCAAGCGGTCAGCATGACCTGTGGCCCCTTCCCCCGGCCCTTGCGGCTGCTACGCTTGCCCGGTTTCCTCTTCTGGTGCTGTCCGCCCATGTCCCGAGTGCTGCCCCTGTCCCTCCTGCTGTCTGCCGTGCTGGCCGCTCCGGCCGCCCAGGCCGCGCCGACGCCGATCACCATCGAACAGGCCATGGCCGACCCGGACTGGATCGGTCCGCCGGTGGAAAAGGCCTGGTGGTCGTGGAACAGCCAGCAGGTGGAATACCAGCTCAAGCGCAACGGCAGCCCGGTGCGCGATACCTTCCGCCAGCCGGTGGCCGGTGGCGTGGCCGCACAGGTGGCCGATGACCAGCGCGGCAGCCTCGACGTGGCCGATCCGGTCTATGACCGCAGCCGCAGCCGCAGCGCCTTCGTGCGCAACGGCGACGTGTTCGTCCGCGACCTGCGCAGCGGCGCGCTGACCCAGCTGACCCGCAGCAACGAACGCGCCGCCGGCGTGAACTTCGCCGCCGACAACGGGGTGATCTGGCGCGTCGGCCAGAACTGGTTCCACTGGACCGCCGCCAGCGGTGTGCAGCAGGTGGCCAGCCTGAAGGCCGACAAGGATCCGAGCACGCCACCGAAGGCCGACGTGCTGCGCGACCAGCAGCTGCGCACGCTGGAAACCCTGCGCCGCGACCGCGAACAGCGCGAGGCGCTGAAGGACCAGGACCAGCGCTGGCGCCAGGCCGACCCGACCCGCGCACCGGGCCCGGTGTTCCTGGGTGCCGACGTGGAGATCGTCGACAGCGTGCTGTCGCCGGACCTGGGCCACCTGATCGTGACCACCAAGCCGAAGGACTTCGATGATGGCCGCGGCGGCAAGATGCCGCTGTACGTGACCGAGTCGGGCTACGAGGAAACCGAGGACACCCGTCCCCGCGTCGGCCGCAACGGCTTCGAGCCGCACACCCTGTGGTTCGTGGATGTACGCAGCGGCAAGGCCGAGAAGCTGTCGCTGTCCAGCCTGCCGGGCATCGGCACCGATCCGCTGGCCGAGCTGCGCCGCAAGGCCGGCAAGGACGCGCTGAAGGGCGACCGCAGCGTGCAGGTGATGAGCGACTTCATGGGCGGTGGCATCCGCTGGAGCGCCGATGGCCAGCAGGCCGCGGTGATGCTGCGCGCCAACGACAACAAGGATCGCTGGATCGTCAGCGTTGCTGCCGCCGACGGCCGCGTGCAGAACCGTCACCGGCTGACCGACAACGCCTGGATCAACTGGGGCTTCAACGATTTCGGCTGGATGGCCGATGGCCGCACGCTGTGGCTGCTGTCCGAGGAATCGGGCTTCTCGCACCTGTACACCCAGGCCGGTGGCAGCAAGCCGCAGGCGTTGACCAGTGGCAAGTGGGAGACCTCGGCGCCGGTGCTGTCGGCCGACGGCAAGGGCTTCTACTTCCTGTGCAACCAGCAGGCCCCGCATGACTACGAAGTCTGCGCGGTCGATACCGCTGCCCGCCAGGTGCGCGAGCTGACCAGCCTCAATGGCGTGGAAGACTTCTCGCTGTCGCCGGACGGCCAGCAGCTGCTGGTGCGCTACTCCGGTGCCTACCTGCCGGCGCAGCTGGCGGTGGTGCCGAGCACCGGCGCTGGCCAGGCGCGCGTGCTGACCGATACCCGCACCGCCGACTACAAGGCGCGCCAGTGGGTCCAGCCGAAGCTGGTGGCGGTGCCGTCCAAGCATGGCGCCGGCGTGGTCTGGGCGAAGTATTACGAGCCGGAAAACAAGGAACCGGGAAAGAAGTACCCGGTCGTGATGTTCGTGCACGGTGCCGGCTACCTGCAGAACGTGCACCAGCGCTACCCGGCCTATTTCCGCGAGCAGATGTTCCACAACCTGCTGGTGCAGAAGGGCTACATCGTGCTGGACATGGACTACCGCGGCAGCGAGGGCTACGGCCGCGACTGGCGCACGGCGATCTACCGCAACATGGGCCACCCGGAACTGGAAGACTACAAGGACGGCCTGGACTGGCTGGTCGACACCCAGCAGGGCGACCGTGACCACGCCGGCATCTACGGCGGTTCCTACGGCGGTTTCATGACCTTCATGGCGCTGTTCCGCTCGCCGGGCACGTTCAAGGCCGGCGCCGCGCTGCGCCCGGTGGTCGACTGGCACCAGTACAACCACGGCTACACCAGCAACATCCTCAACACCCCCGACATCGATCCGGAGGCGTACCGCGTGTCGTCGCCGATCGAGTACGCGCAGAACCTGCAGGACAACCTGCTGATCGCCCACGGCATGATGGACGACAACGTGTTCTTCCAGGATTCGGTGAACCTGACCCAGCGCCTGATCGAGCTGCACAAGGACAACTGGTCGATCGCGCCGTACCCGCTGGAGCGCCACGGCTACGTGCGTGCCGACTCCTGGCTGGACCAGTACAAGCGCATCCTCAAGCTGTTCGAGCAGAACCTGAAGTGAGTGCTGCCGCGGCCACGATCCACATCGTGGCCGCGGTCATCCTCGATGATCGCGGCCGGGCGCTGGTGGTGCGCAAGCACGGTGCCAGCCGCTTCATGCAGCCGGGCGGCAAGCCCGAGCCGGGCGAGGAGCCGCTGCAGGCACTGGCACGCGAACTGGACGAGGAACTGGGCGTGCAGCTGCATACCGCCTCCGCCATCGCACTGGGCAATTTCGAGGACTGGGCGGTGAACGAGCCCGGCCACCGCGTGCAGGCACAGGCCTGGCGGGTGTGGATCGAAGGTGAGCCGTGCGCGCGTGCGGAGATCGCCGAACTGGCCTGGGTACCGCTGCAGCCGCCGCACGGGCAGCCCTTGGCACCCTTGAGCGAACACCATATCCTGCCGGCGGTCGCTGCCCTGGCGACGGCCCGCTGACGAAGCGGGCACCGCCCAGCCGGACAACGGATGTCAGCCTCGATTCCCCCGATCCCCGCACCCACCCCACCCCCACCCAACAACTGGGTCGCTGCGGTGGCGCAGGGCTCGTTCTGGCTGTGCCTGCTGGTCACCCTCTACTTCCTCGCGCAGGCGCTGATGGCGGCGGCACTGGCCCGCACCGGGTTCTGGACGACGCTGGTGACACTGGCGTGGGAGCAGCAGCTCGACGGCAGCCTGTGGTGGATGCTGAAACATCCGGCGGCCACCTCGCTGCTTGTTGCCCTGCTCTGCCTGGTCTCGACCCTGGCCAGCTGGGGCCTGTGGCGCGGGCGACGATGGGGTCTGTGGGCCTACGTGTGGATGCTGGGCCTGAGTGCGCTGGCCAACTTCGTGATCGCCTGGTGGATGGACCGCCTGCTGCTGGTGTTGATCGCGCTGCTCGCCAGCGACCCGACGGCGCAGCATGAGCTGCAGGTGCAGCGCGTGCTGTTCACCCTGACACTGGTCGGCACCTCGGTGCTGTTCGCGGGCCTGCAGGGCTGGCTGGGCTGGCGCCTGCTGCGGCCGGATATCCGCGCGCGTTTCCGCTGAGCCCTATCTCTTTCCCGCACGACAAGGACCGTCGCATGCGTTTGTTGAACTTCCTGCCCACCCTGTTCCTGCTCATCGCACTGCCTGCCGGTGCCGATGCGCTGCGGTGTGGCGAATACCGCAGTACCGATGGCGGCATGGCGCTCGTGTTCACCACCCCCAGTACCGGCTACCGCCACAACGACATTGGTGAGCCGGAGCCGCTGTGGATCGATCGCAGTGCGGCACAGACCCGCATGGTCATTCTCGACGATGGCGTGGCGCAGCCGATCCGGATCAGTGCCGATGGGCAGCGCATCGAGGACGACGTCGTCGTGGTCTACACCCTGCGCCAGCCTCGCGCCTGCGCCATCGAACCCAGCGCGATGGACGGCAGCTGCCGCGCCGCCGGCAGCCACTGCATCGCGCAGCTGCCCACGGCCTCGCCCGGCCAGGCCAAACGCGCGTGCAACGAAGGCGTTGGCGCGGGCTGCTCCACAGTGCTGCGACAGCTGCGCGATGAAGTGACTGCGGTGGGAAGCGACGACATCGGCCCCGCGCGCTTCGAGCGCCCGCCCGTCTGCCGCGAACACACGCCCGGACATGACACAGCAGCCTGCGAGGCGCTGACCGACGACGCGCTGGCTGCCGCCATGCAGCGGGTGGGTGAACGCCTGCAACGGGAAGACGAAGACACACTGGATTCGCGCCTTACGGCCGCTGCACGCGATCACCTGCAGCAGCTGTGCCTGCAGCACCGTAGTGGCCGCTTCTGCGTCGAAGTGGCCGAACAACAGTTGATTGCGCTGGAACCTGCGCTGGCGGTGCAGGCCCTGCAGGTGGTCTGCGATGCGGGGCGCGTCAGCGCCTGCGAACGTACCGCACCATTGCGTGAACTCGGTGCCGATCTACGCTTGGTGCCGCTCCTGCAGGTGCCGTGCGGCCGCTATCAGGCCGATGGTGGCGTGATCGAGACGCTCGACTTTGGCGATGGCACACGCGCCCGCCTGCAGGAAGGCGCCATCCACCTGCAGCAGGATGGTGAAACCCTTGTGCTGCGCCAGCTGGGCAACGGCGACCTGCTCGGCATGGATGCGCAGACCGGCTACCAGCGTTACCAGCCCGTGCCCGGCACGGCACAATGCACGCCCCCGCGCGAGGGCAATCGTTCGCCATAGCGCCTGGAGTGTCCCGTTCGATCGTCAAGGAGACGACATGCTTTCATCCGCACCGCGCCGCCGCTGGCTGGCCTGGGCGTTGCTGCTGGCCACGCCGATGGCTGCTGCACAATCGCCACAATGCGGCCTGTTCAAGGCCGATGAAGGCAGCAGCACGCTGCGCGTCAGTTCACCCAATCGCGGCGAGCAGAAGCATTTCGGCAGCGCGCCGTCTCCGGTCGCCTTCCAGCAGATCGACGGAAAGCTGCAGCTGGTGAGCCTGGAATACGGCCTGCCCAGCGCGCTGCAGGTGCGCGATCATGGCCGCACCGTCGAAGTGGATGGCACGGTCTACACCCTGCAGACGCCGGCACAGTGCGCTGCGGCTGCCACACCTGCCGCTGGCAGCTGCCTGGCCGATGCGGCGGCGTGCCTGGACAATCGCACCATCGCCCCGCTTTCCGTTCTTGAATCGGCCTGCCAGGAGGGCGTGCCGGGCATGTGCCTGCAGTTGGCTGATCGTTGGCACGATGAGGCCAAACCTGCGGTCGACGCCGATCCTGCCGTACAGAAGGCTGCGCTCGACGCCGCCCTGTCCGGCATTGCGCTCCCTGCCGCCTGCCACGACGGCGGCTTCGAGCAGGGAACCCCGGCCTGTGCCGCAGCCCTGGAGGCCGCCCCTGCGGTGCAGGAGCAGCTGGTCAAGGCAGCGATGACCGCAGCCATGACCGAAGCAGTGGTGACGATGGCGGCGCCCACCGCACCGGTGATCGTGGCCGCTGAGCGCCGCCAAGCGCTGCTGCAGCTGTGCCGGAAGGTACCGCACGGCGGCTTCTGTACCCGCGTGGCTGAACTTTCCTGGGAGGCGGGAGATCCCCTGCAGGCGGTGCAGGCACTGGCTGCGGCCTGCACCCCCGGCAATGAAACCTCTGCCTGCGAGCGCCTGCCTGCGCTGCAGGCGGTGGGCGTATCACTGCGACCGCAGCCCGCAACGGCCCTGCCCTGTGGCAACTACCGGTCCGACGGCGGCCTGATGGACACGCTGGATTTCGGTGACGCCGGTCTGGTCGGGGTTGGCTGGAGCAGCCAGCTGCGTGCGCGTGTCGAGAGCGGCGACATCCGTATCCGCCATGACAAGGGCGGTGACTTCGTACTGCGTCCACTGCCGGGCGGCCAATTGCTGGGCCTGGACAGCTGGACCCGTTTCCAGGTGTT
Source organism: Stenotrophomonas sp. yr243 (assembly GCF_900184195.1). Taxonomy (NCBI): domain Bacteria; kingdom Pseudomonadati; phylum Pseudomonadota; class Gammaproteobacteria; order Lysobacterales; family Lysobacteraceae; genus Stenotrophomonas; species Stenotrophomonas sp. yr243. The sequence goes on from NZ_FXWT01000002.1 coordinate 1,215,150, forward strand.
CGCGCCCACGGGTGAGGGCGCAACCGGCTGCAGCGCACCGACGCAGTACACGGTGCTGCCGCTGCCACAGGATTGCCCGCTGGCACTGGCCGATGGCGGTGGTGCCGAGGCCTGCTGCGCACAAGGCAAGCTGCAGGGCTGCAACATCCTCGGCAACCGCCTTGCGCTGTCCGGGAACTGGCTGCAGGCCGCCGAGTACTACACCACGGTCTGCCGCGCCGGTGTCCGCGAGGGGTGCGAGAACCTGGTCACCGCGCAGGGCAACGGTGCCGGTGTGGACGCACGTGCGACCCTGGAACAGCTGTGCAAGGCCGACCGCAACGGCCTCCACGTGGCCTGCGACGTGCTCGAAACACAGAACTGGAAGCTGATCGTTCTGGGGGGCGCCCTGCAGAAGGCGGCCGATGAGGCGGCAGTGGAAGACACCCCGGTGCCGCGCAATTCCAACCGCAAGCGCTGAGTCCGCCAGGGCCTGCCCGCAGCTTCGGGCAGGCCCTGCGGTAAAGTACGCGCCATGAACGAATTCGAGCGCGTTCGCGCCTACCTCACCGACCTGCAGGACCGCATCTGTGCGGCGATCGAGTCCGCCGATGGCCGCGCACGCTTCCAGGAAGACCTGTGGCAGCGTGCCGAGGGCGGCGGTGGCCGCACCCGCGTGCTGCGCGATGGCACGGTGTTCGAACAAGCCGGCATCGGCTTTTCCGATGTAGCGGGTAGCCGCCTGCCGCCGTCTGCCTCGGCCAACCGGCCAGAGCTGGCTGGTGCCTCATGGCGCGCGACCGGGGTGTCGCTGGTGTTTCACCCGCTCAATCCTTATGTGCCAACCACCCACGCCAACGTGCGCTTCTTCCAGGCGCAGCGCGATGGCGAAGTGGTGGCCAGCTGGTTCGGCGGTGGCTTCGACCTGACCCCGTTCTACCCGTTCGACGAGGACGTGCAGCACTGGCATCGGGTGGCACGCGATCTGTGCGCGCCGTTCGGTGAAGAACGCTACGCCGCGCACAAGCGCTGGTGCGATGAGTATTTCTTCCTGCGCCATCGCAACGAAACACGCGGCGTGGGCGGTCTGTTCTTCGACGATCTGCACGGCGATTTCGAGCGTGACTTCGCCTACCTGCGCGCGGTCGGTGATGGTTTCCTCGATGCGTATCTGCCGATCGTGCAGCAGCGCAAGGACACGCCATACGGCGAGCGCGAACGCGAGTTCCAGCTGTACCGCCGTGGCCGCTACGTCGAGTTCAACCTGGTCTACGACCGCGGCACGCTGTTCGGCCTGCAGAGCGGCGGCCGCAGCGAGAGCATCCTGATGAGCCTGCCGCCGCGGGTGCGCTGGGAGTACGGCTTTACCCCGGAAGACGGCAGCGCCGAAGCGCGCCTGGCCGATTACCTGGTGCCGCGCGACTGGCTGTAGGCGCTTCGGGTACCGGACGCTGCACGCGTTGCCGCTGCGCGATCCCGGCTGTTGTGCGGACCGCGACCCGCGCGGCGGCGGCCCCGCTGCGGCGTGCTCCGCTGCGGCGTGCTCCACTTCATTCCCCCTCTTGTTTTGAATCAAGGAAGACCGTGATGCCCGTTGTTGTTTCCCCACGCCGCCGGATGACCACCTGGCGCGTCATGCTGCTGCTCGCGCTGGCCGTGCCCAGCCTGCCGGTGGCCGCGCAGTCGATGGCCTGCGGTACCTACCTGCAGGACGATGGCAACGCGAGCCTGACCATCGAGAGCGAAGCCCACGGCTTCCTTTCAGGCCCCTACCAGGCCACGGAGCGGCTGCGGCTGGTACGCCAGGACAACCTGCTGGGTACCGGCAACCTGTCCACCGGCCGCCTGGAGAACTGGGAGTTCAGCGACAACGACCGCACGGTCACCGGCGGATACCACACGTTCCACCTGAAAGCAGCGGCCGCCTGCAAGCCGGTACCGGAGATGGTCGAAGGCAGTTGCATGGCCGACACCAGCGACTGCCTGGAGGCACTGCCCGAAGCCGCGCCCACGCAGCTGCACGCCTGGTGCAGCGAGGGCGTGGAGGCAGCCTGCACCCAACTGCAGGAGACCTACCAGCGCCAGGCCGAGGAGGCGCAGCCGCAGCGTGCCCAGGCCGAGCCGCAGATGCCGCCCTACTGCCGCGAAGACGCATCGCCCGAGGAGGGGGAAGCCTGCATGGCCGTCATGAAGGCCATGGCCGGCGAACTGATGGGCAGGGCGGTGATGGGCCTGGAGCAGACGCTGGACGCACCGCTGCCAGCAGCGCAGCTGGATGAACTGGCGGCGCTGTGCGCGCAGCAGCAGGGCGAGTCGTTCTGCAGCAACGTGGCCGAGGCGCTGTGGAACGGCGGACGCCTGCAGCAGGCGCAACAGGCCCTGCAGCGCTCGTGCACGCAGCGCGAGGGCACCTACGCCTGCGGCCCGGCCAAGGGCCTGGCGATGCTGACCCCGCTGGCGCCGTCGGCGCTGACCCCGGTCGCAGCTACCGCACTTCCCTGCGGCCGCTTCGAGGCCGAGCTTGGCCTGCTGTCGCCGCTGCGGTTCCTGGATGGCGGCCTGGTCGAAGTGGAGGGCGTCGGCACCCGCCTGCGCGCACGCGTGCAGGACGGCAGGATTCTGATCCGCCGTGACGTCGGCAGCGATTTCGTACTGCAGCCACTGAGCAATGGCACCCTGGCCGGGATGGACAAGGACAACCGCTACGGCTACTACCAGCGCATGGACAAGTCTGCGACGAACTGCCAACCGCCGCCGGCATTCGTGGAGATCCCACAGCCGCTGGACTGCCCGATCCTGGCCCGCAAGGGCGGTGCCGCGTCATGCTGCAACGACGGCAAGCTGCTCGGCTGCAAGGTCGCGGGTGAGGAACTGCACAGCGCGGAGAAGTGGGCGCAGGCCCAGCCCTATTTCATCAAGCTGTGCAGCGCCGGCGTGCGCGATGGCTGCCTGGGGCTCGCCGCAGGCTACGCGCATACCGCCGACCCCAAGGTTCCGCAGACGATGGCGGCGATCTGCGCCAAGGACGGCAAGGGCACCCATGTAGCCTGCGATGTGGACGCCACACGCGACTGGGCGGGCATGAAGGCGCAGGCGGCCGAACAGTAAACCGTAGTGCCGTGGGCCGGAGGAATACCGCCTTCGGCCCACCGCGCCCGCTCAATCGTCCTTGCGCTTGGGAATGATGGTGATGTGGCCGTTGGTTTCCAGCAGCGCCAGTTCCACCTCTTCCACGCCGATACAGCTCTGCTGGCGCATGGCGACCTCGAAATCGGCGCGGCTGACCAGCTCGCGCCGCAGCACGCTGTCGAAGAGCTTGCCGTTGCGCGCGATCACCACCGGTTCGCCTTCGATCAGCCGTTCCATGCGGCGGCTGCGGGCGGTGATCCAGCCCACGCCGTAGTTCAGCAGGATCAGCGTGGCGGCCAGCAGCAGACCACCGGCCAGCGACGTATCGGTGCCCAGCAACGCGTTCTGCACCGCGTTGCCGAGCAGCACGATCAGCAGCACATCGAACGGCGTGACCTGCCCCAGCGCGCGCTTGCCACTGAGCCGGACCATGCCCAGCACCACCGCGTAGACCACCACCGCGCGCAGGATGAATTCCCACCACGGCATCGCCAGGGCGAACAGGTCGGGCATTGCGGGTTCCCCTGCTGAGCGATGGCCCAGCGTGGCGCAGCAGCGCACAAATAAAAAGCCCCGCTGACCAGGGGGAGGTCAACGGGGCCGGGGAACGGGTGCTTGGGGAGGAGCCCCCGTTCCGAGATCTGCTCCAGGGGATGGGAGAGATCCACAACAGGCATTGCGCCTGTCGGGAGTTATAGAAGCACTCCGAACACTAACGGTTCGTGAAGGGGCCCAATTTAATAAGCACCCCTCAGGGAAACATTCATGTTTGAGTCAGAAACATCGTACAAATGAACGAATTCACGGCGTTTTCGGCCTGAATGCGACTCAATGCGCCTCATCCCAGTTGCTGCCGATACCGGTATCGACCACCAATGGCACCCGCAATTGTGCTGCTTGCGACATGTGCTGCACGACATTGCTGCGCAGCTCTTCAATGAACCCGGTCTCGGCTTCGAATACCAGTTCATCGTGCACCTGCAGGATCATCCGCGCCGGAGCACCGCTGTCACGCAGCCACTGGTCCACCGCGACCATGGCGCGCTTGATGATGTCGGCGGCCGTGCCCTGCATCGGGGCATTGATCGCCGCACGTTCAGCGCCGGCACGCAGGCCCTGGTTACGTGCATGAATGTCGTTCAGGTACAGGCGGCGACCGAACAGGGTCTCGACGTAGCCCTGCTCCCGGGCCTGCTCGCGCATGCGCTCCATGAAGTCGCGCACGCCCGGGTAGCGACTGAAGTACAGCGCTACGTAGTCCTGCGCCTGGCCGCGGTCGATGCCGAGGTTGCGGGCCAGTCCGAACGCGCTCATGCCGTACATCAGGCCGAAGTTGATCGCCTTGGCCGCGCGACGCTCGTTGCTGGTCACTTCTTCCAGGGTGCGGCCGAACACTTCGGCGGCGGTAGCGCGATGCACATCGGCGCCCTGCTCGAAGGCGCGCACCAGGCCCGGGTCTCCGGACAGGTGGGCCATGATCCGCAGCTCGATCTGCGAATAGTCGGCCGCCAGCAGCTGGAAGCCTTCCGGGGCGATGAACGCGCGGCGGATGCGGCGGCCATCCTCGGTGCGGATCGGGATGTTCTGCAGGTTCGGATCGGACGAGGACAGGCGGCCGGTGGCCGCGCCGGACTGGTGGTAGCTGGTGTGCACCCGGCCGGTGTCCGGGTTGACCATCTCCGGCAGCTTGTCGGTATAGGTGCTGCGCAGCTTGGCCAGGCCACGGTATTCAAGGATCACCCGCGGCAGCTCGTGCTGCTCTGCAATCGCCTCCAGCGCTTCTTCATTCGTGCTGGGCTGGCCCTTGGGGGTCTTCACCACCGCCGGCAGCTTCAGTTCGTCGAACAGCACCGCCTGCAGCTGCTTGGGCGAATCCAGGTTGAAGCTGCGCCCGGCCAGTTCGGTGGCCTTCTGCTGCGCGGCCAGCATGCGCGAGGACAGGTCCTGGCTCTGCCGGCGCAGTTCGTCGGTGTCGATCCGCACGCCGTTGGCTTCGATGCTGGTCAGCACCGGCACCAGCGGCATCTCGATGCTGCGGTACACGCTGTCCAGGGTCGGTTCGGCCAGCAGCTGCGGCTGCAGCGCGTGGTGCAGGCGCAGGGTGATGTCGGCGTCTTCGGCGGCGTAGCGGCTGGCCTCGTCGATGCCCACCTGCGAGAACGAGATCTGCTTGGCGCCCTTGCCGGCCACCTCCTCGAACTTGATGGTGTTGTAGCCCAGGTAACGCAGGGCCAGCGAATCCATGTCGTGGCGGGTGGCGGTGGAATTGAGCACGAAGCTCTCGAGCATGGTGTCGTCGTGGTAGCCCTGCACGTCCACGCCATGACGGCGCAGCACGTGCAGGTCGTACTTGCCATGCTGGCCCAGCTTCTTCTTCGCCGGGTCCTGCAGCACCGGCCGCAGCGCATCGAGCACCTGTGCCAGCGGCAGCTGTGCCGGCGCGCCCGGATAGTCATGGCCGACCGGGATGTAGGCGGCCTTGCCCGGCTCCACCGCCAGGCTGATGCCCACCAGCCGCGCGCGCATCGCATCCAGCGCGTCGGTCTCGGTATCGAAGCTGATCAGATCGGCCTGCTGCACGCGTGCCACCCAGGCCTGCAGCTGCTCCGTGGTCAGCACGGTCTCGTATTCGCCGGGCGCCGACAGCGCCGGATCAAGCTCGCCCGCAGGCGGTGCTTCGGCGCTGCCACGGGCAAAGCCGGCTGCGGTGCCGCGCAGGCTGGGGGTGGCCTCGCTGACCTGCGCCGGTGCGGCGATCGGACCACCCAGTTCCTTCAACGCCTGGGTGAAGCCGTAGCGCAGGTACAGCTCGCCCAGCGTGGGCACGTCCGGATCACGCAGGGCCAGCGTGGTAGGGCTGGCGTCCAGCGCGACGTCGGTGCGGATGGTCACCAGTTCCTTGTTCAGCGGCAGCCGCTCCAGCGCGGCGCGCAGGTTCTCGCCGATCTTGCCCTTCATGGTCGGCGCGGCCGCGATCACCCCGTCCAGGTGCTGGTATTCGGCCAGCCACTTGGCCGCCGTCTTCGGCCCGCACTTCTCAACCCCGGGCACGTTGTCCACGGTGTCGCCCATCAGCGCCAGCAGGTCGACGATCTGGTCGGCACGCACGCCGAACTTGTCCATCACCGCGGCGTCCGAATCCATGCGGCTGCCGGTCATGGTGTTGACCAGTTCGATGCCCGGCCGGACCAGCTGGGCGAAATCCTTGTCGCCGGTCGAGATGGTGACCTTCAGGTCCTGTGCCACGCCCTGCAGGGCCAGGGTGCCGATCACATCGTCGGCCTCCACGCCGTCGATGCGCAGGATGCTGATGCCCAGCGCTTCGACGATGCGGCACATCGGCTCGACCTGGCTGCGCAGTTCGTCGGGCATCGGCGGGCGGTTGGCCTTGTACTGGTCGTACAGGTCGTCACGGAAGGTCTTGCCGGGGGCATCGACGACGAACGCGACGTAGGCCGGACGTTCCTTCAGCGTCGAGCGCAGCATGTTGACCACGCCGAACAGCGCGCCGGTGGGCTCACCCTGTGCATTGGACAGGGGCGGCAGCGCGTGGAACGCGCGGTACAGGTAACTGGACCCGTCGATCAGGACTAATCTGCTCATGTGTCGATTCTACGCGCCTGTTCCTGCATCGCGGCGACACGGCAGCGACGCGGCGTTGGGGCATAATCAAGGCTCTTTCCAGGCAAAGGCCCCGCCGATGAAGACCCTGATGCTGGCTTCCCTGCTCCTGCTTGCTGGCTGCGCCAGCATGGGCGGTGCGGGCGCTCCCCCGGTGGACGTCAAGGGCGCGGATGTCTCCAAGCGCACGATGGACAACGGTGACACCATCGAGGAGTACCGGGTGTCCGGCCAGCTGCGCATGGTCAAGGTGACCCCGGCGCGCGGCGCCCCGTTCTACATGTACGACAAGAACGGCGATGGCCGCTTCGACAACGACAAGGATGGTGTGTCGCCGGTGTACTGGAAGCTGTACAGCTGGTGATGCGCTTGCAGTAGGTGCGCGCCATCCACGCATGGCGTGGATCTACCCTGAGCGCGACGGCACCCCACGATCATCCGCCTTCGCTGCGACCAACCACGCGTTCCAGTTCATCCATGCCGCCTGGCGCAAGGTCGCGCAGCAGGGCGAGGAAGTCGCCACCGACCAGGCGGCGGGCCCGCTGCAGCAGCAACGGCACCGGGCTGGACGGCTCGCAGCGCGCGTAATACTCGCAGATCTCATCCAGCCGCCGGCGCACATCGTCGGTGCTTTCGATGCGTTGGCTGCGTGCTGCCGCCGGCCGTGATCCAGCAGCCCCCTGCCCGTCGTCCACGCCCTCCTCGACGGTCGTCTCGTCGCTGCCGTTGCGCGCCTGCCAGCGTGGTTGCAGGAAACGGTCCAGCGTGGCCAGGTCATCCAGCAGTGGCTTCAGGTCTGGCGCCGAGGCGCCCAGCTGCTCTGCCAGCAGGCGGTCGATGGCGCGGGCGGCCTGCAACGACTGGTGTGCCGCTTCGGCGCTGCTGGCCAACAACGGCAGCGGGCAGTCCAGGCAACAGGCGTCGATCTCCTCCAGGGTCGGCGGTGGTTCGGCATTGGCCGCCAGTTTCAATGTGCCATCGGCCAGGCGCAGTTCGCGCAGGGCGAAGCGTCCCAGCCGCGGCGACTGCACGAACGGCAGCGTGCGCAGCCGACCCAGCGCGCCCATCGGGTCGGCAAGCGCCAGCACCGCGTTGACCCGTGCGGTGGGGTCGTCATCGTCCTCGGCATCCAGCTGCGGATGCACCTGCGCCCATTGCTGCTGCAGCAGCCCCTGCACCAGGCGCAGGCCGTCGGCCCAGCCGCTCCAGCCCTGCTGGCGGCTCCAGGCGGTGGCCAGGTGCACCGCTACACGCAGGTCGCGGGTGCGTTGCAGCAGCGCCAATGCCTGTTCGCCCACGCGGTCCCAGTCCGGCTCCTCGGCGGCCAACACGCTGTCGCCCACGACGCGTTCGGCACGTGCGGCGGCGGCCTGGTCAAGGGCCAGGAATGCGGGGTCGTACTCCAGGTTGTCTCCGCAGGCGGCGCCATCGGGCAATGCCGCGCACAGGCTGTCGAGCAGATCGTTGCGGTCCATCAGTTCCTCCGCGGCCATCGGCCGTACTTGAGGGGGCTCATTGCGCGCAGTCCGCGTCCGGGTCGCCGCTGTCGCAGGCCACGGTCTGGTCAGCGGGCAGGCGGATGCCCGGCTGCACGATGCCGAAGGCTCGGTACTGTGCGTTCAATGCCCCCATGTCGACATAGGCCACGCGCGGCAGCACCCCCCCCTGCGCGCGCGCGCCGACAACTGCCGTGGGCAGGTTGAGTCCCCCGCCCACCACCAGCGGCAGGCCATCCACGCCCACGCCGTAGAAATACGCTGGCGGCCTACCGATGAAGTCGACCGTGTGGCCGGTACCGACGCTGGTCAGGTAGATCGGCAAGGGCTGGGTGCCGATGCCACCGCTGGACCACCAGTGGCTGGCACCGGCCAGTACCGGCGTAATGCCCAGCTGGCGGATGTCACCGCCCTGCACCTTCAGGTAGAAGCCGCTGCTGCCGGCATCCACGCTGAAGCCACTGCCGTTGAGCGTGGCCAAGGTCAGGGTGCCACTGTTGGTCAGGCTGAAACCTGCAGGCGACCGGAAGTCGCCCAGGGTGCCAATGGTATTGGCGATGAACAACGAGGCATCGCCCAGCATCGTCGGGCCAGCAGCACGTCCAGTGAGCTGGTCGGCCTGCAGGCGGCCGCCGGCACCGGCGCGGATCGCTCCGGTCGACTGCAGGCGCAGCTGACCGGCCTGCACGCTGCCGTCGAGCAGCAGATCGCCGCCGCGCACGTCGAGCAGGGCGTGCGCTCCAGCCTGCACGGTGCCGGTCACCTGCAGGCCCTGCGTGGTCTGCAGGTCCAGGCCTTGGCTGTTGAAATCACCGAGCGTGGCAATGCGGTTGTCACCGCGCAGGATGGCCTTGCCGTTGGCGCTGCCCTGCAGTCGCTGTGCGGCCAGCACACCACCGGTCTGGGTCAGTGCACCTGCACTGCCCAGCTGCAATACCCCGGCGGCCAGCACATCCTGACCCAGTTGCAGGTCCTGGCCGCTGCGCAGGGTGATGTTGTTGCCGCGCAGTGCCGCCGGCAGCTGCAGGGCGCCTGCGGCCAGCAACTGCAGGTCAGCGCTGCCGGTATCGATCACGCTGCCAGGCAGCAGCAGGGCGCCTCCGGCCTGCAGACGCACCGCCGTGTTGCGGTTGTCGATCGAGGCGATGCGCAGATCGCCGGCACTGGCCAGGTCGATGCCCGCGCCGGCCACCGACACCGCACCGCGCAGATCGTTGCCGGACAGTGCCAGGGCGATCGCCCCGTTGCTGTCCAGAGTGCTGCTGCCATCCACACGCAGGGTGCCGTCCTGGTCGATGCCGGTGCTGCCCCCGGCCCGCAGTTCGCCCCCTACATGGGTAGTGCCGAAGTGCAGGCGTTGACCCTGCAGCGTCGCATTGCCGGCTATATCGGCCGCCGCCAGGGTCAGCAGACCAGCACTGCGGGCAACCAGGCTGTCTGCGCGCACGCCCTGCAGCTGCAAGGCGCCAGCGCTGGCCAACGCAACCTGGCGGCCCTGCACCGTAACGGTGCCGCCGAAGCGGTTGCCACCCGCCTGCAGGTCGATGTCCCCCCCGGCATGCAGACGGGTTGCACCCGCCGCCTGCACGCTACCCTGCTGACGGATGTCACCGGCACTGGCCAGGGACAGCTGGCCACCGGCGCTGACCGTGCCCAGCAACAGCGACGTGGCGGCCACGTCGATATCGCCGCCCACCAGGCTGAGCGCACCGCCGAACTGGTTGCCGGCATTGCCCAGGGCGATGCGACCGTTGCCGGCGTTGACCTGCACCGCTCCATTCGACCGCACGCTGCCGCCGACGCCATTGAGCATGGCGTCCTGCACGATGTCGCCGTTGCTGCTGAGCAGGGTCAATGAACCGCTGCTGCGCAGGTCGCCACCCAGGCGCACGCCATCACGCCCGGCCAGGGTCACGTTGTTGCCGGCCAGCAGTGCATTGGCCTGCAGCGCGCCACCTTCGGCAAGCAGGGTCAGGTTGCCGGTACCGGTATCGATGGCCGTGGCCGGCAGCTGCAGCCCGCCACCGGCCTGCAGGCGGACGTCGGCCTGGCCGGTGTTGCCCAGGCGGTCGAGCTGCAGATTGCCGTCCGTCCGCAGGTTGATACCGCGACCATCCAGGCCCACCGCGCCGGCAAAGCGGTTGTCGGCGCGGTCCAGCACGATGCTCCCCGGGGTACGGATGTCGCTGCGGCCATCGATGCGCAGCGCCGCCTGCTGGCGGATGCCGGCGCTGCCGGCACGTGCATCCAGGTCACCGGTAGTGATCACGCTGTCGAACAGCAGGCCGTCGCTGCTGGTGATCGCCACGTTGCGACCGTCCAGTGCAACGGCGCCATCAAAGCGGTTGCCGGCCTGATCCAGACTGATGTCGGTGGCCGCCTTGAACCGGCTGCTGCCACCGACCTGCAGTGCGTCGGTCTGGGTGATCGCTGCGAAACTGTCGATCGACAGCGCCCCCTGCGCGGAGAGGTTGCCCAGGCGTACGCCATTGCCGCTGAGGGTGGCATCACGGGTAGCCTGCAACTGCTGCAGGTCCAGCGCCGTGGCACTGGTCAGCACGACGTCGCGGCCGCCGGCCTGCAGCGCGCTACCCAGTTGATTGCCGGCATTGCCGAGCACGATGTCGTTGCTGGCGGTCAGCTGGCTGTTGCTGCCGATGACCAGACTGCCGCTTCCCTGGCGGATGTCACCGGCGCTTGCGCTGGCCACCAGCGCACCATCGATGCGGGCATCATCGATCAGCAGCGAGGCTGCATCGAGACCGGCTCTTCCCGCAATGCGGGCATCGGCCAGCGACAGGCTGCCCGTACTGCTGGCATCCAGCGTGGCGACATCGATGCCCTCCAGCGCCAATGCCGACTGCGCGCCGATCCGCGCCTGCCTGCCCTGTAGTGTCACCGTGCCGCCAAACGTATTGGGCTCCCTGTCCAGGGTCAGGTCGCCGCCGCTGCCGGCAGTGAAGCTGGCGTTGCCACCAACGCTGAGTCCGCCGTCCTGGGCGAAGCCGCTGGTGCTGGCGATGTCGAGCCGGCCGCTGGTACGGATGGCCTTCGCTTTCACCGTCGCGCCGCTCAGCTGCAGGTTGTTCAACCGTGCGCCGGCAAGCGTGCCGGCATCACCCTGCAGGTCCAAAGTGCCGTGTGCGGCAAGTGCCAGACTGGCCTGGCCGGTGCTGGTGCCGTCGATGCGTCCCACCTGCAGGCTGCCGCTGTTGCTGCGCACGCTGAACAACTGCGGGATGGCCGAGGACAGGCTGAGGTTGCCGAGCATGATCGCGCCATCGGCGGTGATGTTGCCGCTCAGGCGCAGTGGCCCGCCGTTGCGGGTATCGAGGCTGGCCAGTGCGCGGTTGCTGCCCACGTTGCCACCGAACACGACATCCAGGGCCCGTGCGATGGTCAGCGCGTAACCGCCGTCGACGCTGCCCTGGAAGTTGATCTCGCCCAGCTGGCTGTCCAGCACGGTATCGCCAGCCAGTTCGATGGCACCCTGGTAGTACTGCAGGCCGATGCTGCGGCCCGCCACGGGAAGCTTCACGGTATCGGCGATCGCCACCACGCTGGCCACATCCAGATCCGCGAATGCCAACGTGCCTGTGCCGCGGATGCTGCTGTTGCCGCCGCTAAGCGAGACCGGGCCACCAAACCGGTTGACCGCGCGACCCTGGTTGTCCGTGTTGTCCAGCTGGATCGAGGTGCCGGCTGCAATGCGCGTGGCCCCACCGACATCCAGCATGCTGCCGGCGCTCTGGCCGAGCCCGCCGCTCAGCGCCAGCGTGAGATCGCGGTCCAGCCTGCTGCTGCCGAGGAGGAGGTTGCCTGCGTGCAGTTCGGCATTGACGGCACTCAGGCTGACCTCGCCGCTGAAGCGGTTGCCGGCATCGCGCAGGACGATGTCGCCGTCGGAGCTGATACGTGTCCTGCCATCGACCTGGTAGGCACCGGCCTGGGCCAGCGAGGCGGTGGTGCTGATGTCGAGGTTGCCCCTGCTGGTGATGCCCTGGCCGCTGAACTGCGATCCTTTGATGGCGACATTGGCGGCGCTGATGTTGCCGTTGACGTGGATCGCACCGTCGGTAACAAGGCCCAGGTCGTAGCCATTGGGCCGGGTACTGGTGATGCCACCGGTGGTGATGGCGCCACTGCCGGTGCTGGTCAGCAGAGTAGTGCCGGCCAGTTGCACATCGCCATCGAGCATGATCGTGCCGCTGCTGGTGATGGCATTGCCAACAGTGATGGTAGTGGCCTGGGCGAGCAGGCCTGCCACCGCACCGCTGCCTCCAACTGCACCGCCGAAGGTCAGGTTGCGTGCACTCAGGGACAACGCACCGCCGTCACCGTCCACCGTACCGGCAAGCTCCACGTTCCCGGTGGTGGAGGTCAGGCTGCGCGAGCCGACCAGGCGCAGCGGGCCGTAGAAGGCGATGCTGCCGAGGGCGTTGACGTTGCCGGCCAGCTGGATGCCACCACCGGCATCGACACTCAGGCCCTGCAGCGGCGAGACGCTGCCCACCGCGCTGGAGAACGTGGACGACCCCGTGGATGCAACGTCCAGGCGATAGTTGCCGTCGATCGTGCCATCGAAGGCGATCGCGCTTCCCGCCAGCGTTGAATTGCCGGTCAGCGTCACCGCAGATCGATAGGTCTGGTTGCCAGTGGTCGTGACTGCGCCGTTCAGGCCGATGCTGCCGCCCTGCGCTACGAGGGTTGTTGCATCGATGGTCCCCAACCCCAGCCTGCCGCTGCCGACCAGCATCAGGTCGGCGCCGGTGGCGTTGACCTGTCCGCCGAAACTGTTGCCGGTGTTGGTCAGCGTGATGTTCCTGCGGGCACCGGCTTGGCCTGCGCTGAGGGTGCTGGTGCCGCCGACCGACAAGGCTGCGCCATTGGTCAGGTCGGTGCTGGTGGTCAGCGTCAAGCCAGCTCCGACCGTACCGCCGACGGTGGTGATGCGGTTGCCGGCCTGCGCCAGGTTCACGCTGCCTTGCGTGCCCAGCTGCAGCGTGCCCTGCACGGCACCGGCCGTCTGCATCACACTGCCCGCCTGGATCGCGATGTCATCGGCGTTGATGTCGCCGGCCAGTCCGACAGCATCGGTGGCCGCCAGATCGACCGATCGGGCAGTGACGTTGCCACCGGACATCTGGATGGCGCTGGAGCTGCGGATGGTGAGGCTGCCATCGCCTGCATCGATGGCGTTGGCGATGATGGTTCCGCCTGTGTTGATGCCGACGCTGGACAGGCCAGGCCCCATCAGCGCGTTCATGCCGATGTTGCGTGCGTTGAGGACACCGGCATTGCTGATGCCGGTGCCGGCGATCGTACTGGCTGCCGTCGGCAGGAACGTCAACTGCGACATTCCCGAGGACGAGACACCATTCATGACCGTGGCAGCACCAGCGGCGACCAGGTCGATGTTGCCGTTGCTCGCCGAGATGACGCCGGTGTTGGACACGGCGCCGCCAATCAGGCTGATGCCACCGGCGAGGGCAGTCAGCGTGGCCCCGTTGTTGCTGACCACGGCACTGGTGCCCCCACCGGCCAGCTGGAAGGTGGGCGAAACCCCGTTGGCGTCCAGCAGCCCCGGCGTGCCGGGCAACAGCGTGCTGGCCAGCAGCCCACCTACGTTCACGCTGGAGCCCGCATTGAACGTGATGCCCGCCGGGTTGATCAGGAATACCTGGCCGTTGGACGTCAGTTGACCATTGATGAGACTGCCCGAACTGCCTGTGACCAGGTTGATCGCCGTCGCCTGCGAACCCTGCAGGAGATTGAACTGGACCGTGTTGGCGGCGCCGATGTTGAAGCTGTTCCATTCGATGAGCGAGGCCCGGCTGGCCTGGTCGATCGTCATCACCGTGCCGCTGACGTTGATGATGGCCGAGCCTGACCGGATGATCTGACCCTGCGGCAGCGTCTGTGCCGCCGCCTGCAGGCTGGTGGCCAGCAGCAGCGCGGCACTGAGCGGCGCCAGCCACAATGGCCTGCGCGCGGATGCCGGAGCAGGTCGACGGGCGCTTCGGGCGAACTCCGCAGCGACCTGCACCTGGCCCAGCGAGGGGTTGAAGACGAGTCGGTAGATACGGTTCATGGGTCGCTCCTCAGAAGGTCAGGCCAAGCCGCGCGTACACGCGGACATCGCGGCCGTCGCCCGGTCGCAGGGCACTGGTCGGCTTGGCAGCCGCCACGCGCAGTTCCAGGTTGTTCCAGTGGCGTACGCGGAAGGTGGCGCCCAGCCCTACCGACGCCAGGTCGGCCGGCGCTTCCAGACCATCGACATCGAACACGCGGGCCTGGTCGGCAAACACATCGAACTCCAGTACTTCACGCCAGGGCACGCCGCGGAACGGCGAGGCCGCATCACCGAAGCCTGGTGCATCGACGTGGTACTCCAGCGCGCCGTACCAGCCACGATCGCCCAACGTCTCGCCCTGCGCATAGCCCCGCACGCTTTCATTTCCGCCGACCTGGAACTGTTCCAGTGCCGGCAGCGAATTGTTGCTGTACTGGCCGTTGAACTTGAACAGCAGGCGCTGGCTGCGGCTGAGATACTGCAGCCGCAGCAGGCCAAGACGAACCACGGTGAATGTGCTGTCACGGGTCATGTTGATCGCATCGAACGCAGCCGAGCGATCATCGAGTGAATGGCGCACGCTCAGCTGCGCCAGATTGATGCCGTGCAACCGGGTGTCGGTGTGGCGCAGGCTGATACCGAGCTCGGCCACGTCGTACTTCTGCTTGGACAACAGCAGGCCCAGCGCCTCGAAGCGCGAGCTTTCGCGGATGTAACGTACCGAGCTGGTCATCTGCAGTGCGGGACTGTTGATGAATTTCCAGTCCGCCCCTGCATAGGCCTGCGCTGCCGGGCCCTTGAGCTTGAACCCCTGCAGGATGCCGTCGTCGACTTCCAGTTCGCTGCGGTTGGCACCGGCCAGCACCGACAAGCCCGGCACCGACTGCAGCGGCACGCTGTAGGACAACGCACCGGCGCGGCTGGCTTGTGGGTCGAAGCCATAGGTCGCGCTGGCAGCGAACACATCGCCCAGGCCCAGCGGGCTGTTCCAGGTCACACCAAGCTGGGCGCGGCCACGGCCGGTCAGCTCGGTACCGTGGTTGTCCACGCTGGTGCTGATTTCATAGGGCCGGCCGCTTTCGCGCGCGACCAGCACCAGGTCGGTTTCGCCGACATTTTCGCCGGGCTGCAGCACCGAGGACACCGATACACCTGGCAGGTCGCGGGCGTACAGGAGTGCGCTGTCGATGTCGGCCTGGCGCAGGGGCTGGCCACGCAGGTGGTCGGCCACGCTGCTGAGGGTGTGGCTGCGGTAGCGCTGGTTGCCCTGCACTACCACCTTGCCGATGCGGCCCTCCAGCACGCGCACTTCGATGCGACCTTCCGCATCGAGGCGCTGCGGTGGCAGGTAGGCCACGCTGACCAGGAAGCCGGCCTTGCGGTAGGCCGCGGTCACTGCATCGGCGGCACCCTGCAGCTGGGTGAAATCCAGCGCGGCCACATCGGCACCGCCCGCCAGACCAGCAAAGTAGCCGTCCAGTACCGCCTGCACGCTGTCCGGTGTGATGCCACGCTGCGGGTGCGCGCCCACGTCACCAGCGCGGAAACCGCGAACCTGCAGCGTCTGGTTGCCGCTGCGGGCGGCGACCTCGGGAAGCTCGGCGGCAGGTGCCGGCGCGCTTTGCTGCGCGGTTGCAGCCACGGGCATCGCCGCGACCAGCAGCAACGCGAACGACAGGCGGTTCAAGCGCATGAATGCGTCCTCCAATGACGATGGGTGCTGGGTCGCTGCGCCCAACGCGCCGCCAGTCCCCGGGCGGCGCAGGTGATGTGAAACCGGGCATGGCACAGCGCCCCTGGCAGACCGATGACCATCAGCCACCTGCCAGGACGTAGACGCACAGCAGCAACCCCGCCGCGAGCATGCCACAAAGGAGCCACAGCCACCGCCGCCGGCCGCGGGGGCGACTGTGGCCCTGCGCGGGCGAGGGCCCGGCGGCGGCCCACGGTGCATGTGGCTGGGTCTGCAGGCAACGTTCGCGAACGCCCTGCAGCACCCGGCGTCGGCGTGAGCGGTATTCCTGCAGGTCGATCTGGCCGCGCTGGTGGGCGTCGGCCAGCGACTGCAGGCTGCGGTTGGCGTGTTCTTCCCAGCCGCTCACTTCACTTCCCTCAGCACCCGGAAGCCAACATCGGCCTGGCCACCACCAGCCAATGGCCGCTGCGCCTGTACCGTGCAGTCGGACCAGAAGCTGGCATAGCTGCCGCCGCGTACGCTGCCCCCGGCGGTCCATTCCCAGACGTTGCCGGTCAGGTTGACCAGCCCCCAGGGATTGGCCTCGCGCCCGCGCACCCCGACCGGTGCGCCATTGCCGGCGCTGGCGTTGGGTGCGATGCAGTTGCTGTCCGGCGCCTGTTTCCACTGCTGCTGGGCCTGCGCGGCATGCAGCCACTCGGCATCGGTGGGCAGGCGGTAGCGCCAACCACCGGTGGCGCGGGTCAACCAGCGCGCATAACCCTGGGCCTGCGCCAGACTGAGGTTGCGTGCTGGCAGCCGGCCCTGCTCGGCCGTGGTCGCAGGCTGCGGCGCGCAGCGGCCACTGGCACGGCAATAGCGGTTGAAGTCGTCCACTGCGATCTCACCTCGCGACAGCGCGTACGGCGTGCCACCGGCCAGGCCGGGCACCACCACCAGCATCGGGCCGCGGGCATCGGCAAGTGCATCGAAACAGGCCTGGCCACGACCGGCCAGGCCGGCACACGGGTCCGGTCCCTCGGGCACCGGCGGCAGCGGATCGTCTTCGCTTGCAGTGCCGACGGCAGTGCTGGGCGCGGCAGCGCTCGCCGCCCGTGGCGCCGGCCGTGACGGACGGTTGGCTGCGGCGGCAGTGGCCACGGGCGCCGGTTGCGCGGCGACCGCAGTGCCCTTGCCGGCCAGCAGCAATGCCTGCAACGACTCCGCACTGAGCCTGCCACGTGCACGCAGCACCCTCTCCAGGCGTTCCATTGCCTGCGGGTCGCGCCGGTACTGGGTGTCCAACTGCTGTCGCAGACGCTCGCGTTCGCTGTCCTTCATTGCCGGCTGCGCCGCTGCTGCAAGCACAGCGGCGACCACTTCCAGGCGACCTTGCCCGGCCTGCAGCGCCGGGCGCGCGCCCATTGTCTGCAGCGCGCGCGTCAGCAGTGCGTCGGCGGCAGCCGGGTCACCCTGTGCCAGACGCTGACTGGCCTGGTCCAGGGTGGCCTGGTCGAGCATTGCCGGCGCCTGTTCGCGCACGAACGGCGCATCGGGCTGCAGGGCGTGCAACCGCTGCCAGGCGCGTTGCGCCTTGTCCAGATCACCGGCGGCAATTGCACGCCGCAACGATTCACTCTGCGCGGCGACGGCCGCCTCGCTGCGGCTGCCGGCGAGACTCTGCTGCACGGCCAGTTGGCGCTTCTGCAACTGGCTGGCGGCGGAGGCCAGGGCGGCGGTATCAGGGGCCTGGCGACGGGCAAAATCGAGCAGCACCAGATCATCCGGCAGCTGCGCCGGGGTGCGTTGGCCTGCCAGGGCGCCTGCCACGGCGGTCGCCAGCGCGGCCTGGGCCGCGGCAAGTTCGGCGCCGGCATCGCGGCGGATCACCTGCAGCGCAGCTGCCACATCGGTCTGCCACGCGGCATCGGCACTGGGCTGCTGCAACCGCTGCTGCAGCC
Source organism: Stenotrophomonas sp. yr243 (assembly GCF_900184195.1). NCBI lineage: Bacteria > Pseudomonadati > Pseudomonadota > Gammaproteobacteria > Lysobacterales > Lysobacteraceae > Stenotrophomonas > Stenotrophomonas sp. yr243. Next base: position 1,233,084 of record NZ_FXWT01000002.1, read on the forward strand.
GCTCGCGGGCCTCTGCAACCGTGGCCGGCAACGCAGTGGCAAGCAGGTCCGGCTGCAGCGCCATGCGCAGCTGGGCCGCCTGCAGGCGCAGGCCGAGTGCATCGGGGAAACTGCGTTGCGCCTGCTGCAGACGGGTCTGCGCCTGCGCACTGTCGCCCTGCGCCAGCGCGCTCGCTACAGTCTGCTCATATGCCTGTTCCAGTGCGGGATCCCGCAGCAACGCGTTGTCCGGGTCGATCGCTGCGATCGCAGCCAGCGTGGCCTGCAGGCTGCCTTCGCCATGGCCGAACAGATCGCCCTGCGCGATATGTTGCTGCCGCAGTGTATCCAGCCGGTTGAGCTCCCGGTCACGCTCGGCCTGCATGCGCTCGCGACGTGTATCCAGCGTGGGGGAATACAACCGCAGGCGATCACGCAAGGCGAACACTTCAGCCGTGGCCGGGTAGCGGTAACGACCGGCCGCCGGTGCCCACAGCGCATCCAGCCGCCGCAACAGGAAATCCTCGATGCGGTCGGGGTGGTCCAGCAGCAGCTTGGCGCGCTGATCGTGGTCGAGGCTGGACAGGCCTTCCCAAGCCTGTGCGGCGTCCTGGTAGCGCTGCGGATCGTCGCCGCCGAGGCGGGCACTGACCTCGGCCAGGCGCTGCTGGTACAGGTGTCGTGTAGTGAACACGGCGGCTGCCGCAAGTACCAGCACCGCCGCCGCCGCGTAACCGATACGTGGCAGCACGCGTTCGCGCCAGCCATGCGGGCGCAGGCCTGCGATCAAGGCATCGACGTCGGCCAGCCGCTTTTCTGCCGGCAACGCGATGGCCGCGCACAGGGTGCGGTACTGGCGGCGCTGCAGGCCGCGCAGCGGCGGTGGCTGCCGGCCCTCGCGCAGCGCGACCTCGGCGCTGGCCTTGTCATACGGGTGGCGGCCACTGAGCAGTTCGAAGCAGACGCAGCCCAGTGCATAGACATCGTCGGCCGGCGTCGGTGCCTGCCCGCGCAGCATTTCCAGGCTGGCGTAAGCAGGGGTCAGCGCGCCCAGCGAGGCGGCGTCGAACACGGTCTGTTCGCCAGCAACGTCCACCGCATGCTTGCCTGCGCGCGCGATGCCGAAATCGAACACCTTCGGTACACCCTGCGCGGTGACCATCACGTTGCCCGGCTTGAAGTCGGAATGGACGATGCCGCCGGTGTGTGCGCGGCGCAGCGCCAGCGCCATGGACTGGATCAGCGGCCACGCGCGTGCCATCGGCATGCCATCGAACGCTTGTTCGCGGATCAGCGTGCGCAGGTCCTGGCCATCGACATATTCCATCGTCATGAACACGATGGCGCCGTCCTTGTCGAAGTCATACACACGCACGATGTTGTCGTGGCCGAGCTGCTGGGACCGCCGCGCCTCGCGCTGCAATGCGACCAGCGCATCGGGATGGCGTCGGAACTCATCGCTGAGCACCTTGACCGCCAGCCACGGATCACGGTCGCGGGCTTCCACCTTGCGCGCGTCACGCGCGAGGTAGACCACGCCCATGCCGCCGCGACCCAGTTCGCGCTCCAGCTGGAAGCGCCCCTTCAGCACACTGCCGACGGTGACGGTCTGGCCGTCGGCGGCCGCGACCTGACGCCACGCCGACAGGCTCGAACTCTGCGAGGCGGTGCCGCTGGTGCGGCCCTCGCCGGGCTCGGGGATGGGTTCGGTGCCAGGCTGCACCCGGGTCATTTCATCCGGCACTGCGGTGCGGGTCGGTTTGACCACAGTGATGTCATCGTTGCTGGCCACCACTGCCCCGGCGCCTTCGCGCAGGGCCTGCAGGCGCTGCAGCAACGTGCTCATCGACGCTTCGTCGATGGCCTTGTCCTGGCGCATGCGCCACAGCGTGTCGACGCCATTGCGGTACTCGGCGTCTGCGACGCTGCGGTGCTGGGCCAGGCCCTGCAGCAGCGCGGGCAGGTCCAGGCTTCCCCTGCTGAAGGCGGTGACCAGTTCGACCACGGAGACGGTGTCCTCTTGCACGTTGTTCACTCCTGCCTGCGCACGATGACCGCCGAGACGTTGTCGCGTGCGGCGCGTCCCAAGGCCAGTTCGAACAGCCGCGCCAGCAGGGCGCGCGGTTCGCGCTGGCGACGGCATTCCAGATCAAGTTCGGCGTCGGGGATTTCCTTGTTGACGCCGTCGCTGCACAACAGAAACGGTGCGCCGCTGGCATGGCTGGCGACGATCCAGTCGACCAGCAGCCCCTCCTGCGCGCCGACGGCGCGGGTCAGGGTGCCCGGCGCGGCATCAGGCACGGCGGCAAACTGTGTCGCGTCGTCCTTGATGCCGTGTACGTGGTCGCGGGTGAGCTGGCGCAGGCTGCCCTCCTCGATGCCGTACGCGCGGCTGTCGCCGACCCAGCCGCACAGCATGAAGTCGCGGTCGTAGACCAGCACCACCACGGTCGAGCCGATCAGGTCCACGCGCAGGTCGCGGGCGCGCAGCAGCAGCTCCTGGTTGACCTGCTGCAGTGTGTCTTCGATGGCTTCGATGAAATCGACCACGTCATCCTGCCGTTGCAGGCGCGCCAGGCGCTCGACGATCAGGCCACTGGCGAAATCGCCGGCAGCGTGGCCGCCGAGGCCATCGGCCACCACCCACAGGCCGAGATCGTCGCGCAGCAGGATCGCGTCTTCATTGAGCTTGCGGACCTTACCGGTATCGGTATGGCCTGCGGAGGCATAGCGGGTTGCGGCAGCGATCATCGGCAGGATTCCTCACGGTCGATGGCGATGGTGAACATGCGTGCGAATGCGCTGGCATCGGGCAGGCCCGGCACTACGCAGGGTGCGTGCCCATCGCGCCACCACAGGCTGCCCTGCTGCACCCAGCACTGCTGCCACGCCAACCCCAACGGCATGGCAGCGATCGCGCCCGGCACCACCGCGGGCAGGGCATGGCAGCCCGCGTCGAGTTCGTCCGGCAGGCGCAGCGTGCCCTGCTGCGCGCGGTGCAGCAGCTGGTGCACGGCATCGAACCAGGTCGCCGACGGCAACGCAGGGGCGCCTGTCGTCTCGGCATCAGTCAGTGGCAACGCCACCAGCAGCGGGAATGCGCGACCGACACGATCACGCAGGGGTGCCACCGAACCAGCCCAGCCCCGTACATCGCAGACGCCGGCAGCCATGGCGAACGACCAGCGCTGGCCGGCGGCGACGGCGGCATCCCAGGGTGCACCGCGCAGGCCGGGCACGTCGGCCAGCTGCTGGCTCACGTGGGCATCCCAGGCCTGAACCAGGGCGTCGCTGAGACGACGCCGGACGAAATCGCCGACCCCGCACAGCTTGCCGTGGAAGCCGGGCACAGCGGCCGGACGATCAACGGTGGTCGTATCAACTGCCACAACGAAACCGCGCCAGGTCGGCATCGTTGAACGGATGGCGCAGGTTGCGTGCCTGCAGGGGCAGTGCGGTGGGGTGCCCACCCAGGTCCAGGTGCAGCACGTAGTCCAGGTCCGAACGTGCTTCCAGCGCACCGGCCTGCAGCGCGCGGAACAGTGCCCAGTCGCCCTGGAACTGCAGTGCGCCCAGCGGCGCGCCAGCAGCATCGAATGCGGAGATCGATACCTGCCCGGGGGTCGGCCCGGGCCAGGTGACCGCCATGCGGCTGACCGTACCGGCGCTGTAGTCCAGCCGCTGGCCGTCGATGTCCACCTGCAGGCGGGCGACACCGGCGTCCAGCTGCGGCGACAGCAGGGTGAACTCGACACGCGGCTGTTCACCGCCACGGAAGTACCGTTGCCTGATCGCATCGGCCAGCTGCATGCGCGCCGGCAACGCTGGATCGCTACCGAGCGGCGCTGCATCCTTCCAGCGCCAGCTGGCCGAGCGTGTATCCAGCAACGGTGCCAGCGTCTGCCGGTACAGGCTGTCGAAGCGGCCACCGTTGCCGAACAGCTCGGCGAAATTCTGCAGCGGGATATCCTCGGCCGCAGTGCGGTCGAACGGATAGCGATGACCGGTGAACTCGGTGCAGACCTGGCCGACGGCCTCGCCCACCCGCTCGTCCAGCGCCACCTGCTGCTGCGCGCCGATGGCCGCAGCACCCTGTCCGCTCAGTACCAGCAACCAGCTGGACACGGGCATCGGCAGTTGTGAGGCCTGCTGTCGTGCCTGGAGCAGCAGGGTGTCAGCCGCACCTGCATTCGCCGCGGGTGCGGCCAGCAGGCGCTCTGCGAGCTGGGCGAAGGTGGCCAGCGTCAGGTCGAGCGGTGTGGCGCCTGGGGCGCCGTTGCACAGCTGCGCCAACGCGGCGAAGTGTTCGCTGATGGCTGCACCTGCCGGAGCGGCGACGGGCATGCCGGCAGCTGGCGCCAACGCCGCCTGCAGCGCGGCACCACTGGCACCGGCCTTGGCCAACGCCGCCCCTCCCGCCTTGGCCGTGGCTGCATCCCGCGCGGAGGCCGCCGCGGCAAGCGGTGGCGCGCGCAGCAGATCCTGCGTCTGCTCGCGCAGCAGCACCAGCAGCAACCGCAGTGGCGAGGTCGGGCCCGCGATGCGCGCCAGCTGGGTCGAGGTGGCAGCATCGTCGGCGCCCGGACGCAGCTGCAGGTCGGCCAGCAATGCATCCCAGGCATGGATGTAGTCGCGTTCGTACAGGCGCAGTACCTGCTGCACCAGCCGCGCGCGGCCCAGCTCGTCAATCCGTTGCGGCCCCAGCACCCAGTCATCGGCAACGAAACGCGTGACCGCATCGTCGATGCCGTCGCGCGCCAGCTGCGCGAACACCGGCTGTGTATACAGCGCCGGCAGTGGCGCAGCCAGCGGCGTGCCGCTGCGTCGTTCGAAGGCATCGGCCTGCAGGCCGAGCACCTTGTCCAGGCGCAGCGACGACGGCTGCGTGCGCACCTGCATGGCCAGGTCGCTGTACACCAGCGTCGCCAGTTCGGCGGCACGCAGGCTGGCCCGGGCCTGTTCCACCCGTACCGGATCGGGCCGGATCGCGCGTACCTGTCCGGTTGGCTCCAGCAGCGAGGCCAGCTGGCCATCGTAGGCATCGGCCAGCACCGCGTCGTTGCCGAAGCGCCGGCGCGCATCGAGTGCGGCCAGCATGCGCAGTTGCGCCGGCTGCAGGCGCTCGGGCTCGCCCAGCATCAGGTAGCCCTTCAGATAGTAGTACAGCCGCTGCGGATCACCGGCACTGTCGGCCAGTCCTTCGCGCAGCTGGGCGGCAACAGCGGGCAGCAGCACCGCGTTCAGTTCACGCACGCGTGCCTGCTGCAGGGTGCGTTGCACCGCGTCGCCCTGGTACAGGCCCCACCGCATTGTCCACGGTACCGGCTGCGGCGGCGCTGCGGCGGCCACCGCAGCCGACGTGGCCTGGCTGCGCTGCACCGCTCGCAGCAGATAGTCACGCAGATCCTTCGCGCTGCCGGGGTCGGGTGTCTGTGGTCGCTGCTGCAGCACCTGGTGGGCATGGGCGAGGTATTCGCGGTTGCCGTGGTAGCTGCCCGCCATGGCGGTCAACAGGCCCACCGTCGCCACCAGCAGTGCCGCCTGGGCGGCCCAGTGCCAGCGACGACGGCGGCGTTGCGCCTGTGGCTGCAGGCCGGCCAGGCCGTGTTCGGGCAGCACCACCCCGCGCAGCAGGCGCTCGACGAAGAACGTGCGTGGCGCAGCCGTGGCCACCGCTGCGCGCGCCGGTTCCAGGCCGAAACTGCGCGCCACTGCACCCAGCATGCGATCGATCGGCGTGCCCTCCTGGGTGCCGGAGGTGAAGTACACGCCACGCAGCAACGGTGCCGGTGCGTAGGCATGGCCGGCGAAAGCGGACTCGATGAACTGCCGTGCGTTCTCGCCCAGCGCAGCGAACTGCGGCGGGAAGGCCAACAAGGCGGCACGGCGGCTGCGCTCGCGCTCATCGTGCAGACGCTGCAATACCCGTGCATTGAGGCGATCGAGCAGGCGCGCGAAGGCATCGGCGAAGCTGCGTGCCGCACTGCCATCATGGGTCTTGTGCAGCGGGAAGGTCGTGCCCCAGACCTGGCCGCGCTGCTCGCTGCCAAGGTCGTCGAAGAACTCACCGAAGCCGGCCAGCAGATCGCACTTGGTCAGCACCAGGTACACCGGCACCTGCAGCTGCAGGTGCTCGGCCAGCTCATCCAGGCGTCGGCGGATGGCCTGCGCATGCTGTTCGCGTTCGCCCACGTCAAGCTGCAGCAGGTCGGCCAGGCTCATGCTGACCAGTACCCCGTTCAACGGCCGCGCACGCCGGTGGCGGCGCAGCAGACGCAGGAAGTCCAGCCAGCCGGCGGCATCCACCGCGCGTTCGGAATCCTGGGTGGTGTAGCGGCCGGCGGTGTCGAGGAACACGGCCTGGTCGGTGAACCACCAATCGCACTGGCGGGTGCCACCCACGCCACGCACGGCATCGCTGCCCAACCGTGCCGCCAGCGGGAACTGCAGGCCGGAATTCTGCAGCAGCGTGGTCTTGCCCGATCCCGGCGGGCCGATCAGCAGGTACCACGGCACGCTGCCGATGCTGCTGCCACGACGACGGCGCAGCAGGCCCAGCGCTTCCTGGAAACGGCGTTCCAGCTGGCTGCGTTCGCTGGCCACGCGATGACCTGGATCATCGCCCTCATGCAACGCTTCACCCATGCGCTGGTCGCGTCGCCGCGCACGCCAGACTCGCCATGCGCCGATGCCGGCCACCAGCACGACCAGTGCAACCAGCACCAGCACGCGAACCAGCACGCCCGCCAGCGGCACCTGTCCGGCAATGGCCACCCACGGGCCACCGAACCACACCAGCAGGGCCAGCAGCAGGATGCCACCGACCACGATCCAGTTCACCCGGCGCAATGCGCCCTTGATCGCCTGCATGGCTCAATCCCCCGGCTGGAACAGAATGTCGACGCGGCGGTTGCGCGCGCGGTTGGCCGGCAACTGTGGTGGTGAGGCGAGCGGTTGCGAATCGCCGGCACCCACGGCCTCGAGCCGGGCCGGATCGTGAAGTTCAGCACCGAGCACGTCGGCCACTGCCTGGGCACGCGCCGCCGACAACGCGAAGTTGTCCTTCCACAGTGCCGAGCGCAGTGGCTGGTCATCGGTGTGGCCGACCACCAGCACGCGCCCGCGCAGTGGATCCAGCGCCTTGGCGATCGTGGCCAGCAGCGGCCGCTGTGCCGGATCCAGGGCGACGCCGCCGGAAGCGAACATGCTGGCCGCGTTGAGGCGCACCTGCGCGCTGCCATCGGCCGCTTCCTGCACGCTCAGCAGTCCGGCACGTTCCTGCGCTGCCAATCGTTGTTTCAGACCCAACTGCGGTGCCGCTGGCGTAGGGCTGGGCACATGGTTGGCCTGCAGGCCCATGCGTGCCGCCTCGGCATTGATCGGTGCGGCCAACGCGTTGAGGCGCGCATGCGCCCACAGGAACGCGGCCAGCAGCACACTGGCCGCCACCAGCACGCTGATCCACAACGGCACCCGCCAGCGCGTGCGCCAGGCATCGTCGCCCACTCCCTGCCAGCGCGGCGACAGTTCTTCCGGTGCGGCGCCCCGTTGACCACGGATGAGGCGGTACAGATCGTCCTCGATCGCCGACAGGCGCAGCGCGCCATCGGCCTCGATCTGGTAGCGGCCGGCAAAGCCCATGGCAAGGCACAGGTACAGCAGTTCCAGCAGTTCCAGATGCCGCGCCGGGTCCTGCCGCAGGCGGTCGAGGATCGCGAAGAACTTGGCCCCGCCGTAAGACTCGCCATGGAAGGCGGTCAACAAGGTGCGCTGGGCCCAACCGCTGCGCTCGCCCCACGGCGCATTGAGCACGGCCTCGTCGACCACCGCGCACAGCACGTAGCGCGCGGTCATCACCACGTCAGCCGGGTAGCGTGCATCGCGCATGCGCCCTTCCAGTCGCCGTACCTGCAACTCGGTCTGCTCGCGCAGGCGCGCCACGTCCGGCGCCTGCACGCTGTGGCGCAGCTGCACTGCCAGCAACAGGAGTGGAGTGGCCGCCTGCACCAGTGGATTGAGGCTGTCACCGAGGAACTCGCTGATCTCGGCGCGCACAGGCTCAGCGGCCTCTGCCGGATTGCCTGCCTGTGCCCGCTGCGCCGCATTGCGCATGTCCTGCACGTTCATCGGCTACCCCCGGATCGCCCACAGCTGCACACCCAGTCCGGGGAACTCGTTGCCCAGGTGCAGAGCCAGCCCGCCGGCGTTGCGCAGCGCGCGCCACAGCGGCGACTGCGTGTCGAATTCGAAGTACACATGACCGGCGTGATACGGAATCTGCCGGGGTGCCACCGCCATCGGTGCCAGGCCGATGCCCGGCAGCTGCAGGTTGACCAGGTCGCGGATCTGCTCGACCGGGCCGATCTTGGCGGTTGATGGCAGGCGTCGGCGCAACTCTTCGGTGGGCAGGTCGGCCTTCACCGCCAGCACGAAGCTGGCACTGTCCAGCAGACCCGGATCGGGCACCACCGCCACCCACACGCCGAACTTCCGCTCCTGCACCGGAATCGCCAGTGCCGTCTGTTCCAGCACTGCGCTGAGGCTGCCACGCAACGCGGCGATCAGCGGTTCGAACGTCTCACGCAGGGCGTCATGGCGATACGGCGCGAACACCGGCGGCCGCTTGCCCGGCGTGGTGAACGTGCTCAGTTCGCCAGCCAGCGCCAGCAGTGCGCGGTACAGCGCTTCCGGATGCGGATGCGGCTGGGCAGCCCAGTGCGCGACCACCGGTTGCCAGCGGTTGACCACCTGCAGCAGCAGGAAATCGGCGATCTCCGCTGCGCCACCACGGTCGCTCAGCGCCACCCGTGCCGCCAGCGCTTCGCCGCGCTGGTGCAACAGGCCCAGCAGTTCGACCAGGAACGTGGCCAGGCGCGGCGAGGAGGCACTGTGCAGCACGCTGGCAATGAACGCGTCGTCCAGTTGCACGCGGCGATCAGCGCGGGTCTCCAGCACATGGGCCACTGCAATCCGGGCCAGGCCCTCCTGCGGTTGTGAGGCCGGCAGCAGGCGCGCATTGAGGCCGCCGACTTCCATCAGCACGCGCTCGTCGACACTGCCCGAAGCATCCAGTGCCTCGCTCTCGCGCACGCGGTAACGGTACAACTGGTCGCTCGGCGATTCGGCACGTCCAACGTCGGCCTGCGACGGCAACCGCAACGGCAATGTGAGATAGATGGTCTGGTCGCGTCCATTGGGATCCAGATCCAGCGCCGGCGGCAGCGGGTCGTCGGCCGGCATCGCGAAGGGGGTGCCATCGGGAAACACGCCGCGCGCGCGGCGCAGGCCCAGCTTGCCGACCGCCAGCAGGTCCGGCTCCAGTTCCAGCTCGGTGAAGCCCCAGCCCAACGCGGCCGGCAGCGCCACGCGCAGGTCGACGTAGCGCTCGAGATAGCGCTCCTGCTGCTGCAGGTGCTGTGGCCGCAGGAACAGCCCTTCGCTCCATACGACCTTGTTGTTCTGGGTCATCCGTGCGGCTCACAGGTAGCGGCGGGAGGTGGCGCACACGGTGGGCAGTGCGCGAACACGCCATGGCCACCACGCGCCGGCTGTCTGCGATTGTCCGCAGCGCACCGTGCAACCGCCCGACAATTCGTCTCAGCCCGGCCGCGCCTCGCCTGTGCGGCGCCCACTGCGATAGCGCGCCAGCTGCGTTTCATAGGCACGCGCGAACTCGTCGCCGAACAGGCGACGGAAGCAGTCGTCCGGGTCCTTGACCATGCGCTGGAAATTCTCGCGATAGCGCTCCCAGTAGCGCCCCTTGCCGGGGAAGGCCAGACGCCGCCCATTGCCGTCGGCTTCCTGTTCGATGCGATCAGGGCTGAAGTGGAACAGCATCGCTTCGTAGGCCGCGCGCATGCCGGCCAGCATCGCCATCTGGTGGCACCGAATATCGTCGAAGGCATCATCGAACGCGGCGGCACCGCTGAGGAAGGCACCGCCCTCGGGGGCGGCCAGCTTCTGCATCGCCTCCTGCGCGGTGGCCGCAAACTTCAACGGGTTGTTCTCCGATCGCTGGATCACGGTGACCGGCAGGCGGAAGCTGTTCTTGATCTCCGCGCGTGCGCGCAGCACGTCCATCACCCCATCGACGACGATCGCAAACACGCGCTCAAGGTCTTCCGGCAGGCCCGCTGCGGGAACGCTCGCGCGCGCGGGCGCTGCCGGCGGGGGGAGCGGCGCAGCAGCGGGCACGCCGTAGTCGCCCTGGGTCAGGTCCCAGTCGTCGGGCAAACGCGCTGTCGACTGCAGCGGTGATGGCGGGCGGAAATGATCCTGGCTGGCGGCGGCATGATGCCAGGCATCAGGATCGCTGTGCGGCACAGGCACGGCCACCCTCGCCGCGGGCAGCAACTGCAGGGGATCCAGTTCGGCGGCGGGGGCCAGGCCGAGGTCGTCCAGCGTGCCCGACGCCGCAGACGCAGCCGCGGGCGCACGTCCCCACAGCAGCTCGAATGGATCATCCAGCGCCACCGCCGCAACCTGCTCGCGGCGCGCGGGTGCTGCGACCACCACCTGGGTCAGGTCCGGATTGCTGGCGTCGGCGCCGGGGAGCGGCATCGACGACGGACCCACGCTTTGCAGGCGAACGTCGATCTCGAAACTGTCCAGTTGCAGGCGATCGCCATCGCCGAGCGCGGACGGCTCGCCGCGCGTCAGCGCCTGGCCATTGAGCAGCATGCCGTTGGTGCTGCAGTCCTCGATGAAGTACATGCCGTTGAGGAAGCGCACCACCGCGTGCACCCGCGATACGCCGGACGCGGGCAGTACCCAGTCGCACTCGTCGGAGCGCCCCAGGCTGCCGCCGCCCTGTACGAATACCTTCTGCGCGGCCGGGCCGAACTGGGCGGCCTGGCGGCCGCTGACGGTCAGGATCAGGTTGTGGATGGCACTCACGCGGGTCGTACTCCAGCAGGATCAGGGTCACCGATTCGCGCAACGGCATCGGTCCGGGGGAAGACGTACACACGCTGGTTCATCGTGCCGCGCCCAGCAGGGCCAACGCCTGTTCTGCGTAGCCGCGGCGACGCTGCTGGAACGCCTGTGGCTGTTCAGCTGCGAGTAGTCCCAACGCAGCCACCGCCGCCCGCGCCACCAGATGGTCCGGTGGTGTGACCACGACGCTCTGCCCGGCGGGCGCCAGGCTTCCTTCAGCCCAACCAGCGCTGGCCGCCAACCAGGCGCCGACACTGCGGTAGCCCCCGGCCGTGGCGAATTCATACGCAGCGCGGCGATTGCCTTCGCTGGGATCGCGCAACCAACGCTCGGCCAGCATGGCGCCGGCGCGGGCTTCCGGCGCCAGGGTTTCACCACGCGCGCACTGGCACAGCCAGGCCACCACGTAGCGCTTGGGCAGCAGCCGCGCCGCCAGCTGCAGGGCCGCCTGCACATGCCCGGCCTGCAGCAGCACCTGCACCGCCTGCGCAGCGGTCAGCGCCGGAGTCAGCAGCGCACGCGCGGACGTGTCGATTTCCATGTCGTCGCAGGCGCGGCTGATCGCATCCATCGCCGTACTCATCCGATCGTGACCAGTGCTGCGGCCAGCTTCGCCAGCGCATCACCCGACAGCGTGAGCATCGGCGCCTTGACCTCGGCCATCGCACCACCCTGGACCTGCAGGATGGCATCGGAGTGCATCTTCAGGCTGGCACCGGCACCGATATCCATGCTCGCGCCGGCCTTGATGCGCACTTCCACGCCCCCTTCGATCTCCACCGTGCTGCTGCCGCCGATGCGTACGTTGACACCCTCCACGGCGATGTCGCCGGCGCTGTTCATCACGATGCGCGAGGCGCCGGTGACCAGTTCGATCTCCTGCCCCGCCTGCAGACGGAAGCGCTGGCCGATGCGGGTCTGCGCATTGATGCCCACCTCCAGCGTGTCGTCGTTGTCGATCTTCGTGCTGCGGTCGTGGCGCACGACCACGGCCTGGTCGTGCTCGACCGTCAGCGCCTGGTCGTTGCCGATGGTCGCCTGCTGGTCATGGCCTACCTTCAGGGTACGGTCGTGCTCGGCTTCCACGTGCAGGTCGCGCTGTGCATGCAGCCGAAGTTCCTCGGCGCCCTTGCGGTCCTCGAAGCGGATCTCGTTGTAGTCCTCGGCGCCGCCATCGGGATGGCTGCGGCTGCGGATGCCGGACTGCGTGCGGTTGTCGGGCAATGCATACGGCAGCATGTGGTCGGCGTTGAACACGCTGCCGACGATGAGCGGCCGGTCCGGGTCACCATCGAGGAACGCCACCAGCACCTCCTGGCCCACGCGCGGCAGGCTCTGAGCGCCCCAGCCCTTGCCTGCCCAGGGCGTGGCCACGCGTACCGGGCACGATACCCGGCCATTGGGCCGTGCCGGACTGCTCCAATGGAAGTGCACGGTGACCCGACCCTGTCCATCAACGGCAATGTCCTCCTCACGCTCGCCGGCGACGATCGCACTCTGCAGGCCAGCAATCCGGGGCCACGGCGTGTCGGCAGGCAGGCGATAGGGCACGCTGCTGTCCTGCACCTGCAGCCGGCACAGCAGCGCCGGCCCCTCCGACATACGCGCCGAGCCGGGCACCGCTTCGCTGACCTCCAGCTCGCTGGCCAGCACCAGGTACTGGCGGTTGCAGTCGCCGTGCGGGCAGCCGCTCAGATCGAACAGGTGGCCGGCGCCCAGGTTCCAGGCACGGGTCCGGCCCTGCCAGCGTGACCGCGAGGACTGCGCGGCCTCGACCTGCATCTGCGCCTGCTGGCGTCCCTGGTCGGGGGAGAGATGGCGGCCATGCCCGCGGTACACCGACAGACCGGCAACGCCGCCGTCATGGGCTGCGCGTGCTTCACCCTGCAGCACGGCGCGTGGCTTCAGCGGGTCGAATTCACCCAGCTGCCAGAGTGTCTGCCGCAGCTGGTGCTGCTCCTGCCATCCCGCCATTCCCGGCTCACCCAGCGCAGGTGGCTCGGCCTCGGCCTGCCACGGCAGTCGCTCGAACGGAGCCGCGCTGGTGTGTGCCCCCAGTCCATCGGCCAGCACCAGCGTATGGCAGTCGGCCTCATGTTCGAAGAAGTAGTAGATGCCTTCCTGCTGCAGCAGGCGATGGATGAAATCCAGTGTCGATTCTTCGTACTGCACGCAGTGTTCGCGCGGTGCGTGGTTGCCGCTCAGCTGCAGGCGGACATCGGTGCAGCCGATCTCCGCCAGCAGCATGCGCACGATGTCCGGCACCGATTGCCCTGCGAAGATGCGGCAGTCGTACTGCTGTCCCAGCAGCCACAATCGTGGCACCAGGGTGATCTGCAGGATGCCGAAGGCCTGGTTGCCGATGTCGCGCCGACCTTGCTGCGCCACCGCAGCCACGATGCCGTGCAGATGGCGGCTGCCATTGTCATGGACCAGGCTGATGCCCAGCGGGGTGCCCAGCAGCACACTGGCATCGACCAGTTCGCCGCTGCACAGCGCAGACAACACATAGCGATAGGGCTGGCCAAGTGCCTCATGCCCCTGCAGCTGCTGGAAACGCAGCCGCCCGCCCAGGTCCGACTGCAGAGTGATCGTGCGCGCCATGCCCGTCCACGGTGAAGGAAGTGCACCCCGCCGGCACCGTTGCCGGAAAGGTCTGCACGCGGATGCTCCCATGCGCTGTGGGCGCCCATCCGGCAATTCGTCTCACCTGCCGACACCGCCCATGTCGGCAGGACCCTGCATGGCAGCGAGCGCCTCGTCACGTACGCTGCGCTGCGAGGTGTTCAACGTTGCCGGATCACGTGCAATCACCGGATCCAGGTAGTTGCGCTTGACCTCGGCCATCGCCTCGGCGGCGTGCATGCGTCGCAGCACTGCATACAGGCGGGATGCACTCTCGGTGGTGTGCGCGTCGAGCACACCGCGGCTGGAGACCCGCAGCTCCAGCGCCTTGGCATGGGCATCGCGGGCCGCCGCCAGGTGCCCGGCACGGTTCTCCACCCGTCCCACCACGTCCCAGGTCGCCGAGATCAACCGATAGTCGTCAGGCAGCAGTCGCTGGTTGCCTTCAAGCGCCGCGTACGCGGCTTCGCGGGCCTCGTCGAAATGATCGGTATTTGCCAGCATGCTGGCCAGGCCACCAAGGGTGAACAGCGTGTCCGGGTGCATCCGGCCGAGGATGCGCGTGCGCTGCTGCAGCAGTTCGCGCTGCAGCTGCACCGCGCGCTCGAAGCGCACGCTGTCCTTCTGCTTGGCCAGCACGCGTACCAGCTCGGATCGGGTCTGCATGGTGTCGGGATGGTCGTTGCCGAGCACCCGCTGCTGGTCCGCCAGCAGGTGTTCCATGAACGTCTGCGCCTGGGTGAACGCCGGTTCGGCCTGCGCCAGGCGCACCATGTTGAACCCCTGCAGCGCGGCCGCCGTCAGTGTTTCCGGATGGTCCGAACCGAGGCTGCGCTCGCGCCGCTGGTGCACTTCAGTTGCCAGAGCCAGCGAGTTCTCGTACTCGTTGAACGTGTTCTGCAGGCGCGCCAGCATCAGCATCGCCGCCAGCGTGCGCGGTGCGTTGTCGCCAAAGCGCGCACGGAAGCGTGGCAGCAGGGGTTCCAGCTTCGCCAGCGCATCCTCGCGCCGGGTCAGTTCGCTGAGCGTGGTGACCATCCCCAGTTCCAGTTCCAGCAGCGCCGGCGCATCCTTCTCGAGCTGTGGCGTCCACAGCGCCACCAGCGCTTGTTGCTGCTGCAGCGCTTTGCCCAGTTCTCCCTGCGCTGCCATCACCTGGGCCTGCTGCGCACCTACCCGCAACCAGAGTGGATCGCGCGGGGCCAGGCCGGGACGTTGCAGCGACAGGGCTTCATCCAGCAGCCCGCGCGCCTCTGCCATGCTTCCGCGGCGATACAGCGCATCGGCCAGGTCGGCCAGCACCGATACCAACCGCATGCCGCCGGCATGCTGGCCGCGCTGCACCGACAGCACCGATTGCAGTTCACGTACCGCCGCCGGGTAACGACCGATGGCGATCAGCACCCGTGCCAGCGATTGCCGCATGTCGGCCGACAACGCCGGGTCGTCGGCGAAGTCCTGCTGCAGGCGCTCCAGCGCGTGCGCCACCACGTAGCGTTCCAGCAGGTCGCGGGCGATGTCCGACGCCGGCACGCGTGCCCGCAATACGTCCAGATCGATGGAGGCCGCGGCCGAGGTGGAACCGAGGGCCTGTTCCATGGCAGCGCTGTTGGCCGCCAACATCGCATACCCCATTGCATCCACGTCCACGCTCTGCAGCATTTCCTGCTGGAACTCCACCATCCGCTCCAGCTGCTGCTGGCGATGTGCGGCAACGGCCTGCTGGCTTCGCGCCTGCTGCAACGCCCACAGCGAAGCGCCCAGACCCACCACCACGCAGCCCAGGGTCAGCGCGGCCAGCAGGACCGGCAGTCGATGGCGCTGCAGGAACTTGCGGGCCACCAGCAGGCGCTGATGGCGCGACACCAGCGGTGGCATGTTGCGGTGCCAGCGGTCGAGATCGGTCAGCAGCGCGGACACGCCGTCGTAACGGCCGGCACGCTGCGGGTCGGTGGCACGGCGCACGATGGCGTCCAGGCCGTCTTCCAGCGCCCGTCGCAGGGCACGACGACTGCACTGGCAGGCTGCCGCCAGCGCCGCCTGCGCCTCCGGGACCAGCTCAAGGAACACCCGCAGCGGCGACAACGGCACAGGCATCCGCGCCGGCGGTCGCTGCCCGCACAGCAGTTCATGCAGCATTGCCCCCAGCGAGTACACATCGCTGCGCGCGTCGATGTCGATGTCGACCCCGGTCTGCTCGGGACTCATGTAGCCGGGCGTACCGCCGGACCAACGATCGGTATCACCGTGGCTGCCAGCGATGGCGATGCCGAAGTCGATGATCTTCGGCTGCGGCGTTCCATCCACCGCCCCCACCAGTACGTTGCTCGGCTTCAGGTCGCGATGGATCACGCCCTTCTGGTGCGCGTGCTGCACGCCTTGGCAGACCAGCATCATCAGGCGCACGCGCAGGTCCAGCGGTGCACGGCGCTGCTCGCACCAACGATCGATGCCCTCGCCATCGATGTATTCCATCACCAGGTACGGTCGCTCACCCTCGTGCACGCCGGCGTCGTAGATCTGCGCGATCGCCGGGTGATGCATCTGTGCCTGCATCTGGCACTCGAACTCGAAGAACGCGCGCGTCTTCTCGTCCAGCCCCGGGTTGGCCATCATCTTGATGGCGACCTGCTGCTGGTAGGCACCATCGGCGCGATGCCCCAGGTAGACCCGGCCCATGCCACCGGTGCCGATCATCGCGTCCACCGCCCATGGCCCGCAGCGGGTGCCCGGTGGCAGGATCGGCGGCGGCTCGCGGCCGATTTCCGACACTGCCTGCCGCAACGGTACGCGCAGGCGCACCGTGGCCTCAGCCTCCACCGCCAGCATCGCCTCCAGCTCCCGCCGTAGCGGCGGATCGTGGCCGACCTCGGCCTGCACGAACGCTGCACGCGCCGCACCGCTCAATGCGCTGGCGCGGTGGAACAGGTCTTCCAGCTGACGCCAGCGATCCAGGCTCAACATGGTGACAGCCGCGCCGCCAGCCACACCCGCACGAAGCGCAGGTCACGTTCTGCGGTGGGCACCGAGATGCCCAGCATCGCCGCCGTCTCGGCCACGGTCAGGCCCACCAGCTCGGTCATCGCAAAGGCACGCGCCTTGCGCGCATCCAGTCGTGCCAGTTCGTCGAACGCCTCAGCGATGCTGAACAGATCGATCGGTGGCACACCGGGATCGACCAGCTTCACCGTCAACGTGACCTGCTGCCCGCGACGTTTGCCGCGATCGCGCAGGCGCGCCAGATCCACCAGCAGATGGCGCATCTGCAGCGACGCCACCGCGTAGAAATGGCCGCGCGAGGCGAACCCATGTTCGCGCGCGGAGAGTCGCATCCAGGCTTCATTGACGAGCTCGGTGGGCTGGAAGCCATCGGCCACACCGCGTGCCAGGCTGCGCACCGCGATCAGATGCAGCTCGTCGTAGACCAGTCGCGCCAGCGTATCGCTGGCCGGCGCTTCGCCGTCCTGCCAGCGCGCGAGCAGGTGGGTGATGCCCTCGGCGGGCGGCAGCGTGTCATTCATTGCATTCCCTCGCTCGATGCCGGACATGCCGCCCTGCAGGAATGCAGGGCGAAGCAATGCCCGCCCGCAACGAAAAGACGTCGCGCTGGCCGCTGGGGCGACAGCATTGGCAGGGCGATTATCCGGAACAAGGCCGCGGATCCCCAGGCGCGGCGGGACTGATCCTACGCCAGCAAAGCGTTCAGATGTAGACAGGCGGTTTCGTATAAGGGCCGAATTTCACGGCAATGCCCGATGCGTGAAGCGGCCTTCCGTCTCATTTCATGCAGGCGGAACTGATTTGGATCGACCTAAACGCGTGTGGTGGTCACAGAAGTGTTGCCGGCAGCGATCAACCCACCAGAACAGTGAAACACCCGAGCACGATCACCCCACCATGAGCGGTGGTATCGCCCAGGCGCGCAGCGGGCTGTCCTTTGATGAAGACCTTCATCGAGCCTTTGACGATGCTGTCGGGCGGGCCGACGCAGGTGCACAGATCACCGACCCGCGCTGCGGGCAGCCCGCCGATCAGCACGGTGGGCGCACCCGGCGCGGTGATGGGGCCACCGACGTGCGGAACCACGCCGGTGACCATCGGGCAGGTGTGGAGATCGGTCAAGCGCGCGGCAGGTTGCATCAGAGCACTCCACGTCGGGAAGCAAAGCCTGGCCTAGCCTGGCAAATGTGCCCGACAGAATGTCTCACCGTGCATGAGGCGCCTGCTGGGTGTGACCGCAGCCTGATTACCTCACTTGCCGACTGCCTTCTTCAGTCGATCCCTGAGCCGCTGCGCATCGGTCTTGCTGAAGAGCGTCATGCGGCCATCCATTGGCAGCGTGTCCAACAGCTTGCCGTCGCGGGACCTGAAAATGGAGTAGAGGATGAAATCTGCAACGTCTCCGCTTCTGCAGTAGACATCGATCTTCACCTCGATATGTGTCTTTCCCCGCAGGCACTCTTCTACCACCGACATGTACGTATTGAGAGCGTAATGCCCTGCAACGAGATTGCCAGCCAACGTGTACCCACCAAGGCAGACCGCTTGCAGATGGCACCACTCGTAGTGGTTCCGCGACGACAGCGAGAAGCGGCCGGCGTTGGGCGCACCGCACTTCACCGCGCGCTTCCACGCTGCGATACCGCCCATTGCAGTGCTTGTGCTCTTGCCGCGCTCTCCCCGCACTGCGGCGGTGATCTGGACCCGGCCCGATGACTTTTCCGCACCCTTGCGAGGAGGTCGAACCCGCAGGCCCGATTCCATATGCCCCAGGGTGAAGCGCATCGCGGGCGAGTACTGCTCCGGCGGCGCCCAGTCCTCGTCCGTACTCGCATACGCTTTATTCCTGGGTCGCTTCTGTGCGTCACCAGAGATCTCGTCGTCACTGTCGTCGTCATCGCTATAGATCACGGGCGCATACTTGCGCTTTACCGCCTGCCTGGCGACCTGGAACTCATACGATGGATGCAGCTCAGCGGTGCGCCTGCGGATAATGGGCGCTCCATGGCTCACCATGGTTCCTGCGCAATGCGGAACAATGCAGGCCAGCGTCTGGTGCTCCTTGAGCACCTGCTGCAGCGTGTCCCGCCTGATCATCAGAATCCGCCCGCATGCGCCACACCTCACCTTCTGCCAGACCATGTATTTCTCCTTCAAAGCGTTTCGGCCCACTCGCCTCGGCCAGGGATCATCGCGCCTTCAGCGACGCGCACATCAAAGACCTTCCGGCATGTCCAGTGCGATGTAATGCAGATGCGGACCCAGCTGTGTCCACTGATCGGCGGCGACAGCGGTTCTGTGCGCGCCGTCCAGAATCACCAGCTCAGGTGCTGAGCCAGCTTTTGCATGGATGAAGAAGCCTGGAGACAGCAGGTTCTCGCTGGCCTGCAAGTGGCCCACCGTATTGGATACCAGCAGGTGAAAATTCACCGCGCCGCGCGTGCTGTTTGATCTCAAGGCCGCAAGGTTATGTTCCTGGCAGATCTCGATGCCTGCGGTGAAGGTGCCGTCCGGAATGCCGAAGCTCGGTTCATCATTGCCGGGCGCGAACCTGTAGCGTCCCTGATACCGATCCATGGCCTTCTGGATGCCCGGAGCCGCAGGTAGCAGTGTCCCGCCGGGTCCTCGTCGCACCGTGTTGCCTGCCATGGCGGCAAGATCCCCCATTGATCCAGCGGCCCTGACCGATCGGTACCTGGGTGTGCCGTCTGCACCGTCCTTGTCCTTGCGCACGTGCATCTTCTTCTCGAAGCTTCCGCATCGCTGGCGATACAGCCGGAGCGCATCCTCAGGCAGGACTTCCCCACCCCCATGGCGCTTTCCATACAGGGCCAGCTGCTGCCCGTCGTAGTGGATGGGCGCCTCGTTGTGTACGCACCATTCGGATTTTTCGTCTCCCTTCCTGGCCTGTTCGGCCCAGCACACGCTGCCCCCCACCAGCAGGGTTCGCCTGAAGATCCGCGATGCCTCCGCCAATCCGTGCAGTGCTTCGTCGCGCTCCGACGGTGAGTACCAGCGAATCTGTTTTGCATCCGATCGACCATGCATGAACAGAAATTCCGCTGCGATGAAGACAATGAAGGTCGGCGTTGTCGCATGCGTGATCTGCAGCAGGTGGTTGCGGAGACGTGCCATGCGGCTGGCAACGTCTTCGTTTGCCATCCTTGCGGAATCCTCCGACCAGATTGCCACGATAAGACTCATCTGCTCATTTCCTTTGACTGGAGTGGGTACGGGCAATGAGCGATGGCAGCGGTCACGGCAAGCTCCCCGTAGCGCAGGAGGTCCTCTGGACAGGCAGGAGGTTCTGCTCCTCCAGGGCTGCTCAGCTCAGTTCGTATTTCACGACTGGCGGCTCATTCTTCTTTCCCTGTACGAGCCGCTTCACGTCCTTGATCGCCGACGATCTGGCATCCACGTTCTGCCGCCAACTCACATCCGCTGGACGTTGTCGACCAGGGGTCCATTCCGTCCGCAACGCCCAGCCGTAGCTTTCAGTCACGATCTCGCTGATGGGCCTGTTGTACGGGCGGCCTTGTTCCCACACTGGATAGCTCGCATCGCTGCTTCCATGCACTGCCTTGTAGGGACTCAGCAGCGACCAGCACCATGCCCAGATCACGATGTCTCCGCACCTCATGCGTTCCATGCTGAGCCGCTTGGTCCGCTTCATGCTGGTCCCAGCAGTGGTGCCGACGTCCCAGATCGTCACCTTGGGTCCGGTCTTGTTCGGCATCAGTTCCTTGCGTAGGTGCTCACGCTTGATGATGTCCTCCGCCACATGTCGCGGATCTTTCAGGGAGTCATGGAACAGGCCTGAATCCGACGCCTGGATGATTGTTCCCTGTGTCGTGCCGTGGCGTCCGGTGAATACAGAGACCCCCTTCCTGTTGCCGTCAGCATTCGTGTTGCCACCCGCACATATGGAGTGGATCAGGTCGACCCAGCCCTGATCATTGCCGGTCGTTACCGTTACATAGAGATTGCCGACACGCACCCATGGGCAGTAATCGCCTCCTTTGATCTGCGTGTACTGATCGATCCCGGCGGTTGTGTACGAGCAGCTGAGACCATCGAAGATCTTCCCTGAGCTAGGAAGGTTCAGATCTGCTCTCCATCTATCGGCATCGATCCTCTGCCGGTCGAGCTCAGTCTTGTTGAACAGCCGTGCCTTGTCACTGGCCAATCTCGTGCAGTAGCTGCAGCGTCCAGGCTCGTGCATAGGCCCCTTGCACGATTCCTTGCGCGCGTTGCTCTCACACCCCTCTACCTCCTGGGTCCTGCACGAGTTGCAGGCCAGGACGGTGTAGGGACCTGCGCAATCGTTCCGACGTTGCTTACAGCTCATCGCATTTCTCCACCTGATTTTCGGACAGGCAGTAACGGAATCTGCCATCGCCAATGGAGACGGACACGCCAGAGGCAGAGTCTCCGCCGACCATCCCGGCCAGGAACACCCGACTGATCTCCGGCAACATCGAATTGGTCAGGATCGCGTCGATCATCCTTCCACCCGATTCCCCTTCGGTGCAGCGGCTCACCACCAGCTCAACCACCGAGTCGTCGTACTCGAACGGAATGCGGTAGTGCGCCTCCACCCGCTTCTTGATGCGGTTCAACTGCAACCGCACGATGCGTCCGAGCATGTCCGCGCTCAGCGGGTAGTACGGAATCGCCACCAACCGCCCCAGCAGCGCCGGCGGGAATACCTTCAGCAGCGGTGCGCGCAGCGCCTTGGCCATGCTCTCCGGGTCCGGAATCAGTTCCGGGTCGGCGCACAGGCTGGCGATCAGTTCGGTGCCGGCATTGCTGGTCAGCAGGATCAACGTGTTGCGAAAGTCGATGCGGCGGCCCTCGCCGTCTTCCATCCAGCCCTTGTCGAACACCTGGAAGAACAGCTCATGCACATCCGGGTGCGCCTTCTCCACCTCATCCAGCAGCACCACCGAATACGGTTTGCGGCGCACGGCCTCGGTCAGTACGCCGCCTTCGCCGTAGCCCACGTAGCCAGGCGGCGCCCCTTTCAGCGACGACACCGTGTGCGCTTCCTGGTACTCGCTCATGTTGATGGTGATCAGGTTCTGCTCACCGCCATACAGCGCTTCAGCCAAGGCCAATGCGGTCTCGGTCTTGCCCACCCCGGACGTACCGGCCAGCAGGAACACACCAATCGGCTTGTCCGGGTTGTCCAGGCCCGCACGGCTGGTCTGGATGCGCTTGGCGATCATCTCCATCGCGTGGTCCTGACCGATCACGCGCTGGCCCAGTAGCTCCGGCAGTCGCAATACGGTGTCGATTTCGTTGCGCGCCATGCGCCCGACCGGAATGCCGGTCCAGTCCGCCACCACCGCCGCGACCGCCTGGTGATCGACGGTCGGCAGGATCAGCGGTGATTCGCCCTGCAGCGCGCCCAGCTCGGCCTGCACCAGCTGCAGGCGCGCCAGCAGTGCGTCACGGTCGGTTGTCTGCACTGGCGCCGCAGCTACCAGCGTATCGCCATCGGCCTGCGCCGCAGCTGCCTCCAGTTCACTGCCAGTGCCTTCCACCGGGGCGTGACCGCCCCGCAGGCGCGCACGCAGATCGAGCAGCTCATCCACCAGCGTCTTTTCGGTTTGCCAGCGCTGCTCCAACGCAGCCAGTCGTTGCTGCTCGTCGGCCAGTGCCTGCACGCACGCGGCTGCACGCTCGTCCACCAGAATGCCAATCGCAGCCTCGCGATCGATGATGGCCTGTTCGGTCTGCAGCGATTCGATGCGCCGACGGCTGTCGTCCACTTCAGCCGGTACCGCATGCAGGCTCACTGCCACCCGCGCACAGGCAGTGTCGAGCAGGCTGACCGATTTGTCCGGCAGCTGCCGCGCGGGAATGTAGCGGTGGCTGAGCTTGACCGCCGCCTCCAGCGCTTCGTCGAGAATCTGCACCTTGTGGTGCTTCTCCATCATGCTGGCTACACCGCGCATCATCCGCACCGCGCGCGCTTCGTCGGGCTCCTCCACCTGTACGGACTGGAAGCGCCGGGTCAGCGCCGGATCCTTCTCGATGTATTTCTTGTACTCGGCCCAGGTTGTGGCGCCGACCGTGCGCAGCGTGCCGCGCGCCAACGCCGGTTTCAGCAGGTTGGCCGCATCGCCGGTACCGGCCGCGCCACCGGCGCCTACCAGGGTGTGGGTTTCGTCCACGAACAGGATGATCGGCGCCGGGCTGGCCTGCACTTCGTCGATGACTGCGCGCAGGCGCTGCTCGAACTCGCCCTTCATGCTGGCCCCGGCCTGCAGCAGGCCCACGTCCAGCGCCCGCAGCTGCACGTCCTTCAGTGCTGGCGGCACGTCACCGCGTGCGATGCGCTGGGCCAGGCCTTCGACCACGGCGGTCTTGCCGACACCGGCCTCGCCCACCAGGATCGGGTTGTTCTGCCGGCGCCGCATCAGGATGTCGATCACCTGGCGGATCTCGTCGTCGCGGCCGATGATCGGGTCCAGCGTGCCATCACGCGCCTGCGCGGTCAGGTCGCTGGTGAAGCGGGCGAGCGCTTCCTGCTTGCCCAACGCGGCCGGCGCGATCGCGCCGCTGGCTTCACCCGGCGCTGCGGCATTGCCCAGCGCGAAGCCATCGGTCGGCCGCTGGCCGTCCTCCGGCGAACCCGCGATGATGGTGGCCAGACCGTCACTCAACGCTTCCGGCTTCAGCCGGTCGAACTCGCGCGAGATCGCCGACAGCGCGCTGCGCAGGCTGCGGCTGGAGAGGATGCCCAGCAACAGATACGCGGTTCGCACCTGGGCCTCACCGAAGCCCAGCGACGCCTGCACCCAGGCGCGTTCGACGGTGTCTTCCAGCGTGGCCGACAGATCGGTCACCCCACCGGCCCCGCGCGGCAGCCGCTCCAGTGCCTCGGTCATATCGCGCGCCAGCCGCGCCGGGTCCAGCTGTGCGTGGCGCACGATGCGGTGCAGGTCCGAGTCCTGCAGCTGCAGCAGCTGGTGCAGCCAGTGCACCAGTTCCACGTACGGGTTGCCACGCAGTTTGCAGAACACGGTGGCGCTTTCGATGGCGCGGTAGGCAAGCGGGTTGAGCTTGCCGAACAACGCGCTGCGGCGGATCTCGGTCATGGTCGCGGTCCAGGTCGGTCATTGAAGGCAATCGCGGGGCGCGGATGCACCACCACATCGTCGGCGTCGGCCACGCTCCAGGCACGGCGGCCCAGCCAGGTATCCAGGCCCAGGCGGCCACTGCGGCCCAGCCGCGTCGTCGGCACCTGGTCAGCACGCAGCAGCAGCTGCACATCCCAGGCCTGGGTGTCACCGCTGTGGCTGCGCACCAGCGCAACCAGGCGTGGCAGCATCTGCCCGCCCGGCAACCACTGACGGAAGTGGGACAGATCGAGCGGACCCACTCGTAGGCGGAAGCGATGCTGGCAACCACGCACCTGGCTCCCGAGCACCGCACTGCGGCCCAGCACGTTGCTGCGCCCACGTGTACCCAGCAGCAAGCGAGCGTCGGCAGGCAGGCGCATCCATTCGGCGATGAAGCCGATCACCCGCACCGGCACCTGCAGGGCGGCTTCGATCAGCGCGCGAAGGCCTTCGGCGTTGCGCGCCATCGGCAGCAGACGCCCAGCGTGATGGCGGCGGAAATCGTCGTCCAACGCGTCGCGGCGCTGCAGCGCAGGCTGTGCCAGCCCCACCAGTGCGCCCAGGTACAGGCGGAAACGGTCGTCATCCGGACGATCGGCCTGCACCACCGGCTGTGCATCGGCCCAGGCGCGATAGAACAGGCTCTGCAGACGGTGGTGGAACATATCGGCGAAGGCCACCAGGCTGTCATCGCGCGCACTGCGCTGGCGTTGCAGCGCGTACTCGGTCAGGTGCAGCGGCAGTGGTCCGTTGGGGCCGAACAGACCAAAGCCGAGACTGCGCAGCTGCGGTGGCCGGGTATGAGTGGCCGCCAGCAGCGCATCCACTTCGCGCGGCGCAAAGGCCAGGGTGGGTGCCTGCTGCAGGCGCAGCGGATCCTCGCCGGGGCGGGTCGAATGGCCCCAGCGCGGATGCTGCGGGTGCGTGCGCTCCAGCAGGCGCAGCGCGGCGAACAGCTCGAACGCGTGCGGCGCCGCGGTCAGGTGCCGCATCAGCGCAGCGCGCGCGTCTACAGCGACAGCAGCGCGCCCGGCCTGGCCGTCCATCGGGCTACCTCGTTGCGTTCGACGGTGCGCAGCACGGTTTCGGTGAAGGCATTGATCGAAACGTAGCGTGCGAAGAAGTGGCGCAGTACCGAGGCCAGCAGATAGGCGCCGGTGCCTTCGAAGGCGGAATCCTCACAGGTCAGGGTGATCTCCAGCCCACGGCCGAAGGTGATCGGGCCGGGAACCGGGATGCGCCTCACGATCGAGCGCGCGGCCACCCCGCGCAGACCTTCCAGCTGGCGCTGCGCGCCGGCATCGTGCGGGTCGCAGTACAGCGACAGCATCTCGCGCAGGGCGTCGGTGCCGCGGCCGTCGCCGTCCTCGAACAGTGACAGGTAGTTCAACTGCAGGTGGCTGAGCAGCTTCCACGCGCTTTCGCCACCATCGCCGGCCGGCCGCGGCCGGGTCGGCCCGGCCACGCAGCGGATCGAGGCCACCGGTGCACCGTCATCCAGGCTGAAATCGGTGCGGCCTTTGCCCACCGGCATCTGCAGCGGCAGGTCGCGGTTGCTGCACAGCAGCTGCAGTCCAAGTTGGCGCAGGCGGCTTGGGAACGGGGTGTCGGCGGCATCGACCAGGCTGACGAATACCTCGCTGCCCACGTAGCTGGACCGTGCACCCTGCCGTCGCTGCCGTGCCGACAGCTGCCGCGGCTCGCGACGCAGCGTGTAGTACGCGCCCTGCGGATCGTGCCAGGTGCGTGCCTGGCTGCCATAGAACGGCGCGAAGCGCTGTTCCGGCGCCTGGCCATCGCCAAAGCCCTCCACGGAGCTGACGCTGTGTACTTCCAGGTCCAGTGGGCGCGTGCGATCGGGCAGCACGTGGTACTCATGTCGGCCTGGCAGCAGGTGGATGCGGTCGGCGGCCTGCGGGAACAGGTTGATGGCCGGCGTGCAGTACAGGCGGAAGTTGTCCACCCCCACGGCGTTGTGCAGGCCCGGCTCGCTGCGGTCCAGCAGTACCACGATCTCCAGCTGGTCGCCGCTGGCGCGCTGCACCACCGGACGCAGCCCGCTCAGCTCCACGAACAGGAAGCGTTCCGGGCAGGCGAAGTATTCCTGCAACAGGCGATAGCCACCGAACGAACGACCGTCGTAGGGCAGCAAGGCCTGCGTGTCATCGAAGCCACCGGCACGCAACGCATCGGCGCCCAGCCAGCGCGCAGGTCCATCGCCCGCGCGCAGCCAGCAGCCGCAGGCGTTGCCCAGCAGTTGCTCGTACAGGCGTCGGGGCAGTCCATCGGCGCCGGCCAGGAAGACCGGCAGTACATCCAGCGCCAGCGAATCCAGCGGCACTCCCCCCTGGGTCTGCAACCGCAGGCGCAGGCCGGCACGGGCGACACTGCCGGCGGGAATGGCGACCTCGGCAGCGGCGAGCGCCGCCGGACTGTCGAAGTAGCGGGCCTCCGCCAGTTGCAGCGGCCACAGGGTGACGTCATGCGCGGTACGGTACTCGCACGCGGTGCGCTCGCCGGCTACTGACATTGCCCGCAGGCTGCTGTGGCGCGGCACGCGATGGCCGGCAGCGAGCTTGGCGTCCTTCAGGTCCGGCTGCAGCTGCACCACAGCCATCGACGGCACCGGTGCCAGGAAATGCGGGTAAACCATCTCCAGCAGATGCTGGGTGAACACCGGATACTGCGCATCCAGCTTGACCTGCACCCGCGCGGCAAGAAACGCGAAACCTTCCAGCAGACGCTCTACGTACGGATCGGCACACTCCATGCCATCCATGCCGAGGCGTCCGGCAATCTTCGGAAACTCGCGGGCGAACTCGGCGCCCATGCCGCGCACATGCTGCAGCTCACGGTTGTAGTGGCGGAGCAGGCGCGGGTCCATCAGGCGCTGCCCTCGACCAGATCCATGCGTCCGGTCTCCAGATCGACTTCGGTCTTCAGGTACAGGTTCAGCGGAATCGGTTGTGCCCACATCTCCGAGCGGATATCGAACACCAGCGAGCGCCGGTCCATGCGCTGCGCGTTGGCCTGCACGGTCACCTGCAGCGTGTGCGCGATCAGTCGTGGCTCGAACGCCAGGATCGCCTCGCGCAGGCGCCGTTGCAGGGTGGCCACGTCCAACCCGGCCAGTTCCAACCCGGTCAGGTCGGGAATACCGTAGTTGAGCACCGAGCGGGCCACCTCCGGCATATCGTCCAGGCGCTGGCCTGCGGCCAGGTGCACGCTGTTGAGCAGCCACGACAGATCACGCATCACGCATTCGCGCAGCCGGTTGGCCGAGATCACCCGCTGTTCGCGGCTCTCGTCGCGCTGCAGCGGTGCGTCGTCGGTCAGGCGGTCAAGCAGCGAAGGCTGCAGGCGTTCGGTGGTGGTCAGCTCGGCCATCGCGCGACCTCAGTCGGGATGGTGGAAGTGCAGCTGTCGCAGCTGCAGCAACGGATGGTCGCCGGCATCGCTGGCCAGCATGCGTTGGCCACGGCCTGCACCGTGTTCGTCCCACTGCGTGCGCCGGGCCAGCTGCAGCGCACTGTCGTCATCGTTCTCACTGCCGGGGTAGCGCGCGGGGATGAAGGCGCGCATCGTGGCGCCCTGGCGCAGCACCAGCTCGGCCGGCGCCCACACCAGGTCACGCAGATCCTCGGGTGGGTCCAACCGCAGCTGGTCCAGCCCGCTCATCGGCAACCAGGCGTAACCGCTCGGGGTGATGACCTCCAGACACGGCCCGAAGCGTGGATCTGCATCGGCCAGCCACGCGAAAGCTTCGCCGTCGCAGTCGCCAGCCACCGCCGGCGCCTGTTCGAACGCCTGCCCACGCAGTGCCGCGGCCGCCTCGACGTGGCCCTGCTGCTGCAACTGCAGCGCCTGCAGCAGCGGCGCCAGCCACGCCGCCGGTGCCCCCAGCACCGGTGGCAGGCGGCGGCCGGCAAACACCTCGGCGCGCACCTGTTCGGCCTGCAGCAATGCCTGCCCCGCCGTCCCCAGCAGCGACAGTCCGGCGTCCAGCTGCACCGCCGCCTGCAGCTGTGCCTGCGCCCGCTGCCATTGACCGAGCACGGCCAGCAGCTGGAACAGGAACAACCGTTCAGCGGCAGCCGTCGGCGCAGCACGCACCCGCTCGCGCTGCGCCTGCAGCGCCTGGCTCAGTTGGCCGGCACGCAGCAGGTCCACGGCATGGGCAGCCTCGACGTCCGGCGGAAGGTGCATGGCATCAGCCCTTGGCCACGGCCTGCATGTCGTAGGTGAAGGTCTTGGCCGCGCCATCGGCGGTGCCGTCCGGCTTCTGCGGCTGGAAGCCATACTGGAACTTGCCGAAGTGCAGGGTGATGTTCTCGGTCAGGCGATCCTCGCCACCGGAACCGCCGGTGGATACCGAGGTGATCAGCACACCGTTGGACAGATGCAGGGTCACGTAATCGGTCTGCTCGCCGGTGGCATTGGTCACGTACAGCCAGGCTTCCTCGATGCGAGCGCCGGTGCAGGCGGCCTGCAGCAGCGCGTTGGAGCTCTTGTCCACGTACTTGGTGATTGAGATGTCCTGGATGTGCGCCTTGCCGCCGGAACTGACACCGCCACTGTGCAGGTCGCCGCTGTTGCTGGCACCCCACGACCAGGCCAGCACCGGGATCTCGCCCTTGTGCTTGGCATGGGTGGAACCGCCTTCGATGGTGACCGAGCCACCCTTGAACTTCAGATGCATGTCGAATGCCATGGAACTGCTCCTTTATGGGCTTTCGTATCGAGGTGCCAGCCGCAGTACGGCCGGCACGGAAACCATGAAAATCAGGCCTTGGCCTGTGAAGGCAGGCGCGAAACCAACCGCAGCGAGACCGTCAGTCCTTCCAGCTGGTAATGCGGCTTGAGGAAGAACTTGGAGGTGTAGTAACCAGGCGCGCCCTCCACTTCCTCCACCACCACTTCAGCGGCAGCCAGCGGATGGCTGGCCTTGTACTCCTCGCTGGAGTTGGCCGGATCACCATCGACGTAATTGAGGATCCAGTTGCCCAGCCACTTCTGCATCTGCTCGCGGCTGGAGAACGAACCGATCTTGTCGCGCACGATGCACTTGAGGTAGTGCGCGAAGCGGTTGCAGGCGAACATGTACGGAAGCCGCGCCGCCAGCGCCGCGTTGGCGGTGGCATCGGGGCTGTCGTACTCGGCGGGCTTGTTCAACGACTGCGCGCTGATGAAGGCGGCCATGTCCGAGTTCTTGCGATGCACCAGCGGCATCAGCCCCAGCTTGTCCAGTTCGGCCGAGCGGCGGTCGGTGATCGCCACTTCAGTCGGGCATTTCATGTCCACGCCGCCGTCGTCGGTCGGGAAGGTATGGGTCGGCAGGCCCTCGACGGCGCCGCCGGATTCAATGCCACGGATCCGGGAACACCAACCGTACTGCTTGAACGAGCGGTTGATGTTGACCGCCATCGCATACGCTGCGTTCTGCCAGGTGTAGTGGCTGGAATCGGCGCCGGAGGTGTTCTCCTCGAAATCGAACTCGTCCACCGGATTGGTCGCCGCGCCATACGGCAGGCGCGACAGGGTCCGCGGCATCGCCAGGCCGATGTACTTCGAATCTTCCGAATCACGCAGCGAACGCCATGCGGCGTAGTCAGGCGTAGTGAAAATCTTGGCCAGGTCGCGCGGATTGGCCAGCTCGTCCCAGCCATCCATGCCCAACAGCCGCGGTGCCGCTGCCGACAGGAACGGTGCATGCGCCGCCGAAGCCACCTGGGCCATGCCGGCCAGCAGCTCGACGTCCTGCGGGCTCTGGTCGAAGTAGTAATCACCCAGCAGGCAGCCATACGGCTCACCACCGAGCTGGCCGTATTCCTGCTCGTACACCTTCTTGAAGATCGGACTCTGGTCCCACGCCGTGCCCTTGTAGCGCTTGAGCGTCTTGCCCAGCTCCTTCTTGGACACATTGAACACGCGGATCTTCAGCTGGGTGTCGGTTTCGGTGTTGTTGACCAGGTAATGCAGGCCACGCCAGGCACCTTCCAGTTGCTGGAAGTCGGGGTGGTGCAGGATCTGGTTGAGCTGCGCAGTGAGCGTGCGGTCGATCTCGGCGATGTAGGCCTTGATCGTCTGCGAGACGTCGTCGCTGACGATATCGGCGCGGCTGAGTACCTGCTCGGCCAACGTGCGCACCGCCGACTCCACTTCCTGTTGCGCGCGGTCGCTCTTCGGCCGGAACTGCTTGTTGAGCAGCTCGGCGAAGCCACCGGCTTCGATCACGGTACCGGTTTCGCCACCGGCGTCGAGCAGTTGTTCGGTGGACATGTGCTTACTCCCCGTCCTTGTCGCTGGCGTTCGGCGCGGCCACCAGTGCCTGCAGCAGCGACGGATCGCGGATCGCCTGTGCGATCAGCTCCTCCGCGCCGGCCTTGCCGTCCATGTAGGTATCCAGGTTCGCCAGTTGCGCGCGCGCCTGCAGCAGCTTGGCCAACGGCTCGACCCGGCGGGCGACCGCTGCCGGCGAGAAGTCGTCCATGCTCTCGAAGGTGATGTCCACGCTGAGACTGCCTTCACCGGTAAGGGTATTGGGCACGCTGAAGGCCACCCGCGGCTTCATCGACTGCAACCGGCTGTCGAAGTTGTCGACATCGATCTCCAGCGCCTTGCGCTCTTCCAGAGAGGGCAACTCGCCGGCATTGGCACCGGACAGGTCGGACATCACCCCCATCACGAACGGCAGCTGCACCTTCTTCTGTGCGCCGTACACCTCAACGTCGTACTCGATCTGTACCCGCGGCGCGCGATTGCGGGCAATGAACTTCTGGCTGTTCGCCATGGCCTGGCCTCCGATGGAAACGGGTCGTGCCGGGCGCCCACGGGCGTCGGCCTCGATGCGGGGCAAGTCTGCGAGCGGCTCCTGCGGGCGTCCCGACAATTCGTCTCAGGCTGCTGATCCGTTCGTTGTGCGCGGGGAATGATGGGTTTACGGCGCATTTGCCGGTACTGGATAGGACAGGCCCAGGGGATGGGCCGCGATGACCCTGCCATGACCCTCCTGCACTGCACCTCGCTGGTCGACGCACTCGCCGCCGACCTCGGTAGCCCTGCCTTCGGGCACCCTCCCCGCGCCGATACGCGGGTAGCCAGCCTCGATCCACGCCTGCGCCGGATCCTCGGTTTCATCGATGCCCACCTGGGCGAGTGCGAACTGGACGAGCGCATGATCCGCGACGCATTCGCGCTCTCGCGGCCGACCCTGTACCGCCTGTTCCAGGCGCTGGGCGGGGTGGCGCGTTACATCCGCGAGCGCCGCCTGTGGCTGGCGCACCGGCACCTGGATCGCGATCCAGGCTGCAGCGTCACGTGGCTGCTGTATGAGGTCGGATTTGCCTCTGAGCGGCAGTTCCAGCGTGCGTTCCAGGCCCGCTATGGCATGTCACCCGCCGATTGGCGGCGCGCCTGCCGCAGCCAGCCGCAGCGCTTGTCATAGCGATACTGCTGGAAAAAACAACGCCGGCGCGCATCCTGCGGCCGGCGTCGGGTCCCCTCCCCGGGACGCTCTGCATTTCAGCGGATGACCAGCACCGGCAGCGTGCTGCGCGCCAGCACCTCGGCGGTCTGGCTGCCCAGCAGCACGCGGGTCACGCCGCGGCGGCCGTGCGAGGTCATCACGATCAGGTCGCTGTTGCGCTGGCCCGCCGTCTCGATGATGCCGTCGGCCGCATAGCGGTCCAGCACATGCACCGGATTGGCGGTGATGCCCTGCTCGGCCGCCTTGGCCAGGGCGGGCTGCAGGACTTTCTGCGCGCCTTCCTCGCGGTCGGCCTTGTATTCCGGGCTGTTCATGTAGCCCACGCTCCAGCCCATGGCGTCGTACATGCCGACGGCCCATGGCTCGGAGACGGTGACGATGTCGACCTCGGCGTTGAGGTCCTTGGCCAGCTCCAGGCCCTTGGCCAGACCCTTGTCGGCCAGTTCGGACCCGTCGGTGGCGATCAGGATGCGCTTGTACATGGTGGGGCTCCGCGGTGATCTACCCAGTGGGAACGCCACCATTACATACCCGATGTGGAGATCGTGCCTTGCGCAGGATCAATCCGGCAGCGCGCACGCCTGTCTGCGCGGCGCGGGTTGATCGGCCGATGCGCGGCCGGGCATCGCCCGGCGCAACATGCCCCGGATCGACACGCGGCTGGGATGCTCCGGTAGCGCCGGGCCATGCCCGGCGGGCACTCAGGCCTGCACCGTCACCCGCCAGCCACCCTCGTGCGGTTGCCAGTCGAATTCCACCGGCAGGAACTTCTCGATCAACCGCGCATTGCTGACCAGGTGATCGCTCAGCACATGGGTGGTGAACGTACCGCCGCCCGCCAGCGCCATCGGCAGCAGCAACTGATCGGACAGGTACTCGCCAACGGCACCCGCCCCGTCCAGATACTGCTTCACCCGCCCGGCCAGGCGCGCACCGACCTGCTCGGCCGAGACATTGCGCTCGCCATGCCCGCTGAACACCTCCACGTGGTCACCATGCCGCACGCGCACCAGGGCAACGTTGCCCGGTCCCAGCGCTGGCCGTATCGACTGCACGTGGCGCGGATGCGGGTCCACGCCCAGCGTCTCGGCCAGTACCTGCAGTTCGCGCAGGCCGATGCCACTGGACAGGCCGGACATCAGCACCTGTGCCTCGATCGCCTGCAACGGCGCACGCACCTCCAGCGACGGCGGCTGGAGCACTGCGCATGGCTGCACCTGCACCTGCATCACGCCACCACCCGCCGGATGGAAGCCGTGCTGCAGCAGCTGCATCGATGCCTGCACGCCCATCCGTTGCAGCGCCGGCAGATAGCTTTCGGCGATGAAGTCCGCGCTCGGCGCCAGCGGGTTGTGGGTACCGCCTTCCAGGCGCAGCTGCGACGGCCCCGGCGCGCGCCACAGTGCCGGCAGCACGGTCTGCAGCACCAGCGTTGCCGAGCCGCTGCTGCCGGTCGCGAAATGATAGTCGCCAGCGCTCACCACACCCGGCTCGAAGCGCAGCGAGGTAGCGCCCAGTTCTGCACCATGCACACACGCGTTGCCGACCCGCGCCGCGGCGTTCACCGCGGTCAGGTGCTGGCGCATCAGCCCCGGCTTGCGCCGGATCGCGCGGATGTTGTTCAACGTGAAGCCTGTACCGGTGCACAGGCTCAGGGTCAACGCCGAGCGCAGCAGCTGTCCGCCACCGTGCCCGCCATCCAGTTCAATCATGTCCATCTGTCTTTTCCTCCGTGCCCGTTGTTTCGATGCCGGGCCCTGCTGCCGTGCGCGGCGCAGTGTACGCCGCGCACGAGCTGCCTCATCCCTTCACGCACACCACCTGGCGCAGCGTGTGCACGATCTCGACCAGATCGCGCTGGGCCTCCATTACCGCCTCGATCGGCTTGTAGGCCGCCGGCGATTCATCCACCACCTCCGCATCCTTGCGGCATTCCACGTGCGCGGTGGCCTTGGCGTGGTCATCCACCGTGATCAGCTTGCGCGCCTGGGTACGGCTCATCACGCGGCCGGCACCATGGCTGCAGCTATGGAAGCTGTCCTCGTTGCCGAGGCCACGCACGATGAAGCTCTTGGCCCCCATGCTGCCCGGAATGATGCCCAGCTCGCCCTTGCGCGCACTCACCGCGCCCTTGCGGGTCAGCATCACGTCCTTGCCGAAGTGGGTCTCGCGGTTCACGTAGTTGTGGTGGCAGTTCACCGCCTCGGCCTCGGCCTCGAACGGCTTGCTGATCACCGTGCGCACCGCGGCCACCACGTTGCGCATCATCACCTCGCGGTTCATGCGTGCGAAACGCTGCGCCCAGTCCACCGCGAACACGTAGTCGCCGTAGTGCTGGCTGCCCTCGGGCAGGTAGGCCAGGTCCTGGTCGGGCAGGTTGATCATCCAGCGGCGCATTTCCTGCTTGGCCAGCTCGATGAAGTAGGTGCCGATGGCATTGCCCACGCCACGCGAACCGGAGTGCAGCATGAACCACACGCGCTGCTCCTGGTCCAGGCAAACCTCAACGAAGTGGTTGCCGGTACCCAGCGTTCCCAGGTGCTTGAGGTTGTTGGTGTTCTTCAGGCGCGGGTGACGCTCGCAGATCAATGCGAAGTCATCCACCAGCTGCGCCCAGCCTTCCACCGCCAGCTCGGGCGGCGTGTCCCAGCTGCCCTTGTCACGGCCACCGCGGGTGACGCTGCGGCCATGCGGCACCGCCCGCTCGATCGCGCTGCGCACGGCCGACAGGTTGTCCGGCAGGTCGCTGGCAACCAGCGTGGTGCGCACCGCGATCATGCCGCAGCCGATGTCCACGCCGACTGCCGCTGGAATGATCGCGCCGATGGTCGGCACCACCGAACCCACGGTCGCGCCCTTGCCCAGGTGCACGTCGGGCATCACCGAGATCCACTTGTGGATGAAGGGCAGCCGGGCGATGTTCTGCAGCTGCTCGCGCGCCTGGTCTTCCAGCGGCACGCCGCGGGTCCACAGCTTGATCGGTGCAGCACCCGGCTGCTGGATCACGTCGTAATTGAGGGTGGTCATGCTGATGTTTCCTTTCATCCAAAGCAAAAAACAAAGAAGGTGCGGTGACAAAGGTGGTGGAACATTCCGTCGCCCACGTTGCCGTGGAGGACGGCCGGGACTTGAACCCGACCCCGAAGGGCTTCCGATGTAGTTCCACCTGCATTCCCCGCGCAACGAAAGCGAAGGTGCCGGTACTGGGACAAGAGTGGAGGAACATCCTGCTCTACCACTGAGCTACCGCCGCGTTGCCGCGGCAGGCGGGATTCGAACCCGCGACCTGGAGCTTAAGAGGCTGTAGTTCCTCCGGCATTCGCAGTGCCGGCGGTGAAGCATCGGCGCCGTTGCCGGTGCCGTTTGAAAAGGTGCGGTAACAAGGGAAGTGGAACGTCTGCTTCCTCACGACAGGCAGGAAACGCGGGACTCGAACCCGACCCCGAAGGGACAACCAATGTAGTTCCACCAGCATTCACCGCAAAAACGAATTCCTGGCCCTGCCCGGCTGGCCCCATTGCCAGCCGGGCGGTCCGCGGAGACATCCTTGCCGCCTTACAACGCCATGTCCTGGATGCGCTCGACCCAGCTGCTGCCGTCCTCGGCCGCAGCGGCGTACTGCGCGATCAGGTCGAACACCGCATCGCTGAAGCCTCCGATGTGCAGCACGTCACCGCGCTGCACGGTCTGGCTGCTGGCCACCGGCTGCAGGTCGATGCACACCAGCCGTGCCTGCGGGCAGCGACGCTTCAGTGCATCCCACTGCAGCATCGTGGCCGTCTGCCCACCCTGGCGGGTGTCACGCCAACTCTCGTTGTCCGACACCATCACCACCAGGTCCACCTGCTCGCGCTTCAGGTTGAGGTACTGCAGCGGCGCGCTGACCGACGTACCGCCACCGTTGATCGCCAGCTGGCGGGCCAACGTCATCACACTGTCGCGCGGGTTCAACCGTACGTGGCGCACTTCGGTATCGAACGGCAATACCTTGGCCTGCGGCTGTCCGCGCAGCACGCAGGCTGCAACCAGCGCCGCCACGTCCACACAGCGTGCCGCGGTGTTGGCGCCCTTGCGATAGCCGGTTACCGGCGACTGCATGGAACCGGACACGTCCACCGCCACCACCACCCGCCCCGGCAATGCCGGTGCCGACGCCGTGGCGATCTCCATCGCATCCTGCAGCGCTTCCAGGATCGGCGGCGGCAGGCCAGCACCTGCGTGGAAGGCCATCAGCAGCTGGTAAGGCAACACACGGGCACGACGCACCTGCTGCGGATCACGCAGGCGATCTGCGATCACCTGCACCATCGCCGGATCATCGAACACGCCGTTGCGGGCGAACGTGTTGAGGTTCATCCGCATCGATTGCCACGATGCATTGCGGGCCAGTGCCGACCACTGCGCCGCATCCAGCGGCAGCGTGCTGTAGTACTGGAACGGCAGGTCCGGCGGCAGCCCGCGCGGATCACGCTTGAACGCTTCGTAGGCCTGCACCACCTCCGGCAGCTGCGCCTCGTCGTACGCACGACCGATGATCCAGGCATACAGCGCCTTGCGCTCGGCGTTGGCCGGCCTCGGGTGCACCATGCGGATCACATCGGCCAGCGACGGCTGCTGGCCGATTGCCGCACGCACCAGCGTTTCCGCCGACGCCTGCTGGATCCACTCGCGCACCCTGCGCTTGGGCAGCGAGCCCAGCGAACGACGACCCACCTGGCCACTGCGCATGATCTGCACGAAGGTGCGCAGCTGGCGGCCGTTGTCGATCACCCGCGGGAACACCAGGGCGAACGCCTCCGGGTCACGCAGGCTCAGCACCGCCAGCAGCAGTGCCGGCATGTCCTTCATGTGTGCGACCTGGCGGGCGTACAGGGCAGTGCGGGCGATGAAGCGCGGCTCGACCTGCGCGGTCAGCGCCAGCACCTGCTGCAGCTGCGCCTCGGCGTCGCTGTAGAAAGTGTTGTTCAGGCACCCGGTGGCCGCATACAGCGCCAGCGCTGCACGCGGGTCGCGGCGGTAGGCCAGGCCACCGGCTTCATTGACGGTGTCTGCCTGCGGCGGCTGCGGCGTGCGCATCCAGGAGAAGAGCGAGAGGTTGGCCATGCTGATGTCCTCGGCGGGAACAGCCCGCGTCGTGTCTTGCCGGATATAGAGCAATGGCCGTGCCAACTTTTTCCAGATCTACCCATGCATTTGATTTTTATGGAATTTCCATAAAATCCGACTCTCCTGCCCAGCGAACCCCAGCGAAAAGATATATATTTCTCGCGCATTTTTTATAGGATTTGATATGACGCGTCGGCAGGTAGTCTTCGGCATGCTCGGCACCCAGCTCGACGCGGGCGAGGGCCCGGGGCGCTGGCAGAAGTGGCGCCCGACGGTGTCGCTGGGCATGCATGAGGATTTCCTGCCCGACCGCATCGAGCTGCTGCTGGATGAGCGCCGCTACAGCAAGCTGGCGCGCGTGGTCTGCCAGGATCTGGTGCAGGCTGCGCCGGACATCAGCGTGCAGCGACACGACACCTACCTGGCAGATCCGTGGGAATTCGAAGGGGTCTACGCCACCCTCCACGACTTCCTCGCCAGCTATCCGTTCCAGCCCGAGGAGGAGGACTACTACGTCCACATCACCACCGGTACGCACGTCGCGCAGATCTGCTGGTTCCTGCTGACCGAGAGCCGGCACTTTCCCGGGCGCCTGCTGCAGACATCGCCGCCACGCAAACAGGATGGCGCCGCCGGCACGTACGCGGTCATCGACCTCGATCTATCGCGCTACGACCATATCGCCCAGCGTTTCGCCCAGCAGCAGCTGCAGGACCGCGACCTGCTGAAGGGCGGCATCGCCACCCGCAACGCGGCCTTCAACCGCATGATCGAGCAGATCGAAACGGTGGCTACCCGCTCGCGCGCGCCGATGCTGCTGATGGGGCCGACCGGTGCAGGCAAGAGCCAGCTGGCCAAGCGTGTGTTCGAGCTGAAGAAGCTCAAGCACCAGTTGCCGGGTCGCTTCGTCGAGGTGAACTGCGCGACGCTGCGCGGCGACGGTGCGATGAGCACCTTGTTCGGCCACACCAAGGGCGCCTATACCGGTGCTTCCAGCGACCGCGCCGGCCTGCTGCGCTCAGCCCACCAGGGCCTGCTGTTCCTGGATGAGATCGGCGAACTCGGCCAGGACGAACAGGCGATGCTGCTGCGGGCGCTGGAAGAGAAGCGGTTCCTGCCGGTAGGCAGCGACCGCGAAGTGGAGAGCGACTTCCAGCTGATCGCCGGTACCAACCGCGACCTGCAGCAGTCGGTGCTGGAAGGCCGCTTCCGCGAAGACCTGCTGGCCCGCCTCAACCTGTGGACCTATCGCCTGCCGGGCCTGGCACAGCGCATGGAAGACATCGAACCGAACATCGAGTTCGAGCTGGAACGCTGGTCGCAGGACCAGCACGCGCGGGTCCGCTTCAACGTCGAGGCACGTACGCGCTATCTCGCGTTTGCCACCAGCCCGGAAGCGGCGTGGCGCGGCAACTTCCGCGACCTGGGCGCGTCGATCATGCGCCTGGCCACATTGGCGAGTGCCGGGCGCATCCAGATCGAGGGCGTGGAAGACGAGATCGCGCGCCTGCGGGCACAGTGGCGCGGCGGCGATGCGCCGTCACCGCTGGATGCACTGCTGGGCGATGCCGTGGACACGCTGGACCGTTTCGATCGCGTGCAGCTGGAAGAGGTGGTGCGGGTCTGCGCGCGCTCGAAGTCGCTGTCCGCTGCGGGTCGCGAGCTGTTCGCGGTCTCGCGCACGCAACGTGCCAGCACCAACGACGCCGACCGCCTGCGCAAATACCTGGCGAAGTTCGGGCTGGACTGGGAGCAGGTGCGGGGTCCGGTCACACCGTAGCGCCGGGCTTGCCCGGCTGCCACGCACGGCGCATGCTGGGCGCGCGGCACGCTGCCGCCATCGGGGAGCACGCGCATGCAGGACCGCAAGCCGACATCACGGATCACCCCACGGGCCATTCTTCTGGCCGTGGCCGCCGCGTTCGTGCTGTTCTATGGCGGCTACCAGCTGGGCAAGCACCTGGCCCTGCGCGAGAACGCGCAGCAGGCCGCAAGTCGGTAACGCTCTTCTGTAGAGCCGAGCCATGCTCGGCTGCTCTCCGCGACCGACGACATCGTGCCAACCAAGGTTGGCACCTACCGGTAGAGGCCTACGCTCAGGCGATCTGCACCACGCGTGCGTTCTGGCACAGCGGGTAGCTGCCGACGAATTCAGCGATCGCATCACGCATCGCCTCGAACGACTGGCCGTACATGTACAGCGCGGTCTCGCTCGGGCCCTGCCACCAGCTGCAGATCTCGCCCAGGCCATCGATGCGCTCGGACAGCTGTTCGAATACATGGTTCGAATCGCACTGCTCGTACACCTCGTCCGGCAGGGTCAGGCCGTCGAGGTAGATGCCCAGGCCCTCGGTCACGCCGAAGCTGCGATCGACCTCACCTGCGCCCTGTATCTGCGAACCCTTCGGTGCACCCAGCTGCTCCAGCAGGTCGACCAGCTTCGGCACGCCTGCGGCATCAACCAGCGCCACTTCGATATCGCCGTATTCGACTTCGCCTTCGTCGGACATCGCGGTACCGCCACCGGTGATCCCGCCCAGTTCGGCCGCCTGCAGCAGCGCATCGAGTGGATCCTCGAACAGCTCATGGCGATGCTCGGGCTGCAGCCTGGCGTTCAATTTCACGGTGACATGCAGCGTGGGCTCGGTCATGAGGGCGTTCCTGAGAGATGTGGCCGCTATTGTAGAGCCGCGCCGTGCTCGGCTGCTTTGCGCCTGAGAAGCAGCCGAGCATGGGCTCGGCTCTACAACGAACGCTCAGCGCAGGAACGGTGGCACTTTCCGTTTCAGCAGCTCCACCAGCACCGGGTCCATGTACTCGTAGTCATCCGGAATATCCAGGCAGATCACCCGCTTGCCCTTCAACCACGGTTTGTAACGGCTGGACAGCCGGTTGCGATGCGTCCGCTCCATCACGAACACCAGGTCAGCCCACTGCAGCAGCTCGGGGCTTAGGATCTCCTCGGCGTCGGCGAGCAGCCCGGCCGAGGCGGTCTCGATGCCCGGCCAATCGGCGAACACCTGCTCGGCCGTCGGGCTGCGCAGGCGGTTCTGGCTGCAGAGGAAGAGCACGTTGCGGGTCATGAGCCCTCGCCTTTGTAGAGCCGAGCCCATGCTCGGCTGCTTTCCATCGCGCCGGGGTCAGAGCCCTCCCTCGGGAGGGATCCGACCCCGGCGGTGATCAGATCACCGTCAGGTTGGCATACGCCATCACCAGCCACTTGCTGCCGGCGTCGGCGAACTCGATCTGCACGCGGGCATGGGCGCCGCTGCCTTCGTAGTCGGTCACCATGCCTTCACCGAACTTGGGATGGCTGACCAGCGCGCCCAGCTTGATCGGCGGCGCTTCGATGGCGGCGTGACCCATCACCCGGCTTGCACCCATGGACGCCGGTCGCGAGACCTGCACCTTCGGACGCACTTCATGCAGCAGCTCACGCGGGATCTCGCGC
This sequence comes from Stenotrophomonas sp. yr243, assembly GCF_900184195.1. NCBI lineage: Bacteria > Pseudomonadati > Pseudomonadota > Gammaproteobacteria > Lysobacterales > Lysobacteraceae > Stenotrophomonas > Stenotrophomonas sp. yr243. Next base: position 1,272,796 of record NZ_FXWT01000002.1, read on the forward strand.
AGGAAGCGCGACGGCAGGCTGTAGTTGTCCTGGCCGTGGATGCGCCGCGATTCGGCGTAGCTCAGCACCAGCTTCTGTCGCGCACGGGTGATGCCGACGTAGGCCAGCCGACGCTCTTCTTCCAGCCGCCCGCTTTCCTCCAGCGATCGTGCGCTGGGGAACAGGCCCTCTTCCACGCCGGCCAGGAACACCAGCGGGAATTCCAGGCCCTTGGCCGAGTGCAGCGTCATCAGCTGCACACCCTCCTCGCCCGCCTGCGCCTGGCCTTCACCGGCTTCCAGCGCGGCATAGGCCAGGAACGCGACCAGTTCGTCCATGTCCTCGCCCACTTCCTCGATGTCGTCGGCACGGCGCACGAAGCGCGAAGCCACCGACACCAGTTCGTCGAGGTTGTCGGTGCGCGATTCCGAATCCAGCGCGTTGCGGCTTTCCTTGCTCCAGTGTTCGCGCAGCTGCGAGCGCACCAGGACATGGTCCACGCGCTCGGCCAAGGTCATCTGCAGGGTCTGCGCCTGCAGTTCATTGACCAGCGCCAGGAAGCCGGCCAGCGCGTTGCGGGCCCGCGCCGCCAGTGCGCTGCCCTGTGTCACCAGCATGGTCGCTTCCCACAGCGAGATGCCCTGGGTGCGTGCTTCGCGGCGCACTTCGTCCAGCGTGCGGTCACCGATGCCACGCGTGGGCGTGTTCACCGCGCGCTCGAATGCAGCGTCGTCGTTGCGGTTGGACAACAGGCGCAGATAGGCCAGCGCATCCTTCACCTCGGCGCGCTCGAAGAAGCGCATGCCTCCGTACACGCGGTACGGCACCTGTTCGCTCAGCAGCGCTTCTTCCAGCGCGCGCGACTGCGCGTTGCTGCGGTAGAGCACGGCCACTTCGGTATAGCTGCCACCGTCGCGCACCCACTGCCGCGCGCGCTCGACGATGTAGCGCGCCTCGTCCATCTCGTTGTACGCCGCATACAGCTCGATCGGATCGCCGTCGCCGCTGTCGGTCCACAGCTGCTTGCCGATGCGGTCCGGGTTGTGCGCGATCACCGCGTTGGCGGCGTTGAGGATGTTGGCGGTGGAGCGGTAGTTCTGTTCGAGGCGGATGGTCTGCGCGCCCGGGAAATCGCGCAGGAAGCCCTGCACGTTCTCGACCTTGGCGCCGCGCCAGCCATAGATGGCCTGGTCATCGTCGCCGACCACGAACACGTGGCCCTCATGCCCGGCCAGCACGCGCACGAAGGCGTACTGGATGGCGTTGGTATCCTGGAATTCGTCCACCAGGATCTCGCGGAACCGCGCGCGGTAGTGCGACAGCAACGGCGGATTGTCGCGCAGCAGTTCGTGCGCGCGCAGCAGCAGCTCGGCGAAATCGACCAGACCGGCGCGGTCACAGCGCGCCTGGTACTCGGCATAGGCCTGGCGCATGGTTTCCAGCCACGCGTCGTTCGGCTCGGGCTGGATGTGCTGCGGGCGGCGGCCCTCATCCTTCTGCGCATTGATCCACCAGGCAATCTGCTTGGGCGGGTACTTGCCGTCATCCAGCTCCAGCGCCTGTACCACGCGCTTGACCAGCCGCAGCTGATCGTCCGAATCCATCACCTGGAAGCTTTCCGGCAGCTTGGCGTCCTGCCAGTGCAGGCGCAGCAGGCGGTTGGCCAGGCCGTGGAAGGTGCCGATCCACATGCCGCGGCTGCCATGCGGCAGCTGTGCGTCGATGCGATGGCGCATCTCGCCAGCGGCCTTGTTGGTGAAGGTCACCGCGAAAATGCCGTGCGTCGGCACGCCTTCGACTTCATGCAGCCAGGCAATGCGGTGGGTGAGTACGCGCGTCTTGCCCGACCCGGCACCGGCCAGCACCAGGTGGTGACCGAGGGGAGCGGAGACGGCTTCGCGCTGGGCCGGGTTCAGGCCATCAAGCAAGTGGGAGACATCCATGCCTCCATTTTACGGCATCGACGTCGCAGCTCCTGCGACCACCTGCACGGCCAGTGCCTGCGCCTGCTGACGCAGTTCAGGCACCGCCAGGCTTTCCCACAGGCTGCCGATGCGCAGGCTGCCGACTACGCCCAGGCGCGCCTGCGGCTGGCCGCCCGCTGCGCACAGCCGGTCGCCCGGCACGCTGCTGTCCAGGCCCAGCCCATGCGGACCGGGACGGGCCAGTCCATCGGCCTGCAGCCGCTGCAGCAAGGGGTTGCGCAGCGCCGAGGCGCGGGTTTCCACGCCCGTGGCATTGACCACCGCGCCGATCGTCCACTGCACATTGCCGCCGCCCGCCTCGCGGCCCGAGAGCTGCAGGGCGTCGCCGTCGCGCCACACGCGTTGCAGGCGGGCGCGGTGAACGCGCAGCTGGCCGCTGGACTGCAGCGCCTGCAATTGCTCGGCCACCGGTTCAGCGATTCGGTGGCGGTGCACATCCCAGTAGCGCACCACGTGGCGCAGGAAGCGGCGCTGGTCGGCGACGTCCAGGCTGCACCAGAGCGCTTGCCCATGCGGGCGGATGCGGTCCATCACGCCCTGCCACGGGATACCATCGACCTGTGCCTGCCGTGCGTGCTGGCGCAGCGCACGCAGACGCTGGCGCAGGGTCATCGGCAGCAGCTCCTGCGGATCGAACGCCGGCAGGCCACCGTGTGCATGCGGCAACGGCAGCAGGCCATGGCGCGAGATCACGTGCAGCGGCCCGCTGTGACCGGCGGCCACGAGCGCCAACACGGTGTCCGCCATGCTCAGCCCGGAGCCGACGATGGCCAGTGCATGGCCACCGGCCAGCGTGCGCACGCCGTCGTAATCCCAGGCTTCGACCACGTCATCGGCGGGCAGCGCATCGGCGCCGTCCACCGGCAGCGGCCGCATGCTGTTGCCGGTGGCGATCACCGCCTGCGCTGCATGCAGCGCTTGGCCATCGCCCAGCTGCAGCTGGTAACCGCGGTCATCCGGCTGCAGCGCCAGCACCGGTTGGGCGAAGACCTGCAACCGCGCCACGCTGGCCGCTTCGGCCTCGCGCAGGCGCTGCTGCAGGTAAGCGGCGAAGTAATGGCGGCACACGTAACGTTCGCCCAGCACCTCGCGCGCCTCGCCCGGGTAGGCGTTGGCGGCCATCAGGTAATCGAGGAAGTCGCCGGGCTGGTCGGGGAAGGCGCTCATCTTCGCCGCCGGTACGTTCAGCAGATGCTCCGGCCACGGCGTGGCATAGGCGATGCCCTGTGCCAGCTGCGAGGCCGGCTCGAAGATGGCCAGCGCCAGCGGCACCCGGGCCTGGCGCAACACCTGGATCGCCACCAGCACCCCGGCCGCACCACCACCGATGATCGCCAGCTCCAGTTCGCCACTACGCGGTGAATCAGTCATGCGCCGATTGTAGGCCATCGACCCTGCCCGGCTGGCGCCGGCCTACATCAGCGCATCGGCCAGACGCGCGATGCCCTCGCGGCTGCGCAGCCACGCTGGGCGCTTGCGCCACTGCTCCAGGTCCAGCAGGCGCGACTGGCGCAGATAGTCGTCCTCGATGGCGATCAGCTGCGTGACCAGTTGACGGTCGTAGCAGATCAGGCCGATTTCGGCATTCAGCGCGAACGAGCGGATATCCATGTTGATCGACCCCAGCACGGCGATATCCTCGTCCACGCTCATGTGCTTGGCATGCAGGAACTGCGGCTCGTACAGCGCGATCTGCACCCCGCAGCGCAGCAGTTCATCGTAGTAGGCCTCCTGCGCCCACGAGGTCAGCCGCTGGTTGTTGCTGGCCGACAGGATCAGCTGCACCTGCACGCCGGACAGTGCGGCGATGCGCAGTGCACTCAGCGTTGCTTCGTCGGGCACGAAGTACGGCGTCACCATCACCAGCCGCCGGCGGGCAAGATGGATCAGCGCGGCCACCGCATCGCGCGCGTTGCTGTAGGGGTACGCCGGGCCGCTGGGCAGCAGCTGGGTGGCGATGTCCTCGCTGCACACCGGCACGTCGGCGATGACGTCCAGGCGCTGCCCGGTTTCGATGTACCAGTCACTGGCGAACACCGCTTCAAGGTGCGCTACCGCCGGTCCGCGTACGCGCGCCACCAGCTCGCGGTTGGGGTGGCCGGCCACGAATTCAGGCCGCGCCAGGTTCTGCGAACCGACATAGCCCACTTCGTTGTCGATCACCGCGATCTTGCGATGATTGCGCAGGTCCATGCGCCCGCTGCGGCGCCAGCGAAGGCCGCCGGGCAGCATCGCTCGCACTTCGACGTCACGTGACCGCAGCCGCTTGCTGTACGCGCGCAGGCCGCGCTTGGCGCCCACCGCATCCAGCAGCACGCGACACTGCACCCCACGCGCTGCGGCACGCTGCAGGGCTTCGACGATGGCCTCACCCACCGTGTCATCGAACATCAGGTAGTACAGCAGGTGCACCCGGTCCTGGGCCTGGTCGATGTCGGCGATCAGGTTGTGCAGTGATTCGTCGTAGTCGGTCAGCAGGTCGACCGCGTTGCCATGCACCGGCATGAAATCGCCCTGGCGCTGCACCAGCGGCACCACTTCGGCACTGGCCGAATCGGGCTGTGGCGTCCAGCGCAGGCGGCGCTGCAGCGCCTGTTCCTCGCGGATCACCTGCGAGGCCTCGGCCTGCCGGCGGATGCGCTCGCGCGACAGCCACGGGTGCCCGAACAGCAGGTACAGCGGCAGGCCCAGCAGCGGCACGAAGCCGACCAGCAGCAGCCAGCTGCGCGCCGCGCCCGGCGTGGTGCGGGTGGGGATCCAGCACAGCGCCACCAGCCGGATCAGCCAGTCGATCAGCAGCAGATACGAACCCAGCAACCACTCGAACAGCATCAGGTGCGCCCGTCGGGAGGGTGATGGGCCATTCTGCCCAGCGGGGTGGGTAGAGTCGAGCCGCGCAAAGCGTGCCGACCAACGGTCGGCACCCACCACGGGAACACCTGCCACAAAAAAACCCGCCACGAGGGCGGGTTTCTTCGGAGGCAACCAGCAATCCTTGCGGATTACTTGATCTTGCCTTCCTTGTACGGGACGTGCTTGCGCACGACCGGATCGTACTTGGAGAATTCCATCTTCCCCGGGGTGTTCTTCTTGTTCTTGTCGGTCGTGTAGAAGTGACCGGTACCAGCGGTCGAAATCATACGGACCTTATCGCGCTTGCCTGCCATGATCGTCTACTCCTCAGACCTTTTCGCCGCGCGCACGCAGCTCAGCCAGAACGGAATCGATACCGTTCTTGTCGATGGTGCGCAGTGCATGCGCGGAAACACGAAGCTTCACCCAGCGGTTCTCGCTGGCAACCCAGAAGCGGCGCTCGTGCAGATTCGGCAGGAAACGACGACGGGTCTTGTTGTTGGCGTGCGAGACGTTGTTACCCGTCTGCACTCGCTTGCCGGAAACCTGGCATACGCGGGACATGGCGCACCTCGATAGTAAGTTGTGTCAGCCCGTAGCCCGGGAGACGGCGGCCTCGATGGTTGCCCACCACACGTCAAGAGAATCAAAGGGTTACGCTGGCGTTGGGCGGCCGGGGACGTGCTCCCGGGGGCGCCGCCCGGCACGAAACCGGACACAGCGAGCCGCGCATTATGCACGGGTTCAAGCACTTGCGCAAGTTACCCACAGCCCATGCCTGAACACGGCGACGGGGGCCCTTGTAGGGCCGAGCCCACGCTCGGCTGGGTGATACGGGGAGAAGCAGCCGAGCGTCGGCTCGGCTCTACAACAGCGACAGGGCCAGCTCAACGCAGGTGCGGCACCACTTGGGCCAGCAGGTGCGCATCCTTCAGTGCGCCATGCAGGCCGCGGGTGCCGGGAATGCGCAGGCGCTGCAGCACATCGTCCAGCTTGTTGGGCATGCCCGGCCACCGGTTGCGGGCCAGCTTCAGGCTGCAGGTCACGCGGCAGTGCTGGGCCAGCCCATCGGCGATGCCGGCCAGGCGCAGCTCGTTGTCGAGGAAGCCGACGTCGAAGGTGGCGTTGTGCGCGACCATCTCGCTGCCACGCAGGAACTCCAGCAGCTCGGCTGCCTTGCTCGCGAACAGCGGCTTGCCCACCAGCATCGCATCGCTGATGCCGTGCACGCGCTGTGCGCCCCAGTCCACTTTGCGCTGCGGCTGCAGATACGTGTGGAACTGGCGGCCGCTGAGTTGTCCATCGATCAGTTCCACCGCCCCGATTTCAATCACCCGGTGGCCCAGACGATGCGAGATGCCGGTGGTTTCGGTATCCAGCGCAACGACGCGGCTCATGCCCCACACCCGAATGCGGCAACGGGCATGCGGGAGACAAGGGACGGTAGTGAGGGCAGTGCGGTCATGCGGTGCTGGATCCTGTTGCGCGCGCCCCGTGCAGCGGGGGCAGATGATGCTGGATTGTCCCATGCCGTACGCCAGCGGGAGCGCAGGGACGCGCGGTGCGATCCCGGCATACTGGCGCCTCACTGCGGAGCTTCCAATGCGACTGCTGGCCCTCACCTACGGCACCGAAGGCGATACGCGCCCGCTGGTCATGCTCTGCCACGGGCTGATCGCGGCCGGCCACGAGGTCATGCTGCTGGCCGACGGCGGCACTCTGGGCAGCGCGAAAACAATGGGCGTCCCGCACGCCGCGCTGGAAGGCGACATCCACGATGAAGTAGTGGCGCTGGTCTCACGCGGCAACGGCGTGGCCGCCGCCAGCACCGGGCTGGCACGGATGGCGCTGCAGCACGTCGCTGGCTGGATGCGCCAGGCCGATGCTGCAGCCGACGGCTGCGATGCGATCCTGACCGGCGGCCTGGCGGCGTTCGTCGGCATGAGCGTCGGCGAACGTCGTGGTCTTCCGGTAATCGCCACCGGCATGATCCCGCTGACGCCGACCCGCGCGTTCCGTTCGCCCTTCCTGCCACCCGGACGCTCGCCAGGATGGTTGAACTGGGCCAGCTACGGACTGGTCAACGGCCTGATCTGGCGGCAGTTCCGCGGCCCGATCAACGCTGCCCGCCAGCACGCCGGGCAGCGGCCACGACGCTCGCTGTGGACCGGCCTGCCGATGCTGTACGGCATCTCGCCGCAGCTGCTGGCACCGCCTTTGGACTGGCCGGCCGACCATGTCGTGTGTGGCCAATGGTCGGCACCTGCTGCGCCGTGGCAACCGTCGGCGGAACTGCAGACTTTCCTCGATGCCGGGCCACCGCCGGTCTATCTGGGCTTCGGCAGCATGACCGGCTTCGACCGCGAACGCGTGCTGCCGGCGCTGTTGTCGGCGCTGGCACCGCGCCGCGTGCTGCTGTTCCCCGGTTGGGTCGGCGTGCCCGACATGGCGTTGCCCGACACGGTATTTGTGATCGGGCCCACCCCGCATGAAGCCTTGCTGCCGCGCTGCGCGCTGGCGATCCATCATGGTGGCAGCGGCACCACGCATTCGGCCTGTCGTGCCGGCATACCGTCGATGGTGATGCCGTTTGCCGCCGACCAGTTCTTCTGGGCCGATCGCCTGCAGCGGCTGGGTGTAGCGCCTGCGCCGCTGTCACCGAAACGGTTGCAGCCGCAGGCGTTGGCCGATGCACTGGCGTTCGCCGAGCAGGCGGATACGCGCGCGCGTGCAGCCGCGCTGGGCGCTGCAATGGCGAACGAGGACGGAGTGGCATGCGGCGTGGCGGCGATCGAGCGGTGGCTCAGCCCAACGTCTCCACCACCCAATCAATGAACACCCGCAGCCGCTGGCTCATGTGCCGGTTCGGCGGGAACATCACGTGCATCGGCATCGGCGGCAATTGCCAATCGTGCAGTACGGGCAGCAGCTCGCCGCGCGCTACATGCGGTTCGGCCATGTAGCTGGGCAGCGCGACCACGCCCAGGCCCGCCAGCGCCGCCGCCAAGTAGGCATTGCCATCATCGAAACCGATTGAATAGCGCCCCTGCACCTCGATGCGCTCGGTGCCGCGCTGCGCGGTGAACACGCGGGCGCGGCCACTGCGCGGGCTGAGGAAACCGACCGTGTGATGTTGGGGCCCTTGCAGCGCGCACGGGTGTTCCGGCGCACCGAACTGCTGCACATAGCCAGGGCTGGCATGGAAGCCGATCGGCAGGCTCGCCAACGGCCGCGCCACCAGCGCCGGGTCGGCCGGGGTACCGCCACGGATCACGCAGTCGACGTTGTCGGCGATGACATCGACCTCGCGGTCGCTGACCCCCACCTCCAGCTGGATCTCCGGGTAGCGCGACTGGAAGCCGGGCAGCGCCGGCACCAGCAGCAGCCGTGCGAACGGGCCGGGCACATCGATGCGCAGGCGCCCACGCGGTTGGGCGGCGGCATCGCCCAGCCCACCCTCCACCTCTTCCAGGTCGGCCAGCAACCGCACGATGCGCGGGTAATACGCCGCGCCATCGGCGGTGACACTGACCCGGCGCGTGGTGCGGTTCAGCAGCCGCAACCGCAGATGCGCTTCCAGCTGCTGCACCAGCTGGGTGACCGTGGTGCGGCTGAGCTGCAGGGTGTGCGCGGCGCGGGTGAAGCTGCCGGTCTCCACCACCCGGGCGAAGGCCCGCATCGCCTCGAAGCGGTCCATGTCAGCGGCCCTGATTGTTTGGAATTACCCATCAATCTAGGCGCACCATCACGGTTTATCCAGACAGCGGCAGCGGGGAGGATGGTCTCCTCCCATCTGGAATCCGTCCTATGTCCCACCGTGATGTGGTCTTTCCCGCCGGCCGGCAGGCGCTGTACGAGCGCAACCGTTACTCACCGGCGATCCGATCCAATGGCTTCCTGTTCGTCTCTGGACAGGTCGGCAGCCGCGAGGACGGCTCGCCCGAGCCGGACTTCGAGACCCAGGTGCGCCGCGCCTTCGACAATCTCAACGCGGTGCTGGCCGCGGCCGGCTGCACGTTCGATGACGTGGTCGACGTGACTGTGTTCCTGGTCGACCCGGAAAGGAATTTCGAGAGGGCCTGGGCGATCGTGCCGGAGTACTGGGGCGAAGCACCGCACCCGACCCTGACCGGTATCGGCGTGACCTGGCTGTATGGCTTCCAGTTCGAGATCAAGGTGATCGCGAAGCTGCCGTGACCGTTCAACTGTTGACGTCTTGGCCTGAACTGCATCAACGATGACCCGATCAAATCTCGTATGCTCGCTCAACCAGCAGCCGGTGGATAAGGAGCAAGGGAGCATGCCTGAGATCCAAGATTTTGTAATACGAAATTTTAAGGGGATCAAGAACGTCAAGATCGACTTGAGAGGACGCTCAACCAGCCCAGTTATAACCCTTATAGGATTAAACGAGAGCGGAAAGACGACGATTCTAGAGGCAATATCCCACTTTGTGACCGGCAATAGAGCAGTTTCGAGTTTGTTTGACGGACCATACTCCAAGGCGTCGGGAATAAGCCTTATTCCGATTCAGCACAAGGCCGCATTCTCTGGAGCCGTTGCTGTAAGAGCAACCATAAAGCTCACGGAAGGGGATATTGATCACCTAGTGAAAGCTGCAAAAAAACACGGGATGAAACTGGACCCGGAGCCTCTCAAAAACCCTGTGTACGCAGAGAAGCGATTCACATTTAAGGATAGCGTCCTTACGGAGACGATGAATTATTGGACCCTAAACCTTTTTATAAAAAGGGGGAAGGCCACGAAATTCACTGCCTATCAGAAACCTACGAAGCCCACAGCATTTGATCTCTGGACGTACGTCGTGAGGCATATTCAGCAAAACTTGGAACAGGTGTCCTACTTCCCCACCTTCCTAGTTGAAATGCCGCCTCGGATCTATCTTGAAGAGCACGCCGATGAGACAGCAATTAATAGACACTATCGTTTCGCTCTTCAAGACATACTTACAAGCATCAACCCCGAACTATCGACCGAGCAACACATTGTTCAGAGGATCAAGGAGTTTAAAGAAAGCCAAGACTCATCATCTTGGCTTTCAAGGTTGCTAAGCAGCCCCCGAAAGACCCCAATTGATTCGGTTTTTCAGAATGTATCGAGTGCAATCACGAAGGAAGTTCTTGGAAGCTGGCATCGAATATTTCAAAAGTCGATCGCTATAAAATCCATCTCAGTCGGGTGGGGGGTAGATGAAGAGCGCGATGACATGCCCTACGCGACATTCCACGTCACGGACGGAGAATCAAATTACGCAATCAATGAAAGGTCCCTTGGATTCAGATGGTTTTTTTCATTCCTGCTCTTTACCGGATTCAATCGAGAAAAGGAGAAAAAGACCGTATTTGTATTTGATGAACCTGCTGCAAATTTGCATGCAAAAGCCCAAGCCGAGCTTTTAACCAGCTTCGCTCGAATCGCATCCAATGGGAACTTCGTAATATACTCAACCCACAGCCACCACATGATTAATCCAAAGTGGCTCGGATCTTCTTACATCGTGGAAAATGCGGCTCTTGATTACGATGGAGAGAATGCATTCGGACTGGATACGAAACCTACAGAGGTGACGGCCACCACGTACAGAAACTTTGTCGCGAAATATCCTTCGAGATCAAGCTACTTCCAACCTATAATAGAAAAGCTTGAGTATGTGACACCAGACCTAATCGGCGCCGGGCCGTATTTAATCGTGGAGGGAATTACCGACTTCTACGCATTGACGATCGCCAACTCTTCAAACAAGAAGAATAGAAGGCTCCATCTGGTACCCGGCTCAGGCTCTGGATCATCGGGCCCTTTGATAAGTCAGCTACTAGGGCAAGCCACTGATTTTTCGATACTTCTAGATGACGACAAAGAGGGCAAGAAAGCTGCCATCAAGTATCGCGAGGAATGGTATCTCCGTGAATCCCAAATTATTACACTAGGAGAAATAAATTCTGATTTCTCCGGAATGGCAATAGAAAAACTGCTTGGCCAAGACACCATTGAATTGATACAAGCCAATATTTCCAGCGGAAAAACACCAACCAAGAAGCAAATTGGATGGCATCTCGCTGAAGCCTGTGCAAACAACAAGCCTGCATTAGAAATAATGTCGCAATCAGCATTGGAGCGACTATCTGAAGTTCTTGATTTTTTTGATAAAAGGTTCAATACAGCCAAATAATCACCCCCTGTCCCGCAGGGAGCAAGAAAATTCGCGCGGGGCAGGGGAGCATCTACGTGCAGGCGCAGAGGAGCCTTAAGAGGCGGCGTCGCGTCGCGTCGCCCAGCACACCCTCAAACTCTTCCAGCTCGGCCAGCAGACGTACGATGCGCGGCCGTATAGATAGCGTCATCAGCCGAGCATCACCGTTTGTCCAGACAGTACAGCCGCGAGGATGGCTCGCCCGAGCCAGACTTCGAGACCCAGGTGCGCCGCGCCTTCGACAATCTCAACGCGGTACTGACCGCGGCCGGCTGCACGTTCGACGACGTGATCGACGTGACCGTGTTCCTGGTCGACCCGGAAACCAACTTCGAAAAGGCCTGGGCGATCGTGCCGGAGTACTGGGGCGAAGCGCCGCACCCGACCCTGACCGGTATCGGCGTGACCTGGCTGTATGGCTTCCAGTTCGAGATCAAGGTGATCGCGAAGCTGCCGTGACACGGGTAGTGCCGGCCGCTGGCCGGCAACGACGGGCGTTGACCTGCGCTCGCCTGTTTCCACGTCGTCGGGCGAGTCAGATCGGCTTGATTCGCGGCCACTCCACATCCGCGGTATCAACAAATTCGACGTCGCTGAGACTATCGCCGACGTAAGCACGAAAGTCCTCCGAGCAGATCAAGGTGTTGCTGGAGCCTTCCATGTTCTTAAGCCGGAACAAGTGTTCTTTGAAGGAGCTTTTCACGCGCAGCTTCTTGATCCTGCGAGACTCTCCATACTTGCTATACGCCATCTGGTTTTCCTCAGAGGCGACGGAGGAGAGGCTGGTCTCATGGAAGATGATGGCACTGTACTCACTCTTTGAAGTCGTCCATCCCTTCTCTGAAACATGAGGAATGCCCCTGAAGTCGATCATCCTGGCATCAAATTTCAGGCAGGCTGCCATGAACTTCTGGCTTGCAATGTAAATGTGCGAGGTAATGCGGACGATGTCGTGGGAATGACTCGCCTCAGGGCCAACCAGCACCATGGTGTCTGTGAAGACCCGTGCCGTGTCAGTTCTGGCCCTGGCGTACCAAGGGAATCGGCCATGGGAAACAGCAGGATGGAAAGGATGAAACCTGTCGTGAAGCTGAGCGTCCAGATAGTACGAGGGGCATCCTGGCGGATTTGCCTGGGATAGCGCGTAGTAGTTCATCGAGTCGATTCTCTGGGCTTCTGCGGCGTGTTGCCGGAATTTTCCCGGCCCCGACCTTTCCCACCAAGAGCCAATTCCGACAAGCAGGCGCTGGTGCGCATGGCTTGGAGCCGGTGCGATCTGCCAGGCAACGTCCGCCTCCCGACCCTAACCGGCATCGGCGTGATCTGGCTGTATGGGTTCCAGTTCGAGATCAAGGTGATCGCGAAGCTGCCCGCCGACCGGTAGTGCCGGCCGCTGGCCGGCAACGTGGTGGGGGTCAAAAAGCGTGTCGACCAAGGTCGACACCTACCGGGGCGGCTGGTCGCGCGACAGCAGCCGAGCATGGGCTCGGCTCTACAGAAGCGCATCCCGGTGTCCCACCCCACGGACCGAAAGGCGTGCCGACCAAGGTCGGCACCTACCAGAGCAGAAGTCCCGTGCGCGGCGCACCTGAACGGGAGGTTCCGACGAATTCCCGAGGTGCCCATTGATATTGTATCCACCGAAAACCGCTTGCTAGCCTCCCCTCCATGCGCCGGATCGCCCGCCACCTTCGTTCGTACCTGCTGATGCTGCTGATGGCGGCGTTCGTGGTCGTGCCGGTGGCCGATGTTCTGGCGTGTGCGGTAGAACCGCACGACAGCACCGTGGTGCATGTGGAGTCGGCTGCCGAAGAGCCCGACGGTGACAATGACAATGACGGCAAGCACACCGCTGCCTGCAGTCATAACCACTGCCACCACTCCAACCTGAGCCTGCCGGCGAGCACCTTCGCTGCCTTTGGCACGCCGCAACCGGCGCGCTGGATGAATGCAGGCGACGCGGCGACCTATGCGGTCGCCCAGGACGAACTGGCACGTCCTCCCCGGGCGTGAGTTGAGCGCGTCCCGCAATCGCGGGCTCCCGTTTCACTCACAACCGGAATCCCCCTATGTCGATCCTGACACGTCGGTCGCCGCGCGCGGCCGGGCTGGTCGTCGCCGTGCTGCTGGGCCTGATCCCCGCCGCACAGGTCGCCGCACAAGCCGCACCTTCGTACGACACCCTGCTTGAACGTCTCGACCAGCTGCCCGGCACCCGCGTAGGCGCGGCACTGGCCGAGGCGGCCGATGCCCGCGCCGACCAGGCCCGGGCGCTGCCCAACCCCTCCCTTTCCTGGTCCGCGGAAAACGCCTGGGGCACCGGCTCCTACGGCGGCATGGGCAGGGCCGACACCGTGCTTACCCTGTCCCAGCCTTTGGAGGTCTGGGGCCAGCGTGGCGCGCGCGTCCGCGCGGCCCGCGCCGAGGCACAGGCCGCTGCCCTGCGCGGTTCGCAGAGCCGCAGCGATGTCGCCAGCCAGCTGGCGGCGATCTACGCACAGGCGGAAAGCGCCCTGCGTCGTTACACCCTGGCCGACGAAGCGCTGACCCTCACCCGCGACGATGCGGCGGCGGTCACCGCCATGGTCAAGCATGGCCGCGAGCCGCAGTTGCGCGCGGTGCAGGCACAAAGCGAAGTGGCCAATGCCAGCGCCGCGCTGGATGAGGCACAGGCCTTCCGCGATGCCGCACTGGCCCGCCTGGCCGGTGCAGCCCTGCTGGATGCACCGGTGCAGACCATCGACAACAGCCTGCTCGACCGCGCACCGCCGGCACCGCGTGGCGCCATCGATGTCGCACTGGCCGTGCGTGTCGCCGAAGCCGAAGTTGATGCGGCCGGTCGCCTGGTCGATGTGGAGCGCAAGCGTGCCCTGCCCGACCTCAGCGTCACGGCCGCGCAGACGCGTTTCCGCGAGGACCGCGAGCAGGCGTACACGCTCGGCGTCAGCCTCTCGATCCCGTTGTTCGACCGCAACCGTGGTGGCATCCGCGCCGCCAGTGCCGAACAGCGTGCGGCCGAAGCGCGGCTGGACCAGCAGCGCCGCGACAGCGAAGCGGAACGGTTGTCGGCGGTGGCGGGCCTGAAGGCCGCCGGCAGCCGCACCCGTGCCGCCGATGAAAGCGTCGTGGCCGCCGAGGAGGCCTATCGCCTGGCCCGCGTCGGCTTCGACGCCGGACGCATCTCGCAGCTGGAACTGCGCAGTACCCGCAGTGCCCTCATCGCCGCCCGCGGCACCGCTGTGGACGCGCGTCTGTCGCGCGTCGGCGCGGAAATCGATCTCGCCCGCCTCGAAGGGCGCGCACCTTTTGTGGAGGCCCGATGAACCTGTCCTGCTCTTTCCCCCTGGTTGGTGGCCTGCTGCTGACCGTATTGCTGGCCGGCTGCTCCGGCAACGCACAGACCCCGGACGCATCGGATACCGCCAGCAAGGCCGCGGCCGACGACGGCCATGGTCATGCCGCTGACAGCACCGAAGCCAAGGCCGAAACACGCAAGGTGCCCGACGCCGATGAAGGCGTGGTGCAACTGACGCCCGAGCAGATCAAGGCCTCCGGCATCGACGTGGTTGCCGTCGGCCGCGGCGGCGGCGGTTCGACGCGGCTGTCCGGCCGGGTGGAGCCATCGATCGGTGCGCGTGCATCGGTCGCCTCCACCGTGACCGGGCGCGTGGAGCGCGTGCTGGTCGCACCGGGCACGGCAGTGAAGCAGAACCAGGCGCTGGCGATCGTGGTCAGCGGCGAGGCGGCGGTGTTCCGCGCCAATGCGGTTGCCGCCGCAGCGGAAGCCGAGGCGGCGCGCCTGGCCCATGGCCGTGACAAGGCGCTGGTCGAACAGGGCGTGGTCGCCCGCCAGGAACTGGAAACCTCACGCGCGCGCTCGCTGGCGGCACAGGCGCAGGCCGCGGCCGCACAGGCACAGGCCGCCGCCAACGGTTCACCCGACAGCAGCGGCCGCGTGCGCATCACCAGCCCGGTGGCCGGCATCGTCGGCAACGTGCAGGTCACGCCCGGTGGCGTGGTGGCGGCCGGCAGCCCGGTGGCCGACGTCGCCGATCCGTCGATGAACGAGCTGGTGTTCACCGCACCGCCAGCGCTGGCCGCGCAGGTCAGCCCGGGCATGACACTGGAGGTGACCGTGCCGGGCGGCAGCTTCAGTGCCACCGTCACCGGTTCTGCCGCCGATGTGCGCCAGCAGGGTGGCGTAGCGGTGATCCGGGCCACGCCGGTCAATGCAGCACTGCCGCCAGCCGGTTCGCCGGTGTCTGCGGTGGTGGTCACCGACGGCAAGGATGGCGCGTTGAGCGTGCCGGCCGATGCCGTGCAGAACGTGGATGGCAGCAGCGCGGTGTTCGTCGCCGTCGAGGGCGGCTTCAAGGTGCAACCGGTGCTGGCCGGCCGACGCGCCGGCGACCGCATCGAGATCCTCGGTGGCCTGAGCGGCAACGAACGCATCGTCGGCGCCAACGCCTTCCTGCTCAAGGCCGAACTGGCCAAGGGCGAAGCCGAGCACGGGCACTGAGGACCTTCCATGTTCAAGCTCATCATTGAAACTGCGGTACGCCACCGCTGGCTGGTCGTGGCCTTGGCTGCACTCGTTGCCGCCGTGGGCCTGTTCCAGCTCGGCAAGCTGCCGATCGATGCGGTACCGGACATCACCAACCGCCAGGTGCAGATCAACACCGTGGCACCGGCACTGACGCCCGAGCAGATCGAACGGCAGGTGACCTATCCGCTGGAAACCGCGCTGGCCGGCATCCCCGGCCTGACCACCACCCGTTCGCTGTCGCGCAATGGCTTCTCGCAGGTCACCGCGATCTTCACCGATGCCACCGACATCTACTTCGCCCGCCAGCAGGTGGCCGAACGCATGCGCGAGGCCGCCGAAGCGCTGCCCGAGGGTGCCTCGCCGATGCTGTCGCCGGTCACCACCGGCCTCGGCGAGGTGTTGATGTGGACGGTGGACTTCACCGCGTTCGACCCTGCGAAGCTGGCCAAGCCGGGCGAAGCAGGCTGGCAGGCCGGTGAGGTCTACCGCACGCCGGAAGGCAACCTGCTGCGTACGCCGGAAGAACGCGCCACCTACCTGCGCACCGTGCAGGACTGGATCATCGCGCCGCAGATGCGCTCCAGCCCCGGACTGGCGGGCGTGGACACCGTCGGTGGCTACGTGAAGGAATACGGCGTGCATCCGGACAGCGCGCGGTTGGCCGCGCATGGCCTGGGCCTGGCCGATCTGGTGACGGCCCTGCAGCGCTCCAACGTGCAGGCCGGTGCCGGCTTCGTGCAGCGTGCCGGCGAAGGCTTGGTGGTGCGTGCCGATGGCTTGGCACTGACCACCGACGATCTGGCACAAGCGCCGGTGGCCACCCGCAACGGCGTGGTGGTACGGGTGTCCGATGTGGCCGAGGTCGAACTGAGCCGCGCACCGCGCTTGGGTGCGGCCAGCCGCAACGGCCATGAAGCCGTGCTCGGTACCGCGCTGATGATCGCCGGCGGCAACAGCCGCACCGTGGCCCAGGCCGCCGCCGCGCGCCTGGAACAGGTGAACAAGTCGCTGCCGGCGGACATCGTGGCAGCGCCGGTGCTGGACCGCAGCGTGCTGGTCAATTCCACCATCAAGACCGTGGCCAAGAACCTCACCGAGGGCGCGCTGCTGGTGGTGGTGGTGCTGTTCCTGCTGCTCGGCAACCTGCGTGCGGCGACGATCACTGCACTGGTGATCCCGCTGTCGTTCCTGTTCGCGGTGATCGGCATGAACCGCTTCGGCATCAGCGGCAACCTGATGAGCCTGGGTGCGCTGGACTTCGGCATCCTGGTGGACGGTGCGGTGATCGTGATCGAGTCGACGCTGCTGATGCTGGGCCAGCGCCGTGCCGAACTGGGCCGTGCATTGACCGCGATGGAACGCCTGCGCGTCGCGGCCTATTCGGCGCGCAAGATGGCGCGACCGGCAGCGTTCGGCCAGCTGATCATCCTCCTGGTGTTCGCGCCGATCCTCACCCTGGAAGGCGTGGAGGGCAAGACGTTCCACCCGATGGCGGCGACCTTCATGCTGGCCCTGGTGGGTGCCTTCATCTTCTCCTTCACCTTCGTGCCGGCGATGGCCGCACTGATGGTGCGCGAGCCGAAGCTGAAGGAAGGCGAGGCGCACAGCGATGGCGAGCACGAAACGAAGCTGATCCGCGTGCTGCGTGGGCGCATCGAGCCGATCATCCGCCAGGCGGTCGCGCGTCCGCGGGCGGTGGTGGCGGGTGCAGGCCTGATGCTGCTGGTGGGTATTGGTTCGTTCGGCCTGCTCGGCCGCGAGTTCATGCCGACACTGGATGAAGGCAACGTGGCGATGCAGGCACTGCGCGTGCCGTCCACTTCACTGGAGCAATCGCTGGCGATGCAGCTGGCGCTGGAAAAGGCGATTGCCAAGCAACCGGAAGTGGAAACGGTGTTCTCGCGTACCGGTACCGCTGAAGCGGCGATCGACCCGATGCCGACCAACATTTCCGACAGCGTGATCGTGCTCAAGCCACGTGCGGACTGGCCCGATCCGAAGCTGGGCAAGGAAGCGCTGGTGGCCCGCTTCGAAAAGCTGGCCGGCCAGCAGCTGGGCAACAGCTTCGAGTTCAGCCAGCCGATCGAACTGCGCTTCAACGAGCTGATTTCCGGCGTGCGGACCGATCTGGCGGTGATGATCTTCGGCGATGACTTCAGCCAGCTGCAGAAGGTGGCCGACCAGGTGGCGCTGAAACTGCGTGCGGTGGAAGGTGCGGCCGATGTGCGCGTGGAGCAGATTTCCGGCCTGCCCACGCTCAACGTCAAGATCGACCATGTGGCAGCGGCGCAGTACGGATTGACCGCCGCGGACGTCAGCGATGCGCTGTCCACCGGCATCGGCGGCACGGCGGCCGGCAAGATCTTCGAGGGCGACCGTCGCTTTGACGTGGTGGTGCGGCTGGACGACAGCGCACGCAACGACCCGGATCAGCTGGCCTCGCTGCCGATCGCAACACCGGCCGGTGTGGTGATTCCGCTGTCCTCGCTCGCGCGCATCAGCGTCAGCGAAGGGCCGAACCAGATCAGCCGCAACAACGGCAGCCGCCGGGTGGTGGTGCAGGCCAACGTGCGTGGCCGCGATCTCGGCGGCTTCGTTGGCGAGGCGCAGACCGCCGTGGCCGAGGTGGCGCTGCCGCCCGGTGCGTACCTGACCTGGGGCGGCCAGTTCGAGAACCTGCAGCGTGCGGAAAAGCGCCTGGCCACGGTGGTGCCGGTGGTGTTCCTGCTGATCGGCAGCCTGCTGTTCATGGCCCTGCGCAGCGGCAAGGAAGCGGTACTGGTGTTCAGCTGCGTACCGCTGGCGCTGGTCGGCGGCATCCTCGCCCTGCTGCTGCGCGGCATGCCGTTCTCGGTGTCGGCAGCGGTGGGCTTCATCGCGGTGTCCGGCGTCGCCACGCTCAACGGCCTGGTGCTGATGCAGGCGATCCGTGAGCGCCTGGACGCCGGTGACGTGCCGATGATGGCCGCGATCAATGGTGCATCCAGCCGTATCCGCGCGGTGCTGACCACCGCACTGGTGGCCATCGTCGGCTTCATTCCGATGGCGATCGCCAGTGGTTCCGGTGCGGAAGTGCAGAAGCCGCTGGCGACGGTGGTGATCGGTGGCTTGATCACCGCCACGGTGCTGACCCTGCTGGTGCTGCCGACCTTCGCCGCGCGCGTGGCGAAGGTGCGGACGGTGGGGTGAGGTGAGAGGGGGTCGGAGCCCTTTCCGCGGGAAAGGGATCCGACCCCGCGCCCGGGTCGGACCCCCGCCACCGGCGGGGCTCTGACCCGATCACACGACGGGTCAGGCCTTCTTGCGCTCGGCGATGTACGCCTGGATCTGCTGCTCCAACACCGGCAGCGGCACCGAGCCCTGCTTCAGCAGTGTGTCGTGGAAGCCCTTGATGTCGAACTTGTCACCCAGTTCCTTCTCCGCCTGCGCGCGCAGGCGCACGATGGCAATCTCGCCGAGCTTGTAGCTCAACGCCTGGCCCGGCCAGGAAATGTAGCGGTCCACTTCGGTGGTCACTTCGTGCTCGCTCAGCGCCGTGTGGTCACGCAGGTAGGCCAGCGCCTGCTCGCGGCTCCAGCCCTTGCTGTGCACGCCGGTGTCGATCACCAGGCGCGTGGCGCGCCACATCTCATAGGTCAGGCGACCGAAATCCTCGTACGGGGTTTCGTAGATGCCCATTTCCACGCCCAGCTTCTCGCAGTACAGCGCCCAGCCTTCGCCATAGGCGGAGATGTAAGCGTTGCGGCGGAACTCCGGCAGGTTCTTCTGCTCGGCGGCGATCGCGCCCTGCAGCGCGTGGCCCGGATCGGATTCATGCAGGGTCAGCGCCGGCAGGTTGTACAGCGGGCGCGACGGCAGGTTGTAGGTGTTGAGCCAGTAGGTGCCCATGCCACCGCGGCCGGCGGTCCAGAACGGCGCGATATCCGGCGGCACCGGCACGATGGTGAAGCGCGCACGCGGCAGCGTCATGTACTTGCCAAGCTGGCCGTCTGCGCGCTTGGAGATCCACGCGGCACGCGACAGCAGCTCTTCCGGCGTCTTGGCATAGAACTGCGGATCGGTACGCAGGAAGGTCAGGAACTCGGCGAAGCTGCCCTTGAACTTCACCTGCTTGATGATGTCGTTCATTTCCTTCTGGATGCGTGCGACTTCATCCAGGCCGATGCGATGGATCTCGTCCGGCGACAGGTCCAGCGTGGTGTATTCGTGGATCTGCTGCTTGTAGTACGCCTTGCCGTCGGGCATCGCTTCGGCGGCCAGGGTGGTACGCGCCTGCGGCACGTACTCGTTGACGAAGAACGTGCGCAGCTGCTGGAACGCCGGCACCACCTTGCCGCTGATCGCCGCGCGGGCCTGTGCCTGCAGCTTGGCCTGCTCGGCAGCCGGGACGGTGTTGGGCAGCTTCTTGAACGGTGCGTACAACGGCGATTCGGTCGGATCCTTCAGTTCGGCGACGGTGGCGATGGACACCTCGCGACCATCGAGCACCGCACGCGGCACGCTGAAGCCGCGCTTCAGGCCGGCACGCATGTTTTCGGTCTGCTGGTCGAAGTAGCGCGGCACATCATTCAGGCGCGCGATGTAGTTCTGGTAGTCCTGCACGGTCTTCATCTCGCGCCGAGCCATGAAGGACAGGTTCGACCAGAACGAGGAGTCGGCGTTGAACGGCATCTCGTAGCCGCGCAGGCGCACTTCTTCGGCCAGGTTGAACACCTGGTCGCGGTAGATCGCGTAGTTGACCTGGTTGTCGGGCGACAGGGTCTTCGGGTCGATCTTCTTCAGCGCGGCCAGGGTTTCGTCCCATACCTTCAGGCGTGCCTGCTGCGCGGCCGCGCCGACGTCGGGCATGCGGGTGGCGTTGGCCGGCGCGTCTTCGTCCTCGCTGGCCTCGCCGCCGCCGTCCTGGCGCCACTTCCATTCCTTCTCGTACAGCGCGCGGAAGGCGGCGTCGGCGGGCGATTCGGTGGCCACGCTGGCCGGCGCGGTGGCGGTGGGCGGTGCGGCCAGGGCCACGGCAGGGGCAGACAGGGCGATCAGCAGGGCTACGGCAAGACGGGTTTTCACGAGCACAGGTTCCCGGGAAGGCAGACCCCGATCATGGCACCCCGCACCGCGCATGGCATGGGACGAAGGTCCTGCCTGCACCGCAGGCAGGACCGGGAACCGGCCGCAGGCCGGGACCCCAGCGCCGAAGGCGCGTGGTAGCGTGGGGCCATGCCCCGCGAGCGCGCAGCGCGGCCGACGTTGGCCGCCATCCCACAGCCGCCGGGCATGGCCCGGCGCTACCGATGCACAGCGGTAGTGGCCAACCTTGGTTGGCACCCCAAAACCCAGTGCCGACCAAGGTCGGCGTCTACCAGAGCACCGAGGCGCCAGCATGGCCGCTCTGGTAGTGGCCAACCTTGGTTGGCCCCGCAAAACCCAGCGCCGACCAAGGTCGGCATCTACCGGTAACTCAGTGGCTGGCCTTGTCCCGCTTCCAGCCGCGGTGCTTGATGTCCAGCTGCAGGCTGTACAACGCGGTGAATGCAGGGAACAGGTTCTGCAGTACGCCCACCGAATCCTGCTTGGCCGAGAACAGGAAGTAGCTCAGCGTCATCAGGCTGCCGACCACGCTCATGTACCAGAACAGGCGCGGGATCACCGGCTTGCCGGCGCGCTTGGAAGCAACGAACTGGACCAGCCAGCGGCCGCCAAACATCAACGCACCGGTGTAGCCGATCAGCTTCCAACCGGTCACATGCAGGCCGGTCCAGTACAACCAGGTCAGCGGCTGGTCCAGCCAGTGCAGCGCCAAACCCATCATCGCTCTTCCACCGCGGTGCGCTTGCTGCGGGTGATCAGCCAAGCCACGCCGCGCAGGTCGCGGATGCCGACCAGCGCACGGCCCAGGTTGTTGTACTTGGACACGCCGGCGGTGCGGTGGCGATGATTGACCGGCACGCTGGTGGTCTTCCAGCCGGCGCGCTGCATCAATGCCGGCAGGTAGCGATGCATGTGGTCGAAGTACGGCAGATCGAGGAAGGCGTTGCGCTCGAACAGCTTGATGCCGCAGCCGGTATCGGGGGTGTCATCGCGCAGCATGCGCGCGCGGATGGCGTTGGCCCACTTGCTGGCCCAGCGCTTGCTGCCGCTGTCCTGGCGGTTGACGCGCCAGCCGGCGAACAGCTTCACCTGGGCATCGGCGGTACCGCGGGCCTGCAGCAGCTTGGGGATGTCGGCCGGATCGTTCTGGCCATCACCGTCGAGGGTGGCGATCCATGGTGCGCGCGCGTGCTTGACGCCGGTACGTACCGCGGTGCTCTGCCCGCTCTGCGAAACGTGGTGCAGCACCCGCAGTTCCGGCGTGGTGGCCTTCAGGCCCTGCAGCACGGCCAGGGTGTCATCGCGCGAATGATCGTCGATGTAGACGATCTCGAACGGCAGCCGGCCGCGCAGTGCAGCGGTGATTTCGGCCACCAGGGGCGCGACGTTGTCGCGCTCGTTGAATACTGGGACGACGACGGACAGCTCGGGTTGGCTCATGGGGGGACTCGGCCAAGGAGGGACAAAGACCGCGCATTTTCCGACGCCGAGGTTATCCGAAGATGAATCCGGCAGTGTGAGGATGCGTTCTCACGCGCGATCAGCAAAATACTCGCGGCACCACTGCACCACCGGCGGCAGGCCCTGTTCGATCGGCATGACCGGTTCGTAGCCAAATGCGTCATGTGCGCGCCGGGTATCGGCCATCGTGCGAACCATGTCGCCCGGCTGCATCGGCTTGTAGACCTTCTGCGCGGGGCGACCAGCGGCCTGCTCGATCACGCCGATGAAGCGCTCCAGCTCGACCGGCGTGTGGTTGCCGAGGTTGAACACCCGGTGCGGCACCGGACCATCAGCCGGGTGCGCGAGGGCGCCGAGAATACCGGCAACGATGTCGGAGACATGTGTGAAGTCGCGCTGCATGCGGCCTTCATTGAACACATCGATCGGACGACCGGCCAGCACCGCACGCGAGAACAGCAGCGGCGCCATGTCCGGCCGGCCCCACGGGCCGTACACGGTGAAGAAGCGCAGGCCGGTGGCATGCAGGCCATACAACTGCGCGTAGGTGTAGGCCATCAGTTCATTGGCCGCCTTGGTTGCTGCGTACAGCGAGCGCGGCTGGTCCACGCGCTGGTCTTCGGAAAACGGCGGCGTAGCCGAATCGCCATACACCGAACTGCTGGATGCATACACCAGATGCTGCACGCCACGGTGGCGGCACAGCTCGAGCATGTTGACGAAGCCGACCAGGTTGCTGTCGACGTAGGCGTGCGGGTTTTCCAGCGAATAGCGCACGCCGGCCTGTGCGGCCAGGTGGATCACCGCCGTCGGCTGTATTTCGTCGAACAGCGCGGCCAGGCCGTCGCGGTCGGTCAGGTCCAGCGTGCGCAGATCCAGCGTCGGGCACAGTGCGGCCACGCGGTCGCGCTTGATCTGCGGGTCGTAGTAATCGTTGAAGTTGTCCAGGCCGACCACCGACTGGCCCGCATCAAGCAGGGCACGGGCGGTGTAGGCACCGATGAAGCCGGCTGCGCCGGTGAGCAGGATGGTCATTGCGGTGAGCCTGGAATTCAGCCGTTACAGAGTCTGATGGTACGCGCAGGGCCTAGAACAGGCCGAAACGCTTCTTGGCCACATTGGTGCGCCCCGGCTGGATGACATCCTGGATGTTCTTCGCATCGAAGCGGTCCAGCAGGGTTTCCGAATCCTTCTTCAGCTTCAGATCCATCTCTTCCGGGTACAGCGGCACGATCGCCATGAATTCGATGGTCTTGCCGTCTTCCAGCACCAGCGTGCCGAAGTCGTCCGGAGTGGTGACCGGCGGCAGCACGATGGCGCCATCGAATCCCACGCCCGGTGCATAGGGCTCGGACGGATGGCCGTTGGGGATGGTGTGGCCGAAGCCCAGCCAGGTGTCGTACTCATGCGGCAGCCGTGCCAAGGTCTTCAACAGGCGCACCGGCCAATAGTTGCGTTCGTCCTCGAAGGCATCCTGGGTGATCGGCCAATCCGCCGGCAGGGTCACCATCAGTTCCATGTGCCGGGGGGCGTCCACCTCATCGGGCACGGACATCGGCAGATCGCTCATGCCCGAGGTCACCAGCCGCAGGTACGGACACGCGTCGGTGGCCGGCACCACATGCACGTCGATGTGCACGATATCGGAGATGATTTCGTGGAAGACGCCGGAGATCGAGCCCAGATGGCGCTCGATGTAGGCGCTGATCGCCTCGATGTGTTCTTCGCCGTGGGCCGGGGTGAAGTCCTTCTCGCGGCTGTGCACGAGAATCGGACTGCCGCCCGGGCTGACGTCGTCGATTTCAATGGTCATGTCCTGCTCCCTGGATGAGCCACGGGGCGGAGCGGCCCACCCTGCGGTGGACGATACGACCTCCGGCACGCGCGGCGGTGCGTTCCCTGCAATCGACGGAGCACGGCAGGAACAGGCCGTGCGCCCATGGAAGATGCGCCGGGGTCAGCCCTGGCGCGTGCGCAGCCGCTCCAGCACGCCATCGAGCGTGTCCAGGTTGGCGTAATGGATGATCAGCTTGCCCTTGCCACCGCGGCCATGGTTGATCGCAACGGAGGTGCCCAGTACTTCGGACAGCTCGGTTTCCAGCGAGGCGATATCGGCCTGCTGCACCTTGGCCACCGGCTGCGGACGGTTGCTCGGCACCTTGCCGGCGGCGAACGCCTGCGCACGACGCTCGACCTCGCGCACCGACCAGCCCTCATCGGCCGCTTCCTGGGCCAGCTTGCTGGCCAGTTCCGGGGCCAGGGTCAGCAGCGCGCGGGCGTGACCCATCTCCAGCCTGCGGGTTTCCAGCAGCAGGCGGATGGCGATCGGCAGCTCCAGCAGGCGCAGCAGGTTGGACACCGCCGCGCGCGAGCGGCCGACGGCCTCGGCGGCCTCGGCATGGGTCAGGGTGAATTCGCTGATGAGGCGCTGCAGCGCTTCGGCTTCTTCCAGCGGGTTGAGGTCTTCGCGCTGGATGTTCTCGATCAGCGCCATCGCGATGACGGTGCGGTCTTCCAGCTCGCGCACCACCACCGGCACTTCGTCGAGGCCGGCCAGCTGCGAGGCGCGCCAGCGACGTTCACCGGCGACGATTTCGAAGTTGCCTGCCGGCAGCTGGCGCACCAGGATCGGCTGGATCACGCCCTGCGACTTGATCGAGTCGGCCAGTTCGGACAGCTTGCCCTGGTCCATTTCGCGACGCGGCTGGTACTTGCCCGGCTGCAGCTGGCCTACCGGCAGCTTGCGCAGCACTTCACCGGGCAGCGGCTCGATCACCGCCGTGCTGGCCTGCACCTGGCTGACCGCGCCCTTGGGCCCCAGCAGGGCGTCCAGGCCGCGGCCGAGGCCACGCTTCTTGGCGGCAGGCTTGCTGGTCATCAGACGGTCTCCACGGCCTTGGTGGCCTTGTTGCGTTCGTTGTTGCGGCGGATGATCTCGCCGGCCAGGCCGAGGTAGGCCACACCGCCACGCGAAGCACGATCGTAGCCGACGATGCTCTGGCCATGGCTGGGCGCCTCGGCCAGGCGCACGTTGCGCGGCACGATGGTGCGGAACACGCGGTCACCGAAATGCTCGGTGAGCTCGGCCGACACGGCATTGGCCAGGTTGTTGCGCACATCGAACATGGTGCGCAGCACGCCTTCGATCTCCAGCGCCGGGTTGAGGTTGGCGCGCAGCGCTTCGATGGTTTCCACCAGCGCGCTCAGGCCTTCCAGCGCGTAGTACTCGCACTGCATCGGCACGATCACCGAATCGGCGGCGGCCAGGGCGTTCAGTGTCAGCAGCGAGAGCGCCGGCGGACAGTCGATCAGGATGTAGTCGTACTCGTCGCGGATCGGCGCCAGCGCGCGCTTCAGGCGCTGCTCGCGTTCGCTCTGCGCCATCAGCTGGATCTCGGCCGCGGTCAGGTCGATGTTGCCCGGCAACAGGTCGTAGCCTTCGGCGGTCTGCACGCGCACGTCGGCAGCGCTGGACTCGCCCAGCAGCAGATCGTAGGTGGAGGAGACCAGCTCGCGCTTGTCCACGCCACTGCCCATGGTCGCGTTGCCCTGGGAATCCAGGTCGACCAACAGCACGCGCTTGGGTGCGTTGGCCAGGGAAGCGGCCAGGTTGACGGCGGTCGTGGTCTTGCCGACGCCACCCTTCTGGTTGGCGATGGCGATGATGCGGGCCATGCGGGTGTGCCTCGTCGACGTGTGCTGGGACCGGTCATTATGCGTACAACCGGGCCCGTGCGGAAATCGTGGATCGCCAACCGCTTGTTCCACAAGGGGGTGGCGGCGGGGTTCAGGGGCCTGTGACGGTGACCAGATGGCGTTCGCCGGCCAGGCCGGGCACGCTCAGCGGGACCACCTCGCGCACCTGCCAACCGGCCGGCAGCGCTGCGATCTCTTCATGTGGGTAGACGCCCTTCATGGCCAGCAGCACGCCACCGGGGCGCAGCAGGTGGCCACCGACGCGGACGATGCCGGCCAGAGTGTCCATCGCACGCGCGGTCAGCTGATCGTAGCTGCCCGGCTCGGCCAGCGCTTCGGCGCGCGACTCGGCGACGCGGGCATTGCCCAGGCCAAGCTGGCGCACGGCCTCGCGCATGAAGCGGGCTTTCTTGCCGTTGCTTTCCACCAGGGTGACCTGCAGGCCCGGGCAGGCGATCGCCAGCGGGATGCCCGGCAACCCGGGGCCGGTACCGAGGTCGGCCAGGCTGCCATCGGCCACGAACGGCTGCATCGCCAGCGAATCAAGCAGATGGCGGGTGACCATTTCCTGCGGATCGCGGATGGCGGTGAGGTTGTAGGTGCCGTTCCAGCGGTGCAGCAACGCCAGGTAGCGCAGCAGCGGCGGGGCCAGCTCGGCGGCCAGGCCCATGCTGGCCAGGCCCTGCTGCAGCGTGGTCGCTACGCCGGCGGGAAGATCGTGTTCGCTCATGCCGACATTATCGCCGGTTTTCACTGCAGATTCGGCGATTCACTGCGGATACCAGGCCAATGCCGCACGGAACTGGCCGCTGGCCTGCCACTCGTGCAGGTGCCAGCGCGCGGCCTCGCCCAGTTCCGGGTCGCACCAGCGCAGGTGCAGCGCGCCATCGGCGGCCGGGGCCAGCTGCAGGCGGTGCAGGCCAAAGGAAATGCCCTGCCCGTGCGCTTTCAGCATGGCTTCCTTGGCGCACCACACGCGGAAGAACCAATGTTCGCGGTCAGCCTCGTCCAGGCCCTGCAGCCAGACCACTTCGTCGGGATGGAAGAAGCGCTGGATGATCTCCAGCATGCGTGGGCGCGGCCGCAGCAGTTCCAGGTCCACGCCCAACCGCACGCCTTCGCCCAGCGCCACCAGCAGCACCTCGCCGCTGTGGCTCCAACCGGTGCCGTAGTGGGCCAGCGCGCCGCTCAGCTCGGGGCGGCCCTTGTCATCGCGCAGCAGTGGCAGCGCGTCCGGCTCGCCGCCCAGGGCCTGTGCCAGCACCTGCCGGGCCTGCGGCTCACCGCGCTGGCCGGGCACGTGCGGGCAGCGCCAGACGGTGACCGGGCCAAACCGCCAGGGGCCGTCGAGGGTGGCTGGCAGGCTCATCCGCACGCGGCCGTCACGGGATTGCACGACGGGTTCACAGCGTTGCGCGTCAACTGGGCTCGGTTATCCACCGGAGAGTCGATCATGGGCATCATCATCTGGCTGATCGTCGGCGGCATCGTCGGCTGGCTGGCAAGCATCATCATGAAGCGCGATGGCCAGCAGGGCATCATCCTCAACATCGTGGTGGGCATCGTCGGCGCACTGATTTCCGGCTGGCTGTTCGGCGGCGGCATCAATGAAGCGATCACCCTCCGCACGTTCCTGTTCTCGCTGATCGGCGCGGTGATCCTGCTGGCGATCGTCAACCTGTTCACCCGCAAGAGCATACGGTGAACTGACAGGTAGCGCCGGGCCATGCCCGGCGTCTCCCTGCCGCCGCTGCGCTCGCCGGGCATGGCCCGGCGCTACCGCTTCAACCCAATTCCACCCACGCCGGCGCATGATCGCTGGGACGTTCCCAGGTGCGCGGCTCACGGTCGATGCCCGAGGTCACCGCACTGCCCTTCAGTGCATCGGAGACCAGGGTCAGGTCGATGCGCAGGCCGAGGTTGCGGCGGAAACCGGCCGCCCGGTAGTCCCACCAGCTGAACGTGCCTGCCTCGTCGTTGTGCAGGCGGAAGCCGTCGTGAAGGCCCAGCTGCAGCAGTTTGGTCAGCGCACCACGCTCGGCGGTGGAGGTCAGGATGTGGTTCTCGTTCCAGACTTCCGGGTCGTGCACGTCGCGCGCATCGGGGGCGATGTTGAAGTCGCCCATCACGATCAGCTTCGGATGCCGCTGCAGTTCTTCGGCGATCCACGCGTGCACCGCCTCCAGCCAGCGCAGCTTGTACTCGTACTTGTCGGTACCGATGTCCTGGCCGTTGACCACATACAGGTTGATCACCCGCAGGTCGCCGAAGGTGCCGGCGATGACCCGCTTCTGCTCGTCCTCGAAGCCGGGAATGCCGATCTGCACGTCCTGCGCCGGCTCGCGCGACACCAGCGCCACGCCGTTGTAGGTCTTCTGGCCAGCGAACACGCTGCGGTAACCGGCGGCGATCAGCGCCGAATCCGGGAACTTGTGGTCCTCCAGCTTGGTTTCCTGGATGCCGACGATGTCCGGGCCGAAGTCCTTGAGCCACTGCTCCAGGTGCGGCAGGCGGACATTGAGCGAATTGACGTTCCACGAGGCGATCTTCATGGGGGCATTCTACCCGGGTGTGCTTTGGTGGATGCCAACCCTGGTCGGCGCTTGGGGTGCCGTGCGCCCCGGTAGAGGCCGACCTTGGTCGGCGCTTGGGGTCCACGCGTGCCAACCAAGGTTGGCACCTACCAGACCCCGGTCCCGTCAGTAGAGCCACGCCATGCGTGGCTTCACCGCAGCAGCAACTTCAACAACCCCGCAATCTTCGAATACGGTGGCCGCAACCGGTCACTGGCCGCCCAGCGCGACTGCCACAACACCGGCAGCAGCTTGCTCATGGCATCGAACCCAGCCTGCCCGTGGTACGCGCCCATGCCACTGGCGCCCACTCCGCCGAACGGCAAACCATCAGCGGCGAAGTGCAGCAGCGTGTCATTCACCGTCACCCCGCCCGCCACCACCTGGCCGAGGATGCGCTCCACCGTGGCTGTGTCATGGCTGAAGGGATACAGCGCCAACGGCCGGTCGCGGGCCACGATGTCGGCCAGCGCTGCATCCAGGTCCGGATAGGCGCGTACCGGCAGGATCGGGCCGAAGATCTCCTCGCGCATCAGGTCCAGGTCATCCGGCGGGTCCAGCACTACCGTCGGCACCAGCAGGCGCTCGCGGTCGGCGCGCGCCTCATCCACCTGCGCCAACGCAATCACCGGCACACCGCGTTCGCGCGCCTGCGCCAGATAGCCCTGCAGGCGCCGGTACTGGCCTTCGTTGATGATCCGCGTGTAGTCACCCGCATCGCTGAAATCACCGTAACGCTCGCGCACCTGCTGCTGCAGCGCCTGCACGAACTCACGCTGGCGCACGCTGTCGATCAGCACGTAATCCGGCGCGATGCAGGTCTGCCCGGCGTTGAACCACTTGCCGGTGGCCAGCCGCGCCGCGGCTTTGTCCAATGGAAAATCGCGGCAGACGATGGCGGGCGACTTGCCACCCAGCTCCAGCGTCAGTGGCACCAGATGTTCCGCCGCCGCCGCCATCACCTTGCGGCCGACCGCGGTGGAACCGGTGAATACGAGATGGTCCAGCGGCAGCGCGGACACTGCCGCCGCCACGTCCGGCCCACCCTGCACCACCGCCACGCGATCAGGCGGGAACACGCTGGCCAGCAGATCGGCCAGGAACGCGCTGGTGCGCGGTGTGTGCTCGGAAGGCTTCAGCAGCACATGGTTGCCAGCGGCAATCGCGGTGGCGAGCGGCACCAGCGCCAGCGTGACCGGGTAGTTCCAGGGCGAGATCACCCCAACCACACCCAGCGGCGTCGGCCGCAGCTGCGCGCGGGCTGGCCACAGCTTCCAGCCAGCAGACGCATGACGCGGCTTCGACCAGCGTCGTAGGTGGCGGCGCAGGTGATCGATGGCCGACAGCACGCTCATGCCATCGGCTATTTTCGATTCAACGTGGGCGCGGTGGCCGAAGTCCTCGGCGATGGCCGCAGCCATTTCGTCCATGCGCTCCTTCAGCGCCTCGCGCAGACGGCGCAGGTCGGCTTCGCGCTGGTCCAGCGAAGGACGCTGGGCCTGCCAGGCACTGCGCAGGGTGTGCAGGATGGCGGGAAGGTCGGCGGCTGAGATGCTCATTCCGCGACTATACGGCGTGCGCACGTGAGGCGGCGGTCTCGATGGGGTCAGATCCCTTTCGCGTGCGAAAGGGATCTGACCCAGGGCGCGAGAGGGCGTGTGGCTTCGGATGCTTGTCAACCGCGATGACGGCATTGAGCGCTGTCTGTTCGCGTCTGCGGAGTTTTGTGCCGCGCGTTGCGCGGTCGCCGAGCATGGCTCGGCGCTACAGGGAAACGAAAAGGCCGTGGTCTGCACCACGGCCTCTCCTTCATCCAATGAACATCATTCTTACTTGGTGATATCCACGTTCTTCGTCTCGCGCAGGAACAGGCCACCCACCACCACCGACATCAGCGCGATGATGATCGGGTACCACAGGCCGTAGTACAGGTTGCCGGTACCGGCCACCAGCGCGAACGAGATCGCCGGCAGGAAGCCACCGAACCAGCCGTTGCCGATGTGGTACGGCAGAGACATCGAGGTGTAGCGGATGCGGGTCGGGAACAGTTCGACCAGGTAGGCGGCGATCGGGCCGTAGACCATGGTCACGTACAGCACCAGCAGCCACAGCATGAAGATCGTGCCGGCGATGTTGATGCGCGAGCCATCAGCCTTGGCCGGGTAACCCGCGGTGACCAGTGCGCCCTTCAGCTCGGCGCCGAACGCATCGGCCTTGGCCTTGCCTTCTTCCTTGGTCAGGCCGGCGGCCTCATACGAGGTCACGCTGGCGCTGCCCACGTTGACCATCGCCAGCGAGCCGGCGGCGGCGGGCTGCACGTCATACGGCACACCGGCCTTGGTCAGCGCAGCGGTAGCCACGTCACAGGAGCTGGTGAACTTGCGCAGGCCAACCGGATCGAACTGGAACGAGCAGGTGTTCGGATCGGCAACCACGAGCGCCGGCGAGCTGCTGCGGGCTTCTTCGATGGCCGGATTAGCGAAGTGGGTCAGGCCCTTGAAGATCGGGATGTAGGTGACAGCGGCCAGCAGGCAGCCAGCGAGGATGATCTTCTTGCGGCCGATACGGTCGGACAGCCAGCCGAAGAAGATGAAGAACGGCACGCCCAGTGCCAGCGCGGCGGCGATCAGCAGGTAGGAGGTGGTGGCATCGACCTTCAGCATGCTGCTGAGGAAGAACAGCGCGTAGAACTGGCCACCGTACCAGACCACCGCCTGACCGGCAGCAGCACCGAGCAGAACCAGCAGCATCAACTTCAGGTTGCCACCCTTGAGGCTGTCACGGAACGGCGTCTTGGAACCCTTGCCTTCGGCCTTCATCTGCTGGAACAGCGGAGATTCGCTGAGCTGCAGGCGGATCCACACCGAGATGCCCAGCAGCACGATCGAGACCAGGAACGGAATGCGCCAGCCCCAGGCCTCGAAGGCCTCGTTGCCGAGGAAGTAGCGGCAGGCCAGGATGATCAGCAGCGACATGAACAGACCCAGCGTGGCGGTGCACTGGATGAAGCTGGTGTACAGGCCACGCTTGTCAGCCGGTGCGTGTTCGGCCACGTAGGTGGCAGCGCCACCGTACTCGCCGCCCATCGCCAGGCCCTGGGCCAGACGCAGGATGATCAGGATCACCGGTGCGGCGAAGCCGATCGATGCGTAGTTGGGCAGCACACCGACCAGGAAGGTCGAGATGCCCATGATCAGGATGGTGACCAGGAAGGTGTACTTGCGGCCGATGCGGTCGCCGAGGCTGCCGAAGAAGGCCGCGCCGAACGGTCGCACGAAGAAGCCGGCAGCAAAGGCCAGCAGGGCGAAGATCATGCCCGTGGTTTCATTGACGCCACTGAAGAACTGCTTGGCGATGATCGCCGCAAGAGAGCCATACAGGAAGAAGTCGTACCACTCGAAAACGGTGCCCAGGCTGGACGCGAAGATGACCTTCTTGTGTCCCTGGGTAAGTTGGGCTTTCGCCGGTGCAGGTGTTGTGGACATGGGACGCTTTCCCTCTGTAGGTGCCGACCTTGGTCGGCACGCAGTCTTGGTAGATACCGACCATGGTCGGCACTCAATCTCGGTAGGTGCCGACCGTTGGTCGGCACTCGATCAGAAGCTGTACTTGGTAGTGAACTGCAGACGGGTGATGTCGCCCTTGTTGCCGTTCTCGATCTCGCGTTTGCCGTACATCAGCTCGGCACCGACATCGACCTTGGGCATCGGCGAATAGAAGATGTTGCCGCGGATGCTCTGCACGCTCTTGGTCACCAGCGGGCCGAGGATGCTGTCGTTGTCGTAGTCGCTGCGCGCGTAGATCAGGTTGGTGCGCAGCTTCGGCGAGAACGCATGGCGCCAACCGACGTAGCCGGCGATCACACCGGTCGGGTTGAGCTC
Source organism: Stenotrophomonas sp. yr243 (assembly GCF_900184195.1). NCBI lineage: Bacteria > Pseudomonadati > Pseudomonadota > Gammaproteobacteria > Lysobacterales > Lysobacteraceae > Stenotrophomonas > Stenotrophomonas sp. yr243. Next base: position 1,305,066 of record NZ_FXWT01000002.1, read on the forward strand.
GTCGCGTGCCACGTCATAGGCCGAATCGGCGGTGATGCCCAGGCCGATGTAGCGGGCGATGCCCTCGCCACCGGTGAACTGGTAGTGCAGCGAATCGCTGTCACCCATTACCCACTTGCCGCCCAGGGTCAGGCCACCGGCCACCTTGTCAGCCTTGGCACCGGTGGTCTGGTTGTCGACCTTCAGCTGGCGGACCACGCCACCGACACCGAAGGTGCCCCAGTCACCCTTCCAGCCATAACGCAGGGTCAGGTCCGGCAGGCTGCCGCGATCGGAGTTGGCGCTGGCATTGGTCCAGGCGCCGGTGACCGGATTGCGCGTACCGGTGAGGGTGGTGGTTTCCGGATTCTCCAGCGCGACGCTGAAGCCGCCCTTGGTGTAACGCACCTGGGCCTGGCGCACGAAGATCACGCCATCGGTCGGACCGACGAAGTCGACCGCTTCCGGTAGCGAAGCCGCATCCATGAAGTTCGACCAGGTCTGGCCGGCCATCCAGTTGTTCCAGTACATGTACGCATGGCGCAGGGTCACGCCATAGGTATTGGTGGCAGTCTGGTTGCCCAGCGAATTGCCGAAGAAATCCATCTCGAAGAACGCGCCGGCCTTGTTGCCCGACTCGCTGACGTTGTCGATGCCCAGGTTGAAGCGCGAGAACTTGGCGTGGGCGTTGTAGTCCACGTCCGAGCGCTTGCCGCTGCCGCCGGCACCTTCCACCGGGGTCTGCCCGGGCAGGTACAGCGAGCGGCCGGTGGCATCATCGGCCAGCTGGCCATCGCTGGTCTGGGTGGCCAGGAAATCGGCCTTGATGAAGCCGCCGATCTTGACCGTGGTACCCGGCGCCGCACCGGGGGTGATGGTGGTGACCTGGATCGGCTGCTTGCCCGCAGGCACCGCCGGCTTCTGTTCGGCCTGCAGCGTGCGGACGTCGGTGACCGCCTGCTGGGTCTGCACGATCTGGGTCTGTTGCTGCTGCTGTGACGACAGCAGCGCCTGTACCTGCCGCTCCAGTTCGGCAACGCGTGCTTCCAGTGCCTTCTCTTTGGCGGTCTCGGCGAACGCCATGCCCGGTGCGACCAGGGCGACCAACAGGCAGGCCGCCAAAGGTGTGCGCACGGCTTTCAACGTACGGTGGCTCATGTTGCCCTCTCTCCCAAGTGGCAAGGTGATGCCGCGCGTGGGGCACGGTCGAGCCGAGACTGCGGGGCGTTTGCACGCACCGGCTATTGGCCATTGGTCGAACCCGGGCCTGCAGGGGCCCGACTTTCGACCAAGGTCTAACCGAAGTGGTGACGCGACCGGGGGTGGATGGGGCAAACTGAGGGGGAACGGCTGCGGCAATGCTGCGGCTGCACACACAAAGTCAACGTGCAAGTGAGGGTGCCATGGCTGATCTCTACCCCGTCGATCCGCAGTTCGCCGCCAAGGCGCGTATCGACAAGAATTCCTATGAACAGCAGTACCAGGCCTCGGTGTCCGATCCGGATGCGTTCTGGGGCAAGGCCGCCGAGCGGCTGGACTGGTCGCGCAAGCCGACGAAGATCAAGAACGTCAGCTACGACCTGGCCGACTTCCACATCAAGTGGTTCGAAGATGGCGAGCTCAACGCCAGCGTGAACTGCCTGGACCGTCAGCTGGAAAAGCGTGGCGACAAGACCGCCCTGCTGTTCGAGCCGGACAGCCCGGATGCGCCGGCCCAGCACGTGACCTATCGCGAGCTGTACGAGCGCACCTGCCGTCTCGGCAACGCGCTGCGCAACCTCGGCGTCAAGAAGGGCGACCGGGTCACCATCTACCTGCCGATGATCGTCGACGCTGCCGTGGCCATGCTGGCCTGCGCGCGCATCGGTGCGATCCACTCGGTGGTGTTCGGTGGCTTCGCGCCGAACTCGATCGCCGACCGTGTCAGCGATTGCCAGAGCAAGCTGATCATCACCGCCGACGAAGGCCTGCGTGGTGGCAGGAAGATTCCGCTGAAGGCCAACGTCGATGCGGCGCTGAAGCTGCCCGGCACCAATACCGTGGAAACCGTGCTGGTGGTGCGCCACACCGGCGGCGCGGTGGACATGCAGGCCCCGCGCGACCGCTGGTTCCATGACGTGGTCGACAGCCAGCCGGCCAGCTGCGAGCCGGAGCCGATGAATGCCGAGGATCCGCTGTTCATCCTCTACACCTCCGGTTCCACCGGCAAGCCGAAGGGCGTGCTGCACACCACCGCCGGTTACCTGCTGTACGCGGCCTACACCCATGAAGCGGTGTTCGACCTGCGCGAGGACGACATCTACTGGTGCACCGCCGACGTCGGCTGGGTCACCGGCCACAGCTACATCGTGTACGGCCCGCTGGCCAATGGCGCGACCTCGCTGATGTTCGAGGGCGTACCGAACTACCCCGATACGTCGCGCTTCTGGAACGTGATCGACAAGCACAAGGTGTCGATCTTCTACACCGCCCCCACCGCCATCCGCGCGTTGATGCGCGAAGGCGAGGAGCCGGTGAAGAAGACCTCGCGCGCGTCGCTGCGCCTGCTTGGCAGCGTCGGCGAACCGATCAATCCGGAAGCCTGGCGCTGGTACTACGAGGTGGTCGGCGACAGCCGTTGCCCGATCGTCGATACCTGGTGGCAGACCGAGACCGGCGGCATCCTGATCTCGCCGCTGGCCGGTGCGATGGATCTGAAACCGGGTTCGGCCACCCTGCCCTTCTTCGGCGTGCAGCCGGCGCTGGTCAATGCCGATGGCGAGATCAAGGACGGCCCGACCGAAGGCAACCTGATCATCCGTGATTCCTGGCCGGGCCAGATGCGCACGGTGTATGGCGACCACCAGCGCTTCATCGATACCTATTTCCGCACCTACCCGGGCAGCTACTTCACCGGTGACGGCTGCCGCCGCGACGAAGATGGCTACTACTGGATCACCGGCCGCGTGGACGATGTGATCAACGTGTCCGGCCACCGCATCGGCACCGCCGAAGTGGAAAGTGCGCTGGTCTCGCATCCGAAGGTGGCCGAGGCCGCCGTGGTCGGCTTCCCGCACGACGTGAAGGGCCAGGGCATCTATGCCTACGTCACCCTGGTGGCCGAGGAAGCGCCCAGCGACGAACTGCAGAAAGAGCTGGTCGCCTGGGTGCGCAAGGAGATCGGTCCGATCGCCACGCCCGATCACCTGCAGTGGGCGCCAGGCCTGCCGAAGACCCGTTCGGGCAAGATCATGCGCCGCATCCTGCGCAAGATCGCCGAGAACGCGCCGGACCAGCTCGGTGACACCTCGACCCTGGCCGATCCGTCGGTCGTGGCCTCGCTGGTGGACGAACGCAAGGTCCGTTGATGACGTGAGCGCGGGCACAGGACGCGCCACGAACGTGGCCGGGAGGAGGGACCCGGCCATGTTCAACCCGTCCTGTGCCAGCCATCACACCGCCCTTTTTCCTGATCGATAAGCTCGACCCATGACCACCCTCCTGATTGCCGATGACCATCCGTTGTTCCGCGAAGCCCTGCGGGGTGCCGTGCAGCGGGTCATTCCGGGCGTTCAACTGTTCGAGGCCGACAGCGTGGAAGCGTTGTATGCGCTGGCCGACCAGCACAACGACGCCGACCTGGTCCTGATGGATCTCAACATGCCCGGCGCACAGGGCTTCAACGCGCTGGTGCACATGCGCTCGCTGCATCCGCACCTGCCGGTGGTGGTGGTCTCCGCACGCGAAGAAGCCACGGTGATGCGTCGCGCACTCGACCACGGCGCGCTGGGCTTCATTCCGAAGTCCGCTGATTCGGACACGATCGGCCATGCGCTCGGCACCATCCTCGATGGCGAGACTTGGGCGCCGCCGGAAGCACACAATGTGCCGCCAACCGGCAGCGAAGAACGCGAAGTCGGCCAGCGCCTGCGCGAGCTGACCCCGCAGCAGTTCCGCGTGCTGCAGATGCTCGGCGCGGGCCGCTTGAACAAGCAGATCGCCTACGACCTCAACGTCTCCGAAGCAACGATCAAGGCGCACGTCACCGCGATCCTGCGCAAGCTGGGCGTGACCAACCGCACCCAGGCGGTGCTGATGGCCGGCAAGCTGGCGATCGACGACGACGCCATCGTGCTGCCACCGGAAGAAGATTGATCGTGACGAACTTCAGAGCCGAGCATGGGCTTGGCTCTACAGACTTCATGATGCATTTGTAGAGCCGAGCCCGCGCTCGGCTGCTCTTCGTCCAAGTACAGAATCAGCCCAGCAAGGGCCATCGACTCCAGGCATACGGGTACTCCCCAATGCACGTAGCCAGTCCAGCGCGCACCGGATTGGCCGCAATGTAGGTCGCCTGCGTGCGCAGGCATTCATCGCTACGGAGCGCGTGATCGTAGTATCACGCCTGCCAGATGGGAGTATCGGCATCGACGTACCTGCCGATGGAGCGGCCGCTGCGCGACTTGAGAATCTGCATGCAGCTGGCGAGCGTTCCGCTCCGCAATTGGATCAACCAATGCAGATGATCCGGCATGATCACCCACGCCAGGGAGCATGTCCGGCCCGTCCGCTCCACAGTGCGTAACGCTTCTATCAGCAGATCGACGCTGGCCTCATCGTCGAACCAGCGCCGACGCGCGTATGTCACGGCGGTGATCGCATAGACATTGCCGGTCTGCGACCACCGACCAATACGAAGTGCGGAGCTGGACATGCGGAAAGACTAGGCTGCACCTGACCGCCTCTCCATCAGCGCAACGCCGCAAGGCGTGTCAGCCAATGCCCTGCAGAGCCGGCCTCCCTGCTCGGCTGCTTCATACGCCAGCCGAGCATGGGCTCGGCTCTACAAGTATCCCTGCTTACGCGACACCGTGCAGGTGTTCGTACAGGATCGTCGCACCGATGATCACCAGGATCACGCCACCGATGATTTCGGCGCGCTTGCCGACCATGCTGCCGAGCACGCGGCCGAGCATGATGCCGGCGGTGACCATGGTCAGCGTGCACAGGCCGATGACTGCGGCCATCACCCCGATATGCACGTCCATGAAGGCCAGGCCGATGCCCACCGCCATCGCGTCGATGCTGGTGGCGAAACCGGTCAGTGCGAGTTTCCAGAAGCCATGGTGCTGCGCCGGATCTTCATTGTCCTCGCCGTTATCCGGACGCAGGCCGTTGTAGATCATGTGGATGCCCAGCGCGCCGAGCAGGCCAAAGGCGATCCAATGGTCGAACGCCTCCACGTACTGCAGAGCGGCACGGCCGAGCAGCCAGCCGATGATGGGCGTGATCGCCTCGATGACGCCGAAGATGATGCCGGCGCGCAGCGCATCACGGAACACCGGCTTGCGCATGGCCGCACCCTTGCCGATCGCGGCGGCGAAGGCATCGGTGGACATGGCAAAGCCGATCAGGAGGATCGAAAGGGGGGACATTGGCGGCTGCTGAGGTCGGGCAAGGACGGACGCACGGCCTGCGCTCGCGCCCAACCTGATGTTGCGCGCGCAGGCCGCTGGTCTCGCCAACCATCATGGTTGTCCACGCCACGGCGCACTGGCCGAGTATGTTGACGTGGACGATTCCTGCGAAGGAATCCGGCTACTCCCCAAGGGGACGCGAAGCTTAGCACCGCGATCCGCGCGTGGCGCATTTCCAGCGAAACGCGCAGGCAGGGCTGGTTTTTATAGCGAAGGCTATATATGAGCCGCGCTTCGCGCAGGAGCCGAGCATGGGCTCGGCTCTACAGGGAGTTCGAGCAACCAGGATTTTGTAGAGCCGAGCCGATGCTCGGCTGCTCTCCAGCCAGACGGCGGAACACCGCGCTTCGCGCAGGAGCCGAGCATGGGCTCGGCTCTACAGTTGCCCATCAGGCATCGTTGTTGCGGGTATCCCGCAACGCGCCCAGGAACGCGCGCAGCGAGGCCGGCTTGATCGGCTTGGTCAACAGGCGATAGCCACGCTCGCGGGCCATCCGCTTCAGTTCATCGCGGCCATCTGCGGTAAGCAGCGCACCGGGCAACGGATAGCCCGCCGCCTCGCGCAGCGCCACCAGCGCATCCAGGCCATCCATGCGGTCGTGCAGGTGGTAGTCCACCAGCATCACCTGCGGACGCTCGGCGATCTTCTGCAGCGCCTGGTCCACCGTCGATGCGGTGATCACCTGCACCTGCCAGCGCCCCAGCAGCGCGCGCATGCCATCGAGGATCTCCTCGTCATTGTCCACGCACAGCACGCGCAGGCCCGCCAACGAATCGCTGCGGACCGGCGGTGCTGTCGACGCCAAAGTGACCGCTTCGGTATATCCCGGCAGTGGCGCCACCCGCGGCAGGATGATCGAAAACATCGAACCACTGCCGACCCGGCTGCGCGCGTTCAAGCGATGATCGAGCAGACGCGAGATGCGCTGGCAGATAGACAGGCCCAGTCCCAGGCCCTGCTCGCCCCAGTCGAACGGCTGCTGGTAGCGGTGGAACTCGTCGAAGATCTGCCGCATGTGATGCTCGGGAATGCCGGGGCCGGTATCCCACACCTGCAGTTCCACTTCATCGCCGCGCTGGCGCACCGCCAACACGATGCGCCCCTGCCGCGTGTAGCGCAGCGCATTGGCAAGGAAGTTCTGCAGCACACGGCGCAGCAGGCGACGGTCGCTGCGCACCCAGGTGGTACGCGCGAACAGATCCAGGCGCAGCCCGCGTCCGGCTGCGACCGGCGTGTACTGCGCGGCCAGCTCGCGCATCAGCGCACTGACATCGAATTCGCCGATCACCGGATGCAGGCCGCCGGCATCCAGCCGCGACACGTCCAGCAGCCCATCCAGCAGCTCCTCGGCCGCGCGCAGCGAGGCATCCACGCGTTCGGCCAAGTGTCGCTGCTCGTCGCTGACATGGTCGCTGTCGCGCAACGCCGATGCGAACAGCCGCGCCGCGTTCAACGGCTGCAGCACGTCATGGCTGATCGCGGCCAGGAAACGGGTCTTCGACTGCTGCGCGACTTCCGCAACATGCGAGCGCTCGGCCACGCGCTGCTCCAGCGTTTCGTTGGCCTCCAGCAGTGCGCGTTCGGCGTGCTTGTAGTCGGTGATGTCGTTGTAGCTGGTGACATAGCCGCCGCCAGGCAGTGCCTGGCCACGCATTTCGATCACCTTGCCGTCGCTGCGGGTGCGCTCGAACACATGTGGCGAACCGGCACGCATATAGCCGATGCGGCGATTGATCTGCAGTTCGATATCGCCCTCGCCCAGCTCACCACGCTCGGCGTTGTAGCGGATCAGATCGGCCACCGGGCGGCCGACGTAGAGCATGCCATCGGGGTAGCCGAACATGTCCTGGTAGCGGCGGTTCCAGGCGGTCAGGCGCATGTCCGGGTCGACCACGCTGACGCCGGCGCTGATGTTTTCCAGCGTGGTCGACAGGATCTCGCGATTGAAGCGCAGTTCCTGTCCCGCTTCGTCCAGCACCGCCACCACTTCGCCCAGGTCCATGCCCGAACCGCGCAGCAGGCTGGTCAGCAGCAGGCGCGCGGAGGCCGCGCCGATCGACGCGGCCAGCAGGCGTTCGGTGAACTGCACCCATGGCCGGTCAGCCGGTGCCGAGGACTGCAGCTCGCGCCCCAGCGACTGCGCCTGTTCGAAGAACGAGCGCCGCGCATGGCGTTCACCGACCACGCGCGAGGCCAGCGCCAGCAGATCGCCCACATGTACGTGGCCCGGCCACCCCCCCGCCACTGAAGGCCGCTCGGCATAGGGATCAAGGAAGGGCGCAGCGCGCAGGCGCTCATCCACGCCCGGGCGCCAACGCGCCGATACCAGCATCATCGTCGCCGCGTTGACCAGCAGCGACCAGAACGTGCCATGGGTCAGCGGGTCCCAGCCGGTCATGCCGAACAGCTGCTGGGGGCGCAGCCAATCGATGCCGAACGGACCATGCTGCACCCAGCCCGCATCCATCCAGCCGGCCATCGTCATCGCCGGCAGCAGCAGGGTGTACAGCCAGGTGGCGAAGCCGAGCAGCATACCGGTCTCCACGCCACGACGGCTGGCGCCGCGCCAGTACAGGCCACCGATCAGGCCCGGCGCGAACTGCGCTACTGCGGCGAAGGCCATCAATCCATAGGAGGCCAGCGTGCTGTCGTTGCTGCTGCTGCGGTAGTAGCTGTAGGCCATCAGCGCCAGCAGCAGAATCGCCAGGCGGCGGATCCACAGCACGCGCGAGGCGACGTCGGCCGCTTCCTGGTGATCGCCACTGCGACGCAGCAGCACCGGCATCACCAGGTCGTTGCTGACCATCGTCGCCAGCGCGATCGAGGACACGATGACCATGCCGGTGGCGGCGGAAAAGCCACCGATATAGGCGATCAATGCCAACGCGTTGCGGCCCTCGGCCAGCGGCAGGGCCAGCACCATCGAGTCGTCGGCCACGCCGCTTCCGGTACCGAACAGGCTGACGCCGGCGGTGGCGATCGGCAGCACCATCGCCGAGATCAGCACCAGATATCCACCGAACATCCAGCGCGCGCGGCGCACATCGCGCACGTCGCCGCACTCGACCACCGCCACGTGGAACTGGCGGGGCAGGCAGATGATGGCCAGGAAACTGAGCAGCGTCTGCGACAGGAAGCCCACCGGTGGCAGACCAGTGAACAGCGTATGCACCGACTCCACCACCGCTTCGTTGCGGTCGCTGAGCCAGACATAGGCGAACACGCCCACCGCCACCATCGCCACCAGCTTGATCACCGATTCCAGCGCGATCGCCAGCATCATGCCGTGGTGGTGCTCGGTGGCATCGACCTGGCGGGTGCCGAACAGGGTGGCGAACAGCGCCATCAGCAATGCCACATACAGGGCCGGGTCGCTGAAGAATCCGGTCGGCCCGGTGTTGCCGGTCAGTACCTGCAGGCTCATCGCCACCGCTTTGTACTGCAGGGCGAGGTAGGGAATGATGCCGATCAGCGCGATGATCGCCACCAGCGCCGCCAGTCGCCGTGAGCGGCCGAAGCGCGAGGAAATGAAGTCGGCGATGGAGACCACGTTCTGGCTGCGCGCGATCAGCGCCAGGCGCTCGATGATGCGCCAGCCGAACAGCAGCAGCAGCAGCGGGCCGATGTAGATCGGCAGGTAGCCCACGCCGTTGCGTACGGCGGTACCGACTGCGCCGTAGAAGGTCCACGACGAGCAGTACACGGCCAGTGCCAGGCTGTAGACGACCGGTCGCAGCCACGGCCGGTCCGGGTACATCGGCCGACGGTCGCCCCACCACGCCACGCCGAACAGCAGCGCGGCATAGGCAACCGAGACCAGCAGCAGGATCCAGCTGGAGACCAAGCGCGTGTTTCCGTCAGAGCAGGGGCCAGTAGATCACGACCGTTGGTCGTGATGGTAGGTCACGCCGGTGGCCCGCAAGGGTGGGCACCCACCAGGAAACGGTGGGCACCTACCGGGTACCGGCCTTATTCCGCCGGAACGCCCATTTCCTTCAGCAGCTCGGGCGCCGGGTAGACCTTGGCCAGCAGCCAGCGCAGGTAGCGCATGTCCACGTGCACGGCGCGCTTGTAGCGCGGGTCGAACCACCAGCTGGCACTGACCGACTCCCAGTTGCTGTCGAAGTTCAGGCCGATCAGCTCGCCCTTGGCGTTGAGCACCGGCGAGCCGGAGTTGCCGCCGGTGGTGTCCAGGTTGGTCAGGAAGTTGACCGTTTGGGTCTTCAGCGCGGGATCGGCGGTGCTGCCAAAGTCGCCCTTGGCAATCGCGGCCAGCAACGGCTTGGGTGCATCGAACGGATAGGCGTTGGTGTTCTTCTCGACGATGCCGGCCACGGTGGTCACCGGCGAATAGGTCACACCATCGCGCGGATGCAGTGCTTCCACCTTGCCGTAACTGATGCGCAGCGTGCGGTTGGCATCCGGGTACACCGCACGGCCCTGCTTGGCACGCCAGGCGAACAGCGCCTGCATGTAGGCCGGGCGCAGGCGCAGCTGTTCGCCTTCGCGGGTCTTGCTCTCGTTCTCGATGCGCAGCTGCGCGGCCACCAGCGGGCCGGCCACGGCGATCAGCGGGTCGACGGCCAGCGCCTTGCCTTCGCGGGCAGCGGCGAAACGGGACAGACGCTGCGCTTCGTCACCCAGCTGGGTGCCGGCGTACAGCGTGTCCAATGCCTGCGCCAGCTGTGCCGGGGTACGGCCGAACGCAGCGTCGAACTCGGCCACGCGCTGCGCATCCGGCAGCTGCTGGTAGCGGGTCAACAGCGTGGTCAGCAGTGCCTTCTCGACCTCGGGTGCATAGCGACGCTGCACCTGCTTCAGCACGCCCTCGATCATCGCCTGGTCGCGCTGCTGGTAGCCGGTCTCGCGCTGCGCGTCCGGCTTGGCCGATTCGATGCGCAGGCGTTCCAGCAGCAGCGCCGAGCGCAGCAGCTGGCTCTGGCCGGCCATCTGTTCCAGCAGCAGGTCGCGCTCGCCCACCGCCGCACCCTGCGACAGGTTGGCCAGCAGCGCTTTGATGTCGCCCTGGTACTTGCGGTCCGTGGCGGCCAGCATTGCCTGCTCGTCGGTTGCACGCTGCGCCTTGGCATCACTGCGCAGCAGGCCTTCCAGCTCACCGGCGGCACGCTTGCGGTTGTTCTTCAGCGACTGCAGCTGCGAGGCGTAGCGGGTACGCGCCTGCGCGTCCTTGGCGCTGGCGGCCTCGATGGTATCGATCATCTGCTGGAACACCGACACCCGGCGCGGCAGCACGGTATCGATCTGGCCCGCGAATTCGGCGGCGGTGCGATGGCGGTAGGTGATGCCCGGGTAACCGGCCAGCATCGCGTAATCGCCCTCCTTCGGGCCTTCCACCGACATCTGCAGGTGCGCCGGTGCCTGGTAGGGCACGTTGTCCTTGCTGTAGGCGGCCGGCTTGCCGTCCTTGCCCACGTAGGCGCGCAGCAGGGTGAAGTCGCCGGTGTGGCGCGGCCACATGAAGTTGTCGATCTCATCGCCGTAGTTGCCGATCGCGCGCGGCGGCGCATAGACCAGGCGAACGTCGCTCAGTTCCAGCTGGGCGATGCGGTAGAAGTCGGTGCCGTAATACATGTTGGCCACCGAGCAGCGCACGCTGCCGTCCTTCTCGCACTCGGCCACGATCTGCTTGCTGGCCGCATCCACCGCGTCGAAGTACGCGCGGCCGGTCTTGCCCCGGGCCTGCGCCAGCACCTGGTCGGTCACCTTGTCGAAGCCGACGGTGACCAGCACGCGGAAGTCCGGATTGGCCGGGCGCTCATCGGCGCGGCCCTTGGCGATGAAGCCGTCGTTGATGAAGTTGTGCTCGGGCGAGCTGTTGTACTGGATCACGCCCATCGCCACGTGGTGGTTGGTCAGCAGCAGGCCGTCGGCCGAGACGAACGAGCCAGTGCCACCGCCGGCACGCACCACCGCACTCAGCGGCGGCGCCGTCACGTTGGCCAGATCGGCCGGGTTGCCCTTGAAACCGGCCGCCTGCAGCGGCTTGGCCAGCTCCGGCAGCTGGGTCGGCATCCACATGCCTTCATCGGCGTGGGCGCCGGCGGCGAGGGTCAGGCCCAGGGCCAGGGCGGCAGGAAGGGTTTTACGGGCAGACATCGGCATTTCCGGCAATACAGAACAGCCCGGGACCATAGCCGTTGGGGGCGGATGGGGCAACGGCCGATGGTTGGGGTGGCGCGTTCATCGGCCACGTTACCGGCCTACAATCAGTGTTCCATCACATGCAGTCAGGGAAGCAGCATGATCGTCGGTATCGACCTGGGCACCACCCATTCGCTGGTGGGCATCTACGAGGCGGGCGGCGGTCGACTGTTTCCCAATGCACACAACGAGCTGCTGACACCCTCGGTGGTCAGCCTGGCCGACGGCGCGGTGCTGGTCGGGCAGCCGGCGCGCGATCGCCTGGTCAGCCATCCGGCGCACAGCGTGGCAAACTTCAAGCGCTGGATGGGCACCGACCGGCAGACTCGGCTGGGCGACCGCAGCTTCCGTCCCGAAGAACTGTCGGCGCTGGTGCTGCGCTCGCTGCTGGCCGACGCCGAGGCCGCCTTGGGGCAGAAGGTGGAAGAGGCAGTGATCAGCGTGCCTGCGTATTTCTCCGATGCGCAGCGCAAGGCTACGCGCACTGCCGGCGAACTGGCCGGCATCCGCGTAGAGCGCTTGATCAACGAACCCACCGCGGCCGCGCTGGCCTATGGCCTGCAGCAGCGCGAGGGCGAAGATCGGGTACTGGTGCTGGACCTGGGCGGCGGCACCTTCGATGTGTCGATCCTGGAGATGTTCGACGGCGTGATCGAAGTGCATGCCAGTGCCGGTGACAATTTCCTGGGCGGCGAGGATTTCTCGCGCGTGCTGTTGGACGCGCTGGTGGCCGACCAGCGCCTGGACCTGGGCACGCTGGCCGACAGCGAAAGGGCTCAGCTGCTGCGCCATCTGGAAATCTTCAAGCGCGAGCTGAGCCACGGCGGCAGCAGCACGCTGCAGCTGTCCCTGGGCGAGCGCCAGGTGCGCTGGGCGCTCGACGAGGCCGGATTCGCCCACCTGTGCGATCCTCTGCTGCAGCGCATGCGCGGCCCAATCGAGCGCGCCATCCGCGATGCACGGCTGCAGCCGGACGCGCTGGACGACATCGTGCTGGTGGGCGGTGCGGTACGCATGCCGATGGTCAGCCGCCTGGTCACCCGCATGTTCGGCCGGCTGCCGCTGCGCCATATCCACCCGGACCATGCCATCGCCCTGGGTGCCACTGTCGCCGCCGGTCTGAAGGGACGCGACGAGGCCCTGCGCGAAGTGGTGCTGACCGACGTCTGCCCCTACACGCTGGGCACCCAGGTATCGCGCCGCACCGCCGATGGGCAGTCGCGCAGCGGCTATTTCCATCCCATCATCCAGCGCAACAGCGTGGTGCCGGTCAGTCGCGAGGATCAGTTCTTCCCCATCCAGGAGAGCCAGCGCGAAGTAATGATCGACATCTACCAGGGCGAGAGCCCGACCGTGGACCGCAACATCAAGCTGGGCGAGCTGCGCGTGCCGTTGACCCATCGCGGGCCGTTGGAAGAACGCGGCATCACCACCCGCTTCACCTACGACATCAACGGCCTGCTGCAGGTGGAAGTCACCGAGGATGCCAGCGGTCTGCGCCATGAGCTGATCCTGGAACAGAACCCGGGCCTGCTGTCGCCCGACGAGATCAAACAGCGCCTGGCCGCCCTGCAGGACCTGAAGATCCACCCGCGCGATACCCAGCAGAACCTGGCCGTGGTGGCCCGCGCCGAGCGCCTGTACGAGGAGTTCATCAATCACCGCGACACGCTGCAGGGCTGGCTGATGCAGTTCCGCCACGCGCTTGACGGCCAGGACCTGCACCACATCGAGCAGCAGCGGCGCGAGCTGTCCCATGCGCTGGACATGCTGGAGCGCGATGCATGAGCTGGGGCCTGGAGGTGCTGGAGCTGGACGAAGACGCCGACGAACGCGCGATCAAGCGGGCCTACGCGAAGCGCCTGCGGGTGACCCGCCCGGAGGACGATTCGGTCGCCTTCCAGCAACTGCACGAGGCCTACCAAGCGGCACTGGCGTGGGCGAAGGATCGCGACCCAGCGGATGCGCTCTGGCCCGACAGCGGACCGGATGAGCCGCTGCAATCCGCAGCGTCGGCTGTTGAGGACGCTGGCATCGCGCCACCGGCTATTGCCGGTTCACACGCGGATGACCACGTGCGGGCCAACCCAGGGATGGACGTGGAGGCCATCGCCGATCGCATACTGGCCGAGGCGGTACAGCAGGAACCGGAAGCGCTGCAGGCCTGGCTGGCACAACAGCCGGAACTGTGGTCGCTGCACTGGAAGGTGCGGATCGCTGACTCCCTGCTGGAGGCGTTGTTCTCCGCCGCCGAGCCGGTGCAGGCCGACAACCTCGATCTGCTGGCCGAAATGTTCGGCTGGGACGAGATCGGCAGCAGCGTCGATCCCTATGCACTGGATGCACAGCGCGTGCAGATGCACCGCCGCTGGGTGGTGCAGCCGGGCAACCACCATCGCCTGGCCGAACTGCTGCAGCGCTGCGGACTGCCCAACCCGCCCGCAACGGCCCGCGACCACATGGCCTGGCTGTCGCGTCCCTGGAATCACTGGCAGGCACTACTCACCTCCCTGTCGCCCCAGCGCGGGCGCGACCTCAACCGGACCCTGGATGCACTGGGCATTGATGACGCCACGCCGGTCCCGGCACCACTGCAGGTACGCCAGATCGTGTTCTGGCGCGAGATCGGCGCGATACACCGCCTGAACCGCGAGCGGTTCCTGCAGGGCCTGCTGCGCGGTGTCGCGTGCGGGGTGATGGCAGCGCTGCTGGTGCTGGCCGTGGGCCTGTTGGGCCAGATTGCCGCAGGTGACGGCGTTGCAGGCATCCATCCGTTGGCCACCTACGCGCGGGTGGCGCTGTACGCTGCGCTCGGGCTGGTACTGCTGGGCGCTGTCGCACCCACCGTGCAGACCTTCCTGCACTGGCAGGTCGAGGACGAACAACCATATCGATCGCCGCTCGCGGCGCTGCTGCCGATTCCGCTGCTGTCGATCGTGGGTATGGTGCTGATCCACGGACTGGATCTGCGTACCGCCGGCACGCTGCTCGCATGGCCGGTGCTGGGCCTGTCCGTGTGGCGCTGGTGGCGGCGTAGCCAGCTGCAGATCCACTTCAACGGCTGGCTGCTGCTGTCGGTGGTGCCGTTCCTGAAGCTGCTCATTCTGGGCATGGCCTACGCCGAACTGGCTTTGACCGCCGCGCTGGCGTTGTGGGCGCGCGATGCATGGACCCAGGTGTGGCGCCGCCAGCCATGAACGATTGGATGGAGCTGCTGGGGCTGGATGCCGGCGCTGACCAGCGCGCCATCAAACGCGCGTATGCAAGGCAGCTGCGGGGCGCCCGGCCCGAAGATGATCCGGTGGCGTTCCAGCGGCTCCACGAGGCCTACCAGGCTGCGTTGGCGCAGCTGGTCGGGGATGCGGTGCCGCCTGCGGCAGACATTCCGGTGCAGGCATCCATGGACAGGGTGGACCACGACGCCGTCGCCGCGCAGCTGCTCGCGGTAGCCGGCCAGGGCGACGCGGCACTCCTGCAGCAGGCGCTGCAGCAGCAGCCGGAGCTTTGGTCATTGAACGGCAAGCAGCGCATCGGCCACGCCGTGCTGCAGCGGCTGGTGACGCACGAACCGGCCCTGCCAAGCACCACCTTCGACACACTCAGCGAATGCTTCGGCTGGGATGACCCGGTACGGGGCATGGACATGCACTGGCTGGATGCAGTGGCGCGCCGCTGCGAGCAGCACTGGCTGCTGTCACCCGCCGGTACGCAGGCGCTGGCGGTCCGGTACCTGGGCATCAGCGAAACGCTGCTGGTCCCCGGCAGCGATGTGCTTCCCAGCCTGCGCGAGCATAGGCCGGCGTGGCGCAACCTGCTGAGCACCCTGCAGCCGTCGCGCGCGCAGCAGGCGATCAGCCTGCTGGCAGCGCTGGGCTACTGGCGCGACTTGCGCCTGCCACCCGGCCTGGATGCAGGGCAGGTCGCGTTCTGGTCGCGCTTCGGGCGCGAGGGCGACTCGATCCATTGGCAGGCCGGCGGCCTTCGCGCCGTGCTGGTCGCGCTGGTCCTCGGGCTGCTCTGCACCTGGGCCGTGGTCTCCAGCTGGCCACTGCCCGCCTCAGCCGATGGCCTGCTGGATGGCGGGCAGCGCGCGGTACTGATGATCGCCGTTGCCGTGCTGCTGGCCCCGGGGCTGTGGCTCACTTCAACGGTGACGCGCGCGATCATCCGTTGGCAGTCACTGCCGGAGCACGCAGCAACCGTCCTGCCGGGGCTGCGTATCCTGACTATTCCGCTGGCGGTCGCAGCGGTGATGGGTGCGTTCTACCTTGCGCTGCGCGGGACGAGCGGGATTCCGGTCACAGCGCTGATCCTGCTGCTCGTGGCCAGCGCCGTGGTGCTGCGCATGGCCCGACAGCGCTTCGTGCAGCGTTGTGCGCCGGCCGGGGAGGACGACGCCGGGGCAGGCCTGATGATCGCCATCCTGCTGATCGTACCTGCGTTGGTGGTGGCTCTGGCCTACTGGGGCAAGGACCTGCACGCCCACCGCGGCCAGCTGCGCTGGTCCAATCAGTGATGGCGCGCGTTATGGTCTGGATCGGCCGGGATGCCAACCAAGGTTGGCAACTACCGCAACCGCAGCCACGCATGGCGTGGCTCTACTTCTCCCGCCGCCAGTTCAGCGAACCGCGGTTTTCCACCGTGCTCGATTCCACTTCAACGTCGAAGCCGCGGCGCAGCAGGTACTTCAGCGTGATCACCGAACCGGCACCGACCAGCGACACGCCATAGCCCACGTACAATTTGGGCGAGATGTACTTGCCGACGCCGATGACCGAGCCGCCCAGCGCGCGCGACTGGCTGACGCCGGCATCGTCCAGGCCGAGCTTGGCACCGAGCTGCGAAGCCAGCAGGCCGCTGCCGGCCGACAGCGCGGCCGATGCGGCGTTCACCTGCTGGGTCTGGTCGCTGCTGGCACCGGTCAGGCTGCGCCCCAGCACCAGGTAACCCAGTGCTTCGGACTGCGACATCGCCGGATCGGACCAGACATCGGCACGTGGCTGCTGCGCGCGTCCGGTCACGTCGATGCCGGCGGTGACATCACCGATCCGGCGCTCGGCGCGGATGTTGATGCGCGGGTCGGACACCGCGTTGTAGTTCCAGTTGAGGTTGCCGCGGGTGATGGTCAGGTCCTGGCCATAGGCCTTGTAGCGGCCGCTGACTTCCAGGCCGCCGTTGGCGGTCATCTCGCGGCCGGGCTTGGCCCAGACCTGCATCTTGCCGGTCAGCGCGCCCTTCAGGCCGAAGCCGGTCATCTTGACCTTGTCGCCCAGGCTGACGGTCAGCTCCATGTCCAGCGGCGAGGTGCGCGACTCTTCCGGATCGGCCGGGTCCAGCACCACCACGTCTTCGGACACCGAGGTGCCACGGTCCAGGCGCTCCAGATCGATGTCGGCCTCGGGCACGTGCACCGTTCCGCGCAGCTCCATCGCGGCCTTGGCCAGGGTGAAGTCCAGGTTGGGATTGGCGACGATGCGCAGCTCGCTGGTGTTGGACAGCAGCACATTCTCGCCGTGGATCTTCAGCTGCAGCGGCTGTGCATCGCCGAACCAGGACAGGCCGCCGTCGACATACAGCGTGCCCTTGCCCGAATTGGCCTGCGCGGTGATCTTGGCCGAGCCATCAGGCTGAGCGACGAAGCTGCCCTTGCCCTGGTCGAAGGTGAGGCCCAGCGCCGGGAACTCGCCCTTGAAGTTGCTCAGCTGCGCATCACCGCCCAGCGACGGCTGGCCGCGCGTGCCCCGCAGGCTCACGTGGCCTTCGATCAGTCCGGTCGGGCGCACCACGTCCGGCGAGAACAGTTCCAGCCAGTACAGGCGCGACATGTTGAGGTAGAGCTCGCCGTTGAGCGGCGCACTCGGTTCCCAACCGGTCTGCATCTTCGCATCGACGAAGCCGTTGCCCTGGAAGCCCATGCCCAGGTAGCCCTTGATGCTGGCCGGGGTCATGTCCAGCTTCAGCGAGAACTGGTCATAGCGCACCAATTCGCCACGATTGGCATCGGCCACGCTGGTGTTGCGGTTCTCGCCCAGGCGTACGCCGCCTTCGGCCGAACGCACTTCCACATGCCCTTCCCACGCGTTGCCACGCGGACGGATCTGCGCGTCCAGATTGAGTTCGCCACGCAGGTAGATGCGCCGGCCGGACTGCGGGGGCAACCACGGCTGCACCAGCGCCAGCGGCAACGCATCGCCGCGCACCACCAGGCCTTCGCGCGGCCAGTTGGCATGCGCGCACAGGGCGCCTCCGGTCGCAGCGCCCAGGCAGGTTTCGCCCAGCGTGTAGTTGCCGCCGTTGATGGCGAATGCCGCAGGCGCACGCAGTGCCCACGCATCGCCCTTCACCGGTGCGATGCGCAGCGTGGCCAGTTCGCCACGCCACTGCTCGCCCTGCTGGCGCACGCTGCCCTGCAGCTCGATCGCGCCCAGCTCGTTGCGGGTCTGCGCGGCCAAGCGCAGGTTGGAGACACTGCCCTGCGCATCGATGTTCAAGCGTTCCAGCAGCATGCCGGCGTTGACCTGCTGGCCCTGAATCGCCAGCGTGCCACTGTCGCCGCGCCACGGCAGACGGCCCTTGATGCTCAGGCTTTCAGCGCCGTAACCGTCCCAGTTGAGATTGTTGCCAACCAGATCGGCGGTGATGTCCGGCGCATCGCGCGGGCCTTTCACCTGCACCTGGCCACGCAGGCCACCGTCGGCGCCGGGCAGCAGATCGCTCAGCTGCAGCGGTTCGAAGCGCGCATCGATGTCCAGGCGGTCGCCGACCTTGCCCGAGGCGGTCACCCGGCTGCTGCCGACGGCCAGTTTCAATTCACCCTGGCCCTGCTCACCCTGCAGGGCGAACTTGCCTTGTGCATCCACGTTGCGTTGGCGCAGGGTACCCTTCAGCGAGGGCAGGTCCACCGTGGCCTCCAGCGTGCCCGCGGTGCCCGGCGGCGCATTGGCCGGCGGCGGCAGCTGGCGGCCCCTGGATGCGAGATTGCCGGACAGACGACCATCCCAACCCGGCGCGAAGTAGCCCGGGTCGAAATCCTTCAGCGTGGCCTTGGCATCCCAGTCCAGCTGCGGTGCCCACGCCACCTTGCCTTCCACCTGCAGCTGGCCACCCGGGGTCTGCGCCTGCAGTTCGCGGATCTCGGCGGCCTGATCGTTGCCACGCACATCGAAGCGCAGCTGCGCCTTCTGCTTTTCGCGTTCGACATCGGCACGACCGATCGCCGCCCACGCCTTCAACGTACCGGCCAGGCCGAAGCGTGCTTCCTTCAGCGTCACCGGCACCGGCGAACTACCCGCAGTGTTCGGGTCCGGCGCCGGCACCCAGGTCAGGTCCTGCGCGATCACCGAGAAATTCAGCTTCTGCTGGTCTTCCTCGCTGAAATCAGCGGTACCTTCCAGGCGCGCTTCGCCGCCCAGGCCCTTGACCACCAGCGGTGAGACCTTCAGCACCTGGTCCTGCAGCGACACCACCGACGGCGCCAGCTCCAGTTCCTGCTCACCCTGCTTCACCCGGCCATGCAGGTTGGCATTGCCGCCCTTGCCGGAGGCCGTGAAATCCAATGCCAGCGGCGCGATGGCCGAGCTGGCCAGCGCCGGCGACAACAGCGCAAGGTCCAGCTCGTCGCTGCGCACGGTCGCATTCCAGGTCGGATCGGTGCGGCCATCGAACACCAGCATCGCGTGCAGCGGCTTCGGCGCGCGGCCAGCCAGCGCCACTTCCATATGCGCCAGATCACCGCGCGCGACCAGGCCGACCGTGGCCGCAGTGCGACCGCGCGGTGCCGGCAGCACTGCAGTGACGGTAACGTCGGTGTCGTAATCCTTGGCCGGGATGTAGCGGCCCTGGGCAGTGAAATTGCCCATGTCGCTGTCCACCACCAGCTTGCGCGCCTGGAACTCGCCGTTGGCGATCTCGATGCCACCACGCACGCGGCTGATGTCGATCACCGGCTCGTTGGCCTGGCTGATGCGGAAACTGTCGATGGCGATCACATCGGCTTGGATCGCCAGCGGCATTTCGATCTGCGGCAGCGAATCGGGCCACGACGGCAGCTTGAATGGCTCGTCGCTCTTGGCCAGGTTGAGCGTGGCGTTGGTCAGTTCCAGCTTGTCCAGCAGCAGCTTGCGCCCCAGCAGCGGACGCAGGTCCGGCTCCAGGTGCGCGCGCTCGGCGTGGAAATGGATGTCGTCGTAGCGGAAGTCGACGTTGTAGAGGGTCAGCGGCCCGGCCACCGGGCCATCGACCTTGTCCCAGGTGAAGCTGGCACCCACCGGCAGGCGTGCCACCACCTGCGCCAGCAGCACATCGCGGCCGGCCACCGTCTGCAGCAGCCAGTACACGGCCAGCAGGGCAACCAGCACCAGGCCGACCACGCCCGCGCCGGACCATGCCCAGAAACGGCGACGGCGGTAGAAGCGCACGCGCCGCGGCGGCGTGTTCGGCGACGGGGTCGGTGCGGGCGTGCTCACAGGTCCGCTCCGATGTTGAGGTACAGCTGGAACTGCGAATCAGGGTTGTTCAGGCCGTGCGCGATATCCACCCGCACCGGGCCCACCGGCGATTTCCAGCGCACGCCGAAGCCGACGCCGGTATGCAGATCGATATTGGTATCGAAGGCGCTGCCGGTATCGACGAACACCGCCGCACCCCACGGGCCGCCATTGAAGTAATGCTCGTATTCGGCCGAACCGACCACCAGATGCTTGGCACCCAGCGCGTACTTGTCGGGTCTCGGCGTGCGCGGGCCTACCTCACGGTAGGCATAACCGCGGATGCTGCGGTCGCCACCGGCGAAGTAGCGCAGGCTGGGCGGCATCGCCACCAGGTCACTGGTCCAGGTGGTGCCGCCTTCGCCGCGCAGGATCAGGCGATTGGTTGGCCCCACCGGGATGTACCAGCGCAGTACGGCGTTGGCCTGCACGAAGCTGGTATCCGAACCGACGCCTTCGACGCCGGCACGCACCGTCGCCGTGCCGCTGATGCCGCTGCGCGGGAACAGCTCGTCGTCCACCTTCACGTAATCGGCCACGATCTGCGGATAGACCAGCGTGGACGTGTTGTAGACCGCATCGGTGAATTCGGTGCCCGAGGCATAGCGCCAGCGCTCGCGCAGCGCGTTGATCGAGGCGATGGCGGTCCAGTTCTCGTTGATCTCGCCGCTGCGGCTGGCGATCAGCTTGAAGTTGCGCAGATCGATGTAGTCGGTCTGCTCGTCGTAGGCACTGGCCGCGAAGGTGTACCAGCCATCAAGCCAGTTGAACGCCGGGATGCGGTAGCTGGTGATCAGGCTTTTGCGCTTCTGCGCATAGTCCAGCTGGGTGTTCATCTTGTGGCCGCGGCTGTTCAGGAAGCGCCGTTCAAGGCCGCCGCGCACACCGGCGCCACTTTCGCTGCCGTAGCTCAGACCGTAGGAATAGATGCTGCGCTTGGCCCGCGTCAGCTTCACATCAACCGGCACCTCGCCGTTTTCATCGGCCTGGTCCGGGCGCGGCTGGATGTCGATCACGCTGAAGTAATCGAGCTTGGTCAGCGACTCGCGCAGGCGGTCCAGCTTGCCTTCGTGGAAGTAACTGCCCTGGTCCCAGTACACCAGCGGGTCGAACAGCTTGTCGTCGAAGTAGTTCTGCTCGAAGGTCACCGGGCCCATGTTGTAGCGGCGGCCGCTGTCCCAGGTCAGGTCGATGTCGGCAGCGTTGTCCGCGCGGGTGATCTGCACCTGGCGCTGGGTGTAGTCGGCGTCGAAGTAGCCACGCTCGGCCAGGCGCCGGGTCACGGTGATCTTGCTGGCTTCGTACTGGGTATGCTCGAAGCGCTGGCCCTTGCGGGGCTTGAATGCGGTCAGGTCGTCCTGCAGGTACTGGTCGTACATCGCCGGACCGGTGATGTCGATATGCTCGCGGCGCACCAGCACCGGCGGGCCCTTGTCGACATGGATCAGCACGGTGACGTGCTCGTCCTGCCGCGGCGCCTCGACCTTGATCACCGGGTTGTAGTACCCGAACGGCTCCAGCGCCTGGCGGGTCTGCCGCTCGGCCTGCGACAGCAGGTACTCCAGGCGCGACTCGCCCTGCTCCTTGCCGATCGTGTCGAACAACGACAGCGATTCCTGGATGTTCTCGATGATCGCGGCGTCGTCGCCCTTGTCCAATCCCTTGATGTCCACCTTGTCGATGGTGCCGCGCGCATGGACCACGGACGTGGCGCAAAGCGAGAGGACCATCAGCGGCAGGGCGTATTTCGTTGGCTGCATGCGGCACAGCATACCGACCGAAGGTGACGATGCGAAATGCATCACGTGTTTCGGGATCGGTTGTTAAGTGGCGGTCAAAATACGCGCCTTTGTGGCGATCATCGCGAGCGCATGCGGAAATGCCGGCATCGTGTGCGATGCCGGCGATGATCCCGATGGACAGCGCCGGGTAGTGCCGGCCGCTGGCCGGCAGCATGGCGATGCATTGCAGGATCGTGGCGTTGCCGGCCAGCGGCCGGCACTACCGGTAAATCCACACCATGCGTGACGGTTGCCCAGTAGATCCACGCCATGCGTGGATCGGGGTCCCGATCAGCTCGACAGATGCTCGATCGCCGCGACCTTGCCCAGGCGTTCACCCAGCATCGTCAGCAGCGCCAGGCGGTTGCCACGCAATGCCGGATCCTCGGCATTGACCATCACCCCGTCGAAGAACGCATCGACCTGCGGACGCAGACGGGCCAGGCGCGCCAGCACGGCCACGTAGTCCTTCTGGTGCAGGCTGGCGCCGGTGTCGTCGATGGCTGCAGTCACGGCTTCCGCCAGCGCGCGCTCGGCATCTTCCTGCAGCAGGGCCGCATCGATCTGGCCCGGAATATCGCCTTCGGCCTTGCGCAGGATGTTGCGGATGCGCTTGTTGGCCGCTGCCAGCGCCTCGGCTTCCGGCAGCGCTGCGAAGATCCCGATCGCGTCCAGACGACGGTCAAAGTCGTACAGCGAGACCGGCTTCAGCTCGGCCACCGCGTTGAAATGGCTGGCCGGCACGCCCTTGTCGCTGTAATAGCCCTTCAGGCGGTCGAGGATGAAGTCGTACAGCTCAGCCACGTCGGCCTGCACGTTGCGCGTGGCCAGCCCGGCATTGGCGCTGGTCAGCAGCGCGCGCAGGTCCAGCTCGAAGCCGCTTTCGATGATCGTGCGGGCCAGGCCCAGCGCGTTGCGGCGCAGGGCGAACGGGTCCTTGTTGCCGGTCGGCTTCAGGCCCGCGGCGAAGCCGCCGGCCAGGGTGTCCACACGCTCGGCGATCGCCAGCACCTTGCCCAGCGGCGACAGCGCAATGTCATCACCACCGAAGCGCGGCTGGTAGGCTTCGTCGATGGCCAGTGCCACCTCCGGCGACTCGCCACCGGCCACCGCGTAGTGGCGGCCGGCGATGCCCTGCAGTTCCGGGAACTCGTTGACCATGCGCGACTGCAGGTCGTTCTTGGCCAGCTGCGCGGCACGCTTGGCCAGCACCGGGTCGGCGCCGACCTGCGTTGCGATCACCTCGGCCAGCGCCGCCACGCGCGCGACCTTGTCGGCCACGCTGCCCAGCTTGGCCTGGTAGGTCACCGTCTTCAGACCCTCGCCCATCGCCTCCAGGCCCTGCTTCAGGTCTTCGTCGAAGAAGAACTTGGCATCGGCGAAGCGCGGGCGGATCACGCGCTCGTAGCCCTTGGCCACTTCGGCCACGTCCTTGGACTCGATGTTGGCGATGCCGATGAACTTCTCGGTCAGCCTGCCGCCGTCATCCAGCACCGGGAAGAACTTCTGGTTGATCTCCATCGTCTCGATCAGCGCTTCCTGCGGTACCGCCAGGAACGCGCGCTCGAAGCTGCACAACACTGCCGACGGCCACTCGACCAGGTTCACCACCTGCTCCAGGTTGTCCTCGGTGATGCGTGCGCTGCCACCGGCGGTGGCGGCAGCGGCTTCCACTTCGGCAACGATGCGCTGGCGGCGCTCGGCCGGATCAACCAGCACGAAGGCGGCGCGCAGCGATTCGACATAGTCCTGCGGCTGGGTCAGCCACACGGTCTTGTCGTGCAGGAAGCGGTGGCCGCGGCTCATGCGGTCGGCCTTCAGGCCGAACAGTTCGGCCTCGACCACGTCGCCGCCGTGCAGCAGCACCAGCCAGTGCACCGGGCGCGCGAAGCCCCAGCTGTGGTCGCCCCAGCGCATCGGCTTGGGGATGGGCATGCCGGCGATGGCCTCGCGCAGGATCTCCGGCAGCAGCGCGGCGGTGCGCGCGCCCGGAGTCACCGCACGGTGCACGAAGCGCTCACCCTTGTTGTCGCTGATCTTCTCCAGCGCGGTCCAGTCGATCCCGGCCTTGGCCGCGAAACCCTGCAGCGCCTTGGTCGGCTGGCCTTCGGCGTCCAGCGCGATGTTCAGGTACGGGCCCAGCACTTCGCTGTGCTGTTCCGGCTGTTCCAGGCCAACGCCCGGCAGCAGCACGGCCAGGCGGCGCGGGGTCGACAGCGGGCGTGCAGCGCCCAGTTCCAGTTCGACGCCGCGCTTGCGCAGGCCATCGACAACACCGTCGAAGAAGGCCTGGGCCAGGCCTGGCAGCGCCTTGACCGGCAACTCTTCGGTGCCCAGTTCAATCAGCAGGGGAGACAATTGGCTCATCGGTTCGATCCTGTGGTGGGGGCGCAGCGCGCGACGCGGCCGGCGCCCTTGGGGTAATAGGTGAAACGCGTGATGGGAGAACGGGCCGTCAGGCCTTCTTCGCGCCCGGGAAGCCCAGCTTCTCGCGCTGCTCGTAGTAGGCCTTGGCCACCGCCTGCGCCAGCGCGCGCACGCGCAGGATGTAGCGCTGGCGTTCGGTCACGCTGATCGCACGGCGCGCATCCAGCAGGTTGAAGGTGTGGCTGGCCTTCATCACCTGCTCGTAGGCCGGCAGCGGCAGGTTCACTTCCACCAGCTTCTGCGCTTCACGCTCGCAGGCGTCGAAGCGGTGGAACATTTCTTCCACATCGGCGTATTCGAAGTTGTAGGTGCTCTGCTCCACCTCGTTCTGGTGGTAGACGTCGCCGTAGGTCACTGGCTGCCCGTCCGGGCCGTAGGTCCACACCAGGTCGTAGACGTTGTCGCAGTTCTGCAGGTACATGCACAGGCGTTCGAGACCGTAGGTGATCTCGCCCAGCACCGGCCGGCATTCCAGGCCACCGGCCTGCTGGAAGTAGGTGAACTGGGTCACCTCCATGCCGTTGAGCCAGACTTCCCAGCCCAGACCCCAGGCGCCCAGCGTCGGCGATTCCCAGTTGTCCTCGACAAAGCGCAGGTCGTGCACCAGCGGATCGATGCCCACCGCCTTCAGCGAATCCAGGTACAGCTGCTGGATGTTGTCCGGCGCCGGCTTCATCGCCACCTGGTACTGGTAGTAGCGCTGCAGGCGGTTCGGGTTATCGCCGTAACGGCCATCGGTCGGGCGCCGCGAGGGCTGCACGTAGGCCGCGTTCCAGGTTTCCGGACCGATCGCACGCAGGAAGGTAGCCGGGTGGAACGTACCGGCGCCCACCTCCAGGTCGAGCGGCTGGATGAGCACGCAGCCCTGCTGGGCCCAGAACTGGTTCAGGGTCTGGATCAGGCCCTGGAAGGTGATCGGAACGGTCGGGGTCGCGGACATGCGGACGAGTCTTGGCCGGCAAAGGGGTGCGCTAGTATAACGGCCGACCTGCGGGGCATTCCGTACCCGGAAGGAGCAGGTGGATGGAACATCGGCTGCCCACGGGCACGCCCGGCGAGCCTGGTGCGGTGCCGTTGCCGCCCGGTCGCCTGCAGTTCGAACAGGTTGCGGCGGCCCTGCTGGCCGATGGCGTGGTGGCTGCGCACGAGCGCGAGCGCATCCGTTTTTCCGCGCAGGGCGCCCGCAATGCCAGTGAAGTACATCCGCTGGTGCTGCTGTCCAACCTCAAACTGGCCGCCAGCGACGGCGGCGACCTCAACCTGGAACGCCTCACCGAGTGGCTGGCCCAGCGCACCGGCAGCCGCTACCTGCGCATCGATCCAACCCGGGTCGACGTCGCTTCGGTCACCGCGGTGGCCTCGCACGCCTATGCACGCCGGCATCGCTTCCTGCCGCTGGCGGTGGATACCGAACGCGTACTGGTGGCCACCAGCGAGCCGCTGGCACAGGAATGGCTGCGCGACCTGCAGCACCTGACCCGCCTGCGCATCGAGCTGGCGGTGGTCAATCCGCTCGACCTGCACCGTTACACCATGGAGTTCTTCGGCGTCACCCGCTCGGTGCGCGGTGCCCGTGGCGACGTGCGTGGCGAGGCCAACACCACCCTGCCCAGCTTCGAGCAGCTGGTCGAACTGGGCCGTACCGGCGACGTCAATGCCGACGACCAGCACATCGTGCACATCGTCGACTGGCTGCTGCAGTACGCCTACGAACAGCGCGCGTCGGACATCCACCTGGAGCCACGCCGCGAGATGGGCCGCATGCGCTTCCGCATCGACGGCGTGCTGCACAAGGTGTTCGAGGTTCCGCCTGCGGTGATGACCGCCGTGGTCAGCCGCATCAAGGTGCTGGGACGCATGGACCTGGCCGAGCGCCGGCGCCCACAGGATGGCCGCATCAAGACCCGCTCGCCCGGCGGCCGGGAAGTGGAAATGCGCCTGTCGACCATGCCGACCGCCTTCGGCGAAAAGTGCGTGATGCGCATCTTCGACCCGGAAGCCGCCTTCAAAAGCATCGACCAGCTCGGCTTCAGCCCGCAGGAAGCAGCCGGCTGGACCGCCCTGGTCGAGCGCCCGCACGGCATCGTGCTGGTCACCGGCCCGACCGGTTCAGGCAAGACCACCACCCTGTATTCCACCCTGAAGCGGCTAGCCACGCCGGACGTCAACGTGTGCACGGTGGAAGACCCGATCGAGATGATCGCGCCGGAGTTCAACCAGATGCAGGTGCAGACCAACATCGACCTGGATTTCGCCAGCGGTGTGCGCACCCTGCTGCGGCAGGACCCGGACATCATCATGATCGGCGAGATCCGCGACCTGGAAACCGCGCAGATGGCGGTGCAGGCCTCGCTCACCGGCCACCTGGTGCTGTCGACCCTGCACACCAACGATGCGCCCTCGGCCATCACCCGCCTGCTCGACCTGGGCGTGCCGCATTACCTGCTGTCATCCACCGTCAACGGCATCCTCGCCCAGCGCCTGGTGCGCACCCTGTGCCCGCACTGCAAGCAGCCGCACACCCTCGGCAGGGCCGATTGGGCGGTGCTGGCTGATAGCGAAGCTGCATATCCAGATGCCGCCACGCCCTGTCGCCCGGTCGGTTGCCTGGAGTGCCGGCGCACCGGATTCCTCGGCCGCATCGGCCTGTATGAGTTGCTGCCATTGGGCTCGCGCCTGCGCGGGTTGATCCGTGCGGACATGGATCTGGCCGGTTTCAACCGTGCCGCGCGTGCTGAAGGAGTGCGAACCCTGCGCCAGGCCGGGCTTGAAAAGGTGGCACAGGGGCTGACTACAATCGAGGAAGTCCTGTCAGTACTGCCTCCCCCGGATGAATCCATCGCCCTTCCTGATCCTTGAAACCGGCCGCCCCGTGCCGTCGCTGCGCCGTTACGGGCGCTTTCCGCACTGGATCCGGGTGGCCGCCGGCCTGGAGGAATACGAGACCGTCGTGGTCGACGTCGAGCATGGCGCCGACCTGCCCGATCCGCGCGACTTCGCCGGAGTGCTGGTGACCGGCTCGGCCGCCTTCGTCACCGACCATGCCGAATGGAGCGAACGCAGTGCCGCCTGGCTGCGGCAGACCGCGCACGACGACGTGCCGGTGTTCGGCATCTGCTACGGCCACCAGCTGCTGGCCCACGCGCTGGGCGGCGAAGTGGCCTACAACCCCGCCGGGCGTGAATCGGGAACCATTGAACTGGCACTGGACCCGCAGGCCGCGCAGGACCCCTTGTTCCATGGCCTGCCGAGCCACTTCGCGGCCCATGCCACCCATCTGCAGACCGTGCTGCGCGTACCCGAAGGCGCCGCCGTGCTGGCGCGCTCGCCGCTGGACGGCTGCCACGCCTTCCGCTGGGGCCGCCAGGCCTGGGGCGTGCAGTTCCATCCGGAATTTGCCACCCACCACATGCGTGGCTACGTGCGTGCACGCGCCGACTGCATCGGCCGACACGGTGGTTGTGCGCGCAGCATCGAGCGCGCGGTCAGCGCCGCCCCGCTGGCCCGCCAGCTGTTGCGGCGCTTTGTCCGCCAGGCCCGGCTGTCTTCAGCCCAGCCGGTGGCAAAACAGGGATAATCGGCGGCACGGGCACACCGCCCGGCCCCTCCTGTCCCTCCCCGGATGTCCATGAAAGAGATTCGCAAGCTGCCAGCCTCGGCGGGCGCCCAGTGGTTGCTGGATACGTTCTCGCTGTATCGGCGTGCGCCGCTGCAGCTGGCCCGGATCGGCCTGACCTGGCTGCTGGTGAACTGGGTGGTCACCCTGCTGGGGACGATGCTGCCCGGCACTGCCGGCCTTGCCCTGCAGATGATGACCCTGGTGATTTCACCGGTGATGTTCGGCGGCATGCTGTACGCCATGGGTGAGATCGACCAGGGCCGTCCCGGCCTGGCCACCCATCTGCTGCAGCCGATCCGCGACCGCCGTGTCAGCCACCTGCTGGTGCCGCTGGCGATCCAGGTGCTGGCCGTGCTGCTGCTCGGCGCGCTGCTGTACCTGATGATCGGCCGCGAGGGTTTCACCGCCTTCAGCGACACCATGACCAAGATGCAGGAACTCGGCCGCAGCGGGCAGCAGATCAGCCCGGAAACCGCCGCCGAACTGGTCGCCAACCTGCCGGCGCAGCGCATCGCGCTGTGGATGCTGCTGGTGTTCTGCACCGCCGTGGCCCTGACCCTGGCGATGTTCACCCAGCCGGCACTGGTGGTGTTCGACCGCCAGAGCGGCATGCACGCGCTGCGCCTGAGCCTGCAGGGCTGCATCGAGAACATCGGCGCCACCGCCGTGTTCACCGTGCTCGGCCTGATCGCCGCGTTCTGCGTCTATGTGCTGTTCGTGATCGTGGTCCAGCTGGGCATGCTGATCGGCGGCCCGCTGGCGGCGGCATTCATCGCGCAGCTGGTGTTCACCACGGTGCTGATGCCGCTGTATGTCGGCGCGGTCTATGCGGCCTGGAAGCAGATGTTCGTGCATCGCGGCAGCCGCGGTGCACCGCCGGTGCCGCAGTCGCCGCCTGCCAACGACGTCTTCCACGCTTGATGTCCGATCGCGCCGGGTCACGCCCGGCGCCGACGGTGGACCGATTCTTGTAGATCCACGCCATGCGTGGATGCCGCGCCCCGGGTTGCCTCAGGCAGCGGGCTTCTTGACCACCGAAGACGGCACCAGCCAGCGCGCGGCGTGGATGCCGAGCTCGTACAGCAGGCACATCGGGATCGCCAGCATCAGCTGCGACACCACATCCGGCGGAGTCAGGATCGCAGCGAGCACGAAGATGCCGACGATCGCGTAGCCGCGCCCTTCCTTGAACTGCTGCGGCGTGATCCAGCCCAGCAGCACCAGGATCACCATCGCCACCGGCAGTTCGAAACTGCCGCCGAAGGCGAAGAAGATCGCCAGCACGAAATCCAGGTAGGCGTTCGCATCCGGCGTGATCGCGATCACTTCCGGGCTGAAGGTGGTGAGGAAGTGGAAGACCGCCGGCAGCACCAGGAAATAGGCGAAGGCGCAGCCGGCATAGAACAGCAGCACCGACGAGACCAGCAACGGCATCGCCAGGCGCTTCTCGCGTGCATACAGGCCCGGCGCGACGAAGGCCCACAGCTGGTACAGCAGCCACGGCACGGCCACGAACAAGGCCACGAAGAACGTCAGCTTCAACGGCGCGAAGAAGGCGCCGGCCGGGTTGGTCGCGATCATCGTCTGCCCGTTGGGCAACTGCGAGATCAGCGGCTCGGCCAATGCGTTGTAGAGCTTCTGGGTGAACGGCAGCAGGCCCAGCAGAACCACGCCCAGCCCCAGCAGCGCACGCACCAGGCGCGCGCGCAGTTCAACCAGGTGTTCCACCAGCGAACTTTCGCCGAAGTCGTGTTCGCTCATGACGGGCGCTCCGTGCGGGCAGGCGTTTCGGCCGCGGCATCAGCAATGCCATCGACCGCAGGTTCGGCGGTGGTGGGTGCAATGGCAGCCCCCTCCGGCGAAAGCCCCACCGGCTCGGTCGCGTCCACCAGATGGGGGGGCTGTTCGGCAGGTGCCGGTGCACGCACCTGCTGCGCCAGCGTATCGCTGTGCTGTTGCATCTGCTCAGCCTCGCGGCGTACGGCTTCACCGCTGGCACGCAGCTGGTTCTCGGTGTCCTGCATGCCCTGGCGCACGTCCTGCATCTGCCGCTTGATGTCTTCGGCCTGCAGTTCGCGTTCCAGTTCCTGCTTGACCGAATCCCATTGATTACGCGCGCGGCGCACCCACAGCCCGGCGAAGCGGGCCGCCTTGGGCAGGCGCTCAGGTCCGAGCACCACCAAGGCGACAACCGCTATCACCAGCAGTTCGCTGAAGCCGATATCAAACACCGCAACCGCTCCGGATCAACGCGCGTTGCGGTCGTGCTCGTCCTGCGCGGTGCGCGCGGCGTCCTGGCTGCGCGACTCATCGCCCAACTGTGCGTTCGGCTTGTCTTCGTCGTGCATGCCCTTCTTGAATTCCTTGACCGCCGAGCCGAGATCCTTGGCACCACTGGTCAGGCGCTTGGTGCCGAACACCAGCAGGACGATGGCGAGCACGACCAACCAATGCCAGATGCTGAAACTGCCCATAAGTCGCTCGTTACGTTAGTGATCAGATTGCCGAGCATAGCGCACCGGCTGTAAGCCGGCGCGCGTGACGAAAGTCAGTTGTTGCCCAGCGTTTCAGTGCGGATTTCACCGTCGTTGACCGGCTGGAAACCCTGCTGGGCCGGCGGCGGGGTCTGCGGCACGGCCTGCAGCGGCGCCGTGGTCGCTTCAACCGGTGCCGGAGGTGCTGCCTGAACAGGCACCGGGGCAGGCGCTGCAGCGGCGGCCGGACGCGGTGCGGCATTGCCACCGTTACGGTTGTTGCGCGCCGCGTAGGTGGCCTCTTCCAGGCGATCACGGAAGGCGACCACATCCATCGACGGCGAACCTGCCGCGCGGCCCTCGAAAATCATCCGCGGCGTGGTGTTGCTGCCGTAGGCGTCGAGATTGGCCGCATCGTCGATCTGCAGGATCGCACCATCGAGGGCGACGCCTGCGAACAGGCCACGGGCGCGCGACCACGACCAGATCTCGGCCTTCAACTGGCCATCGGTGGCGGCGGCGGCATTGCGGCCCACCGGACCGGCGGCTACACCGGCATCGGCGCCGAGGGTGAACTTGCCGTTGACGAGATTGTCCAGGCTGCGGTCGTTGCGGAACACCAGCACCACGTCGGAGGACTGCACACCGGCCTGGAAGCCGATGCTGCCGCCGGTGAGCTTGATGAATACCGGGTTGGACCACGCACCATTGGGCATGCGCACCGACATCAGGCCGTGGCCACGACGGCCGCCGATCACCAGACCGGCCTTGATCGTGTCGGGAATGACGATGACCGCGCGGCCTTCGTCGAGCAATTTGTCCGGAATACCCTGTTCAGGGATTCCCTGGATTTCAGCCAGTACACGCACCGCGTTGCGGGCGCGCTGGTCTTCCTGCGGTCCGGCCATGGCCTGGCTGGACAGCAGGCTGGCGGCGATCAGCAGGGCTTGGATCGGGCGACGCATGGCAGGCTCCAGAAGTCAGTCCATAGGAAGATATAGCAAGTGACTGAAATTAGTAGTGATGTGATGAATCCCCAATGAGCGTTGCCTGCTCATATTGGGCTCATCAATGACACCGATGCGAACCCTGCATGCCGACGTGACGATGGAATCGGCGACAATACCGCCCATGCTCGACGCACCCGATACCGCCGTACTGGCGGTCAACCTAGGCACGCCCGAGACGCCGACGGCTCCCGCCGTTCGTCGTTACCTGGCCGAATTCCTGTCCGACCCGCGCGTGGTCGCGATACCGGCACTGCTGTGGCAGCCCCTGCTGCGCGGCCTGATCCTGCCGCTGCGCAGTGGCCGTTCGGCCGCCAAGTACGCCCAGGTGTGGCTACCGGAAGGCTCGCCGCTGATGGTCCACACCCGCCAGTTGGCGCAGGCGATGCAGGCATTGCTGCCGACGCTGCGCGTACGCCACGCGATGCGCTACGGCGAACCGGCGCTGACCACCGAA
This sequence comes from Stenotrophomonas sp. yr243, assembly GCF_900184195.1. Lineage (NCBI taxonomy): Bacteria > Pseudomonadati > Pseudomonadota > Gammaproteobacteria > Lysobacterales > Lysobacteraceae > Stenotrophomonas > Stenotrophomonas sp. yr243. Next base: position 1,336,915 of record NZ_FXWT01000002.1, read on the forward strand.
CTGGATCGGCTGGCCAGCGAGGGCGTGCGCCGCATCGTGGTCTTGCCGCTGTATCCGCAGTATTCGACCACCACCACCGCCTCGGTCGAAGACCGCGTGGATGCGTGGCAGCGCAGGAACCCGCAGGTCACCGTCAGCCTGGTGCAGGACTATTCGATCGATCCCGACTGGGTTGCCGCCGTCGCCGGCTCGATCCAGCGCTATTGGCAGCAGCAGGGTCGCGGCCAGAAGCTGATGTTCTCCTTCCATGGCATCCCACAACGCCTTGCCGATGCCGGCGATCCCTATCCGCAGCGCTGCGAGGCCAGTGCACGCGCGATCGCCGCAGCACTCGGCCTGGGCGCGGACGAGTGGCAGCTGGGTTACCAGTCGCGCTTCGGCCGCGAACGCTGGCTGCAGCCCTACGCCGAACCCAGCCTGTGGGAGCTGGCCGATGCGGGGGTGAAACAGATCGACGTGGTCTGCCCCGGGTTTGCCACCGACTGCCTGGAAACACTGGAAGAAGTCGCCATGGGCTTCACTGAAACACTGGCCGAGCGCGGCGCACAGATGCGCTACATCCCCTGCCTCAACGCCGAACCGGAACATGCCCGTGCATTGGCGCGGCTGGCCGTGGCCTCGCTGGCATGACCCTGCAGCCGTTTGAACTGCAGGTCGCAGGCGTCCGCGTGGCAGGCCTGCGCCGTGCGGGCGACGGACCGCGTGTGCTGGCCCTGCACGGCTGGCTCGACAATGCGGCCAGCTTCGTACCGCTGGCGCCGCATCTGCTGCAGCTGGACCTGGTGGCGATCGACCTGCCCGGACACGGCCACAGCGCACATTTGCCCACCGGTGCGGTGTACACCACGCCGGCAGCGATCACCCATGTACTCGATGTCGCCGACGCGCTGGGCTGGGACCGGTTCACCCTGATGGGCCATTCGATGGGTGCCGGCATCGCCAGCCTCACCGCGGCGGTCAGTGATCGCATCGAACGCCTGGTCGCCATCGAGGCGCTCGGCGGCCTGCGCGGACCGGAAGAAGACACCGCCAGCCGTCTGCGCGAACACATCGATGCCACCCGTGCACTCGCGCGCAAGCAGCTGCGCGTGTTCCCTGATCTGGCCGCACCGATCCGCGCGCGGATGATGACCAACCAGCTCAGCGAAGGCTGCGCACGCCTGCTGGTCGAACGCGGTGTCGAGCCGGTCGAAGGCGGCTATCGCTGGTGCAGCGATCCGCGCCTGATGCTGCCCACCGCGATCCGTCTCAGCGAAGGCCAGATCGACAACCTGCTGCAGGCCATCAGCTGCCCGACCCAGGTGATCTACGCCACGCCTGCGCAGTCGTACTATCCCGAGCCGATGCGCAGCGAGCGCCTGCAGCATCTGCGTGATGGTCGCCTGGCAGTATTCCCCGGCAACCATCATGTGCACATGGAGCACCCGGCACCGATTGCTGCGGTCATCAATGCGTTCCTGAGCGGAAACACCAACGCGCGCTGACCATCGTCGGCTGCGCGCACTTCACTCTGCGCCAGTGCGGCCGATAGAACGGTAGTGGGCCCTGCGCCCACAGCACGCAGGCCCTTTGTGCCTGCGGCTCGTTCCTGGTTCTGCAAGGAAGACCGCATGTCCCGTCTGCTGCACCGTCATCCACAGGATGTGGTCACGGTGTCTGTCCTCCGCGTCGCAGCCTGCGCCGCATTCCCCGAATTTCCCGACCCTGCCGTCGTTGCGCTCATCCGCGCAGGGCGTTGCATGGTCGCTGCCATCCGTTGATCCAGGAGTTGCCGATGTCCATTGCGTCCTCCCGCCCCCCCGACCAGGGCCGTCTCCCTTATCTGCAACAGCTGGCGCAGCGTGGCGATCGTCGCCTGCTGCTGGGCAACGCGGTGTTCGCGTTGATCGGCCTTGTGCTGGCCGTACGCGGCACTTCGGTGCCTGCTGCGAGCGCCGTTGCCGCCGCGGTGCTGCCAGCCGCTTGGCTGGGATTGCGCCAGGCCGGCCAGGCCATCGCCCGTAGCGGCCTGGCGGTACTGCTGTCACTGCAGCTGAGCCTGCTCTGCCATATCGCCGGATTGAATGCCGCATTGCCGATCGCGCTGCTGCTGGGCGTGCTGCTCACCCAACGTGACCGCCTGCCGTTGTGGCTGGCCGGCGCCATCGGCGTCATTGCAGTGCTGGCGCCGTTGCTTGATGGGGCGGCCGTGCTGCCACCGCTGTTGAATGCCACTGCCCTGGCGGTGCTGACGCTGGTGCTGGGCCAGACAGCCGCACGCCTGCGCCAACAGAGTGAAGCGCTGGGTCATGGACCGCACCGCCTGGCCGCACTGGCACGCGACATCGCCACGGGCGCCGACCTCGGCGCACACAGCGATGCACGCAGCTACGCACCCGGTTCACTGGCCCACGCACTGGCCGATACCGCGCGTCACGTGCAGGCGCAGCGTGGCCGCGAGGCCGAGGCGCACGCCGAGAACGCGCAGATCCGCCAGGCACTGGATGCCTCGCGCACGGCGATGATGATTGCCGACAACGATCACGTCATCCGCTACGTCAACCGTTCGGTGGTGGCACTGCTGCGCAACCAGCAGGCCATGCTGCGCCAGGCATTCCCCGATTTCGACGCAGAGCGGCTGGTCGGCAGCAGCATCCATCGTTTCCATGCCAACCCTGACCGCATCCGCGGCATCCTCAACGGGCTGCAGGCAACCCACAACGGCAAGGTGCGGATCGGGCCGGTGCACTTTGCGCAGGTGGTCACCCCGGTGTTCGATGCACAGGGCGCGCGCCTGGGCTTTGCGGTGGAATGGCATGACCGCACCCATGAGCTGACGCTGGAGAATGCCGTTGCCGGGATTGTCGATGCCGCCGCGCACGGTGATCTCGAACAGCGCCTGCAGGCCAGCGAAGGCGCCAGCTTCCTGGACGGCCTGACCGGGGGCATCAACCAGTTGCTGGACACCCTGGGCAGCACGGTCGACGAAGTGCGGCAGATGCTCTCGGCGATGGCCAACGGCGATCTCGACCGCCGCATGCAGGGCGAGTATCACGGCGCGTTCGCCGCCATCCAACGCGATGCCAACGCCACTGCCTGCCAGCTGGCGCGCATGGTCGGGCACATCCAGCACTGCGCCACCACCATCAGCACGGCCGCCAGCGAAATTGCCGCCGGCAACGGCGCACTGTCCGAGCGCAGCGAGCGACAGGCCGCACACCTGCAGGAAACGGCCGCTTCGATGGAAGAGCTGACCGCCACCGTGCGCCAGAATGCAGCGCATGCGCGGCAGGCCAGTGAGCTGGCCGCCTCCACCCAGGGCGCAGCAAGTGATGGCAACCACGCCATGCAGCGGGTGGTCGACACCATGCAGGCCATCGAAGGCGCATCGAAGCGGATCGGCGACATTACCGGCGTGATCGACGGCATTGCCTTCCAGACCAACATCCTCGCGCTCAACGCAGCGGTTGAAGCAGCACGCGCCGGCGAGCAGGGACGCGGGTTCGCGGTCGTCGCCAGCGAGGTCCGTGTGCTGGCGCAGCGATCGGCGGCGGCCGCCCAGGAGATCAAGGACCTCATCGACGAGGCAGGTCGTCAGGTTGGCGAGGGCGCCCAGTTGGTGGCCGATGCCGGACAGCGCATGCAGGGCATCGTCGGCGGCGTGGAGAACGTAAGCCACCTGATGCGCGAGATCTCGGCAGCATCGCAGGAGCAGTCCTCCGGTATCGAGCAGATCAACCAGACGGTGGTGCAGATGGACCAGGCTACGCAGCAGAACGCGGCCCTGGTGGAAGAAGCGACTGCAGCGGCACGGGAACTGCAGTCGCAGGCAGGCGCACTGAACCAGGCGGTATCGGTGTTCCGGCAGCGCGAGGCCGCGTTGATCGACTGAGTCGACCCTGCGCCATGCTCCACCATGGAAGGCGGCGCCCGCAGGGCGCCGCCTTTCTATTGGGCGTGGCTTTCGGCGGGGTTCGTTGGCTCAACGGGTATGAAGGCCATCCGTTCAAGGATGCACGCGACACGATGATGAGGGTCGGGGCACCTGCCACTGCGGCGAAGCATGTCCGCCAGCTGCTGTGCTCCAAAGAATGCGGCACCGCCTGGGCACCGCATCTACGCGTGCGTATTGAGTCCCGGTAGTGCCGGCCGCTGGCCGGCAACCTCATGAACATCACGCGGCTGCACGTGCTTGCCGGCCAGCGGCCGGCACTACCCTTGGTTTCTCGCGCACAAAGAAAAACCCCGCTGCATGCGCAGCGGGGTTTTCGGGTATAAACCCTGGCGATGACCTACTCTCGCATGGCTTAGGCCACACTACCATCGGCGCAGCTACGTTTCACTTCCGAGTTCGGGATGGGATCGGGTGGTTCCATAGCGCTAATTTCACCAGGGAGGCGGTTGGAGTGTCGCTTGGACGTCATGTCTTTGCAGGGCGCGGGCATGGTGATGCCTGCGTTGCAAAGAGACGCGCCTGAGCGCCTGCCTCTCGTTTGGTCTTGTGACGTAGCGTGCACTTGGATCTATCGACATGTCATGTCGGCCAAGGCAACTTGAGGTTATATGGTCAAGCCTCTCGGATCATTAGTA